>DUNN01000020.1 GCA_012839345.1 Clostridiales bacterium | reverse complement strand
GTGGGACCGGTAGCGCCCGTGGGTCCTGTCGGCCCGGTGGGACCGGTAGCGCCCGTGGGTCCTGTCGGCCCGGTGGGACCGGTAGCGCCCGTGGGTCCTGTCGGCCCGGTGGGACCGGTAGCGCCTTTTATAATAGGAAACTGCATAGTAGGCCGATAAAAGGTCTGCAGGTAAGGGATGAGCTTTCCATTACACGTTTGGCCCTTTTATGTCTTTCGGGCCAGCATGGTTCTATTTTACCGGATGAACCGGTCCAGGACATATGGTATTGTTCAAAAAAACGGTTTTCGATATTGACAGAATGTTAATTAAATGATACGGTATTTCTAATGAAATAATTTGCGGGGGAACTCTTGTGAGTTGAGAAGGTAAAACCTGACCCTTAGAACCTGTCAGTTAACACTGGCGTAGGGAAGCAATCCATTATCACAAATCGTGAGGAAGTGCTTTCTTTATCCGAAGAAAGCACTTTTTTGTTATGAAACTGAATATGTTGCGGGGGGACTCATATGAGTTGAGAAGGTAAAACCTGACCCTTAGAACCTGTCAGCTAACACTGGTGTAGGGAAGCAAAACTAGAGGAAAAAGATGCTTGCCGGGTTCAGCGAGCGTCTTTTTTGTTATTTGGAAGAAAGGTGAGAAACATGAAAAAAGTGTTATCCATTGCCGGGTCCGATTGCAGCGGCGGGGCGGGCATTCAGGCCGACCTAAAAGCCTTTGCCGCACACGGAGTCTACGGTATGAGCGTGATTGTTTCTGTGGTCGCGGAAAATACATTCCGTGTGATTGACGTGCAGGACATTGCGCCTGAAATAATTGAAAAACAAATTGATGCCGTTTTTGAGGACATTGGAACAGATGCCGTTAAAATCGGTATGTTGTCGCAATCCACCTGCATGCTGGCAGTTGCGCGTAAGCTCAAGGAATACAAACCCAAAAATGTTGTAATCGACCCGGTTATGGTGGCAAAAAACGGCTGCCCCCTGATGCAGCCTGATGCCATGGATACTTTAATCCGGGAGATTCTTCCGCTTGCCGACCTGCTTACTCCGAACATACCGGAAGCGGAAAAGATAGCTGGAATATCCATCCACTCAACTGCCGATATGGAACACGCTGCAAGGAAGATTACCGAGCTGGGAGCCAAAAATGTGCTGGTGAAGGGCGGCCATGCGGTAGGAGATGCTGTGGATATTCTCTTTGACGGAGCAAAGTTTTACCGTTTCAGCGCGGAGCGAATTGATACCAAAAACACGCATGGTACAGGATGTACCTATTCCTCTGCAATCGCTTCCAACCTTGCTTTGGGCTTTGATTTGGAGGAAGCGGTCCGAAGAGCGAAGAACTATGTTACCACGGCAATTCGGCATTCACTGCCCCTAGGGAAAGGCTGCGGCCCGACCAACCATTTTTATGACCTTTATCGAAATGGATTACCAAAGGAGGTTCTGTAAAATGAATGATATGACACAGATGGAGGCTGCCCGGAGCGGCATCGTAACCAAAGAATTGGCCCAGGTTGCCAAGGAGGAAGAACTGGCAGAGCCTGAACTGATGGCGCTTGTGGCGTCAGGCCAGGTTGCCATCCCGGCAAATACCCGCCACAAATCGCTGCATCCTTATGGAATCGGCGGCGGACTGCGGACAAAAATCAATGTTAACCTGGGTGTTTCCGGCGATTGTATCGACTACCATTCCGAGATGGAAAAGGTCCGGTTGGCGGAAAAGTTCGGCGCAGAAGCAATTATGGATTTGAGTAACTACGGGAAGACACGGGAGTTCCGCCAGAAGCTCATTGAAACCTCCCCGGCCATGATTGGCACCGTTCCGGTATATGACGCGATCGGATATCTGGAAAAAGATTTAAAAGAGATTACCGCACAGGATTTTTTGCAGGTGGTGCGTTCCCACGCCGAAGAAGGCGTAGATTTTATGACGATTCATGCCGGCCTTAACCGCAGAGCGGTGGAGGTTTTCCTGCGGGAAAAGCGGCAGATGAATATTGTGTCGCGCGGTGGTTCCCTGTTATTTGCGTGGATGAAAATGACGGGCAACGAAAATCCCTTTTATGAACATTATGACGAGTTGCTTGATATTCTGCGGGAATACGATGTGACCATCAGCCTGGGGGATGCGCTTCGCCCGGGCAGCATTGCGGATTCCACGGATGCTTCGCAGATCGCCGAGCTTATGGAAATCGGGAATTTGACAAAACGGGCTTGGGAACGGGGCGTGCAGGTACTGGTGGAAGGTCCAGGCCACATGGCGATGGATGAAATTGCAGCGAACATGAAGCTGGAAAAAAAGCTGTGCCATAATGCGCCGTTTTATGTGCTGGGGCCGCTTGTTACGGACATTGCGCCCGGTTACGACCATATTACGGCCGCCATTGGCGGGGCCATCGCGGCGGCCCACGGTGCGGACTTTCTCTGCTATGTAACACCGGCTGAACATTTACGGCTGCCGAATTTGGAGGACGTCAAGGAAGGAATTATTGCCTCCAAAATTGCGGCGCACGCGGCGGATATTGCGAAAGGGGTGAAAGGAGCCCGTAAGCAGGATTACCAGATCAGCAAAGCCCGCAGAAAGCTCGATTGGGAGGAAACCTTCCGGCTTTCCCTGGATGGGGAAAAAGCAAGGGCATATTACGAAAGCGTTCCCCCGGAAGACCGGCACAGCTGTTCCATGTGCGGCAAAATGTGTGCGGTACGCACCATGAACCGGATTTTGGATGGACTGGATGTCGCCCTGAACGCTAAGTAACAAGGAGTGAAAAGGAATGAAACAGGACTTGATGAAACAAATCGGCGATATTCTGAAATCCATCCGCGCCACTAAGCCGTTGATTCATCACATTACGAATTATGTTACGGTCAACGATTGTGCCAACATCACGCTTGCCGTCGGGGCGTCCCCCATCATGGCAGATGACCTTGGGGAAGCGGCAGACATCACTTCAATTTCCTCTGCGCTGGTGCTGAATATGGGAACCTTGAATGAAAGGACCATCGAATCCATGCTCGCCGCAGGGAAACAGGCCAATGCAATCAAAATTCCTGTGGTATTCGACCCCGTGGGGGCAGGCGCCTCGGAACTGCGCAACAAAACGGTGGAGCGAATTTTGCGTGAGGTAAAGGTCAGCGTACTGCGGGGCAATATGTCGGAAATCCGCTTTCTGGCGGGGCTTCATGCCACGACCAAAGGAGTTGACGCTTCAGACGCGGATTTACAGGGTGGGCTGGAAATCGGCCATTCCATTGCCAAAACGACTGCGAAAAAATACGGCTGTGTTGCTGCCATTACAGGTCCCACGGATATTCTGTCGGATGGACGGCGGACCGTCTTGCTCCAGAACGGCACGAAACTGCTTTCTAATGTAACGGGTACGGGGTGTATGTGCACTTCACTGGTTGGCTCTTTTTGCGGCGCATCGAAGGATTTCCTGGCCGCGGCAGCTGGTGGGGTACTCTGTATGAGCCTTGCAGGGGAACTTGCGGCGGAACAAGCAGGGGAAACAGGCAACGGCAGTTTTCATATGGCAATCTTCGATGCCGTAAGCAAAATGACTGCTGCGACGATGGAAAGAAGGGCGAAAATTGAAGAAGTCTGAACTGGATTACAGCCTTTATCTTGTAACAGATCGTGAGCTGATGTCCACCGCCACGCTCGAGGAGGCAGTGGAGCAGGCAATCCTCGGCGGCACAACACTTGTGCAGCTCCGGGAAAAGGACGTATCGACCCTTGAATTTTATCGCACAGCGGTAAAAATCAAGCAGGTTACCGACCAGTATCATGTTCCTCTCATCATCAACGACCGTGTGGACATCGCGCTGGCAGTTGACGCTGCGGGCGTACATATCGGTCAGAGCGATCTGCCCGTGCAACGGGTGCGGGCAATTCTCGGCAAGGATAAAGTTCTGGGCGTTTCTGCTTCCACACGGGAGGAAGCAATCCGGGCACAGGAGGATGGGGCGGATTACCTCGGCGTTGGAGCCATGTTCGCCACGGGAACAAAAACCGACGCGAAGCTTGTTCCGATGGAAGAGCTGAAAAAAATACGAGAAGCCGTAACATTGCCAATCGTCGTGATTGGCGGCATTAATCGAAAGACCATACCCCTGTTTGATGGCATGGGGATTGACGGCATTGCGGTTGTGTCGGCCCTGATTTCGGCAAAAGATATTACCAAAGAAGCAAAGGAACTGAAAGAATTCGTATTGCATCTGCGGGACAAATAGCAGATTGAATGTTACTGCAATTTTCAACGCAAACGAAACTGGTGAAATCCATGGGCGGAACCGGACGGCCAAAGGTTAGCAATTCTATAAAATTGGTTGGCTGAATGAACACGCAGAAAACGTCAGTCAGGGAAATTGTCTTTGCGTAATATAAAACGAACAGCGGGGCAACTTGAAAAGGTAGCTCCGCTGTTTCTATCAGCAGAAATCGAATAAAATTTGGGTTTCATATGCATGTAGCAGAGTTGATAATATGCGGACATGTGTATATAATTGTGAAAATGTTTGGGGGATTTTTCTAACAAAAAGGTTGCAGATGGGCGAAACAAGGGGGCCGAATAGGAATGAACCGAATTTTACTGCTGGAAGATGATATCAGCCTGATTGACGGGCTTGCCTTTACGCTTCACAAAAATAATTTTGAAATTGTTGTAGCGCGTACGGTTCGGGACGCCATAACCGCGCTTTCGGAGCAGACGTTCGACTTGCTTCTGCTGGACCTGACGCTTTCGGATGGCAGCGGCTTTGAGGTTTGTAAAAAGGCCCGATTAACCTCCAATGTACCGATCCTCTTTTTGACCGCTTCCGATGAAGAAGTAAACGTTGTGATGGGGCTTGACATGGGCGGGGATGACTATATTACCAAGCCGTTCAAACTCAATGAACTGATTTCCAGAATCAACGCGCTGCTGCGCCGTGCGGGGATGGCCAAAACACCGCCTGCGGAGCTTCAGTCAAACGGGATTACGGTAAAGCTGGAGGAAAATCGGGTGCTGAAAGACGGCGCTCCGCTTGGCAGGGAATGACGTCACCTTTTTTGACTCCCGCCAAATGATTGCCCAAACCACACAGGCTTTCCTGACCGTGGCCGTCTTTGTGTACGGCTTTGTCCTGGTTATTGCGCTCATCAGTATTTTAAACATTATCAATACCATGCAGACGAGCGTGTCCGCCAAAACGAGGTATATCGGTGTGATGCGCGCAGTCGGTATGTCGGACAAACAGCTTCATAAAATGATTCTTTCGGAAGCAGGAACCTATGGGGTGACCGGTGGCTTTGCCGGGGTGCTGTTGGGGGTTGCCTTGCAGCGATTCTTGATTACAAAGCTGCTCGCCGGCGCGCATATGACGTGGCAGATCCCAACGATGCAGGCCATTCTCATCTTTATACTGATTTTGTTTGTTCTGCTCTCCGTAATCGGTCCACTGAAAAAAATACAATCCAAAGGGATTTCTGAAACCATTGGGTCCCTGCAACAGCATGTCATTCAAGACTTTTATAATCGTAAGATAATATTCCTCTGTTAAGAGAATTGATTTTTCTTCCCTCCAGACTTGCGAGTTTTGGGGGGATTTTCTATGCGCGTTTTCTTGTTCAAATGTTCCAACAATCGTTTTTTCCTTTGTGCAGGGTGGCGATGAGCAGTTTTGTGTTTCCTCATAGGACAAACGGAAAAATGCATATATTGCATTATGCAGAGTAAGGAGGCATGATGCATGACAACTTCCGCATGGATTGACCGTTTTATGAACGTGAACATGAACACTGTGGATCGGTCAAAGCTAATCGATATTCGTACACTCGAATTTGACAATACCCTGCCGAAAGAAAAACGTCCTGTTTATGTTTTGGAAAAATTACAAAATCCATTTTGCTTTCGCTGCGGTGAAGTGGGCATTAAACTGGAATTTGACGATTCTGCACCGCCGCTTCAAGACGTGCTTACTAACTTTTTGATCCGCAAGAAAAGCGGCTTATAAACCGGATTTGTGCCTTTGCATGATGATTATTGGGATGGGAAGAAGGACATATGGCGAGAACAGCCAATCGGCAGAGCATCACTAAGGCAGAAGCAAAGAATAAGGTATGGTATGTAGCTTTTTATATCCGGCTTTCCCGTGAAGATAAGCGTGGAAAGGAGGAATCGGAAAGCATTACCAACCAAAGACTAATTTTGACCGATTTTTTGGAACAACAGGACGATGGCGACGAGTACATTTTCGTTGACGAATATGTAGATGACGGCGTGAGCGGTACGACAGACGAAGAGCGGGAAAACTTTCAAAGGCTGCTAGCCGATATTGAAAAAGGGAAAATCAACTGTGTTATCGTCAAGAACCTTGCCCGAAGTTTTCGCAACAACGGCGACCAAAGCTATTATCTTGGCGATTGGTTTCCACGACACAATGTGCGGTTTATTTCGCTGTACCAACAGCCGGTCGATACGTATAAAGACCCGCAGAATGCGCAGAACATAGCGGTTCCGGTTCAGGGCGTTCTGAATGAGGAACATGCAAGGGGAACCTCCGAAAGTGTCCGCAGAACCTTTGACAAAAAGCGGGAAAAAGGCTTGCATATCGGCTCTTTTGCCGCGTATGGTTATCAGAAAGACCCGAAGAATAAAAACGCTCTTATCATTGATGAAGAGGCCGCCGAAAATGTCAAAAGCATTTTCGCCTGGTATTTAGAGGGTATGAGTAAAAATGCCATTGTCCGCAAATTGAATGAAAGCGGAATTTTATGCCCGACAGCCTATAAAAAGAGCAGGGGAATGAAGTACAAGAATCCGAATGTGACCAATACACCCCCTCTTTGGTGTGCCATGAGCGTCACGAATATTCTGAAAAACCGTATTTATGTGGGCGACATGGTGCAGGGGCGTTACCGGATTAAGAGCTATAAAATCCATGTACAGGAAGCAGTCCCCGAGGAGGAATGGTTTGTCGTTGAAAATACCCATGCGCCGATTATTAGCCGGGAGGACTTTGCAAAGGTTCAAGCGCTTTTGCAAAGGGATACCCGCACCGCACCAAAGCAAAAAAGCTTATACCTGTTCAGTGGCTTCTTGCGTTGTGCGGATTGCGGCAAGGCCATGACAAGAAGTCAGGTCAGAGGAAATGTATATTACTATTGCCGTACTTACAAAGACCGATCCAAAACAGCTTGTACCAAACATACAATAAAACATCATCCGTTAGAACAAGCAGTATTATATGCCATTCAAGAACAGATTTATCTTGCGGTTTGCTATTCGGAAATGGCTGCACGCATTCACACCGCTCCGCTTCAAAAGAGCCGGTCCGTCCGGCTGAATGCATTCATTGCGTCCAAGGAAAAAGAGCTTTCCAGAATATCACGCTATAAACAAAGCCTCTATCAGGACTGGAAGGATGGGGAAATAACCTACACGGATTACCGCCGAATGAAAGAAGATTACGAGCGGCAAATAGAAGCGCTCCGTAAAATTATTGGAAATCTGCAAGCAGAAAAGGCAGAACTGGAACATGGTGTGGGGAGTGAAAATCCATTTTTAACTGCCTTTCAAAAGTATGAAAACATTAACAGACTGACAAGGGATATTATGATTGAGCTGGTTGACACAATCCAAGTGTATGAGAACGGCAATATCAGCATTAAATTCAAATTTGCCAACGAGTATCGCAGAGCGGCACAGTACCAAGAAGGCAGCACCCAGGAAGACGCGGTTTAGCAGGACCGCATTTTAAAAGGCTGTTGGTTTTCCTAATATCAATGTTCCGGTCGCGCCTGTGGGTCCTGTTGGTCCAGTCGGCCCGGTCGCACCCGTTGCTCCGGTGGGCCCGGTTGGCCCCGTTACGCCTGTTGCTCCAGTGGGCCCGGTAGGCCCGGTAGCACCCGTCGCTCCGGTGGGTCCGGTTGGCCCCGTTGCACCTGTTGCTCCCGTGGGTCCAGTCGGCCCGGTCGCACCCGTTGCTCCGGTGGGTCCGGTTGGCCCCGTTGCTCCTGTGGGTCCGGTCGGCCCCGTTGCACCTGTTGCTCCAGTGGGCCCGGTCGGCCCCGTTGCGCCCGTTGCTCCCGTGGGCCCAGTCGGCCCCGTTGCACCCGTTGCTCCTGTGGGCCCAGTCGGCCCGGTCGCGCCCGTTGCTCCCGTGGGTCCGGTCGGCCCCGTTGCACCAGTTGCTCCCGTGGGCCCAGTCGGCCCCGTTGCGCCTGTCGCTCCGGTGGGACCGGTCGCTCCAGTGGGCCCGGTCGGCCCCGTTGCGCCTGTTGCCCCCGTGGGTCCGGTTGGCCCCGTTGCGCCTGTCGCTCCGGTGGGTCCTGTGGGCCCAGTCGGTCCGGTAGGACCAATGATACAGCTCGGACAGCAGCTCTGGCAGCAACAGCATATTTGCTGATTCTGGCAGTGATAAAGTCTCATTTCAGGATTAATTGGGTTTTGTTCGTCAACGTCCTGTGCGTCGTAGTTGCTGTTAGACATAGGAAAATCACCCATTCTGTTATAACTTCTCAACTTCATTGTATGTTGCAGGGTACTGATGTTGCATAAAACTTATAATCGGAATATAACAATATATCCGCATATCCGCGATTCCTGCTGCCTGTAATCAAAATCGAAAGCAGGAAACGCCTGGCAAAGCATCGGACGCCATCCGACAACTGTTCTCTTCTTTTGACGGCCGAGGCCTGTACTGCAATAGCTCCAAATAATTGATATAAAATTTGTACAGCATTTTGTGTTTTGTATTTGACTTTTCTATCATAAATAATTATTATTAATTACAGTAAACGATTACGTTGCAGGGAGATTCAAACGAATGTCAAACAGTCCTACCATTAAGGATGTTGCTGCAAAGGCGAACGTTTCCGTGGCAACCGTATCGCGGGTACTCAATGGTTTATCCGGCTTTTCGGTTGAAACAGAGAAAAAGGTTCGGGAGGCAATGGCCTCGCTGGGCTATCAATACAATGCCATTGCCAGAAACTTGAAAATGAAAAAGACGAACACTATCGCGGTTCTGATTCCGCGGGTTGAAACAACGTTCTATTTGAATATTTTAAATGGCATTGAAGACGCCGCGAATGATCAGAATTACAGCATGATGGTGTGCCATGTGGGAATTTCCGGAAGCAGAACGCGGGAGTATATTAAAATGCTGACGGAAAGGCAGGTCGACGGAATTATCGGATGCAGTTTGCCGCCGGATGAAGGAATTGACAAGCTGATAGCGGAATCCGGAGTCCCCTGCGTGTTGGTTTCTACCCTTTCGACCCGCTATTCCATCCCTTATATCCGAGTAGATGATTGTGAGGCAGCCTACGCCGCGACGTCCTATTTAATTGCAAAGGGTCATAAAAGCATTGCCATGCTGGCGGGTACCAAGGATGATGTAGTGGCGGGCAAGCTGCGCCTGGAAGGATATCAAAAAGCGCTTGCGGATCATCGACTTCCGATGGATGAGGAGTTAATTGAATACACAGGATTCAGCTACGAAACGGGCTTGCAGGCGGCAAGAAAACTGCTGAAATCACAGAAGAAATTTACTGGAATTGTGGCTTGCTGCGATGAGGTTGCGGTGGCCGCTATTATGGCCGCATATGAGTCCGGGCTTTCCGTGCCGGAGGACTTTTCGATTATCGGTTATGACAACACCAGAACGGCAGAGATGGCAATTCCTCCTTTGACCACTGTTTCCCAGCCCCTGTATGAGATGGGGAAACGGGCGTTCCAAATGCTTACCGGGTTACTGGAAAATGGAATCCGGCCGGAATCGGAAATTATGCCGTTCGAAATTGTGGAGCGGAAATCAGTCCGGCAAGTTTAAAAAGGGAAAAGGTCTACTTTTGCCCGTTACATAAACGATTACCTAATAAGTTTACCTATCGGTAACTATGGCGAAATCGATTCCAAATACAGGCTTTCCGTCCAGCCAGGGTATCAGCTTGTTTGTATCAAATCTACGTCATCCGGTTACGAAAAGCGGACCGGTAAGAATGTTCATAGGTTCAGTTCAAAATCGGCGTCTTTCCATCTCGCCGGTTCAAAAAATATTAAAATATCATGGAGGAATTTTATGCCCAGTTGGTTAAACGACGCAGTATTTTATGAAATCTATCCACAAAGTTTTTATGATTCCAATGGCGACGGAATCGGGGACATCAACGGGATTACAGAAAAGCTGGATTATGTTAAATCCATCGGCTGCAACGCGATTTGGCTGAATCCCTGCTACGATTCTCCTTTTATGGATGCGGGTTACGATGTGCGCGACTACAAAAAGGTTGCTGCGCGTTACGGTACGAACGAGGACCTGAAACGGTGCTTTGCCGAGGCCCATAAAAGAGGAATGCATATTCTACTGGACCTTGTGCCGGGTCATACTTCCGACCAGCACGCGTGGTTCCGGGAAAGCCAGAAAGCTCAAAAGAATGAATACAGCGGCCGCTATATCTGGACGGATTCCGTCTGGAACCGGCCGGACGGGTTTGGGTGCATGTGCGGCGTTAGTGAACGCGATGGCTGCTATTTACTGAACTTTTTCTCTTCCCAGCCGGCTTTGAATTACGGGTTTAACCGGATTACCGCCCCGTGGCAGAAGCATTACACGGACCTGGATTGTGTTGCGACACGCGAGGCGATGAAAGACGTGATGCGCTTTTGGCTCGATATGGGCTGCGACGGATTCCGCGTGGATATGGCGGATTCTCTGGTCAAAAATGACGACGATCGTTCTGCAACCGCGGAAATCTGGAGAAACGTACGCAAAATGCTAGACCAGGAATACCCGGAGGCCGCAATGGTATCCGAATGGTCCGACCCCCGCCGGGCAATTACCAAGGCAGGCTTTCATATGGACTTTTTGCTCAATCATCTGGGCAAGGGCTACTATTCACTGTTCCGGGAAACAGGGCCGGACGGAAGCCAGCGCAGCTTTTTCAGCAAACAGGGCAGGGGCAATATCATGAAGTTTTTGGATGACTACCTGCCGCAATACGAAGCTTCGAAAGATTACGGCTATATCAGCCTGATTACCTGCAATCACGACACGCCCCGCATGACGCTGGGCTATGACGAGCTGGAACGCAAGATTGCCTATTCGTTCTTACTGACCATGCCGGGCGTTCCCTTTATTTACTATGGTGATGAGATTGGCATGCAGTATTTCAACCTTACCAGCGTGGAAGGCGGTTACAACCGCACCGGGTCGCGTACTCCCATGCAATGGAACCATGGGAAAAATCTCGGTTTTTCCACCGCCGAAAAAGAAAAACTGTATCTGCCGGTGGACGAAAGGGACGTTGCCCCAACAGTGGAACAGCAGGAAAAGGACGACTCTTCCTTGCTGAATACCATTCGTAAAGTGCTGGCTCTGCGCCATGCAAATTCGGATTTGCAGGCCGTGCCGAACTTTGAGGTCGTTTATGCAGAAAAGGACCAATATCCCTTTGTGTTCCGGCGCGGCAGCTTTGTGATAGCGGTCAACCCGTCTTGCAGGGAAACGAATATTCCGCTGGACGAGACCGGCGAACCGGTATTTCAGATTGGGAAGAGTTCCCTGGAAAACGGCCGCCTGCTGATGCGTGGACAGTCTTTTGCAATTTTCAAAAAATAAATCACGGTAGAAGAACCAACATAACCAAAACCGCCGCGGCAGGTAACCCGAACCGTTTACCTGCCGCGGCGGTTTTGGTTATGCAAGGTTTTTATGGCCTTTCTAAAAGTTTTGATTTTGCCATACAATCCTGAATTTGTTCCAGGGAAGGCATGGCGGGAATCGCGCCTTTCCGCGTGGTGGTCAGGCTTCCCGCGGCGTTGCCGAATGCGGTGATGTGCTGCCATTCCCGGTCAGACAGCAAACGAAGTTCTTCCAGTGATTTTTTACATACACAGTGAAGCAGCGCACCCCAAAAGGCGTCGCCCGCTCCGGTAGTGTCCACGGTTTTTACCGGATAGGTCGGCAATTTCCCATTCGCACGGTGGGTGAAGTAAAAAGCGCCTTTTGGCCCAAGGGTAATCATGATTAAGGTCGCCCCGTACTGAGCCAGCTCTTTTGCGCCTGCCAAATAATCGGTTTCCCCGGTGATTAGGGTCATTTCCTCCTCCGATACTTTTACCAGATCGGCCTCTGAAAGAGCGCTTCGAATTTCTGATTTCGCATGTTCCGGGCTGTCCCACAAAAGCGGGCGGTAATTCGGGTCATAGCTGATGATGGCACCAGCGGACTTTGCTTTTTCTACCGCCTGCAGCGTCGCGCTTCGGCATGGTTCATCCGTCAGGGAAACAGAACCGAAGTGGAAGATTTTGCAGTTCCGTAATAGGGATTCGTCCACTTCCTCAACGGTTAAAGTAATATCGGCACCTGGTTTCCGATAAAAGCTGAAAGAACGTTCCCCGTGTTCATTCAACTGGACAAAGGCAAGCGTCGTATGAACATCCTCCGTCATGGCTAAACCGGAAACGTCAATCCCGGTGTTCTCCATGGTATTCTTTAAGAACACACCGAAATCGTCTTTTCCGACTTTGCCGATAAATGCAGTTTTTCCACCCAGTTTGGATACCATGGCCAGTACGTTAGCCGGTGCGCCTCCGGGATTGCAGGCAAACAGCTGCATTCCCATATCGTTTTTTCCGCAAGGGGTAAAATCAATGAGCGATTCCCCTAAAGCAACAACATCAAACATGCAACATTCTCCTTATAGCATCTGGCTGAAATCCTGCTTTTCCACTCGGGTTGCGATAGTACAAAAATTTCCTCCGATTCTCCGAAGCGGAGGAGACTGGGTTCCTCAACCAAGCATAACGCGGCCGTTTCCTTTTGTCAATTTAATGCAAGTATTCTGCTTGGCGGAAAAATGCTCAGGCGACCGAGAGGTTTCTTCTGCACCGCAGCATCGGGCATTCTGGTGAGAATCAGACCATCAAAAAGCGAAGCACTGGCGTTCAGAATAGTACGGAGGAAGAACCCGCTCTAGTTTTCCACTTTTTCAACAGATTGTTCAACATATTGACTTTACCTACAATATATTGTATATTGGACGTGAATTGAAAAAGTTGGGAGCTGATACCATGTGTCCAATAAACGTTACCGGCGGAGAATTGCCGCAGGCTGAGATTGACCGCTACGTAGAGTACCTGCAGGATAAAAATGCGGGCAGAACATTACAGTATGTCAATATTGAAGTGGATGGCGACTATGTCAACCTTACCTATGAGCTGACGCCCGTGCCGTTTGAGCGGATACGCCGGATTACCGGATATCTGGTCGGAACGATTGACCGGTGGAACGACGCGAAGCGCGCGGAAGAGCGAGACCGCGTGAAACACGGACTGACGATGGCCGATTCTACGATGAAATAAAAAATCCGCCCCGACGGATGAACGGATTCCGTTCACCGCAGTCAGGGCGGATTTTTTTGGTTTCCTCAGGATTCTTCTACAATGAATTCCTTCAGCTTATCCAAAATCTCCCGATTGTCGGAATGAATGTCCAGCCGGATCGGCTGTTTTATGTCCAGACTGAAAATACCCATAATGGATTTTGCATCCATAATATGCACGCCTTCAATCAGTTCGCAGTCTGCCCCCTGCTGAGAAATAATGGAGGAAAACTTTTTTACCTTTTCAACGCTGTCAATCAGTACCTTTACCGTAATCATACTTGCACCCGTCCTTTCACCGATCGTAAAGCATACGGTTTATTTCATTTGCTGGCTTTTGTCGTGTACCCGGTCAATGACCTGCTGCTTAAAGTTAATCACCTGGTGCTCATACTCCTGATTCATCAGCGTGGAATGAATCATAAAGTCAGCGGTTGCCTTGTTGTTCGCGATCGGAATGTCGTACACCTGGGCAATTCGCAGCAGAGCCTTTACATCGGGGTCGTGCGGCTGGGCCTCCAGCGGGTCGGAAAAGAAAATGACAAAGTTGATGTTGCCTTCCACGATTTTCGCGCCGATTTGCTGGTCGCCGCCCAAGGGGCCGCTGTTGTAACCCTTTACCGGGAGCCCGGTTTTTTCCGCGACAAGGCGCGCCGTGGTGCCGGTTCCACACAGAAAATGATTTTTCAGGATATCCTGATTTTCAGCACACCAGTCAATCAATTCCTGCTTTTTTCCATCATGAGCAATCAATGCAATCGTCTTTTGTTTTCCAATGGTAAACGTAATAAATTTTTCATTCATAATTTTCACCTATTTCTGTGCAGGATTTTCTTTCTGAAAGATAGAATTCCCTGCATAGCACAAATTAAAGTTCCTTCCCATCATTGTATCAAATTACCAGGAAAAGTTCAATCTTGCCCAGCCCTGATTTGAGGAATATCATCCATTGATGACCTTTACATAAAAGGTTCGGTTTCTTGGCCCGTCAAATTCGCAGAAATAGATTCCCTGCCAGGTTCCGAGTACCAAACGCCCGCCCTGTACAGGAACCGTCACGCTGGAACCTACGCAACTCGCTTTCAGGTGGGCGGTGGAGTTCCCTTCGACGTGCCGGAACTCCGCGCGGTCCGGAAACGCCTTTGCAAGGCCGAGCAGCATATCCCGGACCACATCCGGGTCAGCGTTTTCATTAATGGTAATCCCAGCGGTGGTGTGCGGGCAGAATACTACGCAGAGGCCGTCGGAAACACCGCTCTTTTCCAGCACTTGTTCCACGATACTGGTAATATTGGTAAATCCCTCTCGGTTCGTTGACAAATGGTATGATTCCAGCATTTCAATCCTCACTTCTGTTTTTTGATTATATTATTTATTATCTTTATTATACAAAGCTTCCCCTGGTTCTTCAACCGCCCGTCTGACAGCCTTTGTGTAGTTGCAGGGTGAGGAGAATGGCCGAACGGGGTAGAAAAACCATACACAATCATGCCACACAATTTTATAAATTATGATAAATTTCGCAACTTCAAAAGATATTACCCCCTAATCAAAATATCAAATGTTGTAAAAAAACCTTTTATCAGTATAATAATTTGTACAAACTGTATTAAACAGGAGGAGAAAAGTATGAAAAGAAAGTTAATCAGCATGGTTTTATGCATGGCAATGATTACGGCCGCGTTTACCGGCTGCACCTCGTCGGATTCCGGTTCCGCCCCAGCTTCCGGCAGTTCCGGTGAAGCCAGCGCATCTGAGCCCGCAAACAACGACAAAAAAGACATTCCGATTTTGGGAGCTGGAATTTATTCTGCATCGGATAACTTCAACTCCTATATCGGCAAGGCAATTAGCAACGCAAGCAACGGGGTTTTCCAGACCAACATTGAGGATGGCCAGAATGATCAGTCCACACAGAACAATCAGGTGGATACCATGATTGCAAAGGGTGCTTCCGCCATCGCACTGTCCGTCGTGGATGTCACCGCAGCGCCGACGCTGATTGAAAAGTGCAAGAGCGCCGGAAACATTCCGATTATTTTCTTCAACAAGGAAATTCTGGACAAGCAGCTTCTGGCTTCCTACGACAAGGTTTATCAGGTTACTTCAACGGGCGGAGATTACGGCGCAAACATTCAGGGTGAAGAAATTATAAAATACTGGAAAGCCCACCCTGAAATGGATAAGAACAAGGATGGCAAACTGCAGCTGGTCAACCTGATCGGTGACCCGGGCCATACGGCAACCAAGCCGAGATCCGACGCAGTGAAAAAGACCATTGAAGACGCGGGAATCAAGGTAGACCTTCTGGCCGAAGATACCGGCATGTGGGTAACTGCAACGGCAAAAGACAAGATGGACGCCTTTGTTTCCAAATTTGGTGACCAGATTGAATGCATTGTCGGCGCAAACGATGCAATGGCGCTGGGCGCGTTAAGCTCCGTTGAAGCAGCCGGCTTCAACAAGGAAGGCGCTAAATCCAAGCAGTACATCCCCATTTTCGGCATTGACGCATTGCCGGAAATCCTGAGCAAGATAGAGAGTGGCGAAATTGCCGGTTCGGTTCTGCAGGACTCGAAAACACAGGGCGAGTGCATTGTAAAAATGGCAAGTAATCTTGTAAACGGAAAAGACGTTCTGGATGGAATCAGCTATGAACTGGAAGATGGTTCGAAAGCACTGCGCATTCCTTACAAAGCGATTACTCTGGAGAATCTGGATGAGGCAAAAGCAGCTTATGGCAACTGACCATAGCAGCCGGCTTTTATAAAAAGCCGCAGAATATCCGAAGCGCAAATCCCTTTCAGGCTGTCCGTGCGTCTAAACGACGCACGGATAGCAATCTATAGAATCAGTCAGAATGATGGTTTTTAACGCTTTCGGTCGCTTGTGATAAATGCAGATAAAGCTCTTCTGAAAGGATATTCCAGTGATGAAGGCAGAGAAGAGGTTGAGATATGGAGAAGGAATATATTCTGGAAATGAAGCACATTTCGAAGGTGTTTCCCGGCGTGAAAGCGTTGGATGATGTAAAGCTGCAGGTCAGGCCCGGCACGGTTCACTCCCTAATGGGGGAAAACGGTGCGGGAAAGTCAACGCTGATGAAATGCCTGTTCGGTATCTATTCCATTGATGAGGGCGAAATTATTTTGGACGGCCGCAAGGTCCTGTTTTCAAGCCCTGCAGAAGCTTTGGAAAATTATGTTTCCATGGTACACCAGGAACTGAACCAGGTTCCGGAGCAGAATGTCATGGAAAATTTATGGCTGGGCCGTTACCCAATGAAGGGCGGCCTGATAGATAATAAGAAAATGTATGAGGATACGATGAAGATCTTCCGTGATCTGGATATCGACGTGGATCCACGGGCCAAGGTGGGGTCGCTGTCTGTTTCCCAGAAGCAGATGATCGAAATCGGGAAGGCGGTTTCCTACAATGCCAAAATCATCGTCATGGACGAACCGACTTCTTCCTTAACGGAAAAAGAGGTAGAGCATCTTTTCCGAATTATACATAAGCTGATTGAGAAAAAATCCAGCGTGATTTACATCTCGCATAAAATGGAGGAAATATTAAGAATTTCCGACGATGTAACCGTCATGCGCGACGGAAAGTGGATTTCCACCCGGCCCGCCAGCGAACTGACCATTGACGAAATTATTAAAATGATGGTTGGGCGCGAAATGACGGAACGCTACCCGCAGAAGGAAACAAAACCGGGTGAAGTTTTAATGGAGGTACGGGATCTGTCATCCGCATCGAAGGACTTTTCCGGGGTCAACTTTGAACTGCACAAGGGTGAAATTCTCGGCGTAGCTGGTCTGGTCGGTTCCAAACGTACGGAATTGCTGGAAACCATATTCGGCCTTCGCGCGAAGGGCAGCGGCCAGATTTTAGTCGAAGGAAAGGAAATACACAACAAGTCGCCGCGGGAGGCGATGAAAAACGGGTTTGCCATGTTGACGGAGGAACGCCGCAAAGACGGCATCTTTGCCGGGCTGAGCGTGTCCTTTAATATGGCGATTGATAATCTGGACTGCTACACCAGGCACGGGCTGCTCAACGATAAGCTGATGAAGGCGGACGTGGATAAAATGATTCAGGAGTTCAAAATTAAAACTCCGTCCGGCAGCCAGAAAATCGGCAATCTTTCCGGCGGCAACCAGCAAAAGGTGATTCTGGGCCGGTGGCTTTTGACACGGCCGACGATTCTTCTGTTGGACGAGCCGACCCGAGGAATCGACGTTGGCGCCAAATACGAAATTTATCAGTTAATCAACCAACTGGTGGCGGAAGGAAAAGGAATCATCATTGTCAGCTCTGAAATGCCGGAGCTGCTCGGAATCTGCGACCGAATCCTGGTTATGAGCAACGGTCATCAGACCGGAATCTTTGACGCGAAGGATGTAACACAGGAGCAAATCATGCAGGCGTCGGCCAAATGCGTTTAAAAATGGAGGAGAACAAGGTGGATAAAGTTTTAAATCGTTTCAAAAAAATATCCCTGAAGACCCTGATGGTCGACAAGGCAATTTACGTTGTGCTGTTCGCACTGCTGGTTGTAATCGTCGTCATCCAGCCGAAGTTCCTTTCGTTCGGCAACTTTAAGAACATATTCGCACAGTCTGCAACCCGAATTATCATCGCGCTGGCGGCAGGCATGATTCTGGTGATTCAGGGTGTCGACCTTTCAACCGGACGTATGATCGGCCTGGCCGCGGTGGTCAGCGCCTCCCTGATGCAGCAGGTAGACTACGCATACCGCATGTACCCCAATTTGGTGGACCTTCCCATTATTGTCCCCATTCTGGTCGTTATGCTTCTTTGCGGAATTCTGGGCGTAATCAGCGGCATTGTGGTCTCTATTTTTAAGGTGCCCCCATTTATTGCCACGCTGGGTATGTCGCTGATTCTATATGGTATGTCTTCCATTTACTTTGACCGTCCTCCCTACGGTGCGCAGCCGATCGGCGGAATCAAAAGAAGTGTGACAAGCATTGCCACCGGGTCCATTGGAATCGGTAGCTTCCAGATTCCTTACCTGATTTTGATTGCGCTTGCAGTCTGCGTGATTATGTGGGTTATCTGGAACAAAACCAAATTCGGCAAATATATGTTTGCAGTCGGCGGCAATCCGGAAGCGGCAAAGGTGTCCGGTGTAAACGTGGTGAGCACACAAATTAAGATTTATGCGCTGGCTGCTGTTCTGTACGCGCTGGCCGCCGTTTTGGAAGTGGCGCGCATCGGAAGCGCTTCCAACACAACCGGCAACGGATACGAAATGGACGCGGTTGCGGCCTGTGTGGTCGGCGGGGTTTCCCTTTCCGGCGGCACCGGCAGCGTTGGCGGAATTGTCATTGGCGTTCTGATCTTTACGGTTATCAACTATGGCCTGGCTTTTATCGGAGTCAACATGTACTGGCAGTATGTAGTAAAAGGCTTGATTATTATGCTGGCGGTTATCATTGATATGAGAAAGAATATAAAACGCAAATAAGCGCAAAAGCATTGGAGGTAGTTGTAATGAGAAAAGTGGTACAGGAAACAAAGCTGACGGAGAATTGTTCCAAAGAAACCATTCGGGCGTTTGTCGAGGAAGTAATTCCTCAGCTGACTTTGGAAGAAAAAATCGGCATTATGTCCGGACAGATTACCGAAGAAAAACTGCTGGATGATTTATTTGTTATCGGGCATTACAATGTGAAGCCGTATCCCACAATGGAGGTAAAACGGCTGGGACTTCCAAATGTCCGTTTTGTCGACGGCCCGCGCGGTGTTGTGGCAGGCTCCTCCACCTGTTTCCCGGTATCTATGGCGCGCGGCGCCACCTTTGACCGCGAACTGGAAGAGGAAATCGGAAGAGTCATCGGTGCAGAGGTCCGGGCGCAGGGCGGCAATTATTTCGGCGGGGTGTGCATCAACCTGCCGCGCAACCCGCGCTGGGGGCGCGCACAGGAGTGCTACGGCGAAGACCAGTACCTGCTGGGCGAAATGGGCGCAGCGCTGACCCGCGGTGTGCAGAGCCAGAACGTAATGGCCTGCATTAAGCACTTTGCTTTGAACAGCATTGAAAATGCGCGCTTCAAGGCAGACGTACATATCGACAAAAGAACCCTGCACGAAGTTTATCTGCCCCACTTCAAAAAGTGCATTGAGGAAGGCGCCGCGTCAGTCATGGGCGCTTACAATAAGGTCCTGGGTGAGCAGGCTTCGGAAAGCAAATATCTGCTGAAGGACATCCTTCGCGACCAGTGGAAATTTGAGGGCTTTACCCTTTCGGACTTCCTGTGGGCGGTTAAGGATGCCGTCAAGGCAGTAAAGAACGGTATGAACATCGAAATGCCCTGCTTCTGCCACTACAACAGGGAATTGCCCGAAGCGGTGGAAAGCGGAGCAATCGACATGGAGTCAATCGACGAGGCGGTCGGTTATATTTTAAGAACTATCCTCTATTTCGAAACCAGAAAGGACCCGCAGGATTACCCGCTGAGTGTAGTGGCCTGCCCGGAGCATATTGCGGTAGCCAGAAGAGCGGCGGAAGAGTCCATGGTTTTGCTGAAAAACGAGGGGAATGTGCTCCCGTTCAGCAAGGAAAAGACGGAGAAAATCGTCGTTCTCGGCGTTCTGGGGGATACCGAAAACATCGGCGACCACGGTTCCAGCAAAGTGCATCCGTACTATACCGTAACCCCGCTGCGCGGCCTGATGAAAAAAATGCCCGGTGCGCAGGTTCTTTACAATGACGGTTCCGATTTGGCCAAAGCCCGTGAATTGGCGGCTGATGCGGACGCCGTGGTGATTGTGGCCGGTTATATTCATAGTGACGAAGGCGAGTTCCTCGCCGACCGGAGCGATATTGCCGATATGGGCGGCGACCGCGCCTCCATGCGCCTGCACCCGCGCGACATTGAACTGATTCACGGACTGAAGGGCGTTAACAAAAACACGGTTGTTTCTCTGGTGGGAAGCAGCGCTATCTTAATTGATGAATGGGTGGACGACGTCCCTGCGGTGTTGTTCTCTTTCTACAGCGGTATGGAGGGTGGAAACGCGCTAGCGGATATCCTATTCGGCGACGTTTGCCCGAGCGGCAAGCTGCCGTACACCGTGGCGCTTTCGGAAGACAGTTACCCGGACTTCGACCCCGACTGCACCTATGTGGAATACGAATATTACCACGGCTACTGCAAGATGGAAAAAGAGCAGATTCCAGTCCTGTATCCGTTTGGATACGGCCTTTCCTACACTTCTTTCCAAATTGGCAGCCCGCGTGTCCAGGTCTTCGACGGAACGGCGAAGCTTACCGTATCGGTTAAAAATACCGGTGACCGGAAGGGCGCTGAGGTAGTTCAGCTTTACGTCGGCTGCGAAAACAGCGCGGTAGACCGCCCGGTGAAGCTGCTGAAGGACTTTGTGCGCGTGGAACTGGAGCCCGGCGAGGAAAAAGAGGTCTGCCTGACCGTTTCACAAGAAGATATGGCCTATTTCAACGAAGAGAAAAACGAGTTTGTAACGGAAGATATCCCCTACATTGCGTATGTCGGGAACAGCAGTGCAGACGCCTCCCGGAACACGGTGAAATTTACCTTTTAAGAAAATGACAGCACGTTCCTAACTTTGGGTGGTTTTCCGGCAAAGCGGCAAAAGGCCGCTTTTGCCGGGGATGCCCGTAAAAGAAACGACTTTCCCCTTATTGCGTTACAGTAGAACAGGAGGTTAGCCGACATGAGAATCGGAGTTGACTATTACCCGGAGCACTGGGAGAAAGAGCGCTGGAAAACGGACGCCGAATTAATGGCGAAAGCAAATATTAAAGTGGTGCGAATTGGGGAGTTTGCATGGAGCCTGTACCAGCCGGAAGAAAATCGCTTTTGCTTCGAATGGATGGATGAAATTCTGGACTTTTTCCGGGATCATCAGATCAGCGTAGTGCTCTGCACACCCTCCGCCACCCCACCAAAGTGGATGACGGACAAATATCCGGATATCTTTCAGGACGATATTCATGGCAATCCTAAAATATTCGGAACCCGAAAGCATTACTGTTTTAACAGCAAGACCTACCACGCGTTTACCCGGGAACTGGTGACAAAAATTGCAGAGCGCTATGGCAGGCACCCTGCTGTGGAGGCCTGGCAGATTGACAATGAGCTGGGCTGGGCCAACACCACCCGGTGTTACTGCGAAAAGTGCCGCGCGGAGTTTCAGCAGTGGCTGAAGAAAAAATATGGGACCATTGAGGAACTGAACCGGCGGTACGGAACGGTGTTCTGGAGCCAAATTTACAACAGCTTTGAAGAGGTTATCATTCCCCGCGCGGGCGCCTGCTACGACACCTGCCACGACACACAGGGGCAGAATCCCGCGCTTCTGCTGGATTACTACCGCTTTTCCAGTGACTCGGTCATCCGTTTCGCAAAGGAGTCCGCAGAAATTATCCGGCGGTACAGCGACCGTCCGGTGACCAGCAACCTGCTGGACGCTGCAGTCAATTCCGGTACGGGAATTGATTATTTCAAACTTTCCGAACAGCTGGATTTTGTTTCATGGGACAACTATATTGAATTCCAGTGGGGAATTGCACAGGCCGCCACCGTGTCGCGCGACCATGCCCTGCTGAGGAGCTACAAAAAGCAGCCGTTCTGGGTTATGGAACAGCAAAGCGGCCCGTGTGGATGGAGCAAAATGGGGCCAGCACCCACGCCGGGAAAGCTGCGGCTGTGGACATACCAGGCGGTGGCAAACGGAGCGGACACGGTGGTGTATTTTCGCTGGCGCGCCTGCCCGTTTGGAACGGAGCAGTATTGGCACGGCATTTTGGACCACGACGGAAAACCGAACCGCCGTTATGAGGAAATAGCCCAGGTCGGTTCGGAAATGGAGCGTTTGAACCGGGTGTTCGGCACGTTAAAGCCGCAGGCCAAAATCGCCATTGTAAAATCGTTCGACAGTGAGTGGAGCCATTCGATTCATAAGCATGTCGAAAACTTCCAGTACGATTCGTTCCTCCTTGATTTTTACCGGCCGTTTTATCAAATGGGCCTGTCCGTTGATTTTGTCACCCCGCACGATGACATTTCCTCGTATGCTCTGGTTCTTGCCCCGGCGCTTTTGATAGTGACCGAAGAAGAGAAAGAAAATCTGGAACGCTATGTCCGCGGCGGCGGTACCCTGCTGCTGACTTTCCGCAGCGGAATCCGGGATGAGGACAACAACATGCGCAAAGAAACGGTTCCCGGCGCATTTTCCGAACTGGCGGGCGTGCGGGTAAAAGAGTATGACCCGCAGTTCCAAAAGGAAACCGGCTCGTCCGGCGTGTTCGGCAAGGCGCAGTCCAAACTGTGGTGCGACGTGGTGGAGCCGGTTTCTGCCGAAACGCTGGGTGTTTACACGCAGGATTACTATTCCGGAGAATCCTGCCTGACGGTGAATGCGTTCGGAAAGGGAACGGTTTATTACCTTGGATGCGACCTGGACGGGGATGCCATGAACCGGTTAATGAAATACCTCTGCACGCGCCATGGCCTTTCCCCTGTTACTTACCCGATTGAAGGGGTAGAACAGGTGGAGGCACAAGATGGCGAACATACCGCACTTTTTGTTATGAACCACAACCCCTATCCGGCGGTCGTACCGCTGGACCGCATTTATGAAAACGCTCTGACAAACGACGAGGAAAAGGACACAGTTACATTAAAGCCGTATGATGTAGCGGTTTTAATTTGGAAGAAATCATTTTAATTTTCACCTTAGAAAACATTAAGACATTCGTGCTTGGTTCCGGCGGAATCAGGCACGAATGTTTTGCTCAATTGCAGGCAAAAATTTGTTTGTTGACCTTATTCGATGCGTATGTTAAAATATTGATGAAATATATAAAAAATTCTATAAAAAAATTAAAATATATTACAATCTGTCCAAAATACTTCCATTATTGAAATTATGGAGAAAATACGTCGTTACTTCAAAGACCACCATTTTGTTTGGCGGGAGAACTCAGGAAAGGATGGTTATAGGATGAAGGTTCTAATAGCAGATGACGAGATGAAAATCTGCCAGTTAATCAGCCACCTGATCGATTGGAAAGCGATGGATATGGATGTTGTGGATATCGTAAACGATGGAAAAACAGCGTTTGAATCCATTTGTACAAATCATCCGAATATTGTAATAACCGATATTCGGATGCCGAATTTTGATGGACTGGAACTGATCCGTCTTTGCAAGGAGCAGTTTCCGGATATTTATTTTATTATTATCAGCGGTTATGGGGAATTTAATTACGCAAAAAATGCTATTAAATACGGTGTAGAGGATTACCTTCTGAAGCCGATTAAGAAAAAAGAACTGGAAGACACGTTGCTCAAAATTAGGGAAAAGTATGCGGCGGAATTTTCGGAGGAACAGGAGAAAAGTCAGCTGCGCACCCTTGCAAGCACAGCGCGGGAAAAGGTCCATCAAAGCCTGCTGACCAATCTGATTCGGGCCGGCGAAGCGAATCAGGAGTTTCGCGGCACGCTGGAGGAGCTTAACGGCCGCTATCAGACATGGTTTCAGCCGGGTCTTTTTACCGTAATTCTTTTTCGCCTTTATCAGAAAAAGGAAGCGATTCTGAAGGAGTCGCTGGATTTTTTAGCCGGCAAACTGCAGAAAACCGTGGAAGAGGAGCTGAAAGGGCTCTGCGCGGAGTTCCTCTCTGTTTCGTTGGATGGAACGGTTGTCTGTCTGGCCAACACGGTGGGGGACGGTTTTTCCAAAGTCAAAAAACAGTTTCACAAAATCAAATACAATATCTCAAATGAAATATATGCTAATACGGTTCTGATTGTTGGGGTTGGCAACAGTTATTCCAATCTGGCCGAAGCGGTCCAAAGCTATCAGGAAGCGGAAATCTCCCTGCTGAACCGGATTGGTTATTCGAACGAATATGTCATAGAATATTCCCAGCTAAATACCTTTAACAAAACGGTTTCGGACTTTATTGATATGAAGGTTCGGAACGATATCATTGCCGCTCAGGAACGGATGGATGTCAACGCCATTCTTCGCTACATTGATACGCTCCGGCAGCAGCTGGCTGCGTATAAAACGGATTCCATGCTGGTTTACCAGTGCTTTTTGGAACTGATTGAAACGCTGCAGTTCGGTTCCAAAAATTACGGCGTCTTTTTCCGGCAGTATGATTTGGATGAGTATAAAAGAAAATACAAATTAATTTTGACCTTTGACGAGCTGTTCGATTGGATTTGCAGTGACCTTGTCGCCAAATACCGTGACTTTACCAACCAAAAAAAGGTTGCGGAAAAGAAGCCGATCCGCGTGGCAAAACAATATATCTACGACAATTACAACCGGAACCTGACCCTGGAAAGCGTTAGTGAGTATACGGGCTTTAATCCAACCTATTTTTCCGTATTCTTTAAAAAAGAAACCGGGAAAAACTTCTCCGAATATCTTACGGAGCTGAGAATGAAAAATGCGAAAAACTATATTGTTTCAACGGATATGGACATTGCAGATATTGCGGCGGAGGTAGGATATAACGACCTGAAGTATTTTTCGAAGCTGTTTAAAAAATCGACCGGAATCAACCCGACCGAGTACCGGAAATTGTATGGATAAAAAGATGAAACAATTAAAAGAGGAACAAAAGGTGTTCGGAACACTGGCGATCCGCATCATCTGGATTCTGATTGCCGTGCTTGCCGCGGTTATCGGCGGGGTTGCAGTGTTGGAGCATTTGCAGCGCGACATTACAGGCGAAATTTTGCTGGTCCTTTTGCTGTGCGACGCGGTGGTGGTTTATGCGGCCGTCTTTTTGGTCCGGAAATATCTGATTTTTCCTTATGAAAAAAGCAGATCCCTTTTTCGCAAATTTGCCCAGGACGAAATTTATCAGGAGCTGCTGAATGATCCTTACCGGATTTTTGAAGAGCAGCACATGGTGCTGAGGCATTTTGATTCCCTGCTGGATCAGAAAAATATGATTCAGCTTTCTACCAAACAGGCGGAGCTTTTGGCGCTCCAAAACCAGATTAATCCGCATTTTCTGTACAATACGCTGGAGGCTATTCGCGGCGACGCGCTGTGTGCCGGGCTGGACAGTGTTGCCAACGCGACGGAAGCGCTTGCCACCTTTTTTCGTTACACCATTACCGAAACTGGAAATCTTGTGACCATACAGGACGAACTGAATAATATTGAAAATTACTTTAAAATTCAGCAGTATCGATTCGGCGAGAAATTTACCATGAATGTGGACTTTGCGGACAATGAGGACGTGAACCGGCTGCTTTCCTTAAAACTTCCCAAATTAACGCTTCAGCCGTTTATTGAAAATGCCATTTTCCATGGTCTGGAGTCGAAAACGCAGGGGGGCAGCATTCACATCAGTTTTGACCTGACCAGCCAGAATCTGCTGATCAGCATTCAGGATAATGGGATTGGAATTCCTGAAGATAAACTGGAAGAAATCAATTATAAGGTAAAACATGTTTCTTTGCATCGAACCAACGAGCCCTCGGAAAAAAAGGGAGGGATTGCCCTTTTGAACGTGGCCAGAAGAATCAAGTTGCTTTTCGGGGAAGACTATGGGTTCTATCTTTACAGCATCAGTGGACTGGGTACGGATGTGAAGATTAAAATTCCGATTATTGACTAACCCCGAAAATTGCAACAACGCATTGTGAGGCTGCCATGAAGAAAGAATTGCTTGCTGTCGAGGACGGAGTCATTATTAAAAACGGAAACGTAATTTTCAATGGGCTGAACATCCATATTTATATGGATGAAATTGCGGGAGTCATCTGCGATGACATACAAACTCAAAAATACCTGAATGAATTTTTAAAGGGAGAACTTAAGCTGGAATCCGGCCGTGCCTATCTGAATGAAATGCGCGCCGCCAGTTTGGAGGTCCAAAGGTTTCTGTCCGGCCAGGCGGCTTTGATTGATAAAAAGAGCAAGTTGATTGAAACCATTACCATAGAGGACAATATATTCCTGTTTACGGATTCCTCCCTGTTTGTCAATCAGCACAGATATAAAGAGCAGTTTTCCGCGCTGCAGAACAAATTTGGAATCTCTTTCCCGGCAAACCAGCGCCTGCTCGATCTTTCCACAAAAGACCGAATTGTTGTGGAATTAATGAAGGCATTTGTTGAACAGAAAAAGTTAATTGTTTTGGATGATTTGTCGGAGTACCTGCAGAAAGAAGAGGTAGAGCAGATCTTTTCCCTGCTGCACCGACTTCAGAAACTTGATATGACCTTTTTGGTTCGCATTGGCTTTGAGGATGGACACCTGCAGGAAATCAACCGGGTGACGGCAATTAAGGGAAATAAAACTATGGCGGAGTTAAACCCGGCAACACAGGATGTTCCGGCGTTTACAAAGCGGCTGTTTTTCGATGAAAACACGGTAAGGCTGGATTGGAAGAAAAGTAAGGTCAGCCCAAAATTCAAGCGGGAGACCATTCTGCGCTTTGAAGACGTGTCCACTTCCTATCTGGAGCATATCAGTTTTTCGGCCAGAAAGGGGACCCTTTTAAAAATTCACTGCTTCGATGATTTAAGCTGCACCCAAATGGTGGCTTTGCTGAAAGGCGAGTTAAAGCCGGTTTCCGGCGAAATATTATACCAGGGTGCTAGTTATAAAGTCAGGGATGTTTATTCGGCCATTCATCAAGGTGTCTGTTTTATTGAGCAATCTGCTTATGACAGCATGCTGTTCCACAATATGAGCATAGTCGAAAACCTGAGTATTCCCTGTAATGAAAAGATCAAACATTTTTGGCTGTTTCCACGGTATTCCGACAGCATTATTAAGCAGCTGAAAAGTAAATTCGGCAAAAAAACCTTGAAAGGCTCGACGAAAAACCTGAAATCCTCTCTGCTGCAGCAGACGATCTATTACAAGTGGCTTTTATATTTTCCGAAGGTCGTTGTCTGCATTAACCCATTTCTGGATATAGATATCTACATGAGGGAAAAAACGATGGAAATGATCCAAATGTATTTGGAAAGAGGCATTTCGGTAATCGTTATCACCACAAATGTCTATACCATCCATAAGTTTGAGGGTGAGGTGGTCCGGATTTCAAAGGGAAAGCAGCTGATGCAGGAAACCGAAAAGGAAAGCTAGACCAAATATTACTGAGAGTATAAACATAAGGTAAACAACAGAACAAAATCCTCCGCGGCGATTGTATGAAACCGGCGGAGGATTTTTGTTGCCTATTTCGGCATTTTTTATGAGAAAAATCCGGCGAGTACCAATGGAGGCCCCCTAGAACCACCTTTCCAGTGCATCTTGCCGCATGAAAAATGCAGCTTAAGGGTTTTGCCTTGTGCTGCCAAATGCTTCGGCATATAATCGTAGCAAGAGCACAGAAAATGCGGAGAAAGGAGGCAGGCCCGTGAAGCTGACGGTGGAAACTGACCCGGCGCTGACGGAAACGGAAATCATTATCCATTGTGCCAAGCAGGATAAACAGCTGGAACGGCTGATCCGGCAGATTCGGCAGTGTGCCTTTGTTTTTCACGGAAAGTCAGAAAGGGAGTCTCGTACTATGTATGCCTTTTTCCTGACTATGCAGAAAAAGCCCAAAGATTCCTGATTTGCGGTTCCAGCTTTTTGTAGCTCCAAGCCTTTTCACTCCGAATTCTGCTGTTTGGGTCCCTGACTAGAAATTTCCCGTTTTGGTAATGATACACGACAATAAAATGTCCCACTGTTGTAAAATCGCCCGGGCGCAGGCTGCATATGATCGGATGTCCCAGGGAAAGTTCCTGGATCATTCGGTTTTCAACTAATGGAAGTTCATATGAATTTAAGCCGAGCTTTTGTGCCCCTTCGGACATCAATGTCCAAAGCGTACTGTTTGTTTTCGTGTCCAAATAACCGTTCTTTTCGCTGAACTCCGCAACTGCTTTCGGGTTTAATGCAGTATTTCCCGTTAGTCCCACGGCGACCATCGAAAGGCAAGTAGGCCCGCAGCCATCCAGCGCAATGCAGCCGTTTCCGTAAGGTGCATACCCCCAATTCTTGTCCCATTGCATCAGCAACGGAATTTGGCCGGCCTTATATTGATCGGAAAGATCGATGCTATTGTTCGAAGTCCCTTTTTTATCAGGGTAATCCAGTGCAAAATCAAGAAGCTCCGGATTTCGTGCCAACGATTCCAGAAGCCGTGCGGGATATTGACTGGGGTTTTGTAAAATTGGTTTTACTTTTGGGGTTGTTAACGCCATAGCCTCTAATGATTGTATGGTTTCCGTGGAGACAGTATCATTGGCATCGGCTTTTGCCTGACTTATTGCAAAAGGGCCCCTGTTTGCGCGGAAACTTGGTTCCCGAAAAAGACTCATAACATTTAGAACCAATACCACCACTGCAAATATGCCCGCCACTGCAGCAACCCTGCTGAAACGGATAGGGTAAATTCGCCTGTTCCTTTTTTCAAATCTCATTTTTTTAATTCCTTCCCATTTTACTGTGTGTATTATGGCGTTACTGTATTGACTGTAGAGCTCTTCTACAACACTTTTATCTGTCCTGCTTTGATTTGCTTAAAAGGAACCCTTGATTTCCTTTTTGTTATTTCGATTATATCATTATATGTTGCTGAATGCAACGACACTTTATTGCAAACTTCAGCTTTTTCCGATCATCTAACCGAGGCTGCAGATTGCCGTTTTCTCCTCTGAAAAGTTTGCCCCATGCCACACAATCAACTCAGATTATTAATTCATTGTCGTGCATCCCCGACGTTTGATGGACACAAAAAAGGCAGCGGGCAGCCATTTGCTTCCCGTTGCCTTTTACTTTTTTCAGGAATATAAATAAAATCAATGCGTCCGCTGCTGCACGGAAAAATAGTCGAAATCCGCGTTTTTTCGGGAACCGGTCATGTCGTGGCAATACAAGGCGAACTGCGCGCCGGTAAAGCCGGGGCAGTGCTCATCCGAAAGAATGGAGCAGTCAAACGGCTCAAACGCAGGCTTCCAGTCCTCTTTTCCGCAGGCGTAGAAGAATTGAGCGTCCTTTCCATTGACTTCCAACCGAATACGCAGCATCCCGGGGGTTACAAGCGCAATGGGAGAATCGGTTTCGGTAATGACGTTCCGGTCGCTTTTCAGGAAGGTCAGCATCGGTTTGCCGGCTTCATTTGTCGTCTGCAAAAGCATGTAAAAATTTTCATTATTATATATGTAGGCAAGCCCTGCCACCTGCTCAGGAACATCGGCGTGGAACTCCATGCCGGTTTCTACGGTGCAGGAGGAGGCAGTCTGCCGTCTGGCCACAAGGCTGACGTGGTGGAGCGATGTGATGGAATCCTGCCCACGCAGACGCAGCCAGCCGGGGCGTTCCGTCAGGGACAGGCATCCTTCCGGGTAGGCGCGCAGCGTGCTATACCAAACGGGCAGCTCCACCGAGCTGAAATCATCGCGCTCCGGTTCCGTTGGAAGAGGGTAATCCGGAATGCCGGCGGGCTCTGCCACGCTCCGTGCTGGAACCCGTCCGTCCACGGGGCGAATCCAGCCGTCTTCGGTCCATTCCATCTTCTGAATGGCAGTTTCACGCCCTAAAATGCAGGCTCGCATTTCCTGCAGCGGACGCCCGCACAGATGGACCATGTACCATTCTCCGTTCTGCGTTTCTACCAGATCGGCATGGCCCGCGCGCTGAAGGTAGGCGTCCGGAGTATCCATAGAGGTTAGAATGGGGTTGGCGGGGTCTACTTCGTAGGGGCCGGTAAGATTTTTTGAGCGGGCCACGGTGACGCAGTGGTTGTAGCTGGTGCCGCCCTCCGCCGTAATCAGGTAATACCATCCGTTATGCTCATACAGGTGCGGGCCTTCCGTATACCCCAAATCGGTGCCGGGGAAGATGTTGAAGACCGGTCCCACCAGCTTTTGTTTTTCCGGGTCGTATTCCTGCAGCAAAATCCCTTTAAACCCGTTGCGCATATTGATGATATATTTCTTTCCGTTCTTTGCGTGAAACAGGGAGGGGTCAAACCCGGTACTGTTCAAGTATACCGGGTCGGACCATTCGCCGGTAATGTTATCCGACCAAACCAAATAATTGTGTGTATTGTAATATGGCCGCTTCTGCGTTTTTACATCGGTATAAACCAGGTAAAACCTGCCGTCGCAGTAGGAAAGGCACGGCGCCCAGATACCTCCGTTCACGGGGTTGCCGATCATGTTCAGCTGGCTTTGGCGGCGCAGGGGGGATGGAAGCTGTTCCCAATGCTTCAGATCCCTGGAATGCCAGAGCCGCACGCCGGGCCACCATTCGAAGGTGGAAGTGGCAATATAATAATCATTGTTAACACGGATAATACTGGGGTCCGGGCAAAAGCCCCTTAAAATCGGATTTTGTATCATTTCAGTTCCTCCCTTTATGGAAGCGGGGCAATGGACTCGTAGCGAACCACCCATTTGCCGTCTTCGGGGAAACCAGGCAGCTGCTTTTTGCAGCCGTCGTATCCGGCGGTCATCATGGCAATGGCTAGCAGCAGACCACCGTTGCCGGGCAGATAGGCAGGCAGATCGTCCCGCAGCATTTGGAAATTGTGTCCATTCACTTCATACTGATTTTTCGCCGTGTCGCACAGCAGCAGTTCCACCGCTTTTTCGGGGTCGCCCAGCCGTACGGCGGTCATCGCCATCATGGCGAAATCCCAGCCCCAAAGGGTGTTGTAGTCCCAACAGGCAGTTACTTTATCCAACGTGTGCAGCATGGTTTCCTGGTTCAGCCGTTTGCCCGGCAGCAAGCCGAAGGCGCCCAGCATGGACGGGTGGTCGCGGTGAAAATGCTCAAAAGTATCCGGGCAATTGTCATGCGCAAGGTAGAGACCGCCGTACTGCGGGACAGGCGCCATGGCTTTCGCAACTTTTGCCCAGTTTTCCGGGGCGGGCTTTCCAAGCCGTTTTGCCCACTGAAGTGCGATGTTCAGACCATATCCCCAATATTCCGTTTCAAATGCAGGGTTTTTCACGGTGTGGGGGTCATATTCCTCCTGTACGGGGATGACCGGTGCCATTAGGTCGTATTGTTCACCTGCTGCGCCGTTTTCGTGCCGTACAGCAAATCCGGCCATAAAGTCGGCGGTTTCGCGCACTACGTCCCAATACTGTTTCAACAGTTGTTTACTCTTTTTACTGCGGTACACAAGCTCCAGCAGGAACAGAATGTGCGGCTGCTGCCAGATGAGGAGCGTTGCAATGGGGGAGGGGCTGTCAATAGCATCGTAAGCGACCATTTTCGGCCAGCGTGCGCCAGGGTAGCCGTTGCGCGCCGCGTTGCGCCGGGCGTCGTCCAGGTGTTCGAGGTACCAGGGCAGACAGCGTTCCAGCAGCTCGGTGCGGTTCCAAAGGGCAAAATTTGCACAGTGCCAGAAGGTCATTTCTAAATGGAATTTTCCATACCAGCTGTTGCAGAAAAGCCCGGTTTCCTGCGGCGGCATGGAACCGCTGCAGTGGATGGCCAGAAGATACTGGGAGAGCACGACCCGCCGTTCCAATTCATTGGCGCGCGGGTCGGTGCTGCCGGAAAAGTCCACGGCGCCGCCTTGTTCCCAGAAGGCATTCCACCACTCGGAAGACCGGGTAAAGACCGTGGAAGCCGCCGTTTCACCGGCAGGCAGCTCGGCAGAAAACTGTGCGGTAAATTCCAGTGTATCGCATCCGGATTCCGCCGTCAGGCGCACACGATGAGGCTCCTCCATGGAAAATCGAACTGGGGTCTGCGCGTTGATTTTAACATAATAAACGGTCCGGTCCAGCGTGCGCTGGAGCACGATGCTGTGTACATTCTGTTCGACTACGCGGGTAGTGTGGCGTTCCGGGTAGTCCCAGTTGGATGCGGAGATGCCGGGGTCCCCATAGGGAAACTCAAACACCACGGTCAGGCTTCCGTTCGCAATCTGCATTCCGGCAGCCGAAACCGCAAGCGTGTCCTCTTTTGGGTCGCAGGCCGTTTTCACGCGGCAGGATTCCCCCGCCAAAAGAAAGCGGCTGTCCAGAAATCCGTCGTAAAGCTTCAGCTCCTGATGAATCCCGCTCAATTCGGAAGGCAAAATATTTTGCTCATAGAGCTGAAAGCCGATGCGTGCCAGATTCAGCCGGTGGGGGTTTTGACGCAGCCAGTCGTAAACCGCTTCGTTCCCCGGCTTTTTCTCCACCGCGTAAGTAACGGTGCGGCCTTCAAAGTCATATTCCGTCATAGTCACGTCTTCCGGCCGGTAGTATTTGTTTTTTCCATCTGCAGGGGTACGGTGCCAGCCCCATTGGGCCATGGTACACAGCGGCACCTTTGCCTCGCAATACTTCTCATACAGAGTCTGCAGGCCGGTTGGGTCCGCGGTAAACGCAAATTCACCATTACCCACCGAAAGCGGTGAAGATAACTCCACCGCTTTCAGCACAGGGTTATGGCGAGCAACCAGTTTTTTTCGGTCAATTTTCATGGGTATGACCATCCTTTCGCAGAATTGCTCTCCAAATTCAGTTTTTAGTCTTTCATTCCGGTTGTGCTGATGCCTTCCATGAGGTACCGGTTAAAGAAGAGGAAAATCAGGAATACCGGAACCAGGGAAAGGGTGGACATAGCGAACATGGCGCCATAGTCCGTTGTGGAAGAGGCATCGGCAAACATCTTGATTGCCAGGGAAGCCGTATATTTTTCCGGTCGGCTGAGGTAAATCAGCGGCCCAAGGAAGTCGTCCCATTTCCAATAGAACTGGATGATGACGGTCGTTATGAGCGCGGGGCTGATCAGTGGGAAGATAATACGGGTAAAAATGGTATATTTTGAGCAGCCGTCAATAATGGCCGCCTCATCCAGCTCTTTTGGCAGGCCGGCGATAAACTGCATCATCATGTAAATAAAGAACGCCTGGCCGAAGAAAAATGGAAGAATCAGCGGAACATAGGTGTTTACTAGGTTCAGCTTCTGGAAGATGATGTATTGGGGAATCATCACAACCTGGGAGGGAAGCATCAGGGTGCTGATCATGCATACAAACCAGAACTTGCGCCCCTTGAATTTAACGCGCGCCAGCGCGTAGGCAATCAGGGCGGAAGAAATGGTGCAGGCCAGTGTGGCGATTGCGGTTACAAAAAAGGAATTTGCAAAAAATGTGCTGAAGGTAATCTCGCCAAAGCCCTTCCAGCCGGTTGAATAGTTTTCCGGCCGCCAGATGTTCGGAAGAAGCTGCATGGAATTGTTGAGAATTTCACGATTGTTTTTAAACGAACCGAAAATCATCCACAGAACCGGATAGATCATAACTAATCCGAACAGAATGATCAGAACGTGAAACAACGTTTTTGTTACAATTTTTTTTGATTTGGCCATGAAATGCATCTCCTTCCTTATTCATTTTCATAGAACACCCAGGTGCTCGAGGTCTTAAAGATAATAAAGGTAATCAAGGAAATCAAAATCAGCAGAATCCATGCCATAGCGCTGGCGTAACCCATATCAAAATATTTGAACGCCTGATTGTAAATATAGAGTGCAAAGAAGTTTGTGGCGTCGTTCGGGTCGCCTGTGCCGTTGGAAATAACATAGGTTTGGGTAAAGGACATGAATCCGGTGATCATCTGCATCACCAGGTTGAACAGGATAACCGGGGATAGTGAAGGCAGTGTTATGAAAAAGAACTGCTTCACGATTCCCGCACCGTCGATTCTTGCCGCTTCGTAGTAGGAAGCGGGAATCTGTGTCAGGCCCGCCGCGAAGATAATCATGGAGGAGCCGAACTGCCAGATAGCCATCAGGATTAACGGCCAAACAGCTGCATGTTCATCGCCAAACCAGGAAATGCGCGCCATGCCAAGGCTGTGCAGGATATTGTTGATTAAGCCCTTGGTAGAGAATAGCTGCTTCCAAACGAGGGAAACAGCCACGCTTCCACCGATGAGGGAAGGAATGTAGTAAACGGAACGGTAAACGCTGACTGCTTTGCTTTTTCTGGTCAGGAGAAAAGCCACAATGAGGGCAAAAATCAGCTTCAGAGGCACGGAAATAAAGACATATTTCAGTGTGACACCCACAGAGTTTACGAACCGGTTATCCTCCGTAAACATACGGACGTAGTTTTTTAAACCAACCCATTGCGGGGCGGAGATCATATTATAATTTGTAAAGGAAAAATAGAGGGATACAATCATTGGGACAATTGTGAATCCTAAAAACCCTATGATAAAGGGAAGGGCAAACACATACCCTACTGTGTTGTCACGGTTCAGAAACTTTTTGAGCTTCAGCGAATTTCCGCCTGTGTTTTTTGCCATGTGCTTCACTCCTTAATTTACTAAAGCAGCGCGGATGAAGAAAATGCAAACGTTTCAGACTGTGCCTTGCCGTGCGGGGCTTCATCCGCGTATTCCGGGGATAAACGGGAGGGAATCGGGAGGAACCCCGATTCCCTCAAATTAGTTTGAAGAAGATGCGGAAGCACCCTTTTTGAAGATATCCTCAGCGCCACTGCGCAGCTGTTTCGCAGCGTCTTCCGGGGAAAGCTTTCCGCTGACAACCTGATTTTCCAGTCTCATATAAAGGTCTTTGATTTCGGGCTGGGCTTTCGGGTCCAGAATCACCGGGGAGTCAGCAATTTCGCCTACGGTGTCGATAAAGTTATAAACCTGCTTGTCATTATCGGAAATCTTGGATTTTACATCGTCACGTACTTTGGACATAATCGGGATTCCACGTTCGCCCAACAGAACTTCGTTGGCCTGAATATCATTGACAAAGTAGTTCAGGAATTTTGCTGCTTCCGTTTTCTCTTTGCAGCTCTTAGAAATGGCAAACATCTGAGAGGACTGCAGGGAAATGCCGGAAGGACCGTCTGCTTTGATTCTCGGAACGGTCGCAAGCTTCAGGGGACGGCCTGCTGCTTTGCTCAGGGCAACAAACTGGTTGCTGGCGACCCAGGTCATGGCGGCGTCGCCGGTGGCAAGGTAATCGCCCTCAATGTCTTTGATTTCGGAAATTGCGCCCGGGTCGGGGTAAGCGCCCGCTTTTACCAAGCGCTGCTTCATGGCAAGGTAGCTGGCAATCGGTGAATCGTCAGTGTAATTCAGGCCGGTGCCGTCCGCCTTGAAGAAGGTTTCTTTCAGGTTGAACTGGGGAGCTGCCATGGTGCCGCCTGCGAAGAAATCTTCTATCTTAGAGCTGCCGTAGATGTTCAGTTTCTCGTGAATGGTCATGCAGTCTTTTTCAAACTCTTCCCAAGTCCAGTTGGTGCTTGGCTCTTTCAGGCCGGCTTTCTGGAACATTTCCGGGTCGTAGGCAATGCCGTAGGAGTTGATGCCAAGGGAAATGCCGTACTGCTTGCCGTTGTACTGGGTGGATTCCAGATAGCCTTTGTTCGTGTCAGTGGTATCAATGGTACCGTCCGCCACGTAGCTGTCCAAAGGTTCAATTTGATCGATGTAGGTCGGGAAGTTTCCGCCTAGTTGGAAAATGTCATACATATCGTTGGACGCAACCAATGTGTTCAGTTTTGTAAAATAACCGTCAAAAGGCATGTATTCCGTCTGGAATTTTACACCGGTTTTTTTCGTGTACATATCCAGAACCTTCAGGGTTGCATCGTGGCGTGTTTGGGAACCCCACCAAGCGATACGCAGCGTTACATCAGATGTTGCTGCGGCGGTGCTGCTGGCAGGCTCGGTGCTTTCGGTGTTGGTGTTACCGGAAGAGCACGCAGCTGTGGAAGCGAGCATGGTCGCTGCAAGAATTCCTGCGACTAGTCTTTTCATACAACATACTCCTTTTCATTTCTAAATTTGTATTTAATATACACGATTGAAAGGCTTAATTATATAGAAATTTCCGACATATAATGTTAATTATCAGTGATTTTTATAACAGAAGCTCCGATTTTTAAAGGTTGTTTCTACCGGCCTGCTTTTTTGCCCAAGACTTGATTTTTCATAAATGTGGCGTATAATCCTTACATATAAAGATGATTTTGTGCATTTTTAACATGGTTCTGGTAGGGAACATAGTGCGGATTCTTTGGAAAAACCAACCGAATTATTTTACATCATGAGGAATCGAAAATGAACAGGCTGAGGAAACATGGAATTTATGTGCCGCTGACCAAGGGGATTTTTGTTATAATTTTAATTCAGACCATCAGTCTGAGCCTGGTGGCCATTTTGATTTTTACGGGCTTGACCAAAAGCTATACGGATTTTATGGCGGCCGAAACTTCCGATATTTTGTCCCTGTATACGGAGCGTGTGGAAAATAATCTCGATCAAATTTCTAAAGTTTCGTACGAAATTCTGAGCGACCAGGCCTTTCAGAACAACCTGTCGGTTTATACCAACAATCCCAACAGCGGGGACGGTTACGCTGCTTTGACATCTATTTATAACCAGCTTTTTGCAGATATATTGGACGAGCCTTTTATCGATTGCGGTTATTTTATTTTCAGCAATAATTATCAGATTTCCTTTCGGGTGCAGACCGGCACCGCACTAAATAAGAAATTTATCGAGTCTGTCCGTTCCGCGGCGGTGCAAGCGCAGGGCTCCAATATCTGGATGACCGACCCCTCCAACCCGTCGATGCTCGTTTCCGCCCGCCAGATTAACGCGATTAGCACCAACGACAAGTTTAAGGAACGCGGCGTGCTGATTCTGGTGCTGAACACTCCGAAGCTTTTGAATTATACTTCTTCCGCCCAGCAGAAATACGAATCTAATCTGTTTTGTTCGGTGAACGGCAGCATGTTGTCTTCCCCGAACAGCCGTATTCCGTTGCAGAGCATTGAACAGTTTTTCAGGAAGAAATCCGGCAGCGGAACCGTGAACCTGAACGGAACGAATTATTTTTACATCATTAAGAATTCTTCTACCGGTGCAACCAAGGGCTGGCAGTTTGTTAATGTGATGCGGTTTGACAGTGTGCTGTCCGGGGTGGAAAAATCGCGGGAAACTTACCTGATTTCTTTCCTAATTTTGGCGATAGGGGTCCTTTTCCTGTTATATATGCTGGCCAGAAGAATCTGCAGGCCATTGGCACAGGTAACGGAGTCCATGGGTCGTGTAAAGGATGAAAAATTTGAAAAGATCTCGCCGGAAATATCGGGTGTTCTGAAAATCAAAGAGGGCATGGAGCTGGTTCACAGCTATAATAAGATGATTCAAAAAATCGATTACCTGATTAACGAGGTTTACCGCAGGCAGCTAACAATTTCCGACATGCGCTATAAAATGCTCCAGCAGCAGATTAATCCCCATTTTCTGTACAACACGCTGGAAACCATCCACTGGAAGGCGGTGGAGTCCGGCGACCATGACAGCTCTACCATGGCGCTTACCCTGAGTGAGCTGTTGCGAGCCACCCTTAAAAAGCCCGACGTGATTTCGGTAAAAGAGGATATGAAACTGGTTTCGGATTATGTGGCAATCCAGAAAATCCGGTTTGAGGAACGGTTGGAGGTGTACCTGGAATCGCCGCAGGAATTCGGGAAGTATAAAATTCCGAAAATGACGCTCCAGCCCATTGTAGAAAACTGCATCCGCCATAATTTGGAAAAATACGCCGGGGTTTGCGTCATTCAGGTGGCGTTTGAGGGTCGTGAGAAGGACTTTTCCATTACAGTGTGGGACAATGGAACGCATTTTGACGCTGAGCATCTGGAGAGGGTCATGAATGGAGAGGAATCCTCCGGCAGCCATGGCCTGGGACTGAAAAACATTGAGGAACGGCTGCAAATCTGTTTTGGGGAGCAGTATGGGCTGAATATTACGGGAGACGAAAACGGAACCTGCGTAGAGGTTCGCCTTCCTTACTGCCTTGCGGACAATATCAGTCTGAATTCGAATGACCGGGAAGGAGAACCAGATCAGAAACGGCGGCCATAACTGCAAATTGTAAGGAGATGACGAGCTTATGAGAAGACTGCTGATTGTAGATGATGAGAGAATTATTCGGGATGGTCTGGCAAGGTCGCTGGACTGGCACAGCATTGGCATCGGTTCGGTGGAAACCGCTTCCGACGGGCAGAAAGCGTATGATATTATTCGGAAAGCCCCAGTGGACATTGTGGTTACGGACATTGTCATGCCGGAAATGGACGGAATCAGCCTGATTAAACGCTGTGCGCAGGAGGGCCTTCCCGTACAGTTTGTCATTCTTTCCAGTTACGATGATTTTCAGTATGCGCAGGAAGCCATCCGCAGCGGTGTCTGTGAATATGTCCTTAAGCCGTGCAATCCGATTGAACTGAAAAAAACGCTGGTTCGCTTGCTTGAAAAAATCGACAGTTCCGAGCAGCAGATGAAAACCTCGGAAAAAGCGCTTAATGATGTGAAAACCATGCTGCCCCATGCGAAGGTTCAGATTCTGGAGGAACTGCTGCATGCACAGCAGCCGGATGAACTCAGGGCTCAATCGCTGCAAAAGCTGCTGCACCTGAAATCCGAACGGTACTGCTTCCTCTTTTATCCGTTGGAATGGCACGGGGAAAAAATGCCTGGAACGAATTCGATGATGGAAGCGGTGGAGCGTACGTTCCCCGATACGGTGTGCTGTGTGGAAAAAAACAACCTGATGGTGGTATCGGGAGAAACTAGTAAAGAAAACAGCTTAAAATTGGCGGGATTTCTGCGGCAAACCGCGCGGGAAAACGGCTTTACCGGCCAAACGGTCCTGCTTTCCACGCCACGAAAGCTTTCACAGCTTTATCAATGCTACCAGAAAGCAGCCGCTCTTTCGCACCTCTTTTTCTACTTTGACAACAACAGTCTAATTTATATGGATAGTGTTGACATACAGGAAAATCCGGACATGAATTCGGTGCAAGGGTTCTTCCCGCCCTTTACGGAAGCCATGAAAAAGGCTCGGCCGGAACAGGCAGCGGAGCTGGTGAACGAACTGTTCCAGCTGTTCCGCCGGGAACGGTACGGATTTGCCGCTGTTCAGAAAATCTGCCTGCGCCTTTCCCTAATTACCGCGCGGGAAAAAGAATCCTGTGAGCAGGATTCTTTCAAAAACATCTCCCTCATCAGTTTTGCAGAAAATGTTCAGAGCCTGTACGATATTTTGACGCAGGAAATTAACCAGGTGGCGGTTTTGCGGCGCCAGGGCATGTATTCGGCTTTGAGCAAACCGGTTCAGATTACGATGGACTATATTCAAAGCCATCTGGATGACGGGGAACTTTCGCTCAGTCAGGTAGCCGGAAATGTTTTGTTTATCAACGCGGATTACCTTGGCAAGCTATTTAAAAAGGAATGCGGCATTAAGTTTTCCAGCTATCTGCTGACCATGCGGATGGACCGGGCGAAGCAGCTATTGCGGGATACGGACGATACGATTCAAAAAATTGCCGCGATGACCGGCTTCAGCAACAATCCTTCTTATTTTTCACAAACCTTTAAAAAATGCACCGGCATGCTGCCCAAAGAATACCGCAGCGCGGCGCGTGCTTAATCTGTTGTTTCTTGCAAAAGTGCAAGTGCGGGCGCATTTGCACTTTTTTACTGCCGTGGGGCGTGTAACGATTGGTTTGTATGAGAAATAGAACACAAATGCCTTGCGGTACTTGCTCAAATTGATTTTCCAGTATATGATAAAGAAAAAAGAGGATTGGATTTTTACGTAAGGAAAAAGATGATACTTGAAAGCAGCAGGGAGGACTGTATATATGAAAAGCGATCATCCGGAGTTGGACTGGCTGTGCGACCCGCGCGTATTTGCGGTGAACCGGGAAGAAGCCCATTCTGATCATCTGTTTTATACCAGTTTGGAGCAGGCAGAGCAGGAGCGGGAAATGCCGCTGCGGCAAAGCCTAAATGGGCGGTGGAAATTCTGTTACACCGAAAATCCGGCGCTTCGGCCGTCCGATTTTTATCAGGAAGGCTACGACTGCAGCAGTTGGCCGAGCATTGAGGTCCCAGGCCACATTCAGCTGCAGGGCTGGGGAAAGCCCCAGTATGTCAATACCATTTATCCGTGGGACGGGCGGGAAGACCTTTACCCGCCGCAAATTCCGAAGGAATACAACCCGGTAGGAAGTTACACCAGAGAATTTTCCTTGGATCCGGATTTGCACGGAAAAAAGGTATATCTTTCCTTTCAGGGCGTAGAAACCGCGTTCTACGTCTGGCTGAACGGTGCGTTTGTCGGGTACAGCGAGGATTCGTTTACACCGGCGGAGTTTGAAATTACACCGTACCTGCGGGAGGGCACGAACCGGATTGCCGTTGAGGTGTATCGGTTCAGCACCGCAAGCTGGATACAGGATCAGGATTTCTGGCGCTTTTCCGGCATTTTCCGTGACGTTTTCCTGTATGCCGTGCCGCGCGCGCATGTGCGAGACCTGTTTGTGACCACGGCCTTGCGCGACGGCGGTGCTTCTGCGGAGATTCGTGCGAAGATGAAATTGCAGTTGGAATCGGGTGCGGTGTTCGCCGATGCCGTTCTTCAAAATGACCGCGGGGAGGTTGTCGCATCCCGTTCGGATATTCCCTGCAAAGTCGTTACGAAATTTACGCTGTCCGTTTCCGCCCCGCACCTTTGGAGCGCAGAGGATCCCTATCTTTACCGGTTGCTGATACATCTGCATGACGAGCAGGGGAATACGCTGGAAGCGGTTCCGCAGCGCGTCGGCGTGCGCGAGTTCTGCATGAAGGACGGGATTATGTGCCTGAACGGGAAACGAATCGTGTTCAAAGGCGTAAACCGGCACGAGTTCAACTGCCGCCGCGGGCGTGCCATTACAAAAGAGGATATGCTCTGGGATATCCGTTTCTTGAAGCAGAACAATATCAACGCGGTGCGCACCTGCCATTACCCCAACCAGAGCGAATGGTACCGCCTTTGTGACGAATACGGAATCTACTTGATTGACGAAACCAATCTGGAAAGCCACGGCACTTGGCAGTACCTGAAAAAGAGAGGATACGATTATGTGGTGCCCGGTGACCGGGAGGAGTGGCTCGACGCGGTGCTGGACCGTGCGAACTCCATGTTGCAGCGCGACAAAAACCATCCCTCTGTTTTAATCTGGTCCTGCGGCAACGAAAGCTACGGCGGCCGGGATATTTATGAAATGTCGCGCTATTTCCACAAGAATGACCCGACCCGTCTGGTGCACTATGAGGGAGTGTTCCAAGACCGCCGGTACAACGAAACGAGCGACATGGAGAGCCGCATGTACGCGAAGCCGGCAGAAATCAGGGAATACCTGGAGTCCAACCCGGAAAAGCCTTATATCAGCTGCGAATATATGCACGCCATGGGCAACTCCTGCGGCGGAATGCATCTTTATACGGAACTGGAACAATATCCGAAATATCAGGGCGGCTTTATCTGGGATTATATTGATCAGGCGATTCTGACAAAGGATGCTTCCGGCCGGGAAGTTATGGCTTATGGCGGGGATTTTCAGGATCGCGCTACAAACTTTAATTTTTGCACTAACGGAATTGTGTATGCGAACAGGGAACCTTCCCCCAAGGTGCAGGAAGTGCGGTTTTTGTATCAAAATATAAAGCTGATTCCGGACCGCGGCGGAGTTTTGGTGAAAAACGAAAATCTGTTTGTTTCCACCGATGATTATGTACTGGAATACCGGCTGCTTCATAACGGCGAACCGGTGTTTTCCGCCGTTGCGAAATGTTCCGTACCGGCAGGGGAAGAACGGTATTTTCCCCTCACGTATCCGCGGCCGCATCAAAGCGGGGAATATGCCCTGAACTGCTCGCTTGTTCATAAATCCCCCTGCCGGTGGGCACAGGCGGGCGATGAGCAGGCGTTCGGCCAATTTATCTGGCAATGCGAAGAACCAGAGCAGAAACGGAACACAGAAGCCTTCCGTCCGCTGACCGTGGTGTCCGGCGATGAAAATATCGGCGTGCATGGGCAGAACTTATCTGTACTTTTCTCGATTCCTTACGGCGGCATTGTTTCCCTGCGCCGAAACGGAGAAGAGTATGTCAACCTGCCACCGCGGCCGGTCTACTGGCGCGCTGCAACGGACAACGACCGGGGGAACGGCTACCTGTTCCGCTGCGCACCGTGGTATGCGGCGGGGCAGGGCCAGCGCTGCGCGGGCGTGCATGTTACCGAGCAAAACGGAACTGCAACGGTAACCTATGAGTATGAGCTGCCGGTTCCGGGAACGGTAAAGGTTACGACTGCTTATACAGTGAGCCCGGATGGGACGATTTTGGTTCACGTGGTTTACCCGGGTGCCAAAAACCTGCCGGAGTTGCCGCTGTTCGGGCTGGGCTTCCAGCTTAGGAAAGCTTATCACCGCTTCCGCTATTACGGCATGGGGCCAGAGGAAAATTATATAGACCGTATGTACGGTGCCCACCTGGGAATTTTTGAAGGTACGGCGGAGGGTAATTTGTCCCAGTACCTTGTGCCGCAGGAATGTGGGAACCGCACTGGTGTGCGCTGGGCGGAAATAACGTCGGACAGCGGCAAAGGCCTTTTGTTTGAATCCGTCGGCGCTCCGTTTGAATTGGGGGTGCTCCCCTATACCGCGTATGAGCTGGAACATGCTGCCCACCTGCAGGAACTGCCGGAACCAGCGTTGACGTCGGTCCGCATCCTCGCCAAACAAATGGGGGTCGGCGGGGACGACAGCTGGGGCGCTCCGGTTCACGAAGAATTCCGGATTCCGTCCGAGAAACCGTTGGAACTGACTTTCCAAATCCGGACGATCGGGTAATCTGATTCCGTGGATTTCACAGTAATATTCTAAAATATCATTATAAAACGCCATTCAACGATTAAGATATTAAAAACCGGAGTATGGACTACCCGGGAAGATAGTATCGGTTTTAAAACCGGTGCTTTGCAAAAGCACCGGTTCTGTTTATGCGGTTTTACGGAAGCAGAGGTGAGAATATGACGACAGAGAACAACGGACGGGATGCGTTTTCCGCGTATCATCCCGTGACATTATTCCTTTATTTCTGCACTGTGCTGTTTTTCAGCATGTTTTTTTTGCACCCGGTTCTGCTCGCCATTTCCCTTGCTTCTGTTTTTCTCTATTCCGTGCTGCTCAGCGGCAGGAAGGCGGTCCGGTTCAATTTGCTCTGGATGCTGCCGGTAACACTGCTGATTGCGCTGGTCAACCCGCTGCTCAATCATTCGGGCGCAACCATACTGCTTTATGTGAACGACAACCCGATTACGCTGGAATCCACAGTGTTCGGGCTGCTGTCTGCGGCGGCCTTTGTTTCGGTCGTGATAGGGTTTTCCTGTTTCAATGTGGTTATGACAAGCGATAAGCTGATGTATCTGTTCGGACGGATGATCCCGGTTTTATCCCTGATGTTTTCTATGACCCTGCGGCTGGTACCAAGGTATAAGGCTCAAATCCGCAAGATTTCGGAAGCACAGAAATGCATCGGATGCGATGTTTCGCAGGGCGGAATTTTTCAGCGCATTCGCAACGGGGTTCACATTGTTTCGATCCTAATTACCTGGGCGTTGGAAAACGCGGTGGAAACCGCTGATTCCATGAAAGCGCGCGGGTTCGGTCTAAAGGGTCGGACCACCTTTTCCATTTACTCCTGGAAAAGACGGGATAAAACGCTGCTTGCGGTGCAGCTGGCACTGCTGGCTGTGGTTTTTGCCGGAATGGGAATGGGCGCTTTCGAAACGGCCTGTTTTCCCTTTGTTCGGATTGCGGGACTGAGCGGGAAATCCGTGGCATTTTTTGCCGCGTACGCCTTGTTCTGCCTGCTGCCGGCTATTGTGGATGGGAAGGAGTACTTCGTATGGAACAGCTTAAAATCAGCGGGCTGAATTTTACCTACCCCGGCAGAGACGGCAAGGATTTGTCCGACATTAGCCTGACGGTTCAGAAAGGCGATTTTATTCTGCTGTTCGGCAGGTCAGGCTGTGGAAAAAGCACCTTTTTAAAACAGCTGAAACCAGCCATTGCACCCTATGGGAGGCGCAGCGGCCGTATTGAATACGACGGCACGGAGATCACCGAACTGTCCGAACGGGACCAAAGCTCCAAAATCGGGTTTGTTTCGCAAAACCCGGAAAATCAGATTGTCACCGATAAGGTTTGGCACGAACTGGCCTTCGGACTGGAAAGCCTGGGGTATGACAACCGGACTATCCGGCTGCGGGTGGCGGAAATGGCTTCCTTTTTCGGAATACAGGACTGGTTCTTAAAACCTGTGAACGAGCTTTCCGGCGGGCAGCGGCAGATTCTGAATCTGGCGTCCGTCATGGTGATGCAGCCGGAAGTCCTTTTGTTGGACGAGCCGACCTCTCAATTGGACCCGATTGCGGTTTCGGGCTTTCTGGCCATGCTGCGAAGAATTAACGAGGAGCTTGGCGTTACCATTTTGCTTTCCGAACACCATTTGGAAGAGGTTCTGCCCATATGCAGCAGAGTGCTGTTCATGGAAGGCGGTCGGCTGCTGCTGGACGTAACGCCGCGCGAACTGGGCAGCTGTATGAAACGGCTGAAAAGTGAAATGACAGAGGCGCTTCCGGCCTGCGTGAAAATCTATGCGGCGTTTAGCGAGGGGGAAACCCCCATTACCGTGCGCGAAGCGAAGCAGTGGCTCAGCACACAGATTTCCCCTGCACCGAAAAGCCCGGCCTCGCCGGAAGACAAGCCATTATTCCCACGGCGAAATGTGCAGGAGCCGGCGGTCCGACTGGAAGAAATCTGGTACCGCTACGAAAAAAAAGCGGAAGATATTGTAAAAGGGGTCTCGATGGAGATTCCGCAGGGGTGCCTTTACGGCATTGTGGGCGGGAACGGCGTAGGAAAATCCACGCTGCTGTCCGTGATTGGCGGCGTAAACCAACCGTACCGTGGAAAAGTGAAACTGATGGGCGTTGCCTTGCCGAAAATACCGAATGGGGAACGCTACCGCGGGCTGATAGGCTACCTGCCGCAGGACCCATGCAGCCTGTTTGTGCGCAATACCGTGGGGAGGGACCTGGAGGACATGGCGTACGCTGCCTTTTCCGACCGGCAGACTGCCCAAAAGCGCATGGAGCGCGTCATCGATTTCTTTCATCTGAAGCCGTTGCTGGGCCGCCACCCGTACGACCTGAGCGGCGGGGAACAGCAGTGTGCGGCGCTTGCGAAGGTGCTGCTGACCGATCCCCGAATCATTCTTTTGGACGAGCCCACCAAAGGAATTGACGCCGTTTTCAAAAAACGCCTTTCCAAGCTGTTTTATACGCTGAAAGAGCAGGGAAAAACGGTGATTCTGGTATCCCACGATATTGACTTCTGCGCGCATTACATGGACTTTTGTGCGCTGATGTTCAACGGGGAGATTATATCGGAAAACGAGACCCGTAAATTCTTTATGGGAAACAGTTTTTATACGACTGCTGCAAACCGAATTGCCCGCGGAATTTTTCCGGGCGGGCTGACCAGCGAGGATGTGATTGAGCAATGTCGAAAAAACCGGATCGGCGGCTGATTTTTTCTGTCGTGCTGATTTTTCTTGCCATTCCGCTGACCATTGCGTTCGGCATGTCGGTTCTGCACGACCGTCGGTATTACTTTGTCAGTGTGGCGATTCTGATTTACACCATGCTGCCCTTTCTTCTGTCGTTTGAACACCGCAGGCCGAAGGCGCGGGAAGTCATTCTGATTTGTTCCCTTTCTGCCATCTCGGTCATCGGGCGGGCTGCGTTTTTTATGATTCCTGAGTTTAAGCCAGTAGCCGCCATTGTGATTATTGCAGGAATCTGCCTTGGACCGGAGTCGGGGTTCCTGGTGGGGGCGCTGTCCGGGTTTGTTTCCAATTTCTTTTTCGGGCAGGGCGCTTGGACGCCGTGGCAGATGTTCAGCTTTGGAATCATCGGCTTTCTGGCGGGCTTTTTGCACCAAAGGGGAATTCTGAACGAAAATCGCGCTGTCCTATGCGTTTTCGGCGGCCTTTCCACCTTTGTGATTTACGGCGGGCTGATGAACCTGAGTTCTGCGCTGACGGTGTCGCCTGGGTTCGGCCAAGACGTGTTTTGGGCAACCTTTTTGGCGGGGATTCCGTTCGACCTGGTTCACGCCGCTTCCACCGTCATTTTTCTGTTGTTTATTGCGAAGCCGATGACCGAAAGGCTGATCCGCATCCGGGTGAAATATGGCTTAATGGAGGACAAGGATTCGTCCGCGCAATGAACTGGAGGGAACGGCGCTTGACAAGACGCGGTGAATGAGCTAAAATAAATGTAAACAAAGCCATGAAGGCTTTTTCTTTTGTTTTTACTCCATTTTAATAATACCAACTTAACCACGAAGGGAACCGTATGAATACGGATCATTTCGTGGTTTTTTATATCTTTTGATTCTATATTTGAATACGAATGAGGAAACTATAATGATGAAAAAATCTTTCACCGTCAACCTGACCGGTACGGCGCTTTGTCTGGCGCTGGGCGTTATCCTGCCGCCGTTGTTTCATTTGGTGGGCGCCGGTTCCACGTTTTTACCCATGCATATTCCGGTTCTGCTTTGCGGCCTGCTGTTTGGCTGGCAGTACGGCGCAGTCTGCGGATTTATCGTTCCGCTGTTGTCTTCCGTGCTGACCGGCATGCCGGCGCTGTTCCCGGTTGCCCCCGCTATGATGCTGGAGCTTTGTGCATACGGTGCTCTGACCGGCTTCTTTTACCGCAGACTGCGCTGGAATGTGTATCCGGCGCTGCTGGTCGCCATGGTGGGCGGGCGAATTGTTTCCGGGCTTGCTAATGCGGTCTTTTTCAGCATGGCGCAAAAGCCCTACGGATTTGCCGCATTTCTTGCCGCTGCGTTTGTTACGGCGCTTCCCGGCATTGTGATTCAGATTATTCTGATTCCAATCATCGTGCTGTCTTTGGAAAAAGCTAAAATTTTTGCGGGAGAAAGGGTCTGAGATGGAAAACGTTCGGGAACACAATCGAAAAATGAAACAATTTTTTGACAATTGCGCGGAAAACTGGGATAATAAGTGCAGCCATAACAGTGACAAACTTGCGGCCATCGTTACGCTGGCGGGAATTCGGAAGGGCTTTCGTGTGGCGGATATTGCCTGCGGCACGGGGGTGCTGTTTCCGGAGATTTTGAAACGGGAGCCGGAGCTTCTTCTGGGAATCGACCTTTCTGATGAAATGCTGAAAAAGGCGCGCGAAAAATTTGCGCAGCCAAACATCCGGCTTTATGCGGGCGACCTTTTCGACGTTGCGGAAACCGGTTTTGACGCAGCTTTTTTGTACAGCGCATATCCGCATTTTCCGGACAAGCCTGCGCTTGCGCAGCAGGTTTCCCGGATGCTGAAACCCAGGGGAAGGTTCCTGATTGCCCACAGTGAAAGCCGAGAACGCATCAATCTTCGCCATCAAGGCAGAGAAGTAAGCGGACTTTCCTGGCCGCTGCGCCCGGCACGGGAAGAAGCGGCGGTTTGGGAGCGTTGGTTTTCCATCGACCTGCTTGCAGATAACGATGAATTCTATTTGATTTCCGGTACGAAATCGGACATGGGGTGAAAAAACGTGCATGAACTGCCGATTGTTCTGGATGTCGTGCGTGTCGTGGAAGAAGAAGCGAAAGCGCGCGGCCTCAGCCGGGTAACGAAGATTTACCTGGTGCTTGGCGAGCTTTCCTCCGTCGTGGACGAATCGGTGCAGATGTATTTTGAGATTGTTTCAAAAGATACGGTTTGCTCCGATGCGAAACTGGTGTTTGAGTACGTGCCCGCTTCGCTGAAATGTGGAACCTGCGGCAAGGTATTCCCGCACAAGGGAAGCAGCTTTCAATGCCCCGACTGCGGCGGGGATTCCGTGCTGATGAGAGATACCGGACGCGAATTCTACATCCGGTCATTTGACGGAACTTAAAGGCCCGGCCATCCATTAAAACCGCGGCGTTTGCAATGTTTTGTGCAGCCCGGTGGGAAGGAATCGGTTCGGGAAAAACAGAAAAGGTTAAAAAAGTTAAGGGGATTAAGGTATGGAAGTTATTATTATGAAAGAGCTGCTGGAAGCAAACGACAAGCTGGCAGAGGAAAACCGCTCTTATTTTGCTTCCCGGCATATTCTGGCAGTCAATTTGATGGGTGCCCCCGGCGCGGGAAAAACGACGCTTATCTCCGCGGTTGCGCAGGAGCTGCGCAAAGCCGGTGTGCAGGTGGGTGTCATCGAAGGCGACATCGCGTCCTCCATTGACGCGGACAACCTGGAAAAACAGGGCATTCGTTCGTCCCAGATTAATACCTGCGGGGAATGCCATTTGGACGCACGCGTTATCCGCGATGGTGCGGAGCAGATCGATTTAAAGGACGCAGTCGTTTTTATTGAAAACGTTGGCAACCTGATTTGCCCTGCCGAGTTCGACCTTGGCGAGGCGGTTCGCCTGCTTGCGGCCAGCGTTCCGGAAGGCGACGACAAGCCGTTTAAGTACGTTCCTATGTTCAGCTATGTGGACGCGGTCGCGCTTACAAAATGCGACCTGAAAGATGCGGTCGGATTTGACAGTGAGAACTTCTTAAAGGGACTTCACGCGGTTTCTCAGGCACCGGTATTTGAAGTGAGCCTGAAAAAAGGCGCTCCGGCAACGGGCGCAGAACAACTTGCCGACTATCTGCTGAAAAAGTACCGCGAAATGGCGTAAGCCGATTATTTTTACCCAATCAAACAGGGCAGCCTATAATTACTACTTGGAATTATAGACTGCCCTTAGTTTATTGTTTGGAGTTATCTGGCTGACTAAGATTGATATTTGTGATTTCTTTCCTTTCCACTTGCTGGCTGGGAATTTTACTTAACCGCATTGAATGTAATTTACAAAGCGCTCCGTAATGCTTTGGGGCCTTGTAATGGCGGTACCGACCACGGCAGCCCAAACGCCGGTATCCAGTGCGCTTTTCAGCTGTTCCGGGGTCCATATGCCGCCCTCGGCGATTATCGGAATGCTCAGCGTATCCACGTATTGCTTCATCAGTGTATAGTCTGGGATTTTTGTGCCTTTGGTATATTCGGTATAGCTGCACAGGGTCGTGCCGACCAAATCAAAGCCCAGCTCTTGTGCCTGAACCCCTTCCTCATAGCAGGAGGTATCTGCCATGAAAAGCTGGTCAGGGTACTTTTGACGGACCTCTTTAAAAAATTCGGATAACGTGCGGTGGCCGGGGCGCATTCTTTTGGTTGCGTCCATCGCGATAATTTCCGGACCGGCTTGCACAAGGGCATCGATTTCCTGCATGGTAGGTGTAATGTAAACCTCACTGTCATTATAGTTTACCTTGTACAGGCCAATGACCGGCAGGTTTACTGTCTTTTTGATTTCGATAATATCAGATGGCGTGTTTGCACGGATTCCAACGGCCCCACCCTGAAAGGCCGCGAGCGCCATTCTGCTCATAATAAATGAGCTGTGAAGCGGTTCGTTTTCCAGCGCCTGACAGGACACAATCAAACCATGCTGAATGCGTTTTAACACTTCATTTTTGTCCATTCTATATCTCCCCGCATATTATGTACGGCGCTGCTTGCTTCCAAAACCCATTGCCGACTTTCTATGATTCCATTTGTTTTTCTATTATAACACTTCCTTTGCTTTGGGATAAGTCCTTTCCGGAAGACCTTTTTCGAATCTAACCATCACAAAGCGGAAATTTCCACGCCGGACGGATTTTCAATACCCCGCGGAATTTCATCACGCGGGGTATCTTTCTGAATCATTGCGTGGTGAAGGACTTCAACTGTATCCGCGTATAGGGTGGTGGCAATTATAGATTCCATGTTTGCCTGCATCGTGTATGAACTGACCCCAAAATTTGAAGAGAACATCCGTCAGGGAGTGATCGAAAAGGTGAAACAGCTGCGTCTCCATGCGTTGTTCGGCTTATGGTGCGGCAAATTGGGAATTTATCTCATACCTGTCCAAAACTTTCTATTATCTGGATTGTTTCAATACACTTTTATATGCCTCTCAGATTCTACAGGCGAATGCGGTCAAATATGGGGGGACATTTCAAAAGGAACCGTAGCGGTTACCTAGTATAGGAAAGCACGAAGGCAGTCCGTAAGTGTGTATGCAAAAAGTCAAACCTTTTATCATAGAACGGTTGTGCGAACGAAGAATTTCTACTATAATAAATAATGTTGATATCTGTAAGGGAGGTGTATGTGATGTCAAGAAACAAACTGGTTGCGCCAGTTGTAAAATGGGTTGGTGGAAAGCGCCAGCTTTTAGATGAGATCATCCCATTACTTCCAAAACGGATTACTACATATTGTGAGCCTTTTTTAGGCGGTGGTGCAGTTCTTTTTTCTATTCAGCCATCAAAGGCAATCGTTAATGATTTGAATGTGGATCTCATTACGGTCTATGAGGTTATTCGTGATGATGTTGAAGCATTGATTGAATCACTTAAAAAACACAAAAACACATCTGAATATTTTTATACCATACGGGATATGGACAGGGACAAGGCTAGTTATCAGGCTTTATCTAAAATAGAGAAAGCTTCCAGACTGATTTACTTGAATAAAACTTGTTTTAACGGGTTGTTCAGGGTTAATTCTTCCGGCGAGTTCAACTCTCCATTCGGCCATTACAAAAATCCCAATATTGTAAATGAACCGATATTGAGAGCTGTAAGTAAATATTTTAACGCAAATAATATTGTATTTTATAGTGAGGACTTTGCTGAAACACTCAGTCGGGTTAGAAAAGGGGGATTTGTTTACCTCGATCCACCCTATGATCCTGTTTCTGATACAGCAAGTTTCACTGGCTATAACAAAGGTGGATTTGATAGAAACGAACAAATTCGCCTGAAGCATTGTTGCGATGAGCTTACACGGCGAGGTATAAAGTTCCTGCTTTCAAACTCTGCAACTGAATTTATAAAAGAGTTGTATCAAGAATACGATATTACTATTGTAAAAGCAAAACGAGCAATCAATGCTGATGCCAGTAAACGTGGAGCAATCGAGGAGGTGCTTATAAGAAATTATGGGACTGAATGATACAGCATGGGAAAGTTTGTTTGATAAGTACCACATTCTCACAGAAATTGAGCAAAACGGACAATTTATTATATCGGCGAACAAAATTAAGGAGTTTAGAGAGCCGAGATTGATGACCAAATTTGATCACAAAGTGAATCTTCCGGCAATCTTTGCGGACAACAATTTGGCGATTCTTCCAATAACTCGCGGAGACTATATTATTTCCTCGTTCTCAGCATACAAAGAGTTCGATGAGCCTGATGCCGATATCCAAAAGATCTCAATTCCACCACACATTCAAAGTCTAATGCCACAGTTCCTTGTAAGCGAATCAATTGCTTTAAATTGTGCCAATGCTTGTGGTATATTAAGTGATTTTTTGGAAGATGATGCACTTGTTCCAACGGTTAGTGGGCGAATGAGTTCTGGTGGATTCGAGTTTAACATTGATACAGCGTTCGGTACGAAAAATGTTACAGTGAACAACTCTCAGATCGAGATTGATGCTGCATATGAGGGGATTAATTATCTTTCCTTATTTGAAGCAAAGAGGGATTTGTCTGATGATTTTCTTGTTCGGCAGCTTTACTACCCATTTCGTGTTTGGAGCAGTCGAGTGACAAAGATAGTAAAGCCTATATTTCTTATTTTCTCAAATGGGGTGTTCTATCTTTATCAGTATCAGTTTGAAAATCCTAAAAACTATAATTCTCTTCGTCTGGTCAAGCAGAAAAATTATGTTATTTCAACAGAGATTTGCTTATCTGATATTGAGAATCTTCTGAATACGGTTTCTTTGGTTCAAGAACCAGAAATATCATTTCCACAAGCAGATCGTATGTCTCGGGTAGTCAACCTTATAGAATTACTGAACGAAAAACCGATGACAAAGCATGATATTACATCGGAATACGCCTTTGATGAGCGCCAAACCAGTTATTATACTGATGCAGGACGGTATTTGGGACTTATCGACAAAGGTCGTGATGAAGATGGCAATATTCTTTTCCAGCTTTCGCCGATCGGCCATCATATTATGAGACAGGGATATAAAGAGCGCCAGCTTGCAATCGTTGCGCAGATATTGAAGCATAAAGTATTCAATGAAACGTTGAAGTTGCATTTGCAATGTGGAGAGATGCCAGGGAAACAAAAAGTCATTCAAATTATGAAACACTCAAATCTCTACCATGTCGAAGCTGATAGTACATTTTTACGGCGTTCTGCTACGGTTATTGGTTGGATAAATTGGATTCTAAGTATCATAGAAGAGTAAAGTTTTTAGTCCATAGCGAATACCTACTGAATGTAAAAATGAAATTATAATCTGTACTGTTGAAGTATTTTGACATGAACAAGGTAAATAGGCCATAGGTCTAAGTGATGTATCTGGTGGTCAGCCAAAAAAACGCTTTGCAAAAGATACCCCGCGTGATGAAATTCCGCGGGATATTTTTTATATTTGAAAATGTTCAACTTTGAAAATTCATCCGTCCTAGGAATTTTCGCTTTGTGATGGTTAGATGCGAAATCGGTTAAAATTCACGATTTTTCAATCGAATTTTTGGTTTTTTCCAACGGCAAAATTCTTTTTTGCATTATTTACACCACTTTTTCGTCGTGCTATAATGAGCTTAATTTGTGCAATTTGAGGGAACGGAAAGAGGGGTTCAAGGCCTTTATGAAGAAAAAGTTTGTATGGGGCGTCGCCACATCGGCGTATCAGGTGGAAGGAGCCGTCCGCGAAGACGGAAGAACACCGAGTATTTGGGATACATTCTGCGCACAACCGGGCAAAATTGACCACGGGGACACCGGGGAAATTGCCTGTGACCATTACCACCATTACAAGGAAGATATCCGGCTGATGAGTGAACTGGGAATCGACAGCTACCGGTTTTCGATTTCCTGGCCGCGCATTTTTCCGGAAAAAGGGCGCTACAACCCTGACGGAATGCGGTTTTATCAGAATGTCATTGCAGAACTGAAGAAATACGGAATAACCGCCGCCGTTACGCTTTACCACTGGGATCTTCCACAGTGGGCGGAGGATTTGGGAGGCTGGCTGAACCGGGAATGCGTGGACTGGTTCGAAGAATTTGCTCGTAAATGCTTTGAAAAGCTGGACGCGGACGTTTCCATGTGGATTACCCACAATGAGCCGTGGTGTGCCTCGTTCCTCTCCTATTATATTGGGGCACATGCGCCCGGAAAGCATGGCCTGGAACAGGCGATGATTGCCGCGCACCACATGATGCTTTCGCATGGACGTGCGGTGCGGGTGTACCGCGCGATGGGCGGGAAACATCCCATCGGAATCACGCTGAATTCTACCCCGGTTTACGCCGCAACCGACACTTTTCCTGACCAGTTGGCTCGTTCCATGCAGGAAGGCTACCAGAACCGCTGGTTCCTTGACCCGCTGTTCCGCAAAAGCTACCCCACTGATATGGCGGCACTGTTCGCAGCGCAGTGCGGGACTCGGTTTGCCTTTCTTCAACCCGGGGATTTGGAATGCATTGCCGAACCGATTGATTTTATCGGGCTGAATTTTTATTCCCACTGCTATGTGAATTATGACCCGGCCTCTCCGATTCTCATCGGGCACCCGGAAACGGACTATCCGAAGACCGACATTGGCTGGGATATCCATCCGGAGGCGCTGGAAAGATTGGTGCGCGACACGCGTGAATATACCTCTATACCAATTTATATTACAGAAAACGGTTCCGCGTGGGATGACCGAGTGGAAAACGGGTGCGTGCACGACCAGGAGCGGGTGGATTACCTGCGCCGCCATTTGGAAGAAGTGGATCACCTGAATCAGATGGGGCTTGGAATTCAGGGCTATTTCAGCTGGTCGTTTCTGGATAACTTTGAATGGGCCAATGGGTATTCCAAACGGTTCGGTTTAGTTTATGTGGATTACAAAACACTGAAGCGCATCCCGAAAGACAGCTTTTATGCCTACCGCGACTGGATTCAGGCGTTTCGAAAACGTTAAAAGAGGGTGCTATTCTTGCAGCTTACAAAATTCATTACCGAAAAAGAACAAATTGTTTTTCCCAATCACCCTGCGCTGCAGTACTGCGGGCGCATCGATTTCGATGTTCCTGACGCCCCGGTGTTTGTTTACCCCTATACGTCGGTAAAATTCCGCTTTACCGGAACACGGGTCAAAGTTCTGCTGCTGAACCGCAGGCAGTGCTGGGACAACTACGTAGGGGCCCTTTTGGACGGCAAGCTGATAAAGCTGCAGATACCCGAGCACGGCACGACCGTATGCCTTACACTGGGGGAGAACCTGAAAGACGAAGAACATGAAATTTTCTTCTTTAAATGTATGGATTCCTGCCATATCTTTACGCTTCAGGGATTTGTTGTGGACAAAGGGGCGCTGATTTCCGCCCCCGCTCCGCTGCCACAGCGAAGAATTGAGGTGTATGGCGATTCCGTTTCCGCAGGGGAACTGTCCGAAGCAGTGCAGTACACCGGGCAGCCGGACCCCGAACATCACGGCGAGTACTCCAATGCTTGGTATTCCTATTCTGCCATGACGGCGCGCAAGCTGAATGCTCAGCTGCACGACATCGCCCAGGGTGGAATCGCTCTGCTGCACGGAACCGGGTGGTTTTGTGGCCCGGATTATGTGGGCATGGAGGAAACCTACGATAAAATCGAATATAATCCGGAACTTGGCACGCTGAAGCCATGGAATTTCCGCCGCTATACGCCGCATGTTGTGATTGTGGCTTTGGGGCAGAACGACAGCCATCCGGAGGATTATATGAAGGAAGATTATTCTTCCGCACGGTCGCAGAACTGGCGGGCACACTATGCAGCCTTTGTCCGCCGGCTGAGAGAGCTTTACCCCCGCGCACTAATTATCCTTTCCACCACCATCCTAAGCCATGACGAAAGCTGGGACCGTTCCATTGAGGAGGTCTGCCGAAGCCTGAACGATCCGAAAATCGTGCACTTTTTGTACCGTAAAAACGGCTGCGGAACGCCGGGCCATATTCGGATTTCGGAAGCAGAGGAAATGTCCGACGAACTCAGCGAATTTATCCGTTCATTCGGCGAAGAAATCTGGCGGGACGAATAAAGAAGCGCCTACGATGAAATGCTGCTTGTGCCGCGTCAACAATGAAAGGGTATTGCAAAATGAATGTAAATTCATTTTGCAATACCCTTTTTTACTAAGAAGTTTTTCGCGAGCCTGCATGACAGCTGAGTCGTTCGTATTATGCCGGCGTGCGAAGCATAAAGTACAGCAGCACAATCGCGCCGAGTACGATTCGGTAATACCCAAACACTTTGAAGTTGTGCTTTTTAATATAGCCCATCAGGAAGCGGATGGCAAAAATAGAAACTACAAAGGCTACCACCGAACCGGTCAGCAGAACGCCAAGCTCTAAGGAACTGAACGCAAAGCCGAATTTAAGCAGCTTAACCAGGCTGGCACCGAACATGACCGGAATCGCCAGGAAAAAGGTAAATTCTGCGGCAACACTTCGGGAGGTACCCAGCAGCATTGCACCGATGATTGTTGCGCCGGAACGTGAGGTGCCCGGAATCAGCGCAAGAACCTGGAACACGCCGATCAGCGCCGCAGTGCGGTACGAAAGGGCGGATTCGCTTCGGATGAGTGGGGATTTTCCCCGGTTGCGGTTTTCAATCCACAGGAACAGAATGCCGTAGACAATCAGTGTGATGGCAACGGTAACGTAATTATAAAACAGCCGGTCAATTTCATCATCAAACAAAACACCGATGATTCCGGCCGGAATGCAGGCCACCAGAACCTTACCCCAAAGGGTAAAGGTTTCTTTTTTTTGAATTGCCGTCTTGCGGGAGGAAAACGGGTTGAGTTTGTGGAAATATAATACCACAACGGCCATAATTGCGCCAAGTTGGATGACCACCAAAAACATTTCCTTAAACGCAGGCGACAGGTCCAATTTGATGAATTCATCCGCCAGAATCATGTGCCCTGTGCTGCTGATGGGAAGCCATTCCGTCAACCCTTCAATAATGCCCAGTACAACAGCCTTTAAAAATTCAATAATTACCAAGCTGATCCCTCACAGTTCTTTGTTAATTCAATCGATGTTTTCCGTTTCCGGGTTTTCCGCCTCCCGCGGTTTCAGTTTTTTTGCCCCGACGAAGGTTATGATTGCGCCGAAGAGAATATTCACATAAAATGTTGCAATGCGCCACAGCGCGATGGCGGGAACGATGGTGTTCCCGAAAAACTCCCGGAAGAAGAGGTAGAATCCGCCTTCCGCACCCCCGGTGGAACCAGGCAGGGGGATGAACGAAGCGGCCATGGTAACAAACGTATCCGCCGCAACCATGATATAAACGGGTTCGCCGCGCAGGTTAAAACTGCGGTATACAAAATAGGAAATCAGGCTCGCAATCGTAATCTGCACCAGAGTCAGAGAAATGGCGAAGGTGTAGAGCGGAAGGCTTTTCCCCATTTTTTTAAAACTGCCGTGGAAGTTTTCCAAATCACTGTGTACGATGGTATAGCATTTTTCTGCCCACTTGTTCATCTTCAACCGTTTCAGCAGGCGGACAAGCGCATTTAAAATGGAATTGGTGAGCCTTTCATTGATAAGGAACAAGATGACAGAGAAAATAAAAATGCTGTTGGTAAACAGCCCGAACAGCGCAACAAACGAGAAGTTGGAAACTCTTGTCTGGAAGTAGCTCAGTTCAAACGCCACCAGCACAAAGGCATAAACAAAAGTGACTGCATGGTGAACCAGAGACTTTACAGCGATGACCGAAGACGCAGTTCCGGTATCCATACCCTGCTTGACCATGCAGTATACTTCCATGGGTTCCCCTGCAGAAAAGGGGGTGATGGAACTGTAAAAAAATCCAACCATGGCAATGTAAAAAGACTGGCGGAACGTCCAATCCGCTTTTAAATGCTTGCAGAACAGGTGAATCACATAGACTTCCAAAAACCACCCCGCCAGAACGCCGGCAGCAATCCAGCAAAGCCAGACCGGTTTTAGGTGAAAGAAAATATGACGAAGGCTTTTTATGCCGCTTTCCGTTTGCAACAGAAAAGTTAGAAACCCTATGGAAAACGCAATAGTAATAGCCGCGAAAATATTTTTTCCACGGTTTGATTTCTTTGTTTGCATAAACATCCTCATAAGAGAACAGCTGAGGTAATTTTATTTCTCCGCGCGGCGGCACGGCGCAGGCTTGCCCGGATGGGCGGGCACCGCCTTGGTAAAAAACTGCGCAGCTGATTTCCCTATGCAATTTATTTATTGTCATTTTAAGCTATTGCCTATTATACAACATTTGCCGTAGAGAAGTAAGGTAAAAAATGAAAATTTTCTGTTACGGTTCTGTTTGGGCGAATCGCTCTGTAAAAATGTTACATTTGTAAAACTGACATGAAAAGTGCCTAAAATACAATAAGTATTTATTGATTTATACGAAATTAGACGATTTTATTTACAGGTATTCTAACAAAACTTGTTATTTAAAAACATCAATGATATAATATAATAATTAAAACTACGTAATATAATATCGTTTAATATAAAAACGATTGGTTGATTCCAGCATCCCATTTAGGGCGCAGGTTTTTTTATGCGACGGATTATCCGCCTATCATAAATCATCTGGAAGAGAGGGAACCGACATGCAGAAAATACTGGAGAATGCACTGGACGACACCGTGGGAGGGCTTTTAGACCGCGTCGCCGCCACCTATCCGGACCGCGAAGCGATTAAGTACATTGACCGCCCTTACCGCAGAACCTGGAAAGAACTCCGCGAGGAGTGCGACCGTGTCGCCAAAGGCTTCTTGGCCATCGGAATTGGCAAGGGGGACCATGTTGCCGTGTGGGCAACAAATATTCCAGAATGGCTGATTACTCTGTTTGCCACAGCGAAAATCGGCGCCGTGCTGGTTACGGTCAACACCAATTATAAAATTTATGAACTGGAATACCTGATGAGGCAGTCGGACGCCAAAGCGTTAGTTTATATGGATGGCTTTAAGGACGCGGACTACATTGCAACGCTCAACCAGCTTTGCCCCACACTGAAGAACAGCAAACCTGGTGAACTGAAGGAACCCAAACTTCCATTTTTAAAGTCTGTGATTTACGTGGGCGAAAAACAGGTTCCGGGAACCTATAATTTCAAGGAATTATACCAATTTGCGGATCAGGTCAGCGATTCGGAATACGACAAAGTGCGCGCTTCCCTTGACCCGCACGATATTGTGAATATGCAGTACACCTCCGGTACGACCGGGTTCCCCAAGGGCGTCATGCTGACGCATTACAATATTGTCAACAACGGAAAGGGAATCGGCGACTGCCTAAAGTTTACGCACGAGGATAAGCTCTGCATCCCCGTACCGCTGTTTCACTGCTTCGGGCTGGTGCTGGGCGTTATGGCCTGCCTGACGCATGCTGCCTCCATGGTTCCGCTTGAATATTTCCGCCCCATTTGGGTGCTTCAGGCCCTGCAGAATGAGGAATGTACTGCGGTGCATGGGGTTCCCACCATGTTCATTGCCGAGCTTGGCCACCCGGACTTCAAAAAATTCCATTTTCCAAGGCTCCGTACCGGCATCATGGCCGGTTCGCCCTGCCCGGAAAAGGTAATGCGCCAGGTCATTGAGGAAATGGGCATGAAGGAAATTACGATCACTTACGGGGAAACGGAAGCATCCCCGGCCTGCACCATGACGACGACCGACGATTCCCTGGAAGCGCGCGTCTGCACCGTCGGCCGGGTCCTGCCGGGAGTGGAGGCGAAGATTATTGACCCCGCCACCGGCAAAATTCAGCCGCCCAACGTTCCGGGCGAGTTTTGCTCGCGCGGCTACAACACCATGAAGGGCTACTATAAAATGCCGGAGGAAACCAAGCAGGCAGTGGATGAGGATGGGTGGCTGCATTCCGGGGACCTTGCCACGGTGGACGAACACGGGTACTTCCGGATTACCGGAAGGATTAAAGATATGATTATCCGCGGGGGAGAAAATATTTATCCAAAAGAAATTGAAGAGTTTATTTATACTCACCCGTCGGTGGAGGATGTACAGGTCATTGGCGTGCCTAGTGAACAGTACGGGGAAGAAATCATGGCCTGCATCATCGTAAAAAAGGGTGCCAGCTTGACGGATGAGGAAATCCGGGATTATGTTCGCACCCACATGGCACGCCATAAAGTGCCGGCTTATGTGTGGTTTATGAAAGAATTTCCGGTTACTGCGAGCGGTAAGGTGCAGAAATACAAGCTTCGTGAAATGGCGAAGCAGGAAATTTTGAAACGCTCCGAGATTTTGGAAAATGTCGAAAAAGAAATACGAAAAAAGGTAAAATCTTGTCGTTCTAATGCGTTTTCCACAAAGGCACCTGCTGTAAAGCTTAAAAATTCTCTAAAAAGCAGAATAAAAAAGTGATATAATAAAGCCGTCCCGTTTTGACGGTTTAAACCGGAAAAGTCTATAGTCACTGAACTGCGTGAAAAAACAATTACGGAGGTAGAAATGAGCTTTAAAATTATCGGCACCGGAAGTGCCCACCCGGCCCGTTCCGTTACAAACGACGAACTGGCCGTCTTTCTGGATACGTCCGACGAGTGGATTTATTCCCGCTCGGGAATCAAAAGCCGTTATATCTGCACGATGGAAACGATTCTGGATATTGCGGAGCAGGCCGGACAGGCCGCCCTTGAAAATGCCGGAATTACGGGAGATGATCTGGATTTGATCATCTGCACCACCGTCCGCGGGGACTACATTACGCCTTCCATGGCCTGCGTGCTGCAAAAAAGACTGGGTGCGCACTGCCCTGCTTTCGACCTGAACGGCGCCTGTTCCGGCTTTATTTATGCGCTGGATGTGGCAGCGGGCTTTTTTGCGCGCAAACGTGTTAAAAAGGTTTTGGTGGTTTCCAGTTGCAACATGTCGAAGCTGCTGGACTGGACGGACCGGAGCACCTGCGTGCTGTTCGGCGACGGGGCCGGCGCGGTAGTGCTGGGGGAGGGCGACAACCTTCTTTCCATTCATCTTTCTGCGCAGGGCGATCCGGACGTGATGTTTATTCCGAATGTCAGCGGAAATTCCCCGTTCAACCGTACGCCAAAACCTGCGATTGCACTGACCATGCACGGCCAGGACGTCTATAAATTCGCAGTGAACGCGATGGCCCATGACCTGAAACTGGTTATTGAGGAAGCCGGTCTGGAACAAAAGGACATTCACCATGTTCTGCCGCATCAGGCCAATATCCGGATCATCAATACGGCAATCAAACATCTGAATATTCCGGAAGACCGCTATCATACCAATATTGAAACACACGGGAACATATCTTCCGCCGCAATACCAACCCTGATGGACGAACTGAACCGCGCAGGCGTGTTCCACAGCGGGGAATACCTGGCGCTTTCCGCGTTCGGCGGCGGACTGACCACCGGGGCATGCGTGATTCGTTGGGGTTAACCCACCAAGAAACTGGAAAAGAGGATGCGAAAATGATTCATACACCAATCTGTGAACTGCTGGGCATTGAATACCCGATTATACAGGGTGGAATGGCATGGGTGGCAGACGCTTCCCTCGCGTCTGCGGTTTCCAACGCGGGCGGGCTCGGCGTAATTGCGGGAATGAATTCCAACGCGGAACAGCTCCGTGCGGAAATCCGCAAATGCAGGGAAATGACAGACCGTCCCTTCGGCGTGAACGTGATGCTGATGAGCCCCTTTGTGGAGGAAGTGGCGCGCACGGTAATTGAGGAGCATGTCCCCGTGCTGACGACCGGCGCCGGAAACCCCGGAAAATATATGGCTGCCTGGCTGGAAGCGGGGATAAAGGTACTTCCGGTGGTCGCTTCCACCGGCTTTGCACGCCTGGTGGAAAAACGCGGCGCCCGCGCGGTTATTGCGGAAGGTGCGGAAAGCGGCGGGCATATCGGCGAACTGCATACCATGGCGCTGGTGCCTCAGGTATGCGACTCCGTGAAGATTCCTGTGCTGGCCGCGGGCGGCATTGCCGACGGCAGAGGAATTGCTGCGGCGCTGATGCTCGGCGCGGACGGCGTTCAGGTAGGCACGCGCTTTCTGGTGGCAAAGGAATGCACCATCAGTCAGGTGTACAAAGACAAGGTGCTGAAGGCAAAGGACATTGATACCATTGTAACCGGAATTCGCACGGGTGATACCGTGCGTTCCCTGAAAAGCAATTTTTCCCGTACATTTGCGAAGAAGGAAAACGATCCTTCCATTACCAAAGAAGAGCTGGAACGCCTTGGAACCGGCGCGCTGCGCCTTGCCGCGCGGGAGGGGGACGAGGCCAACGGATGCTTTCTCGCAGGGGAATGTTCCGGGTTAGTGAATAAAGAGCAAACGGCAAAAGAAATGATTCAAGAGATGTTCCTAGAAGCGGAACAAATTTTAAAAGGTGCTTCCAATCGGATTCGTTAAAGATCCGGAAGAAGCTGGCCACGATAAAGGAGGAATTCATTTTGCTGCAGGGTCAGGTGGCAGTGGTTACCGGAGGTTCCCGCGGAATCGGCCGGGCGACTGCATTAAAGCTGGCGGAAAACGGCGCGAATGTGGCGGTTGTTTACGCGGGAAACGAGCAGGCGGCGCAGGAGGTTTGCGCGCAGGCATCGTCCGGCTCCGTTACGGCGCGGGCATACCGCTGTGATGTTTCCGATTTTGACGCGACCAAAAATTTGGTGGAACAAATTCTTGCCGATTTCGGAAGAATCGACATTTTGGTAAATAATGCGGGCATTACACGCGACGGACTGGTTCTTTCCATGAAAGAAGAGGATTTTGATGCAGTGGTGGCAACAAACCTGAAAGGCGCGTTCCACATGATTAAGCACTGCTATTCCCACTTCATGCGCAAGCGCTCCGGGCGGATTATTAATATCAGCTCCGTTGCGGGGCTGACCGGCAACGCAGGGCAGGCAAACTATTCCGCGGCGAAGGCAGGCCTGATTGGCTTGACCAAAACCGTGGCGAAGGAACTGGCCGGGCGCGGTGTTACCTGCAATGCCATTGCGCCGGGATTTATTGAAACGGATATGACTGCAGCGGTAAACGAGAAGGCGCGGGAGGCCATTCTTACCGCTGTGCCGATGAAACGCGCCGGAAAGCCGGAGGAAGTTGCGGAACTGGTAGCTTTTCTTGCCGGGGACGGTGCGCAGTATATTACAGGGGAAGTCATCCGTGTGGATGGCGGTCTTTGCATTTAATGAATAGGTATTTACAGGGAGGCTTAAAATGAAGCGAGTAGTTGTAACCGGTTTGGGTGCCGTTACCCCCGTCGGCAATGACGTGAAATCGTTCTGGAAAAACCTGTTGGATGGGACCAACGGCATCGACTATATTACCAAGTTCGACCCCTCTGACAGTAAAGTGACGATTGCCGCCGAAGTGAAGGATTTCAACCCGGCGGATTATATGGAAAAAGCCTCTGTGCGGAAAACCGACCTTTACGCGCAGTATGCGATGGCCGCCGCCGTGCAGGCCATGGAAGACAGCGGGCTTGACGGCAAGGTTGCCCCGGAACGCCTGGGTGTTTATATTGGCTCGGGTGTCGGCGGAATGAAAACTTTTATTGAGGAATGCACTACTCTGCTCGAAAAAGGACCAAAGCACATTTCTCCGTTTTTCATTCCGAAGATGATTGCGAATATCGCGGCGGGAAATGTGGCCATCCGCTTTCACGCGCAGGGTCCGTCCATGTGTGTTACCACAGCGTGCGCCACTTCCGCAAACGCGATTGGAGAAGCGTACCGCGCGATTCGCCACGGCTATGCCGATGCCATGATTGCGGGCGGCTCGGAAGCAACCGTCAATGCGCTGACCATCGGCGGATTTGCCAACTGTATGGCCCTGACCACTGTGAACGACCCGTCCTGTGCTTCGCTTCCGTTTGATAAACGCCGTGCCGGATTTGTTCTGGGAGAAGGCGGTGGTATTCTAATTCTGGAAGAATATGAGCACGCGGTGAAACGCGGCGCGAAAATTTACGCAGAACTGGTGGGTTACGGCAACACCAACGACGCATACCATATGACTGCGCCCCAGCCGGATGCCATCGGTGCGACCAAAGCCATTGAGCTGGCTGTGCAGGAAGCCGGGATGCCGCGCGACGCACGGCTGTATATTAACGCACACGGCACGGGTACACCGCTGAATGACAAAACGGAAACGCTGGCGTTCAAGAACGCGCTGGGCGAACAGGCGAAACATGCACTGATCAGCTCCACGAAATCGATGACGGGGCATATGCTGGGCGCAACGGGCGCAGTAGAATGCATTGCCTGTGTGCTTGCCATGAAAGACAGTATCGTGCCGCCTACTATTAATTATCAGGAGCCCGACCCGGACTGCGACCTGGATTACGTGCCGAATACGGCGCGTAAAGCAGAGTTGGATTATGCGCTTTCCACCAATCTGGGTTTTGGCGGCCATAATGCCTGCCTGATCTTTAAAAAGCTGGAAGGGGGCGCCGCTTTATGAACCTGAAAGCCGTTCGCTCTCTGATTCAGGTTATGAACGAAGGCGGCTTGACCTGTGTGGAAGTCACCGAGGGAGAAACCAAAATACGATTGGAAAAGCAAACCGCAGCGGCAGCTGCGGTTTCTGCCGTGCCGGCTGCGGTTCCGACCGCGATTTCAGAGTGTGTGGATCAGCCGGCGGCGCCCGTTTCCGCTTACCGGGAAGTGAAAAGCCCGATGGTCGGCGTGTTCTACGCCGCGCCGTCTCCGGAAAGTGAACCCTATGTGCAGGTGGGCTCTAAAGTGAGCAAGGGCGACGTTCTTTGCGTGATTGAAGCTATGAAACTGTTGAACGAGCTGAATGCAGACACGGACGGCGAAATTGTAGAAATCTGTGCGCAAAACGGGCAGGTTGTGGAATACGGTCAGACCTTATTTAAATTGCGCTGAAAGGCTGTGGGCGTTTTTCCGCGCGGAACGACCTTTGCTTACATAAATAAATGCGCGGAGGCTTTGTAAAGTAAACATGAAAGATTAAGAAGGGAAATCAGCCAATTGCTTCAAGCGACGAGGAAAAGCTTGCGTTTGCTTCTGGCAGAAAGGTTTAGGCCCGCAACTTGTGCCG
>DUNN01000034.1 GCA_012839345.1 Clostridiales bacterium | reverse complement strand
TGATGGTTGTCTGTGGCGTAAACGAGCAAGGACACAGGGACATTCTCGCCGTGGAACCGATGCTGGATGAATCCAAAGGGAGCTATTCCCAGTTGTTTCAAAGTCTTTTGGATCGCGGTTTGAAAACGCCGCTGCTGGTGGTTTCCGATGCGAACAAAGGGCTGATTGCCGCCATCCGAGAAAGTTTTCCCGGCGCATCCTGGCAGCGCTGCAAAGTGCATTTCATGCGAAATATTCTGGCTCATATACCGCAGAAAGAAAAAGAATCCTTTGCAGCCCAACTAAAAGAAATCTGGCTGGCACCTTCTCTCCAATTAGCCCAACAGCGCGCAAAGCAGTTGTCGGAGCAATATGGGAAGCGGTTTCCCAAGGCAATCGAGCTTCTGGAAGATGGGCTGGAGGACTCACTGGCTTTCTATGCATTCCCCGAGCTTGATGCCCGTAAAATTTCATCGACCAATATGCTGGAACGGCTGAACAAGGAAATCCGGCGCAGAACCAACGTCGTTGGGATATTTCCAAACAACGATTCCTACTTGCGGCTGGTAACAACATATCTCATGGAATACGCTGAAGATTGGTCTGTTTCCAGAGCATACTTGAATCCTAAATCGATTCAGACACTTCTGCTAAACGCAGCTTAATTTATTTCGTGGAGCCCCTAAATTGCGAACTTCTCTTGACACAGCCCCTTCGTATGCACATTTTATATACTATTTTACCAAAAGTAATTACAATTGCAATAGTTTTTGCCTAACTTTTTAGTAAGCAAATTTAGATGCAGCCTTTCAATTATTGTAATTACCTTATTTTAAAGTTTCAAAAATATTTATTCACATGGCGTGTGAGTTTTTTAAGCGGCGTCAGTGCGGCAGCAATGCCTGCACCGATGCCGCTTATTGTGTTTTGAATGTAAAAAGAGTAAGCATGGATGCCTTAAAAATGGCTATATTACTGGTTTTTTATCTCACACGCCATAAGAGGGAAGATTGTCCATTTTTCTTTAGATTAGAGGCCGAGGTGAACGCAAACAAGCGTTCCCGCGGTCTTTTTTTAATTGAGAAATTTTCAGAAAATGGAGGACAAGCCATATGGCAGAAAAAAAGAAATATCAAATCAAGGTGCAAGGTAAGCTTGTACCGGTCAGTCAAGAAGTCTACCTGACATATTACCGCATGAGGCGCCATGAGCGTCATCTGGAAGAAAAGGACATAGCACATGGCGTTTTTTACTACAGCGCTCTGGACACCGAGGAAACCAACGACGAAGATGCGATGCCCGATCTCGTTTCCCCACGAGTAGAGGATATCATCACGGACAAGCTTATGGCAGAAAAGCTACATAAATGTCTTGCCTGCTTAAGCAAGGATGAGCGCGATTTGATCTATGCTCTGTATTTCCAGAGAAAAACGCAGGTAGAACTGGAAAAAGAGACAGGCATTAAACAGCAGACCATTAGCTATTGGGAATGTCAGATTCGGATGAAACTCAAAAAAATGATGGAGAAGTAAAAATTCTTTTTGTAGACCCCCTCACGAAACCGGATTAGTAGTGAGGGGTTTCTTTATTCCCTCAAGGGTACTTTGAAAATTTCATATCCGATGATCTGAATACGTTAGCTGACGGCTCCCAAAAGGAACAGCGACTCCGGAGGATGCGCCAAGACCACCTGTAGGATGGTGATGAGAACAAGATGAATCAGCTTTTTCTTTCTGTTCATTGCGTTCTTCTTCCAAACTATCAAAGACGGCCCAATAAGGTGCAAAGCGGTACCCATCCGACCGGGAAACAGACTGTGGCGGTTTGTTTCGCAATAATCCCGTCAGCCTATAATGATACTTCTGTCCAGTCACAGCCCCCACATATGGGGATCACGCAATGAGGGCAGCCGGCAGAGATCCTGGCGGGGGTGAAATTCCCATGATGCGGTAAAGCCAGCCGCAGTTCAGACCATTGCCTTTTGTGCTTGGGGAGTAGTGTCGAATTAAGCACCGTTATCACTAAAAACAACTTAATGTCAGAAGCAATGGGATCGCCCTGTTTTTCAGCTGCTCTCACAGTGAAGCAACTACCCAAGGGCGATCCTATTTTTGTGCCATTAAGAATTTCAAAGGAGGATCGCAATTTTGAGAGATTATAAAATGAACATACAACGTGGGGATATTTTCTATGCCGATTTAAGTCCCGTTGTGGGCTCCGAACAGGGCGGAATCCGTCCGGTACTTATTTTGCAAAACAATGTCGGAAATCGTCACAGCCCTACGGTCATTGTCTGTGCGATTACCGGCAGAACCGAGAAAAACAATATTCCTACACATGTTTCCATTGGTACTGCCTGCGGCGGCTCAAAAGAATCTTTTGCTCTCTTAGAGCAGATACGCACCATTGACCGCATACGCCTGAGAGAAAAGGTTGGCACTCTTTCCGGTCATGAAATGAAACAAATCAATCAGGCACTTTCCATCAGCGTTGGGCTTGACCCGGCGTTTTTTTAATGAAAGGGGATGTCAATATGAACGACAAAATCAAAATGTTTGAAAAGTACCCCGATGTAGTCGAGGTCGAACAATTAAGAGAAATGCTGGGCGGCATCAGCCGTAAACTGGCCTATAAACTACTGGCGGAAAAGGAGATACATAGCGTTCGTATCGGACGAACCTATAAGATTCCGAAAGCATGCGTTATTGAATATCTGCTGGGTGAAGAAATGTGCCACATCAAGCTTGGCTGATATGGATTTTTGTCTATCATTGACAATAAGGCGTAGAAAAATCATGTGGATGATTTCCGCATAAAGTAATAGCTATCTTAAGCTTTCTGTGGTATTGTGGTGCTGTCAATGGTAGGCAAATACGCTGTTATTTCGAAGGAGGATAGCAATGATAACAGGATGCCTACAGCAAAAAAATAATACTTATTACGCTGTCCTTTATACAAAAGTGGACGGCAAAAGAAAGACAAAGTGGATTCCCACCGGATTGCCGGTAGAGGGAACCAGTGAAAGAAAAGCCAAAAAAGCCTTTGACCAAATCCGTTTGGAATATGAACGGGAGCAGGAGGAAAAGGAGCGTCGGGCAGCGGAAGAACGGGCCAGAGAACTGATTGAAGGAAAAAGGAACCCTCAGGCGGATGTTCTCTTTATGGATTACCTTCAAAAATGGTTGATTCAAGCAAAACCCACCATATCCAAGACCACGTTTAAAGGCTACCGCACCATGCTGGACAGCCGAATCAGCCGGTACTTTAAAGAACTGAATATTACCTTAGCGGAAGTTACGCCGCAGCATATTCAGGATTTTCATCAATCCATTTTTGATGAAGGGTATACGGCAAATACGGTAATTCACTATCATGCGGTGCTTCGCAGGGCTCTGCAGAACGCTGTAAAAAAGGGAATTATCAGCAGCAATCCTGCCGACAGGGTGGACAGGCCGAAAAAGAATGTGTATCAGGCACAGTTTTATTCGGCGGAGGAAATGATGGCGCTGTTCGATGCGGTATCAGATGATCCTTTGGAAGTCTGTGTAAAACTGGCCGCCTACTATGGGCTACGGAGAAGTGAAGTCCTTGGTCTGAAATGGGATGCGATCAACCTTGAACAAAAGACCATCTCCATCAAGCACAAGGTCATTGAGGACACGGTAGATGGCAAGGCGGTGGCTGTTGGCGAGGATGTGCTCAAAACCAAATCCAGCTTCCGAACCCTTCCGCTGCTGCCATCCGTTGAAAAAATTCTGTGGGCGGAAAAAGAGAAGCAGGAAATGTACCGCAGATTGTTTAAGCGTTCTTACTGCCGGGACTATCTGGATTATATCTGCGTCGACCAAACCGGAAAGCTGATGCGTCCCAACTATGTAACGGAGCATTTTAGCTGGATACTCGAAAAAAACAACCTGAAGAAAATCAGGTTCCACGATTTAAGGCATTCATGCGCCAGCTTACTGCTCGCAAACGGGATATCCATGAAGCAAATCCAGATATGGCTTGGACATAGCACGTTCTCGACCACGGCGGATATTTACTCACATCTGGACTTCCATGCGCAGATCGAATCCGGACTGGTTATGGATGGCATGTTTGAAAAATCCAAGCGGGAAGAACCTATCGGACTTGAAATGGCTGAGTGATTTTCTACGAACTGCTGAGTCGGAACACGGAAAAGCCTTGTAAAACAAGGACTTTTCAAGCATCCGTTTTCTACAAAAGCAGAAAAAATGCCCTCGAAAGAGGGCGTAGAAAAGAACCAAAAAAGGAAGAGCCTGCTGCGGGCATTGACCGTAAACAGGCTCATGGCGGAGGCGGTGAGATTCGAACTCACGTGCCGATTGCTCGACAACCTGATTTCGAGTCAGGCTCGTTATGACCACTTCGATACGCCTCCATATTCTATTTTAATACACCGAGCCTTTCGAAAAAGTCAAGGCAAAGTGTAGAAAAACCGTAGAAATCGGTAAAAAGCTAAATTT
>DUNN01000027.1 GCA_012839345.1 Clostridiales bacterium | reverse complement strand
GTGTTGGCACCTTCCTATTGTCCCGGGCCGTCGCCAGCCAAGTATCTTCGGCATCGATGAGCTTAACTTCCGTGTTCGGAATGGGAACGGGTGGACCCTCATCATCATCAGCACCAACTGTATTTCGTCGTTCTCTTGACGACTTGATTATAATACCACAGCACGCGACAAAATGCAAGTGTTTTTTTATATTTTTTATTTTTTTGATCACGCGGTAGAAAAGCGCCGGAAAAGCCCGCTTTTTCTACCAAAGGCTTGTTCCGGCAAGAGCGGCAGAGAGACGTACTCCACCGAATTCCACTCCGAAAATTCTTCTCCCAACGCAATCCGATTACTTATTTATAGATTATACTCCACCGTACTTAGCATGTTGCGGCACGCGGCGAAGATTCCCAGTGATACGCCGATATTCCAAATAACATCCGGCAGTCCCACAATCAGGCCGGGAAGTGACGAAAAGTTAAAGTACAGTACCGCGCTGATTACGACACCGGGCGCCAAAAGGACCATAAGCAGCAGTATATAAAACAGCATAATGAGCCCTTTGTTCGCCATCTGTCCGAATAGCCTCTCGAACAGTACGTTGGATGAAACATAGATAAATCCAACCGAGGTATACAAAAGCATACAAATGACCGCCGTGGCAGGGTTCGCCTTCAAAAATACCGCGAGCACGGTAAAAATGACAACGCTGTCCATGGCGGGCTTCAATACCGTGGAGATACTGGCCCAAACCAGCTTTTGAAACGGTTTTTCCGGCACTAGATAAATATAGGGCTTCATCAGCTCCATGGACCAGTCGCCTGCCATATTAAAGAAAAATAGAATATAGCAGCACAGCGCAAGGCAAATGCCCATAATCATTCCGGACGGCATCCGGTCTGAATTATCCCCCGTAACATGCTGCAGGAACACTCCCATTACAACCGCAATTACCGTCAGCACAACCGTCGAAGCGCTGAAAAACAGCAGCCTGCTTTTTCGCCTATGCTGCAGCAGATGTTTATAGAAGAAGGTATTGGCGCCCCATCCGTGGCCGATCCCGGTTTGACCAACCCGCACTTTGGCTGCCGGCAGATTGTTTTTTTGAAGGCTGCGGCCTTCTTTCACCGCTTTCTGCACCTCATAGGTTGATTCCGTCGACTGGAGAACGTCCTCATAATAATCCGGATTGCTGCGCAGGAAAAGCAGCAGGCTTCCGCCCAGGGCAATCACATTGAGCACCGTGTACAGAATAATCTCCGTAGAACCCCCCTCAAGGATTGCAAAAACCAGTCCCTTCACCCACCCGAAAACCGGAAGAAACGTCAGAATCGGGGAAGCGACCGCCGCCAGAAGATCTTCCAGGGGCGACCCGCCGGTCAAAGCCTTTTCAATGACAAAGAGAGCGGCAAGCCCTACCAAAACATAAAGGCACGCCTGCACTTTTTTTACACGGCTGGGGTTTCCACTGACAAAGCCGTAAATCAGCAGCGTAATCAGCTGGGTGGTAAACAGAAGCAGCGCAATTCCGAACACAAGCGCCACCATTTGCCATGGTACGATTCCGAATGCTTCTGAGGCCATTCCACTGTAAAACAGCAGGAAAAACACCACCAGAAGGCTTGAGCCCATCTGCTTGACTAATCCATAAGCGAGGATCTTCCGCGGTGAAATCGGGGAAACAAACAGATAATTCACATCGGACATTCGAAAGAAGGTTGCACCGCTTTTCAGACCGGTAAAAATTACGGGCAATCCAATCAGGAACATAATTCCCAGATAAATCCCGTGCAGAATACGGAAGTCTAGATGGTCCACCTGAGGTTGGCTCTTCGCCTGTGTAAAAAATGTATACAACAACAATGCAATTAGGAAGAGATACAAAATCAGCTTACCCGGATGGCGAATCATATCCAATAGGGAATTCTTTATCTCCTTGCGGATTAAATAGAGCATTGCATTCATTTTGCCACCCCATTTTCCGTTCCCTCGGTAATGGAGAAGAAAAGCTGCTCCAGGTCTTCCCCGCTCTGTTCAATTTCCGCACGGGTGCGGATGGCTGCAATTTTCCCGTTCATCATAATCAGTGCTTTGTCCCAGAACTCGGAAACGCTGTCCAGCATATGGGTGCTGACTAAAACGGAACAGCCGCGTGCTTTCAGTTCCATAATAATAGTTTTTAGTTCTTTAATGGCGTGGGGGTCCAGGCCGACCAGTGGTTCATCCAAAAGCACCACCTTGGGTTCCGGCAGCAGCGCACAGCAAATGCTCAGCTTTTGCTGCATTCCTTTTGAAAGCTCCTTGCCCAGCTTTTGGCGTTTGTCATCTAGTTCCATGCGTTCCAGCAAAGCATCCGCTTTTTCCTTCCAATTTTCCACCCGGTAAGCCCGCCCGATAAACTCCAAATGTTCCTCCACGGTGAGCGTTTCGATTGGAGCGGGCAGCTCCGGAATATAGCCAAAGCAGCGTTTTGCCTCTACGCTTTTATTTGGGTAACCACATACTGTAATAATTCCGTTAAAACGCAAGAGCCCGGCAATGCACTTAATCGCCGTAGACTTTCCGGCACCGTTCGGGCCGATTAAAACCGCAATTTCACCCGGTTCAACCCGAAAATTCAGGTTGTCATTCGCCAACGTTTTTTGGTACTTTTTTGTTAAGTTGATAACTTCAAGCATTCTGTTCCCCCAAATCAGTTAGATTGTTTGGTCCAAAATTTAATGAATGGCGACCATGGGATTCTGTAAAAGTGCCGTCAGAAAAGCAATGACCGAAACAATGATTCCAACAATTCCAACCAGCAGCAGAATCAACCCGATAATCAGTTGTATTTTTGCCTGATGCGCCTGCTGCGGTGCCAGAGGATTGACCGACTGCTGAAAATAAGGATTACTTGCCCCGCATCTTGGGCAGGTAAGGTCCTGAATCAAATGGGAACACCCGCATTGCGGGCAAATCACATAATTCTGAACATTATTCCGGACGCAAAGATATATAATTCCCGGAATCAATCCCAAAAATCCAACCAGCAGCGCCCACATCAGTGCATCCCGGTTCGATTTGGAACGTGCATCATTATAAACCGCAAGGGCGATCAGCACATGCCCTGCAAGCAGAAGCAAGGATAAAATACAAATTATTGCTGCAAACCAGAGGCCCTCGGAGATCAACATTGATATCGGTCCATCCGCTGAACCAATGATTTCATATGTAAGAAACTGTTCCATCATAAAAAGCCCTCACTCCTGTATTAAAATATTAATACAAAAATATAACAGACACGCTTTTTTGTCAACTTTAATTTTCTTTATAAAGAAAAGTGAGAGGCTCCGACACGGAAAAAACGGCGTATTTTTTGTGAGCCGGTCTTTTCCCGACACAGAAATCTGAGGGTATGGCTGCTATTTCTGCTCCGTACTCTTAGCTGATAAATTTCTAGATAAAACAAAAAAAACTGTCCAAATGGACAGGTTTAAATTTATATCAAGGAATACATTGTGTACACTGAAAACTGAATAAAGATGCGAAACAGAAAGCGCCATGCAGTGTGCACTGCATATTGGGCAAACCAAAAAATATGGTCAAGCCCTCGGCCTATTAGTACTGCCAAGCTGAACACGTTACCGTGCTTACACACGCAGCCTATCAACCT
>DUNN01000003.1 GCA_012839345.1 Clostridiales bacterium | reverse complement strand
GGAAATGGAGGGATGGCCATCCCTCCGGGTTTTTATTGATTTTACTTTGCTTATTTTCCTATCCTGCATATTATCAAGAGAACCCATCCTTCGTTTAACCGCGTTGGATGGGTTCTTCGACAATCTGTAACCGGCATTTTCATGCCGGTTATTTTATTTCCTATTGATAATTATAAAATGCATGATAAGATAGGATAAACGTTATTGTGTAATCATCCTTCTTCTCAAAATTCAGTGCAAGGAGAAATCACCATGCCTTTGAAAAAGCCAAAACTAAAAATCTTCCTGCTGGTATTTCCGCCGTCTGCATTGGGTTGAATCTGCTGATTTCTTACCTGTTTCCCCTTTCACGGCTTCTGCTGATCGTCCTTGTGCGGTCACAACAGTCTGCCTTTTGATGTTTCTCATCGCCAACCGGCATACGCTGAAAAATCGGCGTGGAACAAACACAAACAATCTTATGCGAAACTGGAAACTCTGCAAGTTTGCGTGCCAATCTCTACCGGAAATAGCGGCCCTGTCAATTCAAACGGAGTAGTAACAAGAGAGTCCTTCAAATGGTTTTAAAAATCCCGTGTGTATGTCTGCTGTTTTTTCAGTGGTGACCCATTCCATTGCTTTGCCAGCCGGCAAAACAATGTTTTTGCCCTCTTTTGTTCTGTTTAATACGGTTAGAACTTTTTCATGACCATACTCCCGCTCCAGATAGAACACCCCGTCGTTGGCCCACATTTGTATGGTACCATATTGAAGTGGTTTACACTTTTTTCGAAAAGCGATGACTCCCTTATAAAAGGCAAGCAGCTCTTTGTCCCAATGGCTTTCCTCCCAGTCAAAGGTACGCCTGCTGTCCGGGTCACCATTGCCTTCCATACCGATTTCCGTTCCATAATAGGTGCAGGGTATGCCCACATAGCTGAACAAAAACAGAATGGCCAGCATCAGTTTCTTTATATCCCCTTGGCACCATGTTAGAAAGCGCATGGTATCATGGCTATCCAAAAGATTCAGCATGGAGAAATTGGCCTGGTCTGAGTTCCTCATTAGGTAGGCATACAGATCCTCTGCAAATTCTTCCGCACTAATTTCCTGTGATGCAAAAAACTGAATACACGATTTCGTTACCGGGTAGTTCATCACGCCATCGAATTGATCGCCCATCAGCCACGGGTAGGAGTTGTGCCAATTTTCTCCAATAATGACAGCTTCCGGGTTAATATCCTTAACCAGTTTGCGGAAGTCCCGCCAGAACTGGTGGTCAATTTCATCGGAAACATCAAGGCGCCAGCCATCAATTCCTGTTTCTTTCATCCAGTAGGCGACCGTATCAAAAAGATATTGTTTTAACTGTGGATTGGATGTGTTGAGCTTCGGCATATTTGGACTCGTCCCAAAGCACCGGTATTTCGGTTTGTGGCCATTTTCAGGAAACTCTAAGAAATGGAACCAGTCTGCATATTGGGACCGGGCGCCGTTTTTCAAAACGTCCTGAAACGGGGCGAAAAAGTAACCGCTGTGATTGAATACTCCATCCAGAATAATCCGTATTCCTTTTTTATGCGCCTGCTTTACCAGCTGGCACAGCAGGTCTTTCTCCCCGAAGGAAGGGTCAATCTTGCGGTAATCGGTTGTGTCGTATTTATGGTTGCTGGGCGATTCAAAGATTGGAGTAAGATATAATCCATTGATTCCAAGCTCTTTTAAATAATCAAGCTTTTTAAGGATGCCTTGTAAATCGCCGCCGGAAAAGCTTTTGGGCTTGGGAAGTTCCTTCCACGGGGAAACATTCTGGGGGTCATTGCTGCGGTCGCCATTGCAAAAGCGTTCCACAAAAATCTGATAAAAGACCGCTTCGTGGACCCACTGAGGAATGGTATGAACGTCAATCGGATTAATGAACGGATACTGGAAATAATGAAAATAAGCATATTCATCATCGAATGCTTTGGTTACCCCGGATTCGGAATAAACATGAGTGGTTTTTCCATCTGATATGAGAAAATAATAGCCCAGCCGCGGATCATTTGTTACATAGTTATACTGGTAATAATCAAAGTAGCGGTCGGTGGCGACCTTTTTCATTTGGAACTTTTGCTTTTCCATCCATGCATGTTTTTTTGCGATGACCAGTACTGCGGATTTGCAGTCATCTTTTGCTGTACGTAACCGGATATGTAATTCATGAGTATTATAAGCAAAAGCATAGTTACTTTTGGGGTTATGATAAAGTGCTTGTAAGTTCAAGATGATCCTCCTGATTGTGTCTTCAAAATCCACGAAAAAAACAGTCTTTTGAAAAAGCCTTAAGATTCAGTCTGTACCAAACTGTCCCATTCTGATACCGCTTTATTCTGTGCATTTTCAGGCGTTAATTTTCCATCGAATACTTCCGGCCCAATTTCACCGATGATCGACCAAAAATAAGAAATCCTCTTTGCGCTTGGCATAGGAACCGATTTTTCAAATGCCTTTAAAATAGCGCCGGAAATCGGGTCGGTTGAAAGCCCGCTGACCTTGGAAATATCGTTTCTGGCCGTAATCTTTGATGCTTTGGAGTAAAGGAGCTCCGCGCTTTCAATGGAAACGAGGTATTGCGCAAAAAGCTGTGCCGCTTTGGGGTATTTCGTATAGGACGCTACATGGGCATTTTGAATGTAGGAAAACACCTTCATCTGTTTTCCATCATAGGTTGGAACCGGAATAACTCCAAAATCGACGTTAGCATTTTGATAAGTTTTCACATCCCAAGGGCCGCTCATGATATAACCGGTCTTGCCTTCGGTAAATTGTTTATTCAGAAAGTCCGTATTGCTGGAATCAACCGCTTTCATTGGCATCAGGTCGTGGAATTTTTGAACGACCTCCAGCCCTTTCAAAAATTCCGAAGTATCAAAGTCATGTTTATTTTCATCCGTACCATCGGCGCCGAATAAATTAAATCCGTAGGTACTCAGCATGGGGTAAAGGGATGCCCCTTGGTTTGCGTTAAATAAGAACCAGAATTTATTCTGTTTAATATCATTGTAAGTTTCTGCTTCCTTAAAGATCTGTTCAAATGTTGTAGCTGGGGTTTTTACCAGCTTTTTATTGTAAAATAGGACCGAAGTTTCGACTGAAACAGGTGCGCCATAAGTTTTGCCGTCCTTTGTCACGGTTTGCAATGCTACAGGACTGACAGCATTTTTCATGTCCTGTACAATGCTGTTGTCGAAAGGAAGGAGTATTCCCTGTACAATAGCCTGATAGGACTGGTCGTGCGCCAGCATAAACACATCCACACCTGATTTTGCCACCGCTTCCAGCTTTGCTTTTTTTAGATTGTCCATCGTTCCTTTTTGTACGGTTACCGAGACCCCATACTTTTCTTTAAACTTTTCGGCAACCGCTTTGCCCCACGCCAAATCACTGTCGTTGCCGCCCGTACGAAACATTAATGTTGCGCCCTTTTCCGGAGTCAGTGCCTCCGCACTTGCTGAACCGGCGTTTTCCGATACCGCTGATTTCGTGGTGTCCACCGGTATATTGGATTTACAGGCGGTCAAAGGGGATGCGAGCGAAAGACACAAAGTGAATGCCAAAATTTTTTTTAACTGCATACTTGTTCTCCTTTCATTGCGTGCATGGCACAGAATATATAAATTTTAAAAAATGGATTGTTCCATCACGTAAGAAACCAATCCACCACTCAACCCTTATTTGCACCGGCAGCAACGCCCTGAACCAGGTATTTCTGAAACACGATAAATAAAATGGTGATTGGAATCGCAATCAGAATAGACCCTGCTGCAAACATGGTGAATTTATCATTTTCCTTTCCGGCGATCATATTATAAAGACCAATGGCAACGGTTGTGTTGTCGTTATCCGTTGACAAAAGCATGCTGGGCATAATGAAATCCATCCACGGAAACATGAACTGGGACACTGCGCAATAAGTTATAATTGGTTTGGACATTGGCAAAATGATTTTAAAAAAGGTTGAAAAATAGGAACAGCCATCAATATAGGCCGCCTCATCAATCTCTTTTGAAATGCCGTCCAAATAACCTTTGACCAGCCAGACATTATACGGGATTGCGCCCGCTGCATAAATAATGACCAGTGCAAGCGGATGATTTAGCAGACCCATCGTCAAATACAGAGTATAGAGCGCGGTCATGGATAAAAAGTTTGGGAACATAGAAAGAAGCAATAACCCAATCAAGCCTAATCTTCTGCACTTAAAACGAAAACGTGATACGACCCATGCGGTTATCATAATAAGAACAACGGAAACCACCGCAGTAAAGGTCGCAATCAAGAAAGAATTTTTAAACCAGACCAAGTAATTGGTTTCTTGAAAAAGCCTGATGTAATTGTAGAGAGTAAGTTTTTTGGGGATTAGTGATGAGGAAGCCAGACTGTCCCCGGGATTAAACGATGACAGAATAATCCAAACAATTGGAATTAAAACAAAAAGCGATACAACAATTAATTCGAAATGCACCAAAAAGGAGCTTATTCTTTCTTTCATGTATTTACATCTCCTTAATTGCGGTGGTATTCTTCAAATTCCAATATGATGCCACACCGACTAAAATGAAAATTAGGATATTTAAAACAGCCGCCATATTGTACATGTTTTGATCCAGAGTCAATTTGTAAATCCATGAAATCAAAATATCGGTGTCACCCGCGAATTGCAGCGCGGAATTATTGGGTCCGCCATTGGTAAGAAAGTAGATGAATCCGAATCCGTTGAAATTGCCAACAAAATTCATCACCACCAAAGGTGCAGTCGCTTTCATCAAGAGTGGCAGCTTAATCCGCCGAAAAACCTGAAATTTATTAGCCCCGTCAATTTCGGCCGCCTCATAAAGTGTTACATCTTGATTAGCTAAAACGCCGAGCAGCATAACCATAAACATCGGAAATCCGATCCACAGATTCACTGCAACAATCGTAATTTTCGCGGTGAAAGCATCGGACAAAAACGGTATTCTGCTATGAATAAGTCCACAGTCCAGTAAGAATTGGTTCAAAGGGCTGAACTGCCCGTTAAATAAATTTCGGAACATTAAAAGCGAAATCATTCCCGGAATCGCCCATGGCAGTATATAAATGGAGCGAAAAAGCGATTTGTGCTTAACATATTTGCTGTTGATGAGCAGCGCCTGAAAAAGGCCCAGAAAATAAGTGGAAAAAGTGGCAAGAAAAGCCCATATAACGGTCCAAACCAAAACGATAACGAAGGTTTGGGACCATATTGGTATGCTGATTAATTTTTTAAAATTGTCCAAACCAACCCATTGCACTAAATTGGCAGGAGGAAGATGATTCACGTTATAATTCGTAAAAGCCGTGAGAATAGAAAAAATAATTGGCATAACAACAATATATAAAACAACAAAGAGAATCGGCGTCAGCACAAGATAAGGGAACATTTTTTGATATAATTTTTTTCCATAGGCACGTGAACTTAGGTAAGTGTGTGTGTCTTCAATTGCTTTTCCCGTGCAATAAGCATCTACAATATTCCAAATATAAATTCCTAAAAAAGTCATTAGGAACATTAACGACATAATTCCATGGATCATTAAATAGGTCGAATGATCCTCCCCAGGAACTGTGCCTAACGTGAGAAGTCCCCAGATTCCCTGTGTAAAATAGCCGCCGTATAAGCGTATTTGAAAATCCGGAATTTGCCCGGCAAAAAAATTAAACCAATAACCGGATATCAGCTCGATTCCAAAAAGTAAAACCTGGGCGACAAAAAACAGAATTCCTTTTAACTTTTGTTTGCCAATAAAAAACTGACCGCTGCCCCAAAAAAGGCAGGATAAAATGGTTGAACTTGTTTTTTTCGTCAATGCATAGGCCTCCCCTTATTCCATCTTGTTGAATCAGCAAATAAAATCACTTGCTAAGATTGTGCTTCTCAACATTCCCAATCTTTTATATAAATTCAATTATAAAATATCAACACAGCCTTCATTCTTGCATAGATTGTCTAAGCATGATAGAATGATACCCAAAGAAATTTCGGGGGGAACGGTTAATATGGCAAAACATAAAGTATCCATGCGGGATATTGCGAAAGAATGCAATGTTTCGGTGGCCACTGTTTCCTATGTTTTGAACCACTCTGAAAATGAAAAAATCGGGCATGACACCTGTTTAAAAATAACGGAAGCTGCAACACGGTTGCATTATAAGCCGCGCGATTCGGTAAAAAAGCGCAAAAGCAATCAGGTTGGGGTTGTTATCAATTTCAAAGATAACGATTCCGCCGGAAAAAGAATGTGCTATTATGATCTTGCTTCAAAGATAAGCGTCCGAATGAAAGAACTTGGCTTTGAAACGCTGGTCATGGAAACGAAAGACCCGGAAAAAGACATGGCTGCCACTTCAAGGCACAATTTTAACGCGTTTTTTTTGATTGATATTGATGACAAAATTGCTGATAAAATCACACAAAACTACTATGTACCCATTCTTTTTTTAAACTGTAATATTCATGACAGTTTATTCTGCAAAATTTATCCAGATTATAAAGATGCGATTCGCAAGGCAAAAGCTATGCTAAGCACAAACTCACCGATTCTTGTAATGGAAGATATCTGTAATGAGGATTTAAAAAATCAAATTATCGGAGGATTCCCTCCCCATGACGTTTTTATTAATACCTCGAGTTCCAGTTTAAGGCTGTTTCTTCAGAACCATCGTCAAGAAAAGGCAATTGTGCTGGGCGATATCCTTGGACTGGAAACAGAACTGTATATTAATCGGCAAGATCTTGTTGTCGTGTCGAATTTGGATGAAACCAATCTGTTGCTGCCCGACACAAAAAGAATTTACTTTCCAAATAGAAAAGTTGCTGATATTGCCGTTCAAACCTTGCAAAAAATGTTTTCACTAGATTATGGCAAAGCTGGAGAAGAAAACAGGATATTAGTTTCGTGCGAACTGGATTAATCGGAACCATTAAGGGAAACGCCGGAAATGTTGTTGGTAACTGCCGCAGCATTTTCGGCTTTTTGTATGATACGCTTCAATAAATCAGACGTTTGGCCTATGGGCCGGATGTTCTAAAATGAATGATCGTGCCCAGTGCTGCCAACTAATGGATACTGTTTTTATCGGGAAAGCCTCCCTCTGACATAAAATCAAGAATATAATGCTTTGCAAGCAATAATATAGCACGATTATTTATATTTGTCAATATTTTACTGAATATATTAAAATTTATTATGAATTATGTATCAATATATAACTTAACATCATATTGTTAAGTTGCCAAGCAATGTTAGGAGTCGGCTATTTTCGTAAAAGTTTTATCCCATCGCAAAAAAGGTTAAGCAATTTCAGAAAATTAATCATTTTTAAAATTTTAATTTGATTTGGCGTTTCGCCCCACGGATTCTCCTAAATTTTTAAATTAATATTGACAAATAAGGCCGTATGCTATATTCTAAAAATCACTTAAGCGTTTAAGCAATTTCCATAAAAGGAGCCTAAATACACGCACTGTATGGATGGCACCAGCAAAATAAAAGGCCTTTCTGAATCGCATGCTGCAAAGGTGAAATGAAACTTTGAAAAGGGAATGTATGTAAAAAACAGGAAGTGGTCGAATCATATAATGCAATCAGAAATATAGGAGGTTTCTGTTATGAATGAGCCAGTCTGTTATTTTGAAAAGCCAGGTAAATCCAATACAGAAGAGGTCTTTCAGATCGTTAAAAAATACGTGCTGGCACATCATATGAATGAAATTGTATTGGCCTCAACAACCGGTCAAACCGCGCTCCTTGCCGCAAATTTTTTTCATGATTTGGGAATCAAAATCATTGCGGTAGGAGTCGATACATTTGGCTGGTGTCAAAGTGAGGAAATCAAAAACGAATTGAGGAAGAAACAGATTCTAGCGGTACCATGCGTTCATTATTTCGAACAGGACACTGCCAATGCATTACGGAGTTTTTCCCAAGGTACAAAAGTCACATTCGAAATTGCCGAAACTGCCATGGAAAATAACCTTCTTTCCGATACAAGCCGAATCATCGCCATCGGCGGCACGGGTTTTGGTTCTGACACCGCATTGGTTCTGAGATCAAACGGCAAACAAAACCCGAAATTTGACGTGATTCAAATATTATGTATGCCGGAAACAAAGCAGTTAGATGAAAAAGATCGAAAGAATGTATTTTAAATCATCACCTGCTTCTGATTTTGACGGATGTTGGCTCAGTCCCCTATGCCTGCATATTTTCTGGTAATGGTATGAAAAGCGGCAAGCCCCATCCGTTTTTGCAGCGGTCCAATCTTGCCAGACCCCCTTTATTGACAGGGCACGGCTTACCGTGCTAAAGTAGTTTGAGCACTTCCGTAATAAGGCATGGAAAAGGTGGGGAACGGGATTTGGGAAATATAACGATGAAGGATATCGCAGAAAAATCAAACGTTTCCATTGCAACAGTTTCTTATATCTTAAATCATGTAAAGGGACAAAAAATCAGTGATGAAACGAAAAAACGTGTATTAAGGATCAGCAAGGAAATGGGGTATATCCCCAATTTAACCGCACGCACGCTTGCAGGCAAAAAATCCGGCCTAATTGGAATTTTACACGTTTGTGACTTTACCATTGAGAACCCATGGCAAGATTTTATTTATTGCAAATTTATTAATCAAATCGAACGTATCTTAAATCGTTTTGGCTACCATGTGCTTTTCACAAAAGTCGATCTTCACTCTCCGGAACTCAATGTTGTTTTACAGAGAAAATTGGATGGCGTGATTCTGCTGGATGTTTGTGAAGATATCTTTTATAAAATTTCAAACATTTTTCATGTTCCGGTTTTAATTATCGATGGCTACTTGGACGACAGCTTGTTCCATAAAATTATATTGGATTATCATGCTGCATTTAGAAAATCGGAACAATTGCTGAACAGCAATCCTGAATTTATCATTTCATATAAGAGCAATAACCAAGGACTTTCCAATCTTATCAGCAGCTATGCAAAGGAAAAGGGAATGGATCTGCTCTTTGCCCACAGCGAAAAAGAATTGGTTGAATTTTCGAAAGGTAAATCCAACGCAAAAGGAATTGTAATCAATGAATTTGTCAGCCTATTTGCGGCTCGATATCTCAATCCAGAAAATCTTGTCACCATATGTTCCTGCGGATCCCCTGAAATTCTTCCTGAAAATGCGAAAAAGTTTGTATTTGAGAAAAATACATCGGAAGTGGCAGCTCGTTTAATCCTCTCCTATATCGAAGGTCGCTATCAGCAAAGCGGCGATAATTATACCTTTTTAAAATAGCGATACTATGTCAGTGACTCCGATTCTTTATATAGCAAGACAGTTGAAAAACGAAATGGCCCATATCACCATGGAGCGCCCTGTCAGTTAGGCAGGGCGCTCCATTTGTATTCGGATTCAGTTTTCCCCGCCGTCGAGGTGCCTGGTCACCTCTGCCACAGTCACGTTATACCGAAAAGATTTTTAGACTGCGTGCAAAAACAGGCTGCCCGGATGCAAAGCATCTGAGCAGCCTGTTTTTCATTTTCGTCTCTTTTGTTTGGTATTACGCCTTTGTTTCTGCCGGTGTATCGTAAATCACATGCAGGCGAATATCCTGATTATAATTTCCGAACCCGTGGCCGAATAACGTAAACCCGCCCGCATTTGCGGCGTCGCTCGGTGCCGCCATGCGGAACCGGAAATCACTGTTCCGGTTCAGCTTAAGGTTCTGTATGGTGACGGGGGAAATCATTTTTCCGTCAATAAAGGTCCCCTGCGCATTGACGGACAATAATTTAAGGAGGCCGTACTGGTTCCAGTTTTCGAACCACCAATCCGGAGTGTACAAACCGCGCATTTCTCCGTAATCCCCGGGGCTGGTCCAGGAGCCGAGCAAAATATCATTGAAATAAAAGAAAATGTCGCTGGGCCAGTTTTCCGCGACGCCGGGAGCTTCGGAAGAAATCTCCATTGAAATTTGAATTTCCTCCGGGATTTGACCCTCTTTCAGGTAATTCGGAAGCCGATACTCCACATAACCCGAACTGAACCAGAGAATGCTGGCGTTGACACGCTGCGGATCATCAAAGTAACGCGGATCATCCACGGACCCAATGAGCGTTTCCGTTGTGGCGATTCCGCAAGTAGGGTGTACCTGATAATCGGTATACTGGCCGATCGGTATTTCCGCCATATACATATTTCCGGAATCAAAGCGCTTTCCAAGCGAAATGGTAAAGCGGTTCTCTTTTAAATAGCAAGCTTTCCGGGCGTCCCGCTGGCCGTTCACCTGCTTCAGCTCTACCAGGTTGGCATCCAGCAGAATTTTCATATTCTGTGTAATTGCCGCACGGCTGACTCCCATGGTATCCGCCAAATCATTCAGGCTGACGCCGCGGTTTTTATAAATGTACTGCAGCATATCGACACGCAGTTCAGAACTGAGTGCCTTGCAGAAAGCCACCGTTTCTTCTTTTGTATAAAACTCGCGCATATCAATTCCTTATCCTGATTCAGTATTTATTAAATGATATCATATTTTGCGCGGTTTTACTAGAAAAACAAGCAAATTCTTAATTCTTTCGATTGAATCTTCATTGTATTGCACTTCCCCGTACAGAGCGAAAGCGTATTACATGAAACGACTGCTTTGGCAGCACCAAGGTACAACTGCTAAAAACACCGGGCACCGGCTCAATTGTTTTCGGTACTACTGTGTTAGGTGCTTCAAACGTATTGCGCGCCTTCAAATTTCCGCTTAAACAGAGGTGCTTTTCCATTGATACACTGCCGAAGGAACGCAGCTCTAACCCAAGCTCCATTTCTTCTTCAGAAATATTGAGACAGAACATCGTGACAACACCTTCTTCCGGGCGATAGACGACGCACGGATAAATCAGCGGGGTTTTCCCGTATCGGCTTTCCGCCACAGGCGTTTTCACAACCGGTTTTAAAACCGTACCGCGGCCATATTGGGAAAGAAAAAGAAAGGGATAAAAGATACTTTGTCGGAGTACTCTGCCTCCCCGCTCCGTAACAATGGGAGCAATTACGTTCACCAGCTGCGCAAGGCACGCAATTTTCACCCGGTCGGCATGATTAATCAGCGTCATGCCCATGCTGGAAAACACCAACGCATCCAGCAGGGTGTACTGATCCTCCAGCAGGTCCGGCGCTTCCATCCAATCCCGGCATGTCTGATTGTGCTGATACCAGACGTTCCATTCATCAAAGGAGAAACAGAGATCTTTTTTTCCGCGCTTCAATGCCCTGACATAATCTGCTGTTCCGGTCAGGGTATGGATAAATTGGTCCATATCGACGAAGGAGGCCAGAAAATCGAAGTCGTTCCCTTCATTTTCATAATACCGGTGCAAGGATATGTAATCCACGAAGTCATAGGTGTTTTCCATTACCTTACGGTCCCATTCCGGATACGACTTTTGCAGCGTTGTGGAACTGCCGCATGCCACAAGTTCAATGTCACGGTCGATCCAGCGCATAATTTTCGCTGTCTCCACAGCCTTCTTCCCGTAATCATCCGCATCCAGGTGGCAAATCTGCCACTCCCCGTCCATTTCGTTTCCGATACACCACAGTTTAATGTTCATCGGATCCGGGTGGCCGTGCTTTTTGCGCAGGTCGCTCCAATATGTTCCCCCTGGAAAGTTACAGTATTCCAGCAGTTCTCCGGCATCTTTCGGCGTACCGGTACCCATGTTGACCGCACCCATAATCTGTGTACCCGCTTTTTTACTCCAGTCGTAAAATTCATTGATTCCGAACTGGTTGCTTTCAATCGATCGCCACGCAAGGTCCAACCGGCGGGGCCGGTTTTCCTTGGGTCCGATTCCATCCTTCCAGTCATACCCGGAAAGAAAATTTCCACCCGGATACCGAACATGGGAAATGTTCAGCTCGTGAATCAGCTGCAGGACATCCGTACGGAATCCGTTCTTATCCGCCAACGGGTGACCCGGTTCAAAAATACCGGTATAAACTGCGCGCCCCAAATGCTCCAGAAAGGAACTGAACAAGCGGTCGTCCGTTTTTGCAAGTTCAAAGTCCTTTTCAATATGTATTTTCGCCCGTTTCATTCTACTTTCTCCTTTTCTGCTGAAAATCATTTTCCGCTGAGCACAGGCATCCAAAAAGGGGAGACTTTTTCGCCATGGCAACCGCGGATTAAGCCGCTGGGCCGCAGCTTACAGCCGTATAAATAAATCCTTGCTTTTTTAGCCCTTCACGCTTCCGGTCGTCATGCCTTCTACAAAGAACCTCTGGAATGCGGCATACAGAATAAACAGAGGGACAATAGAGAAAAAGGCGCCTACGATCAGCAAATCATAGTTGTTTCCATAAGGGGTCAAAAGAGTATTCAATCCTATTGGTAACGTAAATTTTTTGGCCTCCCGGAAAACGAGCAGCGGCCACAACAGATTGTTCCATGACCCCATACCCTGAAGAATTGCCATTGCAGCAATCGCTGGTTTCATAACCGGTAAAATTAGCTTGAAGTAAATTCCGTATTCCGAACATCCATCTACTCTGCCTGCATCTATAATTTCTTTGGGAATGCCCGTGAGGAACTGCCGAAAGAAAAAGATGGTAGAAGCATTTGCAAGTCCGGGCAAAATGATTGCCCTCCAGGTGTTCACCATTTTCAGCGCGATGATCTCCCGATACAGAGGCAGCATTAGAATTTCAAAGGGCACCATCATAGTTAAAAGAACACACAAGAACAGCGCGTTTTTTCCCTTAAAGTCATAGCAAGCAAACCCATACCCGACAAAGGCGGAAACAAACAGAACGCATACCACCTGCACCAAGGTAAGTCCCAGGCTGTTCCAAAACCACGGCCAATACTGGTGATTCCCGGTGAACAGGAAAATCCACTGCTTCAGGGACATGATATCCGGTTGAATTTTCAGATTCAGACCATGCTGAATTAGTTCCTTGCCGGGCTTAAAAGTAGCGATGAAGTTGGCGTAAATCGGCATGATGGTAACCAGACACATCAGCGTGAAAAACGCAACCAAAAAAACAGAAACGGCAGAGATTTTACTTTTTTTCCGCACATCCGCCGATACGTATTCGGTCAGTTTTTCTTCCGCAGTACGCATTACATCGCCTCCTTTTTAAACAGGCCGTTGAGCTTCAGCTGCACCACATTAATGATCATGGCGGCAACCAGAAGAACTATTCCTACAGTGGAACCATAGCCCAGGTCGTTCTTTTCAATTCCCTGCCGGTAAAGGTACCCCACAATGGTAAGACCCATGTTGCGCGGAGAATTGTTTCCATTCCAAAGCATAAAACTTTCAGTAAACATTGCCAGACCTGCATAGATTGAAATGGTAAGAACATAAATCGTCGTAGGTTTCAGCAGCGGCACGGTGATTTTGAAAAACTGCTGTACGCTGGAAGCACCGTCTATCTCTGCCGATTCGTATAGCTCCCGCGGAATACTTTTCAGCCCGGATATAAAATACATTATGTTTACACCAGTCCATCGCCAGCAACAAAGCACAATCAGAACTGTAAACCCGGTGCTGGATACCCGAAGCCACTGAATCGGAGCAGCACCGAACAGACCAATGATTTCATTCATAAGCGAATCCGAGGATTCACTGAATGTTAGCCGAAATATTGTGCCTGATACCACAACGGACGCAAGCGCCGGAAGGTACAGAATCGCTTTGAAAAAATTTGGAAACGGCATATGTTTGCTGTTTACCATTGCCGCAAACAGCATGGGGAACGGAATCAGTAGCGCACAGGTAATTACCATGTATTTGATGCTGTTTTCCAACGCAATAAAGAATGTTTTATCTGAAAAAAGCCTGGTATAATTTTTAATTCCGATAAAATGAGTCTGCCCCGGAAGCACCTTTTGAAAGCTCATTAAAATTGTGTTAATCATGGGATAAATCGAAAAAGCACAAAAAATGATAATGAAAGGCAAGACAAACATATACGGAGCTACCTTCTGATTGTAGAAAAATCGCTTTATCCGTAACATAGGTAGATCAGTCTCCTTACAACAATCGAGGCCGCCGCAGAAGCAGAATTTACCGTTGTGTGTTGGACAAGCCTTTGCTAAATACGACGGCCCCAATCTGCTTACTTTCTCATCAGGCTAGTATGAAAGCCTGTTCATCAGCAACTTAAACGCGCCCCCCGCGGTCAACTGTTTGCCAGCTCATTTTCTGCCTGGCTCTGTGCATCCTCCAGCGCCTGGCTCGGATCCGCTCCGTCGTCTTTCAAAACATCTGCCAAAGTTGTGTTGCAAAGAATGTTGTTCACCGTTGGAACGCCGATAGTGGATTTGATAATGCCCATGCTGTCCTTAATATCGTTCAGAACGTCAAAGGGATTGGTTTGGAAGAATTGAAGATATTTATTGTTTTTGTCCTGCGTAATGGATGGATCGTTCCAGAGAGCGGTGTTGCAGGGGTCGAATCCAAGAATATTCCAGATTTGTTTTTCGCCATCATCCGAAAGCTTTGCCCAGGTAAGCCAGCGTGCGGCCAGATCCTTGTTTTTCGCGCTGTTCGAAACAATGGTCCCCGTACCGCCGCCGCCAAACGAATTATACTTTGCGTCCTTAAATGTCGGCACCGGCGCAATGGCAATTTTGCCTTTCAAGTCATCCATATAGTTCAGGTAACGGGACATGTACCAAAGCGGGCGAATTACCGTGGCATACTCTCCTTTGCTCAAAGCCCCATATGCTTCTTCGGTATCGGGATGTCCGCCAGGAATGGTTTTGTCAATACCTTCATCATAAAACTTTTTCATCAGGGTAAGGGCTTTTTTCGCTTCCGGCGTATTTAACGTTGGCTTGCCGCTGGAATCAGTCTTATCGGCTCCCTGTTCCGCGAGCATAATATCAAAAATAGCCGAGTTGTTGGTTTCCGCCACACCCATGATATGGCCGGCCGCTTTTACCTTCAGACCTGCTGCCTCGTAATCGTCCCAGGTTTTAATGGTCTTGTAATCCACCCCGGCCGCCTTCAGAATGTCGGTGTTGTAAAACGCAACAGTAGCACCAACATGCGTAGGAACACCATAATTTTTACCGCCTTTCGAGTAGACTTCAATACGGGACGGAACAATCTTGCTGCGGTATTGGTCTATATATTTGGTTAGGTCCATAAAGGCGATGTCCCCCTGCAGGAATTTGGGGAAATTTCCGATTTCCACATCGCAAATATCTGGCATGCCCGTCCCCGACTGAATAGCCAACATCAATTTGTTATGCATATCGTCATAAGGCATCACCGTCAGAGCAATCGCGATCTGCTCGTTCGGATTTGCCTTATTCCATTCTTCTGCCATCTCCTTGTAAAGCTGCCCATGGAGTTCAACAAACGTCCACATTTCAAACGTTGTCACATTGGAACCGCTTGTGTTCCCAAATGTGGAAGTTTTTACGCTGGAAGAACTGGCCGATTCACTCGAATCACCGGAAGAACCCCCTCCCTGATTATCAGCTGTACCCGCATTTCCACATCCCGCAAGAACGGATAAAAGAACGATTGCCGAAACAAACACACACAGAAATTGTCTGAACCTTTTCATTGTAATCCTCCTTCATAGATGTATTAAGTTTATTGAACCCGATTCCGCTGGAATCAGATAGCAACCATTTCCAAACCCATCTGCGTTTTCGATGTTTTATTTAGTTAAGTATTTAATTAAGTAGTAAGTTTTTATTTAACTATCAACAATAATATCATAATATAAGTAAAATTTCAATAGTTTTATTAAATTGTTTTCCAATTTGTTTATTAATAAAGTATATAAATAATTTTTATATTTTAAAAATCGCTTGAAGTTGCTCCTGAATATTACATTTAATTAATTAATTTGATTTAATTTTTCATTTCTATTAATCATACAGTGCAAAAAACCGCGCAGCTTCTCTGTCGAAAAGCCCTGCGCGGAATTGTTTACTCCACAATATATTCTTTTACCGATTCGTATAAATCCGGGGGAATCTGCGCCGTCAGCATCAGCCCCGAAGCGTTGTACTCCTCATTTTCCACGATTCCCTTGCGGCGAATCTGCGCAGCCACACCGCTTCTGGAAAACGGCAGCTGCAGCGTAACCCTCCGGCTTTTCTCGGGCAGGGCGTTTTCAATCGCCTCCAACAGACGATCGATGCCCATCCCGCTTAGTGCGCTGATACGCACCGCATTGCCAATAAACGGAATCACCGTGTTTTGCGGCATCGCGTCGCATTTGTTCAACACAGGAATAATCGGCCGGCCCTCGCAGCCGAGTTCCGCCAACAGCTTCTCGGTAACCTCCAGGTGCACCGGCGCTTCCGGGCTGGACGCATCGCAGACATTCAAAATAATATCCGCAGTAGCCGCCTGTTCCAGTGTGGAGTGAAACGCCTGCACCAGCTGGTGCGGAAGCCGGCGCACCAAGCCAACCGTATCGATCAGCATCACGGTTCTTCCGCTGGGAAGCTTCAGCGCCCGGGCGGTTGGGTCGAGTGTTGCAAACAGCATATTTTTCGCCAGAACGCCCGCCTGCGTCAGCGTATTCATCAGCGTGGATTTTCCCGCGTTGGTATACCCTACCAGCGCCACGGTAACAATGCCGTCCTTCCTGCGGCGGCGGTTAATCTGTTCCCGATGTTTCTCTACTTCGGCCAGCTGTGCATTCAGGGTGTCAATCCGGCGGCGGATATGCCGACGGTCGGATTCCAGCTTGCTCTCGCCTGGTCCGCGCGTGCCGATTCCGCCGCCCAGTCGGGACAGCCCAGTTCCCTTGCCCGTCAGCCGCGGGAGCATATATTTCAGTTGGGCAAGCTCCACCTGGAGCTTGCCTTCACTGCTTCTGGCACGCTGGGCGAAAATATCTAGAATCAGCATGGTGCGGTCCACCACGCGAACTTTACTTACAGCTTCAATATTACGCAGCTGTGTTGGGGTCAGTTCACGGTCAAAAATCAGCAGATCAATTTCATGATTCCGGCAGAATTCCGCGATTTCTTCCATCATGCCGGAACCGACGCATGTCGCTGTATCCGGAGAGGGCCGCTTCTGTAGAATTGCTCCACACGGCTCGGCTCCCGCACTGCGCGTTAGTTCATACAGCTCGGCCAGCGACGCCTCCGCATCAAATTCCCCGGTATCCAGTTCCACCAGCAGCGCACGTTCTGGCTTTTCCTCATTTTCGTACCAGTCCATCCATTCATCTCCAGACAAAGTTCGACAATTTCTAACATTGTTTATATCTTATCGTACTTTCTGTAAAAAAGCAATTCTAAGACTCTTACCGAAATGCCACATAAGCATAGGCACTGTCCTGGCTATTCAGATTCATGCGGATTCCCCCTGCGGCAGGAGCCGTCTGGTCCTCGCTTACCGTCAAGGTGGCTCCGTTCAGACGCGCCCCGCCCATGGCACTTCCCTTCAGGGCAATAGCGAAGTTATTTTCGTAATATCCGCCGCTGGAACGGTAATAAATTGCGGGTCGGTTCATAAAAAACACAAGCACCATGCGCGGCTCAAACGGCATGGTAATCGTCTGTTGGGCCTGTCCATCACCGAGATAATTCCCCATTACAAAGGCCTGTGACAGCATGGTGCGGTCGTCCGCGCTTAAATGTTTTTCAGTATCATTAAAATGCGCGGTCAGTAGGCTGTCCAGCAAGGTATTGTCCTCCACAAAATCGATGCGTTTTGGTTTATCCGTGCCCAGCCAGCTGTTCAGCCCAAGGCTGGTTTTATGATTTGTCGGCATAACTTCCTCCCCTTTGGTTGAAACGTGATACATTTCTATTTTCCCGACCAGCTTATCATCCACTTTTCAATTGGAACTTAAATCCGCACAACGGCATTTTGGTAGCTGTCAACCGCATCCCAGGTGAGGTTAAGCGCATCGTCCTCATCGAAGGACGCATCCGCCCGGTCAATAGTATCCCATGAAATGCTGCGGAAATCCAGTTCCGCATTTAGATGAGCCGGAAGGAATAATTTGGCGGTTCGCACCGCTGCATTTCGCGTATCCTCATCGGCCATTTCCTGCGGGCAGTTGAGGTACAGCGCCTGACCCGCGGGATTTTCCACAATATCGCAGGGAAGTCCCGCTGCGCGCAACGCGTCGGCAAGGTCGTCCTTTGAACAGCGTTCCGGCGTTACCGCACCCATCGCCAGCACCGCAGCGCGGTTCTGTTCCGGATCATCCAGCTGCGGCAGTCCGTATTGCCGCATGCGGCTACAAAGGCCATAGTCACATGCGGTTGAGGCAAAACTTTCCTTTTCGAGCAAAGAAATTGCGTCGTAAAGCAAATTTAATTCTTCCGCGTATGACTGCAATTCAATGTCCACGACTGTTTTTCCCGTCAATGCATAAATTCCGGTTGTGCGAAGCGCGGCGGTCATGGATTCCAACGCGTTCATGCGACACCTCCTAAGGGCAAAACGGTCAGTACTCCGCTCACGGCCAATTCATTGGCGGCCACACTGCGGTCGCAAAAGGTGAACGCATAGTTTTTTACTGCTCCGGTAGCTAGAACTGATGCCCCCATAGCCGCCGCCAGCACCGGTTCCCCCACCGAAAGCTCCCTGAAATACGCCTTGATTGCATTCTGCGCAGCCGCAATGCTTTCTTCGGATGAATATCCGCTAGCCGGCAGCACAGCAATCTGCACATCAACCGAAATGGTTTTCGCGGCTGCCACATGAACCGCCACGTTGATTTCACGCGCTTTGTCCAAATCCTTTTGAACCTGTGCCACCACCTCGTCCGCCGGGGTGGTGCCACGGCCGCCAAGGTAGACGCCGACCGTTCCCGGCCCGTTTTCACGCGGGATCACGCCGACGGAATACACCCCGTCGTACTGCAGTGCAAATTCCCGGTAAAACGCCGCGTTTGCTCCGTTGTTCCTGCCGGAATAACTCTGCAGCAGGCGGGTGCGCAGTTCACCGTCGCTTTCACTGTCCTCCCCGCCGGTAAACGCCTGCGGGTTGGTCACATTTTCCATGGAAGCGGGCGGCGTTACCATAACCGTAATGGTGCCGGGCTGCGCGTTTCCCTCCCGTCCCCCTTTTTCCGCCTTTGCGGGTACGGCCACCGTGAGCTGGCCCTGCGGAAGAACAGCATCCTCCAGCGTAACGTAACGAACCGGGTTCTCCCCGGCCGTGGAACACACTGTACCGGCAGGCACCACCGCACTGTACCAAAGCGGCGTGGCACGGGAAAAGACCAGCGTTCCTTTCGCCGCTACCGGCGCCTTTCGGGTAATTCCGCGCTCCTGTGCACGCAGGTCAAGCTGCTCCCCCTGCGCCGTCTGGGCAAAGGTCTGCTGCTTTAACCATTCCAGCGCGCTGTGCAGCGAGTAAACCTCCCCCGCAAGCACCTTCATACGTATGCCGATGTCCGACGCCTCGTCGGGGGAATACCCCGCAAGGGATGTAAATTTATTTTGCATTCTGGAAAGGATGGTTTCATAACTGTCCATCAAAGCTTCACCTCAATTTCCGTTTCCTCTTCGCCGCACCTGCACCGAATGGCCAGTGCCGGAGTTTCCCCATCCACACGCCGCACACTTTCCACCACAACGGTACCAAGCGGACGCAGCGCTTCCTGCGCGGCGGCAAGAGCCCGGCTTTCCAAATCCGGTTCCTCCGCATGCAGCGTATACAGGCGGCTGCCCAGGGTGGCGTCATAGGGAAAGGAGCCAAGCGGTACGGTCAGGCGAAGCATCGCGCGCTGAAACAGTTCCCGCGTGCCGGTCACCGGTATTGGTTTTCCGGTTGAACCGGGGGCAAAATCACCATTTTGCAGCAGTGTATCCATCTTATTCCCCCTTTTTCGCGGCAAATGTCTGCCCGTTTATTACTACTTCCCCGCTGTTTTTCAGGTAAATTTCCGCGCCGCCCGAGGAATAAAGCAGCAGCTCGCCGGGCTGAATCTCCCTGTGGTCGCCAACCACGCCGATACAGGCTGTTCCGGATTCCGTCTTTACCAAAACCGCCCGCGCCCCGGCGGGCGGGGCAAACGCAATTCCCCACGGTGCGGTGGTCGGCACACCGCGGTAATCCCCGTTTCCCAGCATAGAGGCATATCCCGTGACCTGTGCCGTTTCCGCCGCCGGTTGGGTCCTTTCCTTCTCAATGAAATGCCGCGAAAGCCACATTACCCGCGCCTCCTTAATGCAAACTGCGTAAACTCGCCCGATGTGCCCAGCACATACTCAATTCCAGCCACATAAAGCTCCCTAGGCAGTTCCGGGTTTACTTCTGTGAACTGAGCGCTTTGGAGAAGCCGGGCAGTGATCTCCCCGGGGCAGGTCAACAAAATGGAAAATGATTTTTTCTGAGCGGTGCGCAGCACATTTTTCGCATTCTGCCCCAATGTAAGGCACCTTCTGCGTCGGATCCCCAATAATCCGGCCTCCGTATCCCGAGCAACGCAAAAATATGTGCCGTCCGTTCCACCCTGGGCCAGCAATTCGGTAATTTTCTCCGCATACCGGTTGTGTATGACCAATGCGGAATACGGAACGCCGCCCGTGCCAAACGAAATCTGCCCCGAAGGGATCTCTCCGGAAGCGTCGAAAACTCCGTCATGAATTCTGGGGGTTACATGCAAAAACTGGCGGCAGAACTGTTCTGCGGCCTGCCATTCACTCATTCCTTTTGTTACAGACAACGCGCCGCAAAAGATCTTTTTGCTGCCGCGAAATCCGGTAAAACCATAGGGCTGAATATGGCGCTGAAAAATGGTGGAGAGTGAGGGCATACAGTAGGTTTGGGGAATCGCCTCATTGTCCAGCAGCAGCGCAGCACGGCTTCGCGCCGTCAGAGTTAAAAAATTCCCGTCCGCGCGGGTAACTTTCCAGTCATCTGTAATACCGTCGAAACAGAGGCTTCCATCCCGACCATATATGCGCAGTGACGTAATATTACCAACCGGCGCCTGCAGCGGAAACACCCCGGAAAAGCCGTCCGCCGGCGCGTCCTCTTCCCGGCTCAGCCTCACACGAACAGGCTGTGGCAGGCGAACCTCCGTGCCGTCCGGCAAAATCCCAATATAATTCAAGGCAGCACCACCTTTAATCCTGCTTTCAGATGGTTTGGCCACTGAATCATGGGGTTTATCGCGCGCAGGCGGTCCACCGTCGTTCCATACCGGTTCGCCAGCGCCCACAGGTTTTCACCCCCGGTGCAGATATAAACACCGCCGCACTGTGTGGCAGCTTTCTCTGCACCGGCAGCGTCCTCCAGAAAGGTAAACTCATAGGTTATGCAGTCGGGGCCTGCCTTTCCCGTCATTTTTAGGCAGGAAAACACAGCGGAAAGCACCTGTCCCCCCGGAAGGCGGAGCACGCCGCTCCCACCCGCCGCAAAGACCGATTCCAGCTGGGCGTAATCGTCCAGACAGGTGCTCCCCGTAAACCGCCCCGCCCCTGAAACCATTCGCCTGCCGGCCCCCAAATCCTGCACCACGCTGCCGGAAAAGGGAAGGGCCACTTCCTTCAGATTGCGCGCTGCCTCCATCCGCACCGTTTCCGGGTTAACGGGCCAGACATAGCTTTTATAGCTCATAGGCTGCAGCTTCATATTGCGACCATCCTTTCTCTTTCGGCTGAATTTTGCCGGCGTACCGAAGAAGGCGGTCACGTCTCCTCCGTTGTTAGTGGTCGTGGATACCGCAGGTAGTCCTGCTGAATCCGTTCCGAAAGCTCCTGTGCTTCATCATTCATGGGAATCCTCCTCCTTTTGCTCCGTACGCGCGGCGGCATACAGTTCCATGGTCCGCACCGTGCGTTCCCCGGCTTGCCCGGAGGAGCACAGCGTTTTCCACCGGCATCCGGAATAGATGACTTTCCTCCCCTCCCGGGCAACTGTTACGGTAAAATCCGCTGCCGCGTACAAATCCGAATCCTTTACCGGACGGATATTGCGCAGTATTAATTCGTACCGGATGGTTCCCGCCGCCACCGCCGCGGGAACCGGCTCGCCCCACGCGGATACGGGTTCGCTTTCCTGCAAGGCTTTTTCCTCACAACTCAGGGCAGTTGCAATTGTCACCCCCTGCGCTGCTATCGTTACCGCTGTACCGGCATCCAGGGCAAGCGGCTTTAGCACCGCCCAGGCGTAGATTTCTTCCCCATTCAGCAGGTATGTGTCCGCACGCTGCACGGTGTAATTGCGCCGCGCGGTGTTCAGTACGTCGCCGGCTTTTGGGCTTTTTCCTGCCGGTCCGATATAAAGGAAATGCATCTGGTCGCAGTATTCCTCCGGTAAACTGCCCGCAAGGGGCGAGGTTTTTCGCAGCGGCTGAATCACCGCGCGCACCGTGGCTCCATTGCAGGTGACCTCTTCCCCGTAACGTTCGAGTATGAGTTCCAGTACAGTTCGCTGCGTCATAACATAGTCCCCCGGAATAAAAATTGGTCGTCTTCCAAATACGGCGCCGCGGCGGCCTCCGCCTCTTTCCATGCTTCCTTTGCAAGAGCCGCAGCCGTTCCGTTTTTGCTGACTTTCACTTCTCCCAAAGCAAACCCCGCGGGACCGTTTGCCTCGCCGGCAAGCGCCCAGCGGTAAAACGCCAGCGCCGCGGCGGCGGCGCACAGTGCCTTATGCGCGTTTGTGTCATCACTTCTTGCGCGCCGGCTAATTTCCGTCATGGCTTCCCCGCAGAGCGGGCGGAATTTCTCCGCCCGCTCTGCGCTTAGGTCGGCCATCAGCGCAAACCGTTCCAATACTTCGTCTTCCGTCACGCCATCACCCTACGCTTTGTAATTCAGCACCTTGACGGCGCTGTCAAAAATTTTGGTAAATCCGGCGATGGTCGTGATGGAGGCACGTTCCAGCTGGCGGTCAATTAACCGGTCATAGTCGGTGGTCACGCCGCCCGCCTGCACCATTTCCAGCGCGCAGGTTTTGTCCAGCCCGATGATTTTTCCGTCCGCAAGCTCCGGTACATGGAGCAGGTTTGCCCCAAGCGGCGTAGCCAGTTTTCCGGTACCCTGGAAATTCAGCCCGGCATTTGCATCCTTAAACTCCTGAATATCCAGCAAATCCTTCATGGTTGCCGTGGAAACCAGCATGGTGTTCAGCGTATACGGGGTCAACGCGCCCCACAGATTCACCAAATCGGCATAGGATGGTTTGCTTTCCGCCGTAACAATGGTTTGTGCAGGGCTTTTGCCGTCGTCACCGTTCAGAAGAACTTCCACCGCGTCGCCCAGCTGTGCCCGCGCAATATAGGCACCAATCTGGCGCAGGGTCACGGTAAAAAGATCGAGCCGCTGGAAGCGCAGTGCCTCATAACTGGCCACCAGCATTCTGCCGCGCTTGTGCAGCTTTACCAGGTGATCCTGCGTCTTCACCACGGTCTGGGGAATGGCTGCCCCCTCCGCAACCGGCTTCAGGGACTTGTCGTCCGTGCCGGGGTTCGAGGTAATCGTGCGGTAATCCATAGAATTAATACTTGTGGTCGTTGCAACAATGCCTGGAAGCAGATTCGCCTGCTCCATTCCCTGCCGCACAGCACGGGAAACATACTCCGGAAACAGCGCAGCGGAATCCGCCGTCTGAAAAAACTTCTCAATCCGATCGGAATCCGCTCCGCCCACCCGGATATCGAAGCGTTTCAGCTGACGCTGGTACGCGTCCAGCCCTTCCAACCCTGTGCCGGTGTAATTTTCGGACGGGTCCAGCTCCTCCAGCACCTCGGTAAAGCTTTTTCCGGGCGTGCCGTACATTCCCTTTTCCAATTTAATCGATTCATATAACGCCATTTAATTTCCTCCCTGTTTTATTTTGGTAAGCTAGCCTTACGCCTGAATTTCCGATCCTCACAGGATTACGCCGCAAGTTTTCCCGGTTTCGTCCACATCCAGCACCAGCAGTTCCCGGCCCGCCGCGTCTATTTGGATGGCGTTTTCCCCTGCTGCACTGAAGTTCCCATAGCCAATTGCGGGGGCAGTTCCCGTATAAGGCAGGCGCACATAACCAGAAAGCTGTACTGCCGCGTATCCGCCACGCGTGTTCAACGCCACACCGCAGAATTTATCCCCCGCTGCACAGGCACCCACGGTACCGTTGGCCGTCATCTTGACCGGCATTTCCGCTGTGACTCCGTCCGTCACGGCGAAGGTCGCCGTACTCTCCCCAAATCCGTTGTATGAAAGTTCCATTGCAATTCCTCCCATAAGTTATATTTTGAACGGGGCGTTTCCGCCCGCTGGCTCCGTTTTCTCCGCACGAAACAGCTGCGGGGTCAGCGGCAGCGCCTCGTTTGCCCTGGCACGGTATGCCTTTTCAAAGCATTTCAGGTCGTCCAGATCCATACCGGCCGCTACGCGGCGCAGCGTTTGGGCTGGGATTTCCGGCTGTGCCACGGATGCGTACTTCACAAAGTCGTTCTCCAGTTCCGCGCGGTATGCCCGGCCATAGGAAGCCTCTCTTTCCAGCTGTTTCATCGTTTCCCGCAGCGCGCGGCTCTGTTCGCCGGTTAGGGTAACGGTTTCCCCTCCGGAAAGCGCCTTCTCCACTTCTTCCATTCCCGAAAAGCTCTTAATCACCCCGGCTTCCCGCTGTGCCGGAACCGCCACAAAAGACCATTCATATGCGTCAGTCGGCTCGTCCAACACGGCACAGCAAACCTGACCGTTATAGGTTTTTCCCTTCACGTGTGAGCAGCCGCCGTGCCGAAGGTCGGCCCCGCAAATGCTGCAGGTCACGCTGGAAACGGAGCAGCCCACGCTGACTTCCTTTTTAATTCCGCTTTCCAGTTCCAGAATAAAATCGCGGTTCTTTTCACTGTTCGGCAAATACGCTTTCGCCACCAGGCGGCAGTACGCTTCCCCACATTTGGTCCGGCGCGTTTCGTCCCGCTCCACTGCGCAGTCGTAAATCCGCGCTGTCTGGTTCTGCGCCTGCATGCTGTGATTAAAGATTCCGGTTTTTCCTAAAAACAATCCCGCCAGCGCTTTTAACGCCTCAACGGTAAACCGTTCCCCGTCCCGGTCAATTTCGTTGTCGCACAGCACAACGGAAAATGTGTAGACCTCCTCCGGCTGAAACTCGCGGCGGGTATACCGGTTGATCTTTTCCATATCATCCGAATTGGCTGCCCGTCCGGTTTTCAGCACCATTCCTTCTTTCAAGCAATTCCTTCCTTTCCCTGTTTCAGCGTTTCTTCAATCTTTGCCGCCTTCGCGTTCTGCAGCCGTGCGCTGGCGAGCTCCGTTTCATCCTGCAGGGTGATGTTGTCCCACAAAATCTCGCAGAGGCCGCTGCAGCCGTTCAGGCGCAGCCACATCCCGCAGATTTTATCGATTACCGGATTCAGCAGGCGGCGGTAGGATTCCAGCTCGCTAGTCAGAATATCTGCCTGTTGGGCGGACATGCGCTCGGTTGAGGACCAGCTCAGTCCCAGCAGAAACGGTGGAATCCCCAGCTTGGCCACAATCTGCTCCAGCATTTGGCGCACCGGTACCTCGCTGTCCAAAATTTGATTGTCCGCGCCGATGGCCTTAATGCTCACATCGCCCACGGCCACAAAATCGCTGACGCTGTCCTTGCGCATGGCGCGGCTCCATTCCCCGGCAATCTGCTGTGCGCGCTCCCTGGCGTAGGCGCGGTCGCCCGGGTCACCGGAAGGCTTATAGGTAACGGCAAACCGCACGTTGCCCAGCCGTTCCCAGTTCACCCCGATGGTATGGTAAATCTGAACCAGAATTCCGCTTACAAACGGCAGCCCATGCAAAAGCGAACGTCCCTGCGCGCTGCCCGGCAGCGGATTCAGCGCAGAGCAGAACACCAATTCCGGGTAGCGCACCTTCACGCTTCCCCCGGCCTCGCGGCGGTACACGTCGATTTGCAGCGGGGAAATGGCTTTCAGCTCCACATCGTCCAGCGAAGCATTGTAAAGCGCAGCAATCGTGCCGCCGCCCAGAACCATTTCCCCCACCGCGTTGCCGTATGTCAGCAGCTGGGATAAATACCCGTTTAAAAAGCTCTGCACACCGATTTGGGTGGAATTTACCTTGACCGTGCGTAAAAAAGCATTCAGTTTCCGTTCCGTTTCCCGGTCCGCACAGCGCACGGTAAAACTCCCCACAAGCCGCAAAATCTTATCAATGGCCGCGTCAATCACCGGAACTGCTTCCCGCAGGGCCGCGTAAAGCCTGCGCTCGCCGCAGGCGAGCGGAACATACCCGTTCAGGTCGGCAAATGGCTGGTCATGCGGCGCGGCCTGCACCGTCTGTGCCGGGGCAGCCTGTTTTTCCTTTCGTTTTCTCAGTATAATCGGTTCTCCTCTCCTTCCTCACGCGGTGCGGCGATTGCAAAAAACGGATCCTCCCGGTGCAGAATCGTGGTGACAAAGTACCGGATGTCATCCATCGCGTGGTCATTTTCTTTCCGCGGCGCGTCCCGCACGGAATCATCGCTCCAGCGGTACAGCCCGAATTCCCGCACCGTGTCGGCGCAGCATCGGCAGATTTTGATTTTCCCCTGCTTCAGCGCAACACCCACGCGCCGGATTCCGTCCAGCACATCGTTCTGCGCGGGAATCACCGCGTATTTTTCGTGCCTGCGGATGACTTCCATAAAGCTGGCGGCGGAAGGGTCCACCACAATCTGCTCTACCGCCCGGGTACCAATCAGCTTTTCCAGCGCCTCGTAATGCTCCTCATCGGTGCGCTGGCTCCCGGCCCGGCGTGAATCGAAATAATACTCTTCCACCCGGTACCATACCCCGTCACAAAGCCCCCACAGGCCGAACGAGGCAGGGTTGACCGTACCGTAGTCACAGGAAACGGCAAACCGTTCAAAATGCGCGGGCACATCACAGAACATGCTGTCCGTCATAAACGGGTACACCAGTCCCTGTGCCGCCACCCACTTTCCAAGGATAAAGCGCTCATAAAACGTTCCGGAATAAAGTCCCCGGTAACGCGCCCGAATTTCCGGGCTGAGCGATGGATTATCCTCCATGGTAAAGTGCAGGTACAGTGCGTTTTTCCCCTCTGCATTTAAAATCCACTCCCGGTAAAACCAGTGCTGCGGATTTTCCGGGTTACAGTTAAACCAAAACTTCGAACCCTTCACCGAACAGCGTGCCAGCGCCTGCTCTACAAAAGAGCGCGGCATCAGTGCCACTTCGTCAAACAGCACCCCGGCCAACGTAATGCCCTGAATCAGGGCGGCCGAACCCTCGTCCCGCCCGCCGAACAGATAAAACCGGTTGGTGCGCCCACCGAAGGAAAGCTCCATCCGGTTTTCGCTCTCCGTCATTTTGCAGGAAAACCCGGCGTCCTCCAATGCGGGCAGCAACGTGGTAATTAAGTTGCGCTTCAGCGAACGGATGGTTTTGCCGCAGAAAGCAAACGAACGGTCCTGAAAGCGCCAAAGTGCCCAGGCAGCAAACGAGATTCCAAGGCAGAGCGTTTTTCCGCTGCGCACCGCGCCGTCGCAGATTACTGCATCCCGCGCTTCAAACGGGCTGCCCGGGCACCACCAGCTCAGCGCCTGCATCTGTTTTTGGGAAAACGTGCTATACTCCATGATGCCGCCTCCCCCTGCCTGCAGGCTTTCTTCCAACGCAGTTTGTGCCGCCGGAGGAATCAGTCCGCCGAAACGTTTGCTTTGTCATGCGTTTCCTCCCCAAAGGAACGCACACACTCCTGAAGCGCGCGGTACAACGGAAGCGCTTCCGCCTTTTTTCCGTTTTCACCGTTCATTTCCTCCAGACACTGCATCGCCTTGATTCGGTCAAAAAATTTGATTTCCATCCCGCCTCCTTTGGGGCGCTTAATCTCCGCAATGTTGTAAAGGTCCATCTTTCCCAGCGCCGCAAGGTCCGGCTCTTCCACAAACAACAGCCGCACTGCGTCGGCAATGCCGCCGAACGCCAGCTTCTCGTAGCCTCGGTAGAGTTTGCGCCGCGCTTTCTCCTGCTGCTGCGATTGTTTTTCCAAGAGCAAACCTCCTTTCAACTCACCGTACCTTTCGCCCATTTTTTGCCCCCAACAGGGCAACTAAAAAAATTAAAATTTTATTGACAAATCGAAATAGTGGTGATACTGTATATATACGATATATACAGTATCACCACTATCACTGTTACGAGGTGCACCCGTGGACATTATTATCAGCAACTCAAGCGGCCGGCCGATTTATGAACAAATCACCGACCAAATTAAAAACCTAATTATTACTGGCGTACTTCAGGCTGGGGACGCCCTGCCCTCCATACGCCTTCTGGCAAAAGAACTGCACATCAGCGTCATTACTACCAAACGCGCCTATGAAGATTTGGAACGGGACGGATTCATTGAAACCGTTTCCGGAAAAGGCAGCTTCGTCGCGCGCAAAAACACGGAGTTTATCCGGGAAGAGCAGCTGCGCAAAGTGGAAAGCTACCTGCAAAACGCCGTGGACACGGCAAAACAGGCGGGCATCGGGCTGAGCGAGCTTACCGAGCTGCTCACCCTGCTTTACCGTGACGAATAGTGAACGGAGGTATTTATGGACAATATTCTGGAAATTTCAAACTTAAGCAAGCATTACCCGACCTTTGACTTACAGAACATTTCGTTTTCCGTGCCCTGCGGCAGCATTGTGGGGTTAGTCGGCGAAAACGGGGCGGGCAAAACCACCACGATTAAATTAATTTTGAATGAAATCCGCCGCGACAGTGGAAACATTCGGGTCTTCGGGATGGATAACATCCGGGAGGAACGCAAAATTAAAGAACTAATCGGCGTGGTATTCGACGAAAGCTATTTCTATGGGGAATTTCGCGCGCAGGATATTGCCTCCATCCTGAAAAAGGTGTACCGCACTTGGGACGATGCGCTGTTTTCCCGCTGTCTGGCGCAATTCAAACTGCCAAAGGACAAAATGATCCGGGAATATTCCAAGGGCATGAAGATGAAGCTGTCTATTGCCAGCGCATTAGCGCACAAGCCGCGCCTTCTTATTCTGGATGAGGCGACCAGTGGGCTGGACCCCATCATTCGAAGCGACATTCTCGACCTGCTGTTGGATTTCATACAGGATGAAACCCATGGAATTCTTTTTTCCTCCCATATTACAAGTGATTTGGAGAAAGTCGCCGATTACATCACCTTTATTCACGAGGGCAAAATCGTGTTCCACCGTTCGAAAGACGATTTAATTTACCGCTGCGGCATATTAAAATGCGGTTCTGCGGACTTTCAACGGGTAAACCGGAAAGACCTGATTCGATGGCGCAAAAATGAGTTTGGATACGAAGCACTGGTCAGCAACCGTGCGGCTGCCTGCCGTGCCTACCCCAATCTGGTTGTTGACAATGCCTCCATTGACGACATTATGCTTTTCTTTGTGAAAGGAGAAAAACCATGATCGGTCTGCTTTATAAAGACTTGCTGAGCATCAAAAAATCCATGACCCGCGTTGTTTTTGTCTTTGCGATTTATTTGGTTATTTTCGCTATATCGGAGGACGGCGCTTCTTTCCTTTCGGCAATGGTTGTCTTACTTTCCGCCATGCTGGTGATGAACGCGTTTGCCTACGATGAGATTTCCAAATGGAATTACTATGCTTTGTCCCTTCCCATTACCAAAAGGCAGCTGGTTCTGTCCCGCTATGTGCTAACCTTAATCATGAATCTCAGTGGTTTTTTGCTTGCATTCCTGCCTGGGTTATTCCGAAACCACATGAGTATGGAATTTGTAATGACGGTTTATTGCGTGTCTTCTGTCGCACTGGCACTAATGGCTATCCTTCTGCCCCTTCTGTTCAAATTTGGCACGCAGAAAGCGCGTATCTGGATTTTTGTCATCTGTATGATCCCGACGGTGCTGATATTTGCCTTCAATAAATCCGGGTTATCGTTCCAAAGCGTGTCTTTGAGCAACGCAGCAATCGAAACCGCTCTTTGGTTTTCCCTTCCGGCCGCACTTCTGCTTCTCGTGATTTCCTACTTTATTTCATATGCCATTATGCAAAACAAAGAGCTGTAATAGGCCTCCTTACAAAATTCTGCCGTCATATGCCCATCTTAACCCGGGGCAAAGATTTTTATCTTCCTGATAAAAGGGAACCGCCGGGACGGAAACAAGTCTGTTTCCGTCCCGGCGGTTCTTTTTGCAGGTACATCAAAATAGAATTTTGCTTTTAATTGTTTTCGTAACGATATTTCACGGTATCAAAAATAATATTTCAATAAAATCGAATGATAATACATTGCATTCACATCCAGATCATGATACACTGTAACTAGTATAAAAATCATATGATTATAAAACAATATAATGTCACTCTATAAAAGGAGCCCGCTTATGAACGACTATGTAATTATTACCGACTCTTCCTGTGACCTGCCCGAGAAAATGGCACGGGAACTGGAGCTGACCGTACTTCCGCTTGCGTTCAACCTCTCGGGAAAACAATATTATAATTATCTGGATGGGCGGGATCTGTCTTTTGCCGAGTTTTATTCCAAAATCCGCAGCGGGGAAAGCTGTACCACATCCGCGGTGAATATCGAAGCCTTTTCCTCCGCGATGCGTCCGATTCTGGAATCCGGACGGGACGTGCTCTGCCTGGCGTTTTCCAGCGGCCTAAGCAACACTTATAACGCGGCGAAGCTTGCCTGCGAAGAGATGGCCGCCCTTTACCCGGAGCGCAAAGTTTTTGCGGTCGACACCCTTTGTGCGTCGTTGGGGGAAGGCCTTTTGGTGTATCTTGCCGCACAGGAAAAGCGGAAGGGCAAAAGCATTGAGGAAGTCCGCGACTGGGCGGAGGAAACCAAACTTCATCTCTGCCACTGGTTTACCGTGGATGACCTGAACCATCTGAAACGCGGTGGCCGCATTTCCGGCGCAACGGCGCTCATCGGCACCATGCTGAATATCAAGCCGGTGCTTCATGTGGACAATGAAGGGCACCTCATCAATATGGGCAAGGTCCGAGGCCGCCGCGCGTCCCTTTCCGCGCTGGTGGACCATATGGAGGAAACGGCGACGGACCCCGCTTCGCAAACCGTGTTTATCAGCCATGGGGATGCACAGGAGGACGCCGAATTTGTTGCAGAAGAAGTTCGGCGCCGGTTTGGTGTAAAAAACATTCTAATTAACTACGTCGGCCCAGTCATTGGAGCGCATTCCGGCCCCGGAACCATCGCCTTGTTTTATCTGGGCACGAACCGATAACGCCGTTTGGTCCGGTGCTGCAAAATAGACCCGCCAAAAACAGGTTTCCAGTTAAAATCCACCAAAAAGTGATGCTTAGCAAAATCTAAAAAATCGAAATACAACTTCCACAAAATACAGGGTGCTGCAAAACGAATGAAAATTCGTTTTACAGCACCCTGATTCATTCTGAATGGAACTTTACTTAGTCTGTGTTTCGCCCTTATCTTCCAGCAACTTGGTCTTCACGTCACGGATGCTCCCGTTATCGCCCGTCGTCTGGCTGTAAATCGTCAGGGTAATCACATCGCCCGCTTTGTGCTTGCTCAACACGGCGTAAAGGTCATCCAAGCTGGAAATCTTTTGGCCGTCCGCCTTGGTGATGATGTCGCCCTTCTGCACGTTCGATTTTCTCAGGTCGCTTTCGGCGCTGATGTCACGAATCATAACGCCGGTCGGAAGGCCGCTCAGCTGCGCCTGAATCGACGTAATTTCAGTTGCAGTAATGCCCAGTCGGCTTCTTCCGCTGACATAGCCGCGCGCCACCAGGTCGTCGATAATGGTTTTCGCTTTGCTAATCGGAATGGCAAAACCCATCCCCTCAAAACCGGTGGCGACAATCTTGTTCGAGTTGATGCCTACCACCTGGCCGTACATGTTCACCAACGGGCCGCCGGAATTTCCGGGGTTAATCGCTGCGTCGGTCTGGATATAAGTCATGCCGTTGTCGCTGTGGTTTTCAATGGTACGGTCCAAGGCGGATACCAAACCGCCGGTCAGCGAACTGGCATAGTTCAGGCCGCCTGGGTTGCCGATGGCAACAACCGAATCGCCGACTTCCAGCTGATCCGCATTGCCAAACGTTGCCGGGCTAAGACCATTCGCGTTAATTTTCAGAACGGCGATGTCCGAAGTTTTATCATAGCCCACGACCGTAGCCGCGTATTCCTTCTTGTTATAAAGAATCACCGTTACTTTATTGGAACGGGAATAATTCACCACGTGCGCATTCGTTAGGATATATCCATTGGAGGTGGCGATAATTCCGGTGCCCTGTCCGGTACCGGTTTCGCCTGTTGCCGCATTGTTAACTTCCGTTTCCACGCCGACCACGCTCTGAACCACCCTGCGGTACACTTCTTTGGCGGGAAGCGGGTCTCCGCTCGGCTTGGGGCTAATCACAATTCCGGAACCGTTCGGGTTGGTGCCGTTCCCAGGCGCCGCGCTTTCCACGGAACCACTGCCGGAAGAAGCATTCCCGGCGGCGCTGCCGGACGTGGAACCATCCTGATTCGGCTCGGCCTGTGAGGAGGCACCGCTGTAATATGGCGCTGCATTCTTCTGCTCAATGGAGGTGTAAACGCTGTAAACACTAAATCCCAATACGGAACCGGCAATTAGAACGCCCAAAATCCAGAGGAACACCTTCAGACCGGTATTGCTCTTTCTGGGTGGATTCGGCTGAGGGTTCTGCTGGGAATACTGCCCGCCGTACTGCTGATAGGTCCAGTACTGCTGCCCCTGACGGTTCGGCTGCTGGTACTGGTTCTGCCCGTATGGATACTGATTGTACTGGTTGTTCTGGTACCCGCCGTAAGGATTGTAGCTTCCATAAGACTGGTTGGGGTACTGCCCATAAGGGTTGTTCCCATACGAGCCGCTTCCATAGGAGTTATTTCCATAGGTATTGCCCCAGTATGGATTGTTCCCATTGGAACCATATGGGTAATACGGATTCTGCTGGTTTTGGCTGTCCTGCCGGGAATCCCCTTCTCCGGCGGTGGGCGGTTCCTCTATTGGCTGCGTGTCATCTGCCGCAGCGTCTTTCTCCGCTTCTTCATCTTCCTCAAAAGATTCCTTCGCGTTAGTGGTTTCTTCTTCCCCGTTCAGGCTGGAATCCTCATTTTCCCATGGTTCTTTGGGATCGCCAGAATGGTTGCCATAATCGTTGTCAAGCATATCATTTTCCCTTTCTCTCTATTCTTTCGGCCGGAAGGGTGGTTTCCTCCGCAGAAACTGCCTCAATTTTCTTCGGCAGCCAAAATTCAAAGCGGCAGAACTCATTCTGAACGCTGCTTACGGAGATTTCCCCACCATGAAGCCTGATAATGGTTTTTACAATATAAAGTCCCAAGCCCATCCCGTTTTTGTCCTGGCTGCGGGACTTGTCGGTTTTATAAAAACGGTCAAAAATCAACGGAAGTTCATCGGGCGCAATACCCTGCCCGCTGTTTTGAACGGCAACCACCGTACGGTTGGAATAATCCGAAATGGTAATTTCAATGTACCCGCCCTCATTTGTGAATTTGACCGCGTTTTCTATTAAATTATATACAACCTGATGAATCATATCCGGGTCGCCGTCAACAAAAAGGCTTTCGGCATTTTCAAGACCGCGGATTTCAATTTTTTTGTCCTCAATCGGTTTTTCAAAAGACAAAAGTGAAACAAGAATCGTATTGGTCAGGTCGAAGCGTGCCGGGCGAAGCCGAAGCTCCCCGCTGTCAATCCGGGAAAGGTCCAGCATGGTGCGTACCAAGCGGGAAAGGCGCTTGACCTCTTGGGATACAATCTTCAGGTACTGGTTTTGCTTTTCCGGTGGAATGGTGCCATCCAGAATGCCGTCGATAAAACCTGCAATCGTTGTCATCGGGGTTTTCAACTCGTGGGAAACGTTGGCAATGAAGTTGCGCCTTACGCTTTCACCGGAAGCAAGGGAGCTGGCCATATTGTTGAACGCAACAGCAAGCTCGCCGATTTCATCCTGGCCGGTTACCGGTACACGGATGGAAAAGTTTCCTTCGCCAAACGCCCGCGCCGCCGCCGCCATGTTGCGCAGCGGACGAACCAGATTGTAGGAGAACAGCCATACCGCGCAGAACGCAACAATGAACGCCGCAATCGCGGAAAACAGGAATACGCGAAGAATATCCATTCGGAACGAGTTAAAGGAACGAACATTATAGGAGGTAAACACCGCCCCAATAATGGTTTTCTGCCCATTGACATAAGCCAGAATCGGAACTCCAACAGTATAATACGGCTGTGTGTAAATGCCGCCCATATCCCCCTGGGCAGTGTAGCGCCCGGCCAGCACCTGCTTCATAATATCGGATTTGACTCGTTTGGTCAGGTCCACGTTGGTTTTATCCGTGTAAGAGGCAATGATCATCTCCCCGTCGGTATTCGTCACAAAAATATCCGCGTCGGTGTTGTCGGAAAACGCATCGACAAAGACCTGCATCTGCCCCTTATGAATAAAAACGTTGGAATCAACCGCGGTTACGCTCGCCGCTGCAATGTCCGCGACACTCTGTGAATTTTTCTGTAAAAGCGCCCGTTTTTCGGACTTCCAGTAGCCGGAGACAAACGCCAGCATGACAACGCTTAAAATTAAGAAACTAACTGCGATAATCAGCGAAGTGATTCTCAGGTATTTTTTAAATAGCGTTTTCTGCATCGTTTTGTCTGCTCCTGCCTTCTGAACCTCTCATGGTCCTAATTTTTCACTTCAAATTTGTACCCGACGCCCCAAACCGTTTTTAAAGCCCACTGGTCGGAAACGCCCTCCAGTTTCTCCCGCAGTCGTTTTACATGAACATCCACGGTACGGCTGTCGCCGTAATAATCGAACCCCCACACTTCGTCCAGAAGCTGATCCCGCGTAAACACGCGGTTGGGGTTGCTGGCCAAATGATAAATCAGTTCCATTTCCTTTGGCGGCGTATCAATCTGCTGTCCGTTCACGCGCAGTTCGTAGTTGGTCAGGTTAATGGAAAGCTTGTCGTACTTAACCTCTTTCACCGTTTCGTCCTCATTTTTGCCGAACCGGCGCAAAACAGCCTTAATACGCGCCATAACTTCCTTGGCCTCAAATGGCTTTACCACATAATCGTCCGCGCCCAGTTCCAACCCGAGCACCTTGTCGAACACTTCGCCCTTTGCCGTCAGCATAATAATCGGGCATTGGGACTTTTTCCGAATTTCCCGGCAGACCTGCCAGCCATCCAGTTCCGGCAGCATAATATCCAGCAGAATCAGATCGGGGTTTTCCGTGTCGAAAATCTCGAGTGCCTTGTGACCGTCGTTGGCAATCACCACCTCATAGCCCTCTTTTTCTATATAGAGCCGGAGCAGTTCACAAATATTTTGATCGTCATCGACAACTAATATTTTTCCTCCCGCCATTTTACATCCCTCTTTTTCAGCCTGAGCCCGTATACAAAGACCAAATGTTCGAATCTTTCAAACAGGAGCAGGGCCTGATGATATTATCTATTTTGATTATAAAATAAGATTTATGAAAAGTCATGAATTTTTTATAAAAGTTTTTCAGAATGCCTATGAATATTCAGGAATACCGAGCTTTTGTTTCTCTTTCCCCTCGCTGCACAAAGCAGCACCTTCGTTTTCATTTTCCAAAGCAAGAAAAAAGAGTATAAAAATACCGCGAAAGGAAGTTTCTCCCTCCGCGGTATTTCTTTATTTCATAATGCTATTCAGCAAACCGCCCTTTTGAATAATATTTTGAATAAAAGGCGGGAACGGCTGTGCCTGATAGCTTTTCCCTTTCGTCAAGTTCCGGATGACGCCGGTGTTGAAGTCCACCTCCACCTCGTCGCCATTCTGCAAATCGTGCGCCGCCTCGCCGCATTCCAGAATCGGCAGACCGATGTTAATGGCGTTCCGGTAAAAAATGCGCGCAAACGTTTCGGCAATAACGCAGGAAATCCCGCTGGCCTGAATCGCTATCGGGGCATGTTCGCGGGAAGAGCCACAGCCGAAGTTTTTCTCCGCCACAAGAATGTCGCCCGGCTTTACCTTTTTCACAAAATCCCGGTCGATGTCCTCCATGCAGTGGGCGGCCAGCTCCGCGTGCGATGCGGTATTCAAATACCGTGCAGGGATGATGACGTCTGTGTCGACGTTGTCCCCGTATTTATGAACCATCCCATGAGCCTTCATCTTTCTTCCTCCTCCTTCATGATCCGATCGGGGTCGGCAAGGCAGCCCATTACAGCGCTGGCCGCCGCAACGGCGGGACTTGCCAGGTAAACTTCCGACTCAATGTGCCCCATTCGCCCGACAAAGTTGCGGTTTGTGGTAGAAACCGCCCGCTCGCCTTTTCCCAAAATTCCCATGTGCCCGCCCAGGCATGGGCCGCAGGTAGGCGTGCTGAAGACCGCACCGGCTTCCACAAAAATTTCGGCAAGACCCTCGCGCAGCGCCTGCAGGTAAATTTCCTGCGTACCAGGAAGAATGATGCACCGCACGTCTTTCGCGACCTTACGGCCTTTCAGAATCGACGCGGCAACCCGCAGGTCCTCAATGCGCCCGTTGGTGCAGGAACCGATTACGATCTGATCGATTTTTACGGTTCCAACCTCGTCGATTGTCTTCGTGTTTTCCGGCAGATGCGGAAACGCAACGGTCGGGCGCAGCTGGGAAAGGTCGATTTCTACGGTTTCGTCGTAAACCGCGTCCGGGTCGGCCTCATAAACCACTGCTTCGCGCTGAAATCGCCCCGTCGTGTAGGCAAGCGTCACCTCGTCCACCGGGAAAATTCCGTTTTTCGCGCCTGCCTCAATGGCCATGTTGGCAATGCAGAGCCTGTCATCCATGGAAAGGTGTTTCACCCCGTCGCCGGTAAACTCCAGTGAGCGATACAGCGCACCATCCACGCCGATACGCCCGATCAAATGCAGAATCACATCTTTTCCGCTCACCCATTTGGCAGGCTGGTTCTTCAGCACCACCCGAATAGCGGACGGGACCTTAAACCATGCCTTTCCGGTAATCATTCCGGCGGCCATATCGGTGGAGCCGACCCCTGTGGAAAACGCACCCAACGCGCCGTAGGTGCAAGTGTGGGAATCTGCGCCGATGACACAGTCACCCGGGCCAACCAGCCCCTGCTCCGGCAGCAGGGCATGTTCAATGCCCATGCGTCCCACATCAAAAAAGTTTGTGATATGGAATCGATTGGCAAAGTTGCGAACCTGACGGCACTGCTCCGCGGCCTTAATATCCTTATTGGGGGTAAAGTGGTCCAGCACCAGCGCAATCCGGTCTTTGTCAAAGACGGAGGACGCCCCGCATTTCTCAAATTCATTAATGGCAACGGGGGAAGTAATATCGTTGCCAAGCACCAGGTCCAGCTTCGCCTCAATCAGCTGGCCCGGTTTCACTTCCGTTAAACCGGCATGCGCGGCCAAAATTTTCTGAGTCATCGTCATTCCCATTGGTATGCCTCCTTGTTTCATAGATATTTTGTCGCTGCCCCGGAAAAGCATTTTTTATTTCTTATTTATTATGTCAGGAATCTTGCCAAAAGAATGTATCATATGTTACAATTCGGAACAGAAATACTTTTCTCAGCAATGCAAGGGAAGGACGTGAATACAATGACCGGAGCGGAGAAACGTCTGGATTGGAGCGTGCTGGAAAAAAATTACCCTGCCCGGCATTACCCGAAAAACGCCATGGTTTATTGGCAGGAATCCCACGCAGAGGAATTTTATTACCTGAAAAGCGGCCGCGTCCGCATTTTTCTCAGTTCAGAAAACGGCACGGAAAAAACGCTTACCGTACTGGAACACGGCAACATTTTCGGGGAGGCCGCCTTCTTTGACGGGATGCCCCGCGTATCCTGCGCAAAAACGTTGGTGGATTCCGAAATTATTCCCATTACCAAAGAAAATCTACTGGACTGTTTCCGTAGGGAACCACAGCTTGCCATGAATCTTCTTACGTTTCTTTCGCAGACCATCCGCATGCTGTCGGCTCAGGTGGATACCATGACCTTTCTTCAGGCCGATCAGCGTCTTGCCCGCCTGCTGCTAAAGCTGGCGGACGCAAACGGAATGGTTCAGGCCACGCACGAAGACCTTGCGGGGCTGGCAGGCGTATCGCGTGTCACCGTCAGCCGAATTCTAGGCCGGTTTGCCGAAAAGGGATGGATTTTGGCAGGCTATGGCACCGTTGTCATACAGGGTACTGGGTTAAACAGGTTTACGGAGAAAAACAAAAAAGAAGGCATGACGGAGTAAAGCCGCTTTCCATCATGCCTTCTTTTTTATGTAATGTATTAGCCTTCGCTTTTAATAATTTTATCAAACATCTTTTTGCAGGAGGCATAATATGCTTCCTTGTCTGCCTTGCCTTCCACAGCGCTTCCTTTTATCACACGCATGGAAATGCTGAAATTTTCCAAAAAATCTTTTCCTTCCACAGTAGGTGCCTCGATGTCAAACTTCTGGAACAGTTTGCAGTCCTTTAAAGCAACACGCATTTTGGTGTAATCCGTTTCGTCCTTTGGCGGCGTAGCACCGTCCAGGTACGCAAACATCTGATTGGCCTTCTGCTGTTTTTGGAACGACTGGTCGTCCGTCAGGAAAATCATGCTCATTCCTTCGGTCAGGTCGGCAGTAAACTTTGTAACCGAAGCCATTTGCACATTGGGGTCTGCTTTGTCAGAATCGGAAATGGTGTAGACATTAACCTGAACCTGCACTTTTCCATCTTGGTTCAAATCCTCGCCCACCTGTTCAAACTTCTTTTCCAGCGCTTCCACGACGGTATCCGTGTAGGAGTTCTGTGTAATCACGCCTATTTGGTAATCCGGATGCTCCTGGTTCAGCATATCACGGATAAAAAATGCCACCAAAAGCACCACAGCCGCACCAATCACCACATGCCACTTGTGGTAAAACCAAAAGTTATCCCACTTAGATTTCGGCGTGGTCAGCTTGATTTCCGCACCGGGTTTGTTGATCGTCTCCTCCTCCTCATGAAGCAGATACCTTTCCCGTGCCAATCCAGGTCACTCCTTTGGTTTCATTGTTGGGAACAAAAGCACATCGCGAATGGAGGCACTGTCCGTTAACAGCATAACAAGGCGGTCGATTCCCATGCCCATGCCGCCGGTCGGGGGCATGCCGTACTCCAGCGCCGTCAGGAAATCCTCGTCAATCATATTCGCTTCCTCATCGCCCGCCGCGCGAAGCTCCATTTGCCGCATAAAGCGTTCTCGCTGGTCAATCGGGTCATTCAGTTCGGAATATGCGTTTGCCAGTTCGCGCCGGGTAATAAACAGCTCAAAGCGTTCCACCAGCTCGGGGCAGTCTTGCTTGCGCTTAGTCAAAGGGGATACTTCAACCGGGTAATCGTAAATAAAGGTCGGTTGAAGCAGCTGCTCCTCTACTTTTTCTTCGAAGACCAAAGACATAATGTCGCCCCAGCGGTCGGTCTTCTTAGTGGGCAGGCCCAATTCCTTCGCAACGGCGAGCGCCTTTTCCGTGTCGCCCTTGAAGGAAAGGAAGTCGATGCCGGTGTATTCCTTAATCGCGTCATTCATAGACAGGCGGCGGAACGGCACAGAAAGGTCAACCTGCTCTCCCTGATACGTAATCTGGTCGGTTCCGCATGCCTTCATCGCGCACGCATGAATCAGATTTTCCGTAATCTCCATCATGCCGTGGTAATCCGTATACGCTTCATACAGTTCTACGGTTGTAAATTCCGGATTATGCTTTACATCCATGCCTTCGTTGCGGAAAATGCGGCCCACTTCGTAAACGCGCTCCATCCCGCCCACAATCAGGCGCTTCAGGTGCAGTTCAGTCGCAATGCGCAAATACATTTCAATGTTCAGTGTATTATGGTGGGTAATAAACGGTCTTGCCGCCGCGCCGCCCGGAATGGTGTTCAATACCGGGGTTTCCACCTCAATGTACCCTCTGTCATCCAGAAAATCGCGGAGGGTCTTAATAATCTGGCTGCGCTTTACGAAAGTGTCCTTCACTTCCGGATTCACAATCAGGTCAATGTAACGCTGGCGGTAGCGCAGGTCAGTGTCCTTCAGACCGTGGTATTTTTCCGGCAAGGGAAGCAGCGACTTGGAAAGCAGCTGAATCTCTTTTGCATGCACGGAGATTTCGCCCCTGCGGGTGCGGAATACATAGCCCTTTACGCTGATGATATCGCCCAAATCCCAGCAGTTCTTCATTTCGGTGTACGACTCTTCGCCCACCTGGTCAATTTTCAGGTAAACCTGCATTCTGCCGGTGCGGTCATACAAATCCATAAAACTGGCTTTGCCCATATCACGCCAGCTCATAATGCGTCCCGCAATGCAAACGTCCTGGTTTTCCAGCTCCTCAAAGCGGTCGCGGATTTCCTGCATGCTGGTGTCGCGCGGGCAGGTGGTCACAAAGAACGGGTCCTTGCCCGCCTTCTGCAGGGCCGCCAGCTTTTCGCGGCGAATGCGAAGCAGTTCGTTTAAATCCTGCTCTGTTTCTTCGGGCTGCGCGCCGCCCTGCCGGGTATTCTCTTCGCTCATGTTAAACTCTCCTATTATGATCTTTATCGTTCTTTTCTGTTCCTTTGTTCCGTTTGGTTCTGCCTCCGGACAGCAAAAAAGGGCAGGATGACACCGTCAGCCCGCCCGTCGGATTATTTCGATATGGCAAGAACCTCGTATTCCATAACACCGGCCGGTACTTCAATCGAAATCTTATCGCCGATGCCATGATTCAAAAGGGATTTTCCGACTACGGATTCATCCGAAATGTTTCCTGAAAGCGGGTCGGCCTCGTTGGAGCCGACGATTTTATAATTGGCCACCGTGCTGCTTCCCGTTTTGGTATTGGTGACCCTCACTTCCACCTTGGAGCCAATGTGGATATTTTCATTGCTGAGTTCGTCCTCGTCAATCACGCGAACGTTTTTCAGCATCACTTCAATATCCGCAATTCTTGCCTCCATAATGGCCTGTTCGTTTTTTGCCTCATCATATTCGCTGTTTTCCGAAAGGTCGCCGAAGGAAAGCGCAACTTTTATTTTTTCCGCAACTTCTTTACGTTTAACACTTTTTAATTCTTCAAGCTCATTTTCAAGCTTTTCAAGGCCTTCTTTGGTCAGTACTACCTGTTTCACCATACAGAATCCCACCTTCTCCATGCAAATGCCCGTGCCGGGCCTGTTCCGCAGAACAAAGCACAGTCGGGTTATCAAAACAATAAATACATTATAGTGAACCGTTTGGCCGCTGTCAACAATTAGCGTTTCAATATAATAAAAATTTAAATTCTCGAAATTTAGTCCGTGCCTTCCGTTTTGTCGGTTCCGGCGGAAGCACCCGGAGCCTGGTCCACGGCGGCCCCCTGACGAATCAGTGCTGAAACCGCGGCCTGCAGCTGCGGGTCCTGTTCGCCCAGCAGGGAGTCTTTCATCAAAAGATTCTGCTGCTGCTGCGTCAGTGTTTTGCCGACATCCACATCAATCCCTTTGCCGTTGAACGAAGTGCCGTTCAACGTGAGGTATTCCGCAACCGAAAGCACCATGGCGGAACCGTCCGAAAGCGGAACAACTTCTTCCTTTGCACCGTAGCCGGCCGTTTTCTCACCAACCAGCAGTCCCTTTTTATAATCCTTGATATTCGCGGCGAACACTTCGCCTGCCCCCAGCGTGTTGTGGTCCACAATCACGCTGACCGGCAAACTGATTGCGTTGGAATCCGACCGGTATTCCACGGTCACTTTTCCGGACTTGTCGCGCGAACTAACCGTTGTGCCCGCCGGAAGCAGCGTGTCAAGCATGGCTGCCATGCCCTTCATGCTGCCGCCTGAATTGTTCCGCAGATCTATTATAATACCCGCAGCGCCGGCTTTCATACGTTCGGCAAGCGCCGTGTTGAACTGCTGCGCATTGCTGTCCGTGAACGCCGAAATTTTAAAATAAGCAACATTTCCATTTACCACGGAGGATGTGACTGTCTGCTCCGCATATTCCCCGCGAGTCACCGTAATCATCAGGTTCTGCCCTTTCGGCGCCGAAGATGACGAAGAACCCGATGCGGCCGAAGAAGCAGCAGCGGAATTGGAGGTTCCACGCAGAATTCCCAGCTTTACCTTAGAACCCGTAATACCATCCAGCTTGTTCAGCGCATCGCCGTAGGTAAGGCGTACCACTTCCTTATCATCCACGCTGATAATGGTGTCGCCCTTTTTAATTCCGCTTTTTTCCGCCGGGGAGTTCGGAAGCACTTGAATGACTTCCATGTTCCCATCCGCGTCGCGTACGGTTTTCACCCCTACGCCGGCACTTCTGGAATTATTGCTGTTCAGATAGGCTTTGTATTTTTCCGCGGAAAGATATTTGGCGTGAGAATCGCCCAAGCCGGCAAGATACCCCGCGCAGATACCGTCGTTGAGGGTGGTTTCATCGATGCTGCCGATATACTCCTGCCTGGCTTTCTGATCGATTTCGCTCAGTTTGGTATACATGGCCTGCCGTTCGTTGACGTCCGCCATTTTCGCATTGAAATTTTTCATGGCATAGTCGTATGTGATGGAAACCGTAATTGCCGCGGTAACGGCAACAAGAGCGACGGCGGCGCCCAACGAAAGCTTTCTGCTCATATCGGTTGATCATTCCTTCTCTATCGGGGATTATGGAAAACGCAGGAAAAGCAAGAATAAAATCAGAATTCACCGGCGTTCCGCCGCAGCCTGATTTTACAACCCTCTGCCCCTGCAGGGGGTATGTATCCTGTATGCAACTTATTTTCCAAACCAGTTCAGCGGGTTTTTCGCCACACCATTTACACGGATTTCAAAGTGGCAGTGCGGTCCGGTGGAATTGCCGGTGCTGCCAACATAGGCAATCACCTGGCCTTTTGTGACCTGCTGGCCCTTGCTTACCGCCACCCTGCTGCAGTGGCCGTACAGTGTAGTGTACCCGCCGCCGTGGTCAATCGCCACTACGTTTCCGTATCCACCATAACCTGTGCCGTAATTTCCCCAGCCGGCCATAATCACCCTGCCGGAATCCGCTGCGACAATCGGTTTTCCGTAAACACCAGCGGCAGAAATATCAATTCCCTTGTGAACAGTGCCCCAGCGCGAACCAAATCCGCTAGTCACGGTATTCACGCCCGGAACCGGCCACATAAAGTTGCCTTTGCTGACATAACCGCCGCTTCCGGAAGAGCCCTTGTGCTCCTCAGCGTACTTGCGGAACCACTCGTCCATCGCCTTCTGCACTTCGGCGTTCTGTTGGGCAATCTTTTTCTGCTGTTCCTGCGTACTGGCTTCATCTTGGTTGATCTTCTGAATCGTGCTCTGCGTTTCGCTGGAAAGTTCCTTCAGCTCTTTCCGCTTCGCGTCCTGCGCAACCTTAGCTTGCGCAACTGTGGCGCGGTTCGCTTCTATTTCCGCTTTCTGGTCCTTAATGCTCTGCATGTCGGACTTCAGTGTATTAATCAAATTGGTATCATGCTTGGTAATCGCTTCGATTGCCTGCGTTTTGTCGGCAAGGTCCACTACGTTTTTCGCATTTAATAAAATTTCCAGATTGGAGGCTTCACCCGTCAGATACATGGCGTGAAGCCGTTGTTTCAGCTTTATAATATTCTGATCAATAGAAGCCTGTTTTTCGGAAATCTGTTTTTCCTTTTGCAGAATGTCCTGATCCAACGTGGAAATCTGTTCGTTCAAAACATCAATCTGGCTCTGAACGGTTTTAGTCTGTGCATTGAGCGTCTCCAGATATTCCTGCTGTTTGGCCTTGTCGGCTTTCAAATTTTTCAACTTCTGCGCGTTCGCGCTCTGCTCCTTCTTCAAAGCCTCCTGCTTCTTCTGCAGCTGCTGCAGCTGCGAATAGGTAACAGCCGATGCGGTGGTGGCTGCGGGAATGGAAAAAATCAGGGTTAATGCAAGGAGCAGTGCAACTCCGCGTTTCCCGTGTCCTTTACCAGCCAACGATTTCTCCCCCTTCTTTTTTCAGGTATTTCCCAATCGAAATCATACCGCCGAACGCACCAAACAAGGTTCCGGCCAGCAAAAAGATCAGCGTAAGTCTCCACGACAGCAAACTGATATCAATCGGTGAGAAAAGTAGAATGGAAGTAATAGAGGACATCAGCTTTTGATAAATCAGGTGCAGCAAAAGACTTGCAACGCCGCCCGAAATCAAACCAATAATCATGCCTTCCACAATAAACGGCACCCGCACAAACCAGTTGGTAGCGCCCACGGATTTCATAATGCTGATTTCCAGCCGGCGCGAAAACATGGTTACACGGATGGTATTCGAAATAATAAACAGGGAGACCAGACTGAGCAGCACAATAACCCAAGAACCGGCCGTGGTAACCATGCGGTCCAGATTCGTCAGCTTCTGCGCCACATCGGAATAATCGTTAATGGTATCCACGCCTGAGATCTTCTTAATCTGCTCCGCCGTCTGTTTATACTGGGACAAATCCTTGAACGAAACCTTGAACGCATCGGGCAGGGGGTTGTCCTTCCCGGTCATTCCGCTGAGCATGGTCCCATCCTCGTCGCCCAAAATATCCATGTACTTCTGAATCGCCTCGTCCTTGGGAATAAACTCGCAGCTCGAGATATTATCCAGTTTTTTAATTTCTTCGCCCGCCTTTACCGCAGTCAAAGTTGGCAGGCCCTGCTTCATATAAACGCGGATAGAATTTGTGCCTTCAATCGTTTTCATGGCGGTGTCGATGTTCAGGGAAAAGAGCACCGCCGCGCCCGTCAGCAGCAGGCAGGAAACCAGCACCCCGATAGAGGCAAATGACATGGTGCGGTTAATCCAGATATTTTTAATGCCTTCAATTCCAAGATATTTCAGATTTCTAATCTTCATGGGGCACCTCCTGAGAAGCGGTGTCCGCCACAATCTGACCATCATGGATTTCAACAACACGCTTATGAAAATGTTTTACCAGAGTATGTTCATGTGTTACCATCAGAATCGTGGTGCCGCGCCGGTTAATTTCGCTGAGCAGATCCACGATTTCAAAAGAAAGCGCCGGGTCCACGTTGCCGGTAGGCTCGTCCGCAATGATCAGTTTCGGATTATTGACGAGCGCACGTGCCAAACCCACACGCTGCTGTTCGCCGCCGGAAAGCTCCTTCGGGTGGCACTTTTGCTTATCCTGCAGGTTCACCAGCCCAAGAATATACGGCACACGCTTTTTAATTTCTTTGGAAGAAGCGCCGACTACATGCATGGCAAACGCAACATTCTCAAAAACGGTCATATTGTCAATCAGGCGGAAATCCTGAAACACAATTCCCATATTACGACGGTAATACGGCACATCGTGTCGTTTCAGGTCGCCCAGCGCCAAATTATTCACGATAATCTGGCCCTCGCTTGGCCGCTCCTCACACATAATCAGCTTTAAAAACGTACTTTTTCCTGCGCCGGAAGAACCGACAATAAAAACGAACTCACCGTCGTCCACTTTTAGACTAACATTCCGCAGGGCCTGTGTCCCGTTGGAATATATCTTGCTTACATTCTGAAATTCAATCATGAAATCGCTCCATATTTCCCATTCTATTCATTCTCGTTCCGTACATGCTCCAGCCGCCCGACTGCGGCCCGTTTCCACCAATTTCGAAAACGCAAGCTTCCGTTTTGTTCTGTCGTATTAGATGTGCGGTCACGTTATTTCCCAGTTTAAGTGTTATGTAATTTTCACAATAAATGATGACATTTTTATACAGAGACATTGAACTAAACCAAAGCCCATTGGCATGTTTACATAATACCAATGGGCTTATGATTTATTATTCCCAATTAGAATTTATTTGTAATAATTGTGTAATCTTTTTATGACATTGATGAAATTTGGTTAAAACTTGGTTGGATTGGAAGAAAGATACTTTTTAACCATGAGCGCAACTTTAAATACAATTGCGTCTTCAAATTCACGCAGGTCCAAACCGGTAATCTTCTTAATTTTTTCCAGACGGTAAACCAGCGTATTGCGGTGCACAAACAGTTTACGGGATGTTTCCGAAACATTCAGGTTGTTTTCAAAGAAGCGCTGAATGGTAAACAGGGTTTCGTGGTCCAGGGATTCAATGGAACCGCGTTTGAACACTTCTTTCAGGAACATTTCACACAGCGTAGTAGGCAGCTGGTAAATCAGGCGGGCAATGCCGAGATGATCATAGCTGACAATGGATTTCTCTGTATCGAACACCTTGCCGACTTCCAAGGCAACCTGCGCTTCCTTAAAGGAACGCGCCAAATCCTTAATGCCGGTAACCACGGTGCCGATGCCCACAACGCAGTGGGTATAAAATTCACTGGAGAGCGTGTCCACAATTGAACCGGCCAGTTTTTCCAAATCCTTAGGCTCAATGCCGGTGCGGATTTCCTTCACCAGCGCAATATCGGTTTCGTTAATATTAATGATAAAGTCCTTGTTCTTGTCCGGGAAAAGATTTTGAACCACGTCGTAAGCGGAAACATCGGACTTATTGGTAATCTTAATCAGCATGCACACGCGGCTCACGTCGGAATTGAAATGAAGCTCGCGCGCCTTCAGGTAAATGTCACCTGGAAGAATATTATCAAGAATTACGTTCTTAATAAAGTTGCTGCGGTCGTATTTTTCATCATAATACTGCTTAATGCTGCTCAGCGAAACAGCCAGCAAAGTGGCATAACGGTTGGCTTCCGCATCGTTTCCGGAAACGAATACTGCGTATTCGGGCCGCGGACGGCTGCCAAAAGACTTGTACGTATATCCGTTCACAACAAAAGCAGTCGGGGCTGCCAGCGTCTCCGCAGTGATGCTGTCGTTTACTTCTCCGATTCTGCCGAGTTCACTGCAAGCTATAATCACCGAGGTTTCATCGATAACGCCGATTGTACGGTCAATCGCGTCACGCATCTGGTGAATAACCCCTTGAAACAATCTGTTTGACATGGCTTTCCCTCACTTTATCAAATATGTCTAATCTTTTCGACCGACAATTACATGCTACATACATTTTACATAAACTCAGTTAATTTTTCAACCATATCGAAAAATTTTATTTCAATTTTTAAGAAAAATCAATGAAAAAAAGCATACATATTTCCTATAACGAACTAAGAGTGAGTCATACATTGCATTACTATAAAAGTAGCCGCGCCTTTCGGCGCGGCCGCTTCCCATCGTTTTATTAATTAGTTAAGGATGACCTTTTCGGTTTCTTTGTCAAAGAGGTGGAGTTTGTTCAGATCAAATGCAATCTTGATCTTGTCGCCGGTCTTCGCAGTGGAAGTTGGCTCAACTCTAGCGGTAATGGAAGCACCTTCGCAGTTGAGGTACAGGTAAGTTTCTGCACCCATCAATTCGGTTACTTCAACATCCGCTTCCACAATGCCTTCGGTTGCCTTTGCAATGAACTCCGGTTCATCGTGAACATTTTCCGGACGAATACCGAACACAACTTCTTTGCCCACATAGTTCTTCAGTGCGTCGTCCTTATTCTTTGCAGCCGGAACAGCGATATCGTACTTACCGAATTTCAGCACATACTGGTCGCCCTTCTTGTCAACGGTGGTGTTGATAAAGTTCATTTGCGGAGAACCCATAAATCCGGCAACGAACTGGTTCACCGGGTAATCATACAGGTTTTGCGGTGTGTCAACCTGCTGAATAAATCCGTCTTTCATAACCACGATGCGGTCGCCCATGGTCATAGCTTCGGTCTGGTCATGGGTAACGTAAATGAAGGTGGTGCCCAGTCTCTTATGAAGCTTTGCAATCTCGGTTCTCATCTGTGCACGCAGCTTTGCGTCCAAGTTGGAGAGCGGTTCGTCAAGCAGGAAGACCTTCGGGTCACGTACGATGGCACGGCCCAGAGCAACACGCTGGCGCTGGCCGCCGGACAGAGCCTTCGGTTTACGGTCGAGTAAGTGGGAAATGTCCAGGATTCTGGCGGCTTCTTCCACGCGGCGTTTGATTTCATCCTTCGGAACCTTGCGGAGCTTCAGGCCAAATGCCATGTTATCGAACACAGTCATATGCGGATACAAGGCGTAGTTCTGGAACACCATTGCGATATCGCGGTCTTTCGGCGCAACATCGTTTGCAAGGGTTTCGCCAATGTAAAGTTCACCCTTGGAGATTTCCTCCAAACCAGCAATCATACGGAGTGTTGTGGATTTGCCGCAGCCAGAAGGGCCAACCAAAATAATAAATTCTTTGTCCTGAATTTCAAGATTAAAATCAGAAACGGCGGTAACGCCTCCATCATAAACCTTGTAGACATTCTTTAAGACTACACTTGCCATAATATTCCTCCTGATAATACACAGATTTGCTCGTACCTGGATGCCTTGCGGTCACCCTTCTCTTTCATGACACAATCATATCAGAACGGGGAGAAATTGAACAGCCTTTTTTTGCCTAAAGATAAAAGTCGGTGTTTAGCCATAATTTATAAAACACAAAAAGGTCTTTATAATTTCGTATATTTTTGCCATTAGGAGGTTCCAAAACTATTTTGTAAATTTAGTGAATTTCGTATAGATTGCCATCCGGCTCAAAAACCAATTCCGCTTCCTTCGGCGAAAGTTCGCGCACTTCTCCCGGGGCCAGCGCTTCGTCCAGGCAAAGCGCCCCGATCTGCACGCGCTTCAGCCGCTGCACACGGTTCCCCACGGCAAGGAACATGCGCTTAACCTGATGGAACTTTCCTTCCCGGATCCGCACAAGCACCAGCGGGTTCGGGCCTTCCTGCAGAACGCGCAGCTGGGCCGGAAGACAGGTCATGTCCCCCAGTTCCAGCCCTTTTTCAAAGCGCTCTGCGTCCCCTTCGGAAACCGGGGACTCCAGTACGGCTTCATACCGCTTGAACACATGGCTTTTCGGCGCGAGCATCCGGTGTGCAAACGCGCCGTCGTCGGTAATCAGCAGCAGCCCCTCGGTATCCTTGTCCAACCGGCCGGCAGGGAACAGGCCGCGGCGCTGCATTCCAGGCGGAATCAGGTCAACCACGGTCTTTGCTCGGGAATCCCGCGCGGCGGAAAGAACGCCCGCCGGCTTGTTCATCATATAATAAACGTATTTTTTTGCGTTCAGGATACGGCCGTTCACGGTAATTTCATCCAACTCCGGGTCGACCTTGAAATCCGCTTTGGCAACCGGCGCCCCGTTTACCAGAACCGCGCCGCGCCGAATCAGCAGCCCGGCTTCCCGCCGGCTGGCGATATTCTGGGAAGCGAGGATTTTATCCAGCCGTTCTTTGCCCATGGTTTCACCATTCCAATCTTTTGGTCCCGAACCTGCTTGGGCACGGGAATGTCCTTGTGTTTTTTCGTCCTCTATTGTACCCAATTTCACGCGCAGGGTCAATCAGTCAATCGGCCACGCATTGGCTGGAATGGTGGAAGAAGCCTTCGGTTTTGCCTCTTCCACGGCGCTTTGGTCAGACTTCGAAGCCTTGGAAGAAGCAGCAGGCTTGGAAGCTGCGGGTGCTGAGGACACGGCCGCACCGGAGGAAGTACCTTTCGATGATGCCGGAGCGGACGAGGCTTTGCTCGAAGCCGCCGAGGAAGAACGGGTCAGCGTATCGTGGGATGGCTGTTCTCCGAAAAATCCGGTCATAAAACCGTCAAGCGCGGTGGTGCTTAAATCGCCGCCCACCACCTGGTTGTTATAAACAATCAGCGTTGCACGGACATCCGGGTTGTTCGGGTAATTTGTCACCGCATAAACCCATTGCTTGCAGGTTTTTCCGGCGTACGGCTTAAGGTCCAGCCCCTGTTCCTTTTGAATTTTATTGTAGTTTTCATACACTGCGTTAAAGGTCTGAGGAATTATCACGTCTTTTGTTTCCAGCGGGTCCGCATTCACCTTCCAGCCGAACTGGCTGAGGAACGCGACGCGCTCCTCATTGGTGGCGGCGGAAAGCGAGTATTTTTTTCCCACAGGTGCTGCGCTCGGCTCGGCATTGCGGATTCGGAACAGAATAATGACCCCCGTTACCACCAGCAGCACAATTGCCAGTATAATACAGATTTTTCTTCGGTCCGCTTTAAAAGACCATACAAACATTTCACCGCCCCCTTGCAGAAGATTAATATGCGGGGAATCGGCAAAAAATGCCACGGAAAGCCTGCCGGCACGGCGAATTTCGCGCCCTGGGTACAAAAAAAGCGGGAGGCCTCCGCCTCCCGCTTGATTAATCTTCCGTTTCGCCCGCAGCCTTTGCTTCCTCAATCACCTTCTGCGCCACCTGCGGCGGTGCTTCTTCATAGCGGCAGAAGTCAAACGTAAAGCTTCCGCGCCCCTGCGTATTCTGGCGCACGAACGTGCTGAAATCGTGCATTTCCGCCATGGGGACTTCCGCTTCCACAGTCTGCTTTCCGTCGCCCGCCGGATTCATTCCAAGTACGCGGCCCCGGCGCTTGTTCACCTCGCCCATAATGTCGCCCATGTTTGCATCGGGAACCACGCATTTCAGGGTGCCAATCGGTTCCAACAGCACCGGATTCGCTTGCGGCATCCCGTTTTTGTACGCCAAGCTGGCCGCCATTTTAAACGACATTTCTGAGGAATCCACCGGGTGGTAGGAGCCGTCGTACAGCGTGGCGCGCAGCCCGACCATGGGGTATCCCGCTAAGGGGCCTTTCAAGATGCTTTCGCGCAGGCCCTTTTCCACGGCAGGGAAAAAGTTTTTCGGCACTGAACCGCCGACCACGCGCTCGCCGAATTCCAGCCCTTCGCTTTCGCAGGGTTCAAACTCAATCCACACGTCGCCATACTGGCCATGGCCGCCGGTCTGCTTTTTGTAGCGGCCCTGCACCTGCACCTTTTTGCGGATGGTTTCGCGGTACGGGACACGCGGTTTTGTAAGGACCACCTCCACGCCGAATTTGGTCTTCAGCTTGGAAACAATCACATCCAAATGCTGTTCGCCCTGACCGGAAAGAATCATCTGATGGGTTTCCGTATTGGTGGTAAAGCGGATGCTTGGGTCCTCCTCCGCCAGGCGGAGAATTCCCTGCGCCACTTTGTCCTCTTCCCCTTTCTTTTTCGGCTGCACCGCAAGCGACAGCGTCGGATTCGGGTAAACGATCCCGTCCAGCGTCACCTTGCGTGCGGGGGCGCACAGTGTATCGCCGGTAGCTGTACCCTGCAGTTTCAGCACGGCGCCAATATCCCCCGCACCAATATAAGGAACATCCTCCTGCTTCTTTCCGTGCATGAAAACGGTCTTGCCAATACGCTCGATATTGCCTGTACGCATGTTAATCAGCTGAGAATCGGGGGAGACCTTGCCAGACACCACCTTCAAATAGGAAAGCTTGCCGATAAACGGGTCGGCAATGGTTTTAAACACAATGGCAGCCGTTGCGGCATCGTCGCTCACCGAAAGCTCTACCGGGTTGCCGTCCACATCCGCCGCAATTTCGCTGCTCTTTTCCTCTGCGGACGGGGCCAGCCATACCAGGCCGTCCAGGAACTGCTCCATACCGCGCATGAGCAGCGCGTCGCCGCAGAACACCGGGCAGATGGTGCCGGATTTCACGCCTTTGCTTACGCCCACAATCACTTCCTCCGGGGTAAACTGTTCGCCGGAGAAATACTTTTCAAACATTTCATCGCTGGTTTCAGCTACAGCTTCATAAATTGCGGTGCGCAGGCCGTCTAAACGGGTGCCCATGTCCGGCATTTTCACCTCAACCGGCGCTCCGTTCTGATAATCGTATGCCTTATACTCCAAAATATTAATGTAGATGTTCGCTTTCCCGTCCACAATATACGGTACTACAACCGGGCAGACGGATGGGCCAAACTTCGCTTTCAAATCCTCGAACACACGGTAAAAACGGGCGCTTTCGTCGCACAGGCCGTTGACAAAGAAAATCTTTGCCAGGCCGCGTTTATTGGCCGCCTCCACCGCCTTTTCCGTACCGACCGCCACGCCGTTTTTGCCGGAAACCGCAATCAGCACGGTATCTGCGGCGCGAACCGCCTCTTCCATGCCTCCCGCAAAGTCGAACAGGCCAGGGGCGTCGATTAGATTAATCTTATGGTTCTTCCACTCCAATGGAGCCACTGCCGTGGATACGGAAGCTTTGCGCCGGACCTCTTCCGGGTCAAAATCACAAACCGTATTTCCCTCCCCGACCTTGCCAAAACGGTCGGTTGCGCCCGAAAGGTACAGCATCGCCTCTGCAATGCTGGTTTTCCCGGCACCACTATGACCTGCAATTGCGATATTCAATATATTTTTCGCTGGATACTGTTTCATTCTGGAATCTCCTTTCGTGGGTCCATTGGTACATAAGTACAATTGTTTACCCAATTTAAGCATAATTATAGCGTATTGCCACAAAAAATACAATGCCAAATCAGTAAATTTTAGCATTTTCGTTCCAAGACTTAAACTGGTTTTTTATGAAATTTGCCTAAGCTTTTTTCCGTGTAGCTCCCCCCAGAACACGCCTTCCGGTTGAAAAAGGTCGAAACGAAGCATGGCCAGTTCCGACGCAGGGACCCGAATAATTCATCTTATGAATCAAATTCCAAGTTTATGTAATTTATAGGCACCCTTTCCCTTTTCGCTGAACAAATTCGGCTGCGTCGCGGCTTCCCGTTGCTCCCACTCCGTGCGGATTCCGTACTAAAAAATGATGCCCCGGCAGACCAAATTGGTATGCCGGGGCATCACGCCTGATATTTGGGCTATTTTCGCTCTATTGTATGTTCTATATCATTGCTTCTACCTGGAACTTTGCCTTGCGGGCCACCTGGTTTGTAAAATATTTAATCAGCGGCCCCAGAAAGAATGCGGTAATGACGGTTCCAACCCCCACCACGCTGCCGCAAAGCCAGCCGATCAGCATGGCCAGCAAATCCCAGAAAACGCGGCACCAGCGGAACTGGATTCCAGTCTTTTGGGCCAGTACCACCGGCACGCTGTCATACGGGGAAATGCCAAGCTGCGGGTACATGTAAAGCGCAGCGGTCAGCGAAAGCCCGACAACCGCAACGGCCATCAGCAAAATTCGGAGCCACAGCGCCGGAGCCGCCGGCAGAATTCGAGCAAAGATCATTCGGAAGAAGTCCACCAAAAAACCGATGCTCACCATATTGACTACCGTGCCGATTCCAATCAGGTTCCGGGAAAGGGAAAAGGTAAAAATTAAAATGACACAGTTCACAATCAACTGCCATACACCAAATGGAATGCCCAGTTTCCCGGAAACACCCAGGTTCATTACAGTGCAAGGGTCACTGCCAAGGTTCGCATAAACAAAAACAGCGATAAAAAATCCCATTAGGAACACACCGACGCATACCATGCGCACACGCCGAAAAAGTGATTGATTCCATTGAATCGACTGCATATTTTCACTCACAATTCTTTTATGGCTTTCTAAGACGGGGAATCAGCCAGACGACCGCTACCCAGAACAGCTCGTACAGCAGAAGCGGCACCGTGCCCAGCAGTTTCAGGCCGGAGTAGCAGGTAAGCAGACCCACCAGCAAAAGACCGAGGATTACGGAAATGTTCTGCAGTGCGACCGCCACGGTAATATTGCTTCGCTGGCGCACACAGGCGGAAAGCATCCGCATCATGGTCGTCGGGCGGCCCTTTGTGGCCAGCATAGCCGGGGCACGTTCCCGCGACGTTTGCGTCAGCTCCTCATACACTTCGCCAAGCCGTTCCGGCAGCACGCGGATGCAGTGCTCGTCCAGATGGAAGCAATCCGCCAGCAGTTGCGGCGTAATGTTGGGGTCGCGGGTGCGAACCACCAAGCTGATTCCGTTGTTTTCCATGCGGCGCAGTTCCATAGAGCGCCGCAGGTCGGAGTTATAGGAAACGACGAAAACCGCCACCAAATCGCCGCCCACCCCAAGATACACCGTATTTTTTCCGCCCTGAATGTACTTTTCTTCGTAATCGGCGGAAGGCGGTTCAATTCCGTGCGTTTCCAGCAGGGCGCGGTTGCCGATCAGGATTCTTCTGCCCGACACCCAGCCGGACACGCCCTTTTCGTCCTCATAGGTCACATTTTCAACCTTTGGCAGCATTTCACGCCGATTTTGAATGATTTGGTCGAACACATCGCTCAGCGGCCCGCCGACAGAACACATCAGCGCGGTCGCGTCTACAATGGCCTCGTCAATACGCTGCCCTGCAAAGGTTTTAATGCCGTTCAGCACCACGGTGCCCTTCGGGAACAGGTCCTTGGCATCGACCATGACGGCGTTGACCCCGCTGAACGCATCCACCGCTGGGAATCCAACCACCATCGCGCCGCAGCGGGAAGCAATTTTGACCAGCCGCTTCAGCGGAAGATTTACGCTGAGCATGTTCATGAACGGTACGCTGATACAGGCTGCCGCCGAAAAAGCAGTCACCGCCTGCTGCCAGTCGCGGGACAGCACAAACGCGACGATTCCAAGAACCAGCGAACACACAAACCCGATCGGCCCCATCATTTGGGAGCTTTGTTCACTCGGGTCGGGTTCATAGGAAAGTTTGAGAAAATGCTTCAGAAAATCGGCCTTCACCTGATAGGCGACCACAGGTGAATCCAGTACCACGCCCTTCGTCATCAGCAGGGAGGTATTGTAATCGTCATACAGAAGAACCGCCTTTTTCTGGTCGGGTGAAGACACAAAGCGGAAATTGCTCCGGATGCGCCGCATCATGCTCAGTTTGCCGGCGGCGTTCAAAAACAGAGCCAGCGCCGTCAGGGAGGAATATAAGTGCAGCGTACCGCTGTTCAGCCGCTCCTGCGCAGAAAACAGCACCGCACTCTGGGCAATCGAAGCAATCAGGGCAACCGCCACCGCGCTGTCAGCATTCGCCTGAAACGTAAACAGGCCCTTCAGTCCGCCGGCAACGGGTGCGGCGCTGAACGCGCCCGCAATCACCAAAAAGATCATATTCAAAATCAGATAAGTTTTGGTATCCAGGCTGACCTGCAGGAAAGACGGCAAAATTCCGGCATACTCCCCTAAAAGGCCGAAGAAAAACAGCAAAAGCGTACACAGGCCGGTTACAGCAAAGCGCAGGTAAAACCGGCTGAGATTCGCCGCAATGTCGTTGGCAACCGCCGGTGCATCCGAAGCGCTGGTGTAATCGTCCAGTTCCTCCGGTTCGTCCTGCAGTTCCTCCGTCGCATCGTTGTCCTCTTCCTCAGTTCCAAACACATGGAAGCGTCTTTTCTTTTCCGGTTTAGCCGGGGTTTCTTCCTTCCTTGGTTCCTCCGATGAAAATTCATCCGCCACGGGTGGTGCGGTGGGAATCGGGAACGGAATCGGCTCCTCTTCCGGTTTGGCCGGCTCCGCGGAAAGTTCCTCTTCCTGCGCTTCTTCCTCCGGCTCAGGGACTTCCTCCTGCTGCAGCACAGGAGGCCGCAGGCGCGTTTCCTCCCCGGTGACAGGCGGCTGTGGAAGAGAAATCGGAGCGGTAGGCTCTGGTTCTGCATAGTTTGGGTTATTTTGAATTTCACTTTTCAGAAGATCGGGAAAACTGCTGGATTCAATCATATGTACCGGTCTGCCGGTCAAAGACCGGAAACCGGTTGGAATTTGATTTGGTCTTCGCTCGGGCGCCTTCGAACGCGGCTCCTGCCGGAGCGGCGGCTCCCGTACTGCGGGCGGAGGGGTAATTTCCTCCTGCACCACAGGAACCGTAACCGGTTCCTTTACCGGGGGATGTTCCTGTGCATCCGGCGTTTCCTCGCAGCGAATCACCGGGCTGGAAGCCGGCTGCGGGGAACCAGGCTGCGCCGGCTGCGGTGTAAACGTCGGCTCGGTCAGCGGCTGTGGAATTTCCGGTTGCACCGGTTCCGGCGGGATTTCCGGTTTAGGTGCTGGTGCCGGGGCAGGCTGTGGAACGGGCGACGGCGCTGGCTGCGGAATGCCGGGCTCGGGATGCTCCGGAGCCGCTGCTTCTTCAGCCGCAGACTGTTCCGGTTCCGCGGAAGATGCAATTTTCACGGAAGACGCGATTCCCGCGGAAAATTCCTCCTCCGGCGGTGCAAAATCAATGAGCGGTTCAATCTCGTTCTGATCCAGTCCCGCTTCGCGCATCACGCGCTCTAAGCGTTCCTGGCGCTCCCGGTGAATTTGCTCAAACTGTTCCGGAGCGGGCCCTTCCGGTTCCGATTCATCGTCCTTTTCGAACAGATAGGCAAACTTGGATGCACCTTCCGCCGCACGGATTTTTTGGGAATCGATGCGGATGGTTCTCTCATAATCCTCACGGTATTCCTCAAGGGATTTCAGCTGCAAGCCGTAATAAATATCCTCTTCTTCCCGAAATTCAGGAATCGCCTTTTTCCGTCTTCGGAACAGGGAACGGCGCTTCTTTTCCGGCTCCTGTTCCAAAAAGGAGGAATCCGGGCGTGTAAAGGGCTGCCCGCCCATATTCTGATTCAGCGCGCGGCTCGCCTCCCGGGCAATTGCCTCCGGGGAGGAACAGGCGGGCCGATTCCCTTCAGTGTCCTTCTCCGGCTGTGCGGATTCCTTTGCGGATGCAGCTTCCGGCTGTTCTTTCTCTTTCAGCGTATGTGCCTCCGCCAGTATTTCATCAATCGAAAAATCATTTTGCGGAGCTCTGTTTTTATCGGCCATAAAATATCCGCTCCTATTTTTTAATTCTTTGCTTTCAGTCCGGCGCGCTGGCGCGCAATCTCATAGCAGAGAACGCCGCACGCCACAGATGCATTCAGCGAGCTTATTTTTCCCTTCATTGGCAAAGATATCACAAAATCGCATTTTTCTTTTACCAGACGGCTTACGCCGAAGCCCTCGGAACCAATAACAACCGCCGCAGGGCCTGCATAATCCTGACTGCACCAGGGTTCGCCGTCCATATCCGCCGCGTAAATCCACACGCCGCGTTTTTTCAGGTCGTCTATCGTCGCAGCCATATTGATCACCCGGGCAACCGGCACATATTCCACTGCGCCTGCGCTCGCTTTGCCCACCGCGTAAGTCAGGCCCACAGAACGCCGTTTTGGGATAATAACCCCGTGCGCGCCCGCGCACTCCGCGACTCTTAAAATGGCCCCCAGGTTATGCGGGTCCTCCAGCTCGTCCGCAAGAATCAGGAACGGCGCTTCGCCCCGCTCCTCCGCCAGGCGGAACATGTCCTCCACGGTGGAAAATTCTTTTACCGCCGCAACCGCGACCACGCCCTGATGCACCGCCCCGCCGCACAGAAAGTCCAGCTTTTTCGGGTCAGCTTCCTTAATATTGATTCCGGCTTTTTTGGCGCGGGCAATCAGCGCGCTCAGCGAACCCATATGCTCGCCGCGTGCAACATAAAGGCTGTCGATGGTACGCCCGCTTTTCAGCGCCTCGGCAACCGCGTTTCTGCCCGCTATCACATCTTCCCCGCGCCGGGTATTTTCCGTATTCATAAAGTGCAACTCCTATTCCCGGCGGACGCCGGTTGTTTCTTGATATTCTTTTTTATTATAGCACAATTTTGGGAAAATTAAGAGCATTTTCCCTTCAAATGTAAAATGTTGAATTTCTGTGGAATCATTCATTCCAAAACAGAATATACATGCGATTTTTTCCCGCCACGACTGGGTTTATACCCCCTGTATTTGCAAAGGTTAACATAAAACCGTGGAATAACTGTTTTATAACGGTGGAAAACCCTGTGGAAAATGTTAATAAGTCCCGTAAACAGCGCAATTTGATTCTTATACATCACAGATGAATATTAATTTATGTCAACCGGTATCGAGAAAATTTTCAAAACTTTCCGTATTTCTAAGCCCCCTTTTTATGCTATAATAATGGAACATCCGTGGTACAATCGAGCTTGCTCCAAAGATTTCCACGGAAATAAACCGATTTTCAACAGCGGGAACGGCCGATCCATCCGGTCCAGCCGCTGCAAAGATATGAGGATGCCATGGATTACATCGATTTGGCCCAAACACTGGAATGCGGCCAGTGCTTCCGCTGGGACCACCAGCCGGACGGTTCTTACACGGGGATTGCTTCCGGAAGGACGCTTCGGGTCTCCGAGGAAAATTTACCAGACATAATCAAAGACCCTTTCTGGAATCATTATTTTGATTTTGATTTAAATTATACGAATATCCGCGCGGAACTTGCGAAAAAAGATCCGGTTCTGGCGCGCGCAGCTGAATACGCACCCGGTATGCGTATTTTAAATCAGGAACCATGGGAAGCGCTCTGTTCATTTATCCTTTCCCAGAACAACAATATTCCCCGCATCCGGGGCCTTGTCGCCCGGCTGTGCGGGGAATTCGGCGAGACGCTGGAGCAGGGCGGGCATGCGTTCCCCACGCCCGAAACGCTCGCCGAGCTGACGGAAGCGGATCTGGCACCGGTGCGCTGCGGCTTTCGCGCCCGCTACCTGATTGATGCGGCAAAAAAGGTGGCAAGCGGGGAAATCGACCTGGAACAGGTGCGCCGCCTTCCGTTGGACGAAGCTAGAGCAAAGCTGATGACTATTGTGGGAGTGGGACCCAAGGTAGCGGACTGCGCGCTGCTGTACGGTCTGCACCGGCTGGACGCGTTCCCCATGGATGTGTGGATGAAGCGCGCCATGCGCGTTCTGTTCCCCGGCCGCACACCGGACTTCTTCGGGCCGTACGCCGGAATTGCACAGCAGTACATTTTTCACTACAGCCGAATGAATCCGCAGCTGTTTGCGGAGGATGAAGCAGCCTCATAACCCGAACCTTCCCTCTCCGGCGGCTTCCCAGAGAAGACCGCTTCTCAGAGAAGATCTCTTCTGTGAGAAATTCGTTAATTATTTATCATAATTTGGGGAAATCTCTTTTCATTCTTCGGAAAATGAGTTATAATGAAGCCAGAAATAGAAAAGACAGGAAGGGGACACCATCATGCCATTAGTAAATACCACTGAAATGTTTAAAAAAGCATATGCTGGCGGCTATGCAATCGGCGCTTTTAACGTGAACAACATGGAAATTGTTCAGGGAATTACAGAGGCCTGCGACGAGCTGAAGGCTCCTGTTATTCTTCAGGTTTCAGCCGGTGCGCGTAAATACGCCAACCACACATTCCTCACTAAACTGGTGGAAGCGGCTGTTATTGAACACCCCGACATTCCGATCGCCCTGCACCTTGACCACGGCGCATCCTATGAGCTCTGCAAGGACTGCATCGACGGCGGCTTCACCTCCGTTATGTTCGACGGTTCTTCCAAGCCTTACGAGGAAAACGTGGAAGAGGCCCGCAAGGTTGTACAATATGCTCACAAATATAATGTAACCGTAGAAGCAGAACTCGGCCAGCTTGCCGGCGTGGAAGACGAAGTTTCCGTCGAAGCCGACAAGGCTAACTACACCGACCCGGCTCAGGTTCAGGACTTTGTCACCCGTACCGGCGTGGACTCCCTGGCAATCGCCATCGGCACCAGCCACGGCGCATACAAGTTCAAACCCGGCCAGAAGCCGCAGCTCCGTTTCGATATTCTGAAAGAAGTTTCCGACCGTCTGCCGGGCTTCCCGATTGTTCTGCACGGCGCTTCCTCCGTTATTCCGGAGTTCGTCGAACTGATTAACAAATACGGCGGCCAGATGCCTGACGCCATTGGCATTCCGGAAGAAATGCTCCGCGAAGCCGCAAAGATGGCCGTCTGCAAGATTAACGTTGACTCCGACCTGCGTCTTGCCATGACCGCTTCCATCCGTAAGTATCTGGCGGAAAATCCGAGCCACTTCGATCCCCGCCAGTACCTCGCTCCTGCCCGTACTGCCATTAAGGAAATGGTCGCACACAAGATCAACACCGTCCTCGGCTGCGCAGGCAAAGCTTAATCATTACCCCAAACACAATTCAGGGGCTGCCAAATGGCAGCCCCTGTTTTTTCTTTATGAAGTACATTCGAATCGACAATAACCCGTAGGAACACAGGCACACTGCCTAAATCGTGTTCTTCCAGTTTCAAAATCCATTTTGCCCGCATAGATGCTGCCGAATCAACCCAAACAAAAAAACAAAGCTGCCCGGAAAATCGGGGCAGCTTTGCCGAAAGGGTTATTGCGAAAACTTATTTGCAGGCTTCGTAAACCGCAACCGCGCAGGCAACGGTGGCGCCAACCATCGGGTTGTTGCCCATGCCGATGAGGCCCATCATTTCCACGTGAGCAGGAACGGAAGAGGAGCCGGCAAACTGTGCGTCGCCATGTACGCGGCCCAGGGAGTCCGTCAGGCCGTAAGAAGCCGGGCCTGCGCCCATGTTATCCGGATGCAGGGTACGGCCGGTGCCGCCGCCGCTTGCAACGGAGAAATACTTCTTGCCGTTTTCGTTGGCCCATTTCTTGTAGGTTCCGGCAACAAGATGCTGGAAACGAACCGGGTTGGTGGAGTTGCCCGTAATGGACACGTCAACGCTTTCGTGCTGCATGATTGCAACGCCTTCGCGCACGTCGTTCGCGCCGTAGCACTTAACCGCTGCACGTTCGCCGTCGGAGAATTTCTTCTCGCCCACAATCTTCAGCTCGTCGTTGAAGAAATCGAATTCAGTCTGTACATAAGTAAAGCCGTTTACACGGGAGATAATATAAGCAGCGTCCTTGCCAAGGCCGTTCAGGATAATGCGGAGCGGCTCTTTGCGGGCGCGGTTTGCCGTACGGGCAATACCAATTGCACCTTCCGCAGCAGCAAAGGATTCGTGGCCTGCGAGGAACGCAAAGCACTTGGTCTCATCACGCAGCAACATCGCACCGAGGTTGCCGTGGCCGAGGCCAACTTTTCTCTGTTCCGCAACGGAACCGGGAATGCAGAATGATTCCAGACCGATACCGATTTTTTCAGCCGCTTCAGCAGCGGATTTCACACCGGTTTTCAGGCCGATTGCGCAGCCGACCGTATAAGCCCAGGAAGCGTTTTCAAACGCGATGGGCTGTACACCCTTCACGATTTTGTCCACATCAATTCCCTTGGAAAGGCAAAGGTCGCGCGCTTCTTCGAGACTGCCAAGGCCATACTCGGCAAGACACTTCTCGATTTTGGCCATTCTTCTTTCTTTTCCTTCAAACATTACATCGTTAGCCATTGAGTGTAGTCCTCCTTTTATGGTCTTGATTATTCTTCACGCGGGTCGATGTACTTCGCCGCGTTGTCGAACCGGCCATACTGACCGATATTCTTTTTATACGCTTCGTCCGGGCTCATGCCGTGACGAATGTCTTCGAGCATTTTGCCCAGCTTTACAAACTGATAGCCGATGACTTCGTTGTTCTCGTCCAGAGCAATCTTAAGTACATAGCCTTCTGCCATTTCCATGTAACGAACGCCTTTTGCAGCGGTGCTGTACATGGTGCCAACCTGGGAACGCAGGCCCTTACCCAGGTCTTCCAGTCCTGCACCAATCGGCAGGCCGTCTTCGGAAAACGCGGTCTGGCTGCGGCCGTAAACGATCTGCTTAAACAGTTCGCGCATCGCAACGTTGATGGCGTCGCACACCAGGTCGGTATTCAGGCATTCCAGAAGGGTTTTGCCCGGCAGAATTTCAGCAGCCATAGCAGCTGAATGGGTCATGCCGGAGCAGCCGATGGTTTCTACCAGTGCTTCTTGCACAATGCCTTCTTTTACATTCAGGGTCAGCTTGCATGCGCCCTGCTGGGGTGCACACCAGCCCACGCCGTGTGTCAGGCCGGAAATGTCTTTGATGTCATAGGCTTTTACCCATTTTCCCTCTTCCGGGATCGGTGCGGGGCCGTGCTTTGGTCCCTTGGTTACAGTACACATTTTTTCCACTTCAGCGGAATAGTTCATATCGGTACTCCTTTCGGTTTCAATGTCCTTTGGCTTTTCCACCAACCAAACATACTCGGTTTATTATAGTGCATTTTGACATTCTTCGCAATAGGTCTGAAAAACATAATTAAAAAATTAACAAGACCGGAAATTCCCCATAAAGATGCAGAAATTTCCATGCTGCTTCCACCGGATTTTACCCGGAATCCGTGTTTCCTTCGTAAATACCGGAACCATGCTTAAAAAGCGTTTCGCAGCACCCGGAAAAGTACGCAATCGGTGGCAGGAATGTTCGTGAATTCCGGTTTCCCACCTCCACAGTATAGTAAACAGTATAATAATAATATTTTATGGAAGAATATTTAATTTTTTATATTGTCGGAAATGGAAAAATATAGTATAATGTGTAACAACCTTAAATTATCCTTAATGAGGAAAAGAACATGGAAAACAATCAAACCCCCAACCAGGTCCAGTATCCCCAGCCAATGGCGAATGACCGCCCGCTCAGCATCGGCGAGTACATTGTCATGATGATTGTCGGTGCAATCCCGTTGGTCGGTCTGATCATGATGTTCGTGTGGGGCTTCAGCGGCAACTCCAACACAAACCGTAAAAACTATGCGCGTGCTATGTTGATTATGATGGCAATCGGCATTGTTCTCAGCATCATCTTTAGTGCCAGCATCATGGCGGCGCTCGGCTCCATCGCGGCCGCAGGTCGTTAATCTTCGTAATATCTCATCATTGGGCGGCGGAGGACAATCCGCCGCCCTTCTTTTTTAGAAAAGCGCATTGTTCATGAAATATTTCTTTTTTTTTAAGTCTTGCTATGATATAATTTGTATTGATTGTAATACTAAATTCCTAAAAGAAATAAACCTTTTCATACCGGATTCCGTATGAAAACGTTCGGCAACCGCCGGATTCCTCTGTCGCTGCCGAAAACTTGAAAATGAATAAGATTGAAATTCTGAGGTGACTTTCATGGCTAAAAATATACTCTCCGCGTTTTTCGGCAACTACAGTAAACGGGAGCTGAAACGCATTCAGCCCATCTGCGACGCGGTGCTTGCACTGGAAGATCAGTATAAAAGCATGAGCGACGAAGAGCTGAAAGCTCAGACCCCCGCGCTGAAGGAACGCCTTGCCGACGGGGCAACATTGGACGACATCCTTCCCGAAGCGTTCGCAGTCTGCCGCGAGGCATCCGCCCGTGTGCTGGGCATGCGTCATTTCCCGGTTCAGGTCATCGGCGGCATCGTGCTCCATCAGGGGCGCATCGCCGAAATGAAAACCGGTGAAGGTAAAACGCTGGTTGCTACGCTGCCTGCTTATTTGAACGCGCTTTCCGGCAACGGCGTGCATGTGGTTACCGTCAATGATTACCTTGCCCGCCGCGACTCCGAATGGATGGGTAAAATCTTCCGTTTTCTGGGTCTGAACGTCGGTCTGATTGTACATGACCTGGAAAATGAGGATCGCAAAAAGGCCTATGCGGCCGATATTACCTACGGCACCAACAACGAGTTCGGCTTTGACTACCTGCGCGACAACATGGTGATCTATAAAGAGGACAAGGTGCAGCGTGGCCACAATTATGCCATCGTGGACGAAGTGGACTCCATCCTCATCGATGAAGCTCGAACCCCGCTCATTATTTCCGGGCAGGGTGACAAATCCACCGAGCTTTACACCATTGCCGACCATTTTGCAAAGTCGCTCCGCATGGTCCGCGTTGCTGAACTGAACGAAAAGGAAGACAACGACGAACTGTACAAGGACGCCGACTATATCGTAGATGAAAAGGCGAAAACAGCCACACTGACCCCGTCAGGCGTAAAAAAGGCGGAGGAATACTTCCACCTGGAAAACCTGATGGACGCGGATAACCTGACCATCCAGCACCACATCAATCAGGCCATCAAGGCAAACGGTGTCATGCGCAACGATATTGACTATGTGGTCAAGGACGGCGAAGTCATCATTGTGGATGAGTTTACCGGCCGTCTGATGTACGGCCGCCGTTACAACGAAGGCCTGCATCAGGCTATCGAAGCCAAGGAAGGCGTAAAGGTCGCGCACGAAAGCAAAACGCTCGCCACCATTACCTTCCAGAACTACTTCCGCCTCTACTCCAAGCTTTCCGGTATGACCGGTACCGCAAAAACGGAAGAGGCCGAATTCAATGAAATCTATAAGCTCGACATCATCGAGATTCCGACCAACAAGCCGATGATCCGCAAGGATTTGCCGGATGTGGTCTATAAAACCGAAAAAGCAAAATTCAATGCTGTAATCGACGATATTCTGGAACACCACGAAAAGGGCCAGCCGGTTCTAGTGGGCACCATTTCCATTGAAAAATCCGAGGAACTCAGCGCCCTGCTGCGCCGCCGCGGCATCAAGCACGAGGTTCTGAACGCCAAGTATCACGAAAAGGAAGCGGAAATCATCGCACAGGCGGGCCGTAAAGGTGCGGTCACCATTGCGACGAACATGGCCGGCCGTGGTACCGACATCATGCTGGGCGGCAACAGCGAATACATGGCGAAAACGGAAATGCGCCGCATGCAGTTCTCTGAAGAACTGATCAGCGAGGCAACCGCCTATTCTGAAACAACGGATGAGGAAATTCTAAACGCCCGCAAGGTTTTTGCGGAACTGGACCAAAAATATCGGGAACAGATTAAAGAGGAAGCGGAAGAAGTCAAAGCGGCGGGCGGACTTTACATCATTGGCACCGAACGCCATGAATCCCGCCGAATCGACAATCAGCTGCGCGGCCGTGCCGGCCGTCAGGGCGACCCAGGCATGAGCCGCTTCTACATCTCCTTGGAAGACGACCTAATGCGCCTGTTCGGCGGCGACCGCATCAATGCGCTGATGGAACGCCTCAACGTGGATGAGAACACGCCGATTGAAAACAAGATGCTGACCAACACCATTGAAAGCGCCCAGCGCAAGATTGAAGGCCGCAACTTCGGCATCCGTAAAAACGTTCTGCAGTACGACGACGTCATGAACCGCCAGCGTGAAATCATTTACAGCCAGCGCGACCAGGTTCTGAACGGAGAAAATATCAAAGAGCAGATCCTGAAAATGATTGAACAGGCGGTAGACGCCCAGGTTAAGCAGTATCTGCCGGAAAACACCCTGCATGACGACTGGAACATGAACGGCCTGCGCGACCACTACATGGGATGGCTGATTACACAGGATGATTTGGTTTATTCTGCCGACGAGCTGGAACGACTGGAACCGGAATTTGTAAAGAATGAGCTGGTCGAAAAGGCGACCGCACTCTATGAAGCGCGGGAGAAGATGTTCGGCGAAGAAATCATGCGCGAACTGGAGCGCGTGGTTCTGCTGAAAAACGTGGACACTGAATGGATGGATCACATCGACGCTATGGAAGAGCTCAAACGCGGCATCAACCTGCGCGCCTACGGTCAGCATGACCCGGTTGTGGAATACCGTCTGGAAGGCTTCGACATGTTTGACCAGATGATTGCCACCATCCGCGAAAACACCGCGCGTATGATGCTCACCGTACAAATCCGCACACAGGAAGAGCCAAAGCGTGAGCAGGTTGCCACCCCGACCGCCACCAGTGCGGACGGAACCGACACTCCTCGGACAGTCCACAAGGGCAAGAAGCCGGGCCGCAACGACCCGTGCCCCTGCGGAAGCGGTAAAAAATACAAGAAGTGCTGCGGCAGGGATGACTAAGTCTTTCATTCCTCCAGCACCTCTCACATAAAAACAAGCCGTCGGAAATGTTCCGACGGCTTGTTTTTATGCCGCTTTCTCTTTGGCTGCACCGACTGCTTTAATCAGATCAAACACATAGTTGCTGCCCCGGCTGACCAGAATTCCCGTAAGGATGCACCCCAGGAATGGGATGTTAGTTTTTAGACCGGCCATAGCCATCACATCCACCCCATAAGCACAGGTGGTCAGCACGCCGATGACAATGGAAATCACCATTTCCCACTTAATATGGCCCTTCACAAAGAATTCCTTTACATAGGTAATGATTCCTTCCAGAATAATCGCCAGAAAAATCAGCCCGAAGTAATCCATAAAATCAACCGTCCTTTCGCTTCATGCATTGGTGTTACCCAGTTTGCCTCAGCCCAACCATCGAGGTTCAGGTCCCCAAAATCAGCTTCATCGCGGTAGCGGTCACTGCACCGGTCACCCCCGCCAACAGGTAATTCACCAGCTGGTTCCACCGGGAACCGGCCACACTTTCCAGCGCGCCGATGCGGCGGTCGTGGCTGGTGAGTTTTTCCTCATGGTTTTTCAGGATTTCGCCCATTTTAATATTGAGCTCTGCCAGCCTGCGGCCGCGCTCCTCTTCTTCCTCCTGCCGCAGCTCCAGCTTTTCAATGTCCCTTCGGTCACGCTGAAACCGTTCGTCCAGGCGCTTTTGGCGCTCATTCTCCACTTCGTTCATAGAACCTCCTTTCCCGGGCTCCAAAGTTTCCGGTTCACGTTTTGGAACTGCCTTTCCGGGGAAATCCGTTCAGCCCCTTAGAGGCCATGATGGCCGGATAATCCCGGTAGGCAATGTCCAGGTCTACTCTTCCGCTGACGCCGTTCACCCTGCCCGTGCTGGAATACTGCCACATGCCAATTCCGTCCACGCCGGGTTTCTGCGCATAGTGCGCCAACCAAAGGTCGAACCGGTTCAGCTGCTTTCGATCCAGTCGATTTTTCAGCCAGTCCGGGTTCGTGTACAGGCACACATAATAACCGGCGCGCTCGACCTTACCGCAAAAGGCAGCCGCAATTTCCGTCAGGGTTTTTCGGCCCAAGTTTGCCTGTGACGTGTCCTCCAGGTCAAACGCCACCGGGTAGGCAAACTTGCACCCTTTGACGATGCTCAGGAAAAAATCCGCTTCCAGTTCCGCGTCGTGCGGAGTTTTCGCGTAACTATAATGATACGCTCCGCATGGAAGGCCGGCTTTTACCGCGCCGGTGTAATTGCGGCGGAAATTCGGGTCGGTCTGCACGTTCCGGTTTTCCCATCCGTATCCGGCGCGGATCATCACGAATTCAATGCCGGATTTTTTCACCTTCTCAAAATCAACCGTCCCCTGATAACGGGAAATATCCATTCCTTTGTGAATGCCCATCTTGTTCCTCCTATATTGAATATGCTTTCAACATAGAGAAAAAGAAGGTGATTTTTTTCCCTTTGCAGGCTAACAAAGAAAAAGAGACCCCTGCAAAATGGATGTTTCCACTTAGCAGGGATCTCGTTCCGTTTGGGCTGTGCTGACGAATCCCGTTTGCAGCAGCCCTTATTCTATTTTTCGAAACCGATACGGTTTACTCACCAAACATGTTTTTCAGCTTGTCAAAAAAGCCCTTGCGCTTCTGGTAGTTTTTCTCCCCGGTTGCGCTGTCGAACTCCTTCAGAATTTCCTTCTGGCGGTCGGTCAAATTCTTCGGCACTTCAATGGTAATGCGCACATATTGGTCACCGCGGCCGCGCCCGCTCAGGCGCGGGATTCCTTTGCCCTTCAGCTTGAACACATCGCCCGGCTGCGTACCCTCGTGGATTGCATAGCTGACCTTGCCGTCAATCGTAGGCACCACAACCTCTGCGCCAAGCGCCGCCTGGCTGAACGTAATCGGCATTTCGCACCACACGTCAACGCCGCGGCGTTCAAAAATCGGGTGCGGCCGAACGTTGATATAAACGTGCAAATCGCCGCTGGGGCCACCGTTGGTACCGGCATTGCCCTGTCCGCCAACGTTCAGAACCTGGTCGTTGTCAATGCCTGCCGGTATGTTGATTTCAATCGTCTTTTTCTTGCGCACCTTGCCGGATCCCCCGCATGTATGGCAGGGGGTGTCGATGACACGGCCGGAGCCGCCGCAGCGGTTACAGGTCCGCGCGGTCTGCACCACGCCGAACGGTGTCCGCTGACTGATGCGCACCTGGCCGGTGCCGCCGCACTGCGGGCACGTTTTGGCGGAGGTTCCGCGCTGCGCGCCGCTGCCGCCGCAATCCGAACAATCGTCAATCCGGTCAAAGGAAATCGTCTTGCTGCAGCCTTTTGCCGCTTCCTCAAAACTGATGTTAACTGTCGTTTCGGTGTCACCGCCGCGGCGCGGAGCGTTCGGATTGACTGTCCGGCCGCCGCCAAAGCCGCCGAAAAAGCTATTGAAAATATCACCGAGGTCAATATCGCCTGTAAATGGACTACCCCCGGCCCCGCCGCCGAAGTTCGGGTCAACACCGGCATGACCGAACTGGTCATAACGCGCTTTCTTGTCCTTATCGGAAAGCACCTCATAGGCCTCGTTGATTTCTTTAAACTTCGCTTCGGCTTCCTTATCCCCCGGGTTCAGGTCGGGGTGATACTTTTTGGCCAGCTTCCGGTACGCCTTTTTTATTTCATCGTCGGTGGCGTTTCTCGGCACACCCATGACCTCGTAATAATCCCTTTTATCAGCCAAACCAAATCACTCCTAATAACAATGAACGATCCATACCCATAATGAAGAACGGGCCGGGAACGGAATCCATTATAACAGCGATGGGCAAATAAAGCAATCGCCGTATCCGGATTCCGTCCCCATGCCCTTATTCACCGATAAGGATTATTTCTTATCGTCGTCCACTTCTTTATATTCCGCGTTGTACACCGGGTTGCCGTTCGCGTCTTGAGCCGGTCCCGCTGCCGGTCCCTGCTGGGGAGCGGCGCCCTGCGGTGCGGCCGCCTGATACAGCTTCTCGCTGACCGCGTACATTGCCTTCTGGAGTTCCTCAGTTTTTGCGGTTACATCGCTGATGTTGTTTGCGGAAATTGCTTCCTTCAGGGAGGCAACCTTCGCGTTCAGGTCCGTCTTTTCGGATTCCGAAATCTTGTCGCCGTTTTCATTAATCAGCTTTTCCACCGCATAGCAAAGGTTTTCTGCTTCGTTCTTCTTTTCAACTTCCTCACGGCGCTTCTTATCCTCTGCGGCATAACGCTCCGCGTCCTTCACGGCCTTATCAATATCTTCCTTGCTCATGTTAGAGCTGGAGGTAATGGTAATCTTCTGTTCCTTGCCCGTGCCAAGGTCTTTTGCAGACACGTTAACAATGCCGTTGGCATCAATATCAAACGTAACCTCAATCTGGGGAATGCCGCGCGGTGCCGGAGCAATGCCGTCCAAACGGAACAAACCGAGCTGCTTGTTGTCGCGTGCAAATTCGCGTTCGCCCTGCAGAACGTTAACCTCAACCTGGGTCTGGCCGTCCGCCGCCGTAGAGAAAATCTGGCTCTTCTTGGTCGGAATGGTGGTGTTGCGCTCAATAATCTTGGTCATTACGCCGCCCATGGTTTCCACACCGAGGGAAAGCGGAGTAACGTCGAGCAGCAGCAGCCCTTCCACTTCGCCGCCGAGCACGCCGGCCTGCAGCGCAGCACCGATGGCAACACATTCATCCGGGTTAATGCCCTTGAACGGTTCTTTCCCAGTAAACTTTTTCACGGCTTCCTGAACCGCCGGAATTCTGGAGGAGCCGCCAACCAGCAGCACCTTGTTGATTTCATCAATCTTCAGGCCGGAGTCGGAAAGTGCCTGACGAACCGGGCCCATGGTCATTTCCACCAGGTCGGCAGTCAGTTCGTTGAACTTCGCCCGGGTGAGGGTCAGGTCAAGATGCTTCGGTCCGGTCGCGTCCGCCGTAATGAACGGCAGGTTGATTGCGCTGGAAGTCATGCCGGAAAGCTCAATCTTCGCTTTTTCAGCAGCTTCCTTCAAGCGCTGCATGGCCATTTTATCGCCGCTCAGGTCAATGCCGGTTTCCTGCTTAAAGGAGGAAATCATCCAGTCCATAATACGCTTGTCGAAGTCATCGCCGCCCAAGCGGTTGTTGCCCGCTGTGGCAAGCACTTCCTGCACTCCGTCGCCCATTTCAATGATGGACACATCGAAGGTGCCGCCGCCAAGGTCGTACACCATAATTTTCTGCTCTTCACCCTTGTCGATACCGTAGGAAAGGGCCGCTGCCGTCGGTTCGTTGATGATACGCTTGACGTCCAGTCCGGCAATCTTACCAGCATCCTTAGTTGCCTGGCGCTGTGCGTCGGTGAAGTAAGCCGGAACCGTAATAACGGCGGAAGTTACCGGTTCGCCAAGGTATGCTTCCGCGTCAGTCTTCAGTTTCTGCAGAATCATAGCAGAAATCTCTTGAGGAGTATAGTTCTTATCGTCAATCTTTACCTTGTAATTGGAGCCCATCTCTCTCTTAATGGAAATGACTGTGCGCTCCGGGTTCGTAATTGCCTGGCGCTTTGCAACCTGGCCGACCATGCGCTCGCCGGTTTTGGAAAAAGCCACAACAGATGGGGTGGTTCTCGCACCTTCCGCATTAGGAATAACGACCGGTTCGCCGCCTTCAATAACAGCCACACAAGAATTGGTAGTACCTAAGTCAATGCCTATTGTCTTTGACATAATGATTACCTCCAGCAAAATTCATTTACATTACAATCGCTACGAATTTTAAGATTCAGTTTTTGAGGTTAGTTTGCCACCTGCACCATTGCGTGCCGAATGACCCTGTCCTCAATTTTATATCCTTTTTGGAACACCTGCGTAATGGTGTTTTCCCCAACGTTCTCATCCTCTATGTGGGAAACCGCATTGTGCAGGTCGGGATTAAAGGGTTCGCCTTCCGCCCCCATTTCCGTCACACCGAGTTTTTTCAGTGCATTTTGCATCTGGGTAAGAACCATTTCCACGCCCTTTCGCAAGTCTTCGACGGAACAGTCAGGCTGAGCAAGCGCGCGCTCCAGGTTATCCGCCACCGGAAGGAACTCCGCTACCGTTGCGGCGGTCGCATCCAGGTACAGCATGGATTTCTCACGCTCGGTACGCTTGCGGTAATTGTCATATTCCGCAGCCGTGCGCAAAAAGCGGTCTTTCTGCTGCTTTAATTCCTCCTGGGCCTTTGCCAGAAGCGTCTGTGCGTCATCCGGTTCCGGCGCTTCCTGCGGGGCGGCGTCCTGGTTCTGAGCCGCTTCATCCGTTTCCGGCTGCTGTGTTTCGTTCTTCTGTTCGTTGGTTGTTTCGTTTTCCTGCTCGTTAGTCGGCTCGTTGGTCTGTTCGTTTCTCTGCTTGTTTTCCTGATCGCTCAAGATAAACAGCCTCCTTTATTCCGAATCCATAAGCTCCGTCAGCATTCTTCCCACGGAGTTGGAAAGGTATTCTATATTGGAAATGATTCTGCTGTAATTCATACGCGTCGGCCCAATGATGGCCAGCGCACCGGCGTCTTTTCCGCCTACGGCATAACGGGAAACCACCACGCTGGAACCGCTCAGCTCTGGTTGGTCGGTTTCTTCCCCAATCAGCACCCGGACGTTGTTTGCCGGTTTCATCAGCATCCGCGAAAGCTCCTGCGGGCGGGAAAGAAAATCCATAATGCGGCGAAGCTCATCCTGACTGAACTCACGGTAAAACAGAAGATTCATTTCACCGTCCGTCAGCACCTCGGCCTGCATGGCATCCTGCGCCACATCCAGCAGCGCCATCAGCGGGGAACTCATCAGCATGGACATGTCCCCAAGGGACACGGCCAAAGACTGAATGTACGCCGGGGTAATCGTGGAAACAGGAAGTCCCACCAGCCTTTCGTTCAGCACGCGGTAAAACACACGGAGAATATCCGGGGTTAAATCAAAGTCACAGTGAAACACACGGCTTTTCATGGTTCCCGCGGAGGTCATTAAAATCACCATCGCGGTGCGCCGGCTGGTCTGCACAAACTGAATGGCGCGAATTTCGGCCTCACCGCTGCTTGGCGTAATGGAAACCGCAGCAAACCGGGTCATCCCGGCAAGCGCCCGCGCGACCCCATCCAGCAGCTTTTGCGGGTCATAGGCGCTCGGAAGCAGCAGACTGTCGATATACCTCTGTTCCTCGCTGGAAAGCGGCCGGCGTTTCATCAGCGTGTCGATATAAAGGCGATAGCCTTTGTGGGACGGCACGCGTCCCGCCGAAGTGTGTGGCTGGTCGAGCAGCCCCATTTCGGAAAGTTCGCTCAGTTCATTTCGCACCGTCGCGGAAGAAACGGAAAAATCAAGAATATCGCAGATTGCCTTGGAACCCACCGGTTCCCCTGTAGAAACATAGAGGTCAATCACAGCCGCCAATATTTTCTGCTTTCTTGTGCTTAGCTGCAATCTTCTCACCTCGTTTCAGCTTTAGCACTCTTTATATGTGAGTGCTAACTCTTGATACTAATTTACCATTCCCAAGCGCTAATGTCAATATAATATTTGTAAACTAATTGTGAAATCGCAATAAAAGCGCGCCATATATGTCATATTTAGCGCTCCGTGTTTTATGGTATGTGATTGAAAAGCGATTATGCGAAGCGCGGCACGTTCGTTTTTGCGCTTTAGAACCGTCCGCTGTTCGCCAAATTTTGTTTCTATAATTTTAAAAATCCGTAACCATCATCTACTTTATAAAGGGCGAAAGAATAAAAAGTATAGAAGTTTTGCGTCAAGAGTCAGTTCCCAAACAGCAGCTCCGCAATCAGGGTGTTGGACACCAAAAAGCCGTTCCTGGTCAGTCGGAACCCGTCCGGGGTTGTGGCGGTCAGTCCGGCGCGCTCATATTTTTTCGCGGTTTTCCGCATGGATACGGGAATTCCGGAACCAAACCGTTCCCGGCAGCCGCGCTCGGTCAGCCCTTCCGAAAGACGCAGAGCCAGCATGGCGTATTCTTCAAAACCGCCGCCTTCCCCGTCCGTTTTCGGTTTTCCTCCGTTTAGAAAGCCGAGCAGGCTGCGTTCGTAATAAAACCGGTTCCCATTCAGGAACGAATGCGCGGCCGGACCGATTCCAAGGTATTCTTCGCAGTGCCAATATTTTAGGTTGTGTCTGCTTTCAAACCCCGGCACCGCAAAATTAGAAATTTCATACTGTAAAAATCCAAGCCGTTCCAATTCTTCGCATGCGCAAAGGTACAGTTCCCCGGCGGTATCGTCGTCGGGCAAGGCGAGTTGTTCCCGCTGTTTTGCGTAGGCGGTATGCGGTTCAATTTTCAGCAAATATGCGGAAATATGCTGAACCCCGGTCTCCGCACAAAATTGAATGGAACGCTTCAGGCTTTCCATCGTCTGGTTCGGCGTGGCAATCATCAAATCAAGCGAAATATTGGTGAAGCCCGCTTTCTGCGCGTCCCGCACCGCCTGTTCCGCCTGCCGCGCAGTGTGCCTGCGCCCCAGCAGGTGCAATTCCTCCTCCACCGCAGACTGCATACCAATGGAAAGGCGGTTCACTCCGGCATCGTGAACCGCCCTGAAAAATTCGCTCAAATCCGCCGCTGGATTGGCCTCCAGCGTAATTTCGGCATCTTCCAGCCCAAAGCACTCCTGTGCGGTCCGCACAATGGAACGGATTCGCGCCGCACCCAACAGGCTGGGCGTACCGCCACCGAAATAAAGGGTGTCCGCCCTACGATTCAGCTGCTTTCCATAGGATAATATGGAGGAAATTATACTATTTGTATATTGTTCCATACGTTCTTCGGTTCCACGCATGGAGTAAAAATCGCAGTACGGGCATTTTCCGTCGCAGAACGGAACATGAATGTAAAGGCCTATCTTTTTTTCTTTTTCCATAGAACCCCCCGAATCCGTGAACAGTGAAAAAGCAAACCGTTTGTTGTACACATTCGACTCATAGAAAAACCTCAGGGACTAAATTTCACAGCCGCGTGCGTAAGCGCGCGGCTGCAACTTGTTCACGGTTCATTGTTCTCTGTTCATGGACGAGTGACTTTTCCGAAAGTTACTCGTCCAGCTTCAGCACGCTCATAAACGCCTCCTGCGGCACTTCTACAGTGCCAAGCTGGCGCATGCGCTTCTTGCCTTCCTTCTGCTTTTCGAGCAGCTTCTTCTTTCGCGTAATGTCGCCGCCGTAACACTTGGCCAAAACGTCCTTGCGCAGCGCTTTCACCGTTTCGCGGGCAATAATGCGTCCGCCAATGCACGCCTGAATCGGCACCTCGAACAGCTGGCGCGGAATCTTTTCTGCCAGCTTCTCCGCCATCTTGCGCGCGCGTGAATAGGCCTTGTCCTCGTGAATAATAAACGAGAGCGCGTCCACCACATCGCCGTTGAGCATAATGTCCAGCTTCACCAAACGGCTCTTCTGGTATCCGCTCAGTTCGTAGTCAAACGAGGCGTAGCCGCGCGTGCGGGACTTCAGTGCATCGAAAAAGTCATAGATGATTTCGTTCAGCGGAAGTTCGTAATGGATGTCTACGCGGTCGGTATCAATGTATTTCATATCACGGAATACGCCGCGGCGATCCTGACAAAGCTCCATGATATTGCCGACGTATTCGCTCGGCGAATAGATGTGTGCGCTCGCCATCGGTTCCTCCGCCTGTGCAATCTGCGACGGATCGGGGTAGTTGGAGGGGTTATCAATCATCAGGACTTCCCCGGTGGTTTTGGTAATTCGGTAAATAACACTTGGCGCGGTGGTGACCAGGTCCAGGTTGTACTCCCGTTCCAGGCGTTCCTGAATCACCTCCATATGCAGCAGCCCCAAAAAGCCGCAGCGGAAGCCGAAGCCCAGCGCAACCGAAGTTTCCGGCTCATAGGATAGCGCAGCGTCGTTCAGCTGCAGCTTTTCCAGAGCGTCGCGCAGGTCGGGATAATTCGCCCCGTCCGCGGGGTAAATACCGCAGAACACCATTGGCTGCACAGAGCGGTAGCCGGGCAGGGGCTCCTTGGCCGGATTTTCCGCCAGCGTGACCGTGTCGCCCACGCGCGCGTCACGAACCGTCTTGATGGAAGCCGCAATATAGCCGACCTCCCCGGCGCTCAGGCCGTCGCTTGGCTCCAACCGGGTTGCGCGGCCATAGCCGCACTCTACCACGGTAAACTCCGCGCCCGTCGCCATCATCCGGATTACGTCACCCGGGTGAACCTGCCCGTCGCGCAGACGGACATGGATAATGACACCCTTATACATATCATAATAGGAATCAAAAATCAGCGCCTTCAGCGGAGCGTTTTCGTCACCTTCCGGCGGCGGTACGTTTTTCACGATCTGCTCCATCACCTGGTCGATATTAATGCCCATTTTTGCCGAAATACACGGTGCTTCATCCGCCGGAATCCCGATGACGTCCTCGATTTCCGCGCGAACCTTGTCCGGCTGCGCACTGGGCAGATCAATTTTATTAATAACCGGAACAATTTCCAGCCCCGCGTCCACGGCAAGGTACGTGTTGGCCAGCGTCTGCGCCTCAATGCCCTGCGTTGCGTCCACAACCAGCACTGCACCCTCACACGCAGCAAGCGAGCGGGAAACCTCGTAGTTAAAGTCCACGTGGCCGGGCGTGTCAATCAGGTTGAACACATAATCGTTTCCGTCCTTCGCGTGGTACACCAACGTAACCGCGTGCGCCTTAATGGTAATGCCGCGCTCGCGTTCCAAATCCATATCGTCCAGAATCTGATTTTCCATATCGCGCAGCGCAACCGCCTGGGTCTGCTCCAGAATCCGGTCCGCCAGCGTGCTTTTTCCGTGGTCAATGTGCGCAATAATGCTGAAATTGCGCAGTTTATCGCGTGATACCGACAAATTGATCACCTAATCCTTATCTTGTTAAAATAAACAGCAAATGAGAAAACAGGCAAAATAATTCACCCGTAGTTGAAAAGGAGCCTCCATAGTCCAATCATTCCCTGACCGCAGAAGTCCCAGGCTGCAGAAATTGCGGCGCCTTTGGCGCGGAGGCACCGCGTGCCGAACAGCAATTTCCGAAAGTCCAATCAGCCCTGCTGATTGGACTATTATACCATACCGCTTTCGCAAAAAACAGAGGGTTCAAGGCTTTCGCGCCAGATACAAATCCATGGTGTCCAAAAGTTCCAGCCGGTCTCCGTGGGACTCAATCGCCGACTGAACCGCATGGTAAAACTCCCGTTTCACCGGTTCCTCCAGCGTCCGGTGATCGGAATAAGTGTCCAGCAGTTCCGCATACTCCCGGCCCGTCATCACCCTGGTCCCGTGGAACAGCTGAAACGACAGTTCTGTAAAACCGAAGCACTCGATTTCGCGCTGAATTTTTTCAAACAGCCGGCCGCGGCTTTCCGGCTTTTTCGCTTCGTCCGGCGGAAAATACCGCGCGTATTTTCCCGCGTACAGCGCGTTTATCTCCCGGGTCAGCGGCTGGTTTGGGGCAAGGGTTGGCCGGGTCCAGAACAGGGCCAGCGTTCCGCCCGGCTTTAAAAGCCGGAGCGCCTTCGGATACCCGGTTTCTGGCGCAATCCAGTGGAACGCCGTCGCCGAATACAACAGGTCGTATTCGCCTTCCTCCCCCTCAAACTCTTCAAACGGTTGGTTGAATACGTGGAAATTGGGAAAGTTTCGGAACTTTTCTTTCACATACACCGCCATATTCTTCCCCAGTTCCACCGCTGTAACCGAACAGCCCCGATTTAAAAACGGCTCCGTTGCCTGTCCGGTTCCACAGCCGACTTCCAACAGGCGGCTGTCAGGTGTAAGCCGGGCAAATTGAGAAATAGCATCGAACAGCTCCGGCACATAGCGGGGGCGCCTTCGGTCATAAGCCTGCACTACCTTATCGAAGGAACGTTTCCGTTCTTCCACAAAATCACCTCATTAAAAAAGGAGCTGCCGCGCGATGATTCGGCGTACTGCCAAAAAGAGCGGTGCAAAATGAATCCAGTTCATTTCGCACCGCCTTTTTCAATACCGCATATGGCGGTAATATTTATCGTTCAGAAGATGTTTCTTGTTCGAGCGGTTCTGCCGGCGGTACCGCTTGCGTCCGGAGCCGCCCCGCGGCGGCCTGCGGTTGCTGAAAACTACAGCCAGCACAACTACTACACCCAAAAGAATGCAAATCCAGGAAATAATTCCGATCAGGCTCATCTGCTGATTCTGCTGCGGATTCACGATCACGGAACTCAGCGGATTTTCTTCCTCCACACTGCCCACGCTTGGCAGGCTGATTTCATTGGAGGATCCCCAGTTGCTTTCCGCCGGGTCGGAGGCAAGTCCGCTGGAAACGCCGCCGGAAGTATCCCCGGAGGAAACCGAGGAGGAATCGCCGTTTCCACTGCTGCTGAAGGAAGAAGCCCTTCGGCTGGACGATGCAATTCTGGAACTCGGTGCGGACGATGCTTTTGAGGAGGCCGCCATGGCTGCTTTGGACTGCTCATCCAGAATTCTCTGAACCTCCGACGCGGTTAGTCCGTTCACATTGCCCCCGGTCCCGGTCAAATCCTGTGCAGAAGAGGTGGAAGAAGCGTATGCCAAAACCGTATAAAACGAAACTGCAAATACGAAGGTAAGACAGCACAGCCATACTTTCACTTGTTTCCTCATTGCAATTCCTCCGGATCATTCTCTATTATCAATAATATAAAATGATTATACCATATTTTTATGTCATTGCAAGTTTCCTGCCAAGTTTGTCCCGTAATTTGGCGGTAAAGTGTCTGGTCGTCCCCAAACCCGATTCTGCGGGAATTTGCATCCACCTCCAGAATCCCGGCAATCAGGAGAAAAACACAGAGTGTGCTGAACAGGGACGTGAAGAAAATTCGCTTTTCATTCCGGTCATACTTTTTCATCGCTTGAATTCACTTCCCCCAGAGCCGGTAATCTTTATAATTCTAGTATGCCCCGGCTCATGGGCTGTAAATCAGCGGTTTTTCCGTCAGGTCAGTTTATTCAAGGTGTCGACCAGTGCCTTTCCGAACAGTTCCCCTGTGTATTTCGCCTCATCCAGCGTATTGACCTCCGTGCCGATTTCCACCAAAAGGGAACCCTTGGTCAGGTTTTCGTTGTATTTACGCGGGCAAAAGTTCAGCGGCCTTGCCAGGCCCGGATACATGGTGGCAACCGACTGCTGCAAACGCACTGCCAGCCGCAGATTGTACTCCCAGTTGGGGAATCCATATGTACCGTCATCGTCGCAGCCGGAAATAATCATCACCTGAGCAGCCTTTTTGCCATTGATGACCGCCGTCGGCTTAATGCGCGTTCCATTCGAAGCCGCCATGGCATCGCGGTGAATATCCAGCGTCACCTGAATGCCAGGATATTGTTTCAGATTCTTCTGCATAGTAACTTTGGAACGGTCGTACGAACCGTTGTAAGTCGGATAATCGTGCACCGTTTTGTCGTGCACCACATTAATCCCCGCCGCCTTCAGCTGTGCCTCAATCTGATCCCCAACCGCTACAACCGAGCGGGAAAGGTCCTGGCTGCGCGTGTCCCCCAAAAATGCCTCGGTGGTGTGGGTATGGTAAATCAGCACCTGCGGCGTGGAATTCTTCTTGATTTTCACTGCGGGTGCCTTCGCCAGTTCCGACGCAATATCGATTCCGTGATTTTTATTAGAATTGCGGACCCAGATGTTCTGGTACTGAACTCCGGAGTTTGCAATGCTGATTTCTTGTATCTTCGCGCCTAAAGAAGAAGACGGCACGGAAGATGCGGGTGTGGAGGATGTTTCGGAGGACGCTTGAGAAGATACCTGGGAACTGCTCTCCGGTACGGAGGAAGCAGGCATGCTGCTCATCTCCTCCGGCACGGAAGAAAATGCCTGAGAACCGGTTCCGCCGTCCTCTTCCTCTTCTTCCAGAAAATCGGACTCAAACGCTTCGGCAGCGCCGCCGGGCATAATAAATCCGGCCGCAGCCAGCGCGGTGTTCTGGGTAACCACCTGGGGAATCCGGTTCGCTACGCACAATACGGCGATCATCACTAGAACAATGGAACCGAATCCTGCTGCTTTCTGCGTCCAGCCTTTCATATTTACGACCATCCTTTCGCCGCAGGCGGGAAGTTCCGGCTGCCTTACTGCAGCCGGATTCCCGCTGTCTTTTCCGCGGGAAAAATTTACTTCCGGTTTGAAAAGGATTTTTCAAACCTTGCCAAACAATTTTAACAATCGGCCTGGCACATGATTCGCCACGCCCGTTACCATTCTATGCGGATTGACCCGGTTTCATGTTAAGGACTTCTTCCGAAATGGTGACCGGCCGTGCGGCGTGATTTTCTACGGGACAAAGCATAAAATCCGGCGAAGGTTCCGACTACGAGGCTCGTCCTAAATCGCGCGGAAAACAAACAGGCACTTAGATCAGCTCCTCAAATTCCTCCACCGAAAGGCTCGGGTTCAGCGCCAGATTCACTCCCATGCCCAACAGCCGTGCGCCCCGCCCGATGATTAAGTCGATTTCCCGGGGCGTAACCATCATTGGGGCTCCTCGGGGCTCCACCTTGTCCATAGCATCGCGGTACTCCTCCCCCAGCAGGTCATAGGCAAGCGTAGTCGCGTCCACCATAGTGGGAATACCCATCCCGATAACCGGGACTCCCAGGGTGCTTTCATCAATGCGCGGCCGGGCATTGCCCACGCCGGCCCCCGGGGAAATTCCAGCCGAACTGAGCTGAACCGTGCAGCCCAGCCGGGCAGGGCTGCGGGCGGCCAGTGCGTCCACCGCAATCACAACCGAAGGCTTCAGCTTGTGGACCAGTGCCTTCAACAGTTCCATCGCTTCAATTCCGGTGTTGCCCAGGACCCCGGGCGCAATCACCGCTACCGGGCGCAAGTCCTCCAGCCCGGTCAGGCGTGCAACCTCGCCCGTAATATGGCGGGTTGCCATCACATTTTCCGCCGTCATGGGCCCAATCGCGTCCGGCGTAATAGCCCGGTTACCAAGGCCGGCGACCAGTGCCATGCCTTCTTTCGGCAGCAGGGTATTTAGCTCTTCCACTACCAGTTTCAGCACGCCCCGGTCGGCGTCCAAATGGTCGGAAATGGCTGGTACTTCCACCGTGATGTAAGACTTGCCGTCCTCATCAATGTGCGTAACCACGCAGCCGTCTTCTTCGCGCCGGACCTGTTTCTGCGGTTCGGTATTTTCCAGCGCCAAATCAGTTCGTAAAATCACTTTATCAGCTCCCAGTATATTTTTTCGAAAAACCCTTGCAATTTAGGCTTGTAAATGATAATATTATTACTATGTGACGATGCCAAAGGAGGTGTGATCATGCCAAACATCAAATCAGCGAAAAAGCGCGTAAAGGTTATTGCCACTAAGACTCAGTTTAATAAACAAATCAATTCCGGTTTAAAGACCAATATAAAGAAGGCTAACCTTGCCATCGAGAGCGGAGCGTCCGACAAGGTGGAAGCCGTGAAAGTCGCCGTCAAAGCGATTGACCAGGCCGCTGCGAAGGGCATTCTGCACAAGAATACCGCCGCGAGAAAGAAGTCGGCTCTTGCCCGTAAACTGAACGCAGCCAACGCATAACCTTGTACGCGGTTTAAAAGCAAAAGCAGAGCCTCGCGCCCTGCTTTTTTTATACCCGCAGGTTCCCAAAAGCCACGAATGATTGCAATTGACATTTGTTCATTTATTCGTTATCATATAGAAAAAGAACCTACAAACAGAGCTGCAGATTTGAGACGGAGGTGCTCTTGTTGAAAAAGAACAGTACATTCAGCATACTGTTGTCAGTAATTTCCGCAGTAGCCGCGATCGCTACCGCCGTTGTTGCTGTCACCCTATACTTCGAAAAAAAGCGCAAAGACGAAGAAGAACTAGAGCAATATTTGAACAATTCCATTCAGTAACGAATCATTTTAAATTCGCATAATGCTACGGGCAGGTGAACACCTGCCCGTTTTCTAGTATTCGATTGGCTCGTTTCGGCGGTACCGCTTCGCGGGGCATTTAGCTTTTATCGCCCGACCGGGCGACCAGTGACGCAAAGTATCCGAAAAAGACCGCCGCCGCAACTCCTGCTGCGCTGGCGGTCACTCCGCCGGATAACGCGCCGAGCACCCCTTTCTGCTGCACGGCTTCCATGGTTCCTTTCGCCATTAGGTACCCGAACCCGGTCAGCGGAACGGTCGCGCCTGCCCCGGCTAATTTCACCAGGGGCTCATATACGCCCAGTGCAGTCAGCAAAACGCCCAGTGTGACGAACAAAACCAGAATCCGTGCAGGGGTCATTTTGGTAAAGTCAATCAACACCTGCCCAACCGCGCAGATGGCTCCGCCGATTAAAAATGCCCATACATATTCCACATTATCACCTCGGACTTAGTTTCGCCTTTTTTGGAAAACTTATACTGAATTCCAATTCAAAACATCGAAGAATTTCTTCGGCAAAAGATTAATCTCCTCCGCTTTTGCCGAAGTTCAAAGCCCGATCTGTCCCGTGTTTGTGCAGCACTGTATTTTTACCTGGAAGAAAGCCGGCTATCCTAAATATCGAATCCATACGGCGCATGAAAGGAGTTCCCAATGAAGAAAAAATTAATCTTTTTCGATGTGGACGGTACGCTTCTTTCCACAAAAGATGGCCGCCCGTTCTGCATTCCGCCAAGCGCGCTTCAGGCGCTGGAGAAGCTGCGCCAAAACGGGCACCGCATCGCAATCTGTTCCGGCCGGCCGGAAGTCTTTATTCACCGGTATTTTCCCGGCCTGTTTCAAACGTATGTCGCACTGAACGGTGCCCACGTGGTGTTTGACGGCAACACGGTGCTAACGCGGGAATTCTCGACCGAACGGGTCGAAACGCTCATGCGGCACTTCGATTCTTATGGCTGCCGCTATACGTTCGTCGGAAAAGACCACGCCTGGGGAAGGAATATTACCGAGCGGTATCCAAAATGGCTGAATGAGGCTTACGGCATTCCGGATTACTTGGTGATGGATTGGAAACCGGAGAACGTGCACGCGAGCATGATGGATTTTCTGTTCCGGGATGAGGAGGAATACCACCGCTGCCGCCCCGCATTTGACGACACCATGGTGCTGAACTACCATCCGGGCAACCGCGCAGCCGACCTGAGCTTCCGCGGGGAAGACAAAGCCGGCGGCATCCGTGCCCTGCTGGAATACTCCGGAATCGACCGGAGCGACACCATCGCGTTCGGCGACGGCTACAACGATATTTCCATGATGGAGACGGTAGGCTTCGGGGTCGCCATGGGGAACGCCGTGGAAGAAGTCAAGCAGCGCGCCGGGTACGTGACTAGTTCCGTGTTTGAGGACGGCATCTACCATGCGTTGGAGCATTTGGGATTGATTGCGGAATAAAACTAAGGGCGGCGGATTACAATCCGCCGCCCTTATCTTATTTATATTATTACAGATTCGTATTATTGCAGATTCGGCATGTCGCCCGGTTCATGCGAACCATTGTTAAAGTAAATGTCATACCAAACCAAAAAGACGAAAATCGTCCAGATTTTTCGGTTGTTATCGCATTTCCCGTTGTAATGGTCATCCAAGAAGCGCATCAGCACGTCGGTATTGAAGAACCGCTTCGCAGTGTCGCTCGTAAACGCCTTCTTCACGATATTGTAGTATTTCTCCTCGCGGAGCCATACTCTGGTCGGTACGGGGAAGCCCAGCTTTTTCTTCTGCGCGGTCGCTTCGGGCAAATGCTTCATAGCAGCCTTGCGCATGGCATACTTGGTGTTTTGCGGATTCACACGCAGTTTGCGCGGAATGCGGGACGCCACGCCGAACACTTCTTTGTCCAGGAACGGCACGCGCAGCTCCAAAGAGTTCGCCATGCTCATGCGGTCGGCCTTCAGCAGAATATCGCCCACCAACCACACATTGATGTCCAGATACTGCATCTTGGTCACGTCGTCCTGGTCCTTTACGCGGTCGTAGTACTTTTTCGTCAATTCCTGCGGGCGTGTAACCGGAATGGTGTCTTTCAGCAGGCTGCGCTTTTCTTCCATGGTAAACATGCTGCAGTTGCCATAGAACATTTCTTCAATCGGCTGAGCGCCGCGAATGAGGAAATTCTTGCCCTTAAAGGAAAACGGTAGTGATTTTGCGATTTTCGCCAGTACCTTGCGCAGCCCTAACGGAAGCTTTTTATAGGCTGCAAAATCATCTGGTTCGTGGTAAATGTTGTAACCGCCGAACAGTTCGTCCGCGCCTTCGCCAGAAAGTACTACCTTCACATATTCGCTCGCCATTTTCGAAACAAAATACAGCGCAATGCAGGAGGCATCCGCTAAAGGCTGGTCCATATGGTACTGTACCTTGCGGATATTGCCCCAGTACTCGTCGGCGGAAATCACCTTGCAGTGATGCTCCACCCCGACCTTTTCGGAAAGGTTCTTCGCCCAGCTGATTTCGTTGTACTTTTCGCCGTTGTCAAAGCCGACGGTAAAGGTTTTCTGCCCCGCAAAATAGGTGGAAACATAGCTGGAGTCCACGCCGCTGGAAAGGAAGCAGCCGACCTCCACGTCGCTGATTTTGTGCGCGGCGACCGAGTCCTCGAACACCTTCTCGATTTCGGCAACCGCCTGTTCCTCTGTCATTTCTTCGTCCGGGCAGAATTTCGGTTCCCAGTAACGGTGAGTTTCCACCTTGCCGTCGCGGTACCACAGGTAATGAGCAGGCATCAGGCAGAATACGTTTTCAAAAAACGTTTCCGGCGGCACGGAATATTCAAAGGAAATGTAATTGTTCAGTGCGTTGAGGTTAAACTTTTTCTCGAACCCGGGGAATTCCAGAATGCTCTTGATTTCAGAGCCATAAACGAAATGTTCCCCAACCTGCGTGTAATGCATGGGCTTAATGCCGAAAAAGTCGCGGGCAATAAACAAACTGTGGTCCTTTGTGTTCCAAATGGCAAACGCAAACATGCCGCGCAGCCGGTTCAGAAGGTCTTCCTTCCATTCCTCAAACCCGTGGACCAGCACTTCGGAATCCGTGTTGGTGTAAAACCGGTGGCCCTTCTCCATCAGGATTTTGCGCAGCTCCTGATAGTTGTAAATCTCCCCGTTAAACGTAAGCACCAGCGTTTTGTCCTCGTTGTAAATCGGCTGATCCCCCGTAGAAGCAATATCAATAATGCTTAATCTGCGGAATCCCATTGAAATGGAATCGTCCTGGTAAACGCCGCTGGAATCCGGCCCGCGGTGGGTAATCCGGTCCGTCATGCGCTGAATCACCGCGTCGCGGTCAATCACTTCTCCTGTAAATCCGCAAAGTCCACACATCTGTTTATGACCTTCCTTTCACTTTCAAAACCCCATCGCAGGGCCTAGTCCTCTCCGCGGTATGCCCGCAGAATCTGTTGCGCGGCGCCGGCATCCACCGCACAGAATTCTTCGCCGGGCCGGCCAATGCTTTCTACAATTTCCAGCGATTTGCGGTACACATCCATCCGCGTACCCTGCACCACGGGCTTGCTTTCCCCATGCAGGAAAAAGGAAAAAGTAATCCGTTCGGCCTCTTCATCCGCCGAACAGAAATAGCAGGAATCCACCACTGCGCCGTGCTTCTGCGCCGCAACATCCGTCAACGCCAGCTTGGTCAGTTCCACCGCAGTATCGTCCAGGCCAGCTTCAAAAATCAGTATTTTTTCTTTTAGCCCCGCCAAGGAAATCACCACGCGCTTCCGCATTCCGGAAAGCTGTGGAAATTCTTTGGATACATCCACCGACGCAATTTCGCATTCGTTTCCGTTGGGCACCACATAAACCATAAAATTATGTTCTTTATCATGATAAAGACAGGGATATACCAGCTCCGCTTCATAGCCGCACGCCGGGCACTTCCAGTCAAAAAGCGTTTCATCCAGCACGTGCTCCCTTAATTCGGGAGATTCGTCGGCCCCAATGCCGGGATACATTCTGGTTTTTACTGCGGCGCCACAGTGCGGGCAGCTCACATCCCTGTTCATCTGCGTTGACATTCCGGTTTGCCTCCCTTTGCCTTTGCATATTTTGTAATTATATCACACAAAGGGGAAAAAAGGAATACGGATTCGAAAACGCAGAAGTTCTGGTTCATTTTAGCGTAGAACGGTATGAGGTTTCTGTAAAATTCTGTCGCCGGGCGCCAAGTCCTATTCTAAAAAAGAAAAAGAACCCAATCGGAACTAAAATGCAAGTTTTTTCCGCTTTTCCTTTCCAAAGCGAACCCACCGGCTACAGTCTCCCATTCCAAGGCAGCCGCGCCTATCGGCAACCTTTTCAGCATTTTGCAGACAAGCCCTAATAAACTTAGGGGTTCTGCCGATATTTTTTACAATACCAATTCCGTACTGTTATTTTTGGCACTTTTGCGCTATAATAATGCAAGAAGATTTATTTTTTATTTGCCGCCTATGCGGCCGGAGGAGCGCTTATGAACTTTATCGAATCCGTAACCGGCAATGTAACAAAAGCCGTGGACTATCTCGTCGAAAAAAACCGTAAAGCGGCCGTCATGAACCGCCTCCGCATCGTCATTAAAAACGAGCGGGACAACGAGGCGCGTGCTTTCGCCGCTTTGGGCAAATACTATTATCAGCATCTTCGCGACCCGGAAAACGAAGAAACCGAGCACTTGTGCCGTGCTGTGGACTTTTCCGACCGCCGCATGAAAAAAGCCTTCGCCAAGCTGGACGAAATTGCCTCGCCCAAAGGCTGTGAAGAGGATTCCGCAGCCGACTGCGCCGACGACTGCGATTTCTGCCCGTACTGCGGCGACACCGATTCCTTGGACGACGTGGACGTCCCCGCGGAAGGACCGATGGAGGAGCCCTCCGCTCCCGCCAAGGAATCCCCTGAAGACATCGCTGTGCCCTCTTTCGCGTTCGCGGATGAAGTTCCGGAAGAGGCAGCGGATGACGACGAACCCATTCCGCCGGAGCTGTAACGCGAATGAAGAAAAAGGTTATGCTTGGTATGAGCGGCGGTGTGGACAGTTCCGTGGCCGCACTGCTGCTGCTGCGCGCAGGATATGATGTGACGGGTGTTACCATGCGCCTGCGCCCCGATGAATACATGCAGCAGTGTTCCGCGGGCGGCTGCTGCTCGCTGGATGATATTGACGATGCGCGCCGGGTCGCCTACAAACTCGGCATTGAGCACCTGGTGCTCAATTTTCAGGATATTTTTGAAAAGCAGGTCATTGATTACTTTGCTGCGCAATACGCGGCCGGACGGACGCCCAATCCCTGCATTGCGTGCAACCGGTATGTAAAATTCGATGCCATGCTCCGCCGTGCGCGGGAGCTGGATTTTGACTATGTTGCAACCGGACACTACGCACGGATTGAGCAGAACGAAGCCGGGCGCTGGCTGCTGCGGCGGGCAAACAACAGTAAGGATCAAAGCTATGTGTTGTATTCCTTTACACAGGATCAGCTTGCCCATACGCTGATGCCGCTTGGCAGTTATACTAAGCCGCAGGCGCGGGCGCTGGCGGAAGAAGCGGGACTTCCCGTTGCACATAAACCGGACAGCCAGGAAATCTGCTTTGTCGAAAACAAGGATTACGCCGGTTTTATCGAAAAGTACACCGGTCAAAAGGCCCCACAGGGCAATTTTGTCGACAAAAACGGCAGGGTAATCGGCCGCCACCGCGGCATTACACACTACACCATTGGCCAGCGCAAAGGCCTTGGCGTCGCGTTTGGGCAGCCGATGTATGTGACGAAAATCGACACCGAACGCAATGAAGTTACGCTTGGCGAGGAAGGCAGCCAGTATTCTTCTTCCCTCATCGCGGCGGATTTAAATTTCATTCCGTTCGACACGCTCGACCATGAAATTCCCGCACAGGTCAAGGTGCGCTATCAGGCCCAGCCTGCCCCTGCGAAGCTGGTTCCCCTTTCGGATGGAACCATCCGCGTGGAATTTGAAACGCCCCAGCGCGCCATCACACCCGGACAGGCCGTCGTCTTTTACGATGATGATCTGGTCCTTGGCGGCGGAACCATACAGGCGGCGCAGTAATCGCTGAAACAGAATAAAAAAGGAGGAAAACGATGCATCGTTTTCCTCCTTTTTTGAATAATAATAAGCGGGACTATGGAAGCAGAACTACCACCGTACTTCAGTTCAATCTGGGAAAAGAATACCGCATCACTTTTTCCAGACGACCCCGCGCTTTTTTTAAATGCTTGGAAACGGTCGGCGCGCTGATCCCCAGCTGGGCGGCGGATTCATAAACGCCCTTTCCCTCTAAATACCTCAGCCGGATGCACTCCTTCTGCCGCGCGGTCAGTTCCCCGTCCATCGCGCGTTTTAAGGCCCACAGCATTCGGCGGTATTCCCCGTCCTCCTCGTCCGTGGGCGGGGTAAGGTTTAGCCTGTCCCCAAACAAATCAAGACTGAGATTTGATTTTCTCCTCATGACTTCCTCCGTATTCAATCAGGTATTTGCCCGTATGCAGGCACTCCAGGTACATTTCGTTCAGCATGGAAATGCGCCGGCACAGCTTCAGCGCCGTTTCGTTGTCGCACTCCCTTACTTTACGGCGCAGCAGCAAAAGACGTTCTTTCAAGCTTTGCGCCTCCCCCAGGTACTGCATCCCCCATTCGTAATAATCCATAATGCTCCTTTCATCCTCCGTTTGTCACATTCTTCAGCAGTACGTTCCGCTGGACTAGAATTGATGTTATAATTCCATACTAGTAGAAAAAAAGAAGCATTTCAATAGTTTTTAGAACAAATGTTCTAATTTCACCTTCAATGGGACTATTTTGGGACACTGTTCCCCTTTTCCTGAAGTGCAGATTCCCTTTTCTCCAATTTTCCCCACCTTGGCAAAAGCTGAAAATAGTGCTAGAATGTCTGTGCGCGAAGATTCCATGCAATCCTGAATTGTATTTGAATATCGCAAAGGAGGACACGGATGAAACAAAGAATTTTGACGGTTCTTCTGACAGTAATCATGATTTTTTCCTTTACGGGATGCACCACCGTAAAAGCAAGCACCAACCCGGACACCATTGTTGGGGAATGGAGCGACGCTTATGGGCTGACAAAATATCAGTTTCAGCCAGATGGGAAAATGAAAATACAAGCCCTCAATCTTGGCTCGTTTAAGGGCACCTATCAGATTGAAGACGATCGCATTACAATTCAGTACCGCATCCTGATGAAAGACATCAAAAACACGTATCAGCTGAAGCTGGATGGCAACACACTCTACCTGGACAAAAACCAGTTTACCCGCAAAAAATAAAACGGCCTAACCGGTGGGGTTCTTCCTCCATTGGGGAACTTGGCCAATGGCTGCTTTTCCGGGCGAAATGCAAAACAAATACAGAATCGATGAAAAACAGAACCGTATCTCCCTTGCAGGAGAAAAGAAAAGCCTGACGGAACCGGCATGTGCCGTGTTATCCCGTCAGGCTTTTTCATTTGATTTCATTTTGATTCTAGGGTTTTGCCCTCTCCGTCTGATAAATTACTGCTTTTCATTTCTTTATTGATTTTCACCGGAACTGTCCCGGCGATTCTTCCGAAGATTGCGGAAAAACTCTTTCAGCAAATCCGCACATTCCTGCTCCAACACGCCCCCGGTCAGCTCCGGCTTATGGTTGTACGGAAGTTCAAACAGGTTCACAACCGAACCGCACGAACCGGCTTTTGGGTCTTTCGCGCCGTAAAACACGCGGGGAATCCGCGCATTAATCATCGCCCCGGCGCACATGGGGCAGGGTTCCAGTGTAACATAAAGGTCGCACTGCCAGAGCCGCCAGCCACCCAACGTTTTGCACGCCTCATCAATGGCCTCCAGTTCCGCGTGACACAGGGCGTTTTTTCCCCGTTCCCGCCGGTTCCGGCCGGAACCAACGACCCGCCCGTTCAGCACCACCACAGCACCAACCGGCACTTCGCCCTCCCGGGCAGCTTCCTGCGCGAGCGCAAGCGCCTCGCGCATCCATTTCTCGTTTTCGTCCATCTTACGCTCAATACCTTGTCAGGATTATAATGGAGGAGAAGCAGAAAATCAGGAGCAATGCCACCCCACCCGGGTTGGAAAAAACTGCACCGAGTTTGGCGGACATCCGCAGCAGCGGGTCCGGGGGTCCCAACCGGAAAAAGCGTTTTTCCTTAATCATCAGCCAAATCAGGGCGAACAAGCCAAGTGCAAGCATCGCAGCCATAACGGCATAATTGACCTGATTGGCAAGTCCCTCCCCGTAGTACCGCTGCACCATCTCCAGTCCAACGGAAATGGAATTGTTAACAAAATGAATCAGAATGGAAGTCCACAGCGAGCCGGTGCGCACAACCACCAGTGCCATTGCCAGCCCAGCCAGAAAAGCAAAAACAAACTGAACAAAATTGCCGTGGTACAAGCCAAATAGAAGAGCGGAAGCAACAATGGCAAATCCGTCGCCAAAACGCCGCAGCCCATGCAGAATCATCCCGCGGAACATCAGCTCCTCTACAACAGGAGGAATCACCGCAATGGTGATAAAATACAGAACCAGCACCGACGGGTCGTCTGTCAGCGGCATTTCCGGCATTTTCCCGCTGAACCCCATCGCCTTTTCAAGATTCACCACAATATTCGCCGGAATGTTAGCCAGCATGCATACGGCGGTGCCAAAAAACACACAGGCCGCGGTTTTTGCAAATCCCGCCTTGTGGAACGCGAGCGCGTCGTCCAGCGGAATCTTCCAGATGGCAAAAAAAAGGAGTACAGGCACGGCCAGACCGACCACATAGCCCATTCCATCCGAAAGATAATATAAAACCGGAGGCATCCCGTTAAAATCGGGATTGGAAAAGTCCCCCGTAATTCCAAATGCATGCAGTAGGGACTGACAGCCAATCGTCAGAAAACTCATTCCAAACATGGCAATAATCAGCGTCCAGCAAAGCCGATTGGCCGTTCTGCGCAGGTCGTGTTTGGCGGCCTGTGTTACCTGGTACATTCCGAAATTCTGATATGGTATATAGGGCGGATAACTCATAGTTCCTCCTTGGATAAAAGCCGTTTCCCGCTCATGCCCCGCAAAAATCAGGCGAAAGAACGGTATCAGCCATCTGACCGATCGCGTTTTAGGGGATGTAATATATTCGTTGAACCGTCGTTCACGCACAAGTTCCGAGTGAAACCGCGGTCCAAAAAGCAAATCCACGGCTGACCGCACGCCGGTCCCATCCGGCAAAGCGGCATTCCAATAATGATATTAATCATACATCAGTTCCCTAATTTTGTAAAGAGAGCGCGCCCGCGCGGCGGGGCATTGGGGGCATTCCCACCCTGCATTTTTTTCGATTTTCTCAACCATCTGCACGGTGGGCAATCAGAAGGGTTGACAAACCAATCAGGCGGGACTATAATTCATCTTACAGTTGTAAGACTTGGAGCGATAATATGAAAACTTTACCGCAGATTTCAGACGCTGAGTTTGAAGTGATGGACATCATTTGGAAATATGCTCCCATTAGCACAAATGAAATCACAGAAAGACTGGCACAAAAAAAGGAATGGAGTCCAAAGACAATTTATACGATGCTCTCGCGCTTAGAGAAAAAAAGTGCAATTCGCCATGAAAAAGAAAGCCGCGTGTTTATCTATACGCCTTGCGTAAAAAAAGAAGATTACCTGGAAGCAGAAAGCCGCAGACTGGCAAGCCGCTTTTTTGACGGCGCAATGGATCAAATGGTGGTTAGCTTTTTAAATCAAAGGGAACTTTCACCCAAGGACTTAGAGGAGTTACAAGAAGTTTTAGATAAAAAGCGGCGTAGTTAAGAGGAAAAAGGTATGTTTTTAGAACGATTTCTTTTTTGCAATTTGTGGAGCACTGTTCTAATCTGCTTGATGCTTGGATTAAAATACCTGCTAAGAAACCGGCTTTCTCTTCGCTTTCAATATATAAGCTGGTATCTTCTGTTTTTCTCCATGCTGCTTTCCTTCCTGCCAACAGGAATATTGGAATTACCCACCCATAGTAAACCCATTTCGCAGCAGACATTTGCCATCGCCGGCGCGAAGGCGGCAGCTGCAAAGAATGTCCCACTTAGCCACGAATGGATTCAAGATACAGCGGAACTGATGTACCAACCGGAAAGCAGTCAGGCCGTATTTGCTGTCCTCACAATTTGGTTGATTGGTGTATTGGTTCTGCTTAGCGTATATTGGTGCGGCAGCCATCGGCTTCGGATGATTCGCCGGTATGCTTTGTCCCCCTCCTCAAAAATCCAGTCGCTATTTGATAAATGCTGTGTCAAATTACAATTAAAGAAACACATTGCACTCAGGCAATCGCGCTTCATCACGGCACCAATCAGCTTCGGGGTAAAAACCGCTTTCGTTGTATTGCCGTCAGATAAATTAAATTCGCTCTCTGAAACGCAGTTGAAGCATATTCTACTCCACGAACTGACACATATTAAGCATAGAGATCTTGTTTCAAATTACTTTATTTGCTTTGTGCAGGCAATTTTTTGGTTCAACCCCTTTGTGTGGGTAGCCTTTCGGCAAATGCGCCGTGACCGAGAAACCTATTGTGACTGGGCGGTGCTGAATGGCTTGGAGAATGAAGCCGCCCGCATCAACTATGGGCAGACGGTTCTGCATTTTGCCGTGCTGTGCAACACCCGGTTTGATACAGCAAACGGCCTGTGCCAGAGTAGGCGCCAAATAAAATACCGCTTGGAGCAAATTGTTGGATTTCGTCATGAAACAAAGCGGAGAAAGAGGTTTGGTTGCTGTTTTGCCTGCCTGTTGGCAGTCGCAACCATGTGTCAAATACCTGCGTTAGCGTATTGCATGGATGATTCAGAAGATTATTGCAAGCTGCCGGACTCACTATCCATTTCGCAGGCAGACTGGTCCAATGAGTTTCAAGGTGCCGATGGGTGCGGGGTACTTTTTGACTTGAACGCAAATCAATATACCGTTTATAACCAAGCGGAAATTACCCATAGAATGCCGCCGTGTTCCACCTATAAAATCTATAGTGCGCTCAATGCTTTGGAGCAAGGTGTGATTACCACCGAATCAAACACCCTTGCATGGGACGGAACTGCCTATGATTATGCAGCATGGAATAAAGACCAAGATCTAAATTCTGCTATGAAGTCCTCGGTGAACTGGTATTTTCATGAATTGGACCGCATAGCAGATTATGAGCAAACCAAAGCGTTTTTTAAAAAGATTGGGTTTGGCAGCGGTAATCCAACCAATGATCCAAACAGCCTATGGAATGGGACTGGAATCAAAATCTCCGCATTGGAACAAGTAGAAGCACTTGTAAAACTGTACCGCAATGGTTTTGGTTTGCAGGAAAAAAATATTGATGCTGTCAAGAATTCCATGGAACTTGCGTCAAATGGAACCTTTCACCTGTATGGAAAGACCGGGACCGGTTGTGCCAATGACCAAAATGTTGCCGGTTGGTTTATAGGATTTGCAGAAACGCAAAATAACGCTTACTTCTTCGCGTTTTACCTGAACTCCAACGATGGCGCCGACGGTATGGCTGCGTATCGAACTGCAACATCTGTTTTGGCGAAAGAGTTTCAGTAATTACGAAAAATGCAAAGCTGCTCAGAAGGCGACGGCAATCCGAGCAGCTTTCCCCTATTGCTTCATATCTTACATTTGTAATCTTTAATAAAAAAAGTGAGGGAAAATAAATGATGAATCCGGATCGCTCTGTTCCAACCAACGACCTGCTCGCAGCCAACAATTTGCCTTTGCGCGAAAGAGATTTCATCGAATGGATGGATGAAATTATAAGCATAAGAACAAAGGTGCCATTTGTTGCTACCGTAAGCCTTTGCGCACTGTTTTATGCAGTGGTTCTGGCGTCGTTTCTTTTGAACAGGAAGGCAGTGTCTTCGGTTTATATTATTTTAGTGTCGGTTTGCTTGGTAATTGCGCTGTTTTTCCGCTATGCCATAAGCAGATTGCTCGGAAGGCTGCGTTACAAACAATACCGTTTATGCAGAAATGGATGTTGTGGAACCACAGCCTTTTATCAAGACCACTTGGAACTGAAAGCAGGGAATGAAATCATCGCACGGCTCTCCTATCATGACATTCAGAAGATTGCTTTAACAGAGAACCTTATCATTCTTTCTTTTCCGCATTTAACAAGTTGTGTTGTCCGGCGCGACGGTTTTACGGAAAAAGATTTTGAAAAAGTAATGGCGCAGATAAAACGTGAAATAAAAGGCGAAGAGTTACAATGAAGGTATTGAAAAAGATCCCATTGGCGCTCCTTGGTATTGGGGTTGGTTTCGCGCTCCTATTGGGTCGTTTTCTATATACCACAAAGTACAAAATATCGGATATCGATTCCGCTCGGTCCATCGATGGCAACTATCAAGTTAGTTTTCAGGCAATCGGCGAACCGGATTGGCCGTTTGGAGCTTCTCATGCCCGGCTTGTATTAAAAGATAAAAACGGAATCATTTCACAATCTAAAATTAAGGTTGCAAACGATGGAGGAATGCTTCAGCCAGATAACTGGCATGTAATCTGGCAGGGCAACTGTGTTCAGATTATAATTTCCGGAGAAGAGCAGGAGGACGAAATCGATACACTGTATTTCGATGGAACGGTGACATCCGAAAGAATTGGTAAAAAAAATTCAGTCCAAGAAATCCAAAAATTGTGGGATATCACGCCGATTCATACGGATAAATTCCATTTTTCAACGCAGACAGCCGAAAACAAAAAAGGTGAAACGGTATTTACCGCTTTTATAAACGATTTTATATCGAGCTTTAATCGCATTTATCAACAGATGTATGCAGAAGACTATCTTCCTCCCATATCAAGCTGGACCCGTCTGCTGGAGCAATCTCCTTGCTTCGAATATGATTCCGTTCATTATCGTTTTTCCGCAGATGAACAAACTTGGTCTATGCCGACCATATCAATCTATACTTCTAAAAATGAAGATGGCATCTACGAGATAAAGCTAACTTTTGATGAGCATGGGGATCAGGAACCGCTGTACACACAATTTGAAAAAATGTGCTTTTGCTCGCTTAAAACCATTCTTCCGGAACAAAGTAATGCCGATATTCGCGATTTGTATGAGAAGCTATATATACAAACAGAGGAAAACTTCTGGGGGGATTATCCCTCCGATGATGGAACCGAACGGCCAGCGATAAACAAGATATATCAATATGACACAGTTGGTCTTTATGGATATTACGGAGCCGGGACAGCAAATCTTTGCGTCATTCCGCTTACGCAAAAAGCCATCGCTCGGTTTAAACAAGAAGGAGTAGAAATGGTTGAAATAAAATAATCCTATGTGCAGTTTAACGAAAGAAAAGGTTCCGCTCAATAATCTTACATTTGTAATATCCTAAAGAAAGGGGGTGTCGGGAAGTGAAGAAATCCATCGTCATCGCTGTGTTGTTTTTGGTATTGGCGGGTGGCAGTCTCCTGCTCCTCATGCAGAATTCTAAATATTCAAATGACCGTAACCGTCCTATACAGACAAATACTTCAAGCTCTGATGGATCCGGGTCTAAAAGTACAAGTGAGTTCGCGCAGACAGCAACCGTAACCGATAAAGAAAAAGAAACCATTCAATCAAAGTGTATTGAAGTTTCTAGATTGTATCAGAAAATATACCAAAATGCAGAAAAGGCTCCATCCCAATATTGGGGAGCGGATGATGAAATGAAGCAGGAAACCATAGATGAAATTGAAAATATTTTATCTTCTGCGGGTTATCCTGTCATGAACAGTGACCGTGTTTACCCGGACTACCTGCAAAATTCGGACGGAGTGTATTCTTTTTGGAAAAAGGTGCAGCAGGGAACGGATGCAGAAACCGAAATCTGGAGTGTCTTGGCATCTGGCGCCTTATCGTATCGACGGCTTCAATTCCGGAACAAAACGCCTTACTGCATTTATGCAACAGCCAGTTGGAATAAAAACGGAGAACTCGAAATGAACTGCATTGAGAAAAGGAAAATCCTCCATTGGAATATGACCTATCATCAGGATTTGTATTACCAGGACCTCTATACCGATCGGCATTGGGATGCCTCGGTGCTGCTCCGGCTGCATCCGGTCGATAAAGTCCTTGATGATTTGAATAGGAAATATATCCTACCGATTGGCTATCAAAATGTAAATCTGTTTTTGCTGAACTGGAGTGCCAATAATTATGGAAATTTGTGTTTTAATGACCTGTTTGAATATTTGTATAGAGTAGAGAACCACAACTATCTCTCTGCCAGTGATTATCCCTACTATAACGATCCATATCCTCATATGGCTATCCCTGCGGAATTATTTGAAAAGACCATACTTCCGTATTTTGATATTCCCATCAATGAATTCCGGAAAAGAGCCTTGTATGATGCTAGCAGCAAGACATACCCTTGGCAGGATATCGGCTGCGAAAACATTTTATACTACCCTTCCTTAATACCGGAAGTCACCAGCTATACAGCAATTGATAAAAACACCATAAAGTTAACCGTAAACGTCATGTGCCTCGATTACCACGCCGACCGCCTATTTGCCCATGAGGTAACCATAAGAACTTTAGGGAATGGCAAATATCAATATATTGGGAATAAAATAACCTATAAAGGGGACGTTGAAATTCCTTCCGCGCAGGCAAGAATTCCGGCACAAAGGTTTTCTGAGGAAGGTAAATAATAAGACGTAGGGAACCACAACCACTCATAAGCCAAAACAGCCAATCAAAATAAGAAAAAGAAACGCCGAAAGCCCTAAAATCAAGGCTTTCGGCGTTTTTTGCTGGCGTCCCCGGGGCGACTCGAACGCCCGGCCTACTGCTTAGGAGTACGGCGTACCATTTCGTAAATTGTTCATATCATATCTTCCCGTGTTGTTTCTTCGCAAATTGTGCTGCCTGGAGGCAGGTCAATTTGCACAAATTCCCCTGAAATATGCTGCCTTACAACGGCTTTTCAAATGTCGTATTAGCAAGGTATTAGCAGGAACCCCTTGTGGCAGAGGGCTTCCAGGGGCCATTTCAAAATGCTATTAGCAAGGGAGGATCATTTTATGAGCACCAACGAAAAAGGGACGCCTCAAAGCAGAACATACACCGTGAATGACATCGCAGCCATTCTCGGTATTGGCCGCGCTTCGGCCTATAAACTCGCCAACTCCGGATTGTTTAAGACGATCCGCATCGGCAACATGATCCGCATCTCTAGGAAGTCATTTGAGGACTGGCTGAAGGCGGAGGGGCTGGACGACGAAACTGAATAAACATTTTGGAGCCGCTGTAGTCGAATAACTTCTGCAGCGGCTTTATATTGACTTACTTTAAAAGACGAATTTCATCATCTTCAAACCAATTATTTTTCATAGCAGTTGCTTTCACTGCTTCGCAATCTTGGGTATAAGCAATTATAGCCAAACTCTTTTCTGCGCGAGTACAAGCAACATAAAACAGACGGGTCGTCCTCGTTATACTATTGTCTTTACCCTCTCTTTCATTCTTAATATCAGTTTCTGTTTTTGGTTTTGCACCAAAAAGTTTTTCATAACTAAAAAGAAATCCTTTCGCTTCTGCGTCATCCATAATAACCATAACTCTTGGAAATTCCAAGCCCTTAACACCCTGATGTGTTGCAAACCTTGTGTTATCAGAGACGTATGCAAAATATTTTTCCAAAGTGGTAAATGGGACAGATAGAGCCTTTCTTAAAGCTGTTATCTTTATAGATTCGTCTGCGGCAGGAGATGACAATATGTTATCTACACGTTCATCCAGTTTAAATAGCCCTGTGTCTTGAATTGAGCGGAGAACATCCAAGCAAGTTGGAATAGCATCATCTTTCCATAGTTCCATCAATTTATCTACAGCACTTTCGACTTGCTGCAACGCTTTTGTTTGATCGTCAAGAGAAATCCATTTCTTGCTTTCCATTAAAGGAGAATACTCTTTGACTATTTTTAGCACTTCAAAGTCATTATTGCCTTTATAGGCCTGAACAAGCGGAGATATAACTTTTGACAAAAAAGAAAGTTCTGAAATTGACCCATCTCGCAAAGATGTATTAAATACAGAAACCTCATTAAGTGGTGAATACAATTCTAAAAAGCCAAAGCGACTAGCGGCCATATGGTGTTCTAGTATGAGACTCTTATATTGTTTACTGTCACGCCACTCACCATCACCAGTTTCTTCAGACATGATTTCCGCAACTCGTTGCTCCGTCGCCTCTTTATCAGCATCTGAAGGCACGATAAACAACCTTACATTTCCCACCTCTGCGTCTGACCGAGGGCGTTGTTGTTGAGTATCGACTGTAAGCCTTATGGCATTTGCCAGAGTAACTATTCGAGATGCACTGCGATGGTTCATGATTTTTTCGGGCTTTACCCAGTCACCGGGGATACACTGAGAAAGGTTTTCTTTGCCATCTTGATAGATTCGTTGCATTGTATCCCCAAACATACCAACTATGAACTTTCCCTTGTGCCTTTCGCATACGGTAAAAAGGGCATCTACCAGTTCTTTTTTTGTATCTTGGCTTTCATCAATTAGGAGAATAGGATATCGGGAAATCAAAATGTTCTGCATAGTATCTTCCGCACAGATAAATTCCGACCCCATTTTTACTACTTCACTATGGTTGAGAGAATCATATCCTACATTGTCTCCATTTGGATTATAGGTAAATCTTCTTACCGAACTAATTTTCGCTAGTCGCTCTTGCTTTTTTCGTATATCCTCTGCTCGCTTTTCTGAAGTTTTTCCCGCTTTGCTTTTTCTTTGCTTTTCTTCAAGTTCTGAGATTTCAAGGTTTATCGAATTGATTACCCACTCTTTGATATCAGACTGATAGTTTTTAATAAGCTCCCACAAAAAACTATGTATAGTTGAGACTGAGAAGATCGACTTGTAATGTAATCGCCTGGATATTTCATCGCAAGCCGCATTGGTGTAAGTAATTACGGCTATCTGTTTTCTATTCGTTAGAAGCCAGTCGCCTAGTGTTTCATCCAAAAAAGTTAAGGTTTTTATTAAGCTTCGAGTTTTCCCTGACCCTGCTCCCGCAAAAACGAAGAAACATTTTGGATCTTCTTTTGAAAAGCATCTCTGAATTTCTTCATCTACATGGTCATCTACATGATCATCTAATAATTCTTCGGTTACCTCTTTTATTTTATCCATCGTTAATCCTCCGGATGTAAATAGTCCTGTAGCCACATTAAACCTTGGTCAATATATGGTGGAACCGAAAGCTCGTCTGGACTAATTTCAAAAATTACATCTAATGCGAATTCTGCCTTCTGCTCTGATTTTCCTGCACGTAGCATTTTATAAATTTTTTCATGGATTGTTTCGAATGTGTCACTAGAGTTAAGTAAATCATGCGTTTGTTCAACCAAATTCCCAGGATCAGTGACTTCTATCTTTTTGAAAAGATCATAATTTGTATATATGAGACAATCTTCAAAAGTTCCAGGTATGGCCTCTTTTTCTTCTCCGTCAAAGTCTACTTTTACAGGAGTTTGGTAGGCTATACGAATAGAAAATTGATATGGAGAAGCAAAAGAAATTTCCTTTTTATCTTCTGAACAATCTAGCAACTTGTCGATGTCTTTTTCTTTCATCAGCCACTTTGCAATCGCGTAGTTTCCACTGATTTGGCCTTCTCCTCTCTTGGGAACTACAGATTTGTGATGACCTTCTTTTTCCGCTGGATCTAAATCCGTAATAACCAATGTTGGGAGGCATAACTTTTCAATCAGAGGACTTAAACGGTGAGCATGGCGTCCATTAACTCCAAGAATTGTAATATACCGCTGATATAGTTCTGGAAACTTTGATCGTATAAAATGTGGCAGTAACATACTTTCGGCTGCACCTTCGACTAGAATTGCTGCATCAGCAAAAAACAAATCACAATGGGTTGATTGCAAATAACGTGTAACAAATTTGTTGGTCTGATCTGAATCCCCAAATACATCAGATAAGTTAATTACTTTGGATGTCGCTACTCCGCACTCAGTTCCTTCGGGTAGCCGTTTAAAATATCTTAAATTTCCAAAAGTAGTTTCTCTAGCAATATGGCTCGAATGGGTGCTGATCACCAATTGCGTTGCAAAATTTAAGTTTTGCTTGAGAAATTGATGATTAGTTAAAACTTTATACGCTTGGCGTATAAAAACTTGCTGCACTTGAATGTGGAGGTGAGCTTCTGGTTCCTCTACCAACACCAAATGCATCGGCTCAATTGCGGTATTAGTATCTTTGGCTTTCCCTTCACGCATCCAGTCATCTCTAAATCCCATCAAATCAAAAACCATTGAAATAAGATTTTGATAACCCAACCCATTATACTTCTCGGGTAGTTTCAAAGTATTGTCGGTTTTACTAAGCGCATATTGTACGGCTGAATCGTGTTTTAATGTTTCGCCAGTCATAACTTTAGTAGTTATTGTAAGTTTGGGATCACTAATACCCGGATAACCCAACCCTTCTAATTCTTTTATCGCAGGAGCAAATTTTAATGCGAGTGTCTTATCAAAAACTTTGCGTGCACCTTCAGTAGCTTCTAAAATATCTAAATCTTCTGGAGAAGGAGCCTTTTCTGGATCTAGATGTTTTTCATAATAACTGCGCATTTGAGCAGATAACTGTTTCCGAACCTTTTCTGTTCCTTCTGAACTGTCAGGATCTGCAAATCCGCGTTGTGCGTCAATCATGTCAACCCTTACGATGTCCTTTAGTGGGTTATCTGTTAGACATTCTGACTCAAAGGATGTTGGTTGTACAGGGACATCTCCAAAATGTGCCGGATCAAGAATAAATGCCTTGATAGAAAAATATGTAGTCAATTTCCTATCAAGAAATTCACATAAGTCTTTTGGGAAGAGATTGAAAGAACTTTTTTTATCAGCCCTCGCATGTTCTGTGGTGCGAGCTGAAGAGTAAGCTTCTCGATACTCATTAAATAATTTAGAAACATCTTTTGGTAAAAGAGCTAACCGAACGCCCAATTTCCCTCCACGCCATTTTAAGGTAGGAATTATACTGGCAACATAATGCATTTCATTAGAAGCCACATCAAGCCAAATGTCCATTTTAGGAACAATAGCATCCCAGTCTAATAAATCAGCAGGCTGTTGGCAATCCGCTTCCACCCATTTAGTTCCTATTCTGTTTATATCAATGCGTTTTGCAATGGTTATGTCATTAAAAACAAAACTACGATTTGCCAAAAATTTTGCAAGAGCATCCATTGCTGAAGTTTTTCCGCTATTATTTGCACCGACAAACAGCGTGGTTTGTTCACTGATATCAATATGGCATTCAAGTAGTTTTCGAAAATTCTGAATGGTAATTGAAGTTATTCGCATAAAGTGCTCCTCCTTCAAGGCCAAATATTACAACAACAGCACCTGATAATTTTTATCCAATATCTTACAATATTCAAAAACTTTTCTTTTCTGTTGATATCAATTATACCATTGTGTCCCATTTGTGACAATAAATCGTACAACCCATTGCCTTCAAAGATAGCCATAGGTGTCAAACCTGTGGCTATTATTTATATCTAACCATTTTCCCTTAGCGATAATTTTTAAAACTGCCCCGAAAGGAGTCGAAAATCCAATGTTTCTTCCCCCGCAATCAGCCGCAAAGCCGCCGCCCATAGGTTTTCCCCTCCGGGGCATCCGGTCGGCGTAGAGGCCGCATTTTCCCCAAAAACAAACACTTTTACAAACCGCCGAAAGGAGGTGATACCATGGCGGTATTTCGCATTGAGAAAACCCGCAACTACACGGTGATGTCCAACCACCACCTGCGAAATGCTGGGCTGTCCCTGAAATCCAAAGGGCTGCTCTCAATGATGCTTTCCTTGCCGGAGGACTGGAACTACACCACCAGGGGCCTGGCGAAAATCTGCAAGGAGGGCACAGACAGCATCGGCTCCGCCCTGAAAGAGCTGGAACGGGCCGGGTACATAGTCCGCAACCGGCTCCGGGACAGCAAGGGCAAGATCGTGGATGTGGAGTATGTCATCTACGAGACGCCCCATCCCCCGGACACGGGACAGCCGTGTGAGGACGAGCCGGATACGGCTTGTCCAGATACGGAAAACCCGGATATGGATAACCCATGTCTGGAAAACCGGCCGCAATTAAATAAAGAGAAAAGAAATCCTGAAGAACAAAATACTGATTCACCAAGTACGGAAGGATCAAATCCTATCCAATCAAGCCCCCAAACCCCCGCAGGGGCTAAACGGACCGGACAGGATTGGATGCGGGAGCGAGAGAACTATCGGGAACTGATTTTGGAGAACATCGAGTATGACTATCTATGCCGGGATGACCGGCTGGATCGGGATATGCTGAATGAATTGGTGGAGCTCATGGTGGACACCGTCTGTTCCCGCAGGGAGACAATCCGCATTGCGGGGGACGACTATCCGGCGGAAGTGGTCAAATCCCGGTTCCTGAAACTGAACAGTTCCCACATCGAGTATGTGCTGGACCGTATGCGTGAGAACACCACCTATGTCCGCAACATCAAGAAATATCTGCTGGCTGCCCTGTATAACGCCCCGGCCACCATCGACAGCTACTATGCGTCCCTGGTGAACCACGACCTGTACGGCAGCGGAGAAAGGAGGTAATCACTCATGCAGGAAGAAGTCACCCAGCGCACCGTTGCCCTCTGTGTGGAGGCCACCAAGCTCTCCGCCGGGATGCTGCAACAGGCCATGAAAAAAGTGCTGGACGAGATGCAGAAAGGCGTGACCGGCCGCAAGACAAAGCTGCACCACGGCAAGCAGACCCTCCGGCAGCTTATGAAGCACAACACCGGCGTTTCCAACATCGAGATCACCGATCAGAACATCCGGGCCTTTTCCGCCACCGCCAAGAAGTACGGCATTGACTTCGCGCTGAAAAAGGACACCAGCGGAGAGATACCCCGCTATCTGGTATTCTTCAAGGGCCGGGATGCCGATGTCATCACAGCGGCCTTCCGGGAGTTCTCCGCAAAGAACCTGGAAAAAGAGAAGAAGCCCTCCATACGCAAGGAGTTGGACCAGGCGAAGCAACAGGCCAAAGCCCAGCACCGTCAGCGGGAGAAGGTCAAGACGAAAGACCGGGGTGTGGAATTATGACCGACACCTGGAAAAAAGCTCTTATCCTCAACCTTCCATATCTGCTGTTTGTGTATCTCTTTGATAAGCTCTGCCAGGCGGTGCGCCTCGCGCCCGGCCTTGACGCCTCTGAAAAGTTCCTGCATTTGAGTCAGGGCTTTACGGAGGCGTTTTCTTCTGGGCTGCCCAGCCTGCATCCTCTGGACCTGCTGGTGGGCATCGCCGGGGCGGTCATCGTCCGGCTGGCGGTGTACTCCAAAGGCAAGAACGCCCGCAAATACCGCAAGGGCATCGAGTACGGCAGCGCCCGATGGGGAACAGCGGCGGATATTGCCCCCTATGTCGATCCGGTCCCCGACTGGAACATCCCTCTGACCCAGACGGAAAAGCTCACCATGTCCAGCCGCCCAAAAAATCCCAAGTACGCCCGGAACAAGAACATCCTGGTCATCGGTGGCAGCGGCAGCGGCAAGACCCGGTTCTTCGTCAAACCCTCCCTCATGCAGATGCACAGCTCCTATGTGGTCACCGATCCCAAAGGACAGCTTTTGTCCGAGGTGGGAACCATGCTGCGGCGGGGCGCCCCCAAGCTGGACGAGAACGGAAAGCCCATGCGGGATGCCCATGGGAAGGTCATCTATGAGCCGTACCGCATCAAGGTCCTCAACACCATCAACTTCAAAAAGAGCATGAGATACAACCCATTCGCCTACATCCGGTCGGAGAAAGACATCCTCAAACTGGTCAATGTCATCATCGCCAACACCAAAGGCGACGGGGAAAAATCATCGGAAGATTTTTGGGTGAAGGCCGAAAGGCTTTTGTACTGCGCCCTGATCGGGTACATCTGGTATGAAGCGAAGCCGGAAGAAAAGAACTTTCTCACGCTGCTGGAGCTCATCAACGCATCGGAGGCCAGAGAGGACGACGAGGAATTTCAAAGCCCCGTTGATCTGCTGTTTGCCAAGCTGGAGAAGGAGCACCCGGATCACTTCGCCGTGAAGCAGTACCGCAAATTCAAATTGGCCGCCGGCAAGACCCTGAAATCCATCCTGGTTAGCTGCGGCGCACGCCTTGCTCCCTTCGACATTGCGGAGCTGCGGGAGATCATGTCGGATGACGAACTGGAGCTGGATACTCTGGGGGACCGGAAAACGGCGCTGTTTCTCATTATGAGCGACACGGACACCACCTTCAACTTCGTTATCGCCATGCTGCAAAGCCAGCTATTCAATCTCCTTTGCGATAAGGCGGACGACGTGTACGGCGGCAGGCTGCCCGTCCATGTGCGGTGCCTTCTGGACGAGTTCGCCAACATCGGGCAGATACCCAACTTTGACAAGCTGATTGCCACCATCCGGAGCCGGGAAATCTCGGCTTCTATTATTTTGCAGTCCCAAAGCCAGTTAAAGACCATCTACAAGGATGCCGCAGACACCATTGTGGGCAACTGCGACACCACCTTGTTTTTGGGAGGCAAGGAGAAATCCACCCTGAAAGAAATCTCGGAGCTGCTGGGCAAGGAGACCATCGACAGCTTCAATCAATCCGAGAACCGGGGCAGCCAGGTTTCCCACGGCCTCAACTATCAGAAATTAGGAAAGGAGCTGATGACTCAGGACGAGATTGCGGTGATGGACGGAGGCAAGTGCATCTTGCAGCTTCGAGGGGTGCGGCCGTTTTTCAGCGACAAGTTTGATATAACGAAGCATCCCCGCTACAAGTACCTTGCCGACGCCGACAAGAAAAACACCTTTGACATTGAACGGTACATGAAACGCAGACCGGCCATCGTAAAGCCGGACGAGCCTTTCGATCTGTACGAATTGAAAGCCACCGACCTTCAACCCGACAATTCAACTGAACGAAAGGAAATGTGAATATGAGCTTTTTTACCAGTGCTATCGACGTTTTGCAGACTTTGGTCATCGCCCTGGGCGGCGGCCTGTGCGTATGGGGCGGCATCAACCTTCTGGAAGGTTACGGCCAGGACAACCCTGCCTCCAAGAGCCAGGGCATCAAGCAGCTCATGGCGGGCGGCGGCGTTGCCCTCATCGGCATCACCCTGATCCCCCTGCTGTCCGGTCTGCTGTCCACCACCTGATGTTGCTCCAAACCCGGCGGGGGCTTCTCTTCACAGCGGGAGCCCCCGCAAAGGAGGTGATCTCCCTTGATATTGGATATGATCCAGGAGTGGTTCAAGGAACTGCTCATTGACGGTATCATTTCAAACCTGACCGGGATGTTTGATACCCTGAATACAAAGGTGGGCGAGATTGCCGGGGAGGTCGGCATGACGCCCGCCGCCTGGAACAGCAGCATCTTCAACATGATCCGCAACCTCTCGGAGACGGTGATCGTCCCCATTGCGGGCATTATCCTCACTTTTGTCATGTGCTACGAGCTGATCCAGCTCATCATCGAGAAGAACAACCTCCACGACTTCGACACCTGGATTTTCTTCAAGTGGATTTTCAAGACCTTCTGCGCAGTGCTGATCGTCACCAACACCTGGAACATCGTCATGGCGGTGTTCGATGTGGCGCAGAATGTGGTCAGCCAGTCGGCGGGGGTCATTATCTCGGATGCGGGTATCGACATTTCCGGGGTGGTGGGCGGTCTGGAGACCCAGCTTGCCGACTGGAGCGTGGGCGCCCTGCTGGGGCTGTGGTTCCAGAGCGTGTTCGTGGGGCTGTGTACGCAGATACTTTCCATCTGCATCTTCCTGGTGATCTACGGCAGAATGATTGAGGTGTATTTGGTCACATCCATTGGACCGATCCCCTTTGCCACGATGGTCAACCGGGAATGGGGCTCCACGGGACAGAACTACCTTCGCTCTCTGCTGGCCCTGGGCTTCCAGGCCTTCCTCATTATGATCTGCGTGGGCATCTACGCGGTGCTGGTGGAGGGCATCTCCACATCCGGCGACAACATATCCGCGGCCATCTGGGGCTGCATGGGCTATACGGTTCTACTGTGCTACACCCTGTTCAAGACCGGCAGCCTTGCAAAATCCCTGTTCGGCGCCCACTAAAGGAGGTGTGAAATATTGGCTTATGTAACGATCCCGAAGGACCTGAGCCGGATACAGAGCAAGGTCCTGTTCGGGTTGACCAAACGACAAGTGATCTGTTTCGGAGCGGCGGCGCTGGTAGGCGTGCCGCTTTTCTTTTTGGCAAAGGCGAGCCTGGGAACCACCACGGCGGCGCTGTGCATGATCCTGGTGATGCTGCCCTTTTTCCTGTTCGCCATGTACGAGAAGAACGGACAGCCGCTGGAAGTGTTCCTGGGCCATCTGATCCAGAACAAATTCATCCGGCCGAAGGTGCGCATCTACCAGACCAACAATCTCTATTCCGCCCTTGTGCGGCAATCTCAACTGGAACAGGAGGTGAAGCGGATTGCGAGAAACGGCAGAAAAACCGATAAAGCGTAAGCTCACCCGTGCCGAGCGCAAGCAGATCGAGGCGGTGATCCGGCAGGCAAAGGGCGATGGGAAAACCCATACGGTGCAGGACAGCATCCCGTTTCAGAACATGTTCCCCGACGGTCTGTGCAGGCTGGAGGGCGGCACCTTCTCCAAGACCATTGCCTTTGAGGATGTGAATTACCGCCTGGCGGGGCCGGAGGACCAGCGGAGCATCTTTGAAAGCCTTTGCGACTTCTACAACGGCTACGACCCTTCCATCGGCGTCCAGGTTACTTTGGACAGCCGCAGCGGAGGCAACGCCGCCAATGAAATGTTCGGTATCACCCGGCAGGGCAACGACCTGGACCCCATCCGGGACGAGGCAGTGGACATCCTGCGGATGCAGTACAAGCGGGGCAATAACGGCTATGTAAAAACCAAGTATGTGACCCTGACCATCGAGGCGGAGAACCTTCCCGCGGCGCGGGCGAGGTTTGCCCGCATTGAGACCGACACCCTCAACCGCTTCAAGGTCATGGGGGCAGCGGCTCATGTGCTGGACGGAAAGGAGCGGCTGGAGCTGCTTTACAACATCCTCCACCCGGAGGGCGGGCAGTTCGCCTTTGAATGGGACTGGCTCCCGGCCAGCGGCCTTTCGGTGAAGGACTTCATCTCTCCATCCTCCTTCCACTTCGGGGAGACCCGCACCTTCCGCATTGGCAGGCGGTACGGGGCGGTGTCCTTCCTGCAAATTCTGGCGCCGGAGATGCACGACCGCATCCTCACCGACTTCATGGAGGCGGACGGAAATATCATGGTGACCATGCACATCCGGGGCATCAACCAGAACGAGGCCATCAAAATGGTCAAGCGGAAGATCACCGACCTGGACGCCATGAAGATACAGGAACAGAAACGGGCGGTACGCAGCGGCTACGATATGGACATTCTTCCCTCCAACCTGTCCACCTACGGCGGCGCGGCGAAGGATCTTCTCACCGACCTGCAATCCCGCAACGAGAGAATGTTCAACATGACCTTCCTGGTGCTGCACACGGCGGAGACCCGGCAAAAGCTGGAGATCGCCGTGTCCCAGGCGGCCAGCGTCGCCCAGACCTACAACTGCCTTCTGACCCGGCTGGACTTCCAGCAGGAGGACGGGCTTATGAGCAGCCTTCCCCTGGGCCTCAACCGCATCAAGATCGAACGGAGCCTGACCACTTCGGCCCTGGCGGTGTTCGTTCCCTTCGTCACCCAGGAGGTGTTCATGGGCGGCGACGCCATGTACTACGGCCTCAACGCCCTCTCCAACAACATGATCCTGCTGGACCGCAAGCAATCCCGCTGTCCCAACGGTCTTGTGTTCGGTACGCCCGGCAGCGGCAAATCCATGAGCTGCAAGCGGGAGATCACCTTCATCATCCTGATGACCCAGGACAACGTCATCATCTGCGACCCGGAGGACGAGTATTCACCCCTGGTGAAGCGGCTGGGCGGTCAGGTGATCCGGCTGTCCCCGTCCAGCACCGACTATGTGAACCCCCTGGACATCAACCTCAACTACTCTGAGGAAGAAAACCCGCTGGCGCTGAAATCCGACTTCGTGCTCTCCTTCTGTGAGCTCATCATGGGCAGCAAAACGGGGCTGGAGGCTATTGAGAAAACCGTCATTGACCGGGCGGTACAGATGATTTATCAGCCCTACTTTGCCGACCCTCGGCCGGAGAATATGCCGATTCTGGGCGACCTGATGAACGCCCTGCTGTCCCAGCACATCCCGGAGGCCGACCGGGTGGCCCAGGCGTTGGACCTGTATGTGAACGGTTCTCTGAACTTCTTCAACCACCGCACCACCGTGGACATCTCCAACCGCCTTGTCTGCTTTGACATCAAGGGCCTGGGCAAGAACCTGAAAAAGCCGGGGATGCTCATTGTCCAGGACGCGGTGTGGAACACCGTTACCATCAACCGGGCCATCGGGCGCTCCACCTGGTATTTCGTGGACGAGTTCCATCTTCTTCTGAAGGAGGAACAGACCGCGGCATACAGCGCCGAGATTTGGAAACGGTTCAGAAAATGGGGCGGTATCCCTACCGGGGCAACCCAGAACCCTAAAGACCTGCTTTCCTCCCCGGAAATTGAAAACATCCTGGAGAACAGCGACTTCATCTATATGCTCAATCAGGCGGCGGGTGACCGAAAGATACTGGCGGAGCGACTGAACATTTCGTCCGAGCAGCTTGCCTATGTGACCAACTCCGAGCCGGGCCATGGGCTGCTGTTCTTCAATAATGTCATCCTGCCCTTTGCGGATGACTTCCCAAAGGATACTGAGCTCTACAAACTGCTTACCACCAAGCCCAGCGAGGTGGAGCACGGGCATGGAAACTAATTTTAGGTGCCTAAGGGTCTAGGGCTGGATTTTCTGCGGGAATATTGCTATAATTTGTGCGGTGATGTAAATGTTTGGTGATACTTGGGAATTCATGGCCTTGTTGAGTGCTGTAGCGGGTGTTTTGGTCACTACACTTAGCACAGTACTGTCTTTATTGATCAAACAAAAATCTGATCATAAAATATCTGCTGAAGATACGAAAGCTGCAAAAGAAGCGGCCGATTTATCGAGAGAGCAACTGGAACGCAGTAACGATGTTGTGTCTTAAATGATAAATAATGTGTCCGAGCTTCGTGAGTATTATGTAATAAGTAAGCGACAGGCAAATCGGGCGTTTACATCAACATTAGTAATTTGTGTTCTCGGATTCGTTGTTTTTATAGTCGGTATAGTCCTTTCAGCTATGACGGAGCAAGAATTAGCTTTATATACTACAATTTCAGGTGGCATAGTAGAAGTTATTTCCGGTCTGTTCTTTTGGTTATACAAAAGTACTACAAATCAGCTTAACCTATATCACGAGCGGTTGGGGTATACAGAAAAGTACCTTACAGCTATGCAGTTGGCTGAAAATATGTCGCCAGAGCGGAAAGATGAAACATACCGATATATAATTGAAATGGTTTTGTTAGATAATAGTAGCCACATCCGAAAGGGTTCATCAACAAACGAATAAAAACAACATTAAACCCGCCTCACCCGAGGCGGGTTTTCTTATGCCCAAAATTCAGAAAGGAGTACGATATGGAACAGGAAAAGCTATATGTCATCGAAGAAAAGACCTACGAGGCTCACATCGACGAGGAAGTTCATCTCTACGGGCTGCTGCACCAACTCGCCTTCCTTGCCGGGAAAATTAAGGACCGCCGGGACATGGAAAACCTGATTGACACCACCCAGCGGTACGGCGAGATCGCCGACCAGATGTTTGACCGCTGGAGCATCCCCGGCCGCTACCTGGTGTTCGGCGACAAGGCCGACCTTGCCCGGCTGAAGGCCCTGGAACTGTGCGAGCTGGATGCGTTCTATGTGGAGGGAGAGGACGACGAGGACCAGCCCCATGCCTGACCGCCTCACCCATGTCAGCCTGTTTTCCGGCATTGGCGGGCTAGACCTAGCGGCGGAGGCCGCGGGCTTTGAAACAGTCTGTCAATGCGAGTGGGCGGACTATCCCTACTCCATCCTGCAAAAGCATTGGCCGGATGTGCCGAAGTTCCGGGACATCACCACATTCACGAAGGAGGCGTTTTTTGAGAAAACAGGACTTGAAACCGTCACTATCCTCTCCGGCGGATTCCCGTGCCAGCCCTTCTCCACCGCAGGAAAACGGCGGGGCTTTGCGGATGAACGCTACCTGTGGCCGGAGATGTGCCGCGTTATTGCCGAACTGCGGCCCCATTGGGTGCTTGGGGAAAATGTTGCTGGCTTCATCAATATGGGGCTCGACAAAACGATTTTTGACCTGGCAAAAGCGGGATACGCTGTTCTCCCATTCGTATTTCCGGCTTGCGGCGTCGGCGCATGGCATGAGCGCCAGCGAACTTTTATCGTCGCGGCTGATGTTTCCCACACCCCTTGCCTCCGACAAATCCACGGGGCGGGACGCTGCCAACCTGGATGTGTTCCTGTCGGACAATGGGATATTCCGCAAGCGGAACAAGGACGGGTCGATCTGGAGCCTGTCCCTGTCGGCGGCGGTGTTCTACCTGACCCCAGCGGCGTCGGAGGGCTACCGCTCCACCCTGAAACCCGCGGCCTTCCGGGACAAATCCCCGTCCTCCAACCTGTCGGCTCAGGTGATCCGGCAGGAGCAGCCCCGTTCCGAGAAAGCGGCACTGAACCCGGATTGGGTGGAATGGCTCATGGGATTCCCCCCGAAATGGACGGACGCATTCTATGGCGTGCCGAGCCCGAAGGAGTCCCCCGCATGACCGAGGACACGGACAACCGGGCGCTGCGGCTGAAAACCCTGGGGAACGCGGTCTGCCCGCCCCAGGCCTATCCCATTTTCCAGTACATCGCCATGATCGAAACCGGGGCGTGTGTCAATATCTGCCCCTATGGAACAGGAGATGACGCACCTTGAAAGAATGGAAAGCCCCCGAAAAGGAGGCGCAGAAGATGACCCGTGACGGGGCGGTATCCGTCAATCTGGTCACGGGTGAGACTACCTATCCCTCTGACCGGGAACCGGAGCAGGACCATTCTGTATCCGGCGATACGGCGGGCGCCGCTGGGAAAGTGGTGGACCGTGTTGAACTGCACCGGGAACAGGCAGCAGCCAAAAAGAAGCGCCGGAAACAGCGCAGAGCCTATCGGGAGGGCGAGGCGGCAGCGTGCCGCCCATCCTCCCGATTGCAGTTTTCCGAGGCAGACCATGCCAAGCCGGAGCTGCAAGGGGCCATCCGCAAGTCGGGCAAGGCGGCGGACCGGCTGGACGCGGCAAAGGCTGCTGTTCCGTCCAAACCGCCATCCCCCCAGCATACCAATCCGCTGTCCCGCCCCATCCAGGAGACAGGCGCAGCGATCCACGGCAAGGTCCGGGAGGTGGAGCAGGAAAATTCCGGCGTCCAGTCGGGCCACCTGGGAGAACGCGGTATTGAGAAGGTCGTGGGCTACGGAAACCGCCGTGTCCAGAATTGGCGGGCGGAACGCAAACTGAAACCCTGGCGGGACGCGGCAAAGGCGGAGCAGGCGGCGGTCAAGGCCAATGCGGATTTCTACTATCGGAAAGCCGTGGCGGAGAACCCCCAGCTTGCATCCAATCCCATCTCCCGCCTGTGGCAGAAACGGAAGCTGCAAAAGCAATATGCGGCGGCATACCGGGTGGCGGGCAAGACCGCCCAGGCTGGAAAAACAGCGGAGGCCACGGCAAAGGCGGCCAAGAAAAACGCCCAGGAGTCCAAGCGAACCTCCCTTTTCCTGAAACGGCATTGGAAGGGCGCGCTGATCGTGGGCGGCATCGGCCTTCTGCTGGTGATGCTGCTGGGTTCCCTGCAATCCTGTTCCTCCATGTTCGGCGGCGGGGTGTCCAACATCATGGCGTCCTCCTATCTCTCCGAGGATTCCGATATGCTGGCGGCAGAAGAAGCCTACTGCGCCAAAGAGGATGAATTGCGGGAGTACCTGGACACCTACGAGGCCACCCACGACTATGACGAGTATCACTTCGACCTGGACGAGATCGAGCACGACCCCTATGTGCTGATTTCCATTTTGTCGGCGCTCCATGAAGGGGTGTTCACCATCGACCAGGTACAGGGCGACCTTCAAACCCTCTTTGACAAACAATATATTCTCACCGAAACCGTGACCACGGAAACCCGGTATCGGACGGAAACACGGACTGACAGCGAGGGTAACCCCTACACGGTTCAGGTGCCTTACACCTGGTATATCTGCACCGTCACGCTAGAAAACTTCGACCTCTCCCATGTGCCGGTCTATATGATGGGCGAGGAACAGCTTTCCTTGTACGCCACCTATATGTCCACTCTGGGCAACCGCCCCGACCTGTTCCCGTCCTCCGGGTATGTGAACAAGTACATCGACAACCCGCCTACCGCCTGGGAGATTCCCGCTGAATACCTGACGGACGAGCGGTTCAACACCCTTATCACCGAGGCGGAGAAGTATTTGGGCTATCCCTATGTGTGGGGCGGCAGCAGCCCAAGCACTTCCTTTGATTGCAGCGGCTTCGTCAGCTATGTGCTGACCAACAGCGGCTTGTGCAATACCGGGCGGCTGGGTGCCCAGGGGCTCTACAACATTTCCACGCCGGTATCCGACCCCCAGCCCGGCGATCTGGTGTTCTTCGTGGGCACCTACGACACAACCGGCATATCTCATGTAGGCATCTATGTGGGCGACGGGATGATGCTGCACTGCGGCGACCCCATCCAGTATTCCAACCTGAACACAAACTACTGGCAGTCTCATTTCTACGCATACGGCAGACCGCCGTACAACTGATGGAGGCGATGAAGCATCAATATGGTTTCCTACGGGGGCGGCGCCAACAGCACCGCCCTTTTGATCGGGCTGCACCAGCACCGTATCCCGGTGGACCTGATCCTCTTTGCGGATACGGGGGCGGAGCATCCTTATACCTACGCCTATCTGGAGGTGATGGATTCCTGGCTGAAGGATCACGAGATGCCGCCCATTACCAGAGTGTATAAGACCACCCGTGACGGAAAACGGCTGACGCTGGAGGATGAATGTCTGCAAAGTTGCAGCCTTCCGTCCATCGCCTACGGCTTCAAGCGGTGTTCCCTGAAACACAAGATCGGGCCGCAGGAAAAGTTCTGCAACCATTACCCGCTGTGTCAAAAGGCGTGGGCGGCGGGCAAACGGGTGGTCAAGTTCATCGGCTACGACGCGGGCGAGGGCTACCGCAGCGACAAGGTGCTGCTGGGAGACCTGGCCGACCGAAAATACAGCAAGTGGTATCCCCTAATGGAATGGGGATGGACGCGGGACGATTGCATCCGGCAGATTGAGGCGGCAGGGCTGCCCCAGCCGGGAAAATCGTCCTGTTTTTTCTGCCCCAGCATGAAACCCGACGAGATAACCGCCCTGCGGGAGCAGCATCCTGATTTGTTCCTCCGTGCTCTGGCGCTGGAGGACAACGCCCGGAAAAACCTGAAAACGGTCAAGGGGCTGGGGCGGAACTATTCCTGGAGAGAACGATTTGGAAAGGAGTTTTGCACACATGGCAACGGTTGAGAAGATTCGCAAAGACATCGAAAAGACAAAGGAGAAAATCTCCGCCCAGCAGAAGCGCCTTCGGGAGTTGGAGGCGCAGCTCACCGAGGAAGAAAACCTGGAGATCGTCCGCATGGTCAAGGCGGTGCGCATGGACAACAAGGAGTTGACCACCTTCCTGAAGGCCTACGCCAGCGGCCTTATCACCCTGCCCGACGGGATGATGGAGGCGGAGGCAGCGCCGGACCCCGACGACGAGGATGTGGAAGAAATGGAGGATGGCGAAGATGAAGCGTAACAGAGTTTTTCGTCTTCTGGCGTCCCTGACGGTGGTGGTTCTATGCATGACCGCCTTCTCCGTCACCGCCTTTGCGGGCGGTGGGGATGGCGACTACTACACCGGGGAACCCGCCGAGACGACCCCGGACCCCACCGAGGAACCCGCTACCGGGGGCATGGAGCCGGAGGGACAGCCCCTTACCCCGGAGGGCAATGCCACGCTGGTGGACGATTATTACGGCGACAAGCAGCTTATTACCGTGACTACGAAGGCGGGCAACTATTTTTACATTCTGATCGACCGGGCCAACGAGGACAAGGAGACCGCCGTTCACTTCTTGAACCAAGTGGATGAAGCCGACCTGATGGCGTTGATGGAAGATGGACAGACGGAAGAACAACCCGCGGCTTGTACCTGCGCCGAGAAATGCCAGGCTGGTGCGGTGAATACCGCCTGTCCGGTCTGCGCGGTGAATATGAGCGAGTGCGCCGGGAAAGCGCCGGAGGTGGAGCCGGAACCTGAACCGGAGCCGGAGAAGGAGTCCAGCAACGGCGGCGCCCTGGTGCTGATCCTGTTGCTGGCGGTCTTGGGCGGCGGCGGAGCTTTCGCCTACATCAAGTTTATCAAGCCCAAACAGGGCGCAAAGGTCAGCGCCGACCCGGACGACTATGAGTTCGAGGACGAGGAATACGAAAACGAGGATGTTCCTGAACAGGAAGAACAGGAGGACAAGAATTGAGTAAATTGGTGATCTGTGAAAAGCCGAGTGTAGCAAAGAGTATCGCATCGGCCCTGGGTGTCACATCCAGGGCCGATGGCTATTTTGAGGGCAGCGGCTGGCTCATTTCCTGGTGCATCGGGCATTTGGTGGGGCTGGCAGACGCGGCCGCCTACGATGACCGCTATAAGAAGTGGCGGTATGAGGACCTTCCCATTCTGCCCGACCCCTTCCGCTATGTGGTGTCCGAGGAAAAGGCGGCCCAGTTCCACATTCTCCGCTCCCTGATGGAACTCCCCGATGTGACAGAGCTGGTCAACGCCTGCGACGCGGGACGCGAGGGTGAGCTGATCTTCCGGCTGGTCTATGAGGCCGCCGGATGTTCCAAGCCTTTCTCCCGCCTCTGGATTTCTTCGATGGAGGACGCGGCGATCCGGGAGGGCTTTGCCGATCTGCGCCCCGGTGCGGACTATGACCCGCTGTATCAGTCGGCGCTTTGCCGCCAAAAGGCGGACTGGCTCATCGGCATCAACGCAAGCCGCCTGTTCTCCGTCCTCTACCACCGCACTTTGAATGTGGGGCGGGTACAGACGCCCACCCTGGCGATGCTGGCCGACCGGGACAGCAAGATCGTCCTGTTCCGCAAGGAGAGATACCATCATGTGCGGCTGGCGCTGGAGGGAGCCGAGGCGGTCAGCGACCGCATTGTTTCCCCGGAAGATGCCCAGGCCATCCGGGACGCCTGTGACGGGCAGCGGGCCGTGTGTGTATCTCTGGTGCGGGAGAAAAAGACGGAGAAGCCGCCCAAGTTGTACGACCTGACCACCTTGCAGCGGGAGGCAAACCGGATATTCGGTTACACGGCCAAACAAACCCTGGACTACGCTCAATCCCTTTACGAAAAGAAGCTGCTGACCTATCCCCGGACGGACAGCCGGTATCTGACCTGCGACATGGCGGAGACAGCCTCTGTGGTCCTGCATCTGGCGGCGCGAGTGCCGCCCTTCGACGCCTGCCCGGAGTTTTTCCCCGATGTTCTGGCGCTGGTGAATGACAAGGAGGTATCCGACCACCATGCCCTGATTCCCACCCTGGAGATGGAAAAGGCGGATGTCCCTGCGCTGCCTGTGGGCGAGCGCAATATCCTTCTGCTGGTCTGCTGCAAGCTGCTGTGTGCGGCGGCGGAGCCTTTCGTGTATGAGGCGGTCACAGCCACCTTTGATTGCGGCGGACATACCTTTATGGCAAAGGGAAAGCAGGTGCTTTCCCAGGGCTGGCGGGCCATCCAGGAGGTATTCCGTTCCTCCCTGAAGGAGAAGCCGGAGGATGAAGATGCCGAGAGCGTCCTTCCGGCCTTGACGGAGGGACAGGTTTTTGAGCCGGTCTCCGCCTCTGTCACCGAGCACTTCACTTCGCCCCCCAAGCCCTACACCGAGGACACCCTTCTGTCGGCCATGGAGAACGCGGGCAAGGAGGAGATCCCGGAGGACGCAGAACGGCGCGGCCTGGGCACCCCGGCGACCAGGGCGGCCATCATCGAAAAGCTGGTGTCCGGCGGATTCGTGGAGCGCAAGGGCAAGAACCTGATCCCCACAAAGGCAGGTGTCAATCTGGTCACGGTGCTGCCGGGGTTGCTGACCTCTCCCAAGCTCACAGCGGATTGGGAGCAGCGATTGAACGAGGTGGCAAAGGGCCAGGCGTCGCCGGAGGACTTCATGGACGGGATCGAGGCGATGGCGGCGGAGCTGGTGCGGAACTACTCCCACATTTCCGAGGATGGGCAAAAGCTGTTCCAGCCGGAAAAGGAGACGGTGGGCCTCTGCCCCCGCTGCGGCAAGCCGGTTTATGAGGGCAAGAAGAACTTCGCCTGTTCGGACCGTGCCTGTCAGTTTGTTATGTGGAAGAATGACCGTTTCTGGGCCAGCCGCCGCAAGGAATTGACCCGAAAAATGGCGGCCGATCTTCTGAAAAAAGGCCGCACTTCCGTCAAGGGGATGTGGTCGGAGAAGAAAGGTTCCACCTATGACGCCGTGGTGATCCTGGACGATACCGGCGGCAAGTATGTCAATTTCAGGCTGGAGTTTCCCAAACGAAAGGATGGTGTGCATGGCAAAAAGTAAAGCCGAGGTCAACTTCATGGAGCATTTGAAACCGCTGCTCCCCGCAGGCGGTGACGCAAGCGAGCTGGAGGCAGCGGCCCAGGCGCTTGCCGGACTTTCCCCGGAGGACCGTGACCTTCTGGCCGCTGTCCAGGAGTCGCCCTATCGTCTGACCACCCTGGAGCAGTTCCGGGAGTTTCCCGTAAACACCGAGTATTTTGTCCTGGAGCCCAACATCAGCAAGGTGGAGGATGTGGGCTGGCGCTATCTGGCGCAGCATTTGGATGTCCTTCTGCCCCCGGAGCTGCTGGATGCCATTGATCCCGTTCCCTTCGGCAACCACGCCATGCGGGAGGAACAGGGGTGCTTTACCAGTAAAGGGTATCTCACCATTTCCGGCGACAAGTGGGAGCATGAGCGCCCCAGAGAGAGGCAGACGGAGAAAAAGCCCTCTATCAAGGAGCGGCTGGAACAGAGCCGGAAGGAATGTGCCAATCAGAGCAAGGCGCAGCCCCATCGGGAAAAGCCTGCGCCGGAGCGATAAGGAGGTGTCGCTATGCCCCATTATGACTATGACAAAGATTATCCCTTTGCCGCTTTCATCACCAACCTGGGCAAATACAACGAGGGCGCCCTTGTGGGCGAATGGGTGAAGTTCCCCACGACGGCGGAGGAACTGAAACAGGTCTTTGAGCGCATCGGGATCGGTGCGAAGGACGACTTCGGGCAGACCTATGAGGAATGGTTCATCACGGACTACGACTGCTATGTGGACGGCCTCTATGACCTGCTGGGTGAGTATGCCAACCTGGACGAGCTGAACTACCTGGCCTCCAAGCTGGACGACATGAGCCAGGATGAATACGAGCGGTTCCAGGCGGCCATGGAGATTGGCGATCACACGGGCAGCATCCAAGAGCTTATCAACCTGACGGAAAACCTGGACTGCTACGATGTTTACCCCGACATCCACGACCACGATGATCTGGGCCGGTATTACATCGAGGAACTGGACGCCATGCAGGTGCCGGAGCATCTGCGCAACTACATCGACTATGAGGCCTACGGTCGGGACATCGCCCTGGAGGAAAGCGGCCAGTTCACCGACCTGGGCTATGTGCGGGATACCGGGGACAGCTTCCATGAGTATTACGATGGCGAGCGCGGCAGCATCCCGGAAGAATACCGGGTGATGACTTTTCAGGATGACATCCCCGAAGAAGAAATTTCGGAATGGGCCATGGACCTTGCCTACGATATGGACGAGTTTTTCCGGCAGCACGACCCGCAGTATGCCGCCGAGCACCCGGAGGAACATGCAGCGAAGGAAGAAATCTACGAGAACCTTTCCGATTGCCGTATCGCCTCTCTGGAAGAAAAGCTGAAGGCGTTGGGCCAGACCCCGGAGGACTACCTTCCCTCCGAGCTGGAGAAGTTCAAGGAGGCTGTGGGCTACGAGGCATATTTGGATGTAGACCCCCAGGCGATCCGGGAGGCCATTGAAAACCCGGATCAGTCCCATGTGGACGAAATGCTGTCCTTTGCGGAGCAGGCAAACCGGGAGTATGAGGCAGAGTTACACGGCCAGCCAGCGGCACCCAGCCCAGATGATCGGGAGACCGGCGAGACGGTGCGGGCCCCCAGGGGCACCTTCCATGTGACGGATATGAGCCGGGAACAGATGGAGGCGGCCGGATACGGTTTTCACCACGAGTCCGAGGACGGAAAGTATTTCATCATGGCCAACGGCAGCCGCGCCTTTGCCATCCCCAGCGGAGATGCCCTCGAACATACCGCGCCGGAGAAGTTGACCGTCCTGGTGGTGGAGCCCATGAAGGAGCCCTATGTGAAGGAGATCGACCCTGGCCTCCGTGCGCTGCAAGCGGAGGTGGGCGGCGATATTGACGCCTCCTATCCCTTTGACGATCCGGTGGGGCTGGTGCTGAACGACGAAGGCAAGCTCATCGGCCTGGACCTGAACCGTTCCCTCCGGGACGAGCATGGGGAGATTTACGACATTGTGGCAGGCACCTTCCTGGTGGTGGGCCTGGGGCCGGAGAGTTTCGCGTCCCTGTCCCCGGATATGATCCAGAAGTACACCGAACAATTCAAGCGGCCGGAGCTGTTCGCCAGTATCAACGGGCAGATCGTGTCCGTCCCTGTGGAACCGGAAAACCCGCTGCGTACGGCGGAAATGACCATGGAGGACGACTACGGCATGATCGACGGGATCATCAACAACGGCCGCCGTGGTGAGGAATTGGAGAAAGCCCAGGCCGAGGCGCGCAGGACCACGCCGGAGAAAAAGCCTTCCATCCGGGAGCGGCTGGAGGACGCGAAACGGGAGTGCGCGGAACGGAAAAGCCCGGACAAGCCTGCCCCGCAGAAGAAGCCTTCGGAGCTGGGCGACTTATGAGCCGGAGCAAGAAATGGCGTCTGGAATGGGCGTTCTTCCTGGGCAAGAACGGCAGGCGTCAGTATAACAAGCTCTGCAAGGGCTGTGTCCATCCCTGCAAGCAAAGTTTCCGGGCGCTGGTGGTGTCCTGCCCGCACTATCTTTCCCTCCGTTCCAAAAAACGCAGGAATTAGGGCTCAAAATGGGTAAAGAAACCGCCTGTGACGGTTTTCCCGTGTAGGGGCAGTATGATTTCCCGTGTGGGGCAATAGGGTGTTTCTGAATAGGGGAAAAGTCGGATTTTCACCTTTAGACAAAGTGGGAGCGCCACCATTGGATCAAAGTGATCCGATGGTGGCGCTCCTATTTTTTGCTTATTTTTGTTTATTACCAAGTGATTACCAACTATCGTCTTTCATTTATCATCTAAAATGCCATCCTCGTTGGATAGAATTATTGTGAAAAAAGACGGTAACTGATATAATAAAAATTAGATGCATCTAGCAGAACCAACCATATGAGACATTTGTTATCAATGGCTTTTGAATTCAGCATATTGCATAGGTGCAAAGATTCGTTGGAAGCGTTGTTTCAAAAGTAATATTTAGCCCAACGGAAACGGAGGACAACATGAAATTAGCAAAAATCAAACTGCATAATTATAAATGCTTTGGCCCAGAAGAACAAACAATACCAATTGATGATATTACGGCGTTTATTGGAAACAACAGTTCTGGCAAAACAGCAGCGTTGTTAGCATTAAATTGTTTGTTTTCACCCAATAGTACTGATCGAATCCTAAAAAGAAGCGACTTTCATCTTCCGAAAGAGAAAAAGCCCGATGAAATGGAATCGCAGGAATTATATATTGAAACTGTTTTTGTATTTGATGAAATTGAAAACGAAAAAGAAGGAACTTTTTCTGTCCCGACATTTTTTAAGAGCCTCATTGTAGATAACCCTGATGGGGCTCCATATCTGCGCATTCGGCTAGAAGCGACTTGGGAAAAAAGCAGCAGTGTGGAAGGGGCTATTGAAAGTAAAATATACTATATCACCTGCCCAGAAGGCGAAGAGATTACGGAAGATGTAAAAACTACCGCCAATCGAAAAGAATTGGACCGTATTCGTGTAATATATGTTCCTGCAGTGAGAGATCCAGCAAAACAATTAAAAAATGCATCAGGTACTATGATGCATCAAATCATGAGTAACATTAACTGGAGTGCAGCCGTACTTGAAAAAGTAAAAACAGAAATTGATAAATTGAATGCTCAGTTCTTGGAAGAAAAAGGGGTATCAATCCTTGGAACATCTATACATACCCAATGGGAATCATATGATTCAGACATGAGATATTCCAATGCTCAATTGCGCTTTAATAGTACTGACATTGACTCTTCCATAAGAAAATCGGAAGTAGTGTTTTCTCCTTCTGTTACAGGGAAAGAATGTACAGTCGATGATATGAGTGATGGTCTACGTTCCCTCTTTTATATTTCGTTAGTTGATAGCATCCTTGATGTTGAAGCAAAAATTCAGCATGAAATGGAGACGGATGCTAAAAATGTTTCATTTAATTTTATACCGCCTGCTTTGACGATAATTGCATTGGAAGAGCCCGAAAATCACATTGCACCTCATCTTATTGGAAAATTGGTTACAAATTTAAAACAAATATCATGTAAAAGTACGGCACAGACTGTCCTAACATCGCATTCAACCGCCATTATCAAAAGATTTGAACCAGAAAAAATAAGATATTTTCGATTAGATGCTGATAGCTATACAACTAAAGTCCGTTGTATCACATTGCCAGATAAAGAAAAATTGTCAGAACAGTATAAATTTATCAAAGAGGCTGTAAAAGCTTACCCAGAATTATATTTTGCCAAACTCGTTATTTTAGGAGAAGGAGATAGTGAAGAAATTATTCTCCCCAGAATTTGGAGCGCATCTCACAATGATATCGATATCAGCGGGATATCTATAGTCCCGCTCGGAGGAAGGCATGTAAATCATTTTTGGCGGTTGCTTAATGATTTAGAGATTCCGCATATCACATTGCTTGATCTAGATAAAGAGCGAGATAATGGTGGGTGGGGCAGAATTAAGTATGTAATTGAGCAATTAATTCAGAATGGGTATGATAAAAAGAGCCTTCTTATGACAAAGAACAGCCTTCTATCTGATGAAAAATTTGCCAATATGCACAATTGGGATGTGAACAAATCCAGTGTATTAGAGAGTTGGATTGATTATCTAGAGCAGTATAATGTGTTTTTTTCAACGCCATTAGATATTGATTTTATGATGTTAGAACATTACGGTGATGTGTATAAAAGTCTGCTAGCTTCCAATGAAGGCCCTCGATTAATGGTGCTAGAAAATGGAGAACAACATCAAAAAATGATTAAAGATATTGAATCAATAGATCCGCCATATCCTGAATATACAAAGCGAATAACCGATGACGTACATCATACTCTGAAAGAATGTGGTGGGGATGGACATACTTATTCCACGCAACAGAAAAAGTTAATGGTATGGTATACATATTTCTTCTTAAATCGCGGAAAACCGGCTACTCACATTGAAGCATTTTCCAATCTTAGTACTGATTATTTAAAAGCAAATCAGCCAGATGTATTTGAACATTTATTTCAGGCTGCAGAACGAGCGCTAAAGGGGAAAAAACAATGAGAATTGTTGCACCGGAAAAATGGAGCCCTTGCGACGGCATTGTATTAGAGGAATGTGCCAATTGTGCAGTTAGAACGCAAAAAAATGTTCTTGTAATTGCTGGGCCGGGGGCTGGAAAAACCGAGTTATTGGCACAAAAAGCAAGTTATCTTTTTCAAACAAACATTTGCAGATTTCCGCAAAAAATACTGGCAATTAGTTTTAAAAAAGATGCTGCAGAAAATTTAAAAAAGAGAGTTGTAAAGCGCTGCGGAGACGAAATCGAGAGTCGATTCGTGTCTATGACTTATGATGCATTTTCTAAAAGCATTTTGGATCATTTTCACTTTGCTTTGCCCGAAAATTTAAGGCCTGCCGTTTCATACTTGGTTAATGACAGCGAAACTATAGACGCAGCATTCAAAAAAGCTGGATTTAACAATCCTTGTAACTGGCGTTCTTCTAAGTTGAAAGCTTACTACGACTATGTATTATCTTCTGTGGAATTACCTTTCAGTCAAAACAATTTAGGTGAAATAGTCTGGAAATTGTTACTAAATGGGTTTGATGACTATAAACCGACATTATCGTTCAAAATGATTTGTATTCTGGCAGAATTTATAATCAGGACCAACCCGAAAATCAAACGAGTTTTACAACTTACCTTCAAACATGTTTTTCTGGATGAGTTTCAAGATACGACCTACTTACAATATAAGATGGTCAAAGAGTGCTTTTTACATTCGGGTTCAATATTAACTGCTGTTGGAGACAACAAGCAAAGAATCATGGTGTGGGCAGGGGCCGTAAAGACGATATTCATTGATTTTGAAAGAGATTTTAATGCCGAGAAACTAAAATTAGTTATGAATCATCGTTCAGCTCCAAGACTTGTTGACTTGCAGAAAAGAATGTATGTGTCACTAAATGAAAGAGATACAGTAACGCATACTTCTAATAAATGGAGACCAGATGATGGAATTATAACATTACTTATTGCTAGTAATGAAGATAATGAGGCTATATCAATAGCTGAACATATATCGAAAAAGATCAAGTCTGGAATTAAACCAAATCAGCTATGTATTCTTTGTAAACAAAAGCCCAAAGAATATTCTCAAAAAATAATCGAGGAACTAGATAAGCGCTATATTTATGCACGTATAGAGGATGACTATCAAAACCTAATCAAAGAGCCTATTGTAGAAATATTACTTTCGATTTTGAAATTAGCCAATGATTTGAAGCATCCTCATGAATGGGAATTTATTATATCTATAACAGCAGACCTTTGGAATATGGATTATTCCCAATTAAACGATGGTTACTTTAAAATGCTGGATGCCATTAGCGCAGAAATAGAGCAATTGCACATAATGATGAGTAATATTACATGTAAAACGGATTTACATGTTTTGCTGAAACATGCAGTGCATTTTTTTGGAGGCCAGCGTATAAAAGCTATGTTTCCAGCGTATAACCAAGGTTCATATTTAATTGATCAATTAACCAAATTCCAAAAGTATATGTGGGTAGAGCTTGAAAAAACGCATATAAATTGGTCGCTTGCCATAGAAAATTTTGAAGGCTTGCATTCCGTCCCCATCATGACAATCCACAAAAGCAAGGGATTGGAATACGATGTTGTTTATTTTGTAGGACTAGAAGATTCGGCATTTTGGAATTTCAAGAATCAACCCGAAGAGGATAGATGCGCTTTTTTTGTTGCGCTATCTCGCGCAAAAAGCGAGCTCCTATTCACCTTCTGCGAGTTTCGTTATTCGAGTATCTATCCTAAGCAATCACATGATCAAATTAACGAGTTTTTTGAATTATTAACAACTCCGGGCACCGCAAAGATTATTAAATGCTAAATCAAATTTATTTTAAGTAGTATATTAAGGGTTGACGGTGCATCAGCTTCTAATCAAAAATATGTTGGTCTTATTTTAATTCATTGCAGTTCTAAGATGTTCCGGGTTTCGACTTTGGACTTTTGGCTTAGCAATACGCTCACATTTTTCCTTAGAGTATCGTATTCTGTTTCCTCATGCTGCACCTTTCGAAGCTCTGCTTGCAGGGCAGCCTTGCGGGTGGAGAGTCCGTCCAGTTCTGCTTTCAACTTTTCGGCTGAAGGAAGTTTAGTGAGTCCGGCCTTCTTGATTTCCTTAACTGCCGCCTCGAATAAGATGATCTCGCTCTCAAAGCCACGCAGGAATTTTTCCTTGTCCTTTGATGCTTTATATCGGTCATAGATGGGCTTCAGCTTGCGGTAGGTGTCGATCTGCTTTCCCAGGAGGGAAAGGTCGGCGATCCGCTGTTCTGTATCCCGCAGGCTTTCCCTTGTGCGGATGGATGCGGCGGCAACGGCGTCACACCGCTCCACCAATTCCTCATAGCTGCCGATGCCGTGTTCGGTGAGAAAGTTCATGGTGGCGGCCGCCCGTTTCAGATTCTCAATGGTCGCCCACCGCTGGTATCCGGCACTCTGCTGGGCCTTGATATTGTTCTGAATGTCAATGAGTAGGCTGACCTTCCCGCTGCGCTGTTGGGGCTGTCTGGAGGGTCTGGGGCCTCCGGCAATCCGCGTGGCAATGGCTTCTTCCGTGTAATCGGCACCCAGGGTTTTGAGTCGGGTGAACCGTTCCTGATCCGGCGCTCTGGCTGAGATATACTTCCCGTGCTTGATCTCATAGCCTTCCCGCTGCAACCGAGTGAGCAAATCGTCTAAGCTGGAGGACACGGGGATCAGTCGGTCGATGGCGGCTTTCAGCTTTGCTTTGAAGCTGGTGCCGTTCTGTGCGGCCTGATGCTCGATGTAGCTCTTGCCCCTGTCCTGACCGGGGACAATGACGGACAGGCCGTGTTCTCGACACAGCCGGTCACTGGCCCGGCGTATCTCATGGTAGCTGCGCTTGTTGGAATGGTAGTGCTTGTGGTCGGTGAAGCTGACCGCATTAAAAATCAGATGGTTGTGAATATGCCCCTTGTCAATATGGGTGGTAAGTACAAACTCGTACTTGCCACCCAATATTTCTTTTGCCAGCTGCATCCCGATCTCATGGGCTTCCTCGGCAGAGACCGCCCCAGGCTCAAAGGCTTGGATCAGGTGGCGGCCCAGATGCGTGCCCTTGTCGATGGAATGGCGGCGTGTCCATTCAAATTCAATGTCGGCGGTCTCGGCGGCGCAGCCAAAGGAGGACACCAGTAGCTTTCCGTCCGTCTTGTCGGGATTGCAGATATAGTCAATGGCCGCTTTCAGCGTTGACTTAATAGGATGCGTCTTTGTAACTGCCATATCTGATCCAGCCTTTCCCGGATTTCCTCCATATCGGCCTGATAGGTAGGGCCTCCAGCATTGACCCGCTTGGCGATCTGATTGATGTTCCGGCCAATGGCGGACAGGAGCTTGTTCATCTCCTTAATGTCCCTGGTGTCCACCTGGATGATATATCCGTCAATCGCCATCTTCCGCAGGTAGGCACCGATCCGCTTTGTCTGGAGCTGGGCCATCTTCTGCTCAATCAGCAGCCGTTCTTCCGCTGTTACCGGACAGCGCAGGATGATGGGGCGTTTTCGATTTACCATAGGGCGGTGCCATCCTTTCTGGATAAGGGTTTGGGAGTATCCAACAAGCAATTTTGTGTTTAGGGGCAAGGGGTTCCGTAAAGCAAAAATTCGCAAGTGTGGCCACACTTGCTGTGCTTGCTCTACGCTCCTTCCCCCCGTAAATACAATGCCGGAACTACCTTCGTCTGCCCACAAAATCCCGGATTTTTTCAAAAAGAAAAGGGCGGCAGAGCCGCCCAGAGGAAACGAAAACGGAGGATATTTTCATACACCCTCCGTTTCATCCGCTGATTCTTTAGTTTTCAGCGCCCCGTCAAGCGCACCTTCGATGATGTCCAAATACTGCTCCGGACAGAGTTTCAGTTTGTGGCTGATACGCTGCCGCTGTGCGCTTTCCTCCCGCATGACCTCTGGATTGAAGTACCGTTCTACGGGAAGTCCACACACTTTGATAAGCTGTATGATAACCGGCAAACTGGGGATCGTACCCTCATTCTCGATATTTGCGAGATACCGGGAGTCGATATTGACAATCTCCGCCAATGTCTTGCGCGACAGATGCTTTGCGCTCCGTGCGGCTTTTACATCGGCACCGAAAGTTTCAAAACCGGGGCAATCTTTGATGTTCGCCATATTGCATCACCCACTTACATTGTATATTTCATACTTTGCCTGTGGAATGTTGCTATATGTAGTAAAACTACATTTTATTATTCATATTCTGTTTCTTGCTTTGTTCGAGCAACAGAACTATAATGTGTTTTAAGGAGGTGCGCCATGGACTATATAACTTTGAAAGAAGCTAGTGAAAAATGGGGAGTAACACCTCGCCGAGTAAACTATTATTGTGCCGGTGGCCGTATTCCCGGCGCTGTGAAGATGGCTACAATCTGGCTGATTCCAAAAGATGCGGAAAAGCCGGTAGATATGAGAACAAAACAAGGAAAGAACTTAAAACAGTTTGGCGGAGCATGATGATATGAAAATAGCGGTTTGTGAAGATAACAATATAGTTGCTGCATACTTGGAGGATTATTTATCTTCTTTGGAGGTGCAGAATATTGAATATGAAATCTTTACTTCTGGTGATGATCTCATTCATTACATGGAGCAAGAAAAAACTTCTTTCAATATTCTTTTTATGGATATTGAAATGCCAGGGAGAAATGGTATTGAAACCTCTGTCTATATCCGAGAGCGCGATAAAAATGCTCTGATAATCTTTATCACCGATCATCAGGATTATGTATATCAAGTGTTTGAGGTGCTTCCATTTCGGTTTTTGATAAAGCCAGTCCAGAAGGATCAGTTAAATACGGTTTTGAGAGATGCTATTTCACAGATAAACACCGCCAAAAAACTGTTTTTCTTTAAAATCGGTAAGCAGCAATTCCAAGTTGCCTATGATGAAATTTTATATTTTGAAGGAAACCTACGAAAGGTGCGTCTTGTATCAACCGCTGGCGAATGGGATTTTTACGGGAAAATTTCAAAAGTGTTTAGTGACTTGGACGCAGGTTTATTTTTGCAGTGCCATACTTCCTTTCTTGTTAATATGGAACACATTCGCTGCATTACAGAAACAGAAATAACCTTGATAAACGGAAAGACAGTTCCAATCAGCAAGAAATTTCGTGACAGTGTAAAACAACGTCACATGGAATATATAGAATGGAGGTGTGGAAATGGGTGAACTGATTTTGCTATTCTTTCTAATACTATTACTCAATATAGTGGATAGCATCTTTATATTACGATACCACCAACATCTCTATGGAGCCGTTTGTTGGAATAGGTGGAAGTTTGCTATACGTCTAGTGATTGTCGTCCTTGCGGCCACAGTAATGATTTTTGCCATACCAGCAATGATATTATGGGGAATGGTGTTGGCTAGTTCCGCTTGGATGGGAGCATATCAGGGCGGAAAGAAAAACAAAGTGTTGTTCCAAGTTGTGCTGATTTCTTTGGCAGTCTTATCATTCATCTTATCATTTACAATTGCTATAGCATTTTTCAAGGATGAAATAACAATCGGCATATTCACAATTTTGGCTTCTCATGTGATTTTTGCTGTAATGGCCGAAACTACAAGGCATTTCAATCAATCTGTCTTGGTTGATCTCCCCAGAAAAATGTGGCTGGTTCTCCTATCAATTCCGGCTGCCAGTTTGATTTGCGTTCCCGCTTTTTCTCGCATGGTTGCACTAAATGGAGACAATGCAAGCGGTATTGGGCGAAACCAAGTTATTATACTGTTCGCCGTTTTCTTTATTAACATTATGGTGTTCTATCTATTCGGTAAATTTTCCGAATTATTGAGTACAAGAATAGACGCTGCTGTATTGAAACAACAAATTAAAATGCAGGAAAAATACTATCTCGCTGTTGAAGAAAATCACGCAAAAGTACGCTTGCTCCAGCACGACATGAGGAACCAAATCAACGCAATCACGACAATGTTTGAAGAAAAACAGATGGAAAATCTCGGTCAATATCTGAAAGAAATCGGAGGGCAAGTCAATCAAATTGAAAAAATAATTGTAACGGGCAATTCTTCCATAGATACAATACTTAATATCAAAATTTCAGAGTTGATAGGGTATGATGTCAAAGTAAGTACAAATATACTGCTTCCCAAAGGGATAAGAATGGATTTTTGTGAAGCCACCACTTTATTAGGAAATCTTTTGGACAATGTGATGGATGAATGCCTCCAGCTCCCAAAAGAGAAACGAGAGGCAAAAATACAGATTTCCTATACCAACCATATCATGTTTATTCGGATTTCAAATCCAATGGCAGTAGCCGAAAAACAGCTTCCTCTCAAAAGCGAAAAAACGGATTCAGAATTGCATGGGTTTGGGATGAAAAGTGTTCAGCAAGTGGTGGATCAATTTAACGGAACTATAAAACTGATTGCTCAAGACTACTTATTTCAGATTTCCATTGTCCTGTATAATGTTTAGACAATAATGACATCTTAGTCCATCAAATATGACGACCAGCTATTTTCTTTAGCTATTGGTGCTACTATGTTTCTACAAAGAAATGTAGTAGCACTTTTTTTGGAGGTAGACAACATGAAAAAAGGATTATTGGGGGCTATCGCTCTGATTGTGTTGGCTTTGATCGGAGGGGCAGTCTTAAAAACTATAGGCGCGCCTGCTCTGGTGGTAAAAGGAGTAACCCTCGTTGCCGTATTTTCATTCTTGGTTGCTGGAAAGTTAGTTTTCGATTACTTCTGGAAAAAGCGGAGGTGATTGGTGTGTGGGCAATCACAAAAAGAGAATTTTGGAACCTGATAAAAAGCGTAAGGGCGCTTATCATTATTCTGTTATTTAGCGCAGGCAGTATTTGGGTGACAAATAGTTTATCCAAGGTAAGCGGACAGCTTGATGTGAAGGAATACTATGCCAGTTTGAGATTGCTGGTCTTGATTTTCGGTTTCCTATTTGCAACAATCCTATCCCACAGTTGCTTTAACGGTGAAGTGGAAACAAAGACAATCCGCTTGCTTCTGACCAAAGTTTCTAAGACAGGTATTGTTGTCGGTAAGATGCTGGGAGTTTCCCTATTTTGGATGATTTGTTTAATGGGTAGCTTTCTTTTCATTTCGGTGGTTGGCAAAGTCTTTCGTCCGGCGGAGCTGTTTATTGCGTTCTCGACAATGGCATATTTTAACAGCATTGTCCTTTTGATTTCAGTAGTAACCACAAAATCATCTCGAAGCAATTTTATTGGACTTATATTTGCACTATTGCTTCCCGGACTCGGATTGTACGCCACCCTCACAACCACCTCACCGTTGCATTTTTTACAATACTTCTTCCCGTATTTTTATTTGCTTCAAGGTGCAGGATTCATGGGTGTCCCTATGGCCTTTTCTGTGCTGTTGACTTGGGTAGCCGTATTACTGGTAAAGAGGAGGGACTACTAAATGGATGCAATTAGGACTCATAATTTGCAGAAAAATTACGGAAAAGCCAAAGTGCTTCGAGGAATTACACTATCTGTCGAGGATGGTGCATTTTGGGGGCTGGTCGGCAAAAATGGTGCAGGTAAAAGTACACTCATTAACACTTTAACAGGGACGGTCTTGAAATCTGACGGTGCTTTTTGGATTTATGACACGCCAGATCGTAAATTGAATCAGGCCAAAAAGTCTATTGGAGTTATGCCAGATGTTTCGGGCCTATATGGTGCAATGACGGGTGCTGAATTTCTAAAATATATGGCATCTCTGAAAGGCGTAAAATTAACAAAAAGTGATATTAAGCGCTGCCTAGATGATGTCAGCTTGGATGTTCCTTTTGATCGCAAAATAAAGGAATACTCTTTTGGAATGAAAAAGAAGATTTCCTTAGCTCAAGCTCTTATAGGGGAACCAAGATTACTGTTTCTGGATGAACCAACATCCGGTGTTGATCCAGAGTCTATTTTACATATACAAGGGTTGTTCCGTCGCTTGCACCAGAGCGGCACAACTATCTTTTTGGCTTCCCACAATCTTAATGAAATAGAACGGCTATGTAGTCATGTCGCAATCTTAGATCAAGGTAGCTTTCGTGTAAATGGCGAGATAGACGAAGTCATCAACCGTTATACGACAGTTATAAAGGTGCAAATTCATTGCCGAGTTCCTAGTGACTTTTGCACATCACCAGCGTTTCATTTCGCCAAATTGATTGAGGTTACGGATAACACGATGCTCTTTGAAGTAAAAGCCCAAGAGGATATTTCGAAGGTTATTGAGTTGCTTATCTCTCACGGCATATCCATTTATTCTGTCACTCCCCAAAAGGCGACTTTAGAAGAAATCTTTTTGAAATAATCAAGCACACCTAATCAAACTTTTACATCGAAGGTTCAGTAAAATAAAATTGGCTGCCCAACGGAATAAAAAAAACCGTTGTTTTGGCGGCTAATTCATTATGCGCCACAAACAGAATAATTGCAGCTTTACGACGGTTTTGAGAAATCAAAGCCGCCGTTTTCTTTTGCCCTGACAGCTTCCACGGCGGCATAGAAGGAGGATGCCGACATGCTGCGCCGGATGCTATCCCCGCCTAATCTGACAAGGGCTAGCCGCTCAAAAAAAGCCCGTTCCATTCGTCAGACAGGTTCGGCTATGAGTATGAACTATACCATGTAAATAAACTTCATATCACTCGCTATTGCGCCCGGTGGGTCTGTGACCTGCCGGGCGCTTTTTGTCGTTTCCTGCGGTCGGGCTGGCTGGCCGTTGCTTTTCTCAAATTTTCTTCAAAAAGGAGGCGTTTGGCGGGCAGAACACACTCTCGCAGGATTGGTAGTAGCGGAAAGGGAGAGAACCACCTGATCCCCCATGGAAAGGGGGTGAAACTGATGGAATCTAACCCCCGCGACTATGGCGAGCAATGCCGGTTCGATGCTTTTTGCAAGAAGGTATTGCGAAACGAGGCCAGAGCCTACCTGCGGAACATGAAACGCCAAAGAGAGCGTGAAGCCTTCTTTAGCGACTTGTCCCAGGCGGAGCTGGACAAGCTCTGCGTCGTGGATCGTTACCCCAGCGACAGCATTGTGTTCTCGTCGCACGGCTACGATCTACATATCGACAACGAGCTTGTGGCCGAGGCTTTCTCCGCTTTGCCGCAGACGGAGCAGAGCATTTTGATTTTGCACTGTACTCTGGACTTGGCAGACGGTGAGATCGGCAATCTCGTTGGGATGTCCCGGAGCGCCGTTCAGCGGCACCGGACGAAGGCGCTGCAGGAGCTGCGCGAAGCATTGTCGGCGCTGATACCGAAAGGAGGCTGAGGAAGATGACAGAGCCCATCCACAAGGGAAAGGACCTGCCGCCCGTTTGGGTGATCCATGCGGCCTCCGGCGGTGACAGCGAGGCCATGGAGCAGGTGCTGCGGTACTACGACGACTATATGAGCTGCCTGTGTACCCGTACTCTCTATGACAAGGACGGAACCCCTCATGTGTGCGTGGATGCCCACATGAAGCGCTGTCTGGAAATCCGGCTGATCCGGGCCGTGATGCGCGCCTGATCCTGTCAGCCCCGGCAGAAGGCAAGCGGCTTACCCTTTCCTCCTTTGCCGATGCCGGGGACTGATCCCACCTTGACAAAGAAAGCCTTCGGGCAGCATAAGGCAGACGGATACGATCTGTCTGTGTGGAGCCGGTCGGCCGGTGCGCCATGACCCTGTTGCAAGTCCGCAGGACGGGACCCCTACCAAACAGGTGAGCGACAAAACCAGGCCGCGAAACAGGTGTGGCAGCTTGTGGGCGAGGATTCACAGACAGGATAATGAGACTCCCGCGTTGAACGCCCTCAAAGCATTGCGCGGCGCACCCATCAGCATGGGCCGGGGTGAGATTCCCGTGGAGCTGCGGCCAACAGCCATCCGTTTTTTGCCTCTTTTATTTTCAGATAAATCTTCTGCTTTTCTGTTTACGGATAGTTCGTAAACTTTTCATTAGCAGCAGACAAACCCGAAACGGCGCGGTACAATGAGGGTGGAAGTTATGAATGAACACCCCTTTGCGTGCCGTTTCTGACTGGAAAGGAGGCTGCTGTGTCAGAGATTCAGAACGGTACGGAGAAAAGGCCTTTGGAGTGCCGCACCTATACGGTCAACGAGATTGCCCGGATATTAGGTGTCAGCCGGACACAGGCATACCGCCTTGTGCAGGAGGGCCTTTTCAAAAGCGTACGAATTGGTAACGCCATACGAATTCCCAAGCGGTCGTTTGACAAGTGGCTGGAGCCGCTTGATCTGTAACAGCAGAAAGGAAGGTTCGTTATGGCATCCATCATCAAAAGAAAGAAAAACTATTCTATTGTTTATACTTATGTGGACGAGAACGGCGAAACCAAGCAGAAATGGGAAACCCGCACTTCCTATCAAGAGGCATTGAAGCGCAAGGCAGAGATTGAGAGCCAGAAAAGCTCCAACTCCTTCCTTCCGCCCACCAATCAGAATATTGCGGAGTTCCTGTCGGACTTCGTTTCCCTTTACGGAGAAAAGCGGTGGGGCGTTTCCATGTATGACAGCCAAAACTCGCTGATTGCCAACTACATCAACCCCATCATCGGGGATATGAAGGTGCAGGACGTCACCACGCGGGTGGTGGACAAGTACATCCAGACCTTGCAGAAAACCCCTGCGGTGAACACCAGGACGCACCACGCCAAAACGGAGTTTGTCACCAACGCCACCATCGAGAAAATCATCAAACTTCTCCGCTGTGCCTTCAAGCAGGCGGTTCGGTGGGAGCTGGTTGCCAAGAACCCCTTTGACAATGTGGTGCTGCCCAAAGTGGAATACAAGAAGCGGGACATCTGGACCGCCGATATGATCCGCACTGCCCTGGACCAGTGTACGGACAGCAAACTCTATGTGGCAATGAACCTGGCCTTTGCTTGTTCGCTGCGCATGGGTGAGATTCTAGGGCTGACCTGGAGCAACGTCCACATCTCCGATGAAGATATTGCCGATGACAACGCTTATGTCTACATCGACAAGGAGCTGGCGCGGGCCTCCAAGAGAGCCATTGAGATGCTGGGGCAAAAGGACATCTATCATGTGTTCACGCCTCTGTTTCCCAATACCAGCACCAGGATCATTTTGAAGAAGCCCAAGACCGATTCCAGCATCCGCAAGGTGTGGCTGCCCAAGACCCTGGCTTACATCCTGCGGGAATGGAAATCCGCGCAAGACGAGCTGCGGGCGCTGCTCCGCGACGAGTATCAGGACTACGACCTGGTGGTGGCACTGGCCAATGGCCGCCCCTGTGAGGACCGTATCATCCTGAAGTCGTTTGAGAAGCTGCGGGAGAAAGCAGGGCTTCCCAAAGTGGTCTTTCACTCTCTCCGTCATTCCAGCACCACCTATAAGTTAAAGCTGAACCACGGCGACCTGAAGGCCACCCAGGGAGACACGGGCCACGCCCAGATCGACATGATTACGAGCGTGTATGCCCACATTCTGGACGAGGACCGCAAGATCAACGCCCAGAAGTTTGAGAGCGCCTTCTATGCCAATCCTGACCTGCGTTCGGTTCGTCCACCGGAGGAACCAAAGGAACCGGCGCCCGCCACATTGGATTTGGAGGCCCTGGTGGAACAGCTTCGCAAGTCGCCGGAACTGGCCAACACACTGGCTGCATTGCTGGCGTCGGCCCCATCCGAAAAATAGGGCGGGAAAATCGTATTAGCAAATCGGCGTTTTTTATTAGCAAGACCGGAAAAATAGTTCGAAGCCAATTAGCAGGCATACAGCGGAAAATGTATAAAATCGTTCCGGCGGAGCGACAAGAACGCTCCGGGAAAGTGATAACAAAAAACCGCTGTAAACCATCGAAAAACGGCTTACAGCGGTCATTTTTGGCACCCCCGGCTGGGTTCGAACCAGTGGCCTGTCGCTTAGGAGGCGACCGCTCTATCCAACTGAGCTACGGGGGCTTATACAGAAAATATTCAATTTTGCAGGGCTCCAGGATTCGAACGATTCGGTTTTTAGGAGGCGGTCGCTCTATCCAGCTGAGCTACGGAAACATCTTTAAAATCTATTCAATTTTAGGCTTGAATTAACTCGTTGTCAATCACTTTTGCTTAAAAGGCGGTCGTCATAACATATTCTTAGGAGGCGACCGCTCTATCCAACTGAGCTACGGAGACGTATTCCATTTGGGTCAGGCAACTCCCCTATTATAAAATACTGCCCGGGCTTTGTCAATCAAGAAAGCTCACGGGTCGAAACTTTCCCCTTAGGAATCCCGTTTCCCCTCATTCGTCTCGTTGGACCCACGCCGCTCGCCCGGCTCGGAAAGAAGGAACGCATAAATCAGCAGCAGCACAGATGCCAACTGCACCAAAACAATCAAATACGGCAGCATAGTCAGCGCCGTATAATCCACCAGTTTGCGCGACACCGCACTGAAAAAGCAGGCGGAAGACGCGGTCTGCAGCGCGCTCAAAAGCGTGGCAGCTCCGAAGTTATAGCGCTCGTGCAGCAGAAAAACGGTTCCAACTACGGCCACGGGAAGCGCACAGGCCAAAATCATGTAAAACAGCGCGTCCGTGCCAAACCCCAGCCCGCCGTAACGGGCAATCATCCCGAACACGCTCAGGCTGTTATCTTCGCGCCCGGAACCATTCAGCGTTCTTCCCGCCGGTAGGAACAGTGCTGCAATCAGCAGTACCTCCACGCCAACAATGACCCATTTAATCTGTTTTTTGCTCAAATTGGTTCACCTCAACCCGGTTTTCTTTGAAGAAGCATTGTGTCACACCGCATGATAGAATATACCCAACCGAAACGGAATGTCCCGGAATTTATTTTATGTCCGTACCGTTTTCTTTTCCTCGTTCCATCTGGAATGACTCTATTGTACTACTTTCTGCGTAAACTTTTCAAGCCGGTTGCCGGAAAAGTCCGGTAATAAAACAAGAGCCCGGAATTTGCATGGAAAACCATACAAACTTCCGGGTTCCAGATTCACTTTCTGTTTAAACGGAAAGGAAAATTATTTTGCTCTTTTTTCCCTTACAGCAGCCTGTGCAGCAGCCAAACGTGCGATCGGCACGCGGAACGGCGAGCAGGATACATAATCAAGGCCAGCGAAATGGCAGAACTCAACAGAAGTCGGGTCGCCGCCGTGTTCGCCGCAGATGCCGAGGTGGATGTCGGGTCTGGTCTTGCGGCCAAGCTCAACCGCCATCTTTACGAGCTTGCCAACGCCGTTCTGGTCAAGGTGAGCAAACGGATCGGACTCGTAAATCTTGTTGTCATAGTAGTAGCCGAGGAACTTGCCAGCATCGTCACGGCTGAAGCCAAAGGTCATCTGGGTCAGGTCGTTGGTGCCGAAGCTGAAGAATTCCGCATGCTTTGCAATTTCATCAGCGGTCAGGGCAGCACGCGGGATTTCGATCATGGTGCCTACCTGATACTTCAGATCCACGCCGGTTTCCTTGATGATGGCATCCGCAGTGGAAGTAACAATATCCTTAACAAACTTGAGTTCTTTTTCTTCGCCAACCAGCGGAATCATGATGCGCGGTTCGGTCTTGAACTCAGGATGCTTCTTGTTGACGGCGATAGCCGCGTTGATGACGGCAGTGGTCTGCATCTTTGCAATTTCCGGATAGGAAACAGCCAGACGGCAGCCGCGGTGACCCATCATCGGGTTGAATTCGTGCAGGCTGGAGATAACATCTTTCAGCTCTTCCACGGTAATGTTGAGCTCGCCTGCAATTTCCTTGATGTCCTCTTCCTTGGTCGGGAGGAACTCATGGAGCGGCGGATCGAGGTAGCGGATAATAACCGGACGGCCTTCCATTACTTCGTACAGACCTTCGAAGTCACCCTGCTGGTAAGGCATAATCTTTGCCAGTGCCTTTTCGCGCTCTTCGGTGGTCTTTGCAACGATCATCTCGCGCATTGCCTTAATACGGTTTGCTTCGAAGAACATGTGCTCGGTACGGCACAGACCAATGCCCTGTGCACCGAACTCACGGCCCTGCTTTGCGTCGCGCGGGGTATCTGCGTTGGTGTAAACTTCCAGTCTGCGGACAGAGTCGGCCCAAGCCATGAAGGTGCCGAAGTCGCCGGAAATGCTTGCGTCAACGGTCGGAATCGCTTCCGCATAAATCTTGCCGGTGATGCCGTCGATGGAAATATAGTCGCCCTCTTTAATGGTCTTGCCACCAAGGGTGAACTGCTTCTTCTCGTAGTTTACGGTGATTTCACCGCAGCCGGATACACAGCAGGTGCCCATGCCGCGCGCAACAACTGCTGCGTGGGAGGTCATGCCGCCGCGAACGGTGAGGATACCTTCTGCGACTGCCATACCTTCAATGTCTTCCGGAGAGGTTTCCAAACGGACGAGGACAACCTTCTCGCCTCTTGCGTGCCATTCTTTTGCGTCTTCCGCAGAGAATACCACACGGCCGCAGGCAGCGCCCGGGGAAGCGGCAAGGCCCTTGCCGATTTCTTGTGCTTTCTTCAGAGCAGCTGCGTCAAACTGCGGGTGCAGCAGAGCATCCAACTGCTTCGGTTCCACGCGGAGAACCGCTTCTTCCTTGTCGATCATACCCTCGGCAACCAGGTCAACCGCAATTTTTAAAGCAGCAGCTGCGGTTCTCTTGCCGTTTCTGGTCTGCAGCATGTAGAGCTTGCCGTCTTCAATGGTGAACTCCATGTCCTGCATGTCTTTATAATGATTCTCGAGGCGGGTCGCAATCTGTGCGAACTGCTCGTAAACTTCAGGCATGTCCTGCTTCAGCTGGCTAATCGGGGACGGTGTGCGAACACCGGCAACCACGTCTTCGCCCTGAGCATTGATGAGGTATTCGCCGAACAGCGCCTTTTCGCCGGTCGCCGGGTTACGGGTAAACGCAACGCCTGTACCGGATTTGCTGCCGGAGTTACCGAACACCATGCACTGTACGTTAACAGCGGTACCCCAGTCATAAGGAATTTCGTTCATGCGGCGGTAAACGTTCGCACGGGGGTTATCCCAGGAACGGAAAACAGCCTTAACGGCTTCCATCAGCTGAACCTTCGGGTCAGACGGGAAGTCTTCGCCTTTTTCTTCTTTATAGAAAGCCTTAAATCTCTTTACCAAATCCTTCATGTCTTCGGTGTCGAGTTCGGTGTCCAGCTTTACGCCTTTTTCCGCTTTCTTGGCGTCGATGATCTCTTCGAATCTCTTCTTGGAGAGTTCCATAACAACGTCAGAGAACATCTGGATAAAGCGGCGGTAAGAGTCATATGCAAAACGCGGGTTGTTGGTCTTTTTCGCAAGGCCCTCGACAACCGTGTCGTTCAAACCAAGGTTCAAAATTGTGTCCATCATGCCCGGCATGGAAGCACGTGCGCCGGAACGTACGGAAACAAGCAGAGGATTGTTAACATCGGCAAATTTCTTACCGCAGATTTCTTCCATCTTGGCAAGATATTCGTAGATTTGCGCCTGAATTTCATCGTTAATCTGGCGGCCGTCCTTGTAATACTGTGTGCAGGCTTCTGTGGTGATGGTGAAGCCCTGTGGTACCGGCATGCCCGCTCTCGTCATTTCAGCAAGGTTTGCGCCTTTGCCGCCGAGCAGCTCTCTCATGTCCTTGTTACCTTCAGAGAAAAGGTAAACATATTTGTGGCCCATTCGGAAATACCTCCTAAAAATATTTAGTTTTTTACGCGAGCATCGTATTTCTTATAATGCATCAAATCGCTCAGAGAATATTATAGCAAATAAAAATGGCAAATGCTATATTTTTTTGAATAAAAGCGACTGACATTTTCAAAGAAATCCGAATAAAACAGAGTATCTTGAACAAAACACTTTTAAAAATACAATTTTAGCTTGAAAAATCGAATTCTTATGAGATAATAGATATAGTAACCAATTTCCCGCGTTTTTATTTTGGCTATAAAAATGCAGGTTAAAAATTTTAGAAAAGCTTTTCAAACTGTTATCTTATATGACAGTTTTCCGTACTTTGAATCGAACAATATAGAAATTCTTTCACGGAGGAAATACAATGCCAGATCAAAACTGTGCAGTAATTCTTGCCGCCGGCGAAGGAAAGCGGATGAAGTCCAACCGACCAAAGGTGCTGTCACCGGTTCTGTTCAAACCGATGCTCCAGTGGGTGATCGATTCGGCGCAGAGCGCCGGAGTGGAGTCCATTTGCGTGGTTGCCGGTTACATGCACGAAAAGGTGGAAGAGTACCTTGCAGGTTTTAATGCGTCCTGCCCGGACCGTCCGAACGTGCTTCACGTGCTCCAGAAAGAGCGCAAGGGAACCGGTCATGCCGTCATGATGGCTGCAGACTTTCTCTCTTCCCACCGCGGCGGGAATGTCCTCATTTTAAACGGCGACGCTCCGTTCGTTACGCCGGCCGTAATTCGCGAAGCGCTGGATGACCACGTGCAAAGCGGAAATTCCGTCACCGTGATTTCTGCTGCGCTGGATGACCCCACCGGGTATGGCCGCATTGTGCGCGACCCAGAAACCCATTTTATCCGCGCCATTGTGGAACAGAAAGACGCCGACCCCGAAACGCTTTCTATCCGGGAAATTAATTCGGGCGCGTTCTGGTTTAAAACCGACGATCTGCTCGAAATTTTGTCCCGTATCAATAATCATAACGCGCAGGGTGAGTATTACCTCACCGATGCCGTCCGGTTGCTGATTGAAGCCGGTAAAAAAGCAAACGCACATATTACAGGAGACGCCCGTACCGTTCTGGGTGCGAACGACTGCCTGCAATTAAACGCGCTCAATTCCATTGCGCGCGAGCAGATTCTTTGCGCCCATATGGCGGAAGGAGTCGAAATTCCATGCCGCGACGGCATTATCATCGGCCCGGATGTCACCATCGGCAGCGGCACCTGCATTTTGCCCGGCACCATTCTGCAGGGCAAAACCACCGTTGGCTGCGGCTGTATCCTTGGCCCGAACACTTATGTCCGCGACAGCCAAATCGGCGACTGCGTCACGTTGAACTCGGTTCACTGTGACGGCAGCACTATCGAGCCAGGCCAATCCATTGCGCCGTTTACCGTTTTAAAGTGAGGAACGGTACGCGCAATTTCGATTATATTATTCCGAAAACAGAATACAGGGGGATATGCAAATGAATTTCCACGGCAAAGACATTAAGATTTTTGCTGCCAATTCCAATCAGCGCGTAGCAAAACAGATTGCGGAGTGTTTGGGGTTGCCTATGGGCAAAAGCGAGGTTGGCACCTTCAGTGATGGTGAAATCTCAGTTTCACTCTTCGAATCCGTTCGCGGCTCAGACTGCTTTATTGTTCAGTCCACCTGCGCGCCGGTCAACAACAATTTGATGGAACTTCTGATTATGATCGATGCCATGAAGCGCGCTTCCGCGGCTCGCATCACCGCTGTTATGCCGTACTTCGGCTACGCTCGGCAGGACCGCAAGGCCAAGGCCCGTGACCCGATCAGTGCAAAGCTGGTTGCCGACCTGATCACCACCGCCGGAGCGGACCGTGTGCTAACGATGGACCTTCATGCTCCGCAGATTCAGGGTTTCTTCAACATTCCCGTGGATCATTTGCTCGGTGCACCGCTTCTTTCCTCCTATCTGAAAGAAAAAGTCGGCGACCAAACGGACGATTACGTGGTTGTGTCCCCCGACCTCGGCTCTGTTACCCGTGCACGCAACTTTGCCGCACGCATCGGCTGCCCGCTTGCCATTGTGGACAAGCGTCGCCAGAAAGCCAACGTGTGTGAAGTGATGAACATCATCGGCGACGTAAAGAATAAGAAAGTTATTCTGGTCGACGATATGATCGACACCGCCGGCACCCTGTGCAACGCCGCGGCGGCCATTATGGAAAAGGGCGCTCAGGAAGTCAACGCCTGCGTAACGCACGCGGTTCTTTCCGGCCCGGCCATCGACCGTATTAAAGCAAGCCCCCTCAAGGAAGTGGTGCTGCTCGACACCGTTCCGCTGCCGGAAGAAAAGGCTCTTCCGAACATCACTGTGCTGCCGGTCGCTCCGGTGTTTGCAGAAGCGATTGAGCGCATTTACGAAGACAAACCGGTTTCCCCCATGTTTGTCTGATTCACAGTTTAATTTAATCGGAATGGGTGGGGCAGGCTGCTGTCCCGCCTTATTCCTTTACCCGGCCTTCCGTGTTTTTCGCAGAAGGCCGAATTTTTCCGGTCCTGTCAGCAGGATACTACGGACTTGTTAACAGAACGCTGAGTTTGGAGTCCTTTTATGTTAAAGAATCTATTTTCAAAATCTTCCGCAAAGTCTTTTTCCACCGAACCGTCCGGCCCGGTGGAATATATCGTTGCCGGTTTGGGCAATCCCGGCAGCAAATACGAAGGCACCCGCCACAACGCCGGATTTATGGCGCTGGATTACATTGCAGAACAGGCGGGCGCGTCCGTTGATCGCATCAAGTTCAAGGGGCTGTGCGGGTTCGCCTCCATCGGCGGAAAAAAGGTGCTGCTGCTCAAACCTTCTACCTATATGAACTTGAGTGGGCAGAGCATTACGGAAGCCATGAGCTTTTACAAACTCCCCCCTGAAAAAACCATCATTCTGTACGACGATATCTCTCTGCCGCCCGGCCGTATGAGAATTCGCCTGAAAGGCAGCGACGGCGGGCAAAATGGTATGAAAAACATCATCTACCTGAGCGGTTCGGATAAGTTCCCCCGCATTAAGCTCGGCACCGGCGCCAAGCCAAGCCCGGAATGGGACCTGGCGGACTGGGTGCTTTCAAAGTTCACCCCGCAGGAACTCAAGCTGCTGAACGAAGCTATTGAGCATGCGTGCGCTTCCGTTGAGCTGATGGTGCAGGGCCGTGCCGCCGAAGCCATGAACCAATATAATTCCTGATTTTTCCGCATATAATAAAGCAATGAACCACATTCGGGAACGTCGATGGCTGTTTGAATTAGCGCGCGAAGCGCCGCTCCGGCGGTTTCCCGCCTAGGTTTCACGGTTCATTGTCCACTGACTGGATATGGAGTACATCATGAAATTTCTCACCAGCGCCGTCAGCAGACTTCCGGAATTTAAAAGTCTGGAGGCGGCGGTTGAAAGCGGCTCACTTCCGGCCGGAGTTACCGGGCTGTCCGGAATTCACAAAGCCAATCTGATTTATTCGCTCTGCGCCAAACGAGGCTGCAGGGCTTTTGTCGTTGCCGGGGAAGAAAGCGAAGCCTCCCGCCTGTGCGAAGACCTTTCTGCCATGGGGATGCATCCCCTGATTTACCCCGTACGTGATTTTAATTTCCGCGATACGGCCTCTAGCAGCCACGAATACGAGCATCAGCGCCTTCAGGTACTGGAGCGCATTCAGAGCGGCCTGTGCGACGCCGTTGTGTGCTGTATGGACGCCGCGCTGCAATATACGATTCCGCCGGACGAGCTGAAACGCCGCACGTTTACCCTGAAAACCGGGGATAACATCACCATGCAGCAAGTTCTGGACGAGCTGACCGCCTGCGGCTACGAACGCGCCGTTCAGATTGACGGCACCGGCCAGTACTCCCAGCGCGGAGGCATTCTGGATATTTTCACGCCGGACGCCGCCTCCCCTGCCCGCATTGAATTCTGGGGCGATGAAATCGACACGATTTCCCTGTTCGATTTGGAAACTCAGCGCCGCACCGAATCCATCGACCACATCACCCTGACCCCCTCGGTTGAGGTGCTGATTGACAATCCCGCGCTGCTCGCGCAGAAAATCACCAAACACGCCTCCACCCTGCGCGGTAAAACCGCTCCCGCCGCGAAAGCTGTGCTGGCGGCACAGGCAGAAAAGCTGGAAAACGGCCTGCATCTGGACTGTGCGGACAAATACATCACCATGCTGTACAGCAGCACCGCCACGCTGTTCGACTATATGGATCCCGACACGCTCCTGTTCGTCAGCGAGCCAGCGAAATCCAAGGAACGGATGCGCGGCACGCTCTGGCAGTGGAGCGAAGACCTGAAAGACTATTTGGCAGACGGAACGCTCTGCCGCGGGTTGGACCAATACAGCGAGGACTGGACGGCTGCCGTCGACCGGATGGCGCATTCCCGCACCATTTTTATGGACACGTTTGTGCGCGGCAGCTATGACACCCCGGTGCAGACGCTGATTAACTTTACCGTGCGCCAGCTTTCCGTGTGGGGCGGAAGCATGCAGCTTCTTACAGAAGATTTGCAGGCCATGCTGTTCAACAAATGGGGCTGTGTTGTACTGGCCGGCACCGAGCGGAGCGCCCAGACCGTTGCCGCAGATCTGCGGGCACAGGGCATTCCCGCAACCTATGTGGAACACCCGGAAACCGTAGAGCGCGGTTCCGTTGTGGTCGCGCCCGGCGCCCTTTCCGCTGGGCTGGAATATCCCGGTGCGTTTTTCGGCCTGATTACCCATGGCCGGCTGGCCGGCATGAAGCCCAAAAAAGCCAAGCGCAGCAAGAACAGCCAGGAAATTTACAGCCTTGCGGACCTTGCCCCTGGCGATTACGTGGTACACGCCACCCACGGCATCGGCGTGTTCGAAGGAATTCACAAGCTGGAAATGCAGGGCATCGTCAAAGATTACATCAAGCTGCGCTACGCCAAAAAGGATACCCTGTACGTCCCCGTTACACAGCTGGACATGGTGTCCAAATACATCGGCCCGCGCGAAGATTCCACGGTCAAGCTGAACCGGCTTGGCGGAACAGAATGGCAGAAGGCCAAAGCACGTGTGCGCGCTGCCGTCAAAGACATGGCAAAGGAGCTCATCAAGCTGTACGCCGAACGGATGCAGGCGGTGGGCCATGCCTTCCCGCCTGACAACGAATGGCAGCGTGATTTTGAATCCCATTTTGAATTTGAAGAAACTGAAGACCAGCTCCGCTGCATTGAGGAAATTAAGAGCGATATGGAACGCCAGGCCCCCATGGACCGTCTGCTGTGTGGGGACGTTGGCTTCGGCAAGACCGAGGTCGCCCTGCGCGCCGCGTTCAAATGCATGACGGACGGCAAGCAGTGTGCCATGCTGGTGCCCACCACGATTCTGGCCTGGCAGCATTACCAAACTGTCACCAAACGCATGGAGGGCTTTCCCCTGCGGATTGAACTGCTTTCCCGTTTCCGCACGCCCAAGCAGCAGGAGGAAATTCTGCGCCGCTTAAAGCGTGGGGAAATCGACATGATTATCGGTACCCACCGCCTGATTTCCAAGGACGTGAAATTCCGCGACCTCGGTCTTGTCATCATCGACGAGGAACAGCGCTTCGGCGTTGCCCAGAAGGAACGTCTGAAAGATCTTTGCAAAAATGTGGACATCCTTACGCTTTCCGCTACCCCGATTCCCCGCACCCTGAATATGGCGCTTTCCGGTATCCGCGACATGAGCGTCATCGACGAAGCACCGCATGACCGCCACCCAGTGCAGACCTATGTGCTGGAACACGACCAGGGGCTAATTAACGAAGCCATCCGACGCGAACTGCGCCGAGGCGGGCAGGTGTATTACCTGCACAACGATGTGGCCAGCATTGAGCGCGTCGCTTCCAGAATTCAGGCAGACATTCCAGAAGCGCGCGTAGGCTTCGGCCATGGCAAAATGAGCGAACAGGAACTTTCCGAAGTGTGGCGCCGCCTCATCGAGCATGAAATCGACGTTCTGGTCTGCACTACCATTATTGAAACCGGCGTGGACGTGCCGAACGCCAACACGCTCATTATTGAAAATGCGGACCACATGGGTCTTTCCCAGCTGCACCAGATTCGTGGGCGTGTAGGTCGTTCCAACCGGCGTGCGTACGCCTACCTAACCTTTACGCGTGACAAGGTTCTTTCCGAAGTGGCCCAGAAACGCCTTTCCGCTATCCGCGAATTCACAGAATTCGGCTCCGGTTTTAAAATTGCAATGCGCGACTTGGAAATCCGCGGCGCCGGCAATATTCTGGGCGGGGAGCAGCACGGGCACATGGAAGCCGTCGGCTACGATATGTACCTTCACTTGCTCAGCGAGGCCATCAGCCGGGAAAAGGGCGAAAATCCACCCCAATACGATTCGGAATGCCTGGTCGACATGCAGGTACAGGCGCATATTCCGGAAAACTACATTTCCAACCTCAATCAGCGGCTTGAAATTTACCGCCGCATTGCGGACATCCGCACCCGCGAGGACGCGCTCGACGTAACGGACGAACTGATTGACCGCTTCGGGGAGCCGCCCGAAAGCGTAAACGGCCTAATCGAAATCGCCCTGCTGCGCAACCTTGCCTCCTCGCTTGGCATTTATGAAATCAAGCAGAACGGCGACACCCTGTTCCTTTATAAGAACGAGATCGACATGAAACAGGTCAGCGAGTTGATTGGCGCCATGCGCTCGCGCGTCATGGTCAACGCCGGTGCCAAACCGTACATCAGCGTAAAAATTCATCCCGGTGCAACCCCGCTGGATACCTTGACCGAGGTTCTGAACATCATTCACAGCACAGCCGGGGGATCTGCTGGACTAGAAACCACGAACAAAAAAGATTGACGAAGGTTAAAAAATTCCAAACGAAAATTCCGGAACGATGGACAAAATTATATTTAAAGAGTATAATTTCCACATAACAAAATATTTTGGAGTACAAAGTTTGAAAAAAACAGGGTTTGAACGCTCTGTGAAAGGATGACCTTAACAATGAAATTTATGAAAAAAGCGGTCGCATCTCTGCTTGCCGTTGCTATGCTGGCCGGCGCTGCGGGCTGCTCCGGCGACAAAAGCTGGGCGATGAAAACCGATTCGTTTACCGCCCCCATCGGCACCTATATTTACTACCTGAACACCGCGTATCAAACCGCGAGTTACTCGGTTAAGGACATCTCCAAGCCGGTGTTGGAGCAAACCATCGACAACCAGAGCGCCGAAGCCTGGATTAAAGACAAAGCACTGACCTACATCAAAGAGTTGTTTGTCATCAACGACAAGATGAAGGAACTTAACCTTACCTTGACGGATGCGGAAACCAAAAACGTCTCCGACTCTGCTGAATCCCAGTGGAGCCAGTACAGCTCTACGCTGGAACAATACGGAATTTCCAAAAACTCCTACCGCATCGCCGGCCCCGAATTTTACGCCAAATTCGAAAAGGTGTTTTACGCACTTTATGGGAAGGGCGGCAAAAAAGAAGTTTCGGACGCCGACCTGAAATCCTATTTTGAATCGAATTACACCGACTTTTCCTACGTAGTAGCTCCGCTGTACAAAGCGGATTCCAACAGCGGCTACGCCGAGTTGACCGACGCAGAAAAGGCCGCCCTGAAGAAGGAGTTTGAAGGCTACGCCTCCGACATCAATTCCGGCAAAATGACCATGCAGCAGGCGGCCGACTCCTACAAGACCAGTTCGAAACAGACAGATGAGCAGCTGCACACCGCCACCATGATACTCAATGACAGCAGCAGTTTCCCGGCAGATTTCAAAACAGTCCTTACTTCCCTGAAAAACGGAGAAACCAAGGCGGCGGAATTGACCTCCTCCGGCGTATACATTCTGGTTTCAAAAGGCGATATTACCAAGAAGACTTCCGAGTATCTTTCCGGCGACAACCGCAATTCCATACTGTCCTCCATGAAAATAAAGGAATTCACGGACGCCATCGAAAAGGAAGCAAAGGAGTACAACAAGGCAAAGGTTAACCAGTCTGCAATTGATTCCTATAAACCTTCGATGTTCGTCACCCCGACCTCTTCCACTGCGGCTCCAGCGGCCTCTTCTGCGGCAGCATCCTCCAGTGCATCTTCTTCCTCCGCCGCGGCTGCTTCTTCGACCGCATCCAGCAAATAAATGATTTCAAACAGCAAAACACCTCCCGCCATTGGCGGGAGGTGTTTTTTCTGTATTTTTCAGTCCACAGTATATGCAGCTGATTTTACTGTGGGATTCAATAGAGCACGACTGTGCTCCCTTTTACCATGCAGCGGCATTCAAAGCTTTTCTGTTCGCCCGTCTGCACATCGTAAATAGAGTTGAACTCAAACGAATCCGTGTCGTCGGCAAGCACATAGCGGGCAATGATGAAGCGGTCGTCCACACAGGCGGTAAACTCACCCAGTTCTTTGCTGTATGAGGCGTGCACAACGGAATTCAGCACGCCATCCACCTCCCAGGTATCCTCTGCTTCACGGATGCGGTAGGCGTGGCCCGTTTCCATGTCAATGCAAAACGAAGCCGGACGCTCCCCCTGGCCCAAATTCAGTTCAGCCACCACGCATTTTTTGCCGGACTGCTTATGTACAGCGCAGAGCCGCTGGTCGTTTGCCGGAAAGTACCGAGCGCGGAAATAAAGGTTTTCCTCATCCATGCCGGCATACCGCACCAGCCCTTCGGTGTCGGCGCTTAGTAAAAGTTCAAACGGTGCGCGTTCCTCGCCCGATTTGACCGAAACAATAAAGTCAAACAGCGGGCAAAGCCACACGCGGTCGCAGATGCTGTCCCCCACCCAGCGCCGGTCATGGTAGTATTTCTCTTTTTCTGCCTCGGTTCCGTGGGGCTGAAGCATCAAAAGTTGCTTTTCCCCCTCCGATTCATATCCAATCAGCCCGCTGCTGTCTGCCATGCAGACGCGGGGGTCATGAATAAAAAAGTAGGTTTCGTCGTTCAGGTCATAAAGGTAGGCCATTTTGGAACAGCCCGTGCGTTTCTTGTATTCCCGGAACAAGCGTGTATGCTTTTCGTTTTCCCTTGTATAAAGAATCAGGTGGCTTTCGTCCAGTGCCGCGCAGTCGGAGCACTCCCCCACCAGGCCCAGGCGCACCAGATTTTTTTCTTCCCCAGTGTGCTTGTCCACCCGCAGAATCCACGCCTCGCTTCCACCGGATTCCAGCAAAATGATAATGTCATCCGGAAAGCTGAAATAATGTTGGACAAAGGTTGGGTTATTTAAAAAATAGGTGGATAAAATGCGCTCCCGCTGGGTGTCCCGATTGTATTCCAGCAAAAAAAGATTGTTGTGCCCTTCCTCCTGCTTTTCTTCTGCATAATAAATAAAATGATCGTTGACCTCAATCAGCGTATCATTGCAGTTTGCAAAAATATTCCGTAAATCCACAACCTTCATCAAAATCCCTCCCTGGGGCTTTTATGATCCGATAAAAGAAGCGCCATGCCGTAAAACCACGCCGCCGGGGTGGGCAAGGCATTGTGCGCCAAATTATGCTTTTGAATAGAACATCAGCCGCCGATGCACCGAATGACCTGTGCGGTCCGAAACGTTACAGCAATTTTCGAACGGAACAACGGCCTATGCCAACTTCCTTATTATAACATAACGGAACCTACTTTTCATCCCGTTTTACGGATTGTTCACAGTTTGATCGCAATTTGATGTATAATAAAATCAAAGAATGTAGCGCTGCCGCAGAACGAAACACAGCTTCCGGTCAGGAAAGGACGATGAGCGCTGTGCTGGAAACAAAAATCGGTACGGTCATTGAGGTGGATATTCATGGAATGACCTCCGCAGAGGCAAAGCGGGCGTTGGAACGCCTGTTGTCCCGCGCAGGAAAGGAAATTACGGAAATCCGTGTCATTCACGGTTACCATAACGGTCAGACCCTGCGGGATATGGTTCGGTTCAGCCTAAAACACCCGCGCATTTCTGCAAAACTGGTCAGTCTAAACCCCGGGGAAACCCGCATTCTTCTAAAGTGAAAGGGTCTGTTTGTCAATGCGGCCACTCCCACGGCGTTTGCCGCCGCCCCTCTTTTAAAACAAGCATGGCTAAAGCCTGCGGAGAAAACAGCAACAGCCCGCGCACCCGAAAACGGGTGCGCGGGCTGTTTTAATTCTCATCGGATGCTAGGGCTTCGCTTTGGAGCGCGCGGTAGATTTCCCCTTTTTTCAATCGAGTTTCCGCCGCGGCCCGTTTCGCTGCCTCCGACGCCGAAAGGCCATCCCGCGCGAACCCGCGCGCCAACTCCACCGCTTCTTCCAGGGAATACTCCGTTTTTTCCGGCGCGGATGCGCCCTCAATTACCAAAACGAATTCGCCTTTGGCTCCCCCGTCCGCATAGCGTGCTGCTGCTTCGGCCAGCGTAGTGCGAATCACCTCTTCATGCACCTTGGTGAGTTCGCGCACCAACGCAATTTTCCGGTCACCCCAGGCGGCAAGCATGTCCGCCAGTGTGTCGGCCAGCTTATGCGGCGCTTCGTAAAAAACCATCGTGCGGCGCTCCTCCCGCACCGCTTCCAGATGCTCGCGCCGGCTTTTTTTGTTTACGCTCAAAAAGCCTTCGAACGTAAACCGGCCTGTGGGCAGCCCGGATACTGCAAGCGCCGTAATTACCGCACTTGGCCCCGGCACCGCCAAAACGGGAATCCCCCGCTGGGCACACTGTTTGACCAACAGCTCTCCCGGGTCCGAAATGGCGGGCATCCCTGCGTCCGTCACCAGTGCGCAGGTTTCCCCCGCCTCTATGCGGTCACAGATGATGTCGCCCCGCTCATATTTATTATGTTCAAAATAGCTGACCATCGGTTTTTTTATCTCGAAGTGGTTCAATAGCTTCAGCGTGACGCGCGTGTCCTCTGCGGCGATAAAATCCACTTCCCGCAGGGTCTGAACCGCGCGCGGCGACAAGTCCGACAGGTTCCCGATCGGCGTGCCGACCACATACAGCTTCCCCGTCATTTATGTCCCTCCCCGTAATCTCCGTAAATTTCCATCATTTCGCTTGAAAATCCTCCGTTGCTGTTTTCCACCAGCAGCACCGGCTCCGTTTGCAGGCCCGGCTTGCCGCCGCGGTTAGCCTGCATTAAAAATAGGAACGGGGCTTTGCCCGCCCGCTGCTGCACAAAGCGCAGCCGCTTCGGCTCCAGCCCGGCGCTGCGAAGCGTTACCATGGCGTCACACAATCGTTCCGGGCGAAGGCAGAAGCAGAACCGCCCGCCCCACCGCAGCAACGCGGCGGCAGACGCCGCAATCTCCGCAAAGCTGCAGGCCACCTCGTGCCGGGCAATGCTTTTCCCCTCGTGCGGATTGCGCACACCGGTGCCCATCGGCTTGTAAGGAGGATTGCAGGCAATTTGGTCCAGGCCGTGCGGCACTGATTTTGTTTTGGGCAAAGACGTGATGTCACCGCACACGACGGTAATGCGTTCTTCCCACCCGTTTTGTTCTACGGAACGGCGCGCCATACCACAGGCGTCCTCCTGCAGTTCCACCGCATACACCCGCTTTGGACTGGAACGGGCGCACCAAATCAGGGGAATGGTACCACAGCCCGTACCGAAATCGGCGCAGATTTCCCCCTTACGCGGCATGGAAAACTGCGCCAGCAGAATGGTATCTGTATTAAAGCGATGGTGCTCCGACACAATCACAGAGCATTCGCGGGAAAGTGGTTCGAAATGTTCCCCAGGCAGCAGCATAAAACCTCACCGATGTTTCCTTAATTTTTTGAATCTTTATAAGTCCACGCCGGTCCAACAGAGGCAAACCGGGAGCCGGCAACTAATCCGTAATTACCCCGATGGATAGTATAGCAAACTCCATACGCCCATAATCAACCGGCATGGAAGAACTTAGAACAAGAAAAAAGGCGGGGCGTTAAAACGCTCCGCCTTTCGTCGTGGCTGATTAAGCCTGTGCCGGTGCGCCGACCGGGCAAACACTTGCGCAGGAACCGCACTCGGTGCAAAGATCCGCGTTAATTTCATATTTGCCGTCGCCTTCGGAAATCGCATTAACAGGGCACTCTGCTGCACATGCGCCGCAGGAAATGCACTCGTCACTGATTGCATATGCCATAGGAAACACCTCCAATAAGTATTACATCCCCATTTTAACATATAAAGTGGAAATTGCAACAGGAAATTCGAGAAAAAGCGACAAAGCGGGCCCAATCATACAAATAATTCCTTTTTTATGACCGATATCAACGCTTATCGTGATGTTTCGTCAGTCAGTCCTTTTCCAAATCCTTTAGTTCTTCCAGTTCCTTCCGGTCAAGGCTGATGCGGCCGCCTTTCAGCAGCTTTACCTGCGCCACCTTGAACGACTGTGGGGCAGCGTCCGGCGCGGAAGAATCCAGGTGGACCTGCAAAATGCCGGTCAGAACATTGGAATCCACGACCGTTCCTTTTCCGTTTGGCGTCATGACAATAGAATTGACAACCGGCGTGGTGCGGAGCAAATCCAGATAAGCCTCCTGCTCATATTTCAAGCAGCACATCAGCCTGCCGCAGGTGCCGGAAATTTTTACGGGGTTCAAAGAAAGCCCCTGCTCCTTTGCCATTTTAATGGAAACCGGCTGAAAACCACCCAAAAATGTGGAGCAGCAAAACGGCCTGCCGCAAATACCCAGCCCGCCCAGCATTTTCGCTTCGTCGCGCACGCCGATTTGGCGCAGCTCTATGCGGGTGCGGAACACCGATGCAAGGTCCTTGACCAATTCGCGGAAGTCCACACGACCATCCGCCGTAAAATAAAACAGAATCTTGGAATTGTCAAACGTGTACTCCACGTCCACCAGTTTCATTTCCAGCTTATGGGCGGCAATCTTTTTCAGGCAGATGTCAAACGCGGTCTTTTCCTTTGCCCGGTTTTCGGCAACCTTCTTCAGGTCCTCCTTGGTCGCAACGCGAATCAGCTTTTTCAGCGGCTGAACAATCCCTTCGTCGCTGATTTCGCGGTTCTCCATGGCAATTTCACCGCATTCCACGCCGCGTGCGGTTTCTACAATCACCATATCTCCCTTGGAAAGTTGATTTCCGTCCGGGTCAAAGTAATATACCTTTCCGACATTTTTAAAACGAACGCCAATTACTTCGGCCATAAAGCCCTCCAAATCATAATTATATATCGTAAAAAATTTAAATATTACTTTTATAATCCACCGTCGAGCCTTTGGAAAACAGTGTGTTACCTACCTGCTGCCTCGCGCAGGCCGGAGCACAGCGCAGTGACCAAAAGCGCGGCGTTTGCATTGCGCTCCATAGCGCGCCCCGCTTTTTTCGCTTCTTCATATAGCAGCATCAGCCGGTCACGCGTCAGCGCAGAGGCCAGCGCACGCGCCGGTTCCTCAGAACCGGAAAGGCACACATTTCCCCCTGCACGCAGCACCGCTGCGTCGCGGAAAATCAACCCCAGCTGCTCCAGAACGGAGGCAAGCCGGGTCTTGTCCCGAATCAGCCCGGCCAACCGAAACAGCAGCTCCGATTCGTTTTTCGCCAGCACCGCATGGGCGAGCTGCGCCGCATCTTTTTGGATTTCCTCCTCCGGTGCGACCTCACCCTCGAATGAAAACACCTGGGCCCGCGACCGGATGGTCGGCAGAAGCGAGGTAACACTGACCGTTGTCAGAATAAAAGTCACATTTTCCGGTGGTTCCTCAAACACCTTCAAAAGCGCATTCTGGGAAACCTCCGTCATAGACTGAACGCCAAGCAGCAAAAACACCTTGCCCGGCGCTTCATTCGGTTTAACGTAAGCATCCGAACGAATGGCGCGGATTGCGTCAATGGGAAATGCGCGCGGGTCGGCGTCGCCGTCCAGCACCGTCAAATCGGGGTGGGAACCCGCCTGCACCTTCACACAGGCGGGGCAGCGGCCGCAGGGCCGTTCCCCCTCGCCCCCGCAAACCAGCGCGCGGGCAAGAAGGCGCGCCACTTTATTGCGCACCGGCGCGCCTTCCAGAATCAAGGCATGGGGCAGCCTTCCCTCCTGAAACAAAAGGGAAAGCTGCTTTCCCGCCGCGCCCGCATCCGGAATTTCATGCAGGTTCAGGACGCTCATACCTTTTCAAAACGGTCCACGTTCAGAACAAAAATGGTGGAACCGCCAACCGTGACCTCCACGGGGAACGAGGAATACATTCCGACATCCATCGTCGTAGTGCTGGGCACCAGCTGAGTACGGCGGCGGCTCTGCCGGGAGATGACATCGATCACCTGATCCACTTTGTCGTCCTCGGTGCCGACAATAAACGTCGTATTGCCGGCCATTAAAAATCCTCCGGTGGTCGCGAGCTTCGTGACGGAAAAGCCTTCCTTTGTGAGTGCTGCAGAAACCATTCCGCTGTCGTCGTTGCTCACAATTGCAAGTACCAGTTTCATAATGATCCCTCCATTACAGGTCATATATCAATGGACTCTTTAAGGTTAGGGCTGAAGCCATCCCCAAAAGTCCGGGAAACCTTACCGGGCTAAAACTCATCGTAAATCCGCCTGGGGGCTACACTTTCCACTGCAGCCAACCTGCACATTCTCCGATTCCACCCGCGTTTCAGCCGCGGAACAACCAGGCAAACAGCTTTTCAACCGATGGAATCTGGGGGTGCTGAAAAAAGTCCAAAGAAAAATCTTTTTTAAATCTGGTTACACTCATAGAAACTCTGTATAAATATAATTCGATTTCTCTCTGTTTATTCTAGCACTTTTATGGAAAAAAAGCCATACCCGCGTAAAAACTCAATGGCCTCCGCGGTAATTTCCTCGCCGGGCATTACCACGGGCACGCCGGGCGGGCATGGGCACGCGGCCTGCGCGGCGATTCGGCCTTTTGCCTGTTCCAGCGGAATTTCGCAGGCACGGGCAAAAACCGCTTCCCTCAACGGCACCTTCACCGGTGGCAGCGGCGGCAACGACAAAACCGGAGGCAGCGGGTCACGCACAGGCAGAAGGTCAATCGCGTCGGAAAGACGCGTGAAATCCGCTTCGGTGTTAAACGGTGTGGCAATCAGCACCACATGCGCGCCGTCCGCGTATTCGGGTTCCACACCCGCACCCCGGAACAATTCCGCTGCGCTGGTTCCGCTCACTCCGATGGCAGCCGTGTTCAGCGTAATCCGTGTGGGGTCAATCAGCCCCCCCAGGGGCAGCATTCCTTTCTGTGCTGCCTGTTCCCGAATCTGTGCCACACGCGCCTGCAGCTTCGGGTAATCACCGCGGTGCCTTTCCAGCCAGTCCCGCGCAAGGTCAAGGGAAACCATCACCATATAATTCGGGCTGGTGGAGCCGAACAGCGCCATCGCGTCCTTGGCACCGTCAGCGTAGCGTTCGTCCGCAATGTTCAGCCACGCCCCGCCGGTCAGCACGTTCAGCGTTTTGTGCGCAGAACAGGCGGTCATGCTTGCCCCCAGTGCAAGCGGATGCAGAACCGGATCGGTAAACATCAGATGGGTTCCGTGGGCATTGTCCACCAGCAGTGGAATCCCCATCTCCTTGCAGGCGGCGGAAAGCGCCGGAATATTGAGCAGCTGCCCATAGTAGTTTGGGCTGGTCACATAAACCGCCTTCGCTTCCGGGTGGCTGCGAATCACGTCTTCCAAATCGCCGGGCAGCGCCCAAATTGGCTCAATGCCGAGCAGTGCCATCGTGTTCACTGCAGAACGGTGCACCGTACGCGAACAAATGACGGCTCCGCCTTCCGGTGCAGCAAGGCGGAACATGGCCTGAATGCAAAGCGTGCACCCTCCCGCAGAAATACAGGTCCGCTTCGCACCGAACAGCGAAGCCGCCAGCCGTTCCGCCTCCAGAATCGGCCCGCTTGCTTCAAACAGGCTGTCGGTATCCGGCAGTTCCGTAAAATCCAGTTGAAACAGGTCGGCAGGCAGCGCATTTGGGTTTCCCTTATGGCCGGGGGTATGGAACGAAGCGCGTTCCATCTGTTTGTGTTTCTGCAGTGCGTGGTAAAGCGGTGCGGGCATGTTGAATTCTCCTTTTAAAAAAACCGCGGCAGAAGCCGCGGCTGAAAATATTCTGCTTCTATCGTATTTTGGTCAGTCTTCGTACTGTTTATCCGGAATATCACTTTCATAGATAAAGCTTGCCAAGTTCTGGCTGCACTTCTGCAAATCCGGTACCAATACATCTGCGGGACTCCCCCCAATGCTGACCCGTTCGGAATGGTAATCCGAATCCCCAGGCACCCGGTTCTGGCTGATGGGGTAGTTCAGGTATGTAAGGGAGTTGGCCGCCATGCCAAGGATTTCGTTCTTCGTCATATTGGTGGTAACCAACGGCAGAACTTCGTAAAGTGTACTGTATATGGTTGCAATATTGGAAGACTTCAATTTGCTGACAATGCTGGAAAAAACCTTTCTCTGCCGTTCGGTACGCGCAAAGTCGTCACCGATGGCACGGATGCGGGAATAATAATGCGCCTGCTTGCCGCTCAGGTTAAACGTGCCGGCAGTCAGGTTTCGCCGTGAATCGCCGGAATTCTGGTTGATCAGCTTTGCTTCCCCCGCAGTCAGCGTAATGGTTACGCCGCCCAGCATGTCAATGATTTGATCAAACGCGGAGTTGCTGATAATCACGTACCGGTCGATGTCCGTTCCAAAGTTCGCTTCCAGCGTACTAACCAGCAGTTTTGCGCCGTCCGGTCCGCCGCCGCCGTCGGAATAAGCCGTGTTGATGCGGTTGCTTTTAAAGCCCGGTATGGCGACGTACATGTCGCGCATAAATGAGGTCAGCTTTAGTTTGCTGTGGCGGGAGTCCACCGAAACCATCATCATGCTGTCGCTGCGGCCGATGTCGTTCTTCTGGTAATCGTCCACACCCAGCAAAAGAATATTATTAATCGCATCGTCATGATAAAGGCCGCCCACCAGCCCGGACTTAGCACTGGAGGTTCCGTTCGATTTTCCGTTCACCCCGCCGAACAGTTCGCCGGTCTGCACATGGGAGGGGGTATCCTGCGCCGCGTAGTTAATCTGGCTCAACATCCGGTCCGCGTAAAGGCACACCACACCGGAAAACAGGAAAAGAACGCCAAGAACCACACAGACAATTCTTCTTGCCAAATGCTCTTGAAAACTTGCCCTGGCAGGGCTTTTTCTTATATTGTTCACAACATCAATCCTTAAAGGCCAAATTCCACCGTTTTATGATTTCATAAAACAGGCACCCAGCCAAAAACTGCGCCGCACAGCGTGCCAAAACGACAATTTTCGGGCGGAAAAATCAGCCGCAGCTGATTTTTTCATTATACCCTGCTGGTTTTTCAACATAATTCCAATAATAACATTATAATATGAATAGTGTATGAATTCAACCCAACGATTCGGATTTAAAATTTAAGTTTTATTTTTCCGGTTTTATTCCGCCTTTTTCCCCGGAAGATCGTCTTCAAAAATGAACTCCGCCACGCGCTTCTGGCAGGCCGGCATATCGGGCACCAGTACGTTCCCGACCGTAAGATTATCCGAATAATACTCGCCGTCTGCAGGGATTCTGCACTGGCTAATGGGGTAGTTCAGATACGTAAGGGAATTTGCGGCCATGCCCAGAATTTCATTTTTGGTCATATTGGTCGTCACCAGCCCGAGCGTATTGGAAAGGGCATTGTAAATGGTGCCGATATTCTGCGTTTTAAATTTGTTTGCCAGGCTGACAAACACTTTCCGCTGCCGCTCCGTACGTTCAAAATCGTCGCCGATGGCACGGATTCTGGCATAATAGTGCGCTTGCTTGCCGCTCAGGTTAAATGTGCCTGCGGTCAGGTTGCGCCGCGAATCCCCGGAATAACGGTTGATCAGTTTTGCTTCTTCCGCTGTAATGGTTACGCTGACCCCGCCCAGCTGATCCACAATTTTATCAAACGCAGAGTTCGAAATAATGACAAACCGGTCAATGTCCACACCGAAATTCGCTTCAATGGTCAGCACAGTCTGCGCCGCGCCCGACGCGCCGCCCCCGGCAAAGTGATACGCCGTGTTCAGCTTGTTGCTGCTGTGCCCCGGAATCGCCACGTACAAATCGCGCATAAAGGAAGTAAGCTTCAGCTTTTGGTGGCGGGTATCCACGGAAACCAGCATCATGGTGTCGCTGCGGCCCGGGTCGTTCGCCTGATAATCGTCCACCCCGAGAAGCAGCACATTGGTAATGGCATCATCATGGTACAACCCTCCGACAATACCCGGTTCAGAGATTGGTTCCGAGCTGGCCGCAGATTCCGGAACGGACACCGGCGCAGATACGGCAGTAGAGGACAAGCCGAAGCTTTCCGATTCGTTCGGAACAAAATTGATTTTGCTGAGCATGTTGTCCACATAAAGGCACCCCACCCCAAAAACAAGAAAAAGAATGCCGAATACCAGCGACAAAACCTTTTTCGCCCTGTCGCGGGTGCTGTCCTGTGGATTATAGTTCGGGCTTTCCGACTGTTCCAGATGCTGTCTTTTTTTCACAACCCCAGTCCCCTCCGTGTCTGGATTTCGGGGGCGTCCCGCTGCTTCCGGCTTCCCCCGGCGTAAGCCTACATAGTTTCAGGTTTCCCAATTTACACCGGTTCATGCAGGGCCGTCCTGCTCGTCCAGCGTCAGGCTGTACGAAGGCATGAATTCCTCCAGAAAGCAATCCGCCTCGGGCAGATGCATCGCGGCAACCGTGCTGCGCAGCGTCGCCTCTGCGCGGGTGAATTCGTTGTTTCCCATTTCCCGTTCTTCCACGCACTTCGCAATGGCAGAAAGCTTATCTGCCGCCTTGACCAGCGGCAGCAGTTCTTCGTCGCCCGGTTCCCGCGCGCAAAACAATGCTTCGTAATCCGGCTTCAGGTCAGGCGGCAGCATCCCGAGCAGCCGGCCCTGTGCTTCGCTCTCTACCTCCCGGTAAGCGGAGCGGATTTTCGAATTGTGGTATTTTACCGGGGTGGGCAGGTCGCCGGTAATGATTTCAGTTGCGTCGTGGTAAAGCGCGAGCAGAGCCGCACGTTCCGGGTTGACCCGCCCGCCGAACCGGCGGTTGCGCAGCACCGCAAGCGCATGGGCAATCACCGCGGTTTCAAAGCTGTGTTCACAAAGATTTTCGCTTTTCGTATTGCGCATCAGGCCCCAGCGGTTAATCCACTTCATACGCGAAAGCATCGCAAAAAAATGCTCCATACAAACCCCTCCCAGGAAAAGCGTTCCTCGCAAATTCTTCCGTTTTTGGTCACATAAATTTCATGTAATCATGATTGAATGGTATTACTATAAACAGGATTCGAAAAAAAAGCAACCGTTCCGCCTGAATTTATAAAATTCCCTTTATTTGTCCAAAATTTGTATGCTATAATAACCGTTAGGTTTATTTGTTTTTCTAAGAAGAAAACGCTTTTTCTCAACCACAATGGAGTTTATTCGATTCTTCTTTTTGGTTTGAGCAATGCGCACCATTCTCATCATTTTACAAACTTAGCCCTAGGCAGCCGTTGATTCTTACGACTGAATCAGCAGTTCGCTGGGAAATGGAGGCGGCGTTTTGACGGACAGATTGCATTGGATGAACCGCAGCGGCAAACACTACTATTATTGGAAAGCACTGCTTGCCGGTATGGCGATATCGTTTCTGGTCTTTATTCCGTTTATTCTGTTTGACGACGGATATTTTCTGTTTTACGGCGACTATAATGTACAACAGGTGCCATTTTACCAGATGTGCCACGACGCCATACGCAGCGGAAACTTCGGTTGGAACTGGACCACCGACCTTGGGGCGAATTTCATCGGCTCCTACTCCTTTTATCTTCTGGGCAGCCCGTTTTTCTGGCTGACCATCCCGTTCCCAAGCTGGATGGTTCCCCACCTGATGGGGCCGCTGTTGATTTTGAAATTCGGCTGCGCCTCGCTGACGGGATTTACCTATTTGAAACGCTACGTCCGCAACCCCGATTATGCGGTGCTGGGCGGAATGCTTTACGCGTTTTCCGGATTTTCTGTTTATAATATTTTCTTCAATCACTTTCATGAGGCAATCGTATTTTTCCCGCTCATGCTCTGGGCTATGGATGAATACATGGACCACCGGCGCAGGGGCCTTTTTGCGCTGACGGTGTTCGCCTGCTGCTTTGTGAATTACTATTTCTTTGTGGGACAGGTCGTGTTCGCACTGCTTTACGGCTTTACGCGTCTGTTCTGCGGTAGCTGGAAAATTACCCTGCGCGACTTTGTGCTTCTGTTTGCGGAGGCTGTCATCGGCGTGCTCTGCGCGGGTGTGCTGCTGGTACCTACCATTCTGGCGGTCTTGCAGAATCCACGCGTCAACAATCCGCCGAACGGCTGGAACGCACTGCTTTACGACTGGAACCAGCGCTATGTGCACATTCTGGAATGCTTCTTCTTCCCGCCGGATATTCCGGCAAGGCCGAACTTCACCCCGAATTCCGAGGCAAAATGGGCTTCGCTTGGGGCGTGGCTGCCGCTGTTCAGCATGACGGGTGTCATCGGCTTTCTGCAAATGCGCCACCGTCACTGGCTGAAAAAGCTGCTGTTCCTGCTGTTCCTCATGGCATTTGTTCCCGTGCTGAACTCCATGTTCCAACTGTTTAATGCTTCTTATTACGCCCGCTGGTTCTATATGCTTACGCTGATGATGAGCCTTGCCACCGTGCTTTCGCTCCAGTATGACTGCATCGACTGGAAACGCGCGATTCTTTGGACAACCGGCATCACGCTGGGCATTGCGCTCCCCATCGGGCTGATGGTGAAAACCACCAACCAGGATGGCGTGAAAACCACCACCTTGGGTCTGGAGGATTACCCCACGCGATTCTGGTCCTATGTAGCCATCGCCTTGCTCGGCCTGACCCTGCTGACCATCATATTTAAATTTTACAAACGGGATAAGGCCAAATTCATGCGGTACAGCCTAGCTGGTGTGGCACTAATTTCCGTCGTTTACTCGTGGTACTTTATCGCACTGGGAAAAACGCAGAGCGATGACACGCACAAAGAGATTATCCCGTATTCGCTCAACGCAGGGAAAGATATAAACCTGCCTGACCAGAACGCACAGAACTACCGAATTGACGTTTACGACGGCATGGACAATCAGCCCATGTACTGGCAGATGCCTACCATTCAGGCGTTCCACAGCATTGTGCCCGGCTCAGTCATGGAATTTTATCCGACCATCGGCGTGCAGCGCGACGTAGCCTCCCGCCCGGATGTCAAATACTACGGACTGCGCGGGCTGACCAGCTGCCGCTGGCTGTTTGACCCCGTGCTAACCGGAAAAAGCTTTGCCGGGGAAGGGGGCGCTGACCCCTCCATGCCCGGCTGGAGCTACTACGCCACACAGAACGGGTTTGACATTTACCAGAACGATTATTATATTCCGATGGGATTCAGCTACGATTATTACGTCACCCGCAGCGAATACGACAAGGTGCCGCAGGACACCCGGAGCCAGTTTCTGTTGAAGGCCATTGTCATCCCGGACGAGGATGCTTCCAAATATTCCGGCATTCTGCAGCATTATAATTATTCCACTTATTCCGACACCAACGAAGAATACTATCAGAACTGTGAGGACCGCAGGTCGATGGCCTGCTCCCAGTTCAGCCACGACAATGGAGGATTTTCCGCGCAAATTACCACGGACAAGGAGCGGCTGGTGTTTTTCAGCGTTCCGTGGGAAAGCGGCTGGAGCGCGCAGGTCAACGGCAGCACCGTCCCGATTCAAAAGGTAAACGTCGGCTTCATGGCGGTGAAGGTTCCCGCGGGAACCTCCCAGATCCGTTTCGATTATCAGACACCCGGCCTGAAGCTGGGAGCGCTTATTACCGCGGGCGGAATCGTGCTGTTCCTCCTGTATGGCTACCTGACCCGGAACATCGACCCAGAGCCGCCGAAGCGGAAAAAATACCGTCTGAAAAACGGATAAGCCCCGTTGTTCCTTGGCAGTTCGAAACTGTAAAAATACCGCACTGCGCGGCAAAGGACGTTTGAAAACCCGGTAGCGCCGCGGCGGCAGCCGCAGTCCGCGCTCCGGTGAAAATGGAAAGGGAGATTCCCATGCCTTGCGTATATTTAGTCATTCCGTGCTATAACGAAGAAGCCGTACTGCCCGAAACCGTAAGCCGCCTGACCAAAAAGCTGAACCAGATGATCGAGTCCGGCCACGCAGACCGCGAAAGCCGAATGCTGTTGGTGGACGACGGCAGCAAAGACGGAACCTGGGGGCTGATCAGCCGGTTCTGCGACGAAAACGAGCTGGTTAGCGGCATTAAGCTGGCGCACAACCGCGGCCACCAAAATGCGCTGCTCGCCGGCCTGATGACCGCCAAAGAATCCTGCGACTGCGCCATCAGTATGGACGCCGACCTGCAGGACGACGTGGAGGTGCTGGACCAGTTCGTAGAAAAATTTCTGGAAGGCTGCGACGTGGTATACGGCGTGCGCAACAAGCGCGAAACCGATACCTTTTTCAAGCGCGCCACAGCGCAGGGGTTTTATAAATTCATGCAACTGCTCGGTGTGGACATTGTTTACAACCACGCAGATTACCGTCTGATGAGCCGCCGCGCGCTCGACGCGCTGAGCGAATACCGGGAAACAAACCTGTTTCTGCGCGGCATTGTGCCGCTCATCGGCTACCGCAGTGACTACGTTTACTACGACCGCCACGAACGCTTCGCGGGTGAATCGAAGTACCCACTGAAAAAGATGATTTCCTTTGCGCTGGACGGCATTACCTCATTCAGCGTAAAGCCGCTGAAAATCATTTCGAACCTGGGCATTCTGGTTTCCCTGTGCAGTATCATCGGTTTGCTGTACGCACTAATCGCCCACTTTACGGGCAAAACGGTTGCAGGCTGGACCGCTATTGTCTGTTCCATTTGGCTGCTGGGCGGAATTCAGCTGCTGTGCCTGGGCGTGGTCGGCGGATACGTGGGCAAGCTGTACAGCGAAGTGAAGGCCCGCCCCCGTTACCGAATTGAGGAATACAAAAAATAATGCACTAAAATACAGAAACACCCCGGACATGCGTAACTTGTCCGAGGTGTTTGCTTTTACAGAGCCGTGTCTTTGGTATCTTTTCAAGTTCTGATTAAGCGTTTTGGTAAGCCGCCGGAGGGAACTTCTCGGGCTCTCCCCCAAAATAAAAAATCCATTGACTCTCTGTGGAATCAATGGTATACTGGAATTTATTAGATTGTATTTTATTTTGTTATATATTTTTACAAATACACTATATCACAATTTTGCTGTGTTGTCAAGGTTTTTTTGAAAATTTTAATATCTGGGGGAGATTACCTTGGAAAATACACTGTCCGCTTTGTTTGCGCTGGACGCCCTGTCGAATCAGCTTGCCATCAACGAGTTGTTGAAAAAAAACGAAACCACCGCCCAATATGGGCTAATCCTTACGCCGCAGGACGCGGCAGAACTGTTGGAAACCCGCGCCTGTGCGCTGAACGAAACCGGGCGTATTGAAATCGGCAGCGCCACAATTGGTAAGATAGTGGATGCGTTTGGCAGCTCTACTTTTTTGAATCAGGACAACTACGCTGCAACGCTGTGCGAGTTGACTGAGCTGTTTTACGCCGTCAAAAATGAAACGGAGGACCGCATCTCCGACGATGACCTGATAGCCTTTCTAAAGGACTGCTTTGAAAACCGCTGCGGCGGTTCACTGGAACTGCTCGCAGGGCGGGAACTGGAAAAGCTGGCCGATAACCTTCGCTTTGGCATAACCGATTTCTTTAATATGGATGCCGAAATCCTATTTGAAGGGGACCTCGCCGCGCAGGCGGAAGAAAAGGCAGAGGAAGAGCAGGAACGCAACCGATGGGAGGAACTTGAACTTGAATAATCCGATGCTGGCCGCATCCCTGAATGCGGAGGAAATAGCAGAATTCCAACTGAATATGACCCAGCTGCTCAGCGAGGAGATTCCGCGCTTTAACCACGAAAAAAGCAGTTCTATCCGGGTGGAACAGGCCCAATCACTGCTAGAATCCATGCTGTACGGCGTTTCCGCTTATCTGCAGACCGTGCCCGACCCTGCCTTGGTGCTGAAAACGCAGAGCGTAAGAACGCTTTGGGAAGCCGGGGTATCTTTGCTGGAACAAGCGGTGAAAGACTGCCAGACCCTGCTGGATGAAGTAAAAGCAACCCGCGTCCCCACGGAACTGATTGCCTACAACCACACCATTGACCATGCGTTTGGCAACGCCCTTTCCCCATATGACCCGCGCTACGCTGCACACGAAACGCCGGGCGGGCTGATCGACTACCCGCTGTACCGCGACGACATGAGCGTAACCGGAATTCTTTACATCAAAAACTACCTGACTCAGCTGTTAAAGGAAAACCGCTTCTGCGCCGGTTACCGCGAAAATTACATTCGTGCCTTGCTGCTTACCCACGGGGTGAAGCACCATTTGGATTACCGGGAAATGCTGATTAATCTTCCAGAGCTGATTTTGGAAGATCAGGGGATAGACCCTCCCAAGTGGCTGTAAGGCAGATTTTCGGGAAAAGAGCGAAATCCATAAAAATAGAGCGGGCCGTTTGACCCGCTCTTTAGGAACTCATTAGTAGTTTTTGGCTTTGCGCTCGAAATACGCCTGCGGATGTTTGCACGCCGGGCAAATAGCCGGTGCATTTTTGCCGATATGGACATAACCGCAGTTGCGGCAGACCCACACGGTCTCCTCGTCTGCTTTGAACACAATATCCTGATCCAAATTCTGAATCAGCTTGCGGTAACGCTCCTCGTGTTCCTTTTCCACGGTGGCAATCAGGCGCATGGTGTTGGCAATCTCCTTAAAGCCTTCCTGCTCCGCCACGTCGGCGTACTCCTTGTACATTTCTGTCCATTCGAACCGCTCGCCTGCGGCCGCATCAACCAAATTGTCGGCAGTTTTGCCAATATCGCCGCCGTGCAAATATTTAAACCACAGTTTCGCGTGTTCCTTTTCGTTGTTGGCGGTCTCCTCGAAGATGGCCGCAATTTGCTCGTAGCCTTCTTTTCTGGCTTTGGACGCGTAGAAGGTGTACTTGTTCCTCGCCTGCGATTCCCCCGCAAACGCCGCCAGCAGATTTGCTTCGGTCTTGCTTCCTTTTAACTCCATGTCGGTAGCCTCCTTTAATTTCATACATCATCACTATAGGATGTGATCGATTGGTAATATTATACTTCAAATATCGCATTCATAATAGTGTTTTTGTGAAAATATACGTAAAAATAATTTCCCCCAGAAACAATGGATTCAATACAATTCCTTTGAATTCAGTATTCCCGTTAATAAGAGGCAGATTCAGAAACAATCCCGTGTTTTTTCGTTCTTATTTACACATTAAACCGGAACAGCACCACGTCGCCGTCCTGCATCACGTATTCCTTGCCCTCCGAACGGACAAGGCCCTTTTCCTTGGCGGCGGTCATGCTTCCGCAGGCCATCAGGTCGTCGAACGAGATAACCTCCGCACGAATAAAGCCGCGCTCGAAGTCGGAATGGATTTTTCCCGCAGCCTGCGGTGCCTTGGTGCCCTTCTTAATCGTCCACGCACGCACCTCCGGCTGACCGGCGGTCAGGTAGGAAATTAAGCCCAAAAGGCTGTAGCATTCGTTAATCAGGCGGTCCAGACCGGATTCGGTCAGGCCCATGTCGGCAAGGAACAATTCCTTTTCCTCTTTGTCCATTCCGCTGATTTCCGCTTCAATTTCCGCGCAGATTGGCAGCACACCTGCGTGTTCGCTGTCCGCAATTTTCTTTACCATGGCAAAATACGGATTGTTTTCAATGCCACCCTTAAAATCCTCTTCGCTCATGTTCGCGGCGTAAATCACCGGCTTGTTGGTCAGCAGGGAAACTGAGGAAAGCAGTTCAGCCTCCTCCTCCGTGCATTCCACACTGCGGGCAGATTTTCCCTCGTTCAGCGCATCCCGAACGCGTGCGAAAAAGTCGTAGTCGGCCTGATATTTTTTATCCGCCTTAATCATTTTCTGTGTTTTTTCCATCCGGCGCTCCAGTACTTCCAGATCGGATAGAATCAGCTCCGTGTTGATGGTTTCAATGTCGCGCTTCGGGTCAATGCTGCCCTCCACGTGGATAATATCATCGTTGACAAAGCAGCGCACCACATGCACAATGGCATCCACCTCGCGGATATTCGCGAGGAACTTGTTGCCCAACCCCTCGCCTTTGGAAGCGCCGCGCACCAGCCCGGCAATATCCACAAACTCAATGGTGGCCGGCGTATACTTTTCCGGGTGGTACATTTCAGCCAGGCGGTCCAGCCGCTTGTCCGGCACCGCCACCACGCCCACGTTGGGCTCTATTGTGCAGAACGGGTAGTTCGCGGACTGTGCCCCCGCGTTCGTAATTGCGTTGAACAGTGTGCTTTTGCCCACGTTGGGCAATCCTACAATACCAAGCTTCATTCCTGTTTCCCTCATTTACTTCCGCCATATTCCTGCCGGAATGGGCGGATACTATATCATAGATTTATTATAGCTCTTTTCCGGTTCCCGTACAACCATTGCCGGGGAGAAAACTACTGCACGATTTGTGCTGCTTTGTCTGTGCGCATGGTCAGCGAAATGCGCTGTTTCTTTACATCCACGGAAAGGACGCGCACGGTCACGATGTCGCCCACCTTAAGCACCTCGCTTGGATGCTTGATGTAGCGGTCGCAGATCTGCGAAATATGCACCAGGCCGTCTTGATGCACACCAATATCGACAAACGCGCCGAAGTCGATGACGTTGCGCACGGTTCCGGTCAGTTCCATGCCCGGCTTCAAGTCCTCCATGCTCATCACGTCGGTGCGCAGCATGGGCTTGGGCAGCTCATCGCGCGGGTCGCGCCCCGGGCGCAGCAGTTCGTTCACAATGTCATGGAGCGTCGGCACGCCGACACCCAGCTGAGCCGCCGCCTGTTCCTCCCCAATGGCGTTTACCTTGTCCCGCAGGTCGGAAAAGCCTTCCCGTTTCATATTTTTAATATCGTAGCCGCACAGCTGAAGCAGCGCCTTCGCCGCGTCATAAGATTCCGGGTGCACGGCGGTGTTGTCCAGAATATTTTTGCTTTCGCTCACGCGCAGGAAGCCCGCACACTGCTCGAATGTCTTGGGACCAAGCTTCGGCACCTTTTTCAGCTCCGCACGGGAGGAAAACGCACCGTTCTCCTCCCGGTAGGCCACAATGTTTTTGGAAATCGTTGGTGTGATGCCGGCCACCTTTTCCAACAGGCTGGGGGAAGCTGTATTCAGGTCAACGCCCACAGTATTCACGCAGTCTTCTACTACGCCTCCCAACGCTTCATCCATGCGCTTTTTCGGCATATCATGTTGGTACTGTCCCACGCCGATGGCCTTGGGGTCGATTTTCACCAGTTCGGCCAACGGGTCCTGCAAACGGCGTGCGATGGAAACCGCACTGCGCAGGGTGACATCATAATCCGGGAACTCCTGCGCGGCCAGCTTGCTGGCGGAATACACGGAAGCACCCGCCTCGCTGACTACCATGTACGAAACGCCGGTGTTCAGCTCGTGAATCACGTCGGCGGTAAAAATTTCGGTTTCCTTGGACGCCGTCCCGTTGCCGATGGCAATCACTTCTACGCCATACTTTTGAATCAAGCGCTTCACGGTTTCCTTGGCCTCTGCGACCTTCGCCTGCGAATGGGTGGGGTAAATCACTCCCGTGTCCAGCACACGGCCAGTCTGGTCCACGACCGCAACCTTACATCCTGTGCGGTAACCCGGGTCCAGACCCATGGTCACGCGGCCCTTCACCGGCGGCTGCATGAGCAGCTGGCGCAGGTTGACGGAAAATACCTTAATGGCGGCTTCGTCCGCCTGTTCGGTCAGAGTATTGCGGATTTCCCGCTCAATGGAGGGGAAAATCAGCCGGTCATAGGCGTCCTCCGCGGCCTGCCGCACCGCTTCGGCGCAAGGGGAATCCCCTTTCACACAGGTGGAAAGCAGGATATTCAGTCCCTTTGTGCGGTCCAGCTCCAGGCTGACCTTCAGAAACTCCTCACGTTCCCCGCGGTCAATCGCCAAAATCCGGTGCCCCGGCAGTTTGGCAGCGGGCTGACGGAAGTCGTAATACTGCGCATACACCGAATCCTCATCCGGCTTCGCCGCTTTGGAAACCAGTTCTCCCTGTGCCATGGCCACTACGCGCAGGCGTTTGCGGATACCCGCGTCGTCGGAAATCATCTCCGCAATAATGTCCAATGCGCCCGCGAGCGCGTCCTCCGGCGTTTCTACGCCGAGTTCCGGATTTACATATTGTTCTGCCAGGTCAATCGGATACGGGGAGTCCGGCTCCTGCGCGAAAATCGCCTGCGCAAGCGGGTCAAGCCCCTTTTCCTTCGCCACGGAAGCACGCGTCTTGCGCTTGGGGCGGAACGGGCGGTAAATGTCGTCGATTTCCGAAAGGGTTGCAGCGGCATTCAGGGCAGCGGAAAGCTCTTCCGTCATACTGCCGGCGGCAGTAATCAGCTCCGCCACTTCTGTGCGGCGCTTTTCCAGCGAGCGCAGGTATTCCAGCCGCTCCGCAATTTCACGCAGCGTCTGGTCATCCAGCGACCCGTGGGCTTCCTTGCGGTAACGGGCAATAAACGGAATCGTGTTGCCCTCGTCGATCAGTTCAATGACCTTTTGCACCTGCCATTCCTGCAGGGAAAACTGAGTGGAGAGTTCTTTTACAAAATCCATTTTATTTTCAATCCTAACATTAATTTAATTCAGCAAGCAAGAAACAACGAACCGAGCAAAATCGAAAGCCTTTTCCTTGCTTTTGTTCCGTGAAAAATTCCTATTTTGCATGTTTCATACGGATGGTTCGTGATTCATTCATTGGTTCCATGGTTCACCGCGTAAACAGTTTTACCACCGCGGAGCCCACCCAGCACAGGCCGTAAATCACCGGCTGATGTACAATATAAATCAGCAGAGCGTGGCGGCCGAGCCAAGAAAAGAACGGCACGCGCGAGGGATACAGAAACGCGGGGAATTTGCCCTGCACGGCCAGCTTTCCTAAAATGGTGCCCGCGGCGAACACAAACATCCATGGGAAAAGCGGAAAATAGTCCGAACTGTGGAATTCCAGATTAAAAATTCCCAGCGGCGCAAGCCAGTTTGTCCGGTACAGGGAATCCGGCAGAAAAACACCCATCTGTGGGGAAATGCCAAGATACCCGAAGGAAATGTGCATGGTGCACGCATACAGCAGCGCACAAACGGCAACAGCCGCCCACGAAAACTGGAGTCGGTCGGCGAACGGTTTCAGCAGGCCGTAGCCAATCATGCAGACGGAAAGAAAATGTAGAATGCCAAACACAATCAGCTCCTCCGGCACCACCAACGCGGTGACTGCCGTCACGCCCAGGGCAACCGCCAGCAGCTTCAACCCGCGTTTCAGGTTGGAGCGCGACAGGTCGGACGAAATGCCGGAAATCAAAATGAAAAGCCCCGCAAACCACGGTTCCGCGGGCATAAAAAAGCGCAGCAGCACCATGCCGACCTGAAGATTGTACAGGTAGGCGAGCGTATAGAAGCCGTGGTAAAACACCATGCAGAACACCGCAAACCCACGGAGCTCGTCCATGGCATAAATCCGGCGGCGTGCCGGGGCTTCCCGTGAATCAGGCATAATCGCATCCTCCATACGTGATGTATATCGGCCGCCGATCGTTTGAATTCAGCCGACGGCACAAAACGCGCACGGCACGCCCAAATTCTTGGCTGCCTTGGCGTTTGGAACAAACTATTTTTAACCGGGTTGGTTTTATGGTATAATAGTCAAATCAACTGCGGTTGATTTGACTTTTGGAAATTGCTGGGCGGCGCGCAGCGCCTTCCCGCCTTCGGCGGCCGCAATTTCTTTGGATCACGTCAAGCTCGGTGTAATAGTCAAACCCGCTGTCGCTGGTTTGGCTTTCGGAATTTGCTGGGCGGCGCGCAGCGCCTTCCCACCTTCGGCGGCCGCAATTTCTTTGGATCACGTCAAGCTCGGTGTAATAGTCAAATCCGCTGCCGCTGGTTTGACTTTCGGAAATTGCTGGGCGGCGCGCAGCGCCTTCCCGCCTTCGGCGGCCGCAATTTCTTTGGGCTTTCGTGGAGCACACCGCACCGTTTATTAATTTTAACCGCTTTTACCATTTCAACAGTTAGAACAGCAAGAATTATTATATCATGTGCAAGGAGGAAATGACAATGAAAGAAATAAAATCCGCAAAACTGACCCGCGAATACACCGTTACAGAAGACATGTTAGCGGTAAACGTGGGCAGCGGCAGCCTGCGCGTGCTTGCCACCCCGACCGTCGCGGCCTTGTTTGAAGGAGCTGCCGCGGCGCTTGCGCAGGAAGGGTTAGAAGATATTTACACCACGGTTGGTTCCAAAATCACAGTGGAACATCTGAACCCCACGCCGCTCGGGGCAACGGTGACGGTGACCGCCGAACTGACGGAAAACGAGGGACGTTTTTTCCGCTTTGCACTGGAGGCATATGATGAAGCCGGGCTGATTGCAAAGGGCACGCACGAACGCGTCAGCGTGAAAAAGGAAAGCTTCCTGAACAAGGCCGAATCCAGAAAAGCAAACCAGGTGGAATCCAAATGAGCTATTCGCTGATTTTATTTGATTTGGACGGAACCTTAACAAATTCTGAGCCGGGCATTACCGGCTGCGCCGCGCTGGCACTGAAAAAAATGGGATTTCCCGTACCGCCGCAGGAAACCCTTCGTAAATTCATTGGCCCGCCGCTGTGGTCCAGTTTCGTCAATTACTGCGGCCTGACGGAAGAACAAGCCGAACAGGCGGTACTCCTTTACCGGGAAACGTACAATGTAACCGGGGCATTTCAGAACGCGCCCTACCCCGGGATTCCGGAGCTGCTGGAAGAACTGAAGCAAAAGAAAATCTCCCTGGCAGTCGCCACATCCAAGCCGGAAAACATTGCCCTTCCCGTGCTGGATTATTTTCATTTGACCCCTTACTTTGACTTTATTTCCGCCCCGGATGAAAACGAGCACAGCAGCAACAAAGATGAGCTGATCCGGTCTGCGCTGAATGCCCGCCACGTTCCCGCTGAACAGGCCGTAATGGTGGGCGACACTCGCTTTGACGCCGCCGGTGCGCGCGAAGCCGGCACCCAGTTCATCGGCGTTCTGTACGGTTTTGGCACGCAGGAAGAAATGGAGCACGAGGGTGCGTCCGTTTTTGCAAAGGATATTCCCACTTTGAAAGCACTTCTGCTTCAGTAGCAGCGGGGCAGCAGTACAAAGCAGCGAAACTCCCGGTTTGAACTGCTTTCCGCTTTCAAACAACCGAACCCGGCTGTTCCTCCCAGTAGGGAATTGACAAACCGAATTCCCTATTGTATGATAGGAACGAACTGAATAATACGAGTTCCGTAAGAGGCAGAACGAGAGGTATTGTTGAAAGACGGCATTGGTTCCGTTTGTTCTTAATTTCATTCGACGCTTCTCATCGGAACAAGTATAAAGGGGTGCTGAGTATACTCGGCTGAGATGAAGCGGATGGACGCTTCGAACCCTCGACCTGATCTGGATAATGCCAGCGTAGGAAAGAAACGGTATTTTTGACGCTCTGTGCATTCACAGAGCGTTTTTTGCATTTATGCAGCAATGCTTTTACACTCCATCCAAACGCTTCCATTCCTTCGGTTTGACCGTCGGAACCAATCGCCGGCGGGGAAACCGAACGAAGGGCTGGATTCTTGAATAGGTTTCAGGGATTATTCGGTTCAAATCATGTTTTGGAGGAACACACATGAAAAAGAACACGACTTTGACCCTTGTGGAATGCGCGCTGATGATCGCCATGTCCACCGTATTAAGCATGATTAAGCTCTTCGAACTGCCGCAGGGCGGCTCCATTACCTGTGCCAGCATGGTGCCGTTGGTGCTGGTTTCGTACCGGCACGGCCTGAAATGGGGCATTGCCACTGCGTTCACGCACAGTCTGCTGCAAATGGTGCTTCGGTTCGACGCACCCCCGGCCAACACCATCGCGGCGTTTATCGCCGTCGTTCTTCTGGACTACGTGCTGGCGTTTACGGTCCTCGGCACGGCGTCGTTCTTCGGCAAACCGTTCAAAGCCCGCACCGTCAGTGTGGCGGTGGGCTCTGTGGTCGTCTGCGCGCTGCGCTTTGTGTGCAGCTTCCTTTCCGGTATTCTCATTTGGGCCAGCTACGCGCCGGAAGGAACGCCGGTTTGGCTCTACTCCCTTACTTACAACGGCAGCTATATGCTGGTAGAAACCATCATTACCGCTGTGGTGTCCGTCATCCTGGTTCAGGTGCTGGACCGCATGGAACACAGAAGCCCCAAAAAAGCATAAACAGAGAACCCTTCCCGGCGCCGGCTGCCCTTGAGCAGCCGGCGCTGTTTCTTTTTTCGCGGAAAAACCGGCGGCGAAAACCGAGTGACAAAGGCATTCTTTTCTCATAATCCGGCAAGGATGCAGAATACAATGCAGAAGAACCCGCTTTTCCATTCCATCCGGGATGCATTCTGATGCACACCCGGGAATCAAGGTGATGACCCTGAATAAAGGATTTCAGAGATTGATCCGAAAACACACCTTCCCCGTACGGGCAACCTTTCCGCGTGCAAAGAACCAGCCGCCTCCCCTGCGCGACCGTATTTTGGGCACGGCTATTCTGGCGGCGGGCCTGGCTTTGTTCCTGTGGCTGACCGTTCTGCTCTGCCGACCGATTTTAATGCTGATTACAAATTCTGAAGAACTGGCCCGGTTTATCCGCAGCCAGGGCGCTTTGGGAAAAATTTCGTTTCTGGGCATGGAAATTCTGCAGGGGTTTCTCCCCATCCCGCTGGAACTGACCGCCGCGGCGGGCGGCTACGCGTTCGGGCGGGCACAGGGCTTTTTTCTGACGATCTGCTCCGTCCTGATATCAACCACGGTGATTTTTTATTTTACCAAAATCTGCGGCAGAAAGCTTTTAAATTTGTTCTTTTCCTCCGCCCAACAGGAAAAGGTGCTGTTTTTTCTCGGCGAAAAGAAACGCGATGCACTGTTGTGGCTGCTGTTCCTGATTCCTGGCACACCGAAACGCCTGTTTTTATTTTCTGCTGGCCTGCTGCCCCAAAACTTCAGCCGTTTTCTACTGATTACTACACTGGCCCGCGTTCCCTCCCTCTGGGCATCCTCGGTCGGGGGCCATGCGCTGGAAAGCGGCAATTACGGTCAGGCCGCCGCACTCTTTCTGCTTTTGGGCGGAGCCAGCGCGGGCGGTCTGCTGCTCTATAAGGCGCTCACAAAGTAACTGTGGCGCACCGTACTTCGGCCCAGAATTACAGCCAAATGGCTTTCTCTCCGGCCATTTCCAAAATAATTTCCTGCGCTTCTTAATTTTATCACTTTAAAGGTGAAAAATCGTTGACGGGCAATGTGAAAAATCTTATAATAATTAGTAATATTAAGCAATTCTGGATTTCGTCGTTCAGACGGTAATACATCGCCATAACGCCGAACACAGCGGCGTATTCTTTAAAAAAGAAGTCCGAAATCAACGGCGATTTCGGATTGGATCGTGTCATGTTGGAACGGAGGTGCCGAATTGATCAGCGGTGCGGAAATCATGGTAAAATGTTTGGAAAGCGAGGGCGTGGATCTCGTTTTCGGCTATCCGGGCGCGGCAATTTGCCCATTTTATGATTATCTAAGCCGCTCGTCCATTCGGCATATTCTGGTGCGCGAGGAACAAAATGCGGCGCACGCCGCCAGCGGATACGCCCGCGCCAGCGGAAAACCCGGCGTCTGCATTGCCACCAGCGGCCCCGGTGCCACCAACCTGATTACCGGCATCGCCACGGCGTACATGGATTCCATCCCCCTGATTGCCATTACCGGGCAGGTCAGCTCCGAATTGCTGGGCCGCGACGTGTTCCAGGAGGCGGACATTACCGGCGCCTGCGAACCGTTCACCAAGCATTCGTATTTGGTGAAAAACACTGCCGACCTTCCACGCATTTTCAAGGAAGCATTCCATATTGCCTCTACCGGTCGCCCCGGCCCGGTCTTGATTGACGTTCCGGTGGACATGCAGACCGCCGAGATTCAAGAATTTGTCTATCCGCAGAAAGCAAATATTATCGGATACAAGCCCCGCACACAAGGGCACGCCATGCAAATCAAAAAGGCGCTTATCGCCATCACCGAGGCGCAGCGCCCCATCATCTGCTGCGGTGGCGGTGTGGTGCTGGCCGGCGCGCGTAATGAACTGATTGCGTTTGCACAGAACAGCGGCATTCCCGTGGTTTCCACCATGATGGGCATCGGCGTGATTCCAATGGACAGCCGCCTTTACCTGGGCATGATCGGCATGCACGGGCATGCCAACGCAAACCGCGCCATGAAAGAGGCGGACCTTGTCATCCTCTGTGGCGCGCGGGTGGGCGACCGCGCAGTCAGCGCACCGCAGCAAATGGCCAAAAAGGCGACCATCATCCACATCGACATTGACCCCGCCGAAATCGGCAAGAACATGACTGCACACATCCCGATTGTTGGCGACATCCGGCTGGTGCTCCGCGAACTCGCAGAAAAGGTTACCAACATTGTGCCGGAGGAGTGGATTACCTGCGTGCTCCGTTATAAAGAGGAGTACACTCCTGCCGGAATACCGGAAAACGGAACCGGTTTCGTGGAGCCGCGCTCGTTTATCCGGGCGCTCTCCCAAAAAATGGAGGACAATGCCATTCTGGTTTCCGATGTGGGACAAAACCAGATTTGGGCGGCGCGCAACTTTAACGTAAAGGAAGGGCGCTTCCTCACTTCCGGCGGGCTGGGTACCATGGGGTACGCGCTCCCCGCTGCGCTGGGCGCAAAGCTGGCAAAACCGAAGCGCCAGGTACTGTGTATCTGCGGCGATGGTTCGTTCCAAATGGCCATGTGCGAACTGGGCACCCTGTGCCAGAACCAGATTCCCGTTAAAATCATCGTAATGCAGAACGACCGCTTGGGTATGGTGTGGGAAATCCAGACCAAAAAGTACAAAGGCCATCATATTGCCACCCAGCTTTCGGGCAGCCCCGACTTCGTCCGTCTTGCACAGGCTTACGGCATTGAGGCGGCCTATGCGGATTGTAACGACGAAGCGGAGCGGCTGGCGGCAAAAATGCTTGCTTCAGAGCATGCCTTTATTCTGGTTTGCCGCGTCAATCCCGATGCGCCGACCATATAATCGACAGATTTATAAATCCCATTTCCCGCATGTTTTATCCTGATCCGTCCCGCAGAGAAAGGAGGGGCCTTCCCCATGAAACACACGCTTTCCGTACTGGTGGAAAACCAGCCCGGCGTTCTTTCCAAAGTATCCGGCCTGTTCGCCCGCAGGGGCTTTAACATCGACAGTCTGGCCGTCGGCATTGCCGAAGACCCCACCATTTCGCGCATTACCATTGTGGTGGACGGTGACGATTATATTGTGGAACAGGTGGAAAAACAGCTGAACAAGCTGATTCCCGTCATTAAGGTAAAAGTGTTGGAGCCCAACCGGTTCATCAGCTACGAGCTGTCGCTCATTAAGGTGGGCTGCAACACCAAGCAGCGTGCAGAGCTGATGAAAATTGCCGAGCTGATGCACGCGCATATTGTGGACGTTTCCACAACATCCCTGACCTTCCAGTTTACCGACAACGACGAGCGCACGCAAACGCTCATCAGCCTTCTGAAACCGTACGGCATTAAGGAAATTGTCCGCGCGGGCACCCTTGCCATTGAAAAGGGTCCCTCTACCGCGCGCAAGCAGACAAGCGAATCCATGTAACCAACCCCTTGAACCGATTTTCGGCTCAAGCGTTAGTTTATATTATTTGCCATCAGGCAAGGAGGAAAAGAAAATGCCAAAAATCTATTATCAGGCGGATTGCGATATCAATCTGCTCAAAGGTAAAACCGTTGCCATTATCGGTTACGGCAGTCAGGGACACGCGCATGCATTGAATCTGCATGACAGCGGTGTCAACGTTGTAGTCGGCCTGTATGAAGGCAGCCCGAGCAAGGCGAAAGCAGAAGCAGCCGGTCTGAAAGTTATGACCGTCCCGGAAGCAACGAAAGCAGCCGACATTATTATGATTCTGATTCCCGACGAGCGCCAGGCGGATATGTACAAGACCGACATTGCCCCTTACCTGACGGAAGGCAAAGCGCTCGCCTTCGCGCACGGCTTCAACATTCACTACGGCCAAATTAAACCGCCGAAGAACATCGACGTGTTCATGATTGCTCCGAAGGGCCCGGGCCATACCGTGCGCAGCGAATACACCGCCGGCAAGGGTGTTCCCTGCCTGGTTGCTGTGGAGCAGGACTACACCGGCCACGCGCTTGACCTCGCCCTCGCCTATGGCGCAGGACTTGGTGCAGCCAGAGCCGCTATTATGGAAACCACCTTTAAGATTGAAACCGAAACCGACTTGTTCGGTGAACAGGCTGTTCTTTGCGGCGGTGTAACCGCCCTGATGCAGGCCGGCTTTGAAACTCTGGTGGAAGCGGGCTACGCACCGGAAAATGCTTATTTTGAATGCATCCATGAAATGAAGCTGATTGTCGACCTGATTTACCGCGGCGGCTTCTCGCTGATGCGTTACTCCATTTCCGACACGGCGGAATTCGGTGATTACGAAACCGGCAAACGCCTGATTACCGACGAAACCAAGAAGGAAATGAAGAAAATTCTCAGCGAAATTCAGGATGGCACCTTTGCCAGCAAATGGATCGCCGAAAACAAAAACGGCCGCGCGCACTTCAACGCATGCCGCCGGATTGCCGCCAGCCATCAGCTGGAGGAAGTCGGCAAAGAGCTGCGCAAAATGTATGCGTGGAACAACGACCCCATTGATTAATTTTACATTTTAGCAAAATATCACTCATAAGATATGGCACGAACAGCATATTCTTAATACTGTCCGCCGCCGGGGCTGTGGAAAAATCCGTCGCACCGGCGGCAAAATCTTGATTATATATTGATAGGAGGACAGAACTTATGTGGGACAGAGGAATCCTAAAATCCAACGCAAAACTTGCCTTGAGGGGGCGCTACTGGACTGCCTTCGCCGTATGCCTGGTCGCATTGCTCATCAGTGAAGCTCTGAATATTTTTACCATGCCGATTCAGATCCAATACCAGTTTCTTGCGTTCAACCCCCTTGCAAACCAAGCTGATATTATGGCTCAAAGCGGCGTCACGAACCTGATTTCAGTCGGTAATCTACTGCTTGGTATTTTCGTAGGGTTGCCCCTTGAAATTGGGCTGGCCCGTTTCTTCGTGCAAAACCGCTTTGGCAGAACCGACTTTGGCACTCTGTTCAGCGGCTTCCGCCAAAATTACGGGAACGGCGTAGGCGCGCTGTTTGTAACCAACCTTTTCATTTGCCTGTGGTCGCTTTTACTCATCATCCCCGGAATTGTAAAAGCCCTGCAGTACAGCATGGTTTCGTACATACTCTCCGACAATCCGTCCATTCCCGGTTCACGCGCACGTGAAATCAGCCGGATGATGACAAACGGAGAAAAGGGTGCGATCTTCGTCTTGATACTTTCGTTCCTCGGTTGGTTCCTGCTGGGTGCAATCTGCTTTGGCGTTGGCATTCTCTTTGTAATCCCCTACTACAATGCCACCATGTCGGAGCTTTACGTGTTCCTGCGCGACCGCGCCATCCAAACCGGCCAGCTGAACCCGGCAGAGCTTGGTCTGGTTGTGCCCGCGCCCTATTCGCAGGACCAGCAGCCCCAGTCCTAAGCTGTTTCAAGGCGCTCCGCTCCACAGGGGAACGGGCTGCGGCAGCCCGAAGGAATTCAGCACACGGGAATCCGTCCTGCTCTGGAACAGAGCTTTCCAAATGTCAATAAAAAAGGCTGTTTTCGGAAGAGCACCGGAAGCAGCCTTTTTCTATTCTCTTTTTCTCAGTGATTCCTTCGCATCGGCATTGGCAGCCCCGGCTGGGTGCTATTCCCGATGCAGATGTTACGCTACGTACCTATTTCGCTGGAACTTTTCAGCTGGCCTTCGCAGTACAGGCTGAACCCATCTTTTCCCATGCGTTTTGCACGGTAAAGGGCACTGTCCGCGTGCTGATAAAGCTCTGCGAAGGTGGTCCCGTCATTGGGAAAAACCGCCGCGCCTACACTGGCGGAAACCCGGTACTGCTCGTTTTCCCCGGTGGAAACACTGCGGAAAATATTGCAAATCTCGCTGAGCTTATTTTTCAAAACCTGTTCATCCCTTAAGTTTTTCACCAGAATAATAAATTCATCGCCGCCGGCTCGGCCCACAATATCCGTGGCGCGGAACAGGTCCTTCAGCCGTGCGGAAATCTGCTTCAGCACGCTGTCGCCATAAATATGACCCAATGTATCGTTAATGCCCTTGAAATTGTCGATATCAATAATAATAAACCCATGATTTTCCTCCGGCGGAGCGGTACTTAAAAAGTCCTCAATCATTTTTTCCGCCGTAACCTTGTTGTAGGTCTGCGTCAGCAGGTCCATTCTAGATTTGCTTTCCAGCGTCTGGATGATTTTTTTCTGGTGGTCAGTGTCGGTAATCAGCCCAATAGCGCGGAACGGCCGCTTGTTTTCATCAAATATCACTTTAATGCTGATGGTACACCAAATGTACTTGCTGTCAATCGTCTTCATGCGCACATCCACCGGCTTCGGCGGCCTTCCCTCGCGCGCCTCCCAGAAGAACTGCTTAATGATTTTTCGGTCATCTGGGTGGACGATGGAAAAATCGGGCAGCTCCGAACCGGGATTTCTCACCATCTGATTGAACCCGAACTTATTGGTCCAGTGAACCGTATGAAAAATCTGGTTCTCCTGCATATCCCACTCAAAAATAACCTGATTGGTTTCTTCCATAATCAACGCGTAGCGCGCCTCGTTTACCTTGAGCTCTTCCGTATCCGCCCGGATTTTTTCCGCCAGTTTATTGAACGACGCGGAAATATCGGCGAACTCTCCTTTATAATTTGTAGAAAGCCGTACGGTATAATCCCGCTGCATCAGCCGCAGAAACGCTTCCGACATATCGTGCAGCGGGTTCAGGAACCGCTTTGCGGAGCGGCGAATCACAACCATCAGCACAATCAGGACCAAAAGCAGAACGGTAAAAAAGAAGAACATAACCTGGTAAATTGGCTGTTTCAGCTCCCAGTCCGGCACCACGCTGAAAATAACCCAGTCCGTACCGGGAACCGCTGTGTAGTATCCCAGCTTTTCCCCGCCGTTTTCCTGAAAATTCAGAAATCCGTTCGGCTTATGTACCAAATCAATTCGCTGCCATACGTCCTGGTAAAACCCCGATTCAAATGCGGGGTCCTTCAGGCTGGTAAGGGCTAATCCCCGGTCATCCAACGCCTTTTCCCCGGCTATCATTCCGGAACCGTCCACCACCATGGTCCAGCCGGTCTTCATAAAAGTACGGTGACTGGACAGGTCAAAGTACACCATGTCCACCGCGCTTTGAATATACCCCACAAATACGCCGTCCTTATAAATAGGAACCGCGATGATAAAATATTTGATTCCGTCCAGGAAACCGGGGGTCCTCAACGTATTCGAAACACTGAACCCGTTCTTTTCTATCCTGCTCTCATTGCCAGCAAGGGAAGAACGGGTTCCTACCAGTTCCGTATCGTCCGATGCGATGATGCTTCCCTGTGCATTGACCAGTGAAGTATTTCTGACATAGGTGTCACACGTTCCGTCCCCCTGCTGGGGACGTTTTGTGGTTACCAAGGCAAGCAGCTCGTTCACCTCGCGGCTTGACTTCGTTTGCTCTTTGGTATTGACGGCATGGATGTTCTGAGCTAAAAAAGTCTGCACTGCCGGCATTTCCGCAACCGATGAAAGTGCGGCCCGGTTATGGGTGAAAAACTGGTTAATCGTGTCGGCTGTAAGCCGTGCGTTATCTTCCACGCTTTCCTGCATATCCTGCCAAACGCTCTTCCCAAAACAGACTACGCTGAACAACATAATGAAAATCACCGGAATTATGGATATGGCAAACAGCAATATAGATAGATAATTGCGTATCTTCACCCACACTCTCTCCTATCCATAATTTTTGATGATTGTAAATATCTGTAAATTAATTTCTATTATATCATTCTTAAGTAAAATTTCAATTCAAAATTATATTTTTGAATATTCTTCACGAAAATTATTTTAGCAGCCATTTCTGTTACCAAAACACACGTTTTTTCCTTTTTCCCTTTTTGCAGAGGAAAGCATTTTCAAAAAAATAATGCGAATTTTTAATAAAAACCCTTTTTGTTCTTGTATAATCAGATTATGAGCTTCAAATGATTCATGTATATATGCAATATTTCCACAAACATATTATGGACTGGAGGAAACCGGATGATTGACGAGCGTTACCTAAAACTCCTCTCGAAGGAATACCCGAACGCCCGAGCTGCGGCGTCTGAAATCATCAACCTAAAAGCGATTCTAAGGCTGCCCAAGGGAACGGAGTATTTTTTCAGCGACCTTCACGGTGAACACGAGGCATTCCTTTATCAAATGAAAAGCGCGTGCGGCATCGTACGGAAAAAGATCGACGAACTGTTTGAACAGTCCATCTCCGAAGCGGAACGCGGGGCGCTGGCCACGCTGATTTACTACCCCGAACGCGAGCTGAGCCGCGCACGGCAGCGTGGAATTGCAACCGATGACTGGTACCGGATTATGATTTACCGCCTGACAGAGGTTTTTCGTGAGGCGGCCTCGAAATACACCCGTTCCAAGGTGCGCAAAAAGCTGCCGCCGCACTTCGCTTATATTATGGATGAGCTCCTCCATGCAAACGGGGGCAGCAACAAACCCCATTATCACTGCGAAATTATCCGCACCATTGTGGAAACGAAGATGAGTGAGGATTTTATTATCGCCCTGTGCAACACCATTCAGCAACTGCTGGTAGATAAGCTACACATTATCGGCGATATTTTCGATCGCGGCCCCCGCGCCGATGCGATTATGGACGCACTGATTCAGCGCCACGATGTGGACATCCAGTGGGGCAACCACGACATCTCCTGGATGGGTGCGGCCGCCGGGAACTGGGCGTGCATCGCCAATGTAATCCGTCTGGGCATCCGCTACAACAACTTTGATCTTCTGGAGGACGGCTACGGCATCAATCTGCGCGCGCTGTCCATTTTTGCAGCGCAGACCTACCGGGACGATCCCTGCGAAGCATTTGTTCCCCATATTCTGGACCAAAACCAGTACGACCCGGTAGACATTCCGCTGGCTTCGAAAATGCACAAGGCGATGGCGATTATTCAGTTCAAGCTGGAGGGGCAGCTGATTAAAAAGCATCCCGAGTACGGAATGAACGACCGCATTCTTCTGGAACAGGTGAATTTTGAAAAAGGCACGGTCTGCCTCGGCGGGAAAGTTTATCCCTTGCGGGACACCCGGTTCCCGACCGTCGACCCGAAGGACCCCCTGCGTCTGTCGCATGAGGAAATGGAGCTGATGAAGACCATTGCGGCCTCGTTCCAGCACAGCGAGCGGTTACAAAAGCACATTCGGTTTCTTTATTCCCACGGCAGCATGTATTTGTGCGTTAATTCCAATCTGCTTTACCATGGATGCATTCCGCTGACGCCGGACGGCAAATTCGACACGGTACAGTTCAGTGGAGAAGCCCATTCCGGCCGCAAATATCTGGAATATCTAGATGGTGTGGCCCGCAGCGCCTACTTTGCGCCGCAGGGCAGCAAGGAACGTGAAACCGCCTGCGATTTTATGTGGTACCTCTGGTGCGGTGCAAAGTCCCCGCTGTTCGGCAAAGCGAAAATGACCACATTTGAGCGCTATTTTATTGCGGATAAAACAACCCGCACAGAGGAGTTCAATCCCTATTATACTTATATTGAACACCGCGAAACCTGCGAAATGGTTCTGCGCGAGTTCGGGCTTGACCCCGCGGTTTGCCATATTATCAACGGGCACGTGCCGGTAAAACAAGGGGAAAATCCCATCAAGGGCGGCGGCCTGCTATACATGATCGACGGCGGTATCTCCAAGTCATACCAGAAGCAGACCGGAATCGGTGGCTATACATTCATCGCAAATTCGCGTTATCTAGCTTTGGCACAGCACATGCCGCTGAAAGCGGGCGGCACCGCCTGTGAAAATTCGCCGAAGGTCATGGTGGTAGAGGCCATTAAGGAGCGCGTAACGGTAAAGGACACCGACACGGGCGCGGAACTGTCGCGCCAGATTGAGGAGCTTTCCGCCCTGCTGGAAGCATACCGCAGCGGCGCCATTAAAGAAAAGTAAGGAGGCGGGTACCGGTGACGGCCGACGAAATGATTTCCTATTGCCTTACCAAAAGGGAAGCCTATGTGGATTATCCTTTTGGCGAAGTGCCCATCTGTGTGCGGGTGCGCGGGAAAATTTTCGCCCAGCTTTACCCCGACCCGCACGACTTTAAAGTAACGCTGAAATGTGACCCGATGTTCGCGGATTTTTACCGCCAACAGTACCCTGGAACTGTGGTGCGGGGGTATTTCTGCCCGCCCGTTCAGCAGCCGTACTGGAATACGGTCATCCTCAACGGCGTCGTGCCGGACGAGGAGCTGCGCACCATGATCGACTACGCCTACGACGCCGCCATTTCCCGCCTGCCGAAACGGGTTCAGCGTGAGTTGAAAGGAAACTGATAACAGGGAACCTGCGAGTGAAGCATTTCATTAACGATTCCCTGTTTCTATGTTTCATTATGAAATTAACTTCACTCCACCTAAGTCATCATTATCCTCTGGTACAGTTAATTTCTTTTGGAAAAATACTTGATTTATTTATAAAATTAATTATAATAATAGTAACGTGCAAAGGGGCACGGAGGAAAGTTTTCCTCCGTGCCCTTTTTGTAACAGAACGAGGTGATTGAAATGGATAAAATCGACGCTATACTACTTTCTGAACTGCAAAAAAACGCCCGCATTCCAATCAAGCTTTTGACCGAAAAGGTCTTTTTATCCTCACCCGCTATTTCTGCGCGGATTGAAAAGCTGGAAAATCAGGGAATCATCAGCGGATACCACGCCGCCGTGGACCCGATCAAGCTCGGGTATCATATCTCTGCCTTTATTAACCTAGAAATGACGCCAAGCCAAAAACCGGAGTTTTATCCGTTCATCGCAGCCTGCCCGAATGTGATTGAATGCAACTGCGTTACGGGGAGCTATTCCATGCTGATTAAAGTGGTGTATCACAGCACTATGGAGCTTGACACCTTCATCGGTCAGCTTCAGAAATTCGGCAGCACCTCCACGCAGATTGTTTTCTCCACCCCGGTTCAACCACGCGGTATCGACGTAATGCAGAGTTTGGAGCGATAAATGGAACTTTTACAAATAGTACAGCCGCTGCTCGGCTGGTATGAAACACACGCGCGCATTCTGCCCTGGCGCGACGAACCTACACCGTACCGGGTCTGGGTTTCGGAAATCATGCTGCAGCAAACCCGGGTAGAAGCCGTTATCCCTTATTTTGAACGATTTCTGGCGGAGCTGCCCACTTTGCAGGATTTGGCCGAAGCAGAGGAAGCCCGGCTGATGAAGCTGTGGGAAGGGCTTGGGTATTACAGCCGTGTGCGCAACCTGCAAAAGGCGGCGCGGCTTGTGATAAGCGAATACGGCGGCAGGCTGCCGGATGAACCGGAGAAACTGGCTAAGCTGCCCGGAATCGGCTCTTACACCGCGGGCGCGATTGCTTCCATCGCTTACGGAAAACCCGCGCCCGCCGTGGACGGTAACGTGCTGCGGGTGCTTGCCCGCGTTACGGCAAACCGCGCAGATATTAGCGAAACTGCCACCAAACGGGCGATGGAGCAGGACTTAAAACAGATTTACCCGCAGGGCCGCGCAGGGGACTTTACTCAGGCGCTGATGGAACTGGGGGCGTTAGTCTGTCTTCCCAACGGCGCACCAAAATGTGGGGAATGCCCGCTTGCCGCCCTATGCTTGGCAAAGGAACAGAACCGCACAGAGGAGCTCCCCGTTAAAGCAGCAAAAAAAGCGCGGAAAATCGAGCAGCGCACCGTGTTCCTGATTCTGAACGGGAACCACGTGCTGATTCAGAAACGTCCGGAGCGGGGGCTATTGGCCGGGCTGTGGGAATTCCCATCTGCAGACGGCAGCCTGACCAAACCGCAGGCGCTGGAATGGCTAAACACCCGGGGCTTTCACCCAGAGCGCCTGAAACGCCTGCCCAAGGCAAAGCACGTGTTCAGCCATGTGGAATGGCATATGGCCGGGTGGCTTGCCACTGTTCCCGAACTTCCGGCGTTAAACGGGCTGCTGCCCGCTCAGCCGGACGAACTGCTGCAAACCTACACGATCCCGGCCGCGTTCAAGGCCTTTCTGAAAGAATATTTGGATTTTATCCAGTCCTCTTAAAATCGGAGGCAGTTTCCCTCAATCGGGCAGACTGCCTCCGGTTTTTTGTACAAAAAGAAAGGAGCGTACCCCATTGTACACCCCAGCAGGAATGAGGGCGGCCAGCCGCCCCTTCACCTTACCAATATTTTGGACAAAATGCCGCCGAATCATTCCATAGAAGCATGCCGATGCAAAAAAAAGCCGCCCAACGGCGACTTTTTAGAGGAGAAAATATGAAAAAGAGTTGTATGAAAAACCTCTCGCGAGGCACTTGTAATTAGTCTGCCCGCCCACCGGTTCGGTATTCCGTCCAGGCCCGGCAGGGAAACGGCAGCAGATATATTTTGTAAGATCAATTTCTTGATTCGATGGTTATAGTATACCGGTCAATTATGAATGACTCGTGAAGATTAGCTAAAGATTATGTTAATGAATCCCCTTGTTTTTCCTCTTCCAACTTCAGGTGCATCATCGTGGGTGCTTCATCCCATTTGACACGGTACCCTGCACCGTGAGAACAGAAAACGGAATCCGGGGTATTTGCAATGTCCCGTTCCGGGTCGTACGCCTTGTATTGGATGACCTCCTGTGCATTATGGCACGGTTCATAACCGTCAAACGTCAAGGACAGTTTTCCCTTTCCCTTGCTGAATGCCGTCAGTTCCTTCGCGTAATCCATCATCTCCGAAACGGGCGCACGCCCGCGGATTATCGCCCGGTCCCCTTCGGTCTGGGGCGTTTCATAGGTGCCGTTTCTCCGCAGGATATCGGAAAACACTCGTCCCGTCAGGGACAGCTCCACTTCGATTTCAAACGCGTAGTACGGCTCCAGCAGAACGGATTGCGCATGCATCAGCCCCTGCCGTATGGCGCGGTAGGTCGCTTGCCGGAAGTCGCCGCCCTCCGTATGCTTTAGATGGGCACGCCCTGCCAGCAGCGTCACCTTCACATCCGTCAGCGGCGCTCCGGTCAGAACGCCGCGGTGCTCCTTTTCCAGCACATGGGTGCGAATCAGATTCTGCCAGCCCGCGGCAAGCACATCCGTGGAACACTCGCTAGCAAACACAATTCCGCTTCCGCGCGGCCCCGGGGAAAGCCGGAGGTGCACCTCTGCGTAATGGCGCAGCGGCTCAAAGTGGCCGCAGCCGACAACCGGTGCGCCCAGCGTTTCGCGGTACAGGATTTCACACGGTCCGAACCCAATTTCCAGCCCAAAGCGTTCCCGCATCAGCTCCGCCAGCACCTCAAGCTGGATTTCGCCCATAATGTGCACACGGATTTCCTGCAACTCCTCTTCCCAGGAAACGCCGAGTAGAGGTTCCTCGTCCTCCAGCTCCCGCAAATGTTCCAGCATAGTTTTGGGCGGAATGGAAGTGTCGAACAGCACCTTCGCGGCAAGCAGCGGCTGAGTGGAAAACGGCAGCATGCGGCGTGGCGAAGCGCCTACCACATCCCCGGGCATAGGGGTGGAAAGGCCGGTCACCGCACACAAGTCCCCCGGAACCGCCTGCGGAATCAGCGTGTATTTCGCACCGTTGTATCCGCGCAGCTCGTTGCACTTTTCGGTGATCGGTTCCCCCGAATCACCCGGGCAGCAAATTTCCTCTTTGGGGTGCAGTGTACCTGCTGTAATTTTCAGGAACGCCACGCGGCCACCCTGTTTTTCGTGCCGAACCTTGTAAACCCGCGCTGCAAGCGGAGCAGATGCATCCCCTGTTTCCTCTGGCGCAAGCAGGGAAAAGGCACGAAGGAACTCCTCGACCCCTTGGCCGTTCAGGGCAGAGCCGCGAAACGCGGGAAAAATCCGGCAGTCCCGGGTCATGCGGCGCGCGGCGCTGTGCCAGAGCTGCGGGTCATACCCCGAAGAACAATAGGTATCCAACAGCGTTTCGTCCAGCTCCGCAAGCCGTTCAACTGTGCGAGGTTCCATCTCTTCCCCTTGGTACCCGGTGAAATCCGGGCAGACCGCTCCCCACAAGCGCTCTGCCTCCCGCAGTACGCCCTCCGGGTCAGCGCCCGCGCGGTCGGTCTTGTTCAGGAATAGAAAGGTTGGAACCTGGTTCCTGCGCAGCAACCGCCAGATGGTTTCTGTATGACTCTGAATGCCCTCCACACAGCTTATTACCAACACTGCGCAGTCCATCACCCATAGGCTGCGCTCCATCTCCCCGGAAAAATCCACGTGGCCGGGGGTGTCAATCAGCTGAAACGCGCGGCCGCCTGCTTGAAACGCCGCTTGGTCGGCAAACACGGTAATTCCACGCTCCCGCTCCACCTCATTATAATCCAGAAACGTATTTTTTCGATCAACGCGGCCGGGGGCACGCAGCGTGCCCGCCCGATACAAAATCTGCTCCGAAAGGGTGGTTTTTCCTGCATCCACATGCGCTAGAATCCCCACAGTAATACTCATGCTCTGTTTCCTCCTTCCACCGATATTTCTGCATGCAAAAAAAGCGCGTCCCGAAACGGGACGCACTCAATTCGTGAAAATGTATCGCTTAACCTCTATTTGCAAAGCAATCGCTGCAATAAACCGGGCGATCTTCACGGGGCTGGAAAGGAACCTTGCAGGGTTTTCCACATTCTGCGCAGACAGCGTCGAACATTTCACGGCTGCCGCCATTGTTACCGCCTCTGGCGGCCTTACGGGCATCGCGGCAGGACTTGCAACGCTGCGGTTCATTGGTAAAACCTTTGGAAGCGTAAAATTCCTGCTCGCTGGCGGTGAACTCGAATTCAGCGCCGCATTCTTTGCAAATTAAAGTTTTGTCCTCGTACATGTAGTGGTATACCTCATTTTTCTAAAATATGCCCGGCTTCCGGCTGGACACTATGGAGTGAGTATACCTTATTTCCAAATGTTTGTCAATGTGAAACTTTGTCAAAGTAAATCCCTTTTCAACCCGCTCCTAGTTTTTCGTCAAGAAATATAAAGAATCTTTGCAGGGTCAAAATATTTTGCAAATTCACTTCGCAAAAACTCCTCGGCCTGCGTCCTCACACCCGGCCGGTAGCAGTATTTCCCTCTGCCGCGTCCGGTCATCTGTTCCGCATCGTAAAGGTCAATGGCATTCGGGAACGCTTCCCGGTTGATGGCCCGGTGCACATAGCTGTACGTCATCAAAATCATTTCTACAAACATTTCCTTTTTTACCTTTTCGGAAAGGGACTGCGCCAGTGTTTGGAACAACTCCGCATACAGCTCCTTCCAGTTTCCTGTCAGAATTACCGGCGCAATCAGCAGTCCAACCGGGTAGCCGGCTTCGCACAGGCGGTTCACGGCGGCGATGCGCCGGTCGAGCGGGGCGGTTCCAAATTCCACGCGCCGGATGATTTCCGGTGGGTTTACACTCATGCGCGCGATGGTTTTTCTTCGGTGATCCAGTGTAAGCAGCGGCTCCACAAAATCGAATTTCGTCGGAAACGTCAGGCGGCCCCGTTTGGACTTTGCGAATTGTTCAATCGTCCATTCCAAGTTGTGGGTAATGGTATTTTCCAGCACAAGGTCGCTGTTGCTGCCGATTTCAAAGGTCAGCTCCCGTTCGGCGCGTTCCGCCGTGCGCTCAATTTTTTCGAGCATCTGTTCCCGGTTCACAAAAAGACGCAAGTAAGAGCATTTATTGTAATTGCACACCAAATAGCAGTACAGGCACATGGCGCTGCAGCCGGAAGACGTATAAGGCACGAGAAAATCGGAAGACTTATAATTAGGCGTGTAATGATGCGTTTTCCGGACCCCGATAATCAGGTACTGCTTTAGTTCCGGGAACTGACTGTTTTCGCTTTTGCGAAGCGTTTCAATTCGATTGTGGCTTTCAATGGGTATCCATGGCAGAGTTTTATATTTTTCAAAGAGTGTTCTGCCCAGTTCATAATCCAGCGACGCCGGTTCGTAATAAATTTTTTTTGGCATCCAGTTCGGCTGCATCTTTCCATCCCCTTTCCTCCCTGATTTAAAAACGTCTTTTCAAACAGTATGTGTTCCTTCCCGTATTTCATTCAGGCAAATCCTGCAAAGCAAAACGGCAATTGCTTCTGCATCAGGAAAGTACCGGTCTGTTTTTTTCGGAAGTAAGAGGAAACGCGTTTGCACAAACATAAAATATGATTTTCCGTGCACGATAGTCAGGGGCGGAATAACAGGTGTAATTATTTTGCCTTGAGTTCACACCGATAGGGGGAAAAAGTAATGGCAACGCATGAAAGTCATATGCACACGGGATATACGGAAGAGTTTCACGATCAATCCGCGGGTACGACTTTTCTTCGCTGGCTGGGCCGCATGGTCATTATGGCGGTCATTTTGTTCGTCGTTTCCTTCCTGACGCCCGGTTTTTCAATCAATGGTCTTTGGTCTTACCTGATGGCCGCTGTGGTCATCAGCTTGCTGGACTACCTGGTAGAACTGGTTATGAAGGTAGACGCATCGCCGTTCGGTAAGGGGCTAAAAGGATTTGTACTGGCGGCCTTAATTCTATGGCTGACACAGTTCCTCGTCCCGAATATGAGCGTAACGATCATCGGAGCGCTGATCGGCGCACTGGCGATCGGAATCCTGGACGCGATCTTCCCAACAAGGACGATGTAAGACCAGCAGACAGGAATAAACGCAAGGGAGCCTGCGCATTTTGCGCAGGCTCCTCTGTTTTTTATTGAAATTTTAGGTTCGGCAGGTCACCTACCGCCAATTTATTCTGCCACGATTAGGCGCGCGCTGACGCCATGGGGAGTTTCCCCGGCGATGATGTTGATTTGCGTCCGTACGGATTTTCCGTTCGGCAGTTCAAAAATCACGCCGCCGATTCCGGACTTTTCCGCATGCACACGGTACAATTCCAGTCCGTTGACGCTTCCGCCGTACTGCACGGTGGTGCAGCTGTTGGCAGAATGAACGTTCAAGCTTTTTTTATTGATTCCGTACAGGCGGACGCCGATGCAGTACTGGCCGCCCGGCGCCATGGTGTACGAGGAAGTATCAACAATGGCACTTCCGCCCGAAACCGTAGCAATCATTTTCTGGCCGCCAATGTCAATGGTAACCGCGCCTTTTGCGACCCCGGTCACCGGGTACAGCCAGCCTTTTTTGCCGCCCGCGTTATACGCTTTTGGGGCCCCGACCGTTGCCACAGCAGAATTGTAGGACATCTGCGCCGGAGCGGTCGCGGAATTCGTAATTGCCAGCACCCAGTAGGTGTTGCCGATCGGGATGGTAACCGCAGATGTATCCAGCGTTAATCCCGTTGTAGTGGTGTTGCCGTTGTTGCTGCTCGTACCCTGCGAACCGGTAATGGTGCAGGAACCGGACTTGTAGTCCGGTAGCCGGTCGCCGCGGCTGTCCACCAGGTAACAGGTCAGCGTAGCAGTGCGCGTTTCGTTCTTTGTGCCGGAATATGACACCTTGCACGTATTATTGGAGGTATCTGGGCTGATGGAGAAGGAAGAGGTGTCGCCATGCAGCTCCCACTTGAGCTTCGTGCCCGTCGCATACTTGGAAAGTGACGGACGCACATACGCCTTAACGCTCACAGATCCTTTCGAAGAAACCGAAACGGACGATTCGCTCAGCGTAACTCCGTCTTTAATGGAATCAGTCAGGTAAAAAAGTTCCTCTCCGCCGTCGGTATCGCTTTCCAGCGAATAATCGTACAGAACAATATCGTCCGGGTCCACCCTGCCGGAGCTCGCCTTAAAGGCTAAGGAACCGTTATGGACCGAATTCAAAAACGTAATCATTGGGGAACCGGAAACTCCATCGTCAATTCTCAGCTTTCCGGAAACAAACGCCAGTGTTCCGGGTCCTTCCAGGGTTCCGACTTCTACCGTAGATTTCGCCGTCAGCTGCTTTTTCGACGGAATTGAAAGCGTGCGTGTATCAATCGTACCGGTGACCGTTGCATCGTCCGTTACCTCAATGGTTTCCATTTCTTCAATCGTGGGCAGGTTCAGCTTATAACTTTTTAATTGCAGGGTTGCAGAGCCGTTCCCGCTGATTTTATTCGCCTTAACGCCAACATTGCCAAGGATGATGGTGTCTGAGCCAACCAATTTCCCAACCGTTGCGGTGGTGCTGCCCGTTGCGGTAATATTATCCGCAATGCAGGAGCCTTTGACCGTAACCGCACCGTTCAAGGTGATGGACTTGCCCGCCTCTACATCGTTTTTCACCGTACCGCCGTTCAGCGTAACGTCGCCGTCTGCGTCAATGGAACCGATGGTTCCGCTGGTGACCGTCACCTTCGTGTTATCCCCCGAAACCGAAACGTCCTGTACGGTCCCGCTTTTAATGGTAAGGTTTCCGCTCCATGATGCGTCTTTATTCGTTACGTCGGTAAAATTCGATGGGTTCCACGTTTTGCTCCACGCGGAAGCAGATCCAATATATGTTTTCGTTCCGTGCATGTCAATAATTCCGGCTTCCGTCGTCGCCGCAGATGCCGTCATCGGTACCGTGGAAAGAAGCACGGCCAGGCACAGCACCGCTCCTAAAATCTTTTTCAAATCGGTTCCTCCTTTGTTTCCGTTGGTTACCATAATTCAACTAATCTTTTATCGGCAGAATCTTCCATTTCATTATATCGTGCGGGTCAGCAGAAGGAAAGAGCTTTTTTATTTTTTCTATAAAATCATTCTTAAATTTTGAAAGCCAAAATCCTGAATTCATGCCCGGTGCCTGTTTTTCTTTTCAGTTTTGCGGTAGCAACAGCGAAGTGCTTCCTGTGCAAAATTTTTCGCATCCTTTTTCGGGTTTAGGAATTATTTCCCATTCATATTTCCGAGGACAGTTAACATAATACAATCAGCACCGTTTCACGAAAGGAGAGCGAAAAATGAACGCAAAGCCGGACGACCGCAGCGACAACGTTGAACGGATTCAAGGCACCATCAATCACACCATTAACAACATGCGCAAAGCAGATGAGATGATTGAAGAAACCTCCGACGACACCATGAGGGAAAACCTCAAAGCGAAAAACGAACGCCGTGAAGAAGCGCTGAAGGGCATGCGCCGTGAAATCCGAGAAGAAGCCATCGCCCGCGAAAAAGGATACAAATAGATACAAATAAACATTTTAAATTTGCCATGCAAGACAGGCTCCTCACAAGGAACATGATTCCTTGTGAGGAGCCTGTCTGTTCGTAGCGCGAAACTTCCCGCAGAGGGAAGCGGGGTTCCTTCCCCGTGAAGCCAACCGGTCGCCAGAATGGGATGTGGGCTTTTGGAAAGCTCATAATCTTTTAATCGGAAAATACAAATATTCTTTTCCTGTTTTGGGGCAGGTGAACTCGTGTGCCGCTCCTGCAAGGTTCAGCTGGTTTTCTTTCAAATACGCGATCATCCGTGAGAACGTATCGTGCCCGTCATTTTCCGTATAAACATATTCATACCCCGGAATCACCCATTTGGTCCACCCTTCGGGCGCTTTTGAATCCATCGGGCACTCTACCCCTGCAAGATACAGCCCTTTTGAAAACCCATCCTCCCATGGACGGAAGGAATGCGAAAAATCGGACATGGCGCCCCAAATTCCCACAATCATTCCGTTCGAATCCCGTTGGGCCAGCTCCGCTACTTCATGAAAATGAGAATTCGCTTCTTTCCAAAGCCTTTGAATGAAACCGTCGCCTTCCTGTGTAGAACCTTCCTTTCCGATGATAGCAAATGCCTGTTTCATACATCTTTCTACTTTCATCCGCCCAATGCTCCTTTCAGCAAGTCCTGTTAAAAATTCGAACCTCTGTCAAAGTCATTTTATTCATTATACCAAAAAGAAAGACTTCTCGCTATCACCTTTTCGTGGGTATGAACGCCGCAGATCGGAATGTGAAAAAGCATATGTCGATTTTCGTTATTTTCGTTTCCGAAACATCCCGAAACGTCTGGAAAACTTTTGAATTCATGCTATAATTTAGATATTGGAATAAAGTTGGGAAAAGCAGGAGGTTTTTTCATGTTTGGCTGGCGGGAAGCATATCTTACCACAAGCCCGGATGCTTTTTACCGCGCGGTACACCTGTTGGAAGGCCGGTCAATTCCGTACCGTACCAAAATTCAAAGCGGCAGTCCGTGCAGCCCAAGTGGGCGAGTACCCTTTCTGTCGCGCTACCATGCCAACCGGAGTCCCGTTTACTCCATCCTTGTGAAGCAGGAGCTTTTGGAGGAGGTAAAAGGCATTCTGTAAAAATCTGCTTTTCAAATTCAAGGTACATAGGAGGCTGTTTATGAACAATATCATACCAAATGGAATCCATCGCTGGGGTGCGTTGCACGTGGATGGTCTGAACCTGACCAACGAACACGGCCAGCCGGTGCGCCTGCGCGGTATGAGCACCTACGGAATTCAGTGGCAACCGCAGTTCGCTGGGGAGGGTTCCGTCGCAACCATCCGCGATTACGGTGCAAACCTTCTGCGCGTAGCTATGTATACGGATGAGGGCGGTTACCTGACCCACCCGGAAAAAGTCAAGGCTGACGCGTTCCGTGCGGTGGAAACCGCACTTTCCCTGGACATGTATGCCATTCTGGATTGGCATATCCTGTACGACAACAATCCGATGACACACTTAAAAGAGGCAAAGGAGTTCTTTGCAGAAGCCGCTAAGCGGTATGCCGGCCAACCCGGCCTTCTGTACGAAATCTGCAACGAGCCGAACGGCGACGTCACCTGGGAACGTGATGTCCGCCCTTATGCAGAGGAAGTCATTCCGGTCATCCGGCAGTTTTCACCGAATGCAGTCATTCTCGTTGGCTGCAGCACCTGGAGCCAGGATGTAGACCTCGCAGCAAAGCATCCGCTGGATTTCCCAAACATTATGGTCACCTGCCACTTTTACGCTGGAACCCACGGCAAACCACTGCAGAAAAAAATTGACCGCGCACGAGAGCTTGGCACCCCAATCTTTATCAGCGAGTGGGGTACAAGCCGCGCAGACGGGAACGGTGGCGTGTTCATTCGGGAGTCGGAAGAGTGGCTCCGCTTTCTGGACGAACGGAACTTAAGCTGGGCCAACTGGTCGCTGGGCGACCGCGATGAAACCTCCGCTGCACTGAAACCCGGTGCCAACCCGAACGGCAACTGGCGCGAGGAGGAAATCAGCGAATCCGGCCGGTTCGTGTTCCGGCAGTTCCGAACCTGACCTACCCGTCCTCCACAAGGAGGCAGATTGTTACTTACGCCGTTATTTGCAAAACGATATGTAGAAAAGCCCTGCAAAAATTCGACGGTCGACCGCCGAACCTGCGCGAACCCGAAAATACGGAGGATAAAACATGATTACAACCGTCACACTGAACCCGGCATTCGACAAAATGCTGTCCGTCGCGGAAATTCAAATCGGAGAGACCAACCGCACCCAGAACGTTTTTACCTCCGTCGGGGGCAAGGGCATTAATGTGGCCAAAGTTCTGCGGGACTTGGATACGGAAGTCACCGCAACCGGATTCTTGGGGGGCGAAGTCGCCCCCATTTTCGTAGAAAAAATGAAGGAGCACGGTATTGAAAACCGGATGGTCCCCATCCGGGAGTGTACGCGTACCAACATTCAGTTGTACGATGCGCAGGGCCGGCGCACCGAACTGCTGGAACAAGGCCCCAACACCACCGCCGAGGAGCGAACCGCCCTATTGAACGAGGTGGCTCAGCTTTCCGCGCAAAGCAGCGTGGTTGCCGTCTGCGGAAGCGCGCCCGGCGGGGTGGACAAGCCCTATTATCGGGAGCTTCTGCGCGCTGCCAAACAAAGCGGAGCTTCGCTGGCAGTGGACGCCTCCGGGCCTCTGCTAAAAGCAGCGCTGGAAGAACACCCACGCTTCATCAAGCCAAACCGAAGCGAAATGCTGGAGCTGATGGAACGGGACGAAGCCTCCGACGGTGAGATGATTTCCTTTGCGGAACATCTGGTGCAAAGCGGCATTGAGTACGTGTTGATTTCCATGGGGGCACGGGGAGCCGCGCTCCTCTGCGGGGACGGGGTGTGGCGCGGCGCAGCGCCGAACATTCCGGTCAAAAACACCCTCGGCTGTGGGGACACCATGGTCGCTTCTTTCTGCATTTCCCTCCAGCAGGACCTTTCCCCCGCTGATATGCTGCGAAACGCGATTGCACTTTCTTCTGCAAATGCTATGACACTGGAAGCAGCACATATTCTTCCCAGGGATTATCGTGCGCTTTTACCCCACTGTATGGTTACCAAAATCGGTTAAGCCGAAGAGCCTGCGCGGAGTTCCCTGCGGGCGCCTAAAGAATCTGTTTCAGGTAAATCATGTCGATGCACTGAGCACCGTGGTCATACAACGGTTCCGGATAGTTTTTCACAAAAAAGCCCGGTTCCGTACGGAAACGGGAGAACCCGCAGGATTCATAGAATCCGACGTTGCCGGAAACGTCATCCGTTCCCACCAGCAAAACTGTGCCCTTCGGCAGGCGGTACTGAACCGCTTCCACCAGCGCTTTGCCGAGCCCCTTGCCCTGAAACACCTCGGAAACGGCAAGGTTCTTAATTTCCCATTCGTTCGTACCCACCGGGACGGTCAAAATTTCCCCGGCGATGCTCCTATCCTGCGTTTCTGCACCCAACAGGAAGCCCTGGTGAAGGTAGCGGCGAACCATGTCTTTGGACGGGTCTGCCAGCAAAAATAAATCCCAGTATTTCTCCCGTTCCCCCGTTATTTCTATAATTCTCATGCGGCACCTTCCTTGTATGTTTATCACATAAATCTTAATTGTATCTTAAAAATCTTCATAAGTAACACACAAAAAATTATTCTTTTTTTGCCCTAATAGGCTTAATTTACATAAAATTCAACCGATAAAGCAAATGAGGATTCTTTTTTCACTATCCGATAATCTGCACGCGAAAGCGCGAAATTGTTCGGATTATCCCACCCCTCGGTTTTTTCGGGGCGGAATTTAAAATTAGGCTAAAACAAGCTGAATTTATATTGGGAAGTGGTTGTATTGAAAAGAAGACTAAAAAGCCTAAGCAGTGTTTTATCCGTTTTCTTCACCGTCTGTCTGGCCCTTATTGTGACAGTGGTGGCCTCCGTTGTGCTGGTTTCCTCCAATAACGCGTTTGAAAATTCCTACGAGCAGGAAAGCCGCACCGCATTGAAGGGCCTTTCCAGCACAATGAAGAACTATGAAACAATGGCAGAAAGCGCCGCCACCAGCCTTTCGAACAGTCAAGACCTGGTAAACGCGGTCAAAGAAAAAAATAGCTATAACATGGCGGAGCTATTACAAAATTCGGTGCGCACCTACGGGCTGAGCTATGCGTTCGTCACCGATGCGCAGGGAAATCTGCTCAGCAGTTCCACCACGGATTTTGTTCCGAAGAACTTAGCCCAAATGGCACATGTTCAAAGCGCCTTACAGCAAAAAGGCACCCTTACCAACGAAGTGGTAACGGACAAAAACCTGTGCATCTGCTATGGTCAGCCGCTGGTGGACAACGGCACCCTGATCGGCGTTATTTCCACCATGCGCTCGTACCTGGTTACCGACACGCTCGATCTGTTGAAAAGCTACACCGGTTGTGAATTTACGGTCTTTTATGGGGACGAGCGGGTCAATACGACTATCACAAAGGATTCCCAACGCCAGACCGGAACCAAAATGCCCCAAAATGTGAAGCAGACCGTTCTGAAATCGAATCAGGAATATCTGGGGAAGACGGATATTCTTGGGATTAACCATATGGTGGACTATATTCCGATAAAAGGTCCGGACGGAAAAGCCGTCGGCGCCCTGTTTGCAGGGATAAATATCAGCACGCAGGAACAGACTTTCCGGACCAACGTGCTGCTGTGCGTATCCATCACCATTCTTCTGATTATCGCCGCCATTATCATCCTTCGCATTTTTGTCACCGCTAAAGTCAAGCGTCCGCTGATGGAGGTCGTCCGCCTGGCAAACAACATGGAGCGCGGGGAAATCGGGATTACCGACCCCGACGCAGTAGCCATAACGGTGCAGTCGGAAAATGAGGTCGGCCAGGTTGTTTCCGCCCTGCTGAACACCGTACACAGCCTGCAATCCTATGTAGGGGAAATCCGTCAGGTACTCAGCGCCATTTCCGCCGGCGATTTAACCGTATCCGCCCGCGGAAACTACCGTGGCGATTTTACAGAGATTAAAAACGCGCTCAATCAAATTACTCGTTCGCTCAACGGCGTATTTCTGGATATTAACCGCGCATCGGAGGCTGTGTCGTCCCGCGCGGACCAAATCTCCAGCGCGGCCATGGCCATATCGCAGGGCGCTACAGAGCAGGCCAGCACCACAGAAGAGCTTTCCGCCACCGTTGCGGAAATCTCCGAACAAGTGCAGAAGACCGCCCAAAACGCATTGGTGGCCAATCAAACCGCACAGAAGTCCTTTGAGCAGGTGGAAGCCGGCAACCATAACGTGGAAGCCATGATGAAATCGATGGATGACATCAGCGAAGCCTCCACAAAAATTGGAGATATTATAAAAACCATTGAAGATATTGCATTCCAGACAAATATTCTTGCACTGAACGCAGCGGTAGAAGCCGCACGCGCCGGTTCGGTAGGCAAGGGCTTCGCCGTGGTGGCTGATGAAGTTCGCAGCCTGGCAAGCCGCAGTGCGGAAGCAGCAAAACAGACGACCGAACTGATTCAAACCACGGTTGCTTTGGTGGACAGCGGCGTGAAAAACGCGAACGCCACCGCGCAGTCCTTCCAGGAAATCCGTGAGGGTACAAAGCAAACTTCCGAGCGGATCGCCGAAATTTCCGTTGCGACCAGCCGGCAGGCAGACGCCGTGGCGCAGATCACCAGCGGCATCGACCAAATTTCCGGCGTGGTACAGACCAATTCTGCCTCTGCGGAAGAAAATGCCGCCGCCAGCCAGGATCTTTCCAAACAAGCTGAGATGCTTCTCGACCATGTTTCGAAGTTCCGCATCCGAAAGGATGTCGGTCAGGAGCCGCTTCCAGCAAAACCTGGGACTTCGGCAGAGCCCATTCCCTCCGGGAAATCCGCCTGAACCCTGCCCGGTTATGAGAGAGGTGCTGCAGAATGAACTTCTGTTCATTCTGCAGCACCTTTTTTCTTCCTTTCGCCGTTACATCAGGTCCGGATTATAATGCGCCCGTTCTCCCCCAATAAATTTCGGACGGGTTCTCGCACACAGAATCGGAGCGTCCCCAATTTTATCAATAGACAGCCGCACCGGTACGGCAACGCGCGCCAAATGCATGCCGATCAGCGTTCCACCGATATCCATTCCGGCCCGCGCGGAAATCTCCTCCACCGCAACAGGGTGCTCCATCCCCCGGTATGCCGCAGTGGCGAACGACCCGCCCGCCTTAGGCTGGGGAACCACGTTGACCGGTTCCAAACCGTATTTGCGCGCGGCTTCTTCTTCCAGAATAATTGCGCGGTTTAAATGCTCACAGCACTGCGCGGCAAGATATATTCCCCGTGCTTTCAAAACCGAATAAATCGCCTGAAACACCGTTTCCCCGATTTCCACACTGGAATCCGTACCAATCCGGTGCCCCGCGATCTCGCTGGAAGAACAACCGACCACAAACAGGTCCCCGCGGTTCAGCTTCGCGGCTTCCAGCAGTTCTTCCGTTGCCTTTCGTGCCTGGTCGGCGATGTCTTCATACATAAAATCACACCTTTCTATTGCACAATCCTTACCTGAAAGATTGGCTTCTGCAATTTCATACCCATTATAGACGAGTGCACCTCCTTTTTCAATGGCAGCCCCATGGTGCACTTTTCTGTTCTAAAGTTTTTATGAAAAGCGACCGATATACGATATAAGGGTTAGATTCGGATAATGTTGCAACTTTATCTATTATATTTTTCTAATTATGTGACAAAATTAATTCAGAAACCACTGGTGTTTACGACTTCATCAGCGATTTTTAATTCAGACCGTACGAATGGCTCTCTCCCTTTTCGAGCGGCACGCCGAAACCGTTTCAGCCGGACGTCATATCATCAGGAGGTATCGGGATTTGTTTACCGACCCGTTAAAATTAATGATTCACCGCCGTTTTCTGGATGGGATCGGTGATTTGGGGCTCTGTGAAGACGAAATCCGCGAAAAAATCGATCGCTGCACGGGGGATCTTCTTACGGTCATGGAATTTTATTATGGCTCCATGCCGATGAAGGACGTGGGCGAATACGATTTTGAACTGCTCCGGAAAATCGCGGAATTTGGTCTTTCTTTGGAGCAGAAAACCGACTGGGGTGAACCCATTCCGGAGGATATCCGCCTGAATTATGTGCTGAATTACAGAGCGGATCTGGAATGGGTGGAAAACAGCCGCGCCTTTTTTTATCAGGCACTGCAGGACCGGGTTCGTGGAAAGGACCTTTTTCAGGCCGCCCTTGCGGTGAACGCCTGGTGCGCGGAACATGTGGAATACAAACCCTTTCCGGCAACAGGGTTCAGCCCAATCGGCATTCTGAAAGCCGGCGGCGGCAACAGTCGGCAGCTCTCCACCTTGGAAGTCACCGCGCTGCGCAGTGTGGGAATTCCCGCCCGGGTGGTCTTCACGCCCGCCTGGGCACACCGAGAGCACGGTCTGTGCTGGGTGGAATTCTGGGCACAGGGCAGCTGGCACTTCATCGAGGCCTGCCGCCCCGGCCCCCTCATCAACCAAAACTGGTTCGCCGGGAACGCTGCCCGGGCTATGTTCCTTTTCACATCCGCCTTTCTGCCCCCGGCGGAGGAGGAAGTCATTTTCTGTGGAAAACGCACGATTTTGGTCAATGTACTCAACCGCTATGCCGTCGGAAAGCGGTTGTCCCTAACCGTTACCGAGGGCGGCCCGGTTGCCGGGGTCGTTATTGATTTTGAAATCCTGAACGGGTCAGAACTACATCCGGCACTGTCGTTAGTAACGGATGAAACCGGCAGTGCTTCGCTTACCATCGGCTGTGGAAGCATCCATATTCACGCCCGGAAAGGCGACCGTTTCGTGGAAGCCTTTGTTCATACCGGGGAATCCGATCATGTGGCTCTCGATTTTTCGCAGGCGGCACGGGAAGAACCCTCCTATAAGAAAGAGTTTGTGATGATTCCCCCCAAAGATGCAGCGGAATTTTTCATCCCGCTGACCGACATACAGCGAGCAAACGCCAGGGGCGAAAACGAATGGGCGGCACAGGCCCGAAAGGAAGTGCTTGCCCGCCAGTTTAAAGAGGAAGAAGCCAAAGCTCTGGTTGCCCGCTATAACCAACCCGCACGCACGCTGAATTTACTGAGCCGCGCCAAGGGAAATTTTGATGAAATCAATCGGTTTTTACTTGCCTTTTTTAATGCGGATACCCGCACGCTGAAGCTTGATTTTCTGGAAACCCTTTCAGACTGCGACCTGTGCAACACCAACGCCGCCGTACTGAACGATCATTTTCAGACGTCCCTCCCGTTTCGTGAGCGGTATGATTACGAACTGTATCTCAAAAATCTAATGAACCCCAGAATTGCGGAAGAACCGATTACCGCCTACCGTTCCGGAATCATTGCCCAGCTGGGCGCCCACGCCGGCATTCTGCGGAAGGATCCCCGCCTGCTGTGGAAATACATCAGGGAAATCCCCTGCCTGACTGAACCGTCCCTGTACAATGCGTCCCCGCTTAGCATGCTGAAAACCGGCTTAATGGATGAAACCGGCCGCAGGATTTTGTTTGTGGCCATCTGCCGCACATTCGGGTATCCCGCACGTCTAAATCCGGTGGACCGTTCGGCCGAGTACTTTTTCAACGGCTCGTTTCATTCCGTGAACGAAAAGCCCTCCCGACGGGTACCCAACGCAAATCTAATTCTTTCCGGTGGGAGCCGGTTCCGCGTTTACCGCAGGCACTGGACCTTGGCTGTGTTGAAAGACGGGTCTTATCATACGTTAAATCTGGATGGTGCATCTTGGTCGGAAAACGGAGAGTTGGAACTTTCGCTTCGGCCGGGGTGCTACCGGCTGATTACCGCCGTTCGCGGGGTAAACGAAAACCTGTACTGCATAAAAACGGTGTTTCAGCTGAAAAGCGGGGAATCCGAACGGCTGGAACTGAAGTGTCACAACCTCCGTCCGGAGGAGGAAACGGGCTGTGTGCCCCTGGCGCCGTTCCGCCTGCACGATATGCATTTCCGTTCGGAAATGGTGAATGAAATTGTAAAAGATCAACCCGCTGTGCTAATCTGGTTCCAGGAAAATACACCGGACACAGACCGCCTTCTTTTGCATTTCATCTCGCTGCGGTCCGTAATCAGCAGCTTAAACTGCAAGGTGCTCCTCATCCTCCCGGACTATCCCCTGCAAAAGGACCCAACGGTAGCTTTCGCCTGCAGAGAACTGCCGTTTATCGAGATTTACAGTGCGGATTTTGACGATACCGCACAGCTTCTTGTCAACCGTTTCGGACTGGAACAGGGCCTTTACCCGCTGACTCTCATTGTCCGCCCCGGGCCCTGCGTGGCATACGCCTGTGCCGGCTACGATGAGGAATTTCCAGAGCGGATGATCGATATTTTAAAACGGACCGACGAAAGTATTGTGGACTAGCCGGACAACCTGCCTCTGAACCAGCAGTGTTTGGACAGGCTCTTCTATTTTGGCTTTCATTTCCCGGGTAATAATTTCCGGAAATAGATTTTTTCACGCAAATTCTGCCTGTCTTCCCATAAAAATGTCATCAAAAGCAGCAAGAAAAGCATTTGCAGCTCGATTTTTTATCTGCCGTAACCACTTCGGGAATTTCCCCGATGCTGGCTGACCCCGCTGATTGAAGACCATATCATCCTCTTTTCGATGCCGCCGGTAAAACCGGCGGCATTTTTATAAACCGTACCACATAGGCAGCACCACTCCATCCGAATGAACCGCCTTCGTGATAAAGTCACGGAAAAAGCAATCGGGATTTCTTAAAATAGAAGCAAAGAAATTTGCTCGATTGTGGATGCAAATTCATTTTCTTCAGAGCAAAGCCCCGGTCCGGATACAAGGAAACATACCTCACACGCCGATTCGGATCTCACAAGAGCCTTGTTCGAAGAAATTTCGATATAAACAGAAAGGCGGCTGTTCTATGAAAGTACTGATTGTTGGAGGTGTCGCAGGGGGTGCAGGTGCAGCGGCAAAGCTGCGCCGCCTGAGCGAGGACGCGGAAATCATCCTGTTTGAAAAGGGCGAATATATTTCCTACGCAAACTGCGGGCTTCCATATTATATTGGCGGAACCATCCGCGAAAAAGAAAATCTCATCGTCACTCAGCCGGAGCTGCTTCGCAGGCGCTTTGGCGTGGATGTTCGCACCATGCAGGAGGTTGTCCAAATCAACCGGGAGCAAAAGACTGTTAACGTTATAAATCATCGGGACGGAAGCACCTATGTAGAAAGCTATGACAAGCTGATTCTCTCCCCCGGTGCACAGCCCAAGCGGCCCAACCTGCCCGGTATCGATCTGAACGGCATTTTCACCCTGCGCACCGTTCCGGATACCTATCGTATCGACGAGTACATCCGGGAAAACAAGCCGAAAAACGCCGTGGTAGTGGGCGCAGGCTTCATCGGCGTGGAAATGGCGGAAAACCTGTGTCAGCGCGGGCTAAACGTAACCATTGTGGAATTCCAGAATCAAGCGGTCGCCTCGCTGGACCCGGAAATGGCGGCGATTCTCCATCGCGCGATGCGCGAGCATGGCATCCGGCTGTTGTTTGGCAATGGTGTAAAGGGATTTTCCTCCTCCGGGCAGGAAAATGCCCTGATGGTGCATCTGGCCGCCGATCAGTCCATAGAAAAATCCATTCCTGCTGATCTGGTGATCCTCAGCATTGGGGTTTCGCCGGACAGCACCCTTGCCCGGGACGCCGGGCTGGAGCTGGGCGTGGGAGGAAGCATAAAAGTGGATGGAACCTACGCGACCAGCGACCCCCATATTTTTGCCGTGGGCGATGCCATCGGCGTGCATCAGTTCGGCACCGGAACCGAAACGCTGGTTCCCCTTGCGGGTCCGGCAAACCGGCAGGCACGCTTGGTGGCGGGCAGTGTCCTGAATCGGCCTGTGGAGCCGGACGGCGGCGTGCAGGGCAGCGCTGTTCTGAAAGTATTTGAACTTACGGCCGCTTCCACCGGATTGAACGAAAAGCAGTTGAAAGCACAGAGCATCCCATACCAAAAGGTCTACACCCACCCCGCCAGCCATGCAACGTATTACCCCGGTGCTTCCCAGTTGAGCATGAAGCTGCTCTTCACGCCGGAAGGCAAACTGCTTGGCGCACAGGCGATTGGTACTGAAGGCGTCGACAAGCGCATCGACGTGCTGGCCACCGCACTCCGTCTGGGCGGCACGGTATTCGACTTGGAAAAGCTGGAGCTTTGCTACGCTCCGCCGTATTCCTCCGCCAAGGACCCAGTCAACATGATTGGATTTGTCGCGGCAAACGTTCTGCGTGGGGAAACAAAAATCTTCCATTACGACCAAGTGGATGCGTTGGATCGAAGCGCAGTTTCCTTGGTGGACGTGCGCACTCCGGATGAATACGCTATGGGAACCATCCCCGGTGCGGTCAATCTCCCGCTGGATGACCTGCGCGCCCGCATGGAAGAGCTGCCGAAGGACAAACCGGTTTATCTGTTCTGCCAGGTCGGTTTACGTGGGTACGTGGCCTCCCGCATCCTGATGCAGAACGGCTACGAGGCTTACAACCTGAGCGGCGGCTACAAGACCTATATCACCGCCAAGGCGGACCGGGAGCCGCCCTGCCTCACGGACTGTGTGGGCATCCCGAAGCCGGCAGAATCGTCCTCTCCCATCCGCTGCGAAGCGAAAAATGTCATTGAGGTGGACGCCTGCGGCCTGCAGTGCCCCGGCCCCATTATGAAAGTCGCGGAGGGAATCAAGTCCATCCGTGACGGGGAATGCCTGCTGGTCCGGGCTACCGACCCGGCCTTTGCTTCGGACATCAATGTTTGGTGCGAACGCACGGGCAACGACCTGCTTTCTGTAGAGCGCGAAAACGGAGCCTATTCGGTACGCATCCGAAAAGGTTTGGCGGCACCGGCCGTTTCCTCCTCGGCGGGTAACGACAAAAGCATGGTTGTGTTCAGCGGCGACCTGGACCGCGCGCTCGCGGCGCTGATTATTGCAAATGGCGCAGCCGCCATGGGCCGCAAGGTAACGCTGTTTTTCACCTTTTGGGGGTTGAACGTTCTGCGCAAACCGAACCGCGTCCGCGTGGCAAAAAGCGCGGTGGAAAAAATGTTCGGAATCATGATGCCGCGCGGCGCAGGAAAGCTCGGCCTTTCCCGCATGAACATGCTCGGCATGGGACCGAAGATGATTCGCGGGATTATGAAAAAGAAGAACGTTTCGTCGCTGGAGGAACTGCTCCAGTCCGCCATGGCAAACGGTGTCCGCCTGGTGGCGTGCCAAATGTCCATGGACATTATGGGCATCCGGCGCGAAGAACTGATTGACGGTGTGGAAATCGGTGGTGTGGCCACCTTCCTCGGCTCAGCAGAGCGGTCCGACACAAGTTTGTTTATTTAGGCATTCAAAAAGCACCCCATTTGGAACTGAATTCCGAATGGGGTGCTTCTATAATCACTCACGATTTGCTCAGTGCAATCAGCAATTCCCGTAAAAGCTTGCAGGCCACGGCGGTGGAAACACCGCTCTGGTCGTAGACCGGGCAAAGCTCGTTTACGTCGCAGGCGACGATGTTCAGGTTTGAAACGGTGAGCACTGCGCGCAGCAGCTCCAAAAAGCTTACGCCGCCCGCCTCGGGTGTGCCCGTGCCGGGGAACACCGACGGGTCGAGCACGTCCAAGTCAATGGAAAGGTAAACCGGCTTTCCGCTTAATTTACGGACGGTTTCTTCCAATCCGTTGAAGTTGAAGCGGTTCGTAAATACATGTTCCTTCGCCCAAAGAAACTCCGAACGGTCGCCGGAACGGATGCCAAACTGGAAAATCCGTCCGTCCCCGACCAGCTCCCACACCCGGCGCATGACCGAAGCATGGGAAAGCGCCTCGCCCAAGTATTCGTCACGCAGATCGGCGTGGGCATCGAAATGCAGAACGTGCAGGTCCGGGAAATGCCGGATTACGGCGCGCGCCGCGCCCAGCGTAACCAAATGCTCCCCGCCGACCATGCAGGGCAGCTTGCCCGCTCTCAAAATCCTTTCCGTATACTGCTCGATTTTTTCCAGCGCGGGAACGGGATTGCCGAACGGCAGCTCCAGGTCGCCGCCATCGAAGGCCGCAGTATCGGTCAAGTCCTTGTCCTGATACGGACTGTAGGTTTCAAGTCCGAACGAATCCCCCCGGATGGCGCGGCTGGCAAAGCGCGTGCCGGGACGGAACGAGGTGGTGGAATCGAACGGCGCGCCGAACAGAACAATTTTTGCGTCCTCAAACGTACGGTCACAGGCAAGAAAAGTGTCTACGTTGCGTTCCATCCTAGTCCTCCCTCTGTTCCAGCAGTTCCCGCACATAGGTAGGTAGCGCGAAGCTCCCGCGATGGATTTCCGTATTGTAATACCGGGTGGTAAGGCCAAGCCGATTCCACGCGTCCGCGTCAAAGGACAGCGGGTCGTATTTTTTCGAAGCGAAGCCGAACAGCCAGTGCCCGGAGGGGTACGTTGGAATGTGCGCCTGATACACGCGGCAGACCGGGAAAAATTCCGAAATCCGGGTATGCGCGCGCTTCATAGACTTCGCATATTTTGCGTAATACGGGCTTTCGTGCTGGTTAATCAAAATGCCGTCGTCCTTCAGCGCTTTATAGCAGTTCCCGTAAAATTCACGGGTGAACAGCCCTTCGCCCGGGCCGAACGGGTCGGTGGAATCCACGATAATCAGGTCGTAAGCGTTTTCTTTGGTGCGCACAAAACGAAGCCCGTCTTCATAATAGATGGTCACGCGCGGGTCGTCCAGCTTACAGGCGGTCTGGGGTAGGTACTCCCGGCAGGCTTCTACCACCATTCGGTCAATTTCTACCATGTCAATATGCTCTATCGTGCCGTAGCGGGTCAGCTCGCGCACCGAACCGCCGTCACCCGCGCCGATGACCAATACATTCTTAATATTCGGGTTCGTTGCCATGGGCACATGGACAATCATTTCATGATAGATGAATTCATCTTTTTCCGTCACCATCATGTAGCCGTCCAGTGTTAAAAACCGGCCGAACTCCCACGCTTCCATAATATCAATCCGCTGGAACGGGCTGACGGCGGAATAGAGCTGCCGGTCAACCTTAATGGAAAAGCGGACGTTGTCGGAGTGCTCCTCCGTGTACCATAATTCCATAAACTGCTCCTTTCCATCTGAATGAATCATGAACTGCAAATTGGAACCGGGTTCCGTTGGTTACTATTCACGGTTCACCGAACAAGGATATTAATCCGTTTAATTTCTTTGTCTTCGGTGCCGGTCAACGTGCTGCCCTTTGCCTTGGCGTATTCAATATAGTCCAGAATCTCCGGTGTAATGCGCTCGCCAGGGGCGAGAATCGGGATTCCCGGCGGATAGCACATGACAAATTCGCTGCAGACCCCACCTGCACTTTCGCGCAGGGGAACCGAGCGTTTTTCGCCGTAAAACGCAGCCTGCGGCGGCAGCACCACCTCGGGGGTAATATATTCGTGGTCCAGCATGCCCGCGCGGTCCTTGGAATAGAGGCGCTTAATTTCATACAGTGCGGAAACCAGCCGCTCCACTGCAAGCTCGGTGTCGCCCACGGAGATGATGGCCAGAATATTGCCGATGTCACCAAATTCAATCTGGATTCCGTAATCGTCCCGCAGAATATCGTACACCTCGATGCCCGCGCGGCCGATTTCCAGCGTATTCACGGAGAGTTTGGTCACATCGAAATCATACACCGCCGGGGAACCGTTCAGTTCGCGCGAAAACGCGTAGTATCCGCCGATGCGGTTGATTTCCTCCCGCGCGTACTGCGCCAGCCGGGTGACCTTATCAAAAATTTCTTTCCCGCGCAGCGCCAAATTGCGGCGGGAAATATCCAGCGACGAAATCAGTAGGTATGACCCGCTGGTCGTCTGCGTCAGGTTGATAATCTGCCGGATATATCCCTCGGGAATCCGTCCGTTGGACAGCAGCAGCGAGCTCTGGGTCAGCGAACCGCCGGTTTTGTGCATGCTGACCGCCGCCATGTCTGCACCGGCGGCCATGGCGGAAACGGGCAGACCTTCGCCGAAATAGAAATGCGTGCCGTGCGCTTCATCCGCCAGCACGGCCATATTGTGGCGGTGCGCCAGTTCTACAATCGCGCGCAGGTCGGAACAAATGCCGTAATAGGTGGGGTTGTTGACCAGCACCGCCTTGGCGTCCGGATTTTCCTGAATGGCACGCTCCACATCCTCCAGCGCCATGCCAAGCGGAATGCCCAGCCGCCGGTCGATGCCCGGGTTAACATAAACTGGAACCGCACCGCTCAGAATCAGCGCGTTAATGGCGCTGCGGTGCACATTGCGCGGCATAATAATTTTTTCGCCGCGCTTGCAGGCGCTCATCACCATGCTCTGCACTGCGGAGGTGGTGCCGTTCACCATAAAAAACGCGTCCTGCGCGCCGAACGCGTCGGCGGCAAGCTCCTCCGCCTCTTTAATGACCGAGACCGGATGGCAGAGGTTGTCCAGCGGCTTCATGGAGTTCACATCCACCGTCAGGCAGCGCTCCCCCAGAAAGGCGGTTAGTTCGGGATTGCCTTTTCCACGCTTGTGGCCCGGCACGTCAAACGGCACCACGCGCGCTTCCTTGTATTGTTCCAGCGCCTCGTAAACCGGCGCCCTGTTTTGATTGAACCGCTCCATTTCTCTTCCTGTTCCCGCTGTATTCATAGTTCAGCGTTCCCCGTCGTAGATGTTGGAGCCGCTGAAAATTTCAATCATTTCCCGGCGAAGGCTGTTGGTGATGCGCAGCCTTTCCTTTGGGGGCAGCTCGTACACATCGGTATTGAACAGGTAGTTCTGCAGATTAATTTCCTTAATTAGCATTTTCGTATGAAAAAGATTTGCCTGATAGACGTTCACGTCAATCGCATCGTATTTCCGGAGCGTCGCATCATCTATATAATCCTGTATGGAAGTAATGTTGTGATCAATAAACAATTTTCTGCCGTCAACATCCCGAGTAAAACCGCGCACGCGGTAATCGGCGGTGATAATATCCGAATCGAAGCTGCCGATTAGGTAATTCAGCGCGTTCAGCGGGGAAACCTCGCCGCAGGTGGAAACATCAATGTCCACGCGGAAGGTGGCGATCGCGTTATCCGGATGGTACTCCGGATAGGTATGAACGGTAACGTGGCTTTTATCCAGATGGCCGACCACGGTATTCCGCGTTTTCAGAATATCGATCTCGCCCTGATTGCAGGACGGGTCAATACAGGTTACGGGCAGCGACTCTTCGGTAATTAAAATCGTCACGCTGGCCCCCTGCGGGTCGTAATCCTGCTTGCTTACATTCAGCACGTGCGCACCGATCATTTCCGTTACGTCACAAAGGATGTTCGTCAATCGTTCGGAATTGTACTGCTCGTCCACGTAAGCGATATAGTCTTTCTGCTCCCGCTCACTTTTTGCATAGCACACATCATAGATGTTGAAGCTAAGTGTTTTTGTGAGGTTGTTAAAGCCGTATAATTTCAGCTTATTTTCCAACCTTATCATCACGCCCCTTCCTAAATTTCTGTTTCGCCGGTTCCTCCACCTTATGTTCTCCCGTGAAAAGTGAATTGCCAACGGTCGAAGGCCTCGGAGGTCCTGCCCGCTTTAGGCGAGTTTGAGTCCGGACTTTTAAGGTGTATTAAAACTGAAATTAATAGTACGATAAAGCACTATAAATGTCAATGTTTTTCGCTTTAAATATTTATATGATTTAATATTTCAGCAATAATTCAAAGTGTACCTTGAATCATTCCAAATTTCTCCGTTTTCCTCTCGTTTTATCCGTTTTCCTTTCATGCGCTTTCATTTGAAGCATATTTTTTGCCGGGGCGTAAAAACGGTCGTTTTTCAGGCCCTAAAAAAATTTTCGGCTTTCCCCTTTTATCCTGTGACGAATTGTGCTATGATATTTATTATAATGGCGTAAATTTTGATTTTGGTGTTAAATTTTTATCAATCTTTGTTCTTGCAATTAAAAATATGCGTTGTAACGCCCTGCTTTTTTGTTGCTTTTGCATGAATGATTCAAGCCATTCGGTCGTTTTTTCGTAAAGAATCAACTGCTTTTCATCCCTGGCTGAATCCGAAGAAGGAAGTGGTTGAAAATTACTCGAAATCAAAAATACGCGGCACTTTCCAGACTACCGTCACCCATTCGTGACGCTGCGGTAACCCTTGTGATTCCAGCCGCCGTCACGGGAATTTCGTTGCTTGTTTCCCGCTGGTCGGGGAGCAACGACAACATCGGCGTGATTTACGTTCTGGCCGTAGTGCTGGTAAGCCGTTTCACCTCCGGTTACCTGTGGGGAATCATCGCCTCGGTTCTGGGCGTATTCGGCACCAATTACTTCTTTACCGTTCCTTATCATACGCTGGAGTTTTCTTCCGGCTATTCCATTACATTTTTCAGCATGCTGGTCGTTTCCTTAATGACCAGCACGGCCACCGTGCGCCTGAGGGAACACGCCCGCCTTGCCTTACTGCGGGAAAAACGCACGGACAACCTTTATGAGTTTTCCCAAAAGCTTCTTTCCGCCGGCGGAATTGACTCCATTGTTTCCCTTACGCTGGAATACTTATTCCGAACTTTGAAGCGCTCCGTCATATTTTATACGGAGGACCCTGCGGCCGGAGGCCGCGGCACGCTGAAAACCACCTGCGACCGCGACGCGCTGACGCTTTGTTCCATGGACGAACAGGAAGCTGCACATCAGGCCTTTGTAACCGGGGTAAGAACCGGGGCGGGCACGAAAATCTGCCCGAAAGCCGCGGCCTGCTATTTTCCGGTTGCTGCCCACGGATGCATGCTTGGCGCAGTGGGTTTTCTTGTTACGCAGGATGGGGAACCGGCTGTAAATATTCTTACCTTTTTGGAAATGCTAATTTCGCAAACTGCCCTTGCGCTGGAACGTCAAAGGCTTTCCGAAAAGCAGCAGGCGGCTGTGGTGGAAGCAGAAAAGGAAAAAATGCGCACCAACCTGCTCCGCTCCGTTTCCCACGACCTGCGCACACCGCTGACCAGCATTATCGGCGCCAGTTCCGCAATTCTGGAAAACCCGGAGCGCATTGACCCCCAAACGCGAAACCGCCTGATCAGCGACATTCACCAGGAGGCGCAGTGGCTGATCCGCATGGTGGAAAACCTGCTGACCGTCACACGCATCCACAGCGCACCCGCACGGCTGAAAAAGCAGCCGGAAGCCGTTGAGGAAATCGCGGCGGAATCCGTCACCCGGTTGAAAAAACGTTTTCCGGGCGCAGCCGTCCACGTTTCGGTTCCTGAAGAGTTCCTGATGGTCCCCATGGACGCAACGCTGATTGAACAGGTTCTGATTAACCTGCTGGAAAACGCGGTGCGGCACGCCGGCGCCACCCAGCCCATCGAGCTTCAAGTTGGGGTAGAACAGAAAAACGCCGTCTTTGAAGTTCGCGACCGCGGAAAGGGTCTTTCCGAAACGCTGCTTCCCCATATTTTTGACGGCTATCCTTCCGACAACAGCGACTCCACCCGCGGAAGCGGAGTCGGGTTGTCCATCTGCAAGTCCATTGTCCGCGCGCACGGCGGTACGATTACCGCCGCAAACCGGCCGGACGGAGGCGCCGTTTTCACGTTTACGCTCCCGCTGGAGGAGGCGAACTCTCATGACGAATAAAACCACTGTTTTAATTGTAGAAGACGAGGACGCCATTGCGCACTTCATTTCCACCGTTCTGACGGCCAACGGATACCGCACCATTAACGCGACGAACGGAGCGGAAGCGATTTCGCTCATTTCCTCTCACTGCCCCGATTTGATTCTGTTAGACCTTGGCCTGCCAGACATGGATGGGCTGGAGGTTCTGCGCAAAACGCGCGAATGGTCGGGAATTCCGATTCTGGTTGTTTCTGCACGCGGTGAGGAACAGCAAAAAGTCGAAGCACTCGACCTTGGCGCGGACGATTACATTACCAAACCGTTCGGTTCCTCCGAACTGATGGCGCGTATCCGCGCTGCCATCCGCCACGGAATCAAAATGGAAATGGGTGAGGATCTTCCGGACGGAAAGTTCACGCGGGGTGACTTAGCCGTAGACTTTAAAAAGCGGATTGTCACGGTGGACGGCAAGGACGTGCACCTGACGCAAAACGAATTTAAAATTGTCACCCTGATTTGCAAGCACGTCGGTCAGGTGCTGACATATTCCTATATATTGAATCAGGTTTGGGGGCAGTTCGCCCAGAACGACCGCCAGATTCTAAGGGTAAACATGGCAAATATCCGGCGAAAAATTGAAAAAAATCCGGCGGAGCCGAAATATATTTTGACCGAAGTGGGCGTTGGCTACCGTATGCCGGACGAAGACTGAACCGCTGGGCATTTTTTTAGACAATTTTGCTTTGCGTGTTTTCACATGTTCCGTCTCCCCCCGCGCGGCTTTTCCCTGAAACCGCGAGCCGGAAGCGAAAAAGCTGGGGATACGCGCAAAATTCATATATTTTCAGTATTTACAGGAGAAGTGATATCATGGAAAAAGGAAACAAAATCAGTATTCTTGGCGCGGGTAATGTAGGCGCTACCATTGCTTACACGCTGACCGTGCAGGGCCTTGCATCAGAAATTGTTCTGGTCGACATCAACAAGGAAAAGGCCGAAGGCGAAGCAATGGACATTTATCAGGGAACTGCTCTGTGCCCGCCAGTTGATATTTTTAACGGTGACTACCCGGATATTAAGGATTCCGACATTGTTATCGTAACCCTTGGCAGCGCTCGTAAACCCGGCCAGACAAGAATTGATCTTGCCCAGGGCAACATCAACATCATCAAGAGCGTTATGCCGCAGGCTTTGAAATATGCTCCGAACGCAAAGTACGTGGTGGTCAGCAACCCGGTTGACATCATTACCTACACCATTCTGAAAACCACCGGCCTGCCGGAGTCTCAGGTATTCGGTTCCGGTACCCTGCTCGACACCAGCCGTCTGCGCGCTGCAATCGCACAGAACGTTGGCGTCAGCCCGAAGAGTGTTCATGCCTATGTGTTCGGTGAGCACGGCGACAGCTCCATGATTCCGTGGTCCCTGACCAGCATCAGCGGCGTCCCGATGGATACCTACCTTTCCAGCATGCGCGTGAAGAACCCGAATTATCAGGAACTGGACCACGCTGCCATTCTGGAGGACGTGCACAAGTCCGGCGGAAAGGTCATTAAGCTGAAGGGCGCTACCTTCTATGCCATCGCACTTTCCACCTGCCGCATCTGCGAATGCATCCTGCGCAATACCAATTCCGTTTTGACCCTGTCCACCATGCTGCACGGCGAATACGGTGTCAGCGACGTGTGCGTCAGCCTGCCGGCCCTGCTTGGTTCCGATGGCCTGACCAACCTGATGGCTCCGCCGATGACCAACGAGGAACAGGAACAGTTTGTCGCAAGCTGCAACGCCCTGAAGACCGTTATTTCCTCTGTCAACATCTAATTCAATTCACGGCATCGCAACTTTTCGGTGCAAATCGCGCCAAAACCCTTTCTTTTCCGATAAAAGATTGTTATAATAATAACAAAAGTCAGTTTGCCCCCCCCGCTTTCCCCGGCTCAAGCCTGAAATAGAATGTTTTTTGGGCCGGACGGCGGTTCCGGTAAAATTTGCAGAATGAATGACCTTGAAAGGATGTTTAGAATGGATTACGCAAAAGAATCACTGAAAAAACATGCCGAATGGAAAGGCAAAATCGAAGTAATCTGCCGCGCTCCTCTGGAAACCCGCGACGATCTTTCCCTCGCCTATACCCCCGGCGTTGCACAGCCCTGCCTGGAAATTCAGAAAGATGTTAATAAAAGCTACGATTTGACCCGCCGTTCCAACTTGGTTGCGGTCGTAACCGACGGCACTGCAGTGCTCGGCCTTGGCGACATCGGCCCGGAAGCCGGTATGCCGGTTATGGAAGGCAAATGCGCCCTGTTTAAGACATTCGGCAATGTGGACGCAATCCCGCTCTGCGTGCGTTCCAAGAACGTGGACGACATTGTCAACACGGTTCGCCTGCTCGCCGGCAGCTTTGGCGGCGTAAACCTGGAGGATATTTCCGCTCCCCGCTGCTTCGAAATCGAACGCAAGCTGAAGGAATGCTGCGATATTCCGATTTTCCACGACGACCAGCACGGCACCGCCGTTGTTACCCTTGCCGCTATGTTCAACGCATTGAAACTGACCGGCAAGAAGATTGAAGAAATTAAAGTTGTCACCAGCGGCGCAGGCGCTGCCGGTATCGCCATCATTAAGCTGCTCATCGCTCTCGGCCTTAAGAACGTGATCATGTGCGACCGCACCGGCGCGATCTATGAGGGCCGCGAAGGTTTGAATGAAGAAAAGAAAGAAATGGCGCGCATCACCAACAGAGAAAAGCGCAGTGGTACCCTTGCCGACATGCTCAAGGGCGCGGACGTGTTCATCGGCGTTTCCGCTCCGAACTGCGTCACCGCAGAAATGGTCAAGAGCATGAACAAGGACCCGATCCTCTTCCCAATGGCAAACCCGGTTCCGGAAATTATGCCGGACGTTGCAAAAGCCGCAGGTGCTGCCGTTGTGGGCACCGGCCGCAGCGACTTCCCGAACCAGATCAACAACGTGCTTGCATTCCCGGGCATCTTCCGCGGTGCGCTTGACGTGCGCGCAAGCGACATCAACGACGAAATGAAGATTGCCGCCGCAAGGGCGATTGCATCCTTTGTTACCGATGACAAACTTTCCCCGGACTACATCATTCCGAGCGCACTCGACAAGAATGTTGCTGCTGCCGTTGCAAAAGCGGTTGCAGAAGCCGCCCGCAAGACCGGCGTAGCAAGAATCTAATTTTCCCTCCTTTTCAAGGAAAATAACTATCCGCACATCAAAGAACACGGGCGCGTGAACCGGGAACCCCGGCCTCACCGCCCGTGTTTTAAAAAGTGCCGATTTTAGCAATTGAATTTGCATATCCCGAGAAAGTGATGTCGCAAAAGGAAGAAATCTTCCTTTTGCGGCACCACTTTTTTCATCGAAACGGCCGGATGAAACCCTGGCCGCGCCGGATTCACCGCACTGTATCGGATAGAGCCTTGCCCACATATAATATAACAGTCCTGGTCCTCTAACATTTAGAAAAGAGTGTGAATCGTTCTTATGAGTGAAATAGATACCAAAGAATATCTCGGACCACTTCCTCCCCCTCCTCCGAAGCCGCCCAAAAAGACAATACAGGTTCCTGTTATCCTTGGTAAAGGGGAAAAGCAGCACCTTGTCGTAAAGGAATCCATGATTTCTCCGCCAAGTCCCCCAATTTTCCGAATTAAAGACGTAGATAAATACGTGGTCATCACGCAAGCAAAACTGGTTCCCTCCGTGAACTACGATGACTGCTACGACGACAAGGACTATGACCAGAAGTGGTGGCTGAATAAAGTAATTATCAACGGTTACGTAGATAAAAACGTAAATTATAAGACCATCACGGACTTCACCTGCGAAGATGTAAACGGGCCTGTGTATCATTTTACAACGCGCGCCTATTTCTCTACCTTCGTTGAAATTAAGACGAAGGAAAAAGTGAAAGACTGTGACAAGGTAGAAATTTTAAGTGCGGTTGTGGAAGGCGAAAAAGAAGACTTGCTGGACCCAAATCCCCCGTGCAAAGGCGCTCCGGATTGGGCAGTAACCTATAACAAGCTTCTCGAAAAAATCCTGGTCAAAATCTCTGCTAAGATCATCCGCATTGAGGAAGTCAAGGTACAGCCCGAATATTAAACCAAACGATTTCCCTCAAATTTCGTAGTATCCACCGGCGGGGCTGATAACGCGGCCCCGCCGGTGTTTTTATAGTTTTTTCTGCTCCTTCAGCTTTTTCAGTGAATCCAGATCCATCTCCAGCAGCTGTTCCATGGGGAAATCCTCGTTTTCCTCAAACTGCAGGGTGTCGGATTCCACCAGCATTTCCGCTGCGCCGTTCGGCTTTTCCCCGCTAGACGGAGATGGTTCTTCCTCTTTCAGGCATTCTTCCTCCTTCGGCGCTTCCTCTTCGGCCGCGCGGAAAATTCGGATTTTCCCTTTGATTTGCACCCTCCACGCAGCGTTTTTCTGCGTGCTGCCTTCGTACCGGAATGGGCACACCGGCTCTAAAAGGAGCTCCGCTTGGGCATTCTGCGCCGCCGCATAGGGAATTTTTATACAGATGTTTTTTCGGACGTTATATGTGGCAAAATTTTTATCATCGCCCACATATGATTTCTTATATAGAACCGTGAGCTGATAGCTTCCAAAAACAGCGCTTTCCTGGTCGGAAAACGCTTTTACATACAGTTCGCACGCTTTTGCGCGGCAGTCCATTACCATGGAATAATTTAGGTCCCAAAGCTCCAAAATATCCAAAAAATCTTGATTGAACTCATTCGCCGCAACCTCAGCCATTGCTTTCCCTCCCATTCATGGTCACCCGCAGATCAATGAATGGTATGCTGCCCAAAACAAAAATATGCCCTCCGAAATTCGACCGAATTTTTCTGAGAGGGAACGTAAAATAAAATTGATGCCATGGAATTCAAATTCCATTGAATTCTGATTCCATGGCATCCCATAGGATTCTGTTTTACTGCGTTTTCCGCTTCTGCATATGATACGCGATTTTCAAAAGCTGCTTATCGGGAACAAAGCGACCCAAAACGTGGGCGCATTTCATGATTCCGCCCGGCACCAGCACAAGCTTGCCCCGGAACATGCCGTCAATGGCGTAGGCAGCCACCGTTTGGCTTTCCAGCCCCTTCACGCTGAATTTTACCTGCGCGACCGAATCGAACTCCGTGTGCACCGGCCCCGGGCAAAGCACGGAAACATGCACATGGCTGCCGGAACGCCGGAGTTCTTCCGACAGGGCTTCCGTCAGTCGGAACACATAGGCCTTGGACGCATAATAGGACGACAACAGCGGTCCTGGATAAAACGCCGCAGAGGACGCGACGTTGAGAATATAACCCGAATCCCGTTCCTTCATCTGGCGGTAAAACAGCTTGGTCAGGATATGGACCGCACGGATATTCGTATCCAGCATCTGTAGCTCCCGGTCCAGGTCGGTTTCGTCGAACGCACCGAAAAGGCCGAAGCCTGCGTTGTTAATCAGCACATCCACCGCATCGTTTTTCACCTGCTCAAACACACGGAAACATTCCTCCGGTTTGGACAGGTCGGCGGTAATAATCTCTGTTTTTGTTTTGAGGGTACTGGCCAGCTGTTCCAACCGTTCCCGCCTGCGGGCTACCAGTATCACATCATATCCTTTATCGCTCAGAATTCGCGCCATATCGCGCCCAATGCCCGAGCTTGCACCTGTGATCAGCGCTTTCATCGAATGCCTCCTTTAGGCTCCTTTCGAACCGACCGAAAGGAATAACTGTTTGCTCCCATGATAGCCGATTGGAAATAAAAATGCAAGAGTTTGGTAACTCACCCGCCAGTCCACAATAGAAAAAACGAACTGCGATTTTGGAGGATCTCGACGGCATCCGGTTCCCCCCCGGACATGCCTTCGGCCAACCCCAAAAAAGCCCTGATTTTACGGCCGACCTGATTGAATGGCGGGGTATGATATGCTACAATAGTGATAAATTGGAAGAAGCGGATTCTAAAAAAGAAAGGATGGTTCACATGAACAATTTTGAGTATTACATTCCGACAAAGGTTCTGTTTGGCAAAGGCCAAATCGCCCGCCTTGGGGAGGCTGTCAGCTTGTACGGGACACGCGCCCTGCTGGTGTACGGCGGAGGCAGCATTAAGCGGACTGGCCTGTATGATAAGGTCCTTGCCCAGCTGAAGGAAAACAACATTCCGGTTTTTGAACTTTCCGGCGTGGAACCGAATCCAAAGATTGAATCCGTACGGGAAGGAGTCCGCCTTTGCAAAGAGAACAATGTGGATATCGTTCTGGCGGTCGGCGGCGGCAGCTCCATTGACTGCGCAAAGGTCGTTGCAGCGGGCGCCTGCTATGACGGCGATGCCTGGGATTTGGTCATCCACCCCGAAAAAATCAAGCGGGCGCTTCCTCTTGTTACAGTGCTGACCCTTGCCGCAACCGGTTCCGAAATGAACGGAAACGCGGTAATTTCCGACATGAGCAAGAACGACAAGTTCGGCACCGCCGGCCTTGCACTAAAACCGAAGGTTTCCATTCTTGACCCGGAATACACATATTCCGTGCCGAAAAATCAAACCGCAGCCGGTACGGCGGATATTATGAGCCATATTTTTGAAGTGTACTTCAACCGCGTTCCGGGCACATTCATTCAGGCCCGCTTTGCGGAAGGCCTGCTGAAGACCTGCATCAAATACGGAAAGATCGCCGTAAATGACCCCCATAACTATGAAGCACGCGCAAACCTGATGTGGGCGTCCAGCCTCGCAATCAACGGAATTCTATCCTACGGCGCGGGTGTCGCGTGGAGCGCACACCCCATGGAGCACGAGCTCAGCGCGTTTTATGACATTACCCATGGCGTTGGGCTTGCCATTTTGACCCCGAACTGGATGACCTATGTGTTGGAACACGACAAGAGCACGGTGGACCGGTTTGCGGAATACGGAATCAACGTATGGGGCATCCGTGAGGACTTGGACAAGATGGAGATTGCGAAACAGGCCATTCAGAAGACGCGGGATTTCTTTACGGAAATCGGCATTCCCTCCACGCTCCGCGAAGTCGGCATTGGCGAAGAAAATCTGGAAATCATGGCCAAGAAAGCAGCGTCCATGGGATTGGAGAATGCCTATTACCCGCTCGATGAAAAGGATGTTTTGGCGATTTACAAGGCTTCTCTCTAATGGAAGTTCCCTTTCCGGTGCCGCGGTACAAGCGGACCTGCGGAAAGAGTGAAAACGAAACGGCATACGCCAAAAGGCGTATGCCGTTTCGTTTTATGGAGGGATTTCGACTTATACGCGAAAGAAAAATACAGGTTTTTCGCGGGAATCCGATATTTTGAAACCGTCTTAATCCTTTTGCTCGGAATCATTCGCCCGGGGCGCCTGTTCCTTCAACCGGAGAAACGCCAGCGTGCTGCGCATTTTCTGCGCCTGTGCGGTTAATTCCTTGCTGGTAGCGGCGCTCTCTTCACTGGTGGCAGAATTCGTCTGCACCACGGCGGAGATCTGGTCGACCCCCTGGGTCACCTGATTGATGGCGGTTGCCTGATGGTTGGACGCTTCGGAAATCGCCTCAATCAATTCAGAGGTTTTTCTGGTTGCCTCTATGATTTGTTTCAGGGATTCTGCAGTTTCAGCCGCAGTTTTAGAACCTTTATCCACGGCTTCCATGGACCGCTGAATCAGCTGGGTCGTGTCTTTCGCAGCAGCCGCGCTTTTCCCTGCCAGGTTGCGCACTTCGTCCGCCACCACGGCGAAGCCTTTGCCCACTTCGCCCGCGCGTGCTGCTTCCACGGCCGCGTTCAGCGCCAGAATATTGGTCTGGAACGCAATATCCTCAATGACTTTGATAATCTTTTCGATTTGCCCGGAAGACTCACTGATTTCGCCCATGGCGTCGATCATCTCGTTCATGTGGCGATCCCCGCGTTCCACCTCGGAGGCAGCCTCATGGGAATACTGGCTTGCGTTCGACGCATTGGACGCGTTCTGGTTCACCTCTCTGGCAATATCGGTAATGGTTGCAGAAAGCTCCTCAATGGAACTCGCCTGTTCGGTGGCGCCATGGGAAAGAGCCTGTGCTGTACTGGAAACCTGTTCCGCGCCGTTGGCCACCTGATTGGCGGAGGAACGGATGCCCTCAAAAATTTGATTCAGGTTGTCGATAATCGTTTTCATCGAGGATTCCATGCGCACAAAGTCGCCCTTGTAATCCTCCCGGGTTTCCACCGTGCAGTCGCCATCCGCAAGGCGGTCCATAATGTCGGACATTTCGCCCACGTAGCGCCCTAATGTGTCGGTCATGCTGGCACAGGACTGCGCCAACGTATTGATTTCCGTAACCCCTTGCACGTTGGGCACTTCAGAGTGCAGGTCGCCCTGCGCCAGCTTTTGAATACGATCTATCAGAACCTTAATGGGAGCTGTGATGGAACGCGAATTGAAATACCCAATCAAAATGGAAACGATGACCATCAGCATCATGAGAATTACCGTCAGGTTGATGGAGGAATAAAAGCCCCTTGTCATCTCGTAGGTATTGGCACTTACGGCAATTGACCATCCGTCGGTATCTGAAATCGGCGAATAGCCAATGCACTGCCGCTCTCCCTCAAAGGTTACGATTTGGGTGCCGGTTTTGCCCTGCATCATGGTATTGATTAATCCCGCGACTTCGGCATAGGAACGGTCTTGTTTCGCCTTGTCGACGTAGTTGACAAAGTCTGTCACATTCGTGCGGTTTTTATGTGCAATGATTTTTCCGTCCTTGTCCACAATAAAAGCATACCCGCGCTGACCGACCGCAATCTCATCAACCATCTTGCTGAACGTATCGCTGGACAGAACAGCAATTACAATTCCATTGAAATTCGTTCCGTTGTTCACCTTCGTCGCTACCATCAGCGCAATGCTGGAGTCCGTTTTCCGAACCAGCGTGGAAGATATGTAGGTTTTTCCTGCCATGGCCGCTTGAAAATAATCGCGGTCCTGCACCGAGGTATTGTTGTTGGTCTGCCCAGTGGAATCCGCTGCCATTACCTCAACAAAGCCATATTTTTCGGCAAGCTCCGCCATACGCGTATTGCGCTGCTCCAAAGTTTTCGTCATATCCGTAATTTCCTCATCCTGCGCAATCGCTTCCGCATTCAGCTTGAATTTCTCAATGGCTTTCTGCACATAACGGTTATATGCCGTTGCGCTGGAATTGACTTCGGAAATCATACTTTCTCTTTCATTGGTGTAAAGAATAATCGCTGAAGAAGTTCCTAAAACCAGCGAGACACTCATCGCCAAAAGAATTAACATAGACATCAGTTTTCTCTGCAGGGATATCGACCTGCTTTTTCTGCTTTTCCCTTTTATCATTTCATGCTTCTCTTTCATAGAATTTCTGCGGAAAGGATTTTCCTTTTCTGCCGTTGGCTGATGCATCATCCCGCAATAAGAGTATCGGCAAATTTAATATTTTATTAATATACCATATTACGCTATTTAAATTAAATATACAAAAATTATATAAATTTATGTATTAATCTTTTTTATAAATTAAATCAAAAGCTACTTATTCCGATTAATTCCATAAAAGTAGGGCCAAGAAGAATGAAATTTCTTCCGGCCCTGTTTGAGTTTTGTTTGTTATTTGGTCAGTTGATCAAGCATTGCTAATATTTCTTCAACTTTTTTATTTTTCTCCAGCTCATCGCCCTGCTCAAATGCTTCCCGCACACAACAGTTCAAATGCGCGTGCAGAATTTCTTTATTGGCTGCGCGCAGAATCGCCTGTGTGGCCATCAGCTGGTTGGAAATATCGGTACAGTAACGGTCGTCCTCCACCATTTTCAGCAGACCGTCCAGCTGGCCGCGCGCGGTCTTGAGCAGCCGGGTCACTTTCGCCTTGTCCGCTTGCATCCGTGTATCCCCCATCTGTTTATTTGCCGAACAGGCCCTTTTTCTCTTCCACCTTGACCGGTTTGTACCCCGCGTCGCTGACTGCCTTTTTCAGCGTTTCATCATCGACCGGGTCCTTCATGGATACCGTTGCAGTTCCCTTTTTTAAGTCCACCTTGGCCTCTACGCCCGTAATGGCGTTCAGTGCGTCTTCCACGCGCTTCTGGCAGTGTTCGCAGCTCATTCCCTGAATGGTAATTACTTTTTTCATGGTCAAATCTTCTCCTTCCGGCAATGCCGTATTTTGTTGTATATTTATCACGGAATGCTCCGTGGAGGTCTGTTTTACGCCGTTGATAGAAATCGTTTCCCTGCGGGGGTGGAAAAAGCGAAGCCGCAGGGCATTGGTCACCACACAGACGGAACTCAGGCTCATGGCCGCTGCGGCAAACATGGGGCTGAGCGTCCAGCCGAACAGGGCGTAAAAAACGCCCGCCGCAAGCGGAATGCCAATGCAGTTGTAAAAGAACGCCCAGAACAGGTTTTCTTTGATATTGCGCAGCGTCGCGCGGCTGAGTTGAATGGCCGTAACTGCGTCCATCAGGTCACTCTTCATCAACACTATGTCCGCAGAATCAATCGCAATATCCGTTCCCGCGCCGATGGCGATGCCTACGTCGGCACGTACCAGCGCCGGGGCATCGTTGATTCCGTCACCAATCATAGCCACCTTGCCGCCCTGCTGCTGAATCCGGCGAACTTCGGCTTCCTTGTCCTGCGGGAGCACCTCGGAAACCGCGCGGTCAATTCCAAGCTGCGCGCGGATGGCTTCCGCTGTACGGCGGTTATCGCCGGTCAGCATTACTACGTCGATGCCCATTGCCTTAAACTGTGCAACCGCTTCACGGCTGGTTGGCTTAATGACATCCGCCGCGGCGATTACGCCGAGCAGCCGGCCCGCGCCGCCAAAATAAAGCGGCGTTTTCCCAGCCTGCGCCAGTGCCTCTGCCTGCTTCGCTACGGATGAGGCATCAATTCCCTGCTGATCCATCAGTGCGGGATTCCCCGCAAAATATGTTGTCCCGTCCAGCACGGCGGATACCCCTTTCCCAGGAATGGCGGAAAACGCCTCCACCGGGCGGATTTTGACTTTTCTTTCCTGAGCATATTCCAAGATCGCCCCGGCAAGCGGATGTTCCGAGGGCTGTTCCAGCGAAGCCGCAACCCCGAGCAGTTCCTCTTCCGAAACACCGAACGCGGGAAAAAGATCCGTCACACGGGGTTTTCCCTCCGTAAGGGTACCGGTTTTGTCGAGCACCACCGTTTTGACCGAGCGGGCTACCTCCAACGCTTCCGCTGATTTAATCAGAATGCCGTTGGAAGCGCCGCGCCCCGTGCCAACCATAATAGCCACCGGCGTGGCAAGGCCCAGCGCACAGGGGCAGGAAATCACCAGAACTGCAATCGCCGTGGAAAGGGCAAATTCAAACGACTGTCCCAATAGCAGCCACACGGCGGCGGACAGCACGGCGATGGCGATGACCACCGGCACAAAAATGCCGCTGATCCGATCCGCCAGCTTGGCAATCGGGGCTTTGGTCGCGTTCGCATCCTCTACCAGCGCGATAATCTGAGCTAGCGTTGTATTTTCGCCCACTTTTTGCGCGCGAAATTTCAAAAATCCGGTTTTGTTGATGGTGGCAGCCATCACCGGGTCACCCGGCTGCTTTTCCACCGGAATGCTTTCGCCCGTCAGGGCGGACTGGTCCACCGCCGAGCTGCCTTCTGTCACCACGCCGTCCACCGGAATGCTTTGCCCCGGCCGGACCACAACAATATCATCCACGGCAACCTGTTCCACCGGAATTTCCTGCTCCTGCCCGCTGCGCAGAACCACGGCAGTTTTCGGCGCAAGGTCCATCAGCTTTGCCAGCGCTTCCGATGTTTTCCCCTTGGAACGAGCTTCCAGAAACTTGCCGAGCGTAATCAGCGTCAAAATAGTTGCGGCAGACTCAAAGTACAGGTCCATGCTGTAATGCTCCGCCGTCATGCTGTCGCCATGGCCTAGTGCATAGCCGATTTTAAAAATGGCAAATACGCCGTACACCAGCGCGGCGGAGGAACCGATGGCAATCAGCGAATCCATGTTGGGCGACCGGTGTGCCAGCGTTTTAAAGCCCACCTGATAATAACTGCGGTTTACAAAAACAACCGGGAGCGTAAGCAAAAACTGCAGGAACGAAAATACCGCCGCGTTTTGCGTGCCGTGGAGCCACCCCGGCAGAGGAAGTCCCAGCATATACCCCATGGAAATGTAGAGCAAAGGAATCAAAAACGAAAAGGAAACGATCAGCCGACGTTTCATCCCACGGAGCTGCCCTTCCAAAGGCGCAACCTTCACTGGTTGCTCCGCTTTGCTGCCCGCGCGCTGTTCGGAGGCCCCATAGCCTGCTTCTTCCACCGCACGGATAATTGCGCCACTTTCGGTTACCGCTTCATCGTAATCCACCGCCATACTGTTGGTTAGAAGGTTCACCTGAACAGAAGCAACCCCCTCCACCTTTCGCACGCTCTTTTCCACCGCAGCGGAACAAGCGGAGCAGGTCATTCCCGTAATATTATATTTTTGCTTCATATTATCACCCCTTAAAAGCAAAACCCTACACCCCGGTGGGGTGTCTATAGTTAGTTTAGACGAACCGCTCGGGTTTGTCAAGCGGTTCTTACATTTTTAGCGTTTTAAAAATGGGAAACTAAGATGCCATATATTACATCCGTTTACTCTCTAGGAATCCCCCGGTTTCCGTGCTATAATCCGTTTAGGAATACTGTTAATAAAGGTCGATTTGAATGAAACAAATAAAAGTCCGTTTCGCCAATATAGGCGACGCAAAAACCATGCTGGAAATCTATGCTCCCTATGTGCGGGACACAGCAATTACCTTTGAATATGAAGTGCCTGGATTAAAGGATTTTAAAAACCGGATTCAAACCGTCACAAACCAATTTCCGTGGTTGATTTGTGAAGTGGACGGCCAGGCGGCCGGCTACGCCTATGCGGCCCGTTTCCGCCCCCGTGCGGCGTTCCAATGGGACGCCGAGGTCAGCATCTACCTTGCACCGGAATTCCACCACATGGGAATTGCCGCCGCATTGTACTCCTGTATGGAAACCATTCTTCGGGAGCAGGGCTACATCAATCTGTATGCGCTCATCACGCACCCACACCCCGCCAGCGAAGGGTTTCACCGCAGTCAAGGCTATTATGCGCTGGGTGTTTATAAAAATACCGGATATAAATTCGGAAAATGGTATGATTTAATTGTCATGGAAAAGCAGCTTGCATCCTTTCCCGAAAAACCGGAACCCTGCATGCCGTTCTATGAACTAGATGAAGAATTTCTGATACAGCAGCTGTGGAAATCGGAAACAAACATTCTTTCCCACAAATCTTCTCCGTCTTCAGAAAAGAAAAATTCCATGCCTGGCGGGGATCATGAAATAAACGGCTGACCCCTGCTTTTCATATGAAGAGTTACCCCACCCCCCGGCACAGCCGGGGGGTCCTTCTATACGGGCAAAGCTCTTCTTGTTCTTCGAAATACAACGAAAAAGGAGGTTGAGGAAAATCCTCAACCTCCTGTGAATATACAGACCGACCTATCTTTAAAAGATAGTATGCATACGCATGGCGCTGATTCAAATATATCGCGCGAACTACGTTTGTTCTGTCTCGTATAACTGTAATTATAATAGCATGCAGCCGTTAATATGTCAACAATTTCTACGTATTTTATAAAAAATTTTTTAAACTTATATAATTAATAGTTATTTTGTGCCTTATCGATTAATAGAACGTGCCATTCGGCGGTAGGTATGCCGCACCCCTTTAATCGCAATGGAATAGGCCATAATGTTTTCCGGCAGCGCCATGCCCACATAACCTGTGTCGCCCAGGTGATGAATATCCGTACCGGTCATTTTGCACATCAGGGCAATCTGCCGGATGGTATCCGGATCGGCACCCTCCTGCGAAGTTCCCACCGTGGTCATCGTCAGCGCACCCGCGTTGTGGGCAAACTCCACCAACGAGCGGATATATTCCATCGTAATGCCCGGCACGGTTCCCGGTGCGGGCAACAGGATAAGATCCGCCCCTGCATCCGCAAACAGGCGGATATCGTCTTTCGTAATCAGTTTTTGCCCTGACTCTTTCAGCATGCCGGAAGGATGTACCTTCCCGGCGGCCAAAATTACACGATCGCCCAGCTCCTTTGAAATTTCCCGGAGCGAGTCGATAATGGCGGGGTTCTGCGCCAGCGCGGCCGGGCTGCCGGTCAGCACAATCAAATCCGCACCCATGGCGCAGGCTTTCTGTGCGTTTTGCAGCGTGGCAAGCCGTCCGTCGGCCATGCGTTCCCCATCCTCGTCCTCTGCGCCCGGGTAGCTGCCATCCTGCGGTTCCAGCTCAATGCCGATGATGCGTCCCGTCAAGCGTTTCAGCTCACGGATGATTTCACCCTTTTCCACCGGCGGCATCCCCCACAGGAAAGGGTCGTTCACGTCAAACATATTCAGAATCAGGAAATCCGCCCCCATAGCCGCCGCAAGCTCCGCGTTGGTCAGGTTGCCCAACATGGGCTGTACTGCGCCGATGGTTTCACACGCCAGCACGCGTCCTTCGCTCTGGGCAATAGATTTCAAGATTTCATATTTATTCATATTCCGAAAATCGGAAGCTCCGCAGTCGATAAACCGTTTTGCCATTATGTCCCTCTTTTCCGCACGGTATTGCCGTACCTGTCCCCTGCGCGGTTGTTGCGCAGCGGCACTGTCTTCCATAACAAAATCAGCGGCACGAAAGTGCCGCTGATTCTTTTCACCGGGAACCCGCCCGTTTTGCCTTGCCGGGCGAGCCGTTAAATGCCCAGCAGTGCGGGCACCGCGGCCTCCATTTCCTTTACCAGTGCCTGCGACGCTTCATGACTGGCAGCGTTCGCAGAAAGATAAATCTTGATTTTCGGCTCGGTTCCGCTTGGGCGGACAATCAGCTTGCCGCCGTTTTCCATACGATATTCCAACACGTTGGACTTCGGCAGGGTAATTTCCGTTTCTGTTCCACCGTCGTGGCGCACAGAGGCCTGGTAATCGCTCCATCCCACTACGGGAACGCCCGCAATTTCCTTCGGTGGATTTTGGCGCAGGGTGTCCATAATCTTCCCCATTTGAATCATGCCGTCTTCGCCCTCAAAGCCGAAATTCATCAAGGAATTCTTATAATAACCGTACTTACGGTAGAGCGCTTCCATGGCATCCACCAAAGTCATGCCTTTTTTCTTGTAGTCGTACGCCATTTGGCAAATGAGCATGCTGGCGTCTACCGCGTCTTTGTCGCGCACATAGCCGCCGGAAAGATAACCGTAGCTCTCCTCAAATCCGAAAATATAGCGTTCGGCTTCGTGCTTTTCTTCCAACAGCGCAATTTGGTCGCCGATGTATTTAAATCCGGTCAGCACGCGAACCATGCCAATACCGTATTCCTTCGCTACCGGGTCCGCCATATCGGTGCTGACAATGGTGGTAACCGCCACAGGATTTTTCGGCATTTTGCCGTTTTGAATCCGGCTGCGGGCAATAAAGTCCAGCAGCAGTACGCCTACTTCGTTTCCGGTCATCAACACGAATTTCCCATTCTGGTTTACAGCGATGCCGCAGCGGTCGCAGTCCGGGTCCGTGGCCAGCAGCAGGTCGGGTTTGACCCGTTCGCTTAATTCCAAGCCCTTTTGCAGCGCTTCCCGGATTTCCGGGTTCGGGAACGGGCAGGTCGGGAAATGGCCGTCCGGGAATTCCTGTTCCGGCACTACGGTAACGTCCTTTACCCCAATGCGGTCCAAAATCCGGGTTACACAAACGCGGCCCGTGCCGTTCAGCGGGGTGTAAACCACCTTCAGCCCGTCACAGGTGCCTTCGATGACGCTTTGTCCCTGCACCTCGTCGAGGAAGGAGTCGATCACGTCATCGGAAATATACTGGATTAAGCCCTGGCGCAGACCCTCGTCAAAGTCCATCTGCTTTACATCATTGAAAATATCCAGCGCATTGATTTCAGCAAGTACCTCGTCTGCCATTTTCAGGGTAATCTGGCAGCCGTCACTGCCGTAAACCTTGTAACCATTGTATTTGGCCGGGTTGTGGCTTGCGGTTACACAGATGCCCGCATCGCATTTCAGGTACCGAACGGCATAGGAAAGGGTCGGCGTAGGCGAAAGCCACGGGTAAATATGCGCGGTGATTCCGTTGGCGGCAAGTACCGCGGCGCTCTGGCGGGCGAACAGCTCCGACTTAATGCGGCTGTCATATGCAATGGCCACAGAGGCTTTTTTCGTATGCTTTTTCAGGTAATTCGCAAGGCCCTGCGTCGCCTTTCGCACCGTATATACGTTCATCCGGTTCGTCCCGGCGCCGATTACGCCGCGCAGTCCGCCGGTTCCGAATTCCAAATTGCGGTAAAACCGGTCGTTGATTTCTTCCGACTGATTCTGAATGCTGCGGAGTTCCTCCGTTAAATCAGGGTCATCCAGTTCTGTATTGAGCCATCTCTCATATTCTGTCATATCAGTCTCAATCCCTTCTAAATAAAATGATAAGCTGAATTGGTTCTTGGGAACCGCTGTTGAAAGCCCTTCAAAAGCCACTCAAGTCAGATGATCCGCGGCTTTGAACTGCGGCCTTACGATGGAATCCGCGATTCCCTCATCGTTTCCCGTAATAATTCGTTCTCTATAAAAGGGTAGCATTCCAAAAATCCGCTGTCAATCGTATTCTAAGAAAAATCTTTCCCTACTTTTCTGTTCATTCAATGAAGTTTCAGAATATTGGTTACGATGCCGGCGGAGGTAATGTCGATAATTCCGTACGTTCCTTGGGAACCGTGCAGACTGCCGGGATTCATAATATACAGGCCGTCCTCATAATCGGTTTGTGCCACGTGGGTGTGGCCATAAAGCAGAATATCCGCCTTTGCGTCACGCGCGGCCGCTTTTGCGTCCCACAATCCCATTTTTACCCGATACGTATAGCCGTGCGTACAGAACAGGCGCTTTTGCATCAGGGTAATTTCCTCTTTCACGGGCAGCATGGAATTCCAGTCGCAGTTCCCGCGCACCAGCACAAACATTTTATCGGGGAAGCTTTCTTTCATCAAAATGGCTTCCTCTTCGCCATCGCCCAGATGAATTACCACTTCGGCCCGGGGTTGGCTTAAAATCGCCCTGCGCAGGGCGTATTCATCCCGGTGCGTATCAGACACCACTAAAACCCGCATTGCATCGTTCGCTTCCTTTGTTTCAAGATCTGTTATTTTTTCCGTCAACATTATCACCGTTTCTCCGTGCATTACATAATTTAGAACAGCAATCTATAATATTCCCGCCGCTGCCGGAGCGAAACACGGGCAAACCGTTCCGGCCGATGGAATGCCGTTCCCGTAGAATACAAGCCGTAAAGCACACAGCGGGGGTTATATATTCAAGACCCTCAACATACAATGATATGGGGTGATAGTATGCCAAATAATGAAGATCAAAAGCAAATGATCAACAGTTTGTTAAGCATGCTTAGCGATCAGGACAAGAAGACGTTGGAAAGCATCCTGGCCGACAAAACCGCAACGCAAAAAATTCTGAGCACACCGGAAGCACAGCAGCTCATGAAAAAAATAAAGGGAGGAAAATAATGGATGACCTTGCTTCGAAGCTCGGCGAGCTGCTGAACAACCCCGGCAGTCTTGAACAAATCAAGAACCTTGCCGGTCTTTTGGGTGGGTCGGCCGCCGGTGCGCCGGCAATTCCGCCAGCGCCCGCACCACAGCCGCCGCAGCCGGAGCAACCGAAATCCACGTCCCCGTTGGATGGCGACACGGTGACCACCATTATGAAAGTGGCGCCACTGCTTTCCGCCATCCGTCAGGAAGACGACAACACACGGCTGCTGCACGCGCTGCGGCCACTTCTGGGCCCTGAGCGCCAGAAAAAACTGGATGAAGCCATCAAGCTGCTTCAGCTGATGCGTGTTCTGCCCCTGCTCAAAAGCAGCGGACTGTTCAACTTATTCTAAGGGGTAGAGGCCATGGCCGATACAAACAACAGCTACGATATGCAGTACCTCCAGCAAGAGGCTATTCGGAGGGCAAGGGAGATGCAGGCCCGGGCCAAACCTCCTGTTCCTCCCCCTGCGCCGGCAAGGCCCCCCGCGGGAAGAGCACCCATGCCCGGTTCCGTTCCGGTCCGGCATACACAGGAGCCGTCCCGTGCCCCGGCTGAACCGCCGCCTCCCCACGCGCACAATCCCCCTGCCAGCGGCTTTAAACCGAATCTTCCCGGGCCGGTAGGGGATCTTTTCGACAGCTTGATGGCCGACAGTGAACGAACCCTGATTTTAGTTCTTCTAGTCATATTAATGGAAGAAAAGGCCGATACGGGGGTGATATTGGCTCTGATGTACCTGATCCTGTAAGCACCGTGCGGAACCCGCTTTTTCAGCAGGACCGCACCTGTGTGCAAAACAGGGCGTATTTTTGCAAACCATCCCAACAGGAATGAATCTGAAAGGTCAGAAGAAAAAAAGTCTGGACGCACCGATTCAGGACGCGGCTTGCACCGCGTAGATATACTCCTTGTTGGTCGCGGTATCGGTTTTCAATACATAGTTCATATATTTTGTCGGCTTCGGGCCGGACACCGTGCTGGATGTCTGGGTTCTCCAGGTATCGCTCGGGGAAACATAACCAACGCGCAGGACGATACTGTCACCCTGTTTACTGGCTTTCACGGTGTACGGCATAAACGTACTGTCGGAAGAATAAAGCGCTACGTGAAATTTATTTTCCTCAGAGTCATACGTAAAAAAGGTTTCCTGCGCGGGTGTTTTCGGCTGAAGCTGACAGTTTGGTCCAAACAGGTCACGGCAAGCCTGCACCACGTCGCCCAGCGGCACCAGTACTTTGCCCGCGTCGTCATATTCCGTGTAATTCGTTCCATTGTTCGCCGTAATCGCTTTCCAAAGCGAAGCGTTCAGAACCAGGTCATCCGGAGCTTTGTCCGGGGATGCGAACGGCTGCGGGTCCTGCATGACCACCGGCGTAAGGAAGGTGTCGTAAGCGCGAAGTTTGCTGTCGTCGGTCGCAGCGGAATAAATTTGCTTCCCCAGCGTGCCGACAATAAACACCACGCCCGTCAGGGCAAGAAGAAGTACCAGGGAACCCACCGCCACGCCGTAGCGCCGCCTGCCGCGCCGGCGGGCGGTGGGTTTTGATTTGGGAAGTTCCTCCGGCTGCTCCTCGGGCAGAGCTGGCTGCTCAGCCGGCTCCGGTTCCTCGGACCATTTGGTCAGCAGCTCCTCGTCGGGATCTTCATGGTCTTCCGGCAGGAAATCGTCGACATTCTGCTCGGCGATGACAGGGTCAACGGGTTCCTTTTCCGCCGACTGATCGAAAGCGCCTCGGTAGTCGGCTGAAAAGCCGCTGACCTGTTTTTTTTCTTTTTTCTTGCTCATTCAAACAGCCCCGTTCCTATCGAATTTGACCGCTGCCGGTCACAATAAATTTTGTAGAGGTCAGTTCGTTCACACCCATGGGCCCGCGCGCGTGCAGCTTTTGGGTGGAAATTCCGATTTCCGCGCCCAGCCCGAACTCGCCGCCGTCGGTAAAGCGTGTAGAAGCATTCACGTACACCGCCGCGCTGTCCACCTCTTGGGTAAACCGCTGCGCATTGCGGTAGCTTTCGGTCACAATCGCTTCGCTGTGCCCGCTGGAATACCGCGCAATATGCTCCATCGCTTCCTCCAGGCTATCCACAACCTTTACCGCAAGGACATAATCCAGGTACTCCGTTGCCCAGTCCTCTTCTGTGGCGGGGAGCACCGAATCCCCCAAAATGGCGCATGTCCGCTCGCAGCCGCGCAGCTCCACATGCTTTTCGTCCAGCCGGGCTTTGATAACCGGCAGCGCCCTTTCCGCAATCTTTTTGTGGACAAGGATGGTTTCAATCGCGTTGCACACGGAAGGGCGTGACGTTTTGGCGTTAAAGATAATCTCTGCCGCCATTTCCAGGTCGGCGGATTCATCCACAAAAACGTGGCAGTTGCCAGCGCCGGTTTCAATAACCGGCACACGGGAATTTTGCACGACGGACTGAATCAGCCCCTTGCCTCCACGGGGAATCAGAACGTCAAGGTATTCGGTCAGCTGCATCATCTCTACCGCGGAGGAACGGCTGGTGTCCTGCACCAGCTGCACGCAGTCCTTTGGCAGACCGACCTGCTCCAGGGCGGAGCGCATCGCCTGTGCAACTGCCTGATTGGAACGGAACGCTTCTTTTCCACCGCGCAGAATCACGGCGTTGCCCGCTTTCAGGCACAGCGCCGCGGCGTCGGCGGTCACATTCGGACGGGCTTCATAAATAATACCGATGACACCGAGCGGCACACACACCTGCTCAATCTTTAAGCCGTTCGGGCGGACGCTTCCGCCCACCACGGTACCGACCGGGTCGTTCTGCGCCGCTACCGCGCGCACGCCCTGTGCCATGCCCTGAATCCGCGCGTGGTTCAGCGCAAGACGGTCCAGCAGGGAATCGCTCATGCCGGCGGCACGCGCAGCATTAAGATCCTCCTGATTTGCGGCAAGGATTTCTGCCTCTCCTGCTTCCAGTGCGTCGGCCATGGCAAGCAGGGCTTTATCTTTTTTTGCGCCCGCCGTTGCCAGCACGCGCGCTGCCAGTTTTGCGTTTTTTCCCATGGTTTCCAGAGCAGTCATACCGTAACACTCCTTTAATCAATGAACAATGAATCACAGTTGAAACCGATTTGCCGCTTGTAGATACGGGTTTTGTGAAAACAATTTACTCTTTCCGGTCTCATGTTCTTTGTTCTCGGTTCATTTTCCTTATTTTACTTCCTTTGTCCACCGAAAACTGTCCCAATTTGTTCCCCGTCGAAAAGACGGTACAGTATCTTCGGGTCGGCGCCGCTTATTACGCAGCAACAGATTCCTGCCTCGTTTGCCATGGCCGCCGCCTTTACCTTGGTGCTCATGCCGCCGGTGCCCCGGTTGGAACCTGTACCCCCTGCCAGCGCGCGGATATCGTCCGTAACCTGCGCAACATAGGGGATTCGCTTCGCGTCCGGGTTAACACGCGGATTGGCATCGTACAGCCCGTCAATATCAGTGAGGATAACCAACAGGTCGGCATTGGTCAAAATCGCGACGGTTGCGGAAAGCGTGTCGTTATCGCCGAAGTTGTTTCCCACCAGCTCGTCGATGGCAACGGAGTCGTTTTCGTTCACGACGGGAATAATATCCATTTTAATCAGTTCGTTAAAGGTATTCTGTGTGTTTTTCTTATTGATTTCATTGGCAATTACGTCCGCGGTAAGCAGTACCTGCGCCACGGTGCGGTTGTACTCCCCGAACAGCTTGTCATACGTAAACATCAGCTCGCACTGCCCCACGGCGGCGACGGCCTGTTTTTTTTCCGTTTCCTGCGGTCGCTCCCGCAGACCCAGCTTTCCAACCCCGACCCCGATGGCACCGGAGGTAACCAGAATAATCTCCTTGCCGGAATTCTGCAGGTCGGTCAGCACCTTGCACAGCGTTTCCATGCGGCGGAGGTTCATTTTTCCGTTTTCATAAGTCAGCGTAGAAGTGCCGACCTTTACTACAATTCGTTTCGCCTGAGTGACTGCGGACATATCTTTTACTCCTTCGGTTTAGTAAACTAAATTATATCATATTTTAGAAGCGGATTGAAGAACTATCTATAAATGGGGACTTCGGCGCCACCCATACTCCCCTTTTCCGGAGATAAACGGACAGCCACCCGAAAATCGGATGGCTGTGTCGTATATCATGAGTGCGGATCATGAAAATTATTGTCTTGGTTTATTGGTGTTGGCGATAAAGCCGTTGCTTGCGCGGGGACGATCGTCACGGCGGCGGTCATCGCGGCGCGGACGGCGGGGTGCATCGGAAATTTCGTTTTCCGGAACCAGACCCTCCACCTCAATCAAAGCATCACGGCGGGACAGGTTCAAGCGGCCCTTGTCGTCGATTTCCAACACCTTAACCATGACCTCGTCGCCTACGTTGACCACATCGGTCACTTTTTCGGTGCGCTTCACGTCCAGACGGGAAATATGCACAAGGCCCTCTTTGCCTGGTGCGATTTCAACGAATGCGCCGAAATCCATCAGGCGGGTTACCTTGCCCTTGTAAATCGCGCCCACTTCGGGGTCGTTCACAATCGTATCAATAATCGTCAATGCGCGTTTGCAGTTGTCGGCATCGATGCCGGAAACATAAACGTGGCCGTCTTCCTCCACGTCCACCTTAACGTCGCATTCTGCGCAGATCTTCTGAATCACCTTTCCGCCTGTGCCGATTACTTCGCGGATTTTATCCACCGGAATCGTCATGGAAAGCATCTTCGGAGCGTACTTGGAAAGTTCCTTGCGCGGCTCCGGAATAGTTTTCAGAATGATTTCATCAATGATATAGTTTCTGGCCTTATGGGTCTTTTCCAGCGCTTCCTTCACCATTTCCGGGGTCAGGCCGCTGATTTTCAGGTCCATCTGAATGGCGGTGATGCCTTCCTTAGTACCGGCCACCTTAAAGTCCATATCGCCGAAGAAGTCCTCCAGACCCTGAATGTCCACCATGGTCATCCAGCGGTCGCCTTCGGTAATCAGGCCGCAGGAAATACCCGCGACCGGCGCCTTAATCGGCACGCCCGCAGCCATCAGGGCCAGTGTGGAACCGCAGATGGAAGCCTGGGAAGTGGAGCCGTTGGAGGACAGCACTTCGGAAACCAGACGGTAGGCATATGGGAATTCATCCACCGAAGGAATCACCGGGACCAACGCGCGTTCCGCCAGTGCGCCATGACCAATTTCACGGCGGCCCGGGCCGCGGCTCGGCTTGGTTTCGCCCACGGAATAGGACGGGAAGTTGTACTGGTGAATATAGCGCTTCGTTTCCTCTTCGTCAATGCCGTCGAGAAGCTGCTCGTCGCTGACCGGGCCAAGGGTGGCCACCGTCAGCACCTGCGTCTGGCCCCGGGTAAACATACCGGAACCATGCACGCGGGGCAGCAGATCCACTTCCGCCGCTAGCGGACGCATCTCATCCATACCGCGGCCATCCACGCGCTTCTGCTCATCCAGCAGCCAGCGGCGGACAATATATTTCTGCGTGCGATACATGCATTCGTCGATTTTTGCCTCCTGCTCGGGGTAAATCTCGTCGAACTTTTCATGCACTTTTTCGTAAATCGGCTTCAGGCGTTCGTCGCGGACGTTCTTGTCGTCAGTATCGAGCGCAAGCTTTACGTCCTCCATGGCAAATTCCTTGATGGCATTGAGCATTTCCTCGTCCGGCTCGTTGCTCGGGTACTCGAACTTCGGCTTGCCGATTTCCTTCTGAATGCCTTTGATAAACTCAATGATTTTCTGGTTGGCTTCATGGCCCGCCATAATGCCGTTGTACATCACTTCGTCGCTTACGATGTTCGCGCCCGCCTCAATCATGGCGATGCGGGAATCGGTGGAAGCTACGGTGACCGCCATTTGGGAAACGGCACGCTGTGCGGAGGTCGGGTTAATCACGTATTCGCCGTCCACATAGCCGACGGAAACGCCGGAAATCGGCCCGTTCCACGGAATATCGGAAATGCTGAGGGCAATGGAGGTACCCACCATAGCCGCGATTTCCGGCAGGCAATCGTGGTCAACTGACATCACGGTGCAAACGACGGAAACATCGTTGCGCATATCTTTCGGGAAAAGCGGGCGAATGGGGCGGTCAATCACACGGGAAACCAAAATGGCCTTATCGCTCGGGCGGCCCTCACGCTTCAGGTAAGAACCCGGAATGCGGCCTACGGAATAAAGCTTTTCCTCAAAGTCAACGGAAAGCGGGAAGAAATCCACACCCTCACGCGGTTTGGCAGAAGCGGTTACGGCAACGTGAACCACGGTTTCGCCGTAGCGCACCAGGCATTCGCCGTTGGCTAACTGCGCCATTTTACCGGTTTCCACAACCAGCGGGCGTCCTGCAAAATCGGTAGAAAACACTTTGAAATTTTCGAACATACTGTTCCTCCTTTTTCATAGCGGGGAAACAGGTTTAGCAATAAAACCAGCCTCCGCGCACGGGGGTTCGTTTCACTGCTAAAATCCATTTCACCCGTTTGATTTGTAAATGTTAAAAACTCAAAATGATAAATAAGAATAAATAGCCTAAAGGCAGGCGGCATATGCCGCCTGCCCAAACAGACTGTGATTATTTACGAATGCCAAGTCTGGCAATCAGGGTACGGTAACGCTCGATGTCGGTCTTCATCAGGTAGTTGAGAAGATTTCTTCTCTGGCCAACCATTTTGAGCAGACCGCGGCGGGAATGGTGATCCTTGTTATGGGTTCTCAGGTGCTCGGTCAAATCGTCGATGCGCTTGGTCAGAACAGCAATCTGAACCTCCGGAGAACCGGTGTCGCCTTCGTGCATGGCATACTCTTTAATAATCGCTGTCTTTTCTTCTTTTAACATGGTTCTTTCCACCTTTTTAAAATTTACCCTCATTCGCAGAATGCGGCCGGTGAAATCCCCGTTCGGGGCTTGCTCCGTAATCCGGGAAAGGGGCATAATACAGATAAATTATAACATGAACATTTCTTTTTGTAAATCATTTTTTCCTAAGGGCTTGTCTGCAGGCCGAATGGGAACTCGAAAAACTGCTTTGCAGAAAAGAAAATTCAGTCAGCTCTCGGTTTTGCTCGATTCACAAAAAAAGTGAACTGCATCTTCCCCATCCTTTAGAATTGCCGTTTTCAGCTCTTCTAAACCAGAAAAACAGATTTCAGGGCGAAGAAATTTTATTAAATCAACTCGGACGGTTTCGCCGTAAAAATCCGGCCCTGTGTATTCCGGCATCCAGGTTTCCGCCAGCGCACAGGGCGAGCCGACGGTGGGCTTTACGCCGATGTTGGTTACGCCAATGTACTCTTTCCCCCGCAGAAACACGCGGGACACATACACGCCGAAGCGCGGAAGGACAAGCCGTTCCGAAATCGCCTGATTCAGGGTGGGGGTGCCCAGCTCCCGCCCAAGTCGACGGCCGTGCACCACTTGGGTCACATAACCGTACGGCCTGCCCAGCAGTTTGGCTGCTTCATCCACAGCACCGGAGGAAATCAACCCCCGAATGCGCGTGGAGCTGATCGTTTCGCCGCCGGAAAGCACCGCCTCGATGACGCTGACCGCAATGCCCCGAGCTTCGCATAGCTCGGTCAGCATGGTGCTGTTGCCATGCCCGCCGCGGCCGAACGTAAAGTTAAACCCACAGCAGACCCGCTTTGCCCGGCAGATGCCTTCCAGCACACCGGAAACGAACTCTTCCGGCGATAAATCCTTAATCTCCGAAAAAGACAAAATATAAAGCTGTTCCACGCCCATTTCTTCCAGCAATGCGATTTTACGCTCCTGGGTAATCAGCTCCCCGCCGGGGTTTCCGCCGAGGTCCTTCAAAGGATTCGCTGCAAATGTAAAAACCGTGGGAATCAGTCCGTGCTCCTTTTCCGCGACTGCGCGGGAAATCACCTGTTGATGGCCGATGTGCAGGCCGTCAAAATTGCCCAGCGCAACCGCCGAATCACCGGAAGACGGTGCCAGTTTCGAATAGATCTTCATGGTCCATGCGCTCCAAATTTGTATTACAAAATACCCGCCGTGCAGTTAGTTCGAATGCGCTTCGGCAAACAGCCGGAGCACCCGGAGCTCGCCGCTGGCCGCGCAAACCGTTCCCAACCCAAGGAATTCCCCCTGCGGGGAATGCACGCGGTAAACGGCGCCATCCTGCTCGCTTTCCGACGCCAGCGCGGTGCGGTTCAGGCTGAGTGCGCCTCCGTTGCAGAAACGTGACGCCTGCGCGGTGGTCACCGTAAGGACCGGGTTCCGCAGAAATAGGCGCTCCACCGGAAGCACGTGTTCCTGCAGTTCCCCACGCACGGCCAACTCTTTTGCCTGCTCCAACGTGACCGCGTCCGCCAACGTAAAGCCGGAAGCCACGGTTCGCCGCAGGGCGGTCATCACGCCGTGCGCACCCAGCCGCTCCCCAAGGTCCGCGCAGATGGTGCGGATGTAGGTGCCCTTGGAGCAGCGGATGGTCAGGCTGCCGGTTCGGGCCGCTTCGTCGTAGTCGTTTAACTCCAGCCGGTCAATCGTTACGGGGCGGGGCTCCCGCTCCACTTCGATGCCCTGCCGCGCAAGGTCGTAAAGCCGCTGTCCATTTTTCCGCACCGCGGAATACATGGGCGGCACCTGCAAAATGTCCCCGCAAAATTCGGGCAAAACCGCCTCCAGTCGGGCGCGCGGCACGGGTACGTCGCTTTCTGCCAGAATTTTTCCAGTGCTGTCCTGTGTGTCGGTAGAAACGCCAAAACGAAAGGACGCGGCATATTCCTTGTCGGTATCGTCCAGAAAGGGGATGGCGCGCGTTGCCTTTCCCAGAAGGAGGGGCAGCACGCCCGTGGCCATTGGGTCGAGCGTTCCGGTGTGCCCGATTTTACGCTCTCCGCTCAGCCGCCGCATGACTGCGACCACGTCAAACGAAGTGAAGTCCTGCGGTTTGTCCACGATGATAACGCCGTCCAAAAAATCCCTCCTGAATCTGCCTTTCCCCAGGAACCCTTACGTTCCATGGAGTGAAATGAAATCAAGCCGTATCGCAGCAGAACAACCCGTACGGCTATAAGTTTAATTGCTTTAAATACGCCGAGGCCGCCGCAACAACCTGTGCCTTGGCTTCCTCCAACGTAGTTTGCAGGGTGCATCCCGCCGCACCGGGGTGCCCGCCGCCGCCGAACTTGGCGCAGATTTCGGAAGCGTTCACCGGCCGCTGGGCGCGCAGGGAAATCTTATAGCCGCCCTCCGCTCTTTCGCGCACGGTAATGCCGACCAGTACATCTTCCACCTGGCGCGGAATGGAGGAAATGCCGTCCATATCGTCTTCTGTTGCACCCGTTTCCCGGATCATCTGCTGGGTTACGGAAACAACAGCAATGCGGTCATTGTGAGAATACTCCATGGTGTCCATCACGCGGCGTTCCAGCTCCATATGGGCGCGGCTTTTCGTGTCGAACATGCTCCGGTTGATTCCGGGCGCATCGCAACCTGTTTCCACCAAATCCGCAGCAATGCGGTAGGTGCGCGGGGTGACGTTGGTATATTTAAAGCCGCCCGTGTCCGTCGTAATGCCGGTGTACAGGCTGGCGGCAAGAAAAACATCCAGCTCCACGCCGAGCAGGCGGAGCAGATCGAAGATAATTTCACAAGTCGCCGCCGCTTTCGGGTCCACATAGCTCCGTGCGGCGTAGCCGGTGTTGGACGGATGATGGTCGATGCAAAGATCGACCTTCTCCCCATACAGGCTGAGCAGCGGTTCGCCGAACAGAGCGGTGTCGGCAATATCAACCGCGACCACGGTTTCCGGCGTAAAGTCCTCCGGGGTGACCCCCTCGAACAAATACCGGTACTTCGCCCCAATTTCGTCGGAGCAGCGAATCATGGCGTGCTTGCCCAGCTTTTGCAGTCCCCTGCACAGGGCCGTGGAAGAACCCAGCGTGTCCCCGTCGGGGTAGTTGTGGCTCAGAATGACAAATCGGTCCTTTGCCAGTAGGAAATCCGCCGCTTCATTCAGACGGATCATTCTGATCACTCCTCAGGTCGTTCAGCAGCTTGCTGATGTTCGCGCCGTATTCAATGGAATCGGTCGGCTTAAACAGCAGCTCCGGAACATGGCGGAGCTGAAGCCGATTGCCCAGTTCATGCCGAATGAAGCCGGAGGCGGATTTCAGCCCCGCCACAGCCTGCTTGGCACGTTCCATTCCTTCCATGGCGCTGATATACACGGTGCAGAAGGAGAGATCGTTCGTGACCTCCACGCGGACTATGCTGATTAATCCCTGCACGCGCGGGTCTTTCAGTTCCCGAAAAATCGCGGTCAGTTCGCGTCGTATATCCTCGGTCACGCGTCCCAGTTTGTGGCTGGCCATAATGGTATCCCCCTTAATTTTATTCAGAATTTTTCCGGCTTGTTCATAACAGTAAACAAAGCCATAAAACTGGCCGATTGTTTCTAATCGAGCCCAGAGAACCACTGATTAAGGCCCTTTGCGGCAGAATCAGCGATTACTCAGTCAATGCCGCGGCAAATGCCACGGCATTGACTAGTGTAATAAAAAAATCACGTTTTATTTACGATTGGCTGCTTGAACACGCCGCATTACGGCAAGAAAAGTGATCCCTGGGTCCATTCGACCCGCATCCTAAAATACCGCGTGATGCTGCCCCAGTTCCTGTTATTCCGCGCAGGGCAGGTTAATCGCGGTATTCCTCCATCATAAAGGCTTCCAGAATATCGCCAACCTTGATATCGCTGAAATGTTCCAGCCCGATGCCGCAGTCGTAGCCTTCGGCGACTTCCTTCACGTCATCCTTAAAGCGCCGGAGCGAGGCAACCTTGTCTTCGGTAATGACAATGCCGTCGCGCACCACACGGATCTGGGCGGCGCGGGTCACCTTGCCAGTAGTAACATGGGCACCGGCTATCGTGCCGACGTTCGTAATCTTATATACCTCGCGGCATTCCGCCTTGCCGAGCATAACCTCGCGGTACTTCGGCGCGAGCATACCCTTCATGGCGGACTCGATTTCTTCAATGCAGTCGTAAATAATGCGGTACAAGCGCATATCTACGCCGTCGCGCTTGGCGTTTTCCTCTGCGACCGGGTCGGGGCGTACGTTAAATCCCACGATAATCGCGTTGGAAGCGGTGGCAAGCATCACGTCGGATTCGCTGATGGCGCCGACGCCGCTGTGAATCACGTTCACACGCACCTCGTCGTTGCTCAGTTTTTCCAGCGACTGACGAACCGCTTCCACCGAACCCTGAACGTCCGCCTTCACGATAATCTGCAGTTCCTTCATATCGCCCTGCTTCATCTGCTCAAACAGATTGTCGAGCGTAACCTTGGTGCGGGAGTTGAACATCTCTTCCTTCTGCTGGTTGCGGCGCTGTTCCACCAGCTCCCTTGCAAGGCGTTCATCCGAAACGGCGTTGAAAGTGTCGCCGCCAGTCGGCACATCGTCCAGGCCGGTGATTTCAACCGGAACGCTTGGGCCGGCCTCGTTAATCCTCTGCCCATTAGCGTTGGTCATGGCGCGCACACGGCCCACACTGGTGCCGGCAACAAGGATGTCGCCAGTGTGCAGGGTGCCGTTCTGAACCAGCATAGTAGCAATCGGGCCGCGGCCCTTATCCAGCCGCGCTTCAATCACGGTACCCCTTGCGGCGCGGTCCGGGTTGGCTTTCAGTTCTTTCATATCGGCTACCAGAAGAATCATTTCCAGCAACTCTTGAATGCCCTGCTTTGTCACAGCAGAAACCGGGATACACGGGGTGTCGCCGCCCCACTCTTCCGGAACCAGCTCGTATTCGGTCAGCTGTTCCATTACGTGCTGTGGGTTTGCGCCGGGCTTATCCATTTTATTAATCGCAACAATAATCGAAACATTTGCGGCCTTGGCATGGTTGATGGCCTCAACCGTCTGCGGCATGATACCGTCATCCGCAGCAACCACCAGCACGGCAATATCCGTTACCTGAGCGCCTCTGGCACGCATGGTGGTAAACGCCGCGTGACCCGGGGTATCCAGGAATGTTACGTTGCGGTCACCCACCGCAACCTGATAGGCGCCGATGTGCTGCGTAATGCCGCCCGCTTCGGTCGCGGTCACGTTGGCATGGCGAATGGCGTCAAGCAAAGAGGTTTTGCCGTGGTCAACGTGGCCCATAACCACCACAACCGGCGCGCGGGGAACCAGATTGTCGTCCTCGTCCTCGCTGTCGTCGATGATGCGTTCCTCAATGGTAACGACAACTTCCTTTTCTACCTTAGCATGGAATTCCATAGCGGCAAGCGATGCGGTATCAAAATCAATGACGTCGTTCACCGTGGCGAACACGCCCAGGCCCATCAGCTTCTTGATGACTTCTGCCGCGGTCGCCTTCAACCGGAGCGCCAGCTCACCGACCGTGATTTCATCCGGAATCTGAACGGTAATCGGCTTTGCCTTGCGTTCCAGCGCAATGCGGCGCAGACGCTCTGCTTCCGTTTCCTTGCGGGAGTTCTTCGGCTTGCCGCGATACTGGCTGCTGCGCTGTGTCAGCTTCTGCTTCTGCACGGTATTGTCCGTTGTACGGACCTTTTCGGAGGCAAGACGGTCGTATTTTTCATTGTAGCGGTCCAGCTCCACATGTGCGGCGCGGGTGTCTACAATACGGCCCTCCGGCCGGCGAATGGTGTTGGAGGTATCTTTGGGGGCTGCGCTCTGCTGGGGCTTGTGCGCCGCAGCATTCGGCTGGTTCTGAGCCGCACGCTGGCTGTTCTGCGCTGCCTTGGCAGGCTGCTTGGATGCAGCAGCACGGTTCGCCGTTGGGGCGGGGCCGACCGGCGTAATCTTGCCGGGTTTTACCGCCTTGCGGGGCGACTGCTGGGTTGATTTCGCGGCCGCCTGCTTATTCTGTGCAGAAGCCGACGGCTGGGTGTGCGCCGCCTTGGCCGATGCTTTTTCCTGCGGCTTTGCCGCTTCCACGGTAAGGCCGGTGCGCTCCTGCTCTACCACCACTTCCCGCTGGGACGCCTGCGCGAAGTAGGAATCCAGACTTGCCAGTTGATGACTCTGGGTAAAGGTTTCAAACACCAAATCCAGTTCGTCTTCCGTTAAAGCGGTCATATGTTTTTTTGTTTCACCCGTATATTTCTGCAGGACGTCGATGACGTCCTTGTTGGACAGATTCAGGTCCTTTGCCACTTCATGGACCCTGTACTTTATCATCATATATCAGATTCCTCCTCGTTCATCCGCGCACAGCGCAATCAGTTTTTTCGCAAACCCCGGGTCATTCACCGCAACCACGCCGGTCCGCTTGCCGAGAGCCGTGCTGATTTCATCCATGGTTGCCCCGATTTTCACCACGGCAACGCCTTTTTCTTTCGCCGCAAGCTCCACTCCACCGGCCGTGCGGGGAGAAAGGTCGCTCGCCAAAAGGACCAGCCGTGCGAGGCCTTTCCGCAGGGACTCCTGTGCGGGGTCGCTGCCAAGCGAAAGTTTTCCGGCCCGGCGGGCCAAGCCCAAAAAGTGCAGCAGCGCATCACTCATTTTGGCTGATTTCCTCCTCCATACGGTCGTATACTTCGTCCGGAATTTTACAGGAGAAGGCTTTTTCAAACTTTCTCGCTTTGCGGGCGGCTTTCAGGCAGTCTGCGCTTTTGCAGACATAAGCGCCGCGCCCCGGTTTACGGCCCGTTAGGTCTAAGGAGATTTCGTCCTCGGGGGACTTTACCACCCTTATCAGTTCCTTTTTCGGTTTCATCTGGCCGCAGCCCGTGCACATACGCATCGGCACTTTCTTGGGATGCATTGCACATACCGCCTTTCATTTCGAAAATATCTATAAAAACGGCTGAAACAAACAAACTGCGAATGTCCGCCGGTTATTCCCTGATTCCAGTCAGAACCTGTGTTATTCGCCGAAGAATCCGCTTTCCGGCTTAATGTCGATTTTCCAGCCAGTCAGCTTGGCGGCAAGACGCGCGTTCTGGCCCTTGTTGCCAATGGCAAGCGAAAGCTGGCTGTCGGGAACGGTCACACGGCAGGAATGGCTGCCGTCCTCCGCTGGAACAACCGAAAGTACGTCCGCCGGGGAAAGCGCGCTGGCAATGAACTTAACCGGATCTTCGTTGTATTCCACGATGTCGATTTTCTCCCCGCCCAGTTCATTCACAATATTGGAAACTCGCGTACCGCGCGCGCCAATGCACGCGCCGACTGCGTCCACGTCGGCGTTGTGGCTCAGCACGGCAATTTTCGTGCGGGAACCAGCTTCTCTGGCGACCGCCTTAATTTCCACGGTTCCGTCGTAAATTTCGGGAACCTCGGTTTCAAACAGGCGTTTCACCAGGTCCGGATGCACCCGGCTGATCATGGCGCGGGGGCCTTTTTCCGTTTCCTTTACATCTACCACATAAACTTTAATGAGGTCACCCTCCGTAATTTTCTCATCTGCAACCTGCTCGCTTTTGGGCAGGACCGCCTCGGCCTTGCCGATGATCAACGTTGCCGCGCCGGTACGGGGGTCAATACGCTCCACGCGCGCGGTTACAAGCTCCTGATGCTTGCTCTGGAACTCCTGCAGCATCTGCCCGCGTTCCCCGTCGCGGATGCCCTGACGGATGATGTTGCGCGCAGTCTGCGCCGCAATGCGGCCGAACTCCTTGGTGTTAAGCGGCACCGCGACCGTGTCGCCCGGCACAGCGGAGGGATCGATCTCCCGGGCCTTTTCCAGAAGAATTTCCGTGCCCTGATTGGTTATGTCCTCAACGGCGGTCTTGCGCAGGAAAACATCGAACGTTCCTTTTGCGGGGTCCATGTCAACCTCACAATCCTCGTTGCCATAGCTGTTCTTGCAGGCGGTCACAATCGCCTTTTTAATCCGATCCAGCATAAAATCAACTGGAATGCCGCGCTCCTTTTCCAAAAGGCTCAACGCCTCGAAAACCTCGTTATTCATTCCTCAATCCCTCCAATAAAATCATCATCCGAAACCCGTACGGATGCTGTGTCCTTCAAGTTCAAAACAAGCAGCTCCCCATCGTCCGCCTGAAGCTGGATTTCGCCGTTTTCATAGCGTTTCAAAGTCCCGTCCAGTGTGCGGGCGCCATCCTCACGCGGGCGAATCAGCTTTACACGCACCGGCGAGTCCAAAAACGCCGCAAAATGCTCCGGACGAACCAGTTCCCGGTTCATTCCGGGGGAAGAAACCTCCAGGCAGTACGACTGGTCAATCGGATCCAGCTCATCCAATGGTTTATCAATGGCACGGCTCATGGCCTCGCAGTCATCGATACCGACCCCTCCGGGCTTATCGATGAAAATGCGAAGGAACCAATCGGCGCCCTCTTTCAGGAAACGAACATCCCAAACGCTCAGCCCCAGACCGGCCGCAATCGGCTCCGCGAGCGCACGGACCACTTCTACCGTGTTTCCGCCTTTTTTTGAATAAGCCAAATCGATTCACCTCATAATACAAACAAAAGAGCGGGTCGCCCCACTCTTTCATCCTAACTTAATATTACTTTGATTATGATAACACAATCGAAGCATAATTGCAAGGGAAAATCGGGAAAAAACTGTAACTGCCGGGGCCCGGCGCTTTGCTTTTGCAGTGCGTCCGGCCCCGGACACGATTTGCCGTTATTCCTCCATTTGTTTGCCAAGAAAACCCGCCGCGACCTGTGCCAGCTTGGTTTCGGATTCCCCGGGGACGGTTTCGGTGTCCCCTTCCAACAGAACAACCGCACCTGTTACATCACTGGACGCGATAATCGGGAAGACTACCGCGGCAGGACGGTCGATGCCTTCCACCGGAAACAGCTCAGATTTTCCGGTGCTGACAAACGAGCGCCGATTCTGCATATAATCTTCCAGGTCGGGGGCTACGCGGCGTTCCAGGTATTCCTTGCGGGAAACGCCTGCCGCCGCGACGACGTGGTCACGGTCGCAGACCAGTGTGGGCAGGCCGGCGGATTTGGCCAGCACATCGCAGTATTGAGCGGCAAATGAGGAAAGTTCGCCGACCGGCGAATATTTTTTAAAAATCACACCACCCTGTGTATCTGTAAAAATTTCAAGCGCGTCACCTTCGCGGATACGGAGGGTACGGCGGATTTCCTTTGGAATGACAACTCTGCCTAAATCATCAATTCTTCTGACTATACCTGTTGCTTTCACAATTATTACCTCCTGTGTGCGGTGTTGTCATGACTTATTATCCTCCAGAAAGTCCTTGCTATGCAGGATTTTACAAGGGTGTTTCTGGAAATTGTTTTCTGCATTTCTGGGGCTTGTGCCGCCAGAAATCGGTATTTTCCAACAATTCAAAAAGGCGAGCAAATTTTTTATACTGTGCACCGCTTTTTTCTTGTAAACCAAGGCTTCGCGTACTATAATATTTTTATTCCGGGCTTCGGTCCGGTCACACATTTTTTACAACGCAAAGTACGATCTTTCGACCGTTTTTACTGGAGGTTTTATTGTTGAAAAAAAGGATTCTGTTTTTCTCTATTCTGCTGACTATGGTCCTGTTCTTTTCCCTGGCGGGCTGTTCCGCGCGCACCCCGATTTCTGCAGACGAGTTTTCCAAGCAGGCAAAGGATCTGGGTTTTACCGTAACGGAACAGAGCGCGACGAACACTGCCGTCGTCAAGTATCTGCAGGCTGACGACTCCAAAACGCAGACGCAGCTGATCTTTATCACTTTTAAAACTGAGTCCGACGCACAGACTGCCTACACCTCCGTGAAAGCAAACGTTTCCCAGGGAACCGGCGCAAAAACCACCACGCTGGACTCTTCCTCCTATAACAAATTCACCGTGGTCAATGGGGAACTGAATTATACCATTATCCGTATGAACGACACCCTTCTTTACGGCAAAGCAAATTCCGGCCATCAAAACCAAGTGGATGACTTTGTAAAGGCTGCCAAATATTAACACGAAATCCGCCGTGTCTTTCCGGCGGCCTCCCCTGTTATCCGCATGGAATTTAATCAGGAGAACGCCACCATATGAAAAAGGACGAGCTCATCGAATTACTGAACAAAATGAATCTGCCCACCGGTGAATACTGGGATACCCCGTGCAGCGGACTGGTTCTTTACCACGTCAGGGAACAGTCGCTGATGACGGACTTGGAAAGTCCGCCTCTTGTGCCCTGCAATCCACTGAAAATCGACCAGCCCTTCCGAACTGCGGACGAGGAAACCAACGCCGCGTCCGAGCCCTGGCTGGCTCTTGCAACAGAGGACTGGTTTATGAACGAAATCCTTTCCCAAGGAAATATATTGGAATTCCCAGGGGAGGTACCGTCCGTCCCCGGCAGCAACGCCCCCAAGAAACGGTTGAGGATTTGGAACAAGCGCCGGCTAATCGATACATATCTTCGGAACACCTTGCAACACTAAGGGCGCCTACTTTTTTCTTCCGAAGCCGCCACAGAGGAAAATCGGCGGCCGATGCGTTTGGCTTTGAATTTCGTGTTACGGATCCATCGGCGTTCCCTAAAATGGAATCAAAGCAAAAAGGGTGCCGCGCAATGAATGGAAATTCATTTCGCGGCGCCCTTTTTTCGTTTTTAAAACAGCTTTGCGCCCGTAAAACCTGCAAATGCGAGTGATAAAATTCCAATGTAAATCAGCAGGGACGGCAAGCCTGCAAAGGCTTTGGGGCACTCCTCATCCTTGCAGTGCAGGGCGGCCCCCGCTAAAATCAGCGAACCAAGGTAAAACGCAGCACCGGTTCCCAGCGCGTACCCCACCGCCTGAAACGGTGAAAGTTTAAAGGCTTTCTGCACATACGGCATGGCAAGCACCACCGTATTGATCGCCGCCGGGGCAAGCAACTCCCCGTACTTGATATGGAATTTCGGCAAGAACGCTTTCACCAGAAACGCAAACAGCAGATATGCCGCCGCGGTGAAGAGCGCGTACAGGGCGGGCCGCATAAACTGCAAAACCTCGTTTTCCTGAATGACCGGGTTCAGCACCGAGCCAAGCAGAATGGAAATCAGCGAAAACCAGGCGACCAGCAGCGAATGCATGCGAATTTGCCGTGGGCGGCGGGCGGCGCGAAGCATTTTTCCGAATCCAATCCCCCCGGAAAACAGAGCATTTTCCACGGTCAGCGCCGCCAGCGCGGTCATCAGCACCTGCAAGAAATCGTTCATTCACGCATCCCCTTCTTCTGCTTGTCTCCCCGAACGCGGTTAATCCACTGCAGGAATGCCGCCAAAAATCCCACTAGGATAAACCCGAAAAACGGCAGCGAAATGCCTCCGTCCCCGGTGCCGTAAACTCCTGTGTTCACGCCCCAAAGGCTCCCCTTAAGCCACAGCTCGCGCACGATGCCGCAGAAGCAGATCACCAGCGCAAACCCAACCGAGCTTCCCACTGCGTCGGCAACAACCGCGGGCGCAATGTGCGTCACATCATATTCTGTCGCACGGGACAAAATCACGGAATTACAGACCATTAACCCGCCGAACATCCCGAGCGCCGTAATAGAACCGGGCAGCACTCGCTCCGTCAGCCAGGCGGCTGGCAGCCAGCACACACCCGCCGCGGCAAGAATAACGCCGGGGCGCGCCCAGTAGGGAATCATCTGGCCCACCATGCAGGCAATTAACCCCACCGGCAGGGAAAGAAACAAAAACAGCAGAGAAAGCTCCACCGCATTGCGCAGGTTATAGCCCGCCGCCGCCACTGGGTAAAGCCCAAGCGCCGCAATCAGCACGGGGTTGCGATAAAAATATCCGTTGACAAATATTTTCGTGGTGCCCCGGTAAAGGCCTTTATATTTCACGAAGCTCACTCCCCCATCCTCTTGCCCGGAACACAAGGTCATCCATCAGCGGCGCCAGCGCGTTGGCAATCAGCACCGCGAAAACGGCGCCCTGCTGATATGCGCCGTACCGCCGAAACACCATAACCATGGCGCCCGCAAATGCGCCGTACATGCACCGCCCGGCCGTAGTATGCGGGGCGGTGACAGGGTCTGTTACCAGAAATACCGAGCAAAACAGTAAAGAACCGGAAAGCAGCTCATATTTTACAGAAGTCATTGCACTGCACGCGATGCGCGGAAAAAATGCAGCGATGAAAGCTGCCGCAGCCAGAAAGAATGCTGTAATTTCCCACCGGGCGGTGCGCTTCAAAAACAAATACAGTCCGCATGCCGCCACCACCAGCACCGCTGTGGTGCCGACCGGACCCGGGAAATCGCCCCAAAGCATATCGAACGGCAAAATCTGCGGCTTCAGCCCACTTTTTAGCACTGCGTCGGGCGAAACAGCCGTCGGCACGGAACAATCCGCAAACAAAGGCAGGTTTCGTACCAGCTCGGGGTCGCAATAGGAAAACACCAGGCTTGGCCAGCAGACCGTTACAAAAGCGATTCCCGCCGCGGCCGGATTGAATGGGTTGCGCCCGGTGGAGCCGAACGGCCCCTTTGCAACCAGAATCGCGAACAGGCCCGCTGTACAGGGAAGCCAGAGCGGCGCGTTAACCGGCATCATCAACGCAATGATAAATCCGGTTACCATAGGGGAACAGTCGCTCAGCCCCCGGTTCAGCTTTCGAATCAGGTTAAACAGCACTTCCGAAACAGCGCACACGGCCCCCGTCACCACGGCCATGACCGCCGGGCGGAACCCATAGCGGACCACCGGCAGCACCAGCAGCAGCACCAGCGCAAACAGCGCGTCGCGCATCATAGAGGCCACCGTGGACTCGCTCCGGATAAGCGGCACGTTTGTTCTTTTTAGGTTCAATCAAAATCACCGCTCTTTCGGATGGCCGCAGCCTTAGAAACCGCGCCCGCCAAATCGATACCGGAAGGGCACACCAATGAGCAGGAAGCACAGCGAATGCATTTCTGCGCATTCAGCATGCGCAGCGGATCGGGTTTTTCCAGCCCGACTTCCCGCAAAATGCGCCACGGTACAATGCCTCGGGGACATGCGCGGCTGCAACGGCCGCAGCCCACACAGGAATAGACTTTCCGCTTCGGCACGCGCAGGGTTGCAATTACGCAGCGGGTATCCGCCGTCACCGGCGTACTCAGGTCGGTGACCATTTTCCCCGCAATGGAAGAGCCAATATAAACCGCGCGGGCCCGGTCGCTCACCCCGCAGAAATCAAACAGGGTCTGCAGCGGCACGCCGATGCGCACCCGCAGGTTGGAGGGGGTCTCCACCGCATCGCCCGCTACCGTAATGACGGTTTCACTCTGCATTTTTCCGTCGTCCAGCGCCTGAGCCAGCGCAATACAGGCCTGGGCCCCCACATATGCGGTCTTTTTCCCCGCCGCTTGAAGTTTTCGTTTCAACAGGGCACGCGCAGGATAGCGCGTCCCCGACACAATCAATTCCGCATTCGGATTTTTCCTGCGGATTTCCTTTGCTTCCCGCTTCGTTTCCACGACGATCTTATTTTCCTTCGCGCCGCAGGCACGCGCAGCAAGCAGCAAACCGGAAATCACCGCGTCCGGGTTTTCGCGCAAAACGGCGGCAGCCCCGGAAATGTAGGGGTCCTCATCCGCGCAGCAGGCCAGAACGGTGTTGATTTTCAGCCGCCGCATCCGCTTCAGCTTCTGGCTGAGGGGCACACCGTCAAATTCATCCACAATGCCCGCTGCCTCTGCGGCCTGAAGAATGGCCTCTGTACCGGGTTTCCCCTTGGGCGGAGCAAAGTACTTCGGCCGGGGAAATCCCTCTGGCGCCGGAACCGTCTGAATCGGATATTTCAGGGATTCTTCCCTGTGCTGCTCCAACATGACGCCGTGTTTGAATATCACGCCCTGTCACCCCGTTCGCTTTAAACTAAACCCACCCAATGCGTTCTGTTTGTACTTCGCTCTTACCGCAGGGCGTTTTGCGCCGCGGCCTTCAGTTCTGCAATCGCTTGTTGTGCATCCGGCGACCGGAACACACTGGTCCCCGCCACACAGACATCCACGCCCGCGCGCGCCGCCACACCGATTGTCTGGACGCCGATTCCGCCGTCCACTTCTACCATCAGCTGCGGCTTCCTCTTTTTGAGCGCCTCGACCTTCGGCATCATGTCCTCCATAAACGCCTGACCGCCAAACCCGGGTTCCACCGTCATGACCAGCACCATATACAGGTCGTCCAAAAAAGGATAAACTGCCTCCACCGGCGTGCCGGGCTTGACGGAAAGTGCGGCCTTAGCGCCGCCTTCCCGAATGGCGGCAATCGTCTTTTTCGGGTCTGACTGGGATTCGATATGAAACGTAATCAGGTCCGCGCCCGCCTTTAAAAAGTCCGGCACATAGCGGAGCGGCTCGTCCAACATCAGGTGTACATCAAACAGCTTGTCCGTGTGGTTGCGGATGGACGCAACAACCGGCGCACCGAACGTAATATTCGGAACAAAATGCCCGTCCATAATATCCAGATGAATCCAGTCGGCGCCTGCAGCGGCAACCCGCTTTACTTCGTTTCCCAGCTGTGAAAAATCGGATGCCAGTACGGAAGGTGCAATCAACATTTTTAAATCCTCCATGAGGAACTGCCCTGCGGCGGCCCCGGTAATCTTTTGTATTATTCTACCCTAAAACGCGCCGCTTTTCAACCCTGCCGCATGCCCCGTAAAATAAATAGGTGCCCGCCGGAAACCAGCTCCGACGGGCAATCTATATAAAGCGGTCAAAGTATGCCCCGCACTCTATTTTATGCACCCTGCCCCGTTTTGGCAGTGATTTTTCACCTTTCCCTCAACAGCCCAGGTTACTTCTCGGGCTTGTCCCCATCGGTTTGTTCCGGGCTCTGCATTTGTTTTTCCTTTCGGTTCTCCCGAAAGAACGCGACACACATGACCAGCAGTGCCGCAAACGTGATGCCCCGCAGCACCCAGCCGGCCGTTCCCGCGAACTGATCCCCCGGAAGGAGCGCGTCGGCAAGCCACCATCCGCCCAGCAGCAGAAAAAAAGCGCCGGCTGCGTAAAAGACCCGGTTTTCCTTTCCCATTCGAAAAATCAGGATCAGACCTGCCGCCAGCCACATGGCAGCGTAAAGATAAGCCACACGAATCCCCCATTCAAACCGCTGTAACATTCTGTAATTTCACTATAGCTTGGAAAACCCGACTTGTCAAGCATTACGCGCAGTTTCTGGCCTCCCGGCTGGCCCTGTGCAAGTCGCTGCTGCGTTTCCGCGCGGCGCGGCGGGCGCGGAGCACTGCCTCCCGGCGAATTTGCAACACACAGCAAACGGCGACCGTCGCCTGCATCGCAAGCTGAAACAGTTGGTACACCATATCGCCCGAAGCGGTTCCCAGCGTCATCAGCCCCATGGCCAGAGCTATGCCGCTCAGGATGCGGCTGCTTTGAAAACGCGGGCGAAAGAGGACCAATATCCCAACGGAAAGTGTTATCATCAAAACACCAATGATGGTATCCATAATCAAAATCCTCCGATCGATCGTCGCTCATATGTTCTAACCCTGTCTTATAATAACACATATGTTCTGTTAAATGCAAGGGAATTTTTTCACCTGAGACTATTTCGGTACACCGATATCCCACACGCAAAAAGAACGGGGCGCGCCCCGTTCTTTTTGGTATAATAAGTTCCCGTCGGTCGGGAAAAATAATCATTTCTTCTTGAACGCTCCGTCACGGTCGAAACGCCGCCGCAACGGGGAAATCGAAATCAATGCAGCTCCAGCCTTTCCTGTTTTCAGGCAGGACTCAGCTCAACACGTAAATATTCATATTGCGTACGCCGAAGCTCTTGCATTTGCTCGACGTTGGGTAATACAAATCTGCCAGAATGCGGCCCTTCATAACACCGGTGCCAGTATCTGCTGCAGTGGCATAACCGTAAACGGTTTTGCCGTCGGTGGAGCAGATATAAAGCCGAGAGCCATACGGAATGATGTTTGGGTTAACCGCAACCATACCGAAGGAAACCGCACGGCCGGTGGATGTGCGTCCACCGCCGGAATACGCGGTGCATTTTCCGGTGAAACACTGTTTATAACGAATCGTGTTGCCCAAATGGTCCACCACAGTTCCGTCGCCGCGAATCTTCGCAACGGCGGCGGGGCGCTTTTTGGTTCCCACACTGGTCACCTGGGCGACTGGCTGCGCCGTTACGGAAGTACTGGCCACTTCGCTGGAAACCAGCTTGCCGTCCACCAGCTTCTGCCGGGTTACGACGGTTTTTGATCCGTTCTTTCCGGGTGTTTTTATTTTTTTCTCGCCCTGATAAAGCGAAGCGTCATTCACAGTCGTATGGGAATAGGCAATCGGCTGTACGGTAGTAACCTCTTGGAACGTCACACGGGAAACCTTGATGTTCATATTTTCCGTCACGGCAGTTTCTTTTGCGGGCGTAACCAAGTCATCCTCATCCAGGGTAACATTTGCCTGACTCAGTGCCTGCCCCACAGTACCTTCCGGAACCAGAACAGACTGGGTCTTTCCATCGGCAGTGACCGCAACGTTATACTGGCGCTTTACGGCAATCTGCAATCCATCCGATACCAGTTCGCTTGCGGAAGGCTCTACCTGATCGTTTGCTTTCAGCGTAATACCCGCCGTGCTCAGCGCTTTGGCCACCGTGTCGCCGTAATGAACCTGCGCCGCGGCTGTTTTGCCGTCGGCCTTTACTGTTACACGGTAACCGCTACGGACCACAATGGTGATTTCGCCGTCGGTTCCAGTTTCTTTCCGCGTAACCTGGTCGGAAGGATGGGTTTCAACCCCGGCCGCCTTCAAAATATCCTCTGTACTGCTGCTCATGAGCTGCACGTTTTTCTTTTCGCCGTTATACTCTACCAAGGCATTGCACGTAGAAGCCGCTACGGTAATGACGGAACTAACCGTAATTACGATCATGACCGCCAAAGCAGAGACTCTTTTTATGACATTTTGCACTTGCGGACTGATTCTCTTTAGAAATTGCATGAATTCACCCTTTTCCTTGTGCCGGCAGGGTCTTTTGTTAAATTTTTTCCCTACATTTGCCAGCCATCAATTCTTAGGATATGCACGATGGCAGTAATTATATTCACTGAATGCATAGTTGTCAAATGTTACAGAGATGTGAATTTGTGCAATTTGTACAATTACAAATTTGTAATTATTTTTAAAAAGAATTATTTTAGCCTTTGTAAGGTTCTTTTCCCCTTTTCCTGCGGATTTTCTCCGAAGCGTTTCTGTGCAAATTGCAAGAATTCGAAAGTTACAAACTTGTTACAAATATTACAGTGCTGTTTTTTTTGCCGATTTTGATACTTTTCTGCCATTTTTCGGCACGTAATATCTTTGCAATTCTTTAAAAAATGGCTCTGTTACTGCATTTTATCTGGTTTGTCGTAATTTGGATATTTTACAATTATTTAGCAAAATTACGCCGTGTCCTTTTCTTCCACAAAAGTTTTCTTTTTCTTTCTAATTTTGAATAATAATTGCCGCTTTTTGTCAATATTTAGGATTCCTTTTCCATTTATCTTGTTTTCTATTTTGAACAAACCGGGTGTAAAATTGCGTTCCTTTTACCCTCGTTTTCGGCTGAAATTTCTTACTATATATAGTAGCGTTTTTCTGGACCTCTTCCATAAGATGATTCGGTCATAAATTGTGGGTGAAAAATCAAATTTTACTTAATCTATAATAACCTATAACTTTTGTTTTAAGTTTGAAAAATAATCGCTCTTTTTCTTTCTATATATAATAGTAAATTTTCTATTTTATCTGTTGTCGCGGCCTTCTATTATATATAGAAAGCGATGGTCACTTTTGGGAAAAGAAAAATCCCCGGAAACCTTGAGTTTCCGGGGATTTGAAGCTTCTGGATAAAATTTATCTCTTGCTGAACTGCGGAGCGCGACGGGCTGCTTTCAAGCCGTACTGCGCGAGTTTTAGAGCCGATTTTCCTTGATATTCCGGGCTTTTCCGGCTTTTTAGCTCTCGGTTATCCTATGTGGTAACCACAAAAAACAGGGGGGTTTTCATTGAGCCGGAGCCTGATGGAAAGCACCGTTTACCACCCCAAACAGCTCCTCTGGTTTATTGTATTTCACCTTGGCGTAGATGTCCATAGTTGTTTTGCTGTTTTCATGTCCAGCAAGGTATTGGACGGTCTTTGGATCAACACCAGCATAGAGAAGATTGGTGATGTAAGTGTGTCGCAGCTGATGCGGGGTTACATCAAAGTCCAACGTATATCTGATTTTGGGTTGATTTTTCTGCGTCATGCCCAGCGTTGGGGTAACTGTGTATTTGATGCTCTGCCCATTCACATATTTATAATAGTTGCGGGGCTTGGTGGACCGGACAACTACATACTTCCATACCCGCTGAAACTGGGATGCAGCCAACGGCTCTCCGTTACTGTCTGCAATCACATAGTCCGAACGAGAGGTTTCCTTGGCTTCCCGCAGACAATCCACCAGGCACTTGGGAATCGGAATATCCCTTTTGGCTGCTTTACTCTTTAGCACCGTAGAAACCACGGGCCTGTTATGCTCTGTACGCCATGCTCGCCTTACCGATAGATAAGGTGTAGGCTCGTCCAGAAATACACAGTCCCATTGCAGCGCGAGGATTTCTTCCCGGCGCAAACCGGAATACAATCCAAGCATAATAAATAAGTAGGGGGGAAGCCCTTTGACTGTATCCAGAAGCACGGCTACCTGCTGATCGGTTAATGCTTCCCTCTTTTTTGCGGGTTTTCCACCTTTGCCCGATATTCCTTCACAGGGATTGTGTTCGAGAATTTGGCTCCGCTCTGCCGTGTAAAAAACACATTTTAGGAGCATATTTACCTTATTATACAATCCCTCTGACTTTTTCGACAGCGGGACAAGCGCCAACCGAATATCATCAGAAGTGACTTCCTCCATATACATCTCGCCCAAGGGTTTGATGATATAGTTTTTCATGTCCCTCGTATAGCCTCTGAGCGTAGAGGCAGAAACTTTTGCCGACTGCATCAACAGCCACTTTTCGCAATACTCTGCCACCGTTGGATGCTGCCGATGAAAGATGATCTCCTCCACCTGCCGTCGCGCCTCTAATTCCTTCTCATATAATTCCTCGCAAGTGGTGGCATACAGACTCACCTGCTTACCATCTGCGTCCATAATCCGGGTCCTGTAATACTGGATTCCTTTTAATGTAATGGTTCCATACTTCGGGACCTCCGGTTTCTTTTTAGCCATCTTCGATCTTCCTTTCCTGATAATGTGCAGTTTCCGTATCTACACTCCCTTTTTATCAGAAAGCCTCAATTTAATCAAAGATACGGCCTGGGCAAAACAAAGAGCGAGACATCCTTGCCTCGCTCCTGTTTCACTTCCTATTTTATTCTTATACTGCTTCCCAGCCTGCAAATGCGCTGCTCATTGATCTCACCAGCTCGTCCGGCCGGTTGTATTTGACCTTTGCATAGATGTCCATGGTAATCTTGCTGCTTTCATGGCCTGCCAGGTATTGAACTGTTTTAGGATCTACCGACGCATGGATAAGATTGGTGATGTAGGTATGCCGCAGCTGATGCGGAGTAACCTCAAAATCCAAGCTGTAAACCACCTTGCCATTATGAGCTGCCTTTTCTCCAAGAACAGGGGTAACCGTATGTTTTACACGCTTTCCATCTTCGTACCGATAATACGACCGTTCCTTAACGGTTCTGGTAACAATATACTGCCAGAGCCGCTTAAACTGTGTGTAAGACAGCGGTTCACCATCCCGGTTTCAAACTACATACTCCGAAGTTGAGGTTGCTTTTGCCTCTTTTAAGCACTCTGCCAGACAAACAGGGAGAGGGATATTTCTCTCCGCCGCCTTTGTTTTCAATTCATCCAGGATGACCGGTCTGTTATGCTCTGTGTGCCATGCCCGCCTTACCGTCAGGTATGGAGTGTCCGTATCCAGATATACAGAATCCCATTGCAGTGCAAGAATTTCTTCACGTCGTAGGCCCGCATACAAGCCGATCATAACAAATACATAAGGCGGCAAACCTCGGATAGCGTCTAAAAGGCGTTCTACCTGTTCGTCCGTCAAAGCCTGCCGATCCTCTTGGGGAACGCCGCCCCCTTTTGTCATTAGATGAATTGTCGGGTTGTGGTCGATAATCCGGCTTTCCATTGCTGAACGAAAGATAGACTTATAAAGAATCACCACGGACTTGTAAACCGATACGGATTTCTTAGAAACCGGAACGAGAGCAAGCTGAATATCGTCCAAGCTAACCTCTCCCATCCGCTTATCTCCCAGTTCCGCAATGATATGCCGCCTGACCTTTGAGGTATAGTCCGTCAAGGTGGTTGCTCGCACATGGACCGATTGCATCAGCAGCCACTTTTCACAATACTCGGCCACCGTAGGCGTTTTCCGATGGAAAGTAGCATTCTCAATCTGCTCCAATGCAATCGTTTCTCTTTTGTAAAGTTCTTCAGGTGTTTTTGCGTAAAGAGCAATGAGCTTTCCATTCGCATCTTTGATTCTGGTTCTATAATACAGAACACCCTTTTTCGTGACGGTGCCATATTGAGGAATTATTATTTGCCGTTTGGCCAATTCCGTCACCTCCTAAGAATAATCTCCAGCGCTGTACCTTTGTTTTATCAGACATTTTAGATTCCAGCAAGGATACGAAATAGCTCAACCTCTTGCGCTTCGCGGATTGCGGAATGTAGTGCTTTTTTCCATCGGCTTTGCACGATGGGTGCATTTTGCGATATACTCCTGAAGGCCCGCATCTGTAAAATACACACAGCCGTTCTGCACATACTGAACATAGGAAATCAGCCCGCTGGTGCGCGCTGCATCCAAAGTTGCAATGCTGATACCCAGGATTTTGGCCGCCTCTTTTCGAGAAATCAGTTTTTCCATAAATGTTCCCCCTTTCTGTCAAGGATGTGGTTGTGGCTTTCAAAATCACATGAATGCGCTGGCAACCGGAGCTGCCAGCGCATGGTATCTGACTTTGAAAAGAAAGGACTGCACCTAAATGTTGTCTTGTTGCTAACAGCAAATGGACGCATCCTTTCAGATTATATCCGTTGCTTTCGTCACATTTGCCACGCATCCCTGACGCCGGGGACAGAACAGGTCTCCGCTGGCGCGGCTGTCATAACTCCGCAGCGTCGTTCATAACGTGCGCCGCAGGGTTCCCCCCAAGTCTTTAGGAGGCCGTGAGGAAGTATCTTTAAGCCCCCGTGCAGTCCTCGCGCCGGATCTGCCACCATCCGTTTTGTGGAATCGTAGATCGCTCCAAAGCAGCTTTGTTCATCACCTCCCTGACTGCTCTATCTTCGCGGCGTTCCACACTCGCTCGTACACGGGTTATGTACCTGTTATGCTGTCTATGAAATTGTCAAAGTGCTGTTGAAGGGAGAAAACTTGTCCTTCTTATTAACTCTGACAAAAAGAGCAAAAAACGAGCGCACCAAACGAAACTTTTTCAAAAATACTTTGCCAGCTGTTTCAGACCGCGCCGGATACTGTCACGAACACGGCTTGGGTCTACACCCTCCTCTGCGGCGATCTCACTCACGCGCATACCCAGGTAATACCGGGCATAGATCCGCTTGGCCTGCTTCTCCGGCAGAGCCATCACTGCGGCATAAAGCTGCTCCCGCAGCTGCTTTTCCTCCAGAAGCATTTCCGGTGTCTGGGGCTTCATCAGGATCGCATTTTCAATGCCGTTGTCGCAGTCCAGGGAGTAATGCGCCTTATAGCGATACATTCTCCGGTCATAGGCAGCCTCTGCGCGCTCAGCGGCTCGGATCGTCTCCAGCACATCTTCCGTTACTTCTACAAAGTGATCATTTTTGTAAACATCGGGATATAAGTCCCTAAGATTGACTTTCTTCATTATGTACCTCCATTTCGATTCACGGGCGATTGACGAGTGAATCGAAAGGAGGCGGAGATCGGCAGCGACATACTTCGGGAGCTTTCCCGAAAAATCGACAATAAAAAGCGCCAGCTCCCCGCAATGGGAAACTGGCGCAACAAAAATGACTATGATTCTTCTGTTTTAGTAAGAATGATAATGCCGATAGATAGTCATATCTCCCCGGAGGAGGGGCAAGACTTTTTTTAGCTGGTGTAACTCATGGCTATTGTGAATGACGAAAATTGACATGGCGGTATCCTCCTATATACCGCCCTCCTGATCGCATGAGCATCGTTGAAAAAGAAACGGCGGCTCTGAAATATGTTATTTCAAAACCGCCGTAAGGCCACTGTATTTTGTTTTGGCGCATAAATACCCAGCCGCCGAAACAACGGTTTTTTTATTCCCGTTGGGCGACTTTTTTCTTTTAGATTGTTTTGAGTTCCCGACTATAATAAGCTATACCTGCAATTACAATAAGGGCTATACCTGATCCAATCATAATCCACTGCAAGGGAAGAATATCAGCCAAAGGGCCAAACATAGCCATACCAATCGGTAAAAAGCCAGCATACATCGTGCCAAGTAATCCAAATACACGCCCCTGCATAGAGGTGTCCGTTTTTTCTTGTAACATAGTGGTAATTGCTGTTTGCACCATTGTTAATGCGACTCCATAACATACCATTAGGCCAAGGTAAAAAATAAAATTCTTTGAAAAGCCCATTCCGATTGCAAAAGAGCCAAACGCAAAAAGTCCAACTGCCAAAGTTTTTCCTCGGTGCTTAAAACCTCCCCATGTACTCATAATAACTCCGCCTGCCATCATACCTGCGAACCCTACTACTTCCACTGCGGTAAGATACCAGTAAGTATCACCGAATACTCGCCGAACAAGAAGTCCTGCAAGATAGCCTGCTGGAACACAAAAGAAAGTGAATAGTCCGTAGATGATTAAAAGCTTTCCAATTAGTTTGTCTGCAAAAGCGTATTTGACGCCAATTTTCATGTCAGAAAAGACGCTGGCCTTCTCAATGGAAGTATTTTGTTTCGGAAGTGCCAAGCAGGACAATAGGCTCGTTCCCAAGATCGCCGTTACAATGTCTATCATAAGCGTCATTCTCAATGTGCTGATTGCAAAAACTGCACCTGCCGCCGCTGGAGCCGCAAAATTAACAATAGACTGCATTGTTGCATTGATGCCGTTGTACCGCATAAGCTGATCTTCCGGGACAAGCTGTGGGATAACGGCATTGACCGCTGGAGTTTGTATTCCTGCCCCCAAGGATCGTATGACCGACATAACAAGCAAACCGCCGAGCAAAGCAGGCTCCGATGAAATATGCGGAATTGCCAATACCATTACGAAAGTGACAAATGCAATCAGCAGATCTGCGCCTATAATCAATTTTTTTCTGTGGTATCGGTCTGCCCATACGCCGCCTATAAATGAAATGAGAAATTGCGGCAGATAGGAACAGACTGTAAATGCAGCCACCCACACGCCGCTGGATGTCTGCATGGTTGCATACCAAACGAGCGCCATTTGAACAAGCGTAGAGCCAAAGAGTGTGATACATTGACTGGTTAAGAAAAGGAGTATTCTTTTCTGCCAGCCGGTGCGTTGCGTGTCATCCATGTTGTATATCCTCCTGTTTTTTAGGAGGGAGCACAAAGCGCTGCGTGGGATAGCCAAACTCTGTCAGCAATTCTTTTTCGGCAAAACCAAGTTGCAATAGCATATCTCGATGCCCTGTATCGGCCTTGTCCTGTTCTCGAAAGGTTGTTGTGCTGATTTCCTGCCCTGGAAGATATGTTTCCAATAAGGCATCCAAGAATAACTTTTGAAGTCCGCGATTTCGATATTGCGGATGTACGCCAAGAAATTCTATACTGCCTGGAGAATAGGTAAATGCCATCGCTCCAATGAGAATATCTCCCTCCCTTAGCACAAGCGCACGCTTTTCGTCAATACTTTCTTCCAGCTTAGCTAAGTAGTCATCTTCATCCATTACAGGATACCCATCAATAACAAGCCGCATTAAGTTCATCCAATCGACAATATCTTTCTTTTCTGCTAACCGAATATCCTGTATTGTAAATTCCATAGCCGTCGTTCTTCGATGTAAAATGAACCGCAACTGCAAAGGATAAAAGCTCCGTTCTTCACGATACTCCGCAGGCGGCGATTTATACATAGCCTTAAAAGCTAATGAAAACGATTGCTGGCTCTCGTATCCGCAGATAAAAGCAATTTCGATAATAGGTTTATCCGAAAAGACCAGAAGCTTTGCCGCCTCTGTAAGCTGGCGGCGTTGCACATAATCATGAATTGTCATTCCTACGGTTTCGGTAAATAGTCGGTGTAAGTGATATTTTGAATAGTGAACAGCCTCCGCAACCGTTTCTAATTCCAGCTTTCCGTCAAGATGACTTTCGATATAGTCAATGACTGCCTCTATGCTGATGACTGATTGATTGCCCATTTATGTTCCCTCCTTTCCATCAAGCATAATAACAAAATCAAAAAAGATTGTTTTAATAATTATTGCGAATTTTGAAAATCCTCTCTAAATTCAGATGGGTCATTTATTATACTGTAATTATACTTGAAAAACAAATATTAAAAATAGTCTTTGGCTCTCGTTCTACCAAAAATCAGTATAATCATTCCTATCAACCGGCATAATAAGGTTATTCCTTTGTGCAAATCGGCACGATAGAATATATTTGAGGTGAGTGATTATGCCGATTGATGATTTGACCGCTTTGGGGCAAAAAATGCGGGAAGCCCGAAAGAAAAAAGACCTGACGCAACAGGAGCTTGCGGATCTGAGCCATGTATCTGTCAAGCAGATCGCCAGCATTGAAAAGGGACAAATAAATCCGTCCTATTTGATTTTGAAGGCATTGGCAAAAGTGCTTCCGCTCTCTGGACACTCTGATCAATCCAGATGTTTCTTCAGAGGATGAGGGAGCCAATCAGATGAAGATGCTTTATTGCAGCTGTCCGTCAGAAATGCGTGAAACCCTCTTGCACCATACGCAGGAGACTGCGAAAGAACTAACAGAACTATCCGAGAAATTTGAAACGAATTGAGCCGGTGAGTGAAATTTGACTGTTTCCTCACTGGCTCCTTTCATTTCCGGGTAAAAAGGGGCAAGCAATGCCCCTGGATAGCCATTCGACTCCAGGCGCTGCTTGTTGAGGGTATCCCCCAAGCCCCCATGAACGCAGAATTTCATTCTGCGGCTGCGCGTTCTGCGAACGCTTTGGACCACGATCAGCTTACCGCTGCTCGTGGTCTTTTTCTCTTTCGGTATCGTGTTCCGCCTCCATGTTTAAGAGCCGGTCCACATTGGCCTTTGCCGCCAGCAGCTCCCGCATTTCTTCACGAGAGCGCCGGTATTCGGCATAGGTCTTTTTCTTTTCCTCCAGGAGCCGGGCATACTCGGCTTGCAACTCCTTGACCTTGGGCAGCTTCTTGATCCCCATATCGTCAAAGGCGTTTTTCGCCGCTTGATGGAGCAGGATTTCTTCATCATGTTCCTCTCGGAATTTCTTGGAGTAACCGGCCTTCCGGTAGGACACATAGGTGTCGCGGGTCTTGGCGTAGTTGATGATATGGGTCCGCAGAACAGCGATCTCTGCCATGCGCTTCTCCGCTGCCTTGATTTTGGCAGATAGCTCATTATGGTGGGCTGTGGCTGCCGCAGCCTTTTCTTCCAGCACCGCATACTCCAGCAGATTATGCTCGGTGAGATAGTTCACAGTCTGCGCCATCTGTTTCAGATTAAAAACCTTGGCCCACCGCACATACCCAGCACCTTTTCCGGCCCGGAGCTTTGCCTGGATGTCAAGGAGCAGATTGACCTTGGGCGGCTCCGGCTGTATGATGATTTTTTTGCGTGGGATGTGCTGCTTATGACCGGCAAGAACGGCCAGCAGGTCCTCCTGGGTGTAGCCTTCGCCCAGGCTGTCCAGCCGGGCCACTTTTCCCCAGCCGGGGAGCTTCAAGCGGTAGGATTTTCCGCGCTTGGATACTTCGCAGCCGGATTCCCGGAGCAGCTTCAGCAGCTCGTCCAGGTCAGCGGGCTTTTGTGCCAGGGCGTTGTCAATGGCAGCACGGAGCGATCCCCGATGGGAGGGCTTCGCCTGGTCCCCCAGCCATTGGTCGTAGCTTTTTCCGTGGGGCTTTGGGTTCTCGATAATGGACAATCCGTTCTCGATGCATATGGTGTCGCTCAAACGCCGGACAGCCTTCGTGCTGCCCCAAAAATTGCGGAACTTCCGGTCACAGTCCAGGTTGACCGAACTCCAAATGATATGATTATGGACATGGGCCTTGTCAATATGGGTGCAGACGATAAAAGCGTGTTTGCCCTTGGTGAATCGCTTGGCAAACTCCACGCCCAGCCGGTTGGCTTCCTCCGGGGTGATCTCCCCAGGGCAGAAGGACTGGCGGACATGGTAGGCGATCACATCGTCCGCTCCACGGACCCGTCCGGTGGCGGCAATATACTGACGCTTGGCCAGCATGAACTCAGCGTCGGCCACACGGCTGTCGCACTCGTAGCCGGTTATGAGCTTGCCGTGGTCGGTTTTTTGCGGGTTGGCCACATAGTCGATAATCGCGCTGATGGCTCGGCTCTCGGTCCGGCCCTTGCCGATATGCAGCGGCATGATGCGTGTGGTTGCCATTACTACGATACCTCCCTTGAAAAAGAATAGCGGCCTGCCGAAGCAGACCGCCGTGTGAATCATTATTATAAAAAATGTTGTAATGGGTTACCAATATTGAATTAGTTCTTCAACACCTTCCTTTATGAGCTTAATAATCAACCTTCTCTTGTTTTGAGGGATTGGCCCCGTATACTGATGAGTACTCTTGATTTCAGAATGTGATAAATGTGAATGAAGTCGTAGTTGATGTAACTCCATGCACATTTTGTGAAATTTAGGCATATTGCTGATAAATCCTCTACTTTGTACTATCGCTCCAATCTTTCCAAGTGTGTAGCCGCCCAGTTCCGGATGATCCTTTGTAATTAGACTACAAATCCTATCGTCCATCGTGTCCCAAATGTTTACAAATGCAGTGAGATCTGTTTTCCAATAGCCTATTGCAGTAAATAATGTCCTCTCAATTTGATCATGATCTTTCCCTAACTTCTTTTTCCATTGAAGTTTTTGCTGAATGTTTGCCAACTCCTTCAAATATCGTTGAATCTGACTATTGGAATATCTATTTCGTTTTATTACTCCAGCTTGTTTAAATATGTTTTGAGCATATGGAGAAAGCGTATTAACTGGGGGCAAATTATTAGGCATCGGGGCCAGTAAATAGCAGTATGCACCAGATGTAGCTAACTCGCACTCTTGAGACTTGATATATTCTTCAATAAAAGACGGTCCAAGTTTATTTAAGGAACCATTTTTTTGTGCCTGATAAACCACATTGCTTCTAACCCACCAGTTACTTTTCTTAATGTAGTTTTTCTGCCTACTTCCAAATTTGGAATCATACAAAAGGATGAATGCGATTAGTTGTAAACGATATCTACTATCTATAATAAAGCTACTCTTTTTATCTGCATTAAGTAACTGTTTTGCAAGTTCTGTAAATCTGTGTGCATCTTTATCATTTAGATTACCGATAACAGCCTGCAACAATATGCCTGAAGAGAATTGTTGGGTCTTATCTTGACAACATTTATAAATATAATTGCTAATGGTCGGAGGTATTCTTCTAGGATACCTTTGCACATAGAATGCAAACGAGTGAATCATATTAGGGAATTTTTCAACCGCAGCAATAGCTAGTTTATTTGATTTTGTGTCTTGCTTTACATATTGAAAATAGCGTTTGATCGTTGTAAGATCAGCGGGTTCTTCCTTCATCAATAACTTTATTGCATTTACAGCTATGTCTGGTTTTTTCTCATCATCAAGTTCATCTTCGAATAATGGTTTACTGATGCGTTTAATTTCATCATCAATATTTGAAATCTCATGAATAGCAATTTTAGATGACTGAGGAAATAATCCTAGCTCTTTACTCTTTTTGTCTAAAAGAAATAACACCCAGCGAACAGTTTCCTCATTATCAGCAAGGATACGAATATCATCTACATATCGAAAATAGCGAAAGGGAATCTGTTTTTGTAGTCCCTCAATATATAAATCATATTCTTGTAAAACTGCCTCTGCTACTATCCCAGATGCTTGGGGGCCTTGAGGTATTCCAGTAGCAAGTTCCAAACCGTCCGATGACTCCCATCGAGCCAGTAATTGAATAAACAGATCAGCACAATTATCACTAAAGTGGCTGTCCTTTAATATAGTTCGTAACAGATGATGATTTATACTGTCATAACAAGCCGTAAGGTCAAATGAGGCAATATATTTGTTTCCATTTTCATATGCCTTAATTATAGCTTTCGTATAAGCTTTATAGGAATCTTGCCATTTCTGATAAAAGAACAAACTATCAGCATTGGAATATAAATTGCCAAATACACTTTTCTTGTATCGCCTTTTTACCTTTGGATTTGTTACTAAAGCTTCTGCTAAAACATTCGCATATGCTTGATATACAATTTGATCCTCGATGGACATCAAAGTATACATTCTACTTAAGCCATTTGCTTTGGGCATAAACACACGAACCGTATCAACTGGCAAATATCCAGATTTTACCTTCTTATGTAATAAAGCAATATTTTTACTAATAGCCATTCCATACGCAGAATAAGTATCTCTAAAAAAATTTTTATAGGTGCTCTCTGGATTGGTTAATAGACGATTATATGCTAGGAGCAGGTTGTCCTGTTTGGAAATATCTCTCATTGAAAACAACTAATCCACCTCTTTTGCAGCTTGAACAACGATCCTGACAGAATATTTATTGTCCAAGCTGACTCGGACAAAATTCTTGTATTGATATTATCTTTAGATGAGGTTGCTATTTTCAGATACATCAATAGTTCTAGGGAACCGCTGATTAAACAGCCTTTCCCCAGCTCAGCGGGCGCGATATGGATGCAGCAGCGTGAAATCCGCCCGAATTTGCGCAAAAAAGGACTCTAATTCGGCGTTTTCCCTCTGTTCTCATAT
>DUNN01000004.1 GCA_012839345.1 Clostridiales bacterium | reverse complement strand
TATGAGAACAGAGGGAAAACGCCGAATTAGAGTCCTTTTTTGCGCAAATTCGGGCGGATTTCACGCTGCTGCATCCATATCGCGCCCGCTGAGCTGGGGAAAGGCTGTTTAATCAGCGGTTCCCTAAGAAAAAACTGAACCAGATCTTATCCGAACGGACCGGTCAGCCGCTTGAGGTGATTGAGCGTGATACGGAGCGCGATAATTTCATGTCATCGGAGCAGGCTTTGCAGTACGGCCTGATTGATAAGGTCATTTATACCAGATAGGTTGGTGGAAAAAATTGTCGAATAACGACGAGACCAGAGAAAGAGGCGTCAGCTGTTCTTTTTGTGGCAAACCTCAGAGTGAAGCGCGCCGCTTGATTGCTGGCCCGGGGGTTTATATCTGCGACGAATGCATTGAACTCTGCATGTCGATTCTGGAAGATGAAAAAAATCTCTCCAACCGGAAAGCAAGTTATAACGAGCCGGTTGCGGAGCTGCCAAAACCGCATGAAATCAAAAAGCAGCTGGATGAGTATGTAATTGGCCAGGATGAAGCGAAAATTGCTTTGTCCGTGGCAGTGTACAACCATTACAAGAGAATCTATTATGGAAAAGACGATGTAGAGCTGACCAAGAGCAATGTGTTGCTGCTTGGCCCGACCGGTGTGGGCAAAACGTTTCTTGCCCAAACGCTGGCCCGTATTCTGGACGTTCCGTTCGCTATTGCCGACGCTACCACGCTTACAGAGGCCGGCTATGTCGGCGAGGATGTGGAAAATATCCTTCTTCGCCTGATCCAGGCCGCCGATTTTGACATTGAGCGCGCGGAACGAGGAATCATCTATATTGATGAGATCGATAAAATTGCCAGAAAGTCCGAAAATCCTTCCATTACCCGCGATGTCAGCGGCGAAGGTGTTCAGCAGGCGCTTCTGAAAATACTGGAAGGCACCGTTTCCAATGTTCCGCCGCAGGGCGGAAGAAAGCATCCGCAGCAGGAATTTTTACAGATCGACACTTCCAATATCCTGTTTATCTGCGGTGGTGCTTTTGACGGCCTTGAAAAAATTGTTCAGAAACGTACCGCTTCTTCTGGTCTGGGCTTTGGCGCAACGGTAAGAAGTAAAAAAGAGCTGGACGAAATCGGTTGGATGCAGGACGTGGTTCCGCATGACCTTGTAAAGTTTGGTTTAATTCCCGAACTGGTTGGCCGTCTGCCGGTGATTACCGCTCTGAACGGTTTGGACGAAGACGCACTGGTACGAATTTTGACCGAACCGAAAAACAGCCTGATCAGCCAGTACAAAAAGTTGTTCCAGCTGGATAAGGTAGAACTGGAATTCACGCCGGAGGCATTAAAGGCGATTGCGAAGAAGACCATTGAACGCCGCACGGGCGCCAGGGGACTTCGCTCGATTATGGAAGGCCTTTTAACGCGTTTGATGTTTGACGTGCCTACCGATTATACCGTGGAAAAGGTAACAATTACCGAAGACACGGTTACAAAAGACGCTAAACCGGAGATTGTATATAATCCGGAAAGAAAACCGGTAAAAATCAAGATCACAACTCCAAGAAAGCGCGGGCGGAAAGATACCGCGTCGTAGCGAAGCAATTCGTGTCGAGAGATTATGGCTGTTGGCGTGGTAGCACTCTGGTTATCACACGACAGCCATTTGTGCTAAGGAGCAAACTATGAGTACAAATCTTGAACTGCAAAAAAAGGAAACCACTCAGATTCCTGTGCTTGCTCTCCGGGGTCTGGTTATATTCCCTGGAATGCTGCTTCAATTTGATGTGGGGCGTAAAAAGTCAATTCTTGCTTTGTCAAAAGCAATGGATGCAGATCAGAAAATTCTTCTGGTTGCCCAAAAAGACCTTGGTGAGAATGAGCCGAACGGGAACCAGATTTATCATACCGGCGTTGTGGCAAGCATTAAGCAGGTAATTCGCCACACGGAAGATGGGGTTCGTTTATTTGCGGAGGGCCTTTATCGGGCCAAAATTCAGTCCATTGTAAGCGAAAGCCCGTTTTTGCTGGCCGAAACGGTAAAACTGGAGTCAAAACCCTACCGTTCTTCTCACAAGACGGAAGCTTTGGTTCGCTATACCCAAGAGCTTTTTGAAGAATATATTCAGAACTACAGCCGGATTCCACCCGACATCGTGCTGGGTGTGGTGCAGAAAAAAGACTGTGGGGAACTGGCGGATTTTATCACTGCGAATGTCATGCTGGACTTTGAAAAGAAGCAGCTGATTCTGGAAGAGCTCCATCCGGTCAAGCGGCTGGAAAAGCTGGTTGATATTCTGAAAGAAGAAATCGAAGTCCTTTCGATTGAAAGCCAGATCAGTGAGAAAGCAAAACAGCAGATATCGGAAAATCAGCGCGAGTATTACCTGCGGGAGCAGATGAAAGCGATTTCCGACGAACTGGGGGATGACGACAGTCCTCAGGATGAAGCGGATGAGCTGCGGGAGCGCGTGCTGAAAATGAAGCTGCCTGAACTGCAGCAAGAGAAGCTTCTGAAAGAATGCGACCGCCTTGCCAAAATGCCTTATGGTTCCCATGAGGCCAGTGTGGTGGTCAGTTATATCGAATCCTGTCTGGAACTTCCTTGGAATACCTCCAGTAAGGAACACATCGACTTGGAGAAAGCACAAAAAGTATTGGACCACGACCATTACGGTCTGAAAAAGGTAAAGGAACGCATTATTGAGGTGCTCGCGGTCAAAAAACTGGCGCCGGATATCAAAGGTCAGATTATTTGCTTGGTGGGCCCTCCGGGTGTTGGTAAGACTTCTATTGCGCAGTCCATTGCGAAGGCAATCGGAAGAAAGTATGTTCGCGTTTCTTTGGGCGGCGTGCGGGATGAGTCGGATATTATGGGGCACAGAAGGACCTACATCGGTTCTATGCCGGGCCGCATTATTTCCGCGCTGAAACAAGCGGGTACCAACAATCCGCTGATTCTGCTCGATGAAATCGATAAACTGGGAAATGACTTCCGTGGTGACCCTGCTTCTGCTTTGCTTGAGGTACTGGACCCGGAACAGAACTCCGGTTTTTACGATCATTACATCGATATGCCGTTTGATTTGAGCAAGGTTATGTTTATCACGACGGCAAACGATGCGAGTGCCATTCCGGAACCTCTTTATGACCGTATGGATGTCATTACGCTTGGCAGCTATACCCACGAAGAAAAGTATCAGATTGCGCACCGGCATTTGGTTCCTAAGCAAATGAAAAAGCACGGAATCAACTCCAGAATGATGAGAATTACGCCGGAAGCACTTCATGAATTAATCGACGGTTATACCCGCGAAGCCGGCGTTCGTAATTTGGAACGGCAGATTGCTACCATTTGCCGTAAGGTTGCGAAAAAAATCGTGGAGCAGAGCGAGAAAAGGGTTACGGTAACGCCGGATAATCTGGAAGAATTGTTAGGGCCGAAGCGCTTTAAAAAGGATGAACTTCAGAAAAAAGATATGGTGGGCCTGGTAAACGGCCTTGCATGGACCAGCGTCGGCGGTGAGCTGCTGCCAATTGAAGTGGCAGTAATGGACGGTTCGGGTAAAATTGAACTGACCGGCTCGCTTGGCGATGTCATGAAAGAATCCGCCCGCACGGCCATCAGCTGCATCCGTACCCGCGCTTCGGAACTGGGCATTAACCACGATTTTTACACCAAATTCGATATTCATATTCATGCGCCGGAAGGGGCAGTACCCAAAGACGGTCCTTCCGCTGGTACGGCCATGGCGACAGCCATTACCTCTGCATTGACCAACATTCCCATTAAGCACGACATTGCTATGACCGGTGAAATTACCCTGCTGGGTCGTGTGCTTCCAATCGGCGGCTTGAAAGAGAAAACCATGGCCGCTTATCGCTCCGGAATCAAAAAGGTCATCATCCCTGCGGACAATGTGTCCGACCTTGCGGAAATTGACACGGTTGTGAAGGATGCAGTGGAGTTCCTGCCGGTTGAAAAAATCGATCAGGTATTAGAAGCCGCACTGGTTAAAATGCCGGAGAAAAAGCCGTTGGAGCCGTCATCGCAGGAATTTCAGACCGCCCAGACCGTTCCACAACAGACCCAGAATCATGAATTGACGCATTGAATGGGATAAATCATATGAGATTTGAAAACGCAGCATTTGAAATTTGTGCCGGGCGGCTGAATCAGCTGCCCGACAGCACTGTTCCTGAAATAGTTTTCTCGGGGCGCTCCAATGTGGGCAAATCTTCTTTGATTAATAAGATTCTGAACCGAAAATCATTGGCCAGAGTCAGCGCAACCCCCGGAAAAACCGGTACCATTAATTTTTACCGTATCCCGGAATGCCGTTTGGTGGATCTGCCCGGATACGGTTACGCAAAAGTTTCCCAGTCGGAAAAACTTCGCTGGGCAGAACTGGTAGAGGGCTATCTGAACGCCGGACGAAAGATTTGTTTGTTGATCCAGATTATCGATATGCGTCATGAACCGACACAGGATGATCTTCACATGATCGACTATTTGCAACAGTCCGGAAATCCGTTTTTGATTGCCGCGACAAAGTGTGACAAGTTAAATAAAACGCAGTTTACGGAACGATGGAACATGCTTCAGGAAAGTTTCCCGAATATCTGTGTGCTTCCGGTTTCTTCGTTGAACGGAATCGGAATAGAAGAACTGAGGGGAAAAATTGAATCGGCCTGTTCTGCCGGCTGTGAAAACCAGTAATTGGTTCGGGAAAAAATTGTTTGGTTTTTTCCCGAATTTTTACTGCAATTTGGTTTTTTGCTGAAAGCTGCTTCTATGGGAAAAGATGCAAAGTTTCGTGATTTTGCTTTACATTTCTGCTTTTACGTGTTAAAATTTTAGCGGATTAGAACATTAAGGAGGAATCTTTTTGAATTCTAAAATTAAAGACGAAAGTGTCGATTTTTTATTTAAGGCAATCCTAACCTTGAAAACGGTGGACGAATGCTATAATTTTTTTGAGGACCTGTGCACGGTGCCGGAAATTAAAGCCATGTCCCAGCGTTTACTGGTCGCGCATATGCTGAGCACCAAACGTGTTTACAGTGATATTGTAGCCGAAACTGGAGCTTCCACCGCGACAATCAGCCGCGTAAACCGCTCTTTGAATTATGGCTGCGACGGCTATGAACTGGTATTCAATCGTTTGGACGCCGGAGAAAAGAAAGAATGAGTTATGTCTCTTTTGCGCAGTATTATGATGCTTTGACCCAAAATGTAGAGTATCAGAAAAGAGCTGATTATTTTTGCGGTCTTTTGGAACGGTACAATCATGAACCGGGAATTACTCTGGACTTGGCCTGTGGGACCGGCAGCCTAACCGTGGAACTTGCCAAGCGCGGTTTTGATGTGTACGGTGTAGACCGTTCGTCCGCCATGCTTTCTGTCGCGCAGCAAAAAGCGGCCCAGGCGCAGCTGAATCTTTTGTTCCTTTGTCAGGATATGCTGCGGCTTGATTTGTTCGGGACGGTTGACACCGTCATTTGCGCGCTGGACAGCGTGAATCACCTAAACGGAGAAAATGAAGTGCTGAAAGCGTTTCAGCGCGTTTCGCTTTTTTTGAATCCGGACGGATATTTTGTGTTTGATGTAAACACTATTTATAAACATAAGCATATCTTGGCAAACAATGTTTTTATTTACGATACGGATTCGGTTTACTGTGTCTGGCAGAACCATCTCAACGAGAAAAACTGCCGTGTGGGCATTACTTTAGACCTTTTCGGGCGGGATGAACGAGGGGCCTACCACCGAAGCACGGAGCGTTTTTACGAACGTGCTTATGAACTAGACCAAGTTGTTTCTTTGCTGGACCGCGCCGGAATGGAAGCGGTCGGCATGTTTGACGATCTTACTTTTGAAAACCCGCAGGAAACCTCCGAGCGGGTAGTATTTGTTGCCAGAAAAAGATAAGGAATTTTTATATGGATAAAGTTTTAAGATGTATTACGTCAAACGGCGGAATCATGGCCGCCGCAATTGATTCTACCTATATTGTTGCAACCGCTCAGCAAATTCATCACACCAGCGCAGTGGCAACCGCCGCACTTGGCAGGCTGCTGACGGCTTCGTCCATGATGGGAACCATGCTGAAAAAATCGGACGCATCCATTACCCTGAAGATGAATGGCGGCGGACCGTTAGGCTCCGTAGTAGCAATAGCGGACGGGAAAGGGAACTGCCGCGGTTATGTGGAGCACCCGGAAGTGGAACTTCCATTGAAATCGAACGGGAAGCTTGACGTGGGAAAGGGAATCGGTTCCGACGGCTTGCTTGGTGTAATACGGGATTACGGCGAAGGAAATCCGTATTCTGGCCAGGTAGAGCTTCAAACCGGGGAAGTAGCGGAGGATATTACGCATTATTATGCGGTAAGCGAACAAATTCCTACGGTCTGCGCGCTTGGTGTGCTGGTGGATAAAAGAGATATTCGCCAAATTCTGGCCGGCGGCCTGCTGATTCAGGTGCTTCCAGGTGCGGAGGAATCGGATATTGCCAAGCTGGAAGAGAATGTGAATCAACTAAATTCCGTTACTTCCATGCTGGCAAAAGGAATGAATATCGAAGAAATCTGCCGCACGGCGTTAAATGGGTTTGACGTGGAAGTTTTGGATGAGTACTCTGTTTCGTATGCCTGCAACTGCAGCATGGAACGCGTGGAACGCGCCCTGTCCACCTTGAAGCCGGAAGAACTCTGTTCGCTTGCAGATGAAACCGGATATGCGGAGGTTAAGTGCCAATACTGTAACCATGCGTACCGTTTATCGGTGAATGATTTGAAAAGAATTGCAGAGTCCTCCCACGCAAAACAAAACATGGAAAAAAATTAAAAAAGGTGTTGACAACTGTAACAATATATAGTATTATATAACACGTCGCTGATGAACGCGACGCAATCGGGAGCATAGCTCAGCTGGTTAGAGCACCTGCCTTACAAGCAGGGGGTCATAGGTTCGAGTCCTATTGTTCCCACCAAGAATGGCTCGGTAGTTCAGATGGTTAGAACGCTAGCCTGTCACGCTAGAGGTCGTCGGTTCGATCCCGATCCGAGTCGCCATTCGCCTCTGTAGCTCAGTCGGTAGAGCAGGGGACTGAAAATCCCCGTGTCGGTGGTTCGATTCCGCCCGGAGGCACCAGTTTCGCGAACGTAGCTCATCTGGTAGAGCGCCACCTTGCCAAGGTGGAGGTAGCGAGTTCGAGCCTCGTCGTTCGCTCCAATATGTGGCGTCATAGCCAAGCGGTAAGGCAAGGGTCTGCAAAACCCTGATTCCCCAGTTCAAATCTGGGTGACGCCTCCAGTATTATCACAATAATCGCCGATGGATTGTAGAGATTACAGTCCATCGGCGATTTCGTTTTATGTTTATTCAGGGTCACGGTAAAGAAGATTCCGGCAATTCTTATAGTTCTCTATAAATGTTTGGTGAAAAGAATGGGACTTTGAACAACTTAAGAACAAGAGTAAAAAAGCAGAGCCCTATTCAAAATTCTCCCATTTATTGTTTTGCCACTTTTTGTTTTTATACTGTATAGATGTTTCAAAAAAGAGATACGCGCAAATCCTACATACACAGTTTAAGCGAATGATAAGATTCGCTGCCTTTTGAGCTAATGATTTGTGGGTACGGTTCAAGCACTGTTCCTTCTATATGAATTTTTACTGCGTAAAGTTAGAGTAGATGCGGCCATTCCTTGGTATTGCGCAACTGACCAAAAATTGGTATGTGCTCCAGTAGACAGAAACATCCTGCGAAGCAGAAAAAGCCATCACAAAAAGGCTATGACGGCTCCAAAGCATGATTTGACCACGAAATCAGGTAAAAACCCCACTGTGCAATTTTATTGCCTGTGGCGCCGTCATGGCGAAAACCGGAGCCATTGTATATCCTAGGAACAGCAGGCAATAGCGCTGATAAATTCCCCCTATGTGAAAATAATTTTGCACAGACGGCAAAGGACTGATATAATAAGTAAAGTATGTTGAAAAACGGCTTGTTAACATGTTAAGGAGAATGGTTTTGGATTTCAATTTGATTGTGGATGTTGTCCTCCATCTGGATAAATATTTAAATATAATTATCAGTCAATATAACATTTGGGCTTATGTCATTCTATTTGCAGCAATTTTTATTGAAACCGGACTGGTCGTCACCCCGTTTTTACCAGGGGACTCTTTGATTTTTGCAACCGGTGCGATTGCCGCTGTTGGCGGTTCCATTAATATTCCCATTGTGATCATCCTGCTTTATATTGCCGCCATCTCGGGGGACACGGTGAATTACCATATCGGACACTTTCTGCGTAAAAAAATAAACAAAAAGGAACACATTCCTTTGATAAAGATGGAATATATTGAACGGACCCATGCGTTCTTTGAACGGTACGGTGGCAAAACCATTACCATTGCTCGTTTTGTTCCAATCGTACGTACCTTTGCCCCCTTTGTTGCAGGGGTAGGGGAAATGACGTACCACCATTTTATCGGGTATAACATTATCGGTGCATTCCTGTGGGTGTCTTTGATGTTTGGCCTAGGCTATTTTTTTGGCAATATTGACTTTGTAAAGAATCATTTCAGTTTGGTGGTAGTAGCCATTATTTTTATTTCCGTAATGCCGGCAATCATTTCTTTTTTGATATCAAAAAGAAAAGACAGCAAAAAGTCAGATCCCTGATGGACACCAAAAACGCCTGAGAGACCGGTGAACGGAAGTTCAGGAGTTTTTTCGCATTTTTTGTGGTAATTACTTGTCCTGCCTCAGAACTCGAGCCTGCCGCACAGCGATTTTTTATTTGCTCGTTTCAGAAAAGTAGGGAAGCGGTATCAGAAATGTGCCGAAAATTGGTATAATTCGGTTCCTAGGCGACTAAAGTGTTTTATCCGGATGAAAGTTATGGTAATATATAAAATAAAAGTTTGAGGAAAGAGGAAATCGGAATGCTGAAGCAGAGTAGAGTGCAACGGGTAATCGCAAACATGGAAGCCGAACAATTAAAGCAGATTATCATATCGTCAAAGGAGTCCATTTATTATTTGACGGGGATATGGGTGGACCCATTCGAGCGGATGTTTGCCCTGTATTTGGACGACAGCGGAAGAGTTGTATTGTTTGGCAACGAACTGTTCTGTCTTCAGCCTGAGCCCGGAATGGAATTGGTGGTTGGAAAAGACGGGGTGAATCCTCTGCCGGACTTAGCCTCTGTGGTAAAGCCCGGAAAAATCGGGATTGACAAAACCTGGCAATCCAAATATTTGATCGGCTTGATGGAACTTCGTAAGGACATTGTTCCGGTTAACGGCTCGACTCCGGTTGATATGGCCCGCTTGCAAAAGGACGCGGAGGAAATTGAAGCCATGCGGAACGCCTCCAGAATCAACGATGACGTTATGAAAACCGCCATTTCGCTGATTCATGAGGGCGCAACAGAAAGCGAAATTTCCGGCCGTATTGAAAAGATGTTTGCCGAACGGGGTGGCGATCATTCCCCAGAAGGGCAGATTGTTTCCTTTGGGGGAAACGCGGCAGACCCGCATCATGAGGCGAACAATACGGTTATCCGTGATGGGGATAATATTGTACTGGATATTTTTACGCCGATTCATCGCTATTGGTGTGATATGACAAGGACCGTGTTTTTTTGTCATGTAAGCGAGAAACAGAAGACGGTGTATGAAGCGGTAAAGCGGGCGAACCTGGCCGCGGAGGAACTTATTCGTCCCGGACTGCCCATGTGTGAATTCGACCGTGCGGCAAGAAAGGTTTTGGAGAATGCCGGATTCGGAAAATATTTTACCCACCGGCTTGGGCATGGATGCGGTCTGGAATGCCACGAAATGCCTGAAAACAGCAGTGCGAATTCGATGATCGCATTGCCCGGAATGGTATTTTCTGTGGAGCCGGGTGTGTATTTGCCCGGGGAACTGGGCGTTCGCATTGAAGACCTGGTGGTCGTTACCGAAACTGGATGCGAAGTTCTCAACCAAGTGACAAAGGAATTGACGGTTGTCGAATAAAATGAATTCGGGCCGGATTGAAAAATAAAAAGCGTCAAATGAATTTCATTTGACGCTTTTTTAAGATTATTTATTAAGCTGTCCGAAAAAGCCGCAAGTTTCTTATGCACGCTGTTTTTTGCGGGAATAATAAAGAAGAGCAGCGAATACGACCGCAACGCAGAATGCTGCGTAGAACACAAACAGTCTGCTTTGCAGACCGCCAGACAGGATAAACAGAGAACCTAAAGTTGCCAGGGATGGAATCACAATCCCGCGAAAAACGCCTTGGATTTCTCCTTTCCGGTAAAGCTGAAATACCTTATAATACAGAATAATGTAGAACAGATAGCTCATCACAATGGAGATTTCCGAAACGTCGGAATTCGGCAGCAGATTAAACTTAACCGTAATGTAGTGTGCAACCGTCCAAAACAGCGTAATTGCATAACAAAAAACTGCGGAATTTACAGGCATATTGTTTTTCCCGCTTGTTTTAATCAGCTTATCGGCAAGCGGGAACATCTCGCTACCGCGTAAAGCCATGGCATACGGCAAACGAATATAGCCCAAAATAATGCCATTTGCAGTGCCCATAACCGCAATAATCACAAAAATCAAAATCAGCTGACCGCCTAACCCGCCGAACAGCTTCTGTGCCACCAGATAAACATGTGCGTCCTGAAGTTCCATGATTTTTTTTGGCTCGACCAGACTGGTAACTCCTATAAAATATGCAACATAAGTCAGCAGAACAATAATGGGTGCGATGACCAGTGCTTTCGGTAAATTCCGTTTTGAATCCTTTATTTCAGGGGCAATAGTGGTTGAGATAGTCCATCCGTCGAAGGAATAGGCAATCGGGCCGATTGCCGCCAGCCAAGTTGCGCCGCCAAGCGTTTGGGCCGATACATTTTTAAACCCCTGCGCTGGGTTGCCAAATGCTAATCCAAATATCGCTATGACGGCGAGAGGCAGCATTTTGCTGATTGTGGAGAAGTTCTGGAATCCACCGCCAAGCCGCGCAGAAAGGGAATTTGCCAGAAAGTTTAGGGTGTAGAAAAGAAAGCCGATAAATAACTGGTTTTCAAGGGTGCCCTGCCAACCAAACAAGAGGCAGATATAGATTCCGATTACCCAGGAAACAACAACGGCGATGGTCGGGTAATAAACGAAAATCTGGAACCAGCCCATACCGCAAGCTAATTTTTCACTTGCGAACTCCTCCACATACGTAATAATACCGCCGGGGCGGTCCGTGCGGGAGGCAAGCTCGCTGATGCATAATCCGCCGAAAATAATACTGGTTGCCCCTAAAATAAAAACGAGAACACCTAAAAATACGCTTCCGCCTGTTAAGGTTAAAATGTTATCGCTTTTGAAGAAAATTCCGGAGCCAATACAGATTCCTACAATCATTGTAATGGTGGTAAATAGGCCGTAGTTTTGCTTTGTTTCTTTCATGTTTTCAAGTCCCCAAATCAATTAAATGAGCAGAATCAGGCCGTGAAAATAGAGAAAATAAATATTTTGTATAAAACGAGCCAATTCCGCAATAGAATCTGCTGATTAAGTCACAGAACGGCAATTCAAGACCGTAAAAAATACCAAATTAATCGGCTTCGGAATTGCTTTAATCAGTGTTTTACTACAAACAGCGTTTCCTATTATAGCATTTTGAATACCATTGTGGAAGACTTGAATTACCAAAAAAAGAGCTGGAATTTTGTAGGATCATGAGAAAGAAAGACTGCTCCTGACCGGAAGAATTATTTCAGTACACTCATCCGTTTTAAGGTAAAGTAACACAGGGTTAGAACCACCAGAAACACAATGCTGCCGATTAAGCCGGAGACTTGTCCCGGATATAGGGGAGACGTTGCAAATACCGCTAGAATCAGGATAATTTCAAGAAATGTGGTGAACGGATAACCGGGTGCCTTAAATTTTAATTTCTGCGGGTTTTCCTTCAGTGTTTTCTTGCGGTAAAAATAATGCGTTACGGAAATCGTAAGCCAGTTAAACAATGAGAGAAATCCGCTTGAAGTAGCAAGTATTACAAAAACCTTCTCCGGAAGCAGATAGGAAAGAATGACGGTCACCAAAAGCGTGACGCTGCTTAATGTTACGGCGTAAAGGGGAACTTCATTTCGGTTTGTTCTCAGGAAGATCTTGGGGGCTTGTCCTTCCCGGCTGAGCGAGCTGAGCATCCGGGAGGAACTGTACATGGATGAGTTTAACCCGGATAAGGAAGCGGTTAATACGACGAAGTTCAAAATGCTGTCGGAAAACGGAATGTGCAGACGGTTCAGCAAAAAAACAAATGGGCTTTCCGATTCGGAAATCGTTGTCCATGGAATGAAAAGAAGGAGAAACAGAATCGACAGAACATAGAGACCTAGTACAGAACCGATAATGGTAAAAAGAGCATATGGTGCATTTTGGGACGGATTATCCATATCCGCTATGGCCAGGCCAATGATTCCGGTTCCCGTGAAGGAGAACATGACCATAATCATGGAAGCGAGAACGCCCTTGATGCCTTTCGGAAAAAGGCTTTGAAACGATGTAAAAGGATTGACCATTTGATTGTTATTAAAACGAAAAATCCCTAGCAGAGATAAAATACCAAACAGGATAAAAAGAACGAGCGCTACCACCTTAATTGAAGCGAGCAAGGTTTCAATCCGGCTGAGCCCTTTCAGGTCGCTGAAATTGACAGCGGTCATGAAAACTGCATAAATAACGCAAAAAATCCACAATGGAACATTGGGAAACCAGAAGCGAGTAAAAATGGCTGCTGCGGCGACTTCGCTGGCCATTCCCAATACTCCGCTGCACCAGAACATCCATCCGATTACAAAGCCGATCCACGGGCCGAAAATTTCAGAAGCATGAACCCGGAATGCACCCGGAGCCGGATGAATCACACACATTTCAACAATAAACATTACTTCAAACGCCATTAAAAATCCGCCCAGCAGGTAGGCAATCACAGCAGCTGGGCCGGCGACTGATATCACCGTGGAGGACCCCAGAAAAATACCGGATCCAATGATATTCCCCAGGGACATCACAATTAAGTGCCTTTTATTAAAAGTCTTTTTCATAGAAAGAAATCCTCTTTTATTTCATCCATTCCGTCAAATTATGCCAAACAGTCAGTTTGGCATAATCCTATATTTCCCAAAGAACGCTGCAATATTGCTTTTTACAGTTTCTTTTCCGGCGGGATTCCAAGCGGTTTCTCAAGCGTTTTTTCAATCACCTTTTCAGCAGGTTTGGTTAATGGCTTTTTTTCCAGCGGCGCGTCGTTTAGGATCCGCTGGTTAATAATCAGGTTCAGAGTACCGATTACATTTGTAAAAAAGCTGCATAAAACCCGAATTGATAATATATCCATCCCCTTCGTAATTGCCACGGCAAACGTGGTTGCCAAATACGATAATTCTTCCGGGGTATAATCTTTGAGCATGGAGACCACCTCAAAATATATTATGCAGATACACTCAACAAGCCTAATATTTTATCAGACGGTATCATGCAATAAAAATATCCTCCGGAAATTTCCGAAGTTATTAAATTTACCTGCAAGAAAAATCGTTTGAAATGGTTTAGCCATAGAATGGGTAACGATTTTTTATAAGAAAATAACGAAAGGATTAGCGCCGCTTCGCGTTGACTCGCCCGACTGCAATTCGGCCAGACTGGCCATAGCGCCACGCTAAATCGAATGAAATCGCTCTTTTTCCGCATTTTAGCCATGTTGTATCTCCTGAAAGCATATGATACACTATCATAAACATAAAGAAAGGAGAGAAGACATGGAAGCATTCATGCCTTATATCTGGCTGGCAGTTATCGTGGCGGCGGCTATTATTGAAGGTTCCACCGCACAGCTGGTTTCCATCTGGTTTGTCATTGGGGGGCTGGGTGCGCTTATTGCACAGCTCTGCGGTGCGGAACTGTGGCTTCAAACGGTGATTTTTGCCGTCATTACCCTGTTAACCTTGCTTGCTACACGTCCATTGGTCAAAAAGCTACTGCGCGTGAAGCATGTGGATACCAATGTGGGCCGCTACATTGGAAAAGTCGGCATTGTAACTGCCGAAATTAACAATCAGCTGGGTACAGGACAGGTAAATGTGATGGGAAGTATCTGGACCGCGCGAAGTACAGACAATTCCATTGTACCGGTTGGATGCAGCGTTCAAGTCAAAGAAATTGAAGGAGTAAAGCTTATGGTAGTGCCGATGAGGCAGGGAATTTCGAATGAATAAAAAGATAACGATCGGAATTGTATGTTTTGCTCTGGCAGCGGCGCTGGCCGGGTGTGCCTCCCTGGAGCGATGGGGCAAAGATGTTCATAGTGATTTAGCCGGCGGCCTAAACCGGGTTGTAAATATTTACAGCTATGATGGTAAAAAGATTGCTTCTTATGAAGGCCGAATCGATGTTGAATTCAACGAATCCGGCAGAGTGAAATTTGATTTGAACGGCAAACGGTACATTTACAGCAACGCAATGGTAGAAATCATTGAAAAATAGAGAGGAGAATTTTTATGGGTTTTGGTGCTTATGTTTTAATTGCGCTGGTAGTGGTCATCATTCTGGTGCTTATTTCCAACATCAAGGTGGTTCCGCAGGCTAACGCCTATGTAATTGAACGCCTGGGGGCTTACAGTGCCACATGGTCGACGGGTCTCCATTTTAAAATCCCGTTCATTGACAAGATTTCAAAAAAAGTATCCCTGAAGGAACAGGTCATTGACTTTCCCCCGCAGCCGGTGATTACCAAAGATAACGTAACCATTCAGATTGATACCGTGATTTATTTCCAGATTACGGACCCAAAGCTGTATGCGTACGGCGTGGAGCGACCGATATCCGCCATTGAGAACTTATCTGCAACCACGCTGAGAAACATCATTGGCGAGTTGGAGCTCGATCATACACTGACTTCCCGTGACGTTATTAACAGCAAAATCCGTACGATTTTGGATGAGGCAACGGATGCCTGGGGCATTAAAGTCAACCGTGTGGAACTGAAGAATATCATTCCACCGCAGGAAATCCAGCAATCAATGGAAAAACAGATGAAGGCGGAACGCGAACGCCGCGCACAGATTCTGACCGCGGAAGGCGAAAAGCAAAGCGCCATTCTGGTTGCGGAAGGTGAAAAAGAATCCGCAATTCTGCGTGCGGAAGCTGCGAAGGAAGCAAAGATCCGTCAGGCACAGGGTGAAGCACAGGCAATTCTTTTGGTGCAGCAGGCTATGGCGGACAGTATTAAACTGCTGAACGAGGCGAATCCGGCGGACGGCGTTCTTGCACTGAAGAGCCTGGAAGCGTTTGGCAAAGCTGCAGACGGAAAGGCCACCAAGATTATTATTCCTTCCAACATTCAGTCGTTTGCGGGTTTGGCCACTTCCTTAAAGGAATTGGTAACGGATGATGTAAAACTTGCGAAATAAAATGTCAATATAAACAAAAATGAACATATCTAATAGCTTGCATAACCGTTTCTTTACAAATCTGCAAATTTAATTTCGATATCTATTGAAATTAATCAAAAAATCACATACAATAAACACATAAAGTGTTTCGGAGGTTAATGCAATGACAAGTTCTTCCGTTTCGTCAGCCGTTATGGTTCGAATGGGGTACTGCCGAACTGCGTCAACTATCCGTTTACAGGCTGCGCCGTATCATTGCGTCGCAGCCTGTTTTTTATGAAGGGATATCGCCATCAACCGGCGTCAATATTAGGAAAAGCCGTTGAAGTTTATAAAGTAAGGAGATTTTGCTATGGTAGACAAAAAAGTAGCGGTTATTATGGGAAGTGACAGTGATTTTCCTGTCGTTTCCCCTGCAGTGAAAAAGTTAAAAGCGTGGGATATTCCCGTGGAGGTACATGTCATATCAGCGCACCGCACTCCAGCCGTGGCGGCGGAGTTTTCTTCCACTGCGAAAGAGCAGGGTTTTGGTGTTATTATTGCCGCAGCCGGAAAAGCAGCTCATCTGGCCGGAGTTCTGGCCGCCAACACAACTTTGCCGGTCATCGGCATCCCGGTTAAATCTTCCACTTTAGACGGCCTTGACGCACTTTTGGCAACGGTTCAAATGCCGAGCGGCATCCCGGTTGCCACCGTTGCCATTGATGGTGCAGAAAACGCAGCAATTTTAGCCGCGCAGATGCTTGCCCTTTCGGATGAAGCACTATCCGCAAAGCTGGACGCAATGAAGCGTACCATGGCGGAAGGTGTTGCGAAGAAGGATTTGGCAATTCAGGATAAAGTACGTGAATTGTAAGATATAATTCACAGCAGAGGATAAAATAATATCATAATACATTCATTTGAACATTCCGTGCAAATTCTGAACAAATTCATGCACTTTTGCGCACGGGGAAACGGGGAAATATGAAAAGCTTCAGTGAAAGTTACAAAGCAGCCGGGGTCGACGTAACGGCAGGTTACCGCGCGGTAGAATTGATGAAAAGCCATGTGGCACGAACCCGGATTCCCGGGGTGGTTTCCGGTATCGGCGGGTTCGGCGGACTGTTCCAGCCGGATTTGCAGGGAGTGAATACCCCTGTTCTGGTCAGTGGAACGGATGGCGTCGGCACAAAGCTAAAAATCGCGTTTTTAATGGACAAGCACGACACGGTTGGAATTGACTGTGTGGCAATGTGCGTAAACGACGTTATATGCTGCGGTGCAAAACCTCTTTTCTTTCTGGATTATCTTGCGGTGGGCAAGAACTACCCGGAAAAAATTGCGCAGATTGTCTCCGGCGTTGCGGAGGGCTGCGTGCAGTCCGGCTGCGCGTTGGTCGGGGGTGAAACCGCCGAAATGCCGGGCTTTTATCCCATGGATGAGTATGATTTAGCCGGTTTTTCCGTCGGTATGGTGGACCGTGACCGCATTATCGACGGCTCCTTGGTGCAGGAAGGTGACGCGATTATCGGTCTGCAGTCCTCCGGTGTACATTCCAACGGATTTTCTCTGGTTCGTAAGATTTTCAATATCAGTGAAAAAAACATCGGGATGTATTTGAACGAACTGGGCCGTACCATTGGGGAAGAATTGCTTACCCCGACGAAAATCTATGTAAAGCCAGTCCTTTCCTTAATGGAAAAGGTAACAATCAAAGCGATTTCGCATATCACCGGCGGCGGGTTCTTCGAAAACATTCCCCGGATGCTCAAACCCGGCACAACGGCAAAAATTGAGCGGGCATCGCTCCCAAAGCTTCCAATCTTTACCCTGCTGCAGCGTCAGGGGAATATTCCGGAGCGCGATATGTACAATACCTTTAATATGGGCATAGGCATGTGCATGGTTGTGGCAAAAGAGCAGGCAAATCGGGCGGTGGAGGAACTGAACGCCATGGGGGAACGCGCGTTTGTCATCGGTACCGTGACCTCCGGCGAAGAAGGCGTGATTTTATGCTGAAAATCGCCGTGCTGGTATCCGGCGGGGGCACCAATTTGCAGGCTTTAATTGATGCTCAAAACAACGGGAAATTGCCCGGTGGCGTCCTTTCACTGGTGATTTCCAGCAAAAAGGATGCTTATGCGCTGGAACGGGCGAAAAAAGCCGGAATTCCAACGAAAGTGTTACTCCGCCGGGATTACGCCACGCAACAGGATTACGATGAGGCACTCCTCGCTTTGCTGGATCAGAACCAGATTGGCTTAATTATCCTTGCTGGCTTCATGACAATCATTAGTGAAACGGTCATCCGCCGGTATGAAAATCAAATTATCAACATACACCCGTCGCTGATTCCGTCCTTTTGCGGGCCAGGGTATTATGGCCTGAAGGTTCACGAGGCAGCCCTGCGCAGAGGGGTGAAAGTAACCGGGGCTACCGTGCACTTTGTGAATGAAGTTTGCGACGGCGGACCGATCATTCTGCAAAAGGCCGTTGAAATTCTTCCTGGGGATACACCGGAAACCCTGCAGCGCAGGGTCATGGAACAGGCGGAGTGGCAGCTGTTGCCCAAGGCGGCGGCGCTGTTCTGTCAGGGCAGAATCCTGGTTCAGGACGGGCAAACAATCATTAAGGAGGAATAATGTTGGAAATTAGACGATTTGAAACTGTGCTCGGCACAAACGCATACCCAGGCCGCGGGATTCTTCTGGGAAAAAGCTCAGACGGAACCTGCGCGGTTATTGCCTATTTTATTATGGGCCGCAGTGAAAACAGCCGGAACCGCATCTTTGTGGAAGACGGCCAGGGAATCCGTACGCAGGCTTTTGACCCCGCAAAATTGGTGAATCCGTCTCTCATCATTTATTCCCCCGTGCGGGTACTGGACCAAACGACCGTTGTAACAAACGGGGACCAGACCGATACGATTTATGATTTTTTGAAACAGGGAAGATCCTTTGCCGAAGCGCTGCGTACCCGTACGTTTGAACCGGATGCGCCGAACTATACGCCGCGAATTTCCGGCGTTGTTGCACCGAACGGGAACTACCGTCTTTCCATTTTAAAAAGTGCGGATGGATCCCCTGCTTCCGTACATCGCTATTTTTATGAATACGAATCACCGGTGAACGGGGAGGGGCATTTAATTCATACCTATGCCGGGGATGGCAACCCGCTTCCGTCTTTTGACGGCGAACCAATCCGTGTTGGGATATACGGAACGATCGATACCTTTACAGAATCCGTCTGGCGCAGTCTGAATGAAGAAAACAAGGTTTCTCTGTTTACCCGCTTCATCAATTTGAAGAATGGAGCGGTGGAAACCAGAATCATTAATAAAAATCATTGAGCGGAGGGTATGTAATGTCTGAAATATCTTTAAAATACGGCTGCAATCCAAATCAAAAGCCGTCACGCATTTTTATGAAAGACGGCAGCGAGCTGCCGGTTCAGGTATTAAACGGCAAACCGGGCTATATTAATTTTTTGGATGCGTTCAACAGCTGGCAGTTGGTTCAGGAGCTGAAAAAAGCAACCGGTCTGCCGGCAGCGGCTTCTTTTAAGCATGTCAGCCCGGCCGGCGCAGCCGTTGCAACCGAGCTTTCGGATACATTGAAAAAAATTTATTTTGTCGACGATTTGGAGCTATCCCCGCTTGCCAGCGCATATGCAATGGCAAGGGGAGCGGACCGCATGTCATCTTATGGCGACTGGATTGCGCTTTCCGACACTTGCGATAAACAAACCGCCACGCTGATTGCGCGGGAAGTGTCCGACGGAATCATTGCGCCGGGCTACACGGACGAAGCGCTCGCCATTTTAAAAACGAAGCGCAAAGGCGGATACAATATAGTTGCCATGGACGAAAGCTACCGCCCCAATCCTGTGGAATGCAAGGATGTTTATGGAATTACCTTTGAACAGGGAAGGAACGAAATCCAGATCGACGAATCCATGATCGCCAATCTGGTGACGGAGCAGAAAGAAATTCCGGAAGATGCGAAGCGCGACCTTCTGATTTCCCTGATTACGCTGAAATACACCCAATCCAATTCAGTTTGTTATGCAAAGGGAGGTCAAGTCATTGGCGTAGGTGCCGGCCAGCAGTCCAGAATCCACTGCACCCGGCTTGCCGGGAATAAAGCGGATATCTGGTTTCTGCGGCAACACCCGAAGGTGCTGGGATTAAAGTTCCGCAGCGATATCCGTCGCCCCGACCGTGACAATACCATTGACGTATATCTTTCAGACGATTATATGGATGTGCTGGCGGACGGAGTTTGGCAAAATTTCTTTGCCGAAAAACCGGAGCCAATTTCCCGCGAAGAAAAGCGCGCATGGCTGAATACCCTTACCGGGGTTTCGCTTGGCTCCGATGCGTTCTTCCCGTTTGGCGACAACATTGAACGCGCACACAAGTCCGGTGTTTGCTATATTGCACAGCCGGGCGGTTCCATTCGCGACGACCATGTGATTGAAACCTGCAACAAGTACGGAATCGCCATGGCGTTCACCGGCGTCCGTCTTTTCCATCATTAAAAAGGCGGGGAAGAACCATGAAAATACTGGTAGTTGGCGGCGGAGGCCGCGAACATGCAATTATACGTAAATTAAAGGAAAGCAGTAAAGTTACTAAGCTTTACTGCGCCCCCGGTAACGGAGGAATTTCACGGGACGCAGAATGCGTCAACATTCCGGCTTTGGATTTGGACGGAATAGTGCGCTTTTCCATGGAAAAGCGGATTGATTTGGTTTTTGTAGCACCGGATGACCCCCTTGCCGCCGGTATGGTTGACGCGCTGGAAGCCGCGGGGATCCCCGCATTCGGCCCACGCGAGAATGCCGCGGTGATTGAGAGCAGCAAAGTCTTTTCTAAAGATTTTATGAAACGCCATCATATTCCTACAGCGGACTACGCGGTCTTTCAGGATTCGCACCAAGCGCTTGATTATATTCGAACGACCGGGAAATATCCAACGGTAATTAAGGCGGATGGGCTTGCGCTCGGTAAGGGCGTGGTGATTGCAGCGAGTTATGAGGAAGCGGAGCGGGCTATTCATTCTATTATGGAGGACAAAATTTTCGGTTCCTCCGGGAATCGGATTGTAGTGGAGGAATTTTTAACCGGGCCTGAAGTATCGGTCTTGGCCTTTACGGATGGCAAATGCTTAAAACCGATGGTTTCTTCCAAAGATCATAAACGGGTTTACGACGGGGATAAAGGCCCCAATACCGGTGGTATGGGCACCATCAGTCCGAACCCGTATTATACGGAGGAACTCGCCCAGGTATGTATGGATACGATTTTCCTGCCGACCATGAATGCGTTAAATCAGGAGGGCCGTACATTCAAAGGCTGCCTTTATTTTGGCCTGATGCTGACACAGGACGGCCCGAAGGTGATTGAATATAATTCTCGTTTCGGCGACCCAGAAACCCAGGTAGTACTTCCAAGGCTGAAAACCGATTTAGTGGATATCATTGAGTCCGTGGTAGAGGAACGTTTGCCGGAACAGCCGGTCGAATGGCTGGAGGAAGCCTGTGCATGCGTCGTGATGGCTTCCCCGGGTTATCCGGGCAGTTACCCGAAGGGGCTGGAAATCGCTGGCCTGGATGAAACGGGACAGGTTGATGGGGCAGAGGTGTTCCATGCTGGGACGATATGGAAAGACGATAAATTTTACACCAACGGCGGGCGTGTTCTCGGCGTAACCGCAACAGGGCAGAGCCTGGATGAGGCATTGCAGAAGGCTTATGCCGCCGTGGAAAAAATTCATTTTGAAGGCGCACATTACCGCCGTGATATTGGAAAAATCAACCGTTAAAACATAATTAAGCATAAGAAAAGGCGATACGGAAGTTCCGTATCGCCTAAATTAATATCTTTTTGACCTTACTCAGCTAATGCTCTTGAAAGCCAAGCGTCGGCAATGTCCATGGCAAGGTATAAACCGCTTTTTTCGCTGGATTTTACAATCTGTTTACGGGCACGTATATTCTGGTCCGTATACATCAATTGAATGGAAACCTTATCGGCAACTTCCAAATCCTGAACCTTTTTCTTGCTCTTGACTTCTAGCTTCACAACGTATTTATCTTTCATGCTTCCGTAATAAATTACATCGCCGCAGCGCACCAACGGTTTTCCCCTATAAGTAGGGAACTGCTCGGCGTTGCCTGTCTTTTCATTCATTCAAGAATTCCTCCTGTTATTCAGTTACAAGGAAGCGCCGGCCGATTTCAGCCGATTACTCGCCAAGATATGATTTCAGCAAAACCTGCAATAATTCATCCCGGTCTATCTTGCGGATAAGACTACGAGCCCCATTGTGCGTGGTAATATAGGTGGGATCTTCCGACAGAATATAGCCTACAATCTGATTAATGGGGTTGTACCCCTTTTCTTTCAGGGAATCATAAACCAAAGTCAATACCTTTTTAATATCCCCTTCGCGATCGTCACCAATTGAAAACGTCATCGTCTTATCTAGCATGGAAACACCTCCAGTACTGTTATAATACAACATACGGCATATAAATTCAAGAACATTTTGTGAACAAATGTTTATGAACGGAGCGAGATCCCCGCCTTTTCCAGTTCTTTCATGATCTTTTTCATTACGGAGGCCGTATGCTCTTCCGTCAGGGTATTGTCGCTGGAACGCAGAACCAGGCTGAACGCTACACTCTTTTTACCGGTTTCAATCTGTTCGCCCTGATACACGTCAAACAGACGAATTTTTTCCAGCAGACTTCCGGCAGCCTTTGCGATGATTTTTTCCAGCTTCAGCACCGGGATATCCTCATTGCAAAGCAGCGCAAGGTCACGTGTAACAGCAGGGAATTTTGGCAGGGGAATATAAGTCTTCTCCGCTTTTGCATGTCGGAACATCAGGTCCACATCCAAGGTAAAGCAATAGACCCGTTCTGCTATCCCATAGTTTTCAGCCGTTTTGGGGTGTATTTCGCCAATCACGCCAAGACGCTCGCCATCCAGGGTGAGCACGGCGCAACGGCCGGGATGGTAGCTGTATTCATCGGATGAAGCTTCAATTTCATACCCGCTTACTGAAAGTTTTTCCAAAAGCTGCTCCGCCATTCCCTTTGCGGTGAAGAAATCTGCCTGATTTCCATACATCCCAACAATCAAGGTGTTCTTTTCTTCGGGAAGCTTATCTTCCGTGGTCGGAATGTATTCGCTTGCCAGTTCAAACAGGCAAACCGCTTCGTTCCGGTTATTGTAGTTGCGGGCAAGTACTTCCATCATGGACGGTAAGGCTGTGGTGCGCATAATGCTGGTGTCTTCCCCAAGCGGATTGGATATGGTGATCGATTTACGAAGCGGGGAATCCGCCGGCATGCGGATTTTATCATAGTACTTCGGGCTGATGAAGGAGTACGTCATAATTTCGCTTGCGCCAAGCGCGAGCATGGTATCATTAATGGTACGCTTAAATTTCTGCCAGTCGGAATATTTTCCTTGTGCGCCGCCGGGGAGGGGGGTGCCTGGAATTTTATTGTAGCCGTAGAAGCGCGCGATTTCCTCGGCAATGTCCGCTTTGTGCTCCAAGTCAGGGCGGAAGGTCGGCACCAGAATCAGGTTGCCTTCAAACTCGCAGTCCAGTTTCTTTAAGATGGTCTTCATCTCATCCGCAGTCAGATGAATATCCAAGAAACGATTGATCCAGTCAACATCGAGATAAATTTTTCTGCGCTCCGAATCATAATGACGATCAATCATATAGTCATCCATTACGTCGCCCGCATCCAGAAGTTCCACCAGTTCGCAGGCGCGTTCCAACGCCGGCAGGCAGTTGTTTGGGTCAAGCCCTTTTTCATAGCGGGATGACGCGTCGGTTCTCATTCCCAAATCACGGGCGGTGGTACGCACGGAGGCTCCGTCAAAGCACGCGGATTCAAAGACAATGGTGGTGGTGTCGTCCATAATTCCACTGTATTCGCCGCCCATGACGCCGGCAATGGCAATCGGTTTTTCGGAATCGGCGATTACAAGATTCTTGGTGGTCAATTTGCGTTCCACGCCGTCCAGCGTAGTAATCGACTCGCCGTCTTTGGCGCGGCGTACGCGGATTTTGTTGTCCTTAATAAAGCGAAGGTCAAACGAATGCATCGGCTGGCCATATTCCAGCATAACATAGTTTGTAATGTCTACGATATTGTTGATGGGGCGGACACCCATGGCGCGGAGCCGCTCACGCATCCAACGCGGGGACGGTTTTACCCGTACGTTTTTTACCACACGGGCGGAATAGACAGAGCAGAGGTCTGTCGCTTCCACTTTTACATCCAGCATGTCCTTGCAGGAGCCGTGGCCGCCTTTTACAATCGGCTTGTGCAGCTTTAAAGGTTTATCAAACGTTGCGGCAACTTCCCGCGCCAAACCAATGACCGAAAAGCAGTCCGGACGGTTTGAGGTAATTTCAAACTCGACTTTGGTATCGTTGAAACCAAGTGCCTCACAAATGGGCTGCCCAAGTTTGCAGTCCTCCTGCAGAACAAAAATACCGTCTTCAATGGCATAGGGAAAATCGTGTTTGGTTAAGCCAAGTTCCCCAAGGGAACAAAGCATTCCGTTGCTTTCCACACCGCGTAGCTTTCCCTTTTTAATCTTCTTGCCGCCCGGAAGGGTGGAATTGTTCAAAGCGACCGGAACCACATCGCCCACCTTCAGGTTTTGTGCCCCGGTGACAATTTGGAGCGGCTCTCCGCTGCCAACGTCTATTTTGGTGATCCATAAATGATCGGAGTCTGGGTGACGTTCCAGCGACAGCACTTTTCCAACAACCACATTGTTGATTTCGCTGCCTTCGACTTCCCAGCCTTCCACTTTAGAACCGCTCATAGTGACCGCTTCGGTGAAAGTACGCATTGGCATTTCGTCCAACTCGACAAATTCTTTTAACCATCTCATGGATAAATTCATTTTAAATACGCCTCCTCATGACTTAAAACTGCTTCAAGAACCGGATGTCGTTTTCATAGAACAGACGAAGATCGTCAATGTTGTATTTCCGCATGACGACACGTTCCAGTCCCATGCCAAGCGCAAAACCGCTGTAAACTTCCGGGTCGATGCCGCAGTTGGAAAGAACCTTCGGGTGAACCATGCCGCAGCCCAGAATTTCAATCCAGCCTTCGCCCTTGCATAGGCGGCAGCCTTCGCCATGGCAGTTAAAGCACTGTACGTCAACTTCCGCCGAAGGTTCGGTGAAGGGGAAGTGATGCGGGCGGAAACGGATGACAGAGTCTTCGCCGTACATGCGCTTTACAAACGTTTCCAGTGTTCCCTTCAAATCGGCAAAAGTAATGCCTTTGTCAACCACAAGGCCTTCAATTTGATGGAACAGTGGGGAATGGGTGGCATCTACGGCGTCGGAACGGTAGACACGGCCAGGGGAGATGATGCGAATCGGTGGCTTCTGTTTTTCCATCACGCGGACCTGAACCGGGGAAGTCTGGGTACGCAGTAAAATATTGTCGGTGATGTAGAAGGTATCCTGCGTATCTCTGGCTGGGTGGTTTTTCGGAATATTCAGTGCTTCAAAGTTGTAGTAGTCATATTCCACTTCGGGGCCTTCTACGATTTCGAAACCCATGCCAATAAAGATTTCTTTAATGGCATCCAATTCAATGGAAAGAGGATGCTTGGAACCAAGCTCGTGTCTGGTTCCTGGCATGGTAACGTCTATTTTTTCCTTTTGCAGCCTTCTGTTAAGTTCTTCTTCCTTTAGTTCTGCGGCGCGCTTTACCAGATCCTGTTCAATGAATGCGCGCACGTCGTTTGCAAGCTGACCGATTTTCGGCCGTTCCTCCGGGGACAGGCTGCCCATCTGCTTTAAAATAGAAGTCAATTCCCCTTTTTTGCCCAGATATTTAATCCGCAAATTTTCCAATACCTGCTGGCCCTTTGCCTCAGCCAGCTCACGGATTGCTTGCTCGCGGATCGCCTCAAGCTTTTCTTTCATGAAAGTCCTTCCTTTCCTGCTATCAGAAAATATTTTAAAACTTAAAATAAAAAAGCCCCGCCACGAAAGGGACGAAGGCTTAGCTCCGTGGTACCACCCTAATTGATGCTTTTACGGCCAATAACGGTGCCTGCCGTCGCAGCCTACTGTTTGCTCCTCGCTTGTTGTTCAGCTGCGCCACTCCAAAGGGAACTTCGCCTTTTTTATCCGCAAGCGTGTTTTCAGCCGGTGGCACGCTCTCTCTTGGCGGATGCCCAAAGGTTACTTCCTTTTTCCTCATGTTGTCTCAGTATTGAATAATATTATCACTTTTGTCTGGAAAATGCAAGTAGTTCCAAACGGTCGCATATCCTATGGCATAATTTTACGATTCAGCCTGCAGATTTTCGGCAAATCCGGGATATTGCTGTTGACCGCGCGCTATTCCAACTTATGACATCTTTATTGCAGTAATGGGAAAGATTAGAATAATGGTTGTAAATAAAAACCGGGTATGCTACAATATGCAGTAATGGTTAACAAATGGAGGCAGGAAAATGGATGTATTTATTGAACAAATTATAAAGAAGAAGTTTGGAACCAAGGATTATTTGATCTTTGCCGGAATTATAATTGTGGGGCTTCTCCTCATTGCTGCAAGCATGCTCTTTATTCCCAGCTTTTCTTTAATTATACTGATAGCCGTTTGTTTTGGAGCCTATTATCTGATTTCTTCCCGAAATCTGGAATTTGAATACAGCATTACAAACGGCGATATTACCATTGATAAAATTATTAACCGCCGCAGCCGGAAAAGAGTCATTTCCATGGATGCACATAATGTTGAGAAAATGGGAAAATACAACCCCGCAGAACATCAGCAGAAAACATATGCTGCCCGACTGATTGCTTCCGTTACGGACGACGGTCAGGACGCATGGTATTTTGTCGGAAACGATTCGAAAAAGGGCGGGAATGTGCTGGTCGTATTCAGCCCCAACGAAAAGGTTCTTGGAGCAATCAAGCCGTTTCTCCAAAGGCAGGTAGCGATTGATGCATTCGGTCGGAATTGATTTGATTGAAATCAACAGAATAAAAAATGCGATGAAAAATCCGCGCTTTTGTCTGAGAGTACTCGGTCCGTCCGAGTACTCTCAGCTTGAAATGCGCGGATTTCCCGTTCAAAGCGTAGCGGCCAGCTTCTGTGCGAAAGAAGCGTTTTCAAAAGCCCTTGGTACCGGTTTGCGTGGATTTTCCATGAATGAGGTGGAGCTGCTCCGCGCCCCGAACGGTCAGCCATACCTGCATTTAAGCGGCAATGCGGTCAAAATCGCAGAAGAACGTGGAATCACTTTTTCCGTCAGTATTACGCATACCCGTGAATATGCTGCGGCCGTGGTAATTGGGGAAGAAAAGCAGGGGTAAGCCTTCCTTCCCGTGCCGCCCGGCCGATGTTACACGATGAAAGGAGCGGTTTATCCGTCATGAAAGTCCTGAATTGTGCCCAGTCAAGGGAACTGGAAAAAAGGGCGGTGGCTTCCGGCATCAGCTATTTACAGCTGATGGAAAACGCCGGGAATGCCGCCGCCCAGTTTTTAAAGAAACAATTTCAATTTTCCAACAAGCATGTTGTGATTCTTTGCGGAAAAGGGAACAACGGGGGCGACGGCTATGTGGTTGCCCGCAGTTTGTCAGAAGCCGGTGCTCTGGTGGTTGTAGTCTTGGTTCAGGGCCTTCCCGCGACAGAAATTTCCCGCACTATGTTCGAACGGCTGCAGCAGACCAACGTAAAAACAGTATTTTATGAAGAACTTCCCGAGCAAGTGGAGCAGATGGTAAGTTCCGCGGATTTTATCATTGACGCAATCTATGGAACTGGCTTCCATGGAAGCGCTCCGGAAAATATGACATCCTTGTTTCATGCGGCAGCCCAGGCCGGTGGCATACTGGTTTCCCTCGATATTCCGAGCGGTGCCAATTGTGACACGGGAGCTGTGGAAGGCGCATGTATGGCGGCAGATTACACCGTTTCCTTTTCCACTCTGAAAAACGGTCATTTACTGGAACCGGCGCGTTCTTTCTGCGGACGCGTCGCAGTGCTTCCAATCGGAATTGACTCGCACCTGATTGAAACGCAGGAATCCACACTGGAGGTAACAGAATGGAAACACGCAAAATCCATCATCAGGCCGCGCAATCCGGAAAGCAACAAGGGGAATTATGGGCGCTTGCTGTGCGTTTGCGGCAGTGAGGGAATGGCCGGCGCCGCGGTCATGAGCGCCGGTGCGGCAGTACGCTGCGGAGCGGGAATTGTCGATATTGCGCTTCCTAGGTCCATCTATGGAATTGTCGGTTCACGGCTTGCCGAACCGGTATACACGCTTCTTGACCGGACCGAAAGCGGCACCATTACGGAAACGAGCAGGGAGGCGCTTCTGCAATCACTTGGAAAGGCAAGTGCCTGCCTGCTTGGATGCGGTTTGGGGCAGAGCAGCTTTGCCCTTGACCTGCTGATGGAGGTTCTTGCTCATTCCAAAATCCCGCTGATCATCGATGCAGATGGCATAAACCTTCTAGCACAACATATAAATAGATTGAAAACAGCGGAAGTTCCCGTTATTCTCACGCCTCATCCGGGTGAAATGGCGAGGCTTTTGAAAACTACGGTGCGGGATGTTCAGGCGCATCGGCTGGAATATGCGCAGAAGTTTGCTTTTACTTACGGGGTAACGCTCGTTCTGAAGGGTGCCGGCACAATTATTGCCGGGCCGTCCGGTGCAGCATATTTAAATCCCACCGGGAATGCCGGAATGGCGAAAGGCGGCAGCGGCGACGTTCTGGCCGGAATGATTGCTTCTTTTGTCGCGCAGGGAATCGAGCCTTATCAGGCAGCAGTCGGCGCGGTTTACCTTCATGGTGAAGCTGGGGACCGCTGCGCCAAAGAATTCTCCCAGCGTGCGATGCTTCCAACCGATCTAATTCAGATGCTTCCAAAGCTGTTTTTAAAAATCGAGCGGGAAAACACGGCGGAACCCCTGACTCGATAAAATATCAGCGGGGAGTGCTGCGCATGAGGCGTGCGGTTTTGGTATGGCTTACTCTTGCAGTTTTATTCTCTTTTTCCGCCTGCTCTCAGGGAGAGGATAAGACCATAAAACCGGAGGATATTCTGTTCACTTTCCAGTGTCAGGCTACTGTGAACAACAATGGCAAGCAGACGGAATGCGATGTCAGCCGGTCTGCACCCGGTGTTATCAGTGTAAAAATCACTTCTGGGGATGCCAATGGCATGACCTATTTTTGGAAAGACAACAAATTTTCCATTTCTTACAGCGGCTTGACGGCAGAAAGCGAAGACTGCGTGTTGCCCAAAACAAGCTTTGCCTATCTGATTAAGCAAACTTTGGACTCTGCCTCTTATTCCGGGGCGTTAACCGCATCCCACGGCAACGAATTTTCCGGCAGTTCCTTCGGGTACGATTATACAATATCCGTAGATGGGGAAACGGGCCGAATACGAAAACTGAATATTCCGAAGTACGGCTTAATGGTCGAGCTACATCATTACCGTGAACTTGGAATTTAATCGGGAAAAGGAAGCAGGAACGGTGGGTTCCTGCTTCCTTACTTTTCTGGATCAGCAGAAAATATCATTTCAGGTATTGCAACCAGTTTCTTTCAACGGTATGATTAGTACAAAACAGACAGGGGCTATATTAAGTATAATTACATGGATGAAAATAATAAGGCGGGAAAATCCGGGCTGGAGCTGGCGGGCCAAAAAGGGATTCCGATTATCGTTATGGAACCGCATCGCGGCGAATGGGCGCTGCACTGGATTGGGAAGTACCCGCAGGTAATGGTGGTATATCGAAATATATTGCCGGAATTACTGCGGGAATGAATGCGGATAAAAAATTTAGAAAGAAAACGCGAACTATTTCAGACATTTCCTCATAAAATAGACTTAAAAAGCCCTTGACAGATGAATTGAAACGCTTTATAATTACATCAATTTAATAATGTGAATCGCTAAATTAGATTCACATAAGATAAATTCGTTGAGCAAAGGTAAGTAACAAACACAACGGTGTCACAGAGAGCACGGCGTATGGTGAGAGCCGGTACAAACGATGTTTGCGAATGGATTTGTGAGAAGCGCAGGAAAAGGGGAATCCCGAGTATCTGTCGCCGTGCTCCGCACGTTACAGCGGGAGGGTATCCAAGCAAATGCGGCGTACCTTTTCTGAAAGCTGATTGGTTGTGTACCCGGATGAGGAGAACGTTCATTCGTTCTCGAATGAGGGTGGCACCACGAGCCTATCGTCCCTTAGCAAAAGGGGACGATAGGCTCTTTTTTTACTCAAATTTATTACGGAAGGAGAGTTTTTCAATGTTGTACCCATCTTTGGAAGTCGTTCAGGAATTTCTGCAAAGCTACCGAACGGTTCCGGTCTTTTCCTCCCAGTTGATGGACTGCCAGACGCCGGTTGGTATTTTCAGCACGCTGAAAGCGTATTCGGAGACATGCTTTCTTCTGGAAAGCGTAGAAAATTCGGAACGATGGGGGCGCTATTCATTCATCGGCATCCATCCAAAAGCACAGGTAACCATTCAAAACGGAACAGCGACTTTTACTCAAAACGGAACGTCGCAAACCGAACGCATCGAAAATCCGGCTTCCTATCTTTCCAAAATCATGGAACAGTACCGCTCTCCCGTTTTTGCGGGATTTCCAAGGTTTACAGGCGGGTTGGTCGGATACTTCGGCTATGATATGCTGCGTTACCTGGAAAATACGCTGAAGGCCCCTCCGGAGGATGACCTGCTATTGCCGGACTGCGTACTGGATTTATACGATGAAGTAATTGCGTTCGATCATTTAAGCAGCAAGGTATTTGTGATTTTGAATATCCACTGTGATTCGGATGCAGCAACGCAGTACGCGCTTTGTGAGCGGCGTGCCAAAGAATTGTTTCGGAAAATCGGCGAAGAATCCGCCGGAACCACTTTTGTGAAGAACGGGGGCGATCCAATCATCCATTCCAATACCACACCGGAACAATACGCCGATATGGTCAACCGGGCGAAGGAACATATTCTGGCGGGTGATATTTTTCAGGTTGTTCTTTCGCAGCGCTTTGAAATTGAAAACCCGCCGGAACCGTTTCTTGTCTACCGGGCGCTCCGCGCAACGAATCCTTCTCCGTACCTCTACTATTTTCAGTCCAAGGCATTTCAAATTGCGGGCGCTTCCCCGGAAATGCTGGTCAATGTGGAGGACGGTTTCATTACCAATAAACCGATTGCGGGGACTATTCGGCGCGGCAAAGAGGAAGCGGAAGACAAAATGCTGGAACAGCAGTTGTTACAGGATGAAAAGGAACGGGCGGAGCATACCATGCTGGTTGATTTGGGACGCAACGATGTGGGGCGCGTCAGCCGGTTCGGCTCTGTGCAGGTGACCGATTTCATGCATGTGGAACGCTGTTCCCAGGTAATGCACTTGGTTACGGAGGTGCATGGAACCCTGCAGAATGATAAAACTTCGGTGGACGCTTTACTTTCCATACTCCCTGCGGGAACCCTTTCCGGCGCGCCGAAAATCCGCGCAATGCAAATCATTGACGAGCTGGAACCCAAAAAGCGCGGCGTTTACGGCGGGGCAATCGGTTACCTTGGATTCGACGGAAATATCGACACCTGCATTGCCATCCGCACAGCACTGTTCCGCAACGGCAAAGCCTATGTGCAGGCCGGGGCCGGCATTGTCGCCGACAGCATACCGGAAAAAGAGTATCTGGAAACAAGAAATAAAGCGCAGGCTGTAATCAATGCAATCCGGGAGGCGAATGAACTATGATTCTTTTGCTCGACAACTATGACAGCTTTACTTATAACCTGTACCAGCGGATTGGAGCGCTGTATTCTGATATTCTTGTAGTTCGCAGCGATGCAATCACGCTGGAGGAAATAGAAGCGTTAAACCCGCAGGCTTTGATTCTTTCCCCAGGCCCGGGGTACCCAAAGGACGCTGGAATTTCGGTGGCGGCCGTCCGGCGTTTCAGCGGGAAAATACCGATTCTCGGTGTATGCCTCGGCCATCAGTCCATTGGGGAGGCGTTTGGGGCGGTTGTCGTTCGTGCTTCCCGGGTGATGCATGGAAAATCCAGTAAGATCCGGGTGAATCCGAATTGTCCGCTTTTCCGCGGAATTCCGAAAGAAATGGAGGCGGCGCGGTATCATTCGCTGATTTTGGATAGAAATTCTCTGCCGGCATGTTTGATTGTAACCGCACAGGATAAAGATGGCCAGATTATGGCGTTGCAGCATCAAACCGACCCTACTTACGGGGTTCAGTTCCATCCGGAATCCGTATTAACCGCCTGCGGGGATCAGATTCTATATAATTTTCTGAAAGAGGTGTGTCACTTGGTATTGCAGCAGACGATTGTTCCCTCCATTCCGGCGGAACAACGAATCGGATTAAAGCCCTATCTTTCCAAAGTGGTGGATGGGAAAAATCTGACGGAGCAGGAAGCCATGCAAGCCATGAATTATATCATGAGCGACGAGGCCACCGATTCCCAGATTGCGGCGTTTATTACCGCCCTTCGAATGAAGGGGGAAACCATTGAGGAAATCACCGGTTTTGCAAAAGTAATGCGTGAAAAAGCCAAGTCGGTACCGATTTCCTCGGCGGCGACGGATATTGTCGGTACGGGTGGGGACCTTGCGAACAGCTTTAATATTTCGACCACCTCTGCGTTTGTTGCGGCGGGGGCGGGGTTAAAAGTCGCCAAGCACGGGAACCGGAGCGTTTCCAGCAAGAGCGGCGCGGCGGATGTTTTAGAGGCACTGGGCGTTAACATTCGGCTTACCCCGGAACAGGCCGCGCAATGTATGGAAGAATGCGGAATTACCTTTCTGTTTGCCCAGAATTACCACGGCTCCATGCGTTACGCGACGGGCCCGCGCCGGGAAACTGGTCTGCGTACCGTATTCAACATTTTGGGGCCGCTTGCCAATCCGGCACATGCCAACACCATGCTGCTCGGTGTTTACGACGAAAAGCTGCTGGAGCCGCTTGCCAACGTCTTGAAAAATCTCGGTGTGAAAAGCGCACTTCTGGTGCACGGCAGCGACGGCCTGGATGAAGTCAGCATTTCCGCCTGCTCAGAGCTCTGCGAAATTCGGGATGGAACGATCACGCGATATACCCTGAACCCGGTCGATTACGGCATGAGGCTGGCAAAGAAATCGGATATCGTTGGCGGCACGGCGGAGGATAACGCCCAAATAACACTTGCGGTGCTTTCCGGCGAAAAGGGCCCCGCCCGCGACATTGTTCTGCTAAACGCGGGTTGCGCCTTATACGTCGGAAAGCTTGCCGGCAGCATCGCAGAAGGAATCCATTTGGCAGAGCAGTCCATTGACAGCGGTGCGGCTAGGGAGAAACTGAATCAGCTTAAAGCAATCTCCAACCGTGTCTCAAAATAAGCGGAATGGTTGGTACCATAAGTTTTTGCGAAAGGATGGCGACCACGATTGATATTGGATGAAATTGCAGCAAAAAGGCGGATTCAGCTGGAACGGGAAATGAACCGCGTTCCTTTGGAAACGGTAAAAAAAGCCGCGGAACATGCAGCAAACTGCGGCGTTTTTACCGCGTCACTGGAAAAAAACGGGCTGTCGGTCATTGCAGAAGTAAAAAAGGCATCTCCATCGAAAGGGCTGATCTGTCCGGATTTTCACCCGGTTACCATTGCAAAAGCTTATGAAACCGCCGGCGCGGATGCGATTTCCGTCCTAACGGAAGAAGTCTATTTTCAGGGTTCCTCCGTCTACCTGAAAGAAATCCGCCAATCGGTCGGCCTTCCCATTCTGCGAAAGGATTTTATCATTCATCCGTATCAAATTTACGAGGCGAAAGCAATCGGAGCGGACGCCGTGCTTTTGATTGCCGCCCTTCTGCCGGATGAAGCACTGAGGGAATATTCGAAACTTGCCGATTCGCTGGGACTGGACCGTCTTATGGAAATACACAACGAGCGGGAGTTGGAGCGCGTTTTAGCAATGGAAAGCAAGCTGGTCGGAATTAATAACCGGGACTTAAAAAACCTTCAGGTTGACCTGCAGACCACCGCACGTTTGGCAAAGCATGTTCCGAAGGACTGTGTGCTGGTTTCGGAAAGCGGCATTGTTACCCGCGAAGATTTTCTTGCCGCGGAACAGGCAGGGGCGGATGCCGTTTTGATTGGGGAAGCCTTGATGCGGAGCCCTTCTATTCCCGAAATGCTGCGTGAATTGAGGAGAAAGCTGTGAAAGTAAAGCTGTGCGGCGTAAAAAGGCCGGAGGATATCTGGTATATGAACGAATTCCAACCGGATTACGTTGGATTCGTTTTCGCGGGAACGAAGCGCAGAATTACGCCGCAGACGGCGGCGAAGCTGGCGGAAAAGCTGGACCGGAACATTCAGAAGGTGGGGGTCTTTGTAAACGAGCAGCCGGAAACCGTTGCCATGGTTGCCAAAATGGTTGGTCTGCAGGCTATTCAGCTGCACGGAAACGAAACAGAAGAAGAGATCGCGTATCTGCGCACCCGTTTGCCGGGCTGCTCCGTTTGGAAAGCAGTGCGCGTACAGGATGAACGGAGTCTTTCCGCCGCGCTTCGTTTGTCCGCCGACTTTCTTCTGCTGGACAGCTTTTCTGACTCCTCTTACGGCGGTACGGGGAAAATCGCAAATCTTGCAGTCATTCAAAAAGCAAACATTGCCCGTCCATATTTTTTGGCTGGAGGGTTAAATAGCGACAACATTCGCACCATAGCCGCGTCCTTACACCCGTATGGCGTAGACATATCCAGCGGCATTGAAACAGACGGCGTAAAAGACCGGAAAAAAATCGAAACCATTATGCGAATCATACGAAACATTCTGTGATTTCATGATTTAGAAAGGCAGGGAGAATTCATGAGTAAAATCGGCAGATACGGGGAATTTGGCGGTCAGTATGTACCCGAAACGCTGATGAACGCCATTCACGAATTGGAGGAGGCTTACCAAAAATACCACGCCGACCCCGCGTTCCAGCAGGAGCTTCAGACGCTGTACCGGGACTATGCAAACCGTCCCTCCATGCTTTATTACGCGAAAAAAATGACAAAGGACCTTGGCGGGGCAAAAATTTACCTAAAAAGGGAAGACCTGAACCATACTGGTTCCCATAAAATCAACAACGTTCTCGGCCAGATTCTTCTGGCGCAGCGTATGGGCAAAACACGTATCATTGCGGAAACGGGCGCGGGCCAGCATGGTGTTGCTACCGCCACCGCGGCCGCGCTGTTCGGGCTGGAATGTGAGGTGTTCATGGGCGTGAAGGATATGGAGCGCCAGTCGCTAAATGTGTACCGGATGCAGCTGCTGGGCGCAAAGGTCACCGGGGTGGAATCCGGCACCGGAACGCTGAAAGATGCAATCAACGAAGCCATGCGTGACTGGTCGGCCAATGTGGAAAGCACCTACTATTTGATTGGTTCCGTCATGGGGCCACATCCTTATCCGCAGATGGTGCGCGATTTTCAGAAAGTAATCGGTGTGGAGGCAAAACGCCAGCTTATGGAATTGGAGGGAAAACTGCCGGACTGCGTGGTTGCCTGTGTTGGGGGCGGTTCCAACGCAATGGGGCTGTTTTACGACTTTATTCCGGATTCCGGCGTTCGCCTGGTCGGCGCGGAAGCTGCCGGGAAAGGAGTTGACACGGCCCTGCATGCGGCGACGATTGCCAAAGGTACCACTGGAATTTTCCATGGAATGAAATCTTTGTTCCTGCAAAATGAAGAGGGACAGATCGCCCCGGTGTACTCTATTTCGGCTGGATTGGACTACCCCGGGATCGGGCCGGAACATGCCAATCTGTTTCGCACCGGGCGTGCGGACTATGTTGCGATTACCGACGAGGAAGCGGTTCAGGCATTCGAATACCTGTCGAAAACCGAGGGAATCATTCCGGCGATTGAGTCCGCTCACGCGGTCGCGGCGGCCATGAAAATCGCTCCCAAAATGGGTAAAAATCAGGTTATGATTATTAACCTGTCCGGGCGCGGCGACAAAGACGTTTATTCCATAGCAAGATACAGAGGGGTGAATTTGAATGAACAGAATTGAAAGGAAACTCCACCAATTAAAGCAGAACGGGGAAAAGGCATTTATTCCGTTTGTTACGGCGGGTGACCCAAATCTGGAAACCACGGAAAAGCTGGTGCTCGGCATGATTGAATCCGGCGCCGATCTGGTGGAAATCGGTGTGCCGTTTTCCGACCCGATTGCGGAAGGTCCCGTCATTCAAAGAGCAAGCAAACGCGCGTTGGATTCTGGCACCACACTGGTCGGGATTTTTGGAATGGTCCGCCGCATTCGCGAAAAAACCGATGAACCTCTCCTGCTGATGCTGTATCTGAATTCGATTTTCCGTTTCGGGAAGGAACGTTTTTTCCATCTATGTGCGGAGTGTGGCGTCGATGGTGTGATTGTACCGGATATGCCATTTGAGGAACGGGATGAAATTCTGGATGTGGCTCAACAGCACGGCGTCATCTCTATCAATTTGGTCGCGCCGACCTCTCATGACCGGATTGCCGCCATTGCAAAGCAGGCCAGAGGCTTTCTGTACTGCGTTTCTTCCACCGGCGTAACCGGAACCAGAAGCAGTTTTACGACGGATTTCAGCGAATTCTTTGGTCTAATTCACAAATACGCATCCATCCCCTGTGCGCTTGGATTTGGGATTGCACGGCCGGACCAGGCCAAAACAATGAGCACTTACTGCGACGGTGTGATTGTGGGGAGCGCCATTGTAAAAATCGTGGAACAGAACAGAGAGAACTCGTTGAAACCGGTGACGGATTTTGTAAAAAGCATGAAGCAGGCCATTCTCAAGCCATAAAAAAGCGCCCCTGAACAGCCAATCATACGCGGCTTTTCAGGGGCGCCTAAGATTTTGTTATTCGTTCCTTAACAGGTTCTGGGCATAATCCTGCAGGGAAGCAAACGAATTGATATTCTGTTCCCGCGCGGAAATTGACTGTTTCACATAATCCGGCAAGGAGTCATAATATTCTTTTGCCTGTCGGTCTTCCCCGAGCAGTTCAAATAATCCGCTGTATTTTGTCTTCAAAAATAGGACCATCCTTTCTTTGAAATCATATTGATGCTTCGTTTTTTCATTTCTTTCATTCTTTGATTTTTCTTCGATAGTTTTTCCAATGCGAATTAATTTATGACCGAAAGGTAAATTCTTTTGGAATTTTTCCGATATAAATCTATGTTGATATGTGTAGGCTCCAGCCGGAGCCAATTGCGGTCGAATATCCTTGGTGCATTTCTACCCCATCGGGTAAATTGGGGATGAACCAATTTGACCGGTTGTATTAGAACCAATACAGAACAGCGGGACAGAAATCAGTGTCCTAATCAAAGTTCGGGAGAGGTGTTTCTATGTCAGGTATTCCGATCTTTAAAATAGCAATTTCTTCTTTGCTGCAGGATGCAGGGGAAGCAACACGTGCCATTGAACTTGCACGCGGTCTACGTGAAAACTGCCCTCCGGGAATAAAACTGGAAATTGTTTTTTTCAGCCATGGGAGTTCCTTCGACAATAAAATTGAGATGGATGGATTCAGCGTGCATCGCGTTGCACCGGAACTGCCCGGGGTCGGTTTCCGGCATGATTTAAAGTCGACCGTGGTGGATATGGTTGGAGATAAAGAACTGGCGGTTCAACTGTTACAAGGGGAAATTGATGCCATCCATGAGGTTCGTCCGGATGTTTTCGTCCACGGATTTTGGCCGATTGCTGGCGTTGCCGCAAAAATTGCGCGGGTTAATAAAGAAATTGCCTATTTTCCGCTTCCGTTTGCTCAGGACCCTTTCTGCACCTATCTGTTAAAAGATATTCCTGATTTTTTGGAGCATTTGACGCGCTTACCCATTAAAGTAAGAAAGTTTATTATGGCGAAAATGCCGCCGAAATTCAAGCTAAAAGCGCCTTTGCTGAAACAGAACAATATTATATCGGCTTATCAAAAAGTAACGCGAAAAACAGAAACGCCCGAAATGCAGAACCTGTTTGATATGCTGAAGGCGAATTTTACGATTGTAAACGATCTTCCGGTATTTTACGAAGGCGACCCCATGCCGAAAAATTTTCAGGTGGTTGGGCCTTTGTTTTCGCCAAGCGAACCCTATGATGAGATTGATATTAACATCTTAAAGCGCTTTGCTCCGGAAAATAAAAACACAAAAATATTTTGTACGCTGGGCAGTTCCGGTGAAAGTAAAAATTTGCTGGAAGCCATTCGCGCGCTAACCCTAGGAGAGCATCCGGAATGGGATGCAGTCGTTGTCTGCCCGCCTTCCGTGTGCCCAATTGAGGAAGCACGGGCGCTGGTGGGCGAAAATCCGCATATTTATCTAACAGATTCCTTTGTACCCGCTGTTAAAGTGAATGGGATGGCCGATCTTGTGCTTTCACATGGAGGACAGGGGACGGTGCAAACGGCGATTTCCTGCGGTACACCCATCGTCGGATTTGCCGTTCAGCCGGAACAGCAGGTTAACCTTGATCATCTTGTTGAGCGCGGCGCGGGAATACGCATTCCCATCCAACAATGGCAAGCAGATGAGATTCGGAAAGCGTTGATTACCGTCATTGAAAACCCAGCCTATCATGAGCATATGGCGGAGCTGCAGCAAATTCTGAAAGGAATTGACGGAAAAAAGAACTCTGCTGTGGCAATTTGGGAAAACATCGGAAATCCGATTTCCCATCTCAGCTGATGATTGGTAACGAAAAAACAGGTGCCATAAAGATATGGCACCTCAGATTGTCGAAGAACCCATCCAACGCGGTTAAACGAAGGATGGGTTCTCTTGATAATATGCAGGATAGGAAAATAAGCAAAGTAAAATCAATAAAAACCCGGAGGGATGGCCATCCCTCCAT
>DUNN01000021.1 GCA_012839345.1 Clostridiales bacterium | reverse complement strand
GGTGTGACAATTTCTGGCTTTCCACGGTGGATAGACGTAAACATAGTTTTAAGCCCATGGACTCTCTGTGGGCTTCTTTGCTGTAAAGACAAGGAAGAAGGGCGAATGTGTCGAACATATTCCTAACAACCTGGACACTAATGCGCTGGACAGCAATGCGCGACCAAAGTGATGATTCTGCATCTGTATATGTCTCAAATCCTCACCGTCTTTGAAATACTAGCACTTGATAGAACCAGCTAGTTTGTCCAAGGGTAAGCGAGGATCCAGCTAGCGTTCCGCAGCTGATGGTGGGTAATTCCATTGAACTATAAAGGCTATGTCTGGCTGTAATTGATGGGGTAATCCTATGGAATGGTAGGGAAAGGGAGGAAGGCAGGCAATGAGAACGGTAAGATCAGCATGTCAGCTTCAGCCTGGAGCTCTTGACGTCAACGTTGGTGATCAGATTGAAAGACTAGATCAGATAATCCAAGATACTGATGGAGATGAGTTCTTTAGCAAAACGTTCATAACCGAAGGTATGAGAATTCTCCTGACTAAGGGTATGGCTCGCCTTGCTGGTAAGTCTAATGACAGTGTTTTTCACCTGAAGCAAGCCATGGGCGGAGGTAAGACACACTTAATGGTCGGTTTTGGACTACTTGCCATGGAGCCAACACTTCGAGCGGCACATATTGGAACAATACCCTATCAGGCTGAGTTCGGCAGAGCCAATGTAGCCGCTTTCAATGGCCGTAATAATCCACCCTTCTACTTTTGGGGAGAGATAGCTCGGCAGTTGGGCAAAGAGGGACTCTTTAGGCAGTATTGGGAATCAGGGGCTAAGGCTCCGGACGAACAGTCATGGTTGGAACTCTTTGACGGTGAAGAGCCTATTCTTATCCTTCTTGATGAGATGCCACCTTATTTCCATTACTATACCACCCAGGTTCTTGGTCAGGGAACTGTTGCTGATGTGGTTACTAGGGCTTTTTCCAATATGCTCACTGCCGCACAGAAAAAGAAAAATGTATGTATTGTTGTATCCGATTTGGAGGCTGCCTACGATACGGGAGGACGGCTTATTCAACGCGCCTTAAACGACGCCACCCAGGAGTTAGGGAGAGCAGAAATCTCCATTACTCCAGTAAACCTGGAGTCCAGCGAGATCTTTGACATTCTTCGCAAACGCCTCTTCTTGTCATTGCCCTCCAAGGCTGAGGTAAGTGAGGTTGCTTCGGTTTTTGCGTCGCGTCTTGCTGAAGCAGCCCGGGCTAAGACAGTTGAACGGAGCGCAGAAGCGTTAGCTAACGATATAGAGGCCACATATCCGTTTCATCCCAGCTTCCGGAACATAGTCGCTTTGTTTAAAGAAAACGAAAAGTTTAAACAAACCCGTGGACTAATGGAGTTAGTGTCACGTCTACTAAAGTCTGTATGGGAAAGCAACGAGGAAGTGTATCTGATCGGTGCTCAACATTTTGATCTATCTATCCATGAAGTTCGGGAGAAACTTGCGGAGATCTCGAACATGAGGGATGTAATAGCTAGAGATTTGTGGGACTCCACCAGCAGTGCTCATGCTCAGGTAATCGATATTGCCAGTGGTAGCAATTACGCCAAGAAAGTCGGTGCTTTGGTACTGACCGCTAGCCTTTCTACGTCCGTTGATTCGGTAAAGGGGCTTACGGAAAGTGAGATGCTGGAATATTTAATCGACCCTGTACATCCAGCTAGTGGTTTTCGAGCAGCATTTTCAGAGTTGCAGAAGTCGGCGTGGTACTTACATCAAACCCAGGAAGGACGGCATTATTTTAGTCATCAGGAAAATTTGACTAAGAAACTTCAGGGTTATGCTGAGCAAGCCCCTGAAAATAGGGTGGAAGAATTGATTCGAAATCGTCTGGAAGAAATGTATGAACCCGTAACTAAGGAAGCATATGAGAAAGTGATGGCTTTGCCTGAAATGGATGAGGCAGAGGCTTTCTTAAGAACCGGACGAGCGCTTTTAGTGATCAGTCCTGATGGAAAAACTCCTCCAGGAGTTGTTGAACGTTTCTTTATAGGACTGGTCAATAAGAATAACGTCTTGGTCTTGACAGGCGACAAATCATCGCTTGCGAGTGTTGAGAAGGCTGCGCGTCATGTCTATGCTATACTTAAAGCCGACCCAGAAATGCATGAGTCACATCCACAAAGAAAGGATTTAGACGAAAAGAAGGCTCAATACGAACAAGATTTCCGAACAACTGTTCTTACAGTGTTTGATAAACTGTACTTTCCAGGCCACAACAAAGGAGAAGACTTACTAAGGCCAAAGGCGTTGGATAGCACGTACCCCTCTAACCAACCATACAATGGTGAACAACAAGTGATAAAGACATTGACATCGGATCCAATTAAGCTGTATACACAGATTCCAGAGAACTTCGATGCTCTTCGC
>DUNN01000013.1 GCA_012839345.1 Clostridiales bacterium | reverse complement strand
TGAGTCATTGGGACCAACTCCTTTTTGAATGTCTTGACACCATTCATTTTAAAGGAGTCCCAATGGCTTTTCTATACCTTCTCGAAATTGCGAACTTTATTGTACTCTATCAAGAAAGTTAGGGTCTGTTTCGGCTCGCATATGAATCTAAAAAAGCACAGGCATCATTGCCTGTGCTACTTGATTACGCCAAGCTCTCTCAAAACCGCCACACAGTCTTTGGCGCCTTGGATGTACAGATGTCGGCTGTATTCACCGAGCAAAAGCTGCATAGCTTCAAAATATGAGTCCACTATCTGTTTCAATTCGTTATCGTATTTCGGATGGTCCTTTACCAGCACCGATGCATCCCGCTGCTGTTTGACAGCCTCCCGGACAGCAGGGTTGGATTCTGCCAATTCCGCAAACGCTGCGTCAAGACGTTCGTTCAATGCAGTTTGTAAGGACTCTTTCCATAACTCCATTCTGTCCACCTCCTTCAATTACAACACAATGCCACACTTTTCATAGGAAAGCTATACCAAATACCAAAAGAAATTCTGCTATTCATCTCCGGTCAGAACGGTCAAGATATTATCCAAGCTGCATTCCTCCCATCTGCTGGCTTTGCTCCAACTCATCCGGCGTCATAATGCTCCAGTCTTTATCACTGCTCCATAGGCTGACATAGATTTCGCCATTGCCTGTTTTTATGGGATGCTGCTCAAAGCCTTCACCAAAGCCATCCGATGCCTGACCGGAAACATAATCCTTAAGCTGCTCAAGCTCTGCCTCACTCAAGCTTCCTCGTATGCGGCATTCAGCCACACCCATCAGCTTGGCGCCAATCTGTTCCACTGTGAAAAAGAAGGAATGGACCTTCTGATTGACGCTGTCATTTTTAGAATAGTATTTCATGAGTCCTCGTTCCGTTTCTTCCGGCCTTCGCTCTTTCACAATGGCTGCAAGGATAGAATCGTGATAGGAGAGGATAGTATCCTGATCCAGCTCCGAGGGATAATCCTCCCAATCGCCCCATTCGTTGCGCTCGTATTCCTTAACGGTAAGCGGCATATATAGCCTAAGAGTCTGGAGTGGAGGAGATATTTTTGAGAACGAGTCCTCCCCGGGAATGAGGGCAAGGGAGCGCCCGTTGTCCCATTGCATGTGAATTCCGCATGCATCGTCAATAAAATCCACCGTTCCTTCTGTACCGGGCGGTACGGGGGCATAGGGATCATTCATTTTTGTGAGACGGATTCGTGTGCCGGGGGGATACTGCTCCTTGAGCAATCTCAGAAATTCACTGTCATATCTCATATTGGTTCCTCCTTCATATGGGCTTTTGTTTTGTATTGGCTTTTTTGTTTATTTTCTGCATATCGGTTCTAAGGCAATCTCCCTCGGAACTGTAGCAGATAAAACCGTGAGAGGGGTAGGGGCAGTTTCCGCAGCTTTTAAATGGTCCCTTAGGCCGCTCGGCTGCCGGTATTGTGCCTGTGGTTACAAGGACATCAGAATCATAACAGGCAGGTTTCTTGTTTTTCTTGTAGCGTACCAACATATCTTTCCTCCCTTCCGAAAAAGAAAAGCCGGGGAATTGAAGTGCATTTCTGCACTTCGATTCCCCGGCCAATAGATAAGGCTCCGATTTGCAATATTGGAGCCTTTAGTTCTAATTTTGTGTTATAAATTATGAAATGAGCGATAGGCGGTTTTATTTTTGCTTTGCCTGTATGTAAGCAGTAAAGTTTGCCGCCCCCAGTTTTCTTCGTTTAGATAGCATTTTAGCCCAAATAGTATTTCCCTGTGCTTCGGTGATGTATCCTCTTTCCAGTGCCGCAAGTAATATATCGCCAGTTGTTAGATGCTTAAGATCCATTTGAGCGATATATAAAGAAATATCCTTAAGATTATTACTTGCTACAATGCCGTCATACTGTTTTGCTAATGCGATGGATGCGGCTTCTCCTTTGCCGATAACCATATGCCCGGCTTTTGGTTTTTCGGTAAGCTGATAATATATATCATAGGCTTCCGTAGCCACATCAATGGACATTACCTGTGCTTGTCCCACCGAAAGGAGTGCATCTACTCTTGCCTTTAGGTGCGCAATCCCAGGATAGGACAGTTCATCATAAACAGTTTTAGGAATAACGATCCTACCGGGATATAACTTAACCAATAAATTTTCATTCCCAACCCACAAAAAAGCCGAGATACAGTCGCTATCAAAAAAGAGCGAATCAGTCAAGCAATTCGCCCCCTTCGGTTTCCTCCCCATAGACGAGGTCGGAACGGAAAGCAGATAGCAGCAATTCATCATATTTGCCGCTGGATATCAGCCCTTGTTCCAAAGCTTTTTCCGCCTGCTGAATATAGTAGCCGTATGTCCTGTATCGCTTATCTTCGGGTGTCGGTCTATAGAGTGTATCATCGTAGCCAAGATTAAGAGCAGATAAAATTACGTTTTGGCGCATTGAATCAGCTTCTTCACGGGTTAATTCATTTTCGCTGAGCAGCCGGTAAAGGATAGCTTGGCGGCTAACACGAAAGTATTGCTCCAAACGCACAACATCATGAATGGAAAGCTTGGCGGAGCTCGACTTTTTCAGCTGGTCAATTTTATCCGAAAGGGCATCCGGGGGCATAAGTAGGTACGATGCAAACTGATCTGCTTGCTTTTCCTTTTCATTTCCCTCGCCGATTGTTTTTGCACACACCGCAGTGAGTTCGTCATCATCAAAATACAGGTGATATAGTTCATGAGCCATGGAAAAGCGCTGCCTTCCAAGGGTCATGGCTGAATTAATGGCGATGACATTGCTACCGGTTCCCTTAATACAAATACCGCTAATGTGATTCCCCATCGGATAGTATACGATGGATAATTTATCGATTGTATGAACCAATGCCAATATATCGATCGGAGAAGTCGCATCTTCTCCAAGCTCTTTCCGTAAACTGAGAGCTTTTTTCCATAACTCTATTCTATCCATTGGCACGCTCACCCTCAAGCAATTGTGTCATAAAGTGGCTATTTAAAGCAATCCTGTTTATGGCGCTAATTGCGTCCAAGTCATCTTCTCCGATTTCGCTTGCACGAAGCGCAAAGGACAGCGGTTTAACCTTCATTTCCGGCTCCATGAGTGCAGATACCCGCGTACCAAACAAGGCTGCAAGCTTATCCAGCATATCCGCCGTCAGTGCCCGTTTGCCTTTCTCGACCATAGACACAAGGCTTTGATCGACATGAAGATAATTAGCCACATTGCTTTGTGTAAGGCCGCTATTTTCGCGCAGAGATTTTATCCTTGCTCCGATGATCTCCAGAGAGTTATTCATGATAATGCCTCCCTTCTATATTTATAGTATATGCCGCATTTGTCATATTGTCAATCAAATTTAAAACTTATTTTATGACAGTGCTTAGGCATTTATTATTCTCTGATTATTCTGCTTCTATACATTGATACTGAATTTAATGGGATTTTGTTTGAAACAACAAGTTCAATGTGTTCAATTTTTATAAGATATATCTTTGATGTTGTATTGTTATGGAAAGAGATAAAGAGGTGTTTTGTTTATGATTAAACGAGAGTTACATATGAGTCATATTCGTCCCTTCATAGGAAACGATCTCATTAAGATTTTAACCGGCATCCGGTGTCTTATTTTCGATGCCAGTTGCAGTCAGCGAAATTCAATTGATATTCTAAAGAAATTCGTGTATAATATCTTTAGAATTGTGTAAGGAGGTAAACGCTATGCCAAATATAAAGTCCAGCACTGACCTGCGGAATAACTATAATGAGATATCCACCTTCTGTCATGAAAGCCGTGAACCTGTTTTTATCACAAAAAACGGGCAGGGAGATTTGGCGGTTATGAGCATTGAAACCTATGAGGCACTCAGCGGCAAGCTTGAACTGTATCACCTGCTTGACGAAGGACGATCGGCCGTTAAAGCGGGTAAAAAGCGTCCGCTTCAAGATGTCATGAAGGATATTAAGCGAGGCATCGCCGATGGCGAAATATAGGGTAGATGTATCTGAACCAGCCGAAAACGACCTTAGGGACATTGTTCGGTATATTGCTTCTCAGCTGTCAGCTCCCATATCGGCAACTCGTATGATGGAGCTTTTTGAAGAGGCAATGCTAAGTCTGTCCGATATGCCGCAGCGCTGTCCGCTTGTTTCAGACGATCGTCTATCTCAAATGGGATACAGGAAACTAATTGTAAAAAATTACGTTGTGTTTTTTTCCATAGACGAGAAGAACAAGGTGGTTGACGTTGAAAGAATTCTGTACGGCAGACGCGACTGGATCAGATTTTTATAATCGATACAAGAACAGGGTGACACTATGCAAAGTAGTCACCCTGTTTTCATGTAAATGGATGCGCCGAGCATTTAGGGATTTCGATACTGCTCCAGCAGCTCTATATGCTTTTTGGACTTCTGATGGATGCGGCAAGCTTCTGTTGCCATATAGTTTATCAAGCTGTCCTTTGGCACTAAATACTTGGTATAATACCATACCCCCGTTATCTTTTCTGCCTTGATCCATTCAGATACTGTGGTTTGGCAGTATCCCGTTAGCTTTGTGACATCATTCACCGTGAGGACATCCGGAAAGGTGTGCCACTTGTTCTTAAGCATTGCTATAAACTTCTCGGAGTTGATTGCCTTCGCCGTTTGGCGCTTCGGTTTATATTTTATTCCGCTTGAAAATATCCCCGGTGGTGTCAGCAGGGTCTCAGGAGATTCTTCCAAGCGGGTAAGGTATGCAATAACGTCGGTTATTTGGATTTTAAACCTGCGGGTCTTTTTACCGGTATCCTCGCAGGGGATATATCCGTTTTCCAAAAGCCATGTGGCTTTTCGTTTGCTTATGCGGCAAATTCTGTAAAGCTGGTCTTGACTTATCTTCTCCGGATATTCAGCCAGAAGGTAAGAGTAGTCGGTTGCCATCATCGTTCCTCCCATCACATTGATCCTTAGGACAGAAAATTATGCTCTGTCTGCTGCAGGATGTTCTGTTAAAAATCAATGTCAATGGTAGGATACGCTTGGTTTTGCTTTTTCAAATCGCCGGGAAACTAAAGTATCTTAAGGTTATTTCGCCGGTTGTTTTTCTACACTTTTTCTACACTTTGCCCTGAAAACCGCTAAATCAGGGCGGTGTGTTCATGCGCGGAAATATCAGCGTTTGTGCCTGAAAAGCCTTTATTTATGCGGGTTTGCGGGATTTTATCTTCTCCTAAAGTTACTCTCGTAAACTCATAAGAACTTGCCTTCAAATAACTCGAAATCAGGTAGGCCGCAAGGTCTCGTGGGTTCGAATCCCACCGCTTCCGCCAAAAAGAGGACCCGGTGTTCAAGCGCCGGGTCCTCTTTTTCGATCGCAGGTGAAAAATCGACCCATGAATTTTTATATTTACCGTGAAATATTAAATTGGGGCAATCTTTTATGTATATGGGAAACTTATCATATTGGAATCATAAATTTGAAGCAAGAAGTCAGAAATTAATGCAGCCGGAAGACCGTTTGGTGAATGATATGCCCTCTCTTCCTAAAAGCGGCAGTGTTTTGGACCTAGCTTGCGGTGATGGCCGCAACGCGATATTTTTAGCTGCACACGGTTACAAAGTAACTGCGGTTGATTTCAGTAATATTGCTATTGAACGACTAAACCAGTTTGCTTCACAAAAACGATTGCATATCAGTGCACTGCAAAAAGATCTTTGTATAGAAGAATCCTACTATGATTTAGGTGAGTTTGACTTAATCATCATCAATCATTATCGTTTAGAGAACCGTTTTTACCCCGTTTTAGAACAACACTTAAAAGAAAACGGAGTTCTATGGGTAAATGGTTTTTGTGAAGTTCCAAAAGATCATCCCGATATGAAGCAGGAAGATATGATTGCCCCTGCAGATTTGAACGAGCTAAGGCAATTAACTTGTGAAAGTACAACAAATTATGCCGTTGGTACTAGAAAATTCATACGGTATATTTGGAGAAAACTTGCTTAACTTCGATCTTGTCTTATACATAGAACACCGCAAAAATCCAAGTGCTAGGGTTTATACCAGCATCTGGATTTATTGATTCTGTTAAATTTATTTTGCGCGATATTTAATTCTACTAATGCTGAAAGAAAAAGCCTCCAGTCGCAGGATAAAAACTGCGACTGGAGGCTTTTCCTTAGCATTTCAAATTGCTCCGTTTTATTGCATCAATATGAAAGTCTTAGCGCTGCTCAAGTAGACGAGTTTCCGATTATACATGGGACTCTTGTCCAAACGGATAGCATACCGGGAATGTCTTTTCCTAAAAGGAAAACGGCGGCCGTCATTGCGGGGATAAAAGCTTAAAACCAATAATTCCCACAATAATAAATGCCGGGCCGGCCGTTTTCGCTTTCCTTGTGCCCATCCTTTTCCGGTCGGTTCAACAGACTGAAATGAAACGGACTGCAGATTATATGAGCCTTTTCAAATATTGAATTGGAATAATGGAAATAAGAAGTAATTTATGGTAGAATGGCGATGAAATAAATGCAGACTTCTTACAGCGAAAGGAGGAATTATGCTTTCCAGTCATTCCTGTCAACAAAGTGAAAAGCCAAAGATCGGAGAGCTGCTTTTTGCTTAGGCCTTTTGAAATGGAACGATAAAAACCGCGGCAATGCCGTAACAATGGGGTGTTATATCATGGGAATTGAATACAATGAATCGGCAAGAACCTTTCGGCTCAACACACCTTCCTCAACCTATATGATTTGTATCGTCGACGAAGAGCAGTTTATCGGGCACGTGTATTATGGGAAAAGGGTTCCCGACGCCGACCTTTCCTATTTGATGAGAATTCAGGAGCCTCCGTTTACACCGTCCGTTAACAACCGCGACCGGGTATCTTTTCTGGATGCCTTCCCGATGGAGTACCCTACCCACGGACTCGGCGACTTTCGCCAGGACTGCCTTTCCGTTCGTACGGAAAACGGAAACACAGCCTGCGGCCTGCGTTACCGCTCACACCGAATTTTTGCCGGAAAACCGCCGCTTGTCGGCCTGCCTGCCACCTTTGGCGGGGAAAAGGACTGCTCTACGTTGGAGCTTCTGGCGGAGGACCCCGTGCTGCAGCTTCAGGTGACGCTCCGCTATACCGTCTTCGAGCACCTGGATGTCATCACCCGAAGCGTGGATGTGAAAAACACTTCCAACAAATCAATCCAGCTGACCAAAGTGCTTTCCACCTGCCTTGATATCGATAACCGCTCCTTTGATATGATCACCCTCCATGGCTCCTGGGCAAGGGAACGGCAGATCCAGCGCCGCGAGGTGGGATATGGCAGGCAAAGCGTTTCCTCCCTGCGGGGGGAATCCAGCCATCAGGAGCACCCGTTTGTGGCGCTGGCCGAGCATAACGCCACCCAGCAGTCAGGGGAAGTTTACGGATTCAATTTCGTTTATTCGGGCAATTTCCTGGCGCAGGTGGAACGCACACAGTTTGACACCCTGCGTGTCGTGATGGGAATTCACCCGGAAGACTTTTCCTGGACGCTTGCGCCCGGGGAACTGTTTACGGCACCGGAAGCCGTTATGGTTTATTCCTGCGAAGGCATCGGCGGCATGACCCGCACCTTCCACGACCTTTACCGCAACCACCTGATTCGCGGCGAATACCGCGACGCCAAACGCCCGATTCTAATCAACAACTGGGAAGCCACCTATTTTGATTTTAACACGGAAAAGCTGCTTGCTATCGCCGGGGAAGCGTCGAAGCTGGGCATTGAAATGCTGGTGATGGACGATGGGTGGTTCGGCGCCAGGAACAGCGACGACCGTTCGCTGGGCGACTGGGTGGTTAACACGAAAAAGCTCCCAGGTGGCCTCAAATATCTGGTCGATGAGGTAAAAAAGCTGGGAATGCGGTTTGGAATCTGGTTTGAGCCGGAAATGATTTCGCCAGATTCCGACCTTTTCCGAGCGCATCCGGACTGGGCCATTCAAATTCCGGGACGCGTTCCCAGCCTTGCCCGCAGCCAGTACGTGTTGGATTATTCCCGCGCGGACGTCCGCGATTATATTTACGGGCAAATCAGCGCCGTTCTGCACAGTGCCGATATTTCCTATGTAAAATGGGATATGAACCGTCCGCTTACGGATTTGGGCAGCTGCGCCCTGCCAGCCGGGCGGCAGGGGGAACTGTCGCACCGGTATGTGCTGGGGCTGTATGAGCTGCAGGAACGCCTGATTACGGATTTTCCTCATCTGCTTTTGGAAAACTGCTCCGGCGGCGGCGGGCGCTTTGACCCGGGTATGCTTTATTACAGCCCGCAAATCTGGTGCTCCGACAACACGGACGCCGTGGAGCGGCTGAAAATTCAGGAAGGAACCGAGCTAATCTATCCCCTTTCCACCATTGGCGCACACGTCAGCGTGTGCCCAAACCATACGGTCGGGAGAAACACACCGTTTTCCACGCGCGGCTACGTTGCGATGGCCGGAACGTTCGGGTACGAACTTGACATTACAAAACTTTCGCCGGAGGACAAGGAAGAAGTAAAACAGCAGGTTGCTATGTATCACCGCTATAACGACCTCATTCGCCGCGGTGATTATTACCGCATTGCCTCTTATTCCGAAAATCATGAGGACGATTGCTGGGCGGTGGTTTCCAAAGCGAAAGACGAAGCCTTGGTGGTTTATGTGCGGGTGCTTGGGCAGCCGAATATGCGCAGTCGGTGCATCCGTCTCCAGGGGTTGGAGGAAACCGCCTTTTACCGTGTAGAGGGCGGCAACACCGTGCTTTCGGGGGCAGCCCTGATGAACGCCGGCTATTGCATCAGTGGCCTGTGGGGCGATTTTCAGGGGCGCTTGATTCATTTGATTCGCGTCCGCTGATCGCGCGGCGGCAAATCCGTCTTAGTCCAAAATACATATCAGAAAAAGCGCCTTTGGCGGAGCTTTTCAGCCCGCCCAAAGGCACTTTTTTACTTCTATAGCCGTTTCATTCCCACATCGTTTGCGTATACCTGCCGGATTAGGGCAGTGTGAAGGTTACCGTATCTTCCCCAGGGTCAACGGACAGTTCTAAACCGAGTTTGCCATCGTAATACTGCGCGCCGGAAAGCTGCGAAATCTGGTGAATATTCCGGAGAACGATAGAAAGGCCGTTCACGGTTCCATCCAGTTTAAGGATGACATCGTCCGCATTCCGTATGGCCGTAACATTCAGGAAGGGGGTGCCATCCTGATTGACCACCGTGGCAGCTGCCGCGGCGTTTTCCGTCAGCTGGAAAATATGGAGCTTCAGATTTTTGGAATAGTCGTAATCTGGGACCTGATCGTTGCAGCCCACGGCGACGATGGAATTCGGCCGGACCATCAGCGGCAAACCGAAATAGTCGTATTTTTCTTTCCTCCACTTGCCGCCCTGCACTGTTTCGTTCGTCAGAAAATGTGTCCATTTCCCTTCCGGCAGGTAGTATTCCACGGTGCCGTTTTCGAGGAATACGGGAGCCACCAGCAACGCGTCCCCGAGCATATACTGGCGGTCCAGATAGCCGCAAACCGGGTCTTCGGGGAATTCAAGGGTCATGGCGCGCATGGCGGGAACCCCGGATTTGGCGGTTTCATACGCCGTACTGTAAAGGTACGGCATCAGGCGGCATTTCAGGTTGGTAAAGAAGCGCAGAACATCCACTGCCTCTTCGTCAAACAGCCAGGGCACCCGGTAGCTGCTGTTGCCATGAAGCCTGCTGTGGGTGGAAAGCAGACCGAATGCTGCCCAGCGTTTGTATAGGTCCGCGGTTGCCGTGTTTTCAAATCCGCTGATGTCATGGCTCCAGAAGCCGAACCCGGAAAGGCACAGCGAAAGTCCGCCGCGCAGACTTTCTGCCATGGAGCTGTATTTTGCCTGACAGTCGCCGCCCCAGTGAATCGGATACTGCTGGCTGCCGACGGAAGCGCTTCTTGCAAATAGAACGGCATTGTTTTCCCCGAAGTTCTTTTCCAGGAGCTCAAACACAGTGCGGTTGTACAGGAGCGTGTAATAGTTATGCATCTTCACCGGGTCGGAACCGTCGTAATACACGGCATCCACCGGAATACGTTCGCCAAAATCGGTTTTAAAGCAATCCACCCCAAGGTCAATCAGCCGCTGCAGTTTGCTGCAATACCATTCACAGGCAGCGGGATTTGTGAAGTCTACAATGGCCATGCCCGGCTGCCACATGTCCCATTGCCACACACTGCCGTTTTTGCGCTTTAAAAAATAGCCACCGCGTTTTCCCTCTTCGAACAGAGCGGATTTCTGCGCAATATAAGGATTAATCCAGACACATATCCTCAGTCCCTTGGCTTTTAAGCGGGCAAGCATATTCTTCACATCCGAAAAGACCTGTTTATCCCATTCAAAATTGCACCATTCGTACTCTTTCATCCAAAAGCAGTCAAAGTGGAACACCCGGAGCGGAATGTTCCGCTGTGCCATTCCGTCTATAAAACGGCTGACCGTTTTCTCGTCGTATTCCGTGGTGAAAGAAGTTGTAAGCCAAAGGCCGAACGACCATGCGGGGGGCAGGGCCGGACGTCCGGTCAGTTCCGTATAGTTTTTCAGCGCTTCTTTCTGGTTCTGCCCCCCGATAATCATATAATCCAATTGTTCGCCGGGCAGACTGAACTGGACACTGGAAACCGCTTCGGACGCGATTTCGTACGAAACACGTCCGGAGCTGTTCACAAAGACCCCGTATCCCCGGCTGGAAAGATAAAACGGAATATTCTTATAGGCTTGTTCCGAGGAAGTCCCCCCGTCTTCATTCCAAATGTCAATGGACTGCCCGTTCTTAATAAAGGGCGAAAAGCGTTCGCCCAGTCCGTAGATTTTTTCATCCACTTCCAGGTTGAACTGCTCCCTCATATACGGGCCGTCCGGCGTGACGATATAAGCAAGCGGTTTTTCGCTGGTAGAAGTAAGCAGTTTGTCACCATACCAAAATTTTACCTGATAAGGGCTTTTGGTAATGACTGCTTTCAACTTTCCGCTGCGAATTTCAATGCAATCGTCCGTAACCGTCCGTTGAAGGGGACAGTGCTTGTTGTTTAAGGGAAACAAAGGCTTCTTCTGCTCATCGCCCGAAAAATGGCAGCTTTCCACACGGAGAACGTCCGGCAGGGGGGAAGAAAAGCGCGTCGTAAGCATCGGCCCTCCGAGTGTTTGGCCGCGGTTTTGAACCATCATCGGCACGGTATATACCGTTATGCTTTCTTCAGTTTCTTCTACATCCCTCACCTGAATGGACGGAAAAATTTTGACACCGTCGCGTGTCAGCCAGAACCCGTTTGTGAATTTCATGATCGGCCACTCCCTTAAAAAATTTTAAGCTTGTGATTATAATATACCGTCATATTTTCAAAACATCTTGCGCAAATCAGGCGAAAAGTTGTAATATAATGATAAAAAGGAGGGGACTTTGATGCAGGACCTTTTATTAAAGGAAAAGCGCAGGCACGGCGACCTTTCCCTTCCAATCAGCAGTTATTACATGGATCTCCACAATGAAACCACCCTGCTGGACTGCCACTGGCACACGGAGTTGGAGTTGTTTAAAATTCGAAAAGGGAAGTTCCACTTCCAGATCGCATCCTCCTCTTTGGAAGGGAACGAAGGCGACCTGATTTTTATTAACACCGAAGAACTTCATTCCGCCTGGGCAGACAAAAAAACGGACGCCTGTTACAGCGCCGTTGTTTTTTCCCCCGATATGCTAGCCGGGTCCGCGGAGGACTGCGTATTTACAAAATATCTTTCTCCCCTGTTAACCAACCGGCTTGCTGTGAAAAGGCGGTTTGACCAGTCGGATACGGAAATACAGAAGCATTATGATTGCATTTATAATCTGCTGAGCCAAAGACCGAAAGCATACGAGCTTTTCTTAAAATCGAACCTGTTTGCCCTGCTGGGCATTCTGGTACAGACCGCTCCTAAAGGGGATCTGTATTCGACGAATCGAAAAGAATCCCAGGCAATTGAGAACATTAAGCAAAGCATTCGGTACATGCAGAATCATTACGGCGAAAAAATCACCGTTGCGGCACTGGCCCGGTTTTGCCATATGAGCGAGGGAAATTACAGCCGCATGTTCCATCGGTATACCCTGAAAAGCCCGATTTGTTACCTGAACCGCATGCGCCTGCTGCAGGCCGCCGAAATGCTGAAAAATACAGACAATAAAATTCTGGAAGTCGCTTTGGACTGCGGCTTTGGAAGTTTAAGTTATTTTATCAATGTATTCCGGGAAAACATGGGGGTTTCCCCCTCCGAATACCGCCGTAGATGGAAAGAAAACGCCCTTGGTCACGAAACCCTTTAAATGTACGCTGCTGCAGCACCCGGAATGAACCCGCCATCCCGCGGGAGCCGAAACTATTATCCCGGCGTAGTTTTGCGGCTCCCGGTACCATGGCATTTTCGGTACTCAGTAGGAGACATTTGATAAAACTTATAAAACAGCTTTGAAAAATAGTTCTGGTCTTCAAAGCCGCATTCTGCGGAAATTTGCTTAATACACTTTCCGGAACAGAGCAAGCTTTCCGCCGCCTTTTTCATTTTAACCGAATTGCAGTACTGGTTAATGGTACCGCAGTTATTTTTTTTAAACGTATTAATCAAAGTGGAACGGCTGCAGAAAAAACGCTTGCAGAGCAGGTCAATTGTGATTTTTTGATTGTAATTCTGGTAAATGTACTGCCTGATTTCCGCCGCCAAATCCTTTTTCGAGGGAAGCACCCGGTTGCTCAGGGTAATGTATTTTGCACAGATATCCATAATGGTGATGCAGGACAGCATCTTTTCCTTCGTGTTAATTGGTATTTGGTCCACCGCGCGGCGAAGGGCATCCTTGTCCACTACATAGGGAAGCGCTGCCTGATACACATGCTCGCGGCTCGCGGCGAAGGTATCGAGCAGCTGCCCCATCATCATGTAACCCATCAGCTCACCCATGCTGTAAAGCGGCGCAACCGCCTCAAACAGGCCGAAATGGCATTGGTAAATATATACCTTCTGACTTTTTCGGACAAGTTCAAAGGTGGCAATGTCGTTGCTCACACAGAGCTGGTGGGCTTTTTCATTTTTCTGCACCAAGCCGCAAAAACAGCCCGGTTCCTGCGGGTAGGCCGCAATTTCCCGAAAGGCTGTGTCGTGCACACTAATGCGGAATCCGGAAATATGATGCAGCTCTTTTAATACCGTCAATAATTCAACATGGTCTTCCATACGCACTCCATTAGGATAAAAAGTGATTTTAAGACGATTTTACTAATAATTGTACGATATTTTCTGGCGGTTTTGAATCCTTTCGGCCATAATGATCTTGTATAAATGGCAGTTTTCTCGCATAGAGAAACCTTGGAGGAGGAGATTCTATGAAAAAACCTGTATTAGTAATTATGGCCGCCGGAATGGGAAGCCGGTACGGCGGGCCGAAACAGATTGACCCGGTCGACGAATACGGCAACCTGCTGATTGATTTTTCGATTTACGATGCGCTGAAAGCAGGATTTGAAAAAATCGTCTTCATTATAACCCGCGCCATGGAAAAAGACTTTATGGAGGTCATTGGAAAACGAATAGCGCAGCGTGCAGAAATTCAACTGGTGTATCAGGATATTGATGCGCTGCCGGAGGGCTTTTCCCTTCCCGCTGGCAGAAAAAAGCCGTGGGGCACCGGCCATGCCATCTTATGCTGCGCCGATGTAATTGACAGCCCCTTCGCCGTCATCAATGCGGACGATTACTACGGCAGCCATGCGTTCCAAATGATTTACGATTCCCTGCTTACGCAGTGCGATGGTGCCAAATACAGTTATTCCATGGTTGGATATATCTTGGGAAACACCCTGACAGAAAACGGTCATGTGGCGCGGGGAGTCTGCAGCATAAACGATCAAAACCTTCTCACGTCCGTCACGGAGCGAACCCGGATTGAAAAGCGCAGCGGTGGTGCCGCCTACACCGAGGACGGAGAAACCTGGATTCCGATTTCCGAAAACAGCATTGTTTCCATGAATCTGTGGGGATTTACGCCCAGCATTTTAACAGAACTGAAGCTGCGATTTCCGCCATTCCTGGAATACGCCCTCCGCGAAAACCCGGAAAAAGCCGAGTATTTTCTGCCGAGCGTTGTGAACGAGCTGGTGTCGGAAGGAAAGGCCGATGTGAAGGTTCTGTGTTCCCCCGACCAGTGGTACGGGGTAACCTACCGCCCCGACCATGAAACGGTTGTGGCAGCCATTCGCGGGCTGAAGGAGCGGAAGATTTACCCACCGAAGCTGTGGGAGGAATCCAAATGACACAGGAAGAGGCCTATTCCAAAATTCACGAGGTGAGCACCCATTTTCCGGCCCCCGGAAAGCTGATCAAAGTGGAGCCTTACGGCAATGGGCACATTAACGACACCTACCGGCTGACCTATTCCTGTGAACCCGCAAAGCGTGTGATTTTGCAGCGAATGAACGCCGACGTTTTCCGCAGCCCTGAACAGCTGATGGAAAATATCGGCGGCGTAACCGCTCACTTGCGGGAACAGATTTTAAAATGCGGCGGAAACCCGGACCGGGAAACGCTCCATTTTAAAATTTCGGATTCCGGAAAGAACTATTATGTGGACGACCGCCATAATTACTGGCGTATGTGTGATTTTATCGAAGATTCCATTTGCCTGGAATCCATTTCCTCCCCGGATGATTTTTACCAGAGTGCAAGGGGATTTGGCCGCTTTCAGCAATTATTAAGCACCTATCCGGCGCAGACGCTGCACGAAACCATTCCCCATTTTCATGACACGGTCCGCCGCTTTCAAGCGCTGAAACAAGCCGTGGAGGCGGACCCCTGCGGCCGCGTAAAATCGGCGGTGCGTGAAATTGATTTCGCCTTTAAACGGGAAGAAGACGCCGGTTCGCTGGTTCATCTGCAGAAAAGCGGACAGCTGCCCCTTCGGGTAACCCATAACGACACCAAGCTAAACAATGTTCTGCTGGACAAAACCACACGAAAAGCACTTTGCGTGATTGACCTTGACACTGTTATGCCCGGTCTTGCCGCAAACGACTTTGGCGATTCCATCCGCTTTGGCGCCAGCACCGGCAGCGAGGACGAGCCGGATCTTTCTAAAGTCAATCTGGATTTAACGCTGTATGAACAATATGTAAAAGGCTTTTTGGAAACGTGCGGCGGGAACCTGACGGAGCTGGAAATCGAAACCCTTCCGCTCGGCGCCAAAATGATGACCTATGAATGCGGAATCCGCTTTCTGACCGACTATCTGCAGGGCGATACTTACTTTAAAATCAGCCGGGCCGGCCAGAACCTGGACCGCTGCCGCACCCAGTTGAAACTGGTCGCCGATATGGAGCAGAAAATGGACGCAATGAACGCAATGATTCAAAAGTATAAGAAGCTCTTTTGGCAAAAGCCTTCCGGCAGATAAACGGCCAAAAACGCAGGCTTTCCATGCTAAAGCAAAAGAAACCGATATAAAGTAAATAAATTCCACACCCTGGTGCGCCCATGTACAAATACATGGGCGCACCGCTGTATAGAGTGAACCCTCTGCTTTGAAACGGAAAGGGACTATTCAGGAAATTTCTTTCATCAGAACATGACAGATCATATCGGAGGCCTCATCAATCCGATCGGCGCAGTTACTGAGATGCCGATAAAGCTCACGCATTTTGAGGATATATTTGATGTCATCCCCTTTTAATAGTTCTGCCACAGCTTGACGGTACAAGGCTTCCACTTTATTTTCGCATTTTTTCGCCTTAACCGCATACTGAATGGCTTCTTTCGGCTTTTTTTGCATGCTGCACACAGCGTCGTAAATATTTTCGCTCGCGGTTTTCAGCACCGCCATAAATTCCGCCAGCTCCGGACACTGGCCGATTTGATAGACCTCCATCTCTTTGACGGTTGTTTTATAATAATCCAGAATGTCGTCCAGCGACTTGGAAAGCATATAAATATCTTCCCTGTCGTACGGAGTAATAAAGGTTTTATCCAAATCTTGAATGAGCTCGAACCTTTTTTGGTCCGCCTGCTTTTCCAAAGATTTCACCTGTTCTGCGTCGGAAGAATTTAGACTTTCAGTATATGAAGTAAGAAATTCAACGGATTGTACAATATATTCCGCCTGTTCACGAAGCAGCTGAAAAAAATCGATCCGGTTCCTGAAGAGTTTGCTGAACCTCATTTAGAACACCCCTCCAATTCTTTGAAAAATCCAATAAAAGGCCGAGGAAATCAAAAAAGAAGCCGGGATGGTAACCAGCCAGGCGGTCAGCATATCCCGGGCATACAACCAGCCCACCGCGTTCGGCCGGTCGGCTGCACCTACTCCAAAAATCGACGAATTCACAATCTGCGTTCCGCTGACCGGGACCCCCAGCAGGGACGCTGCAGCAACTACCAGCAGAGAAGACACTTGGGCGCTCATGGAATGCAGCGACTTCACATTGAAAATTTTGGATCCGACACTTCGAATCATTTTCATTCCACCTAGCAGAAGCCCAAAGGAAATAGTCGCGGCGGAAAGAAAAACAACCGTTTGAGAAACCCGAAAATCCGAGGATCCGCTTCCCACCATAACCAAAAGCGCCAGAATCCCCATGCCTTTCTGCGCGTCGTTGGAACCCTGAAACGCGTTAATCAGCACACAGGTGCTAATCTGCATACCCTGAAAGAGCTTTTTCACGCGGATACTTTGCTGCCCAAAGATCGCTTCGTTCAGTTTAAAAATCAGGAATCCAAAGAAAAAACCGATTACCGGGGAGGTAAACAACGGCAGAAGAATGCTGACCAGCATTCCTTTCAGATTAATAATGGAAAAGCCAAACTCCATCACAAATGGCCCCATCAATCCACCCACCACCGCGTGGGAGGAACTGGAGGGGATGCTACCGAACCATGTGATAAGATTCCATAGAATTGCGCCAAGGACGGCGGCGCAAATCATCCCAGAAACATTTCCGGGATCTCGACGAATCAGCTCCATTTGAAACAGCCCGTAAACGGTGCTTTCCGCAACTTTTGTGCCTAAAAGCACCGTTCCGAAAAACTGTGAAAAAAACGCAAGGAAAAAAATTAAAAAAGCATTCAGGGACCGGGATGCAACAATCGTCGCAATGAGGTTTCCTTCGTCATGAAATCCGGTAATAAAAATGAATAGAAAAATCAGTAGAATGGAAACAGAAAAAAATCCAATTCTTATCACCCTCTAAAAACGAATTGAAGTGGTTCGGGGGCGTAGCCGAGCATACCGTACCCCTTACTATGCAGCATCGATTTCTTATGCTTTTTATAATATCACAAAAAGAACATTATTGTGCCAGAAAAGATTATATTTCTCGTTCAGCGAAACTGAATAGCATCGCTGTCCGGTGAAAAAATTCCAATATAAAAAGCGGTGTCTACTAATGCAGACACCGCTTTTTATATAACTTTCTTTATGTAGCAAAAACTTACTTGTAGAGGGGGCCGTACTGTCTGCAGGCAGCATAATCTGCCGCTTGTTGGTCCTGCGTGCCGAACGAGGCCCATGCATGCGGGCGGTACACCTTCTCCGCCGGAACGTTGTGCATGGTGACCGGAATACGCAGCATGGAAGCCAGCGTAATCAGGTCCGCACCAGCGTGGCCGTAAACCGTTACGCCGTGGTTGGCGCCCCAGTTCGCCATAACGCTGTAAACATCGGTAAATGCGCCGGTTCCGGTCAGGCGGGGGCTGAACCATGTGGTCGGCCAGGTGGGATCGGTGCGCTTGTCAATCGTATTGTGGACTTCGTCGGGCAGGTTGACCGTCCAGCCTTCGGCGATTTGAAGCACCGGGCCGATGCCATCCACAATATTAAAGCGCAGCATGGTAACCGGCATTTCTGCCTTGCAGCGGAAGTGGCTGCTGAATCCGCCGCCACGGAAGTACTCGTAATCTGCGCGGCACCAATCGGTCGCTTCCAGGCAGGCCTTGATATCGGATTCTTTCATCTCCCAGAACGGTTTCATGACCGGTTCACCCTGCTCGTTTCTGCAGGCACCGCTGCCGTCCAGCGCCGTCGCGCCGGAGTTGATCAGGTGAATAAATCCGTTTGCGGCCTTCCCGGTAGGCTTCCATCCGGTTACGCGCTGGCAAGCCTCCGGGCTCCAGTAGGTGCGCACATCGTGGAAGCAGGGGGCGGTATGGGTAACCAACGTGCCCAGCAGCATGGAAATGCCGTTGCAGGTATCGTTTTCCGTGGCAAACGCGGTCGGCTGCTTCGGGCCGTTCCAGTCGAACGTACTAGCCATCAGGGATTCTGTAAAGTCTGCGTTCGGCAGCCAGTCCGTCCAGTTACGCTGCCCCTGGAAGCCGCCCAGCACGGCGTTCTTTCCGAGCGCTTCTTCGTGCCAGCCCATTTCCTCCAGCTTTTTGTTGCCGTAAAGAATGTCGCGCATGACAATCGTCATCTTGGTAATGAATTCCCAATCCTTGTCCGGAGGAACCACCTTGGACTTTGTGATCACCTCGGGCAGGTTCTTCGCGGCGTTCTTGTCAAAGCCTTCCCGGCAATTTTCCTGAACCCACTTCAACGCTTTTTCAAATTCCTGCGGATCGTAAATATTCAGGGTAATGCGGCGGAGAATCTCCGTCAAATCCACCCATTCCGCACGAATTCCAAAATACTTCTGCATAACGGAAGCGTCGCAGTAGCTGCCTGCAATCCCCATAGCAACTCCGCCGAAGTTTACATAAGCCTTGTTCTTCATCCAGCCGACGGCAACTGCGCAGCGGGCGAAGCGAAGGATCTTTTCCGCAACGTCCTCCGGAATGGTGGAGTCCGTCGCGTCCTGAACATCATGGCCGTAAATGGAAAACGCCGGCAGTCCGCGCTGTGCGTGTGCCGCCATAACCGCCGCAAGATACACTGCGCCGGGGCGTTCGGTTCCGTTAAAGCCCCACACTGCTTTAATGGTTTTGGGGTCCATGTCGAACGTTTCTGTACCGTAGCACCAGCAGGGTGTTACGGAAAGCGTGGCGACTACATTTTCCGTAGCAAACTGATCCGCGACCGCTGCCGCTTCTGCGCCGCCGCCGATGGTTGTGCAGCCTACCACACACTGAACCGGCGTACCATCCGGGTATTTCAGATTCTCCTCAATCAGTTTTGCGGCTCCTTGAGCCATTCCCATTGTTTGTTTTTCCAGACTTTCACGAACGCCGCCCCAGCGCCCATCGATGATCGGGCGGATTCCGATTTTAGGATACAGCATTGTTTATCACTCCTTTATTCAATATCGTTTGAAAAGTCTCATACGCAAGGTTCCACTGCTGCGTTTCCGCAGGGGTATAATGCTTTAAAGTCTCTGTTGCGGCAATCAGGTCGCGTCCTGCGTCAATATTGCCCAACTTGCCAAGCGCAACCAGCTGGATAATGATATTGCCCAGCGCGGTGGCCTCCACCGGCCCTGCAACTACCGGCAGGCCGGTGCTGTTTGCGCTCATCTGGCAAAGCAGGCGGTCCTTGGTGCCACCGCCCAGAATATGAAGGGCGGAAAAACGCTTTCCGGTCGCATCCCGCAGCTGTTCCACCGCATAGCGGTATTTCAGTGCCAAACTTTCATAAATACACCGCATCACCTCGCCGACCGTTTGCGGCGGGGTCTGCCCGGTTCTGCGGCAAAACTCCCGCACGCGCTCCGGAATGTCCCCCGGGGGCGCAAACTCCGGCGCATCCGGGTCGATAAAGCAGCGGAACGGTTCCGCCTGCAGTGCCAAACGTTCCAGATCGGCGTAAGAATATTCTTCGCCTTTCTGGCGCAGGGCACGGCGGCTTTCCTGAATCAGCCACAGGCCGATAATGTTTTTCAGATAATTGACCCGCCCGTTTGCACCCAGCTCGTTCGACAGCCCCAGCTTCATGCTGGCCTGGCTTAGAATAGGGCGGTCCAGTTCGGTACCGAGCAGGCTCCATGTGCCGCAGGAAAGAAACGCAACGTTCGGGTCGTGGGTGGGCACTGCAGCAGAAGCGCACTGCGTATCATGCCCTGCCACGGCGATTACCTTTGCCCCGTTATGCATCACGCCGGTAATGCTCCCGCTTTTGACCGGCGGAAGCAGGATCCTTTCCGGCAGGCCAAACGCTTCCAGAATATCGTGGCACCAATCGCCGGTTTCGGTGTCCAGCAGCTGGCTGGTGGAAGCGATGCTGCGTTCGCAGGCAGGCACCCCGCTCAGGGTGTAGGCAAACAGATCCGGCATAAACAACAGGGTTTTTGCCTTTTCCAGCAGCTCGGGCTGTTGTTCCTTCAGCGCCATCAGCTGAAACAGAGTGTTGAAAAAGATCAGCTGCGTTCCTGTCTTACCGTACAGTTCCGAGGCACGCATGGTCTTTAACGCTTTTTCAATCATGCCGTCCGTACGGCGGTCGCGGTAATGCACCGGGTCCGCCAAAAGCGCACCGTTCTCATCCAAAAGCCCAAAGTCCACACCCCATGTGTCGAAACCGATGCTGTCGAACGCGCCGGCCTTATCGATACCCTTTTGCACTTCCGACCGCAGCACGTCGAAGTTCCAGCACAGATGCCCGTTGACTTCATGAGGGACATTCTCAAAACGGTGAATTTCTTCATAGGAAAAGTCTTCCCCGTCATAGGTTGCAAGGATTGCACGGCCCGAGGATGCGCCGAAGTCAAAGGCTAATACTCTGGTGGCCCCGTTCATTTCACCACACCTTTTTTCAGCAGGATGTTTGCATAAATAGCCGTTTCGCCCGTTGCAACAATGGCATACGCTTTTTTCGCACGTTCGTAAAACGCAAAGCGTTCCGTCATTTCAATGGCTTCCGGGTTTTCACCGTGCTGCTTCAACATTTGTTTGTAAATGTCCCAGATGACCGGCTTTACCGGGTCACCGGGAGTCACCTCCATCAGCGCCGCCGGCTTTGGTGTATACTGATCCAGAGGAATCAAAGATAAAACGGCATCCAGAATTTCCGGAACACCGTGACCATCCGCACGAATGACAATCGCGTTTTTCCCCACGCTTTCCGCAGGGAAATTTCCATCGGCGATGACAATTTCATCGCCATGTCCCATTTCACAAAGTACTTTCAGCAATTCCGGCGACAGGATTGGATTGATATTTTTCAGCATAGTGGGGTCTCCTTAAAAAAAGTTTGATTATCGGGAATGTCCTTCCCAGTATGATATGATCATTTTAGTGCCGGACTGGTTGTTGCAAAAAAGATTTTATGATTCCGTGTTTTTTGTGTGCAGTTTGCGGGTTTATCTTATCGAATCCCGAAACGAATTGCACGCAGCGGTTCGGGAAAACCTGCGGCAAAGCACCTGTGCGCCCAAACCGGACACACAGGTGCTGGTTGTTCAGCCGCAGTGCTTTACGAAATTAATCGTAAAGGTTCTGAGCAATTTCCTGACTGGAGATGTTGTCTTTCGTATAGAACTGGCATCCGGTATCGGTATCTTTTACAGCCTTTCCTTCCGCAGAATCCGCAAGCAGATCGATCAGGACCTTACCGATTTGTACAGGAGCCTGGGTAACAGCGCCGTACATGGTGCCATCCGTTACAGCAGCTTTGATGACCTTGCCGGAGTCAAAGCCAATGGCAATGATTTTTCCGTCTTCCGAACCGCAGACATTCAGAGTTTCATTTGCGGTGATAATACCTTCGGCGGCAACCTGGTTGGAACCGAAGATCGCGATGGTGTCTTTCTTGTTCAGGATAACACCGGCCTCAGTTGCGCACAGTTCGGTTGTGGTCTGGGAAGGTACGCGGACTTCAATAATCACATCGGCATCTGCCTCTTTGCCGGTGCTGCCCTTGCAGGAACCCACATATTTGTCGTTACCGGTTACAAACACGGTGTGGTTGTCGGCTTTCAGCAGTTCGATCATTCGATCGATAAAGCCGAGGCCGCGGTTGGTGATGGATTCGGAGGTCGCATCTTGGTTTACTTCGCCGATACGAACCTGTTTTTGGCCGATGGAGCCCTTAATTTTCTCGTACAGGCCGTCCGCCGCTGCTTTACCGGCTGCATAGTTATCGGTGGAAGCGTTGGCAAGAACCGAACCTTCCGGAGCCTTCGGAACACCGGAGTCAAAACCGATGATCGGGATCTTGGAGCTCTGGGCGGCCTTAATGGAATCGAGCAGTGCGTTAACGTCCAGTGCGGCCAGACCAATTGCGTCCGGTTTCGCATTCAGCGCGGAAGTGAATTCCTGCACCTGAACTGCAATGTCGGATTCGGAATCCGGTCCCACAAAGTTCATGGAATACTTCTGATACTTTGCGTCTGAATTCAGCTTTTCCAGTTCTGCCTCAGCGCCCTTATAAACTGCCTGCCAGTAGGTAGACTGGAACCCCTTCGAAACAATCTCGAAGTGGTAGGTTTTGCCGCCGCCCGCAGCTTCGGATGAAGCTGCGCTGTTCGCGCTTGCGGCTGCCGGTTCTGCCGCGGAAGAGGCGGAACCGCCGTTGCTGCATCCTGCAGTAACCATTGTCATTGTCATAGTGGCTGCCATTATAAGTGCCGTGACCTTTTTCATACAGATATCCTCCTAATTTTAAAATATCGATATACGCCTATGGCGTATTTCTGATGTGTCAGGCGGCCTTTTTCCGTTTGGCCATATCGGCTGTGATGGCGGCAAGCAGAACCAGTCCGGTAATAATCTGCTGCCAGTTTGCCTGCAGGCCGATGTACGGAAGACCTGTTTTCAACAGGGAAATGACAAGCACGCCAAGCAGTGTCCCCACAATAGAACCGGAACCGCCCGTCATGGAAGTGCCGCCGATGATGGCACCGCCGATGGCGTCCAGCTCGAGGCCGGCGCCCGTGCCAGGGGTGATGTTGGAGAAGGTGCACGCATAGGCAATTGCCGCCAGCCCGGCAAAGAATCCGGAAATGATGTACGCGATAACCTGCCATTTCACAACATTTACACCGGAAAGGCGGAGCGCCTCTTTATTGCTTCCAATTGCCAGAATGTAACGGCCGATCTTTGTTTTCCTCAGAATAATGGACATGATGGCGATCAAAATCAGCATCCAAATAATTCCGATTGGAATAATGGTCTTACCGACGGTAATCTTAAAGATACTGCGGCACCATCCGCCGGCGGAGCCTGCCATCGGCCACACGCCGCTAAGCCCGCCCGTCAAGATCGAACCCAGCCCGCGCACAATCATCATGGTGCACAGGGTGGTAATGAACGGGGGCAAATCCAGCTTGGCAATGATGATTCCGTTGATAAAACCGATGATCAGTGACATGATCATGACAACCAGCATTCCGACGCCAACCGGCATGTGACCGTTTGAAATGACGTAGCTGCCGACAATAGCGTAACAGATGAGCCCGGTGCCGATGGAAAGGTCAACGCCGCCCGTCAGCAGGGGGAAAGTAACGCCGATGGCCATGAGCAAGATATAATACATGTAGTTGCATAAGGTTACGACGGTTGTGTATTTACGGAACGATACGCTTGCCAAACTGAAAAAGATAAATAATACGATGATTACGCCAACAATAATAGCCTGCTGTGTTCCAAGACTTTTCAGAAACGGGTTTGCGGCAAGGCCGCTTTTCCTTTTTTCATTCATTGTCCGACCCTCCCGCGCGCAGTGTAGCATAATGCATAATTTGTTCCTGCGAAGTTTCCTTAATATCCAGCTCTCCGGTAATGCGGCCTTCGCACATTACAATAATGCGGTCGCTCATGCGCGTAATTTCGGCCATTTCAGAAGAGATCATGATGATGGATTTTCCTTCGTCCACAAGACGGTTCATCAGTTCATAAATTTCCTGTTTTGCGCCGACATCAATTCCTCGGGTTGGTTCGTCAAAAATCAGGATATCAGAATCGCCAATTAACCATTTTTCAATAACGACCTTCTGCTGGTTACCGCCGGAAAGATTCATGACAAGCTGGTCGATGCCCGGTGTTTTGATTCGCAGCGTATCCACGTACTGCTTTGTTACCTGTTTTTCCTTATTCTTGTCAATAAACACGCCCTTGCAGTACCTTGGCAGGCAGGTCAGCGTCGCATTTTCCGTAATGCTCTTCTTCAATACGATGCCAAACCGCTTGCGATCCTCTGAAAGGTAACCGATGCCATGCCTTACGGCGTCCTCCGGCGTGTGGATCTCCACTTTCTCGCCTTTTATGTAAATATCACCGCTGTCCTTCGGGTCCGCACCGAACAGGGCTCTTGCCATTTCTGTTCGGCCTGCGCCCATCAGGCCGGAAAATCCGAGAATCTCGCCCTTGTGCAGTTCAAAGCTCACATCCTGCACCATGCGGCCTGCATTCAGGTGCTCCACCTTCAACACAACCGGAGCGTCCGGCGGAACATGGCTTTCCGTTTTCGGAGTTTCGTAAATGACGCGCCCGACCATCATGTTGATGATGTCGTCCTTCGTGCAGTCCTTCGTAATGAGTGTGCCTACATAGCAACCGTCGCGCATAACCGTAACGCGGTCGGTGATTTTCTTAATTTCGTCCATGCGGTGGGAAATATATACGATGCCAAGCTGCTGGTCCCGGAGGTTCCGGATGATTTTAAACAGCTGCTCAATTTCCGATTCGGTAAGCGCCGCGCTGGGTTCGTCGAAAATAATGACTTTGGCTTTATGCGAAATGGCCTTGGCAATTTCACACATCTGCTGTTTGCCAACCGTCAGTTTGCTCATGGTTTCCTTTGGATTGATGTCGATGTTCAGCTGTTGGAAAAGCTTTCTGGTGTCGCTGTTCATTTTGGCGTCATCAATCAGGAAGCCGTTTTTCGGTTCGCGCCCGATAAAGATATTCTGCGCCACGGTAAGATGCCCCATCATGTTCAGTTCCTGGTGGACAATCACGATTCCGTCTTCCTGCGCTTCCCGCGGGTTGTTATATTCCACCTCGCGGCCTTCGTATGTAATGGTTCCGGCATCCTTTTTGTAAATACCGGTAAGCACTTTCATCAGCGTGGATTTTCCGGCGCCGTTCTCCCCCATCAGGGCCAGAACCTCGCCTTTGCGGATTTCCAGGTTCACTCCGCTGAGCGCCTGCACGCCGGGGAACCTTTTGTCGATTCCCTTCATGGTTAAAATAACGTCACCCATTGCTCACGCCTCCATTAATTCTTTCTTTTTCTGCTGAGCGTATCCGCGGTGACAGCAATCAGCACAATAATGCCCGTAATGACATACTGATAAGAAATGGTGAAGCCCATTGCAAGGATGCCTTCCTGCATCAGCGCGATAATTAATGCACCGATGACCGTGCCCAGCATGGAGGCAAGGCCGCCCGCCATGGAAGTGCCGCCCATTACGCATGCGGCGATGGCTTCGTTGTTGAACGTATCACCCAGACCCGGCTGAACGGTGGTATAAGCGCCCACATAGAAGATTGCCGCAACGCCGGCAAGAAGCCCGCAGATAATATAAGCCAGCATTTCCCACTTCTTAGTATTTACACCGGAAAGGCGCACCGCTTCTTTGTTGCTGCCGATGCAAAGTATGTATCTGCCCGCCTTTGTTTTATTCAGCACCACCGCACATATGGCAGCGACAAGGCAAAGCAGGATAAACCCGACGGGAACGTCGCCCCAGCGCACCAGATAATGGAACCATGCGTTTTCGTTCCCTTCCGTAGGCCAGGTGACGGACTGTGTTTTTGTAAATACGCTTCCTACGCCTTTCGCAATCTGCATGCACGCCAAAGACGTAATGAACGAAGGCAAAAAGCGGTAGGCGACAAAGTACCCGTTGATGATTCCGAACAAAACCCCGATGACGATGCTGAGAATCAGGCACAGCCACAGCGGAACGTGGTACTGTGTGAGGCAGTAGCCGGAAACCAACGCCGCCGTAAACATAACGGGACCAATGGAAAAATCGATTCCGCCCGTAGCGATAACAAAAGTAACCCCAAGCCCCAGAAATCCAATGAAGTATGCATAGTTGAGCGCGCTGAGAATGCGGTCGTACTTTAGAAAAGTTGCGCCGGAATGCAGCACCGGGGTAAGCAATGCAAAGACTAGGTACATCAGCAGGATGACGCCAATCAAAACCACCCGGTTAAAGCCAATCGCCCTAACAACCGGCAAATTCTTAAATTTATTCACGTTGACTGTTCCTCCCTGTTAAGAATTGCTTGTTTCAGAACATAAAACCCTAATTGCGGTCCATTAAGCAATCCGTTTTTTTGTGCGGCGTTTTTCCTGCCGTTCCAATCGTTCCTCTCCATCCGGGTACTGCACAATAAATTCGTCGCGTACCGCCTTGCGGAACAGCGCCATGTCTTCATCCGTTTCAAAACGCCGCGAAAGGCCCTCCGTTAACTGCCATACCTCGCGGGCCAGCTTATCCCTGCGCTCACTCTCATTCATCGTGACAATTCCCATCAGTTTTTTGCCGTATGATTTGCTTTCGCAGGTGCTGAAATACCGCCGCGCCGCGTTTCGAAGTTCCAGGTAAAGGATTTCGCGCCCTTTGTCGCCGTATTTTGCTACGGCGGAGAATCCAAGTGCATCCATGGCGGCCCTGATTTCCTTTTCCGTTCCTCCGCTGAAAAAGCCTGGAACACGGTACAGGGAGATTAAGTTTACGATTTGCCACAGAAACGTATCCACCGGATGCTCGGCGTTTTTGGGATCAACGTGCCTTAAGGACCAAAGTGTTTGAAACAAAGGAACCTCCGCGTCCTGCGGATGATCCCGGCTGAACCGTTCGAGCAGCTCCTTGCGCCGCCCAGGGTCAAGCTCGGCAAAATAAGTTTCGCGCAAAGCTTCTTCCTCCTCCATGAAGCCGTCTCCTTTTCTAAAATATAAAACGTTTCATTTTCTGCATTATAGCAAAGGATACTTTTTTATACAATAGATTTCCGGTAAAGTCATCGATATTTTAACCCGATCAGCGATTTTTCACCCCACCCGCTTTCCCGGTGGTATAATTTTCGATTTTTTCCTTCTTTTACCTCAATAATGCACATATTTAAATATTTTTTTTATTAAAAATAGGTCATCCTATAAAAATTTCCAACTTTTCCTATGGAAGTTCTTTTTTGCATAAAAAAAAGCCCTTCTTTCCGAAAAAACGAAAATAAGGGCTTTTTAAAAGTGAAACGTTTTATTTATCAACTTGGTTTTTTGGTGATTTAGGGGTTGCTTTACTTCTCATTTCCGCAGGAGTCACCCCGAAATAACGTTTGAAGCAATAGCTGAAATAATGGGAATCAGAATAACCGGTCAGTTCCGCAATCTTGTAATTCTTGAGCCCCTGTTCCAGCAGGAGGGCTTTCGCCCGTTCCATGCGTGCCTTCGTGATGTACCCGATGATGGAAAGACCCGTCTGCTGCTTAAAAAGCGCCCTCAGGTAACTGGGGCTGACATGCAGATGCTCGCACACAGAGTCCGCCGAAAGATTCGGGTCAGCATAAGTGCTTTCAATGTAGTTGACAGCGTTCCAAACAGCTGTGTGGCCACAGTAGGTCTGCTGCAGGTCCTGTTCGGTATAAAGCCGGTTTCCACCGTGGCGCACGCTCAGCTCCATCGCCTTTTCCGCTTCCGCAAAGCTTCCCGCAACCCCGGCGCAGCCGCGGCAGACGCTGCCCAGTCCGGCGGTTACGGTGAAATGGAGCTTGGTACTCACAATCTGCAGAATCGATTCGGCGAAATCCTGCATTACGCATTCAATGGAATCGGCGGGCGCGGTGCCGATCAAAGCCACCACATCGCCATGAATCTGAACGCAGCCAAGCTGTTTGTCTTCCGCCAGCTCTGTGGTCACATTGCAAAGTGCAAAAAGCAGCGTGCGCTCATCCACATTGTCCCAGTAGGTTCCACGGCCGGCGCGGTCCGGGCGAAACGCTGCAGCCTGAAAGACGGTGTCCGCGTTCCAGTGGAACCCGCAGCTTTGCGCGCGCTCATAGATGGTGTCACTTTTCGCCATATCGCTGAGAATATCCTGCATCAGCATCTGGTTGCTGCAGCGGTAGGCATGTTCCAGGTCCGCCATTCTATGCACACGCTGTTTTTCGGCGTCCAGCGCGTCGCGCGCTTCCGTAAGAACTTTCAAAAGCTCCTGCGCCGTTGCGGGTTTAATGATGTATTTCATCGCGTTGAGTTCCACCGCCTGCCGCGCGTAATCAAAATCGGCATAGCTGGTGAGGAAGGCAATCTTCACCTGCGGGTAGCTGTGGCGAATCTGCCGAGCGGCTTCCAACCCATTGATAAACGGCATGTTAATATCAAGAATGACCAAATCGGGAATCTCTTTTTCCATCTGCTCCATGAGCTCGTACCCGTTGGTACAGCACGCGACTAAGGAAAATCCCACGCTGTTCCAATCCACCATGGTACTGATTCGGTCGCGCACCAGGGTCTCGTCATCTGCAAAAACAACCTTATACAAAACAACACCCCCCAACCTTAATTTGAAAACGGAAAGATCAGCTGCTGATACAGTTTATCGAACAGATTGCTTTTGTCCACCGTATAAATATCGGTATAAACGTCCTCGACCCGCTGTCCGTTCAACGCCTTTACCGCGGTTTCCACGCTGTAATATCCCATTTGATACGGGTTTTGCAGCAGGGCGATGTCCACAACACCCTGCTCCATATACATAGCCTCCGTCGGCATACAGTCCACTGCAAAAACACGCACGTTTTTCCGGCCGGATTTGCTTAGCGCCTGCGCTGCGCCGGCCGCGGACGGTTCGTTCAACGCTGCAATGGCCACCAGGTCGGGCTCGGATTTCAGCAGCGCCGCCGTCAGCTTTTCCGAAATGGCATTATCGGAACCGCCGTACTGTGTTTTGAGCAGTTGGAACCGGCTGTACCTCGCCATCGTATCCCGAAAGCCTTTCTCCCGCTGCACGGCCGGGTAACTGTCCTGCACAAAGCTGATAACCGCCACCTTGCCCCCGGTTTTTACGCGGCTTTCCAGGCTCTGCGCCAGCTTACTGCCCAGCATGATGTTGTCGGTGCCAACATAAGCAAGCGTTTTTTTGCTGTTCACGTCCGAATCCACCATAATCACCGGAATACCCGCATTCACGGCGTTCTCCACGGGTTTTACCATGCGATTGTAATCGGACGCGGCAAGAATAATCGCGTCGGGCTTTTCCTGAATCGCCTTTTCAATGTAGCGCAGCTGGTCGGCCGGGTCCTTTTCCTCCTCCGGCCCATCCATTTGAATTTCAGCATGGTTCGTCAGAGCGGCGGACTGCGCCCCTTTGCTCAAGTTTTTCCAGAACTCCATGCTGCTTCCCTTAACAATGAGCTCAATTTTATAGGTTTTCGTGGCAAAGTTGCAGGAGGTCAATGAGAAAATCATGACAGAGGTAAACATCAATATGAGAAAACGCTTCATGATTCCACCTCTTTCTGCGCCTCCGGAAACTGGAGCGGAAGCTTTACCCAAACCGTGGTGCCCTCATCGGGCTCGCTTTCCAGTGTAAGGCCGTACTCCGGCCCGCAGCCCAGCCGGATTCTTTCGTGTACGTTCTTTAACCCAAACCCGTTACGGGATTTGGGGGAAGTCTCCAGAATATGCTCCAGTTTTTCGGGCGGGATACCGCATCCGTTGTCGCGCACCTCAAACAGAAGCATATTATCCCGCTTTTGCGCCTTCACGGTAATGACGCCCGATTCGCCTAAGGTTCCCAGCCCGTGCACAATGGCGTTTTCCACCAGCGGCTGAAGAACCAGCTTTGGCGTAATCGCTCTTTTGATTTCATCTTCGCAGGAGATTTCGTATGTAAAGGTATTGTAGAACCGCAGCTGCTGAATAATCAGATAGTTTTCTACCTGCTGCAGTTCCTCTTCCACCGTAATGGACTCTCTTCCGCCGGACAGCGACATGCGGAAAAACTTCGCCAGCGCCATCACCATGTGAACCACATTTTTCTGGTCGCCGCTCTGCGCCAGCCAGACCACAGAGTCGAGCGTATTATACAGGAAATGCGGATTAATCTGGGAATACAGAGCTTTGAGCTCGCTTCGTCGCAGCTGCTCCTGCTCCTCCTTCACCTGATTCATCAGCTGTCGGATTCGCCGAACCATCCGATTAAACGAAGCGCTGAGCGTGCGAATCTCGAATACTCCCTTTTCCGGCGCACAAATGTCTTCGCCGTTCCCGGAGATACGCCCCATCAGAAAAACCAGCTGGCGCAGCGGGCTTACAATCCCGCGGCTGACGACGATGCTTGCGCAAAACAGCGCCAAGGAAAGCAGAAAAACCGCTGTCATAATGTAGTTTTTCAGGCCGTTTCCATATGCGTCCAGCCCCTGAAGCGTGGACACCCCGATGACCTTCCAGGATGCGCCGGAAAGCGTCTTCACGGCGACAGACAGCTTCTGCCCGTCATTTGTCACCTGCGAACTGCCGTCCCGAAGGTGGGATGTAGCCTGAAATTCCTTGGGCTGAATTCCTGCATAAATCATCTGCTGCATTGGATGATAGATAATACTGCCGTCCGTGCCCATAATATAGAGGTAGCCGTGGTTTTCCAGGTCGCGCGTACAAAGGTCGCGGATGCGGTTAAAATTCATATCCACCATGACCACGCCGTTGTGCACCACGCCGCCCTGCTTCCACGTAACCCCGCGCGTCAGCGTAATCACCCACGGATAGTCGCCCCAGAAAAGCCTTTGCACATGCGGCACCGAAATCAAATAGTTGGAATGCTGGGCAATTACTCCGGTAAACCAGCTCTGCCTTGTCAGATCAATATCGTCCCGGAGCGTTCTGCTGTCGGTACAGAAAACCGCGTTCTGTGTTTCATCAAACACGGCGATGGTTTCGATGTCGTCACGCAGAAAGACGACCGTGCTCCGGTTTAGGTTTTCGACCGGTTCCTTGGCAAGCAGATTGGTAATGGTGTCCGATATGGACTCCATTTCGTCAATATAGCTGTCAATCGACTTTGCGACATCACTGACAATCTGAATGTTGTTTTGACTGACCGAATAATTGATGGTCGCGCTGGCATGGCTGTAAATCAGCTGAGAAATCACCATTACCGCCGTCAGGGAAAGTCCTAGCATGACAATGGACAAAACAACCTGAAGACTGTTCCACCGAAACTTTCTGCCCAAACGAATACTCGTCCGGGTTCTTTTTTCGCCTATGCTGCGTCTATCCTTCAAAGCACGAACTCCTCTTTTTGAAAAGGCTTCGCCGATTTACCGGCGAAAAGCGCTATAAACCACAAAAACGCCGGTCAGAGCAGCCTTGCGATTGCTTCCATCAGCGTTTCCTAAGTTTCAAGTTGTACCTATCGTAGCATATTGACTATAATCTGTCAACAAATCGCGTCTGTGTCAGTTTTTTTCACCAACATTGGTAAAATATATAAATTTGGATCCAATTCAAGAAGGGTGCTGCCAAGGAATCCATCCATTCGGCAGCACCCACACATACTTTTTGAATTACTTAATTACACCCTTTTTCAAGATGACGTTTGCATACAACGCGGTTTCCCCAGTTGCGACCACGGCATACGCCTTTTTGGCGCGGTCATAGAATTCAAATTTGTCGATACAAATTTCCCGCAGGCCCTGCTCCTCGTACTTTCTTCCAATTTCACGGTATGTATCCCAAATCACCGGCTTATAGGGGTCATCCGGCAACACTGCCATGAACACCGTGGGATGTTCCACATAAGGGTCAAGCGGCATCAGCTTCAGTATAGCTTCCATCAGTTCGGGGATTCCGTGCCCGTCACAGCGTATCACGTTTTCCGCATGGGCAAATTTTGGGAAGTTTCCGTCTGCCAGCACAATTTCGTCGCCGTGCCCCATTTCCATCAGTATTTTCAGAAGCTCCGGCGGAAGAATGCTGGGAATACCTTTCAACATAATTGGTCCCGCTCCTTATTTTGTAATTTCGCCGTTTTCATCCCAAAGGGCATGCCAGTCGTTTGCGCCCGGCCATAAGAACACCTGGCCCTTGATTAAGCGGCAGTTTTTGTCGGCGCGCCTTAGTTTCTCCATTTCCTCGTCCGTAAGCGGGTCCTCGATGGTGCATTTCAGATTGCTGACATACTCGTTTTCATGAATGGAGAACGGAATCGGAATCTGCCCGCGCTGAACAGCCCACTTCAGGCAGATAACGGCGGGATGCACATGATGTGCCTGCGCGATTTCCACAACCTCCGGCATCTGGATATCGGCAATATCCTCCGGGGTTTTGTCGCGGTCGGGGCGTGTGGGGCTGCCGATGGGGCAGAAGCCGATGGGCTGGATGCCGTGGGCAACCACGTAATCGTAAAGCTCCGGCTGCTGGAAGCTTGGGTGCAGCTCCATTTCAATAACAGTTGGCTTAATGCGGCACAGCGGAAGTACCGCCTCCAACTTCGGGATGGTCATGCTGGACATACCAAGATTCCGGACCAGGCCCATATCGTAAAGCCGTTCCATCTGGCGCCAGGTTGCCATAAAATCCTCCACCAGGAACGGTTTGGAGTTCGGGTCCCTGGAATCGACGGAGCAGCCGGGTCTGTGGTAATTCGGGAAGGGCCAGTGCATAAAGTAAGCGTCGATATAGTCCAGCTGCAGGTCGCGCAGGGATTTCGCGCAGGCGAGAAGCACCTCGCCCTTGCCGTGCTGGTCGTTCCAGACCTTACTGGTAATAAACAGTTCTTCGCGCTTTACAACACCCTGCTGGATAGCATCCGCAAAGACCTTGCCGATCAGGTCTTCATTGCCGTAGACGGACGCGCAGTCAAACATACGGTAGCCGCAGCGAATCGCGCCCGCGACCGCATTGGAAACCTGCTCCGGGGTGAAACGGTCGGAGCCAAAGGTTCCCATGCCGATACAGGGAATCTGCTCGCCGGTGGAAAGGGTGCGCTTTGGTACCAGTTTTGGATCAATAAATTCTGCCATAGTACATGTCTCCTTATCACAAATATTATAAAATGAAGGAAATGAATGAACAAAGACTGCGGGTTTCATCCCGCGAATTTGCTTTTTACAGGTCGGACCGAATCACCTTGACCTGCGGAAGAATCCGGTTGAAGTCCTCCATACGGAAGCTTCCCGTTTCCTTGGTGAGCGCATTGGCGGTAGAAACTGCAACGGCAATTCGTATGGTTTCTTCTACGGAACAGCCGCGCACTGTTCCAACGGCGAATCCCGCCACCATGCTGTCGCCGCAGCCAACCGTATTCACCACCGGAATATCCGGCGTAATACCGCGATAAACTCCGCTTTCGCACACGACGGCCACACCGTCTTTGCCAAGTGAAACCGCCACATGCGCGATTCCGCCCTGATGCAGCTCTTTGGCCGCCGCAATTACGCCCTCCAGTGTGGTTGTATCACCCTGCGCGATCTGCCGGATTTCGTCTGCGTTTGGTTTAATCCATTCCGGCCCAGCGGCAATGGCTGCGCGGAGCGCGTCGCCGTTGGTGTCCAGAATAACTGGTTTGCCCAAACGGTGTGCCGCTTCAATCAGCCGGGCGTAAAAGTCCGACGGAAGCCCTTTCGGCATACTGCCGGACAGCGTGACAACATCCGCACCCGGCAGTTGCCGGTTGTATTCTTCCAGAAAGCGGGCAGTTTCTTCGGGTGTCACCGGGTTTCCGGGTTCCAGAAATTCCGTGCTTTTTTTCCGCTCCATGTCGAATACGTTCACGCAGCAGCGTGTTTCCGCCTGGGTCTGCGTAAACGACCTGCGAATGTTCGGCTGCGAAATCAGGCTTTCGAACAGCGCGCCGTTGTGGCCACCCACAAAGCCCATTGCAGTAACGGCTTCGCCGGAAAGTGCGGCCACACGCGAAACATTCAGTCCTTTGCCGCCTGCTGTGTTGTTGACCTCCCCTACGCGCTGAACTTCGTATGGGCGCAGGCGGTCAATTTGATAGAATTTGTCGATCGAAGGATTCAGTGTTACCGTAAGAATCATGTTTCCGCCGCCTTATTCGTTGATGAGCATGATTTTTCCATGCACCTGTTCCGGGTGATGGAACAAGTCGAACGCTTCCTTGACCTGGCTCATCGGGAACTTTTTATAAATGAAATCCGGGTCAAACCGAAGCTGCTTGGTGGCAAAATAATGGGCGGTAAGCTCCCACTCCTTGCCCGGGAACGGCGCGGAATAGCTCATCCAGCTGCCCGTCAGGGCAAATTCCTTGCGGTTCATAGCTTCCCATTCCTTCGGGGTAAACTGCAGTTCTACATGCGGTGTACCAATAAAGCAGACGTGCGCCTTGTTCGCGGCGGCTTCAAACGCCATATGCATGGTTGCGGGGTTGCCCGCCGTTTCAAACACATAATCGAACCCTTTGCCGCCGGTCAGGCTCATCGCATTTTCCAGGAAGCCCTCCGTCTTTGTATTGATTACTTCGTCGGCACCCATGCGCTTTGCCAGCGCAAGGCGGCTTTCGTCCAGATCAAACGCTACTACTTTTTTACTGCCGAAAATTTTCGCCCACTGCAGCGTAAAAATTCCGATGGTTCCGCAGCCCAGTACCGCAACGCAGCCCCCACCCCGGTACTGGTTGCAGAAAATCCCGTGCAGCGCCACGGTGGAAGGTTCGAACATGGCGGCCTGCTCATAGGGAATGGACGGGTCATATTTGACAGCGTTTTTTGCGGGGATAACCACATAATCTGCAAAGCTGCCTTGCTGCCGGCTGCCGATGAAGGTGTAATGCCGGCACAGGGAAAAGTTCCCGTTCTGGCAGTCGTCACACTCCATGCAGGGAACAAGCGGCGCACCTGAAACCGTATCCCCCACCTGCAGGCCGGTAACGCCTTCTCCTACTTCGACAATGTCGCCGGAAAACTCATGCCCCAGCACCACGGGGTAAAAATGGGCGCCGTGATTCAGCACACGCGGAACGTCACTTCCGCAGATTCCGGTTGCCCTCACATGAATTTTCACCGTGCCGGGCCGGGTTTGGGGCGTCTCATAATCATCGTAACGGATATCTTCATTTCCATACAGCACTGCTGCTTTCATTCTGCTTCCCCTTCGTTCATCAGATTTTTTAGGTTTTCATACAGTTGCCGGTAAATCCGGTAGCCGTTCGCATAACACGCTTCTGCTTCCGGGTTGGGATAATACTCGCTTTTCGTTCGGACAGTCCGCGCGGCCGCATCCTCAAACCCGGAATACACGCCCGTGCCCACGCCTGCAAGCATTGCCGCGCCAAGCGCCGTGGCGGTGTCGGAGGAAGAAACCGCAAACCGCTTTCCGGTCACATCCGCCTTAATCTGCATCCATAAGCGGCTGTTGGCGGCGCCCCCTATGGAGCGGAGCAGCTGTGCCTGCGCGCCGGCTTCCTCGGCCACCTCCAGATTATGCTTCAGGGAATAGGCAACTCCCTCCATCACTGCGCGTGCAAAGTGCGCCCGAGTTTTGGAAAAGTCGATGCCATAAAACACGCCTTTTGCATGGGGGTTCCAGATGGGACTGCGCTCCCCTGCAAGATATGGCAGAAAAACAAGTCCTTCGCTGCCAGCGGGCACCCCGGCAGCGCCCCGGTCCAGCTCGGCAAACGAGCTGGTCCCGTTCGCTTTAGCGGCGGTGCGTTCCGCGGCGCCAAATTCCTTTTCAAACCAGCTCATGGCTCCGCCGCCGCCCACCGTGCCGCCCTGAAGTAGCCACCGGTTTTCAACGACATGCGCGCCTAAAATTAGTCTGGAATCTGCCGTACAGCGGTCCACACAAATGCTCATTCCACCAGCCTGGCCGCCCTGTTCCTGCGTTTCGCCGGGGCGGATAACCCCCGCGCCCAGCGTTCCGCATGCCGCATCCAGCCCACCGGCAACCACCGGGGTTCCTTCCGCCAGTCCGGTAAGGCGCGCCGCCTCTGCCGTGACTTTGCCAATTACGGCGTGGCAAGGAACAATGTCGGGAAGAAGCTGTGGGCCAACCCCCAGCTCTTTGCAAAGCTCCCGGTCCCACTCGCCGCGCTCCATCCGGTAACAGTTCCAACCGTAGCCTTGGCTGGGCTCCTGGGTCATGACCCCGGTCAGGCGGTACGCAATAAAGCTGTTGGACTGCAGGATTTTGCACGCGTTCCGGTACACCTGCGGTGCATGTTCCTTGTACCACAAAACCTTGGGCATGGTATACATGGGCTGCACGGGGTTTCCGCTTGTTTCAAACAGCCGCTGTTCCCCGCAGCGGGCTTTCATCTGCCCGCAGATTTCCTCCGCGCGGGTGTCCATCCAGATGGGGGTATTGCAAAGGACGGTTCCGTCCCCACCGACCGCGATTGCGCTCCAGCTCTGCCCATCAATTCCAATTCCCGCAATGTCCGAAGCGCGGATGCCCTGCTCTAAAACCCGCTGCACAGCTTTGCAAACGGCCTCCCACCAATCGTTCGGGTCCTGCTCCGCCCAGCCAGGCTTGGGGTAATAAACGGGATAGGCTTCGTTCACCTGAGCCAGGACCGTTCCGTCGCGGTCAAACGCCGCAGCCTTACAGGCCGAAGTGCCAATATCAATGCCCAGCAGTACCTCGCTCACTGCAATCCCCCCTACGCTTTTCCGTCGCAGCCGCAGGTAAGGATGCGGTACTTCACAGCCTCCCGAACTCGTTCGCGGCCGACTCGGCCAAATGCCTTCGGGTCAAAAACGGACGAATCCGTCAGAACTTCCCGGACACCTTTGGTGTAGGCAATGCGCAGCTCAGTGGCAAAATTGACTTTGCAGATGCCGTTGTGGATGCATTCCCGGATTGCCTCATCCGAAAGGCCGGAGGCACCGTGCAGCACCATCGGCACGGTAAGCATTCCTCTGAGTTGCTGAATTAAGTGTGTATTGAGCACCGGCTTGGTTTTATAAACGCCGTGCGCCGTTCCAACGCCGACCGCCATGCTGGAAAGGCCCGTTTCCCGTTCAAAACGCACCGCTTCCTCCGGGATAGTGTACCCTGCTTCCTCGCACTCCGTATCGTCTTCCTTGCCGCCGACGCGGCCAATCTCCCCTTCCACCGGAATTCCGGCCGGTTCGCACATTTCCACAACCTTTCGGGTCAGTGCGATGTTTTCCTCCAGCGGCAGCTTGCTGCCGTCAATCATAATACTGGTGTAGCCTGCCCGCAGCGCCTGTGCGCACAGGGCGAAGCTGGAACCATGGTCCAGGTGCAGTGCAACGGGCACTTTTGCTTTTGCCGCCTGTGTCGCGACCATGGAATAGTACAGGTCAAGCCCTGCGTATTTTACGGTGGACGGCGTGGTCTGCAGCAGAATGGGGGCGTTCAGTTCCTCCGCAGCCTCAATCGCGGACTGAACCATCTCCATGTTTTCCACGTTAAACGCGCCGACGGCATAGCCGCCTTCCCGCGCTTTATTCAGCATCTCTGAAGAAGTTACTAGCATCCTTCATCCTCCCTTAAAAGTGAAACGTTTCGTTTTTTAAGGAAAATAGAAAGCACCAATATAGCGATTCCTTCAACCGCAGTACCGTGCTTGTTTAAATAAAGTGAAACGTTTCGTTTTTATAAACATAGCACATCTGCCCCGAATTGTCAATTAAAACTTTGCCTGTTGACACTTTTTTATGACTGTGATAAGTTAGGTATAAATTGTAACGTTTTACAGGAGGCTCCTCATGGCCGCAACAATAAAAGACATCGCCCGGGAAACCGGACTCAGCATTGCAACAATTTCGAAATACGTTAACGGAGGAACACTGAAGGAAAAGAACCGCATCGCTGTGGAACGCGCCATTAAAAAGCTGGATTACCACGTGAACGAATACGCGCGCGGTCTGAAAAGCAACCGCAGCCGGACGGTAGGCGTTATTATTCCGGAGCTTTCCAACCTTTTTGTCACGCAGATTATTACGGCGATGGAGGACATCCTGAGGCAGCACGGATACAGCGTAATTATCTGCGACTGCCATACGGATGAAAAGCTGGAATGCGACGCCGCAAAATTCCTGATTGGAAAGCGGGTGGACGGAATCATCAACATGCCCGTGTGCCGCGACGGCCGCCATCTGCGCCCGGCAAAGGAGCAGAAAATTCCCGTTGTGCTCATCGACCGGAGTGTCCCGGAGCTTTCCAGCTACGCGGACAGCGTATTGATTGACAACGCCGCAGCAGCGCGCAGCGCGGTGGAACATCTTTTAGACAACGGCCACCGCCGAATCGGAATTATTGTGGGGCCGAAGGATGTTTTCACGTCCCAGCAGCGCCTTGCCGGATTTGTAGATGCATTAAAGTCCCACTCCGTGGAATATGATGAACAGTTAGTAATCAACAGCGACTACACCCTTCACGGCGGGTACGAAAGCATGCGCGCCATGCTGAAAACACACCCGGATCTTACGGCAATTTTTGTCACCAACTATGAAATGACGCTCGGCGCCGTGATTGCGGCAAACGAGATGGGTATAAAAATTCCGCAAGAGCTTTCGCTGATTGGGTTCGACAACATGGATTTGTCCCGTATTGCCCACCCAAGGCTGACCATTGTTACGCAGCCACTGGAGGAAATCGGCTCCCAGGTCGCGCGCATTCTGCTGGATCGGCTGGAAAATGGGTACACCGGCGTACCAATGAAAATCACGCTTTCCACCACCCTGCAAATCGGCGCGTCCGTGCGGCAGCTTTAAAATACGGAAGGAAGCGAATTGTTATGCGTCTGATTCAGGTAAATGCAAACCAGGTTGACCGGGAAAGTTCCGACCGTTTCCAAGGTTGTAACCTTTGCGTTGGCGGCGGCCGAGCCTATGAAACGCTGCTGAACGAAAACCAGCGGCAGCTGCGCACGGTACACGAAGAATGCGGCTTCCGCTACCTGCGTTTTCATGGCTTGTTCCACGACGACATGGGGGTTTACCAGGAAACCCGCGAGGGAACTCCCTTTTACAACTGGCAGTACATCGACCTGCTGTACGACACCATGCTGCGCCTTGGGGTGCGCCCGTTTGTGGAGCTTTCCTTCACCCCTTCCAAATTGGCAAGCGGGAACAAAACCATTTTTTTCTGGCGCGGCAACGTAACCATGCCGAAAAGCTTGGAAAAATGGGAAGATCTGATTCGGGCGTTTACACAGCACGTAACGGAGCGCTACGGGCAGGAAGAAGTGAAAAAGTGGTTTTTCGAGGTATGGAACGAACCGAATCTGTACGGGTTCTTTGCTTCCGATACCCCATTTGAGGATTATCTACGCCTATATGAAGCTTCCGCCCGCGCGATTAAAAGCGTTTGCCCCCAGTACCGGGTGGGCGGCCCCGCTACGGCAGGCTGCGCCTGGGTGCCGGAGTTTATCCGCGCGTGTGCAAACGCGCACCTGCCGCTTGATTTTATCACCACCCACACCTACGGTGTGGAAGGCTTTGTGGATGAATTCGGCGAAAATCTGCAGCGGCTGATTCCCGATGAAACCTCCGTTTCGGGCGACATGCGCAGGGTACGGCAGCAAATTGACCAGTCCTGTATGCCGCAGCTGCCGCTTTACTTTACAGAGTGGAGCTCCAGCTATTCCTCCCGCGACAACGCGCACGATTCCTACCACGAGGCCGCTTTTGTGCTGACGCGCATCAAAGACGCGTTCCGGTATGTGGACGGCATGTCCTACTGGACATTTTCCGATATTTTTGAAGAGGCCGGTCCCGGCCCCGCGCCGTTCCATGGCGGATTCGGCCTGATGAACGTGAAAGGGCTGAAAAAGCCTGCCTTTTTCGCTTACCAGTTTCTTCACCGGCTGGGGGATTCCCTGCTTTCGTGCGACGACCGCCACAGCCTGTGCGCCCGCGATGGCTGCGGCGTTCAGGTGCTGTTCTGGGACTACACCATCCCGCAGCAAAGCGAGGCAGAGGCAAACCAGCATTACTTTGTCCGGGACCTTCCCGCAAAGCCGGTATCGGACGCATGTATCCAGGTGGAGGGGCTGGAACCCGGCACCTACCTGTTGGAGTTATTTGGCGTAGGTTACCGGATGAACGACGTTTACACCCTGTACCACGATTTGGGCTGCCCGGCAGATTTAACCCCCGTGCAGGAACAATATCTGCGTGAAAGCTGCGAAGGTGCCCCGTTGCTGCGGCAAGCAGTGAAAATTGACGGCACATTTTCCTTTCAGCGGGAAATGCACGAAAATGACGTATATTTTCTGAAACTGACCAAGTTCTAAATAGTGGAAGCTTGTTATGAAAAAAGCAGTAAAGGGGGACTTTTAAAACAACGGACTGCGAAATTACAGATGCGGAAAGCCGGAGCCGGATTCAAAGGAAACTGTATGAGGAGGATGAAAAAGGAACGGCAAACCGATACGCTTTTTTCTGCATCACAAATTTGGGAATAACTACCGATTTCTTTTCGGAACGTTAACCAAATCGCGGCGTTGTGCTGATTTTTTGATTTCAGAATAATTTTCTATATATTCAATCCATGTGTAACCGATAAAATAGCTGGGTTTGCTGAAAAAGCATTAAAATAACCCATCGGGTATTTGCGGTAGAAGACCCCCTTATGAGGGTGAAAAATATTTTGGAGGGTTACCATGGCTTATGTAAACTTGAAATCCCTAGCGCAGGAAATGGGAATGACGTTTGACCAAAAAAGGATGGCAGTCTACGGATATTACCAGGGGTATCATATGGTCATTCGCCACGTTCCCAACCAGCGGCTTTTTTCACTGTGCTCCATATAAACGGTGGCACTCCGGAGCAAGCACAAGTGGTGGCACAACACCTGGGTGCCATGCCACAGACAAATCCGCTTGTGAAATCCGCCGTTTTTGACGGCAATACCATTACGATTCAAACGAATGCCAAAGGCAAAAACTGCATGGAAGCGCTGAAAGAGGCCGTGAACGCCTGTGTAAGCGTCTGCCGCGCGAACTCCATGGTGAACTGCTGTGAATTCTGCGGAAGTCATGATGACCTTGGAATTTACAGCCTGGCGGGCCGATGCACTTCCATATGCTCCACCTGCTTTGGAAAAGCGCAGACCGATTTGTCCATAGCGCAGCAGGAAATAAAGGAAACAAAAAGCAACGTTGCAGCCGGTATTGTGGGTGCCCTGCTTGGTTCCTTAATTGGCGTGGTCCTTTGGGTAATTGTGTACCAGCTTGGCTACATTGCCGGTATTGTCGGTTTTGTCATGGCGATCTGCTGTATGAAGGGATATGAAAAATTCGGCGGCAAGCTGAATCTTCCCGGAATGATTATTTCCCTTGTAATTGCAGTGGGAATGCTGTATTTTGCGGAAAATATCTCCCTCGCGCTGGAAATTTACAACCAGTTCAAGGCGGAATTCGATATTACTTTCTTCGACGCGTTTCAGTCCATTCCGCAATTTATGGAGGAATCGCAAATTTCCCGTGCAGTGTTCACCGACCTTGCCGCCGGGTATCTGCTCATGCTGGTGGCAAGCACCTCCTCGATTGTCACAACCTATCAAAATGCCAACCTGAAGCACGAAATGAAAAAAATCGGCTGATTCAAACAACCCATGCCATAATAAAAGCCCCAGTGCACACCGGAAATTCCGGGGGTACACTAGGGCTTTCGTTATAGATTTTTATCGGAATGCTTTTCTTCCGCTTGATTTGATTTTTCCAGATGCTCAGGCTCCACCGGCTGCGGGGATTTTTGCCGCCTGCGGCGGTTCTTTCTGCCCCAGGCAAACCAGTAGATCACCGCCACAATCAGAATAATAAAGATGAGCACCGGGGAACAACCAAGCAGAAAAACAAGAAGTCCCTCCCCAAAGGACGCCAAGCCATGAACGGACTGGCGGAACGTGTGGCTGATTTTATCCCCGAGCGTGACCGGCTCGCGTTCTACTTGCGTGGGCTGAATCACTTCGTTCAGCCGAATCGTAACCGTGCTGTACTGAATTAGGGAATCGTACTGTTTCAACGTTCCAGTCAGTTCCTCAATCTGGTAATTCACATCGGCAAGCGCCTTTTCCAGCGCGATAATATCCGTGAGCGACCCGGATTTCTGCAGCAGCGCGAGCAGACGCTCCTGTTGGGTTCTCAGGCTTTTTAGGCGCGCCTCGGTGTCGTAATACTGTTCGCTTACGTTTTCGCTGCTGCTGCTAAAGCTTAAAACCGTGCCGATGGTGTTGGCCTTTTCCTTAAGCTGCGGTAGGTTTTCCTGCGGAATGCGCAGCGTGTAGATGGCGTGCCGCAGTGTGCCCTTTTCCAAAATTCCGCTCCCGGTCACGTTGGAATCCTGTATGTAACCGTTTAAACTGGTACACAGGTTCTGCACCTGTGCAACCGCCTCGTCAAATTTCAAGGTTTCAATTACATAATTCAGGCGTTCAATAATTTTCCTTTTTGCCTGTACAGCAGCCGCGGCGCTGTTGGAAGAAGGGCTTTCTGCCCCGGAGCTCGTGCTGCCAGAAGTCGTCCCCAGCGCAAGGGAACCGTTTTCCGCAGCCGCACCGCTCGAAACCACTCCGTTCTGATCATCCTCGGCCGCAGCCATGCTGCTGGCCGCCTGTGGCGCACCGGAACCGCCGGCACTGCACGCGGTGAAAGACGCCGCAAGCAGTACGACGCTCATCAAAAAAGCGATTCCTGCAAGTCTTTTTTTCATTATGTTTCTTCCTTTCCGTTCCAACAAATTCTGGTCACTGCTTGCGGTTCCAAACTGAAACAGCAAAATGCTCCGTATGGGAATCGTGGGAATTGCAGAAAAGCATGGGAAAGGGAAAACTTCGGTTTTCCGGTTATCAAGTTTTCATACGGCGGCCGCATTGGAAAAGCGGGAGATATTTGGACCGGAAAAAATAAGCATGGCGTTCTTTTTAGAAGATGTTGCGGGAATCTTGGACGAATCCGCCGAACCGCCGCCAACGCCCATGGGGACAAAGTTCGGTGTTTTGGGGAAAATCCGCAGCGCAGAATCGTCGTAAAATACGAGTTCCCCAAGCGTCTGCGTAAAAAAGGTCAGCGGCGCATACGCAACACCGTCCACCATTTCCACTTGGGCGGGCTGACCGTTCACAAAGTAGTTGTCCTGCTGCACTTCCACGCTTTTCCCTAGCAGGGCAACGGTTTCTTCCAGCGGCAGGAATACGCCGTCGTCATTGGAAACCACCGGATGCTTCAGGGAAATATCTTCTCCGTTCAGCCGTACCGCGCCGCGCCGCTGCGTATTAGTAAGCTTTTCCTTCAGCGGTACGCCGTTTTCCGCCAGTTCCTTAGCAGGGAACTCGAAAGTCGGAATTCCCGCCGCGTAAGGCTGCAGCTCATACAGGTCAAAATAGACCACCATCGTGTCGCCGTCCAAATAGAAAGAGTATTTACCGTTTTTGTCCGTTAAGGTCTTCTGTGCTTCTGGAAAATAAACGTCCTTCTGTTCGCTGATTTTCTTCGAAATCTGCGCAGTAATCCACTTTGTTCCTGATTCTTCCTCCTGGAACAGGGCGCTGGGCGTGGAATAGAATTTCCCAGTTTTGGTATTCACGGTAAAGGAATTCATCCAGTGCATTCCGTGAGCACCACCGGTATAGTTTGCACTGCTGACCCAAACGGAAAGCAGATCACCACTGCGGGAATAGTCGAAAAAACTGGAATAATAAAGTGAGTCCGCCCCGGCTGTTTCCCCCAGATCCTTCGTTTCTTCCTTCATCTGGGCAATGCCTTCCTGTGACAAATTGGCAATCTTCTCATTCAACTCCGCGGCCGCCGAAAATCCCGAAAAAACAGGAGTCGCGGTCCGAACCATAATTTTTCCATCCTGCTGATCGGTCATCTTTACCTGAACCGAAAACGGATCTGACTGCACCGGCTGACCGGCCGTTGCAGAAGCCGGCGCGGCGCATCCGGGCAAAAGCAGTAACATGGCAAACACCAAAGCCACAAGGGAAAGAACACACTTTTTCATACCAAAAATCTCCTGTTATTCCTGAAATAGGTCTTAAAATATCTCCGGGCAATATTATAGTATGGAATAATGAGGAAAGTCTACAATTTTGACAGCACTGTAATCAATATGAAAAAAATGTCATTTTTATGATGCGATTATATAATCATTCCGCCGTTCACGCCAAACACCTGACCCGTAATAAAATCACTTTCCTTTCCGGCAAGAAAGCTAATCATCGCGGCAACATCCTCCGGCGTACCGAGCGTTTCCAGCGGGGTTTCCTCCCGCAGTTCTTCCATCGTTTCCGGACTTAGATGCGCGTTCATTTCTGTCTGAATCACGCCCGGCGCGATGCAGTTGACCTGAATTCCGGAAGGGCCCACCTCTTTTGCGAGCGCCTTCGTTAGGCCAATCACCGCCGCTTTTGCGGCAGAGTAGTGCACCTCACAGGAAGCGCCCACCTGCCCCCACATAGAGGAAATATTGATGATTTTTCCGCGTTTATTCGCAATCATGCGTGGGAGCGCCAACTGGCAGCAGTGGAACACTCCCTTTACGTCCACGTTAAACATGCGGTCCCAATCCTGTTCCGTCAGGTCGGTGAACAGCTTTTGCTGCGCGATTCCAGCGTTGTTTACCAGCACGTCCACGGTGCCAATTTCCTCAAACAGGCGCGCAACCTGATCGCGGTCGGCTACGTCCGCTTTGGCCAGCCGAACCGCGTCGGCTCCGTGCGCGGCGATCAGCTCATCCGCCAACTGCTGCGCCTCCTGCGCGGAGCGGTTATAATGGATGACCACGCGAAAGCCGTCCTGCGCAAGGCGGCGGGCTGCAGCCCTCCCGATTCCGCGTGAGGCCCCAGTAATCAATGCGGTTTGCATCAAGATTTCCCCTCCGTTTCAAAGTGCCGGTTCTGCAGCTCTACGGCAAACACGGCATCTTTACGTTCAGCGGAGGGCAGATGGATGCCGATTTGTTCCTTTTGCGGCGACAATAAATATTCAAATTCAATTTCATGTCGCAGCGGAATCCCATGGTCGCCAATAAGCGGGATTTCCGGCTTCAGCTTGCGGGCCGACTCCAGGGCGTTTCGGTAAAGACGGGCCATATCGAATCCGCGTTTCTGGTAAAACCGCATGGCATTCAAATTGTCGTTCGTTGTAATCAGCTTTACCTTTTCACAGTGAAGTTCCCGCGCGGTGCGGATAACCATAGCCATCAGCGCAGAGCCGATTCCGCGCTTTTCCTTCAAACTGTCCAACGACATAATCTCGCAGTCCTTGCCATCCAAACGGTAAGTAATCAACCCAATCATTCTTGCGTTTTCGTACGCCACAAAGCCATCCAAACCGGTCATGTCCACCAGCTCGCCGCGCACTGCCATTTCCGTTGTAAACCAGTGCTCCCGAATAAAGTTATTCACTTCAAAGCGATTTTCTTTGGTAATCGGCCTGATTTCCATGCGAACGCCTTCCTTTTTTGAAATTCTTTGCCGCGCAACACGCGGTCACATATTTCCGCTTGCCAACATAATCGCGGCCAATGCCGCAATCGGCGCTGTTTCCGTACGCAGAATCCGGGGGCCGAGTGTGCCGATCTGTCCCCCGTTTTGCAGGACAAAATCCACTTCGCTTTTCTCAAATCCGCCCTCCGGCCCGATAAACACCGCAAGGTTTCCGCTTTCGCGGTTAACCAGCTGGGCTATACTGCTGCCGCCGCCTTCGTAGAACAGCAGGATGGAACCGTTTTGTGCGGCTTCTTCCACCGCCGCACGGAACGGCATCAGCGGAGAAACCTGTGGAATCACACCGCGGCCGCTCTGCTTAGCCGCTTCCTCCGCAATCTTCTGCCAGCGTGCCACCTTTTTGGCAGCGGACTTTTCATCCGGGCGGGAAACGCAGCGGCCGGACAGCACGGGCACCACCCGCACTGCGCCGGTTTCCACAGATTTCTGCACGATTCCGTCCATTTTATCGGCCTTGGGCAGCCCCTGGTATATCGTCACCTTTACCGTGGGCTCCGCCACCGTTTTACAGAAGTTTAACACCCGCACCACAACACCTTCGTCGGAAATGCGTGTAATTTCACAATTGTAATCCGTGCCGATGCTGTCGCACAGAACTAAGCGCTCTCCCGGCTTCATCCGCAGGGAACGCGAAATATGCCGGGCGTCGTCCCCCACAATCGTGGTTTGCTCTTCCGGAACATAGTCGATAAAAAATCTTGGCATGCCTGCACCTCATTTAACCTGTTATGGTATTTGGTTCTTGTATCCTCATTGTGTAAAAATTATTCTGCCATCCGGACGAAGCATTGCTCAGTGCCGCGCGGCAAATTATTTCCATTTCTTTTAGTATATTATATCATATGGACCGAAAAATAGGAAAGACCGTGAAATAAAAGTAAATAGGTCGGCGTTGCTTCCATTTACGCCAAAAAAGCGGCCCCGCGCTTACGCACGGAGCCGCTTTTCAAATGGGACAAACGGATGCTTTAGGCCGGGATAACGGCAAGAATGATAAAGTTAAGAATAAACAAGCCGGTCGCAACCCACAAAATCGGGTGAATTTCTTTTGCTTTTCCACGGAAGGTCTTGATGATGCAGTACACAATAAAGCCCGCCGCAATGCCATAGGAAATGCTGTAGAAGAATGCCATGAACACGCTGGCGAAGAATGCCGGGATGGCTTCTTCCAGGTCGGCCCAGTTGATTTCCGTAAAGGAGCTGAGCATCATAACGCCGACAATAATCAGTGCAGGAGCAGTTGCGACGGAAGGAACTGCGCTGACAACCGGAGCAAAGAACGCACTAAGGATAAAGAGGATTGCCGTCACAAGGCTGGTCAAGCCGGTACGGCCGCCTGCGCCGATACCTGCAGCGCTTTCCACATAAGTGGTGGTGTTGGAAGTACCAAAAATCGCACCGATGGAAGTTGCGGTTGCGTCCGCAAACAGAGCGCGGTCCATCTTGGACTTGAAGCCGTTGCCGCCGGCTTCCAGCGCCTTCTGGTCGTCCTCGCTAAAGATTCCGGTCTTACGGCCTGTGCCGATGAAGGTACCAATGGTATCAAACGTATCGGAAAGGCTGAATGCGAAAATCGTCATTAACACAAGCGGAATTTGGGATGGATTTGAGAACAGAGAGACCATGCCGGGGTCGCCGAACGCAGCGCCGAAGGTCTGGGGAAGCTGGCTGATCGCATCGCCAATGCTCAGGCTGCTGCCCAGCTGGGTCACACCGAAGGGAATACCCAAAACAGTGGTCACAGCAATGCTGATCAGGATTGCGCCCTTAACATTGTTCACCAGGAGGATGACGGTAAGCGCAAGGCCAAAAAGAGCAAGCAGCACGCTGGGGGTGTTCAGCTTTACAATCGCCGGAACAGCCGCGCTGCTGGCAATAACGGTTTTGCTGTCCAAAAGGGTGTAGGTGCCCGGGTCGCTGGTAAAGTTGATCAGGCCCGCATTTTTAACGCCGATGTAGGCAATAAAAAGGCCAATACCGCCGCCGATAGCGTTCTGGAGTGTTTCCGGAATCGACTTGATGATCAGCTTGCGAATCTTTGTTACGGTAATCAGAATATTGATCAGGCCGCAGATGAAAACCATGGCGAGCGCTTCCTGCCATTTAAAATTAAGGCCGAAGCACACAGTGAAGACAAAGAAAGCGTTCAGGCCCATGCCCGGAGCCTGTGCATACGGTACATTTGCAAACAGCGCCATAACCAGCGTTCCGACAGCGGAAGCAATAATCGTTGCCAGAAATACCGCTCCAAACGGCATGCCGGACTGTTTCAGCATGTTCGGATTTACAATGATGATATACGCCATTGCAAAGAAAGTAGTAACGCCCGCGGCAATTTCCGTACGGACGTTGGTATTGTTTCCTTTTAAATTAAAGAAATCGCCCTTTGGATGATACGCTTTTTCTTCCATTTTAACATCCTCCTAAAATCGAAGCACTCCAAATCTTGTTTGGCAATGATTTAATGTGATTATTATTATACAAATTGTGTTCATCTTTTTCAATGTTATATTTACACAAACTTTTCATTAATGAAACACTTTATTCATACTTTTTGAGGGAATTTTGCAAAATACGCGCATTATATGATAATATCAATCAATATTATTCACAATATGAACATAATCACTTTTCTTTTGTAAATTATTACGTCCCATTAAAAATTTATTTAAATTTATTTTCCAGTGGAAAATCGGCGAGTTTAAGGGAGCAACCAGTCAATTCATTTCGAATATGATTGATTATTGCAAATTCAATCAAGCATTTCAGAAATAGAACAATAGGAAACAAAAAAAGGTCCAGTATCCGCCGGAAAGCGGAACCGAACCTAATTTTATACTCTTGTACTATTCTTTCAGCGGAAGTCCTCGACTGTCGGTAAAGCTGCCGCAGGCGATCATAATTAAATCGACAAGCCAGCCAATGCCGAACAATCCCGCCGTAAACAAATAAAGAATTCCCGTACCGATTTTATTGACATAAAACCGGTGAATTCCCAATCCTCCGAGAAAAAAACAGAGGATAAATGCAGCCCATCGGCGGCAGGGGGAAATTGGAAACGGATAAACCACTGGCTGGTAGCCGTATATGGGCGGTTGGGGAGGCTGGTAATACTGCTGGGATTGGGGCTGAGGAGGCTGCTGGGACATCGGCGCGCCGCATCCGTTGCAGAATGTTGCGCCTGCCGGGTTGTCTTTTCCGCAATTGGAACAAATCAAAATCGTTTCCCCCTTAATAATGTTCTATTAATTTCACGGAACCACTTCAAGCAGGTTCCGCTGATCTTGAGAGCCGAACCATACTGCTTATTACTACACAGTATATTGAGAACATCGTAAATTGTCAATATTGGCTTTTCTACATAAAGAAAAGCGGCGCCCCAACCAAACAGGGCGCCGCACTATTTTGGAATCTTACTGGAGTCTGCTCTTCAAAGCATTGAGCTCGTCGGCCAGTTCCTTCGGGAGCTTGTCGCCGAACTTGGTGTAGAATTCGGCAATGCCGTCGGCTTCTTTCAGCCACTGATCCTTGTTGACTTCGAGGATGCTCTTCAGGGTATCACGATCAAAGTCCTTCAGGCCTTCCAGGTTGATGTCCTCCGGCTTCGGCACATAGCCAATCGGAGTTTCGACCGCGTCAACCTTGCCTTCGCAACGGTTGATGATCCATTCGAGGACACGGAGGTTGTCGCCGAATCCCGGCCAAACGAAGTGACCTTCGTCGTCCACACGGAACCAGTTCACGTTGAAGATCTTCGGAGCCTTGTCGCCGAGCTTTTCGCCCATTTCGATCCAGTGCTTGAAGTAGTCACCCATATGATAGCCGCAGAAAGGCAGCATAGCCATTGGGTCACGGCGTACAACACCGACTGCACCAGCAGCAGCAGCGGTTGTTTCAGAAGCCATGATGGAGCCTACGAACACACCGTGGTTCCAGTCACGGGACTGGTACACCAGCGGAGTGGTCTGAGCACGACGGCCGCCGAAGATAATGGCAGAAATCGGCACGCCCTCGCCCTTGTCGAATTCAGGGCTGATGCACGGGCAGTTCTTAGCAGGCGCGGTGAAGCGGCTGTTCGGATGAGCGCCCTTCTGGTCGGAAGTGGTGCCGTCCCACGGCTCGCCCTTCCAGTTCAAAGCGTGCTTCGGCGGATACTTGTCGAGGCCTTCCCACCAAACCGTATTGTCGTCCAGGTTCTGGGCAACGTTGGTAAAGATGGTGCCGGATTTTGTGGAAGCAAGAGCATTCGGATTGGAATGTTCGTTGGTTCCCGGTGCAACGCCGAAGAAGCCATTTTCCGGGTTAATGGCATACAGTCTGCCATCGGCACCCTGGCGCATCCAAGCGATGTCGTCGCCAACCGTCCAAATTTTATAGCCCTTCTTGCGGTAGCCTTCCGGCGGAATGAGCATAGCAAGGTTGGTCTTGCCGCATGCAGACGGGAACGCAGCAGCAATATACTTGATTTCGCCCTGCGGATTCTGCAGGCCGAGAATCAGCATGTGCTCAGCCATCCAGCCCTGGGTCTTACCAAGGTAGGAAGCAATACGAAGTGCAAAGCACTTTTTGCCGAGCAGCACGTTTCCACCGTAACCGGAGTTCACGGAAATAATGGTGTTGTCTTCTGGGAAGTGGCAGATGTATCTCTTTTCTGCATCAATGTCGCACTTGCAGTGCAGACCGCGCACCCATTCGTTGCTGTCGCCGAGGGTATCCCATACCTTCTGGCCAACGCGGGCCATGATGCTCATATTCAATACAACGTAAATAGAGTCGGTCAGCTCAACGCCGATTTTGGAAAGCGGGGAACCGATCGGGCCCATGGAGTACGGAATTACATACATGGTGCGGCCTTTGTAGCTTCCACGTGCAATATCGTAAAGCATTTTATATGCTTCTTTGGGGTCTTTCCAGTGGTTCGTCGGGCCTGCGTCTTCTTCCTTGCGGGAGCAGATGAAGGTTCTGTCTTCCACACGGGCAACGTCGTTGACGGCCGTACGGTGCAGGTAGCATCCCGGGAGCTTGTCCTGGTTCAGCTTAATGAGCTCCCCAGTGGAGCAGGCTTCCGCGCGCAGCTGTTCAAGCTGTTCTTCTGTTCCGTCAATCCAGACCAGATTGTCGGGGCAGACAAGCTGTTTCATTTCTTCAATCCAGCTTAGTACTGACTTGTTGTTAGTCATAACCCTTTCTCCTTTCGGCCCAATGGCCTTAACGAAATTTTCTTCACTTTAGATTATAATACAATTTTTGTCAACATTCAATTGAGTTACGAGAAATTTGTTAAATTTTTGGCAAATTATTTTTATAGAAGAATAAAATTTATAATTATTCTCTAATTTTAAATATTTATGCATAAATATTCATGCTTTTTCATTTGGAACCGTACGACCGCTCTACCGGAAGCTCTGCACAGGCGTTCAAATCAGGCCCTGCTATTGTTCCCGAACAGTATTCATAATATCCCTGAGCACCCACCATGGCGGCGTTGTCCCCGCACAGGGAAAGCAATGGCATGTAAAAGCTCCAGCCGCGCTGGGCGCATTCCTGCTGCAGTCTGCGGCGCAGCAGAGAATTGGCCGAAACACCGCCTGCAATCACCAGTTTGGTACTGCCGGTTTCCTTCGCGGCACGCACAAAATTTTTGACTAAGCAGTCCACAACCGCCTTGCGGAAAGAAGCGGCGAGATCCGGCACATTCAGCGTCTGCCCCTTCTGTTCCGCATTATGAATGAGATTAATCACCGCAGTTTTCAGACCGGAAAAACTGAAATCGTACGGCGCACCGTCCACGCTGGGGTGCGGAAGCGCAAATGCTTCCGGATTTCCATTTTCTGCAATTTTATCCATTTCCACACCGCCCGGGTACGGCATTCCCATGGCGCGCGCCGCCTTATCAAACGCTTCGCCCGCCGCGTCGTCGCGGGTGCGCCCCAAAACACGAAGATCGGTGTAATCTTTTACTTCAATAATATGGCTGTGCCCGCCGGACACCACCAGACAGAGGAACGGCGGCTCCAGCTCCGGTGAAGTCAGGTAATTTGCCGCGATATGGGAGCGCAGGTGGTGCACCGGAACCAGCGGCTTGCCGCTGGCCACCGCCAGACCCTTGGCAAAGTTTACGCCCACCAGCAGCGCGCCGATCAACCCCGGCGCATAGGTTACAGCGATGGCATCCACGTCCTCCAGCTTCATGCCGGCTTCGTCCAGCGCCTGCTGCGTAACGCCCACCACCGCTTCACAGTGACGGCGCGAGGCAATCTCCGGCACCACGCCGCCGTAAAGTTTATGTTCCTCCACCTGCGAGGCAACCACCGAAGAAAGAATTTTTCGGCCGTCCTCCACCACCGCCGCTGCGGTTTCGTCGCAGGAGCTTTCCAAAGCCAAAATACGCATATTATTTTCCTTTCCCTATTTTATTTTAATTCGTTCAATTAGTATCTATATAAACCGCTTTGATGTTCTCCGCCCATAGATGTCGCAGAGTGTACCTTACGCGAAGTAATTCTTTTTCGCTCCGTCCATGAAAATCATCAAGACATCGGAAGCAAAAGTTCGTTTTTGGGGATACCTTGGAGGGTGCAGGGAGGGATTTATGGAACCCTCCCTTGGCCTTTCAAATCCCTCCCTGCCCGCACTTTGCCTACTTTCGGGCGGAACCGAAAGTAGGGGCCCGCCCGGCCTGAGGGCAAAAGTTCAGACTAAGCAGCCGGCTCTCGGGAAAATATTGGGATTTGTTTCCTTCAAAATTTTAATCAAAAGGGCCATTAATTTTGCACTATTCATTGTTCCCAGATAATGTTTTTGTCATCAGTACCGCATTCTCGCGGGGGTCGGTATAAAAATTGCGCCGTTTTCCCACCGGCAGAAATCCTGCGGCAGTATACAGCGCAATGGCGGGCGCATTGGATTCGCGCACCTCCAGCGTAAGGAACTCCGCGTGATGCGCTTCGGCATACGAAATTAAATAGTCCACCAGTGCCCGCGCGATTCCCTGGCGGCGCAGTTCGGGCGCGACGCACACCTTATCAATATAGCATTCCCCGCAGACGCAGTGCATTCCGGCGCAGCCCACCGCCGTTCCGTCCAGAACCGCAGCGGCAAACACCGCTGTATCGCTGGAAAGCTCCGCTTTCAGCCCGTCATAGGTCCAGGGGTGGGAAAAGCAGCGCACATCCAGCTCCGTAAGGGCGGCAAGGTGCTCCTCCCGCATGGGTTCAATGTGCCAGTTGTTCATGCCGCCGCACCCACTTCCCGCAGGCGTTCGGACTGTGCCAACCGCACCGTGTGGCGTGCCACTGCAATCAGGTTTATGAGCGCTACAACCGCCAATATTTCAATCGAAAGAAAATCTGTACCGAACAGATAATGGCACTCTGCGTACACGCAGAGCAGCTCCATAACAACCCCGACATACAGCTTTTTCGGAAAATAAAAGGCAAAAATCAATGCGAAGATTTCCGCCGGGTAATAATACCGCTCGTGCATATGCGGCAGAACAAACGGAACCAAAAATGCGAACAGCATAGCGAGCGATACCAACATTTCGTCGCTCAGGGTAAACTGACCGCGCCACAATAGAAACAGCGCAAAAAGCACCACCGCCCCCGCAAAAAGGACGGCCGCTGTGCCAAAGTATCTCGGCAGCTGGGAAGCATCGCCGTTCCCGCCATCCGGAATCCAGGTGTACAGATTGGGCAGTCCCATGACCAGCCGGGAATACAGTTTGGACTGCGAACTGTAAACCAGAAGCAGTTCCCCAAGGTTCCGACCGGCTAATACAGCAGGGAATATAGAGATAATATATACTAGTGGTATAAAAGCGAGCGTTCCCACCCGGATCTTTCGTTTCAAAACCATAAGCAGCAAAAGCGGCGCCAAAAACACCGCCTGAAGCTTAAACACAAAGGAAATGGCAAACGCAATCACCGCGCGGTTTTCCTTGCCGGCCATCAGGTAGTAAACGAAAGCCGCGAGCGCTGCCGTATAAATGGCGTCGCACTGCCCCCAAACCGCCGAATTCAGAAATACCCCAGGTAGGAACAGCGTTGCCGCATAGGTCAGTGCCCCGTATGTAGCGTTTCCAAACCGCAGGTTGACAATCCGCATGACATAGACCGCCAACACAACATCCGCTGCGCAGGAAATCAACTTAATTGCCGTCAGCGCAGAAATGGGGAAATAAGTAAACGCGGCCAGCAAATAGAGATAGGTTGGCATATAATTTCCGATATTCAGCCCAACGGCGGCAAAGCCTCCGTTCGCTTTCAGCAAACCATACCATTCGCTTAAAAACTGATGGTAATCCCATGATTCAAAAGGGAACAGCACCATTCGCAGCAGTAGGCCCAGCATAGTCGCAAGCAGCAGAAAAATTGCTTTTTCCGCGTCTTCCCGGTTCCACTCACGGGTTTTGAACATCGCTTCAATCCTCCCTTTCGCAGCAGCCAAATTGCTTCCGCCGCCTGTCCTTTATTCTTCCGTCTTTCGGTAAACCAGAAAATCAAACTCGATTTCCGTATCCAGCACCGCTGTTTCACTCAGGCGGCGGCTGCCCTCTACCGGCGTTTTCCAGTAATAGGGCGTCATGGCAAACAGATTTTGTATGGTTTGGGGATCTTCGATATGAATCGTGTCTTTTACCGGAACGCGCTTTTCAAAAGTGAACCCGGCGTATTCCGTTTCCCGATATTCATTTTCATAGGGCGCTTCATACAGGATTTGCTTTAGGCCGAACAAATGGCGCGGCCCCGGAACCGCGAGAATCAGCCGCCCGCTTGGCTTTAGCACGCGCAGGAATTCGCTTTCCACAATTGGGGCAAAGACATTGATAACGCAGTCTGTGGAAGCATCTGCAACCGGAACCGCAAAACAGCTTGCCACAGCAAACGCGGCGGATTTCAGCCGTTTTGATGCCGCTTTCACGGCAAATTTTGAAATATCGAACCCATACAACTCCGCAGAAATCCCGTTTTGGTCAAGGCTTTCCGCCAGTCGCGCGGTGTAGTAACCCTCCCCGCAGCCTGCGTCCAGCACAACCGGGTCGGTCTTCGGCAAATCCTCCCGCACCAGCTCATTGAGCCGGTCGCTGAACAACCGGTACAGCCCAGTTTCCAGAAACGCGCGGCGCGAAGCCACCATCTGCTTGCTGTCCCCCGGTATTTTGGAATGCATATGGTTCGGCGGCAGAAGATGCACATAGCCCTCGGAGGCAATGTCATAGCTGTGCCCGCTGGGGCAGGTATAGATTTTTTCCTGTCTGCTCAGCAGTTGCCGGCAGACGGGGCAGGTAAATATCATGAAATCACCTATTTCAATGAGTCGTGAACAAATAATAAGCAACAGGCAAAAAGGTTCCTAACTTCTTCGACGCTGCACGGTTCTCTTCACAATTCTCTTGTTCCTTTTCAAAAGTTTCAGCCTTTGGCATCGTACCACGTGCGGCCAATATTCGCTTCGGCGGTCAGCGGAACGGAAAGGGAAACAGCATGCTCCATTTCTTCCGTCAGCAGCTTCGCAACGTGTTCGGCTTCTTCCTGCGGAGCTTCCACAATCAGTTCGTCGTGCACCTGCAAAATCAGGCGGGCGCGCAAATTTTCCCGCGCAAGGCGCTGCTCCACACGGACCATCGCAATCTTGATGATATCGGCGGCGGTGCCTTGAATCGGCATGTTGCGGGCAACCCGCTCGCCGAACGAGCGCATGTTAAAGTTGGAGGACGTCAGCTCCGGCAGGTAGCGGCGGCGGCCGAACATTGTTTCCGCGTAGCCTCGTTCCTTCGCGTCGGCGACCACCTGCTTCATATATTGGTCAATTCCCGCGTAATGCGCGAGGTAGTCACGAATATAGGTTTCGGCTTCCTTGCGGGTAACGCCGATGTCCTTAGAAAGGGAAAACGCGCCGATTCCGTACACAATGCCGAAGTTCACCGCCTTGGCGCGGCTGCGCATGATGGGGGTCACCATCTCCTCCGGCATATGGAACACCTGTGCCGCCGTGCTGCGGTGGATATCGTCGTTATTCAGGAAAGCCTGAATCATATTCCGGTCGTTTGCCATGTGCGCCAGCACGCGCAGCTCAATCTGGGAATAGTCCGCGTCCACCAGGACCCAGCCCTCCCGCGCCACAAAGAAGCGTCGCAGTTCGCGCCCCAGCTCGGTGCGCACGGGGATATTTTGAAGATTCGGCTCGGTGGAGCTGATGCGCCCGGTGCGTGTTTCCGTCTGGTTAAAACTTGAATGAATCCGCCCATCCTTTGCAATCACCTTCAGCAGGCCGTCACAGTAGGTGGACTTCAGCTTGGCCAGCGTGCGGTAATTGAGCACCATCTCAACCGCGGGATGTTCGTAGCGCAGTTCTTCCAAAATCTCCGCGCGGGTGGAATATCCGCTCTTCGTCTTTTTGCCGTGGCTGAGCCCCAGCTTGACAAACAGCGCTTCCCCCAGCTGCTTCGGAGAATTCAAATTAAACTCGTACCCAACTGCGTCGTAGACCTGTGCCTGAATCTCGTCAATCTGCTTCTGCAGCACCTCGCCATAGGCACGGATTCCCTCGCCGTCCACCGCGAACCCAATGTTCTCCATGTGCGCCAGCACTTCGGCAAGCGGCAGCTCAATGGTTTCCAGCAGTTCTGTCTGATTCTTCTTAGCAATTTCCTCCGCCATCCGGTCCACCAGCGCAGGGAACGCCGCCGCAAGGGCCGCCCTGCGGTTTTCACCCAACTCCGGTAGGGAAACGCCGTATTCCTGCGCCAGCCGTTCCGGCTCATAATCAGAAGCGTTTGGATTCAGCAGGTAACCCACAAGCATGGTGTCGAAACCCGCATGTGCAAGCCGAATTCCGCACGCGTCAAGAGCGGCGTACAGCGGCTTAATATCATGCGTGTTAACTCGAATCGACTCATCGGTGCAGATTTTTTCAATCAGCGATTCTTCCTCAATTTTATACACCCGTTCCCCGTCGTTCAGGTACAGAATGATGTTTTCTTTATTGTATTCCGCGATGAAATCTGCACGGCCGCGCTGGCGGAGCAGCCCAAGCAGTTCTTCCGCATCCACGTGCTCGACCAGTTCCACACGCGGCGCTTCTGCGGCAGGTACTTCCGGCTGTGATGCAGGCCGGTTTAATCCCATTTTTTCAATCAGCGAGAAAAATTCCAGCTTTGCCATCAGGCGTGCCGCCTTTTCACAATCGCATGGGGCGGGCACATAATCGGCCAGCTCGGTGTCCACGGGCGCATCCGTGCAGATGGTGCCCAAACGGCGGCTCAGGTAAGCGCTCTCTTTTCCGGCAATCAGCTTTTTCCGCATGCCGTCCTTAATTTCCAGCGTATCAAGATGTTCGTAAATATAATCAATATCGTGATATTTCTGAATCAGTTCCGCTGCGCCCTTCGGGCCGATGCCTGCGACGCCGGGGATATTGTCGGAGGTATCGCCCTGAATCGCTTTGATTTCAATCATCTGCTTCGGGGTGACTCCGTAATCTTCCATGATCTTCGCTTCATCGTACAGCGTAACCTGCGGCTGACCGAACTTTGTGGCAGCAAGGCGAACCGTCACATGCGGGCCGACCAGCTGGAGGCTGTCGCGGTCGCCGGTGGCAAGCACGCATTCGTTCCCGGTTTCGGTGCAGACGCGCGCCAGCGTGCCGAGGATATCGTCCGCCTCGAAGCCTTCACATTCCACCAGGCGGTAGCCAAGCAGCCGGAGCAGTTCCTTCAGGGTGGGAAGCTGCTGGGCAAGCTCTTCCGGCATTCCCTTGCGCTGCGCCTTATAACCCGCGTATTCCTTATGGCGGAACGTGGGGGCACGCAGGTCAAACGCAATGGCAACCGCGTCGGGCTGTATTTCGTTCTGCAGTTTTTGCAGCATGGTCAGAAAGCCGTAAATTCCGTTGGTATAAAGACCTTCTTTGGTGGTTAAAAGGCGGATGCCGTAAAACGCGCGATTCAGGATGCTGTTTCCGTCAAGTACAAGAAGCTTCATGGTCTCTCCTCATCATATATAATTTCCGAAACAAGGGAACGCAGCGCCCTGCGGAGAAAGCGGTGCTTTACCTTGGCAAAAGGCTTTCGGGCAGCCAGATAACATGCAAAGCCGAGCGATTCCTGGTTTTGCATGGTCCACTGTTCCTTGTTCATGATTGTTTCCGGTTGATTGATGCTAATGGAAGTATTATATCACTTTTCAAGGAAAAAAATAAGTGTTATAATGAACGCTGGTTTGAATCAATTCGGCCGCAGTTCGATGCTGGCCGGAACTTTGAAAGGGATTTCCTCTTATGTATATCGGCAACTTAGAAATAAAGGGGCGGGCGGTGCTGGCCCCCATGGCCGGCGTGGCGGACCGAGCGTTCCGCGAACTGTGCGTGCGGTTCGGCGCGGCCTACACCGTAACGGAAATGGTGAGTTCAAAAGGCCTTCAGTACCATGATAAAAAGACTGCTTCGCTTATGACGATTGGGGAAGAAGAGCGCCCCACCGCGATTCAGCTGTTCGGGGACGAGCCTGCTGTTATGGCGGAGGCCGCAAAAATGGCCATGGAGTTCGGCCCCAATGCCATCGACATCAACATGGGCTGCCCTGCGCCGAAGGTGAGCGGAAATGGTTCCGGGGCGGCACTGATGAAGAACCCACAGCTGTGTGCCGAAATCGTTGCGGCGGTCAAAAATGCGGTTCCCGTTCCGGTCACGGTAAAAATCCGCAAGGGCTGGAACAGCAGCTCTGTCAATGCAGTGGAGGTGGCAACGCTTTGCGAAGCAGCGGGCGCTGACGCCATTACCGTGCACGGACGCACACGCGACCAAATGTATGCGCCGCCTGTGGACTGGGACATCATTCGTCAGGTGAAGCAGGCGGTGAAAATCCCGGTTATTGGCAATGGGGATGTAACCTCTCCGCAGGCTGCGGCGCAGCTGCTGGAGACGACCGGCTGCGACCTAATTATGGTAGGCCGCGCGGCGCTGGGCGACCCGTGGATTTTTTCGCGCATCAACGCCTATCTGAGCGATTCTGCCACGCTGTTGCCTTTACCGGGCATTCACGAGCGGATGCTGGTTATGCTGCAGCACGTTCAGAAAATGTGCGAATACAAAGGCGAAGCACGCGCCATGAACGAGGCACGCAAACACGTGGGCTGGTACCTGAAAGGCATGAAAAACGCCGCGGAATTCCGCCGCAGAGCCGGCACACTGGAATGCCTGGAACAGCTGGAACAGCTGATTCAGGACGTATTAGCCACTGCCGATGAAAGCGGTTCTGGGCAGTCTTTCCCCGGCTTTGATGCTCTCTAACCATTCCGTTCATGCAAATCCGGACAAAAGCCGCGCCAAACGGCGCTGGGAAACAAAAAGCCCGAAACAGCAAGCTGTTTCGGGCTTTTCTTCTTATGGCTATAAAGCATTATCTTAATTTTCCATATAAAACAGCACCAGGGTATTCGGGCCGGTGTGCACCGTCATGGCACATCCCGCACGGGATGTAAGCACCTGCTGGAAAACGCCGCTGTCCTCCACCATCTTTCTCAATTCTTCAAACAGCGTGCGGTCCATCCCGGTGGTGGAAAGAAACGCACGGCGGTTGTTGATATTCGGCTGCCGGAGCACAAACCGGATATATTCCCGGCACACTTGAGCAAAATTCCCGCGGAATTTCGTCCGCACGGAAAGTACGCCCTGTGTGTTTAGCAGCAGACAGGGGCGCAGTTTAAGCAGGTTGGCGCCAAACATCTGCAGCATGGAAGCGCGTCCGCCGCGGTAAGCAAATTCCAGCGTATCCAGCAACACATTCGTCTGCACTTTCGAGCGCTCAATCTCAATCTGGCGGCAGATTTCTTCCGCGGTTTTTCCCTCGTCCCGCAGCTCCGCCGCGCGGAGCACCAGCATTCCTTCCGCCGAGCTCAGGGTAAAGGTGTCCACCACATACACATTTTCAAACTCTTCTGCGGCAATACAGGCGTTCTGATAAGAAGCGGAAAACTTTGAATTCATAGAAATGTGAACCACGTCGTTGCCCGCTTCCGTTTCCTGCCGGAAAAGGGTGAAAAAGTCCGCCGGAGCGGGCGCCGCCGTTTTCGGCAGCCGATGGGTCTTCTCGTAATTTCGAAACACCTCATCGGGGTTTATTTCAAACACATCGCGGTACGCCTGGTCCTCTATGTTGATATAAAGCGGAACAATCCTGATTTGGTACTGCTGGTACAGGTCAGGAAATAAATCGCACGCGCTGTCGGAAGTAATCACTACGCCCATAGCTGTAACCATCCTTTCCTGGCGGGCCTGTAAAAATCATTTTTGCCATTTTGCCAAGCACAACACCCTTGTTTTAATTACAATGACATGTAATTTACAAAACTATTATAGCATTATGAAAGCCCAGATTCAACTGAATTTTATTCATAAAGTTTTGAAATGATAAGTGGGCAGAAACACTGCGTTTCAGGCTGCATCAGGCCCCTGTGCAGGGAAACTGCGGCGGCATTGCAGCCGGAGATTTTACAGAATATTAACAGTTGAAGGAGTCAAATATTATATGATATCATTATTAAGTATGTCATAATGATAATGTTGTCATTGCAAATTTTTTCAAACTTATTATAACCTAAAAAATACATTACATTTCCGAGATTTTTCGAGAGGATCGGTTGCATTATGAAAAACAGAACATCAAGTAAACTTTTTGCGGTAACGCTGGCTTTGCTGCTTACCGTCGGCGCCACCGCCGTTCCTGCATACGCTACGGGCGACAGCTCTCCAGACGAAGCCATCAGCACCACGCTGAACATGGCGCCCCCTTCTTCGGAGCCCGAAGGCGGTTCCGGGGGAAATGTTGGCAAAGAGTCCGCCCCCACAGATTCCGTCAGTCCGCCCGCTTCTTCCGAACCGGAAGCTGTTTCTTCCAGTCCGGAGGAACCAAGCTCCTCCCCGCAATCGAGCTCTTCGCAGGAATCCAGTTCCTCCCAAAAATCGAGCTCCAGCAAATCGAGCTCCAGTAAGGCCGTGTCTTCCAAACCCACCCGCAGCGTGGACACAAAGGAAAATCAGATTAATCAACGCGCTTCTCAGGCCCAGCAGGCGGTCAGCGACCCCGACGTACTTTCTTCCCAGGATTGGAGCGAACTGCTTTCCAGCGAACCATCGAGCGGCAGCTCCGCCCTTGCAGCAGGCGTTGGTTCCGGCACAACCTCTACGTCCAGCACTCCGTCCAATCAGGGAGGCGGCGTTTCCGTCCTGCTGATTTCCGGCATTATCCTCATCGTGCTCGGCGTGGCCGGAATCGGGTTCTTTGTCTATGAACAGTTCTTCGCCCAACGGAGCGGCAGACGCGGCGGGTACATTGGACCCATGGACATCAGCAGCCACTCTCACGGCAGCTCCATGGATGATACCGAACCGTTGGAATTTGAAGATATCAGCTCCAACAGCGATGGACACAAACCGAACGGCAAAATCACCCTGGAAGACCTCCACCCGGCGGGAACCATCCCGACCGGAACGGGAAAAGCAGTCAAAAAAGCACCGTCCCAAAAGCAGCCCCCGAAGCCGACTGCCAAGCCGGCGGTAAAAAAGGCGCACACAGGCGACCAGGATCCTACCATTCTGATTCCCAAAGACGTAGCGAAAAAAGCCGAGCCCCATCCTGCTTCGCATAAGATCACCGTGCCAAAGCGCGAAACTTCCGCCGCCCCTGCTCAGGATACGGCGAATCGGCCGAAGTCACAGGCTACTCCCGTTCATGAAAGCAATTTTGACTGGGAAAAATTTTTCAACGAAGACGACGATTAAATCTTTCGGTTTCAGTAACGGCACCCCCGGAGCATGCTTCGGAGGTGCCTGATTTTTACCCTGCACCAAGGAATACACACAATCAAAAGCCGCAAAAAGCCGCCCTTTTCCACAGAAAAGTGGGAAAGGGCGGCTTTGCGTTAAAAGGGTTAAGACCGGCTATGAGCCATTAGAACTCCAGTCTTTGGTTGATATAGTTGGCAAGCTCGGTAATCGCGATGCGCTCCTGCTGCATGGTGTCGCGGTCGCGCACGGTTACACAGCCGTCGTTTTCACTGTCAAAGTCATAAGTAATGCAGAACGGTGTGCCGATTTCGTCCTGACGGCGGTACCGTTTGCCAATGGAACCGGCATCGTCATAATCCACCATAAAGTGCTTGGTCAGGCCGGCGTAAACCTCCTGTGCCTTTTCGTTCAGCTTTTTGGAAAGCGGCAGAACAGCAGCTTTAAACGGAGCGAGTGCCGGGTGCAGGCGAAGCACCACGCGGGTGTCCTTTTCGTCGATCTTTTCTTCGTCATAGGCGTCGCACAGGAACGCGAGTGCAACACGGTCCGCGCCGAGCGAAGGCTCAATAACATAAGGAATGTAGCGTTCATTCGTTTCGGGGTCAAAATAATCCAGACTCTTGCCGGAGTGGTTCTGATGTTGAGTCAGGTCGTAGTCGGTGCGGTCGGCAATTCCCCACAGTTCGCCCCAGCCGAACGGGAACAGATATTCAATATCGGTCGTTGCCTTGGAGTAGAAGGAAAGCTCTTCTTTTTCATGGTCGCGCAGGCGCATGTTTTCTTTTGTCATGCCAAGGTTGAGCAGCCATTTCTCGCAGTAATCTTTCCAGTAATAGAACCAATCAAGGTCCGTGCCGGGTTTGCAGAAGAATTCGCACTCCATCTGCTCGAACTCGCGGATGCGGAAAATGAAGTTGCCGGGCGTAATTTCATTGCGGAAGCTCTTGCCCACCTGGCAGACGCCGAATGGCAGCTTGCGGCGGGTAGTGCGCTGAATGTTTGCAAAGTTGACGAAAATGCCCTGCGCCGTTTCCGGGCGGAGGTAAATCTGGCTCTTCGCGTCCTCCGTGACACCCTGGAACGTTTTGAACATCAGATTAAACTGGCGGATGTCCGTAAAATTGGTGCTGCCGCAGTTCGGGCACTTAATGTTGTGCTCTTTGATGTATTCCATCATTTTTTCGTTGGACCAGCCGTCCGCGGATTCGCCGCTGAAATCTTCAATCAGCTTGTCCGCGCGGTGGCGGGTTTTGCAGTCGCGGCAGTCCATCAGCGGGTCAGAAAAGCCGCCCACATGGCCGGAGGCCACCCACACCTGCGGGTTCATCAGAATGGCCGAATCCAACCCAACGTTGTACGGGCTTTCCTGCACGAACTTCCGCATCCACGCGCGTTTGATGTTGTTCTTGAATTCCACGCCGAGCGGGCCGTAATCCCAAGAATTCGACAGACCGCCGTAAATTTCACTGCCGGAATAGACAAAACCGCGGTTTTTGCACAGGGCGACAATTTTGTCCATTGTCTTTTCGGTTGCTAACATAGTTCTTTCCTCCATAACATTCGGATATCTTTGCAAAGGAAACCGTCGATTCCGCCTTGTGGCGGTTCATTCATCCACGTTTCCTTAAGATTCCTTTTTAAAGATGAAGAGTTTGCTTAAAATATAATTTAAGACTATCACAAGGACATTCACAATTGTTTTTGCAATCCAGTCGTTCATGCCCATTACGCTGACCAAAAGCATCATGCCAAGCTCGTCAATGCCCAGCGTCAGCAGACGTGCACCCACAAATGAAATCAGTTCCCGCCTCAGCAGGCTCGGCTCAAAGCTTTTGCTTCGGAACACGTAGAGCTTGTTCGTAATAAAAGCAAACGCTACGGCAAGCACCCAGGCTATCGCGTTTGCAATCAGCACATTCCAGTAGGCATTGATATGGAACAGCGGGTGCAGCAGCCCGTAAGCCACTAAATTGATGGCCGTTGTAAGCACGCCGAAGATAATGTATAAAATCATTTCTGGGGAAGTCAAAAAACGCCAGAGCTTTTTTAGCTTATCCATACGAGCCTCCATGGATAGTAACATTCTTATAGTTTACCATTGTCCGCCTTTCCTTTCAAGCAGGAAAGCCTTATCTGCAAAAAAATTAACAGCCACAATGAATCATTCAAAATTACATCCGCAGCCGGACCGGCTCATATTTTTCCCCGTTTGTCAAACAATAACAGCGTCTGTAAAAGGACCGCAGTGAAAAAGCAGAATATGGACAGAAGGAGGTGATCCCTCATGCAGGTGACTCCGATTACTCCCCAGGAAACCATGCATTTGCATGAAATTCTGACCTTAAAGAACACCTGTGCCATAAAATCGGCTGCCGCGCGCAGCAGTATCAGCGACCCGGAGCTGAAAAAAATCTTGAACCAGGATATTTCCAACACCATGCGGCAGATTCAGGATATTCAAACAACCCTGTCCCCCACAATCGGCTGCCGTTCCGAATCATAACGATTCTTATTATACACTCTTACACGAAAGGAGAATAAATATGGACTCAAACTTTGAAAGCATGTCCTCCAACGGAATGCCCAGCGCGAACTCCGGGTACAAAACCGGCAGCATTCCTTCTGCAAGTAACCCGCAGCAGGAAACTTCTTCGTGCCGGGACATGAACAATTCCATCCCCGCGGCGGGCAGCTCGGCGGAAGGTTCCTCCGAGCAAAGCAGTTCCTTTGACAGCAGCAAAGCAGGAAGTACCGATTCCGGCAAAACCGTTCCAATGAATGACCGGGCCGTTGCCTGTGACCTGCTGATTTCTGCCAAAGAAAGCGTGAAAGCCTACGCAGACGCCATTACGGAGGCCGCTACCCCGTCGGTTCGTTCCCTGCTGAAGCGCCAGCTGAACGAAGCCATTGCGTTTCAGGATCAAATCGGCGCGTATGTGACAAAAAAGGGCTGGTACAACGCCTATAACATGAATCAGCAGATTCTGATTGACCTGGACCAAACACAAACGGTCATGAACCAGCTGCAAAACTGAGAAAAACGGAGAATCCCGGTGATTTTCTCCATAATAAAACGCGGACACTTGTTTTGAAAAAGAGAACGCCACGAAAGGAACTTCCTTTCTTCCGTGACGTTCTCTTTTTGTTTATTGCTTCATTTTACCAACAGGCTCATTGGTAACCATTGATAAAGTCGTAAAACCGTGATTGCCTACGAAAACCGCTACATTCTCTTCCAGTTTTTCTGAAAAAGCAGCCCTGCTGCGTATGGGTTTTGCGGTTTGGGTGATGCCAAAGGCTTTCTACACAGCTGCTTTATGCATTTCCTCGTCTGCGCCGAGGTCCTTTTCATTTTCTTCAATGTCATCCAACTTCTCAATCGCAATCGTACCTTTCACTTTTGTTTTTGGGGTTAAGGCCATCTCCCGGGAAAAAATCCGTCCGCTTTCCAGCAGCTTTTTTACCCGTGTCCGCGACAACCCGAGTTCTTCGCTCAACAAACGATCCAACCTCAGGTTGAAATCGTAAGGGGCAATCACTTCCAGCCAGCAGTCCCCCGGCACCCTGCTTTTTTCTACACGATAGGCCACTTCATCAAAGCGAGCTTCTGCTTTATTCCGGTACAGGATAGCTGGGTCGAACGCATACCGCATGGCCGTCTCCCGGTCATTGTGCAGAAAAGCCTGATAAAGTCCCGCTTCAATCTGCTCCGGCTTCACTCTGGAGAAAATGGCCATATTCCACGTAGTATTACATTTGGCGCATTGATAAATCAGCCAAACATCTAAATTTCTGCCGTTTGCATTGACCCGGAAGTTTCCGCTGCACTCAAATTGGCTCGGTTTTCCGCATTTGCTGCAGTGGCGGGTGACACTGGGCGGATTCAGCGGTTGAATTTTCCACTGTTTCATACCCGTTCGCCTCCCCATTCCGGCTTGGGCGCACACGGCTTTTTTAACCATAATGAGAATGAAATAAAATAGTACATACAGCTTCCTTTCAAGCTGTATCGGATGCAAACCAAAAAGCACAAATAAAAAGCCGTGCCAACTCCTAACATTAAGGAATGGCACGGCCAAACAAAATCATCTGCGCACGGAAAAACACCTTTCCCGTGTAAACTCCTCGGTTGGCAATCAGATACCGCTTCACTTAATCTCAGAAAATGTATAACTCGAAAAGGCCATACGAATATGACCCAAAATCGCGCTATGCAGTTTAATTGAAATTAAGCGATCGATGGCATCGGATTACCTCCGGTTCTTGCAAAAATCGCCGATTCCGTTGTAAGAAAGCAATTCAAAAGTGTGAAAATAACGGTTCAGTCGTTTGAGCTGCTTTTGGATTGCTGTCCTCAGCGATTTCTAAACTAATCATCAGTATATTCTATTTTGTCCCAAATATCAAGTATCGTCTTTTTTAATTGAATTGCCACTGGATTCATTTCCTAATTTAAAAAGGCAGAAATTGATTGATTCACATATTTTACCATACTTGTTAAGATAACCTTAAAATCCGTTTTGGACAGGAGGCATCCCCATGAAGACGGACCGGTTGCTTGGTATTCTTACGATTCTGGTGCAGAACCCGAAGGTCAAGGCCAAAGACCTTGCCAAATGCTTTGAAGTTTCCCTGCGCACCATTTACCGCGATATTGAAACCATCAGCCTGGCCGGGATTCCGATCGTCACCTACCCTGGAGGAAACGGGGAGTTGGAATTGCATAGGGATTCAAGCTGGATAAAAGCGCCCTCACTCGGGAGGAAACGGATTGTTTCGCGTATTCCCATAAGAAAGCGCTGTAAAATGAATTTCCATTCATTTTACAGCGCCTTCTTTTTTTCGTACTATTTGACCAGTGATTTCTGGTTTGTTTGAAAGGCAATAGTTTTTCCGTCGCACTGCGCCAAAATAGTTCCCTGCTGGTCCGTCCGGTAAATCGTCACTTTTGCCTTGTTTAGGCGGCTAAGCACCTGTTTGCTGGGGTGCCCGTAATCGTTGTTCACCCCGCAGGAAATAACCGCCGCCGTGGGTGATACTGCTTTCAGGAACGCCGCTGTGGTAGAGGACAAACTGCCGTGATGCCCACATTTGAGTACATCGCTTTTCAAGTCGTATCCCGTTTTCAGCATTTCCTGCTCGCTTGGGGATTCCGCATCCCCCGCAAACAGAAAGCTTTTTTGCCCGCAGGTCAGCTTTGCTACCACGGAATAATCGTTCAGGTCCTTGTAGCTTGCGCGATTGGGGGCGAACAGCTCCAGCTTGCAGCCGTCCTCCTCCAAAGGAACCATCCCGCTTTTCGCTGCGGTAATTTTCAGTTTTTTTGCTTCGATTGTCTCTAACAAATTCTCATAGACTGCCGTGGTGGGCACTTGGGAATTCGGAATCTTCGGCATGTAAATCTGCCCGATGGGGAAGTTCTTTACTACCTCCGCCATACCGCCGATGTGGTCCTCGTGCGGATGGGTGCCAATCAGCAGATCAATCCGTGTGACCCCCAGTTCCTTTAACAGAACGGGAAGCTGTTTGGCGGTTTCCCCCGTCCCGGCATCAATCAGAATATTTTTTCCCGACTTCAGGCGAATCAGCTCACTGTCCCCCTGCCCTACATCCAGAAACCAAACGTTTGTCTGCGCCGCCTCTTTGGAAGAAGAAACCGGCGCGGCGGATTGTGCCGCAGAGGGGGTGTCTTTTGCGGGCGCTCCGTACAGGGCAGAATACAGCATCGCCGCAATCAGCAGCACCGCTCCGCCGATGAAATTACGTTTTCTTCTGCGTGCCATTGCACGCCTCCTTTACACACAAAAAAAGCCGCCCCCCGCCGGGGGCGGCCCAAGGCCGAAAGGCCTGTGTAGTAGTTCAACTTATGAGTTTTCTTTTCCGAACAGATTAAAGCGGAAAAGCTTCCTTTCGTCTTCCGGGTTCTCGCAAACCACGAAAGCCTCGGCAATTTTGCCGCCTTCAATTAACTGAGTTAAGCCAACAAGCTGGCAGAGTTTACTTTTCAGATTCAAATGGTCACCCTCGCGAGTTACCAGATAAACATTTCCTTGGCACTCATCCAGAACTTTCAAAAATTCCGGCACATTAACGTCATGTAACTGTATTGTCGATAAAGCCATAATGATCCTCCTCTATCAATTGGTATGGATTCCCTGACCTGACTTCATTATAGCATTTGCGAATGGATTGTCAACAAAGCCACCGGTGTGAAAACTGCCAAAGTTTCGCAGTTTTTCTTTCTCTTCTTTCACATACCATTTATCAAATTTGCTGAAAATGAAAAGCTTGTGCTATAATATGTTACAAATTCACGGAATTGGAGATTTTAATATGGCTTCCACGCCCCTAACGGATATCCGCCAAGCGGCACAGATTACTGTGGGTACAATAGAAGATTTCCCCATGATTTATGAGAATTTAATCCGCCAGTTTCCCAAAACCGAGCTGTATGAATACGGTGATTTTCTGAACTTGCTGCACGGCGGGCGCTACCGTATTTTAATGTACCGGAACGCGGACGGCCAGCTGATTGGCTACGCCCTTGTCTTCTTCCCGGAAAGCAGCAGCGTTTTCTGGCTGGATTACCTCGCTATTACACAACCATTCCAGTCGCATGGATACGGGCAGAAACTGTTTCAGGCGGTTCACCAAAAATACTGCGGCCCCTATGAGGGAATGATTCTGTCGGTGGAGCAGGTGGACGAAAGCGACCCCGCCAAAGCGAAGCGGCAGAAACGCCGCATCGAATTTTATGAAAAGCTGGGTGCGTACCGGCTGCACGCCAATTTCCTTCAGCCGTGGGAAGAGGGCAGTTTCCCCATGCACCTCTATTACAAGCCGAAAACTGTACCGTCCAACCTGGGACGAACCGTACAGGCGAAGGCCATTGCCCAAATGTACGCCTACTGCTGTGCCTCCTTCCCGACAAGCCGGAACCTGCTCTCGAAATTTCAGGATACAATTGTGGACGAACATTTTGCGTAATCCCGATTCAGCCGCCCAACAGGAACTTCTGAAAACACCGGGCCGCTGTCCATTGTGGCCGCTCAAAGACTGACCATGCGGCCATCCTGAATTTTCAACATCCTGCCCGCAGTATGTGCAATATTGTTGTCATGCGTAATCAGAATGACAGTTTCGCCCTCTGCGTTCAACGCTTTCAGAATCTTCATAATCGATGCCCCCGACTTAGAATCCAGATTCCCGGTCGGTTCGTCCGCCAGAATAATGGGAGGACGCGCTGCGATGGCACGGGCAATGGCCACCCGCTGCTGCTGGCCGCCGCTCATTTGGGAGGGTTTGTGGTGCATCCGCTCCGCCAGGCCGACCTGTTCCAGCGCGGATTGTGCCAGGCGGCGCCGCTCCTCGCGCGGCATGCCGCGGTACAAAAGCGGCAGCTCCACGTTTTCCAACGCATCCAAACCCGGAACCAGGTTAAAAGACTGAAACACAAACCCGATTTCCCGGTTGCGGATGTAGGTCAGCTTTTTTTCGTTTAATCCGGCCACATTCTGTCCGTTCAGAAAGTATTCGCCGCTGGTCGGGGTATCCAGGCAGCCAAGGATATTCATCAGCGTTGATTTTCCGGAACCGGAAGGCCCAACAATCGCAATAAATTCCCCCTGAGAAATGGAAAATGAAATGCCGTCCAGCGCGCGCACTTCATTTTCCATTTTGTTATATATCTTATAAACATTACTTACAGTAATTAGATTTTCCATATCTTACAGCTTTCCTTTCGTGGAATTCGTCAAAGCATCCGCTGGATTTCGGACTTTTAATATCGTTCCCGGCTTTTGGCCCGCCGCGCCGGAATGATCGGGGGATTTCGTTTACAAACGAAAGGCATTTGGGTATAATAAGGACAAGAAAAGGGTGTCGACCTGGGGTTGAAACGCCCGAACAGAAAGAGGAGACCGAGCGATGCTGACAAAATACTGGAAACAATTTAAAAGTGGTACGGATATCCGCGGGGTTGCAAGCGAGGGCGTGCCGGGGGAATCCGTAAATCTGACCGACGAAGCGATTACCAAAATGACTTTGGGCTTTGTGCTCTGGCTTTCCGAGAAGGTTGGGAAAGCGGCAAACCAGTTAACCGTGGCCGTAGGACACGATTCCCGCATCTCCGCCGACCGCATTCAGGCGGATGTAACCAATGCGCTGAAACGCTCCGGCGTGCATGTGCTGGACTGCGGGCTTGCCTCTACCCCGTCTATGTTTATGACAACCGTTGACCTGGGCTGCGACGGCTCCGTACAAATTACCGCTAGCCACCACCCGTTCAACCGCAACGGGCTGAAATTCTTTACCAAAGACGGCGGGCTGGATTCCCCGGACATTGAAGCGATTCTGCTGCACGCGCAGGAAGGACACGAGCCTGCAAAGGGCGAAGGCTCTGTGGAGACCGTCCATTATATGGAGCAGTACAGCGCGCACCTGCGCGATATGATTCAAAAGGGCGTAAACGCACAGGACTATGAACACCCGCTGAAAGGCTTTAAAATTGTGGTGGACGCAGGCAACGGCGCAGGCGGATTTTACGCACGCGACGTGCTCGCTCCGCTCGGCGCAGACACGACCGGCAGCCAGTTTTTGGAGCCGGACGGCATGTTCCCCAACCACATTCCGAACCCCGAAAACGAAACCGCCATGCAGTCGATCTGTGCTGCAACGGTGGCGGCCAAGGCCGACCTTGGCGTGATTTTTGACACCGATGTGGACCGCGGCGGCGCAGTAGACGCGAAGGGCGATGAAATCAACCGCAACCGTCTGGTGGCAATCGCCTCCGCCATTGCGCTCGAGGGTAACGACAGCGGCACCATCGTAACGGACTCCATCACCTCCAGCGGGCTGAAAACCTACATTGAAAAAACGCTTGGCGGCAAACACCACCGCTTCAAGCGCGGCTACAAAAACGTAATTAACGAGGCCATCCGACTGAACAAAGAGGGCGTCAACTGTCCGCTGGCGATTGAAACCTCCGGCCACGCCGCACTGCGGGAAAATTATTTTCTAGACGACGGGGCTTACCTCGTAACAAAAATCATCATTAAGATGGCCCAGCTCCGCGCAAAAGGCGAAACGCTGGAAAGCCTGTTGGAACCCCTTGCTGAACCGGTGGAAGCGAAAGAACTCCGTTTGCCGATTCAGGTGGAGGCGTTCCGTGAATGCGGGGAAAAGGTTATCGCCGGTCTGGAAGCCTACGCCAAGGAGCGTCCCGGCTGGGAAATTGCACCGGACAACCACGAGGGAATCCGCGTTTCCTTTGGCAAGGACGACGGGGACGGTTGGTTCCTGCTCCGCCTGAGCGTGCATGACCCCATTATGCCGCTGAATATTGAAAGCGACACCAAGGGCGGTGTGAAGCAGATTGCCCTCGCGTTGTACGCGTACCTGCGCACCAGCGAAGGGCTGGACATTTCCCCTCTGGAAAACTTCCTTTCTGAAAAATAAAACCGGATGTAAGGCCATGCAATCCTTTGGGTTTGCATGGTCTTTGTTTTTCCAGTTTTCCGTTCCTCATTCTCGGAAAAAAGCCTACGCTTTCAGGTAAACCAGGTGTGCGATTCCGGGAATTGACTCTCCCTGTTGGGAAGAGGTCGGCGACATCAGCGCGCCGGTTGCAATAAACAAAACGTTGTGCAGCTGCCCCTGGGACATCTGCTGCAAAATGGTGGAACACAGCACGGACGCTGAGCACCCGCAACCCGAGCCACCCGCGTGCACATCCTGCGCTTCCCGGTCATACAGCATCAGCCCACAGTCGTTATGCCGGGAAGAGATTTGAATGTTTTCCTTTTCCAGCAGTTCCTCCATCAGTTCGCTTCCAACCAGCCCCAGGTCCCCGGTCAAAATCAGGTCGTATTCGTCCGGGGAGGTCCCGGTGTCGTGCAGATAATCCGTCAGCGTCTGCGCGGCGGCGGGTGCCATCGCCGCGCCCATATTGTTCATGTCTTTAATGCCAAGGTCGCTGATGCGACCAATGGTAACCGCCTGCACGGTGATTTTTTTGCCTTCCTTCGGCTCCTCCGTTCCCACAATGACGGAACCGGCCGCCGTCGCCGTCCACTGCGCGGTGGGCGTGCGCTGGCCGCCGTATTCCAGCGGAAAACGGAACTGCCGCTCCGCCGAGCAGAAATGGGAAGAGGTTACCGCCGCTGCCTTTCGCGCCGCACCCGATTCCACAAAAATAGAAGCCAGGGAAAGCGTTTGCGCCATGGTGGAGCACGCGCCGAACTGGCCTAAAAACGGGATATCCAGCCCGCGCAGGCCAAAGGTGGAGGAAATGCACTGGTTCAGCAGGTCACCCGCAAAAATACAGTCCATATCGGTATTCTGCAGTCCCGCCTTGTCCAGCGCAATATTGACCGCCTCGTTCTGAAGGCGACTCTCCGCTTTTTCCCAGCTGGTTTCCCCCAGGGAGGTATCGTTGTGGCACAGGTCAAACAGCTTGCCAAGCGGCCCCTCGCCCTCCTTTTTTCCTACAACAGAAGCATAGCCCAGAATACTGGGCGGATTTTTAAATCGCATGGTATATTTTCCGATTCGTTCCGGCACAGCCAGCCCTCCAGTCAGTATAATACAAACGAATGTAATCAGTATAAACGGAAGATGCAAAGAATAAATCCATACAGCACCGAAGCCGTGATCCCGTACACCAGTACCGGACCCGCGATGATAAACATCTTGGCCCCGACGCCCATAATCCGGCCCTCGCTTTTGAATTCGATGGCGGGGGCGACAATGCTGTTGGCAAAGCCGGTAATCGGCACAAGCGTGCCGGCACCGGCGAATTTTGCAATATTGTCGAACACGCCGAACGCGGTCAGCAAGGCGCTGAGCGCAATCAGGGTGATAGAAACCCATGAACGCGCGTCTTTCAGCTCCAGTCCCATGCTCACGTATAAATTAGCAAGCAGCTGACCGGTCGCGCAGATCAGTCCGCCCACCAGAAACGCCATGATAATATCTTTAACATACGGCGAACCGGGCGATGCTTTGTCCGACATCGTCTTGTACTCTTCTTTGGATACTTTCACTTTAAGTCCTCCTTTATCTGCGATTTCTTTCCCTACCAATTGAAAAGTGATCGCAATCCCGTTATCAGGTATTTTCCCTTTCTCCTAAAAAAATATACAGTTTCAAGTAACGTTCTAAGGGAATTTACGGAATGCCTTTATAAATGCAATACATTTTTTAAAACAGCCCTAACTTTTCCATGTTTCGGGACGATATAAAAGACAGCAGATTTTATAAGTTAATTCTAATATCAGGGATATTTTGCATACAGGCTATCCGATTAAAGCCCTAAGGAGAAGAACCATGAGTGAACTTCAAATTCAGGCAAAACGAACCAGCCAACCGGCTTCCGTAAGCCGCAAAGCATCTTCGGGAAAGACAGAGTCCTCCAGCTTTTCCAAGCTGTTTAACAACGCGGTCAGCGCTGCACAGAAGCCAACGGATTTGGATGATATTTTTAACCGTGCGTCGCAAACTTATGGAGTTCCCGTCAACCTGTTAAAAGCAGTGGCAAAAGCGGAATCCGGCTTTGATCCGAACGCGGTTTCCCGCTGCGGCGCACAGGGCGTCATGCAGCTGATGCCGTCCACTGCTGCCTCCATGGGGGTAACCAACCCGCTGGACCCGGAACAGAACATTATGGCCGGGGCACGGTACCTCAGCCAAAAAATCAGCCAATACGACGGCGACGTAAAGCTAGCGCTTGCGGCCTACAACGCAGGAAGCGGCAACGTGGCAAAGTACGGTGGGATTCCTCCGTTTAAAGAAACCCAGACCTATGTCACGCGTGTTATGAACTATGCAGGCATGTCGCTGGATGCACCGGAAATTTCTTCGCTTTCGGGCGGCTCCGATTCTTCTTCGGGCCTGAGTGGGGAGCTGGCGGCCCTGAGCGGATTGGGTTCTCTGAATTCGCAGGGAATGTTGAGTTCCCTTGGGGTACTGAGCGCCCTGTCCGGAACTTCTTCCGGCTCTGCCGCGCTTGGCTCTCTGTTGAATTCCTCTTCCTCCACCGAAAACAGCGGATTTACGTATCAGGATTACCTTTCTTTCCTGAAACTTTGGGTCTCCCAGATTCAGACGGAAACCACACAGTCGCTTGCTTCCAGTATCACCGACCTAAGCGGGGATCTCGAAAGCACCAGTGATTACGAGGAAATGACCAGCCTTTCCGATCTTTCCGGCTTAATGGGATTAACCGGTGATTCTTCCGATTTGTCTGCGCTGTCGGGTTTATCCGGCTTGTCCTCCGCTCTGTCCGGCATCAGTGAGCTTGCCGGCTCCTCATCTGGGGATTGGGGTTCCACGGACAATTACAACAACAGCATCAGTCTTTTGTATTAAATTCAAAAATAAAATCACGCCCGGTTCTGTGCCTAAGTGCAAAAGAACCGAGCTTTTTTATTGGGTGGATTTGGAGGATTTCATGACGGAGCTCAGGCAAATTACGTTGGACAATTTTGAGGAATGTATCCGGTTGGAGCCAAAGAAGGAACAGTCCGGTTTTGTCGCCAGCAATCTGCGCAGTCTGGCGGAAGCCTACGTCGCCCTTACTACAAAGGACTGCATCCCCCTGCCCTATGCCATTTATCAGAACGGCACGATGGTCGGTTTTCTGATGCTGGCCTACAACGAGCCGAACGAAACCAGAACAGAGCCGCAGTACTGGGTCTGCCGCCTGATGATTGACCAGCGTTTTCAAGGTCGGGGATTTGGAAAGGCAGCCATGCAAAAAGCGCTGGAGCTCCTGCGCACGTTTCCGTGCGGAAAGGCTTCCCATGTTTTTATTTCCTATGAACCCGAAAACTTCATTGCAAATGCCCTTTACGCCTCTCTTGGCTTCACGGAAACCGGCGAAGTGGACGACGACGGCGAGCTTGTGGCTAGGCTACCGCTTCTTTGAATCCGCCGTGCACCAGCGATTTTGCCCAAGAGCACAAAAAGCCCCGGCAAACCGCAGTTTATATCCTGCGGCCTGCCGGGGTTTTTAATAGAATTCTCTTATTCTTTGTTACAATGCTTCAATTTCTTCCATCCACAGCCGCGCGCTGGCGTCGCTTGGCATGCGCCAATCGCCGCGCGGCGAAAGGGACACGCTGCCCACCTTCGGTCCGTCTGGCAGACAGGAGCGCTTAAACTGCTGCGCAAAGAAGCGGCGGTAAAAGTTCTTCAGCCATGTTTTAATCGTTTCATCGTCATAGGTTCCGGCAAACGCGTGCTGTGCCATCCGGTAGATTTTACCGGGTGTAAAGCCGAAACGCATCATATAGTACAGGAAAAAGTCGTGCAGTTCGTATGGCCCGACGATGTTTTCCGTTTTCTGTGCGATTTTCCCATCCACGGGCGGGAGAAGCTCCGGGCTGACGGGGGTGTCCAGCACATCCTCCAGTACGGCGCGCAGGTCATCACTAGCTGTATCTGCCACATGACGAACCAAATGGCGGACCAGCGTCTTCGGAATGGAACAGTTGATGCCGTACATGGACATAATATCACCGTTAAAGGTTGCCCATCCGAGCGCCAGTTCCGACAAATCCCCCGTGCCGATGACAAACCCGCCGTTCTGGTTGGCGATATCCATTAAAATCTGTGTGCGTTCGCGCGCCTGAGAATTTTCATATGTCACGTCCTGAACTGCGGGATCGTGGGAAATATCCTTAAAATGCTGATCAACCGCAGCGTGAATCGGAATTTCCTGATACTGCACGCCCAGCAGTTCCGAAAGGCGCTGTGCGTTGCTCTTCGTGCGCGAAGTCGTGCCGAAGCCCGGCATGGAAATCGCATGAATTCCCTTGCGGTCCAGCTTCTGCAGGTCAAACGCCCGTGCAATCACCAGCAGGGCCAGCGTGGAATCCAGCCCGCCGGACACGCCGATGGCCACATCCTTCACACCGGTGTGGGCCAGCCGCTTTTTCAGCCCCCATGCCTGCATATTCAAAATCAGTTCGCAGCGTTCGTTCAAATCCCGTACGTCATCCGGCACAAACGGAAGCGGCGGGATTTTCCGTTCCAGACGGAACGACGGAAACTCCATGACAAACGGGATAGCCGCTGCTTCGGGGCCGTTTGTCCAGGTGGTGGTGCGCAGGCGTTCCTGATGGATTCGCTGCAAATCCACATCCGCTGTAGTCAGCCCGGTATAAAACTGAGTGGACTCCGCCAGTACCGTACCGTTTTCCGCAATAATGTTATGCCCGGTATAAATTAAATCGGTCGTGGACTCGCCCTCGCCCGCATCGGCGTAAACATAGGCTGAAATCAGCCGCCCGGACTGGGAATTCACCAGCATCCGGCGGTAGGGTGACTTGCCGATAATTTCATCGCTGGCGGAGGGGTTCAAAATCAGCGTCGCTCCGGCGCGTGCAAGCGCAGCGGACGGCGGGTCGGACACCCACAGGTCTTCGCAGATTTCCACGCCGACCACCAGTTCAGGGGCATTCTCACATGGGAAAATAAGGCGGCTGCCAAGTGGAACCGTTTCCCCGCAAAGCGTTACCTCCCGATATTCGGGGGAAGGGGTAAAGTACCGTGCTTCGTAAAACTCCGTATAATTCGGAATATTGGATTTTGCCGCAAGCCCAAGCAATTCCCCTCGGCAAAACACCGCCGCAGCGTTGTAAAGGTCGGCGCCGGCGGCAACCGGCAGCCCGACGACCGCCAGAAGGTTCAAATCCTTCGTCCGTTCCATCAAATTTCTCAGCGCGCGTTCCGCACCTAAAATCAGGGTGCGGTCCCGAAACAGGTCCCCGCAGGTATAGCCCGTCAGGCTTAGTTCCGGGAATACGATGACGCTGACCCCGCGGTCGGCAGCCTGCTGCATTAGATCGAAAATCTGATCTTCATTGTACGAGCAGTCGGCAACCTTAATGGAAGGAGTTGCCGCCGCTACTTTATAAAATCCATCCTGCATCAATTTTTTCCATTCCTTCTACCGTTTTGAATCCGACAGAACCGGTTCTGCCCGCATCCCGTTTTCCTCCGACTCTGCCGGCGGAACCGCTTCGGATTCGCGGAATTTTTCTCTTAATTTTTCCTGCTTGTTTTCCAGCCCTGCATAAAAGGCGCCTACAATAATACAGGAATAATAGGTGATAAACCGCCAGAGCAGCATCGCCTGTTTAATGACATTTTCGCGGAAAAAAAGCTGAAAAATCATTAAAAAGCTGCCTTCGGCAGCCCCAGCTGCGCCCGGAAGCGGCGTATACGACGAAATCATGGTAACAAAGCTCTGAGCTGCAATCATATTTGCAACAGGAAACCCACTGTTGTGAAACGCCTTATAAAGGAAAAAAGGAACCGAAAACAGGGCCGTCAGCTGAATGACCGTGTAACCGTACATTCTGGCCCGCATTTTCCGGTTGCCGTGCATCGTCCGATTGCTCTTCAGGTAAAACTCCAACTGATTTCGGACCGAGTCCTTTGCGGCCTGCGGATTTTTTACAATATGGCATTTGGTCAGCACCCAAACCACGCCGTGAATCAGTCTGGTGGTAAATTTCGGGCTTTTGGCAAACAGCAGCAAAACCACCACAATCGCAGCCTGGGCAAGGAACCCGATGAACGCCAGCGCCATAAAGTTCTGAATCTGGCTTTGAAAAAACGAATATTTTACCACAATCACCACCAGGGAATAAACGGTGATGGTCGTTTGATAAATTAAAAATTTCCGCACCAATACGGAAAGTGCTGTGCCCGAGGACACACCCTGCCGCGTCATGGCAAGCAGCTGCATTGGCTGGCCGCCGACGGCATAGGGAGTAACGGAGTTAAAATACTGCCCCACCATCGTTACGCGGAATGCGCGGCGAAATCCGAAATCATCGCGGAACGAAGCGGACAAAAGCATCCGAATGACAAAGCTGTCCATCACCCAGTTCAGCACCATGCAAGCAGCGGCACACACCAGCCAGAAAAAGTTTAGGGTGGGAAGGCTTTGGCAAAGGGTGGCAAGGTTGTTGTCGGAAAAGCAGAAGTAACCGAGCAAAGCTAAAGTGATTGCGAAAAGGACCCATTGAAACCGTTTCGATGTTTTGCTCCTGTTCTGATTCATAGCTCCGAATGCTCCTAGTTCCCAGGGAACAAGGCAGACAAGCCGCAAAACGACCGCCGCGAACCGTGAACACGCCCGGTTTGCATTCCCGAAACAGCGGATTCCGCTTCGCGGCAGTCGTTAATAGCGGGTCATATATTCTTCCTGCAGTTTTTCAGGGGAAGCTACAACATCGGGCAATTCGCTAAACTTGGTCGCCGGACTGAACTCATTCCCGGAATAATGTTTGATGGCACGCGAAATACGCTTCATATTCGACATGCATCCATGCATACATTTTTTCTCATTGTGCAGCTTTAATACATACAAATAACAGCAGGCGCAGGTTTTTCTAGTCAAAGCCAAATAGCTTTTCCGGTACTTTTCATAGGTGCCCGTGCGTTCCAGGGAACTGCGCACCATGGCGATTGCCCGGATAAAGTCGTTGATCTTGTCCGCATTGATAGTAGCCAGTGTGCTGCCAGGGCGCTGGTTGTAGTAGTAAAGCGGACGGTCGATGACCACCACGCGCTTTGCATGGGAAAAAATCTGGTTAGCCACCGCCATATCCTCAAAGCACATGGATGGGAATTTAATATTATAATCGGTAAACAGGCTGCGCTTATACATTTTATTCCAGACCAGACTTTGAATCTGCACGTCTCGCAGCAGCTTGTTCATTGCCTGCGCCTGATTGAATACGCCTTTCGTCCGGAACGGGTATTCAAAAATAAAATTATTTTCCACAAATCGAAAATAATAGTAACAGCAGGCAATATCGGACTGGGTTTCTTCACACGCGTTGTAAAGCTCCTCCAGAAAGGTGGGAGCAACGAAGTCATCGCTGTCAATCAGGCATAGGTATTCCCCGCGCGCAATCGCGATTCCCGCGTTCCGCGCGGCAGACATGCCCTGATTTGACTGATTGATTACGGTAATAAACGAATAGTTCCGTTCAAAGCTGCGGAGAATTTCAAGGGAACTGTCGCGGGAACCATCGTTTACCGCAATAATTTCAAAATCGGTAAAGGTTTGGTCAACAAGGGAGGAAAGGCACTTTCCGACATACTTTTCAACGTTGTAAACAGGAATAACAACGCTCACCTTCGGTGTTTTGCTGACAGATGCCAAATCACTCATCCTTTCTGTGACGGAAAGCCTTGTTCTAATTTTTAAACAAGTTTACACTTCCAATGGCTTGCGGCCATATTTCTACGTGTAAAGTATCGACTTTCCAGAATCATTCATACGTTTTACCCTAAAAAATATATATCAGGCTGTGAAACATTCTGTTTTTTGCGGGAAGGTATTCTTAAATACATTTTTGCAGATTGCCCATAAAAAGTCAAGAAAAATTTAGTCGGGGTGGAAATACGCCCCGACTATTGGATTTAGTTGTAAACGATGCCGTCGCCCCCGTCACTTTCGGAAGAAGCAGGATGGGAGCTGGCTGGCGGCGCAGAGGATTCCGGTACCGAACTGACCGGCAGTTTGGATGAAGCCAACGAAGAAGAAACCGTCGACTGAGAAGACGATGCTGGTTTAGAAGAAGCGGCCGGTTTAGAGGGGGCCGCCGAACTGCTGGCCGGCGTGCTGGTCGAAGTTCCCGGGCCAATGGAATAATAAGCCGGGCTGGGTCGGTAATAAGAGGAGGGAAGCTGCTCCGTTTTCACAATGCTGCCGTTTTTATAGTACAGCCGCGTTGCCGTCGCACGGTATCCGTTGCGCGCTTTGGAGGTCAGCTTTTTCGTTCCCTTTGCGAGCGTATTGTCCACAATGTACTTCACTTCTTTCGGCGCGTCAATGGTCGCCGTTTTCTGGGAAGTAATCTCGATTCTATCATAGTCCGGTGGCTGATAGCCATAAAACGTTGCAGTCAGGGTTTTGTTCTTGGTGCTGGTTACAATATAAACCGGGTAAGGGGTCGGATTTTTGAATTTAAAGTCCAGCTCCGGGTAGCTCACCGCGGCGTCCTGCCCGATGGGGCAGTACACAGACGGGATGGAGTGGTTGGAACGCTGCACAATGACCATGCCGGAGCGCAATGCGGCCCCGTAAATGGTGGTAGATGCCTGGCAGATTCCGCCGCCGTAAGATTGAATCATGCGGCCGTTCAGAATGGCGCCTGCCTCTTTGTAACCATTCGCTTTGTTGCAGTTGCCTGTGGTGGCGTTAAAGGAAAAGACCTCACCGGGCTTTACACACGTTCCGTTCACCGCCGCCAGCGCGCGCGCCATATTGTAGGTGCCGTTGGCAGTATTGGTGGAAACGGTGCTGTATGTACCCAACTTCTGAAGATGGCTCTTGACCTCTGCCACCGTCTTGTTGAACGGTACCACAACCGTGGGAACTTCCACTGTGCCTGTTTTTGACCCGTTGATGAGTTTTTCCACGTCGGCAATCAGTTTATTGGTATCCACGGACAAACCGTTCTTGCCGTCCACGTAGGAAAACGTAGCCGTTTTCGGGTCGAACGAAGCTACGGTGGCGTCCACCGGGTCATAGGCGATGTCCTTCGCTATGGTTTCCAGCTTGGTTTTCACGCCGTCGTAATTCATGGTATTGGTAATGGACCAGGTTTTGGGTGTGGTTTTTAAAGCCTGCACCTTCTGGTAGCGTTCCTCCCGGTCACCGTCGCGCGCGTAGGAATATGCCTCTTTCAGCACGGAATCCGTGTTGAAGGTGAAGCTCAAGTCATCCTGCGTAATCTTCCAGCTTTTTCCCCCGTGTGTTAGGGTGATGTCGACCTTGTCGCGCAGGGAAGGTTCCAATGCCTTCATTTCGCTTTGCGCTTGATCCATGGTTTTTCCGCCTAAGTCAACACCCTGAACCACAATTCCGGGATAGAATGTGTTGGTGTCAATAGCAGCAGCAACCTCTGCCTGATGCTGATAGACGCTGTAAAGCTGCGTACCGAAAAATCCTCCCGCAGCCCCAAGCACCAAAACCACGGCAAGCGTTATCCAGAGCGCCGTATGCTTTTTGCGCTTTGCTCCGGAAGATATATCGATAACGTTGTTTGCGGCCATAGTATGCCTCCCATACTTTACATAGATGCAGTTTTCATTATAGAGCGCAGCCTGGTAAAAGTAAAGTAACAGCTTCATTACAGATCCGCTGCCCCGCAGTGGGACAGACGATGATTGACAATATACACCATACCTTTTATAATCATATCTGGTTTACTTATTTTGCTTCTGCGGTGCAACGCGGTTTTATCTTATTGTAAACTGAAACACAGCATAAATTTGGTAGAATTCGGAAACAAAATTTTATAACGTGTAAAATATTTTTATAATACAAATACGGAGCCATGGAATCTTCCGCCGTCCGGCAGGCGGATGGGCGAACAGTCCGAAACTTCCGGCCCGAAAAAAGGATGGGGCATAAGCATGAAAATTTTAATTCTCTCCGCAGCGACCGGCGGAGGCCACCTGAGGGCGTCCCATGCAATTGAAAATTACATCCGCGAAAATTCCGAAGGGAATGAAGTGGTTCTGGTAGACGCAATAAAGTACATCGGCGTGGTATTGGATAAAACCGTGTGCGACGGTTATCATTTTCTTGCCACCAAAACGCCTAAGGTGTTCGGTCAGCTTTACCGCAAGACAAACGAGGAAAGTATTCTGTTCAATATGATGAACCGCTTTACCAGCGTGTTCAGCCTAAAGCTGGCCCCGCTGATTGAGGAGCACAAGCCAGACGTCATCATTTCCACGCACCCGTTTGCCACCGAAATGGTCTCCCATTTAAAAGGGAAAGGGGTTACTTCCGCGCCGCTCATCTGCCTGATGACGGACTATGGCCCGCACCGCGCGTGGATTGCGCCCAATGTGGATGCCTATGTTGTTTCTACGGCGGATATGATTCCCGAAATGGAGGCCATGGGCGTAAAGAAAGAAAAAATCTATCCGTTCGGCATCCCGGTCAGTGACGTATTTTTCAACGAGGGCAACAAATCCGCACTGCGTGAAAAATTCGGGATGGACCCGAATCTGCCGACGATTCTGATTATGGCCGGCAGCTTCGGTGTAACGAATATTATGAAAATCTACAAGGATTTAGTGCAGCTTCCGCTCGATTTCCAGGTGATTATCATCACCGGCCGCAACCGTAAGCTTTATGAAGCGTTTACACAGGAGCTGGACGAAACACCGAAGAAAACGAAGCTGGTTTATTTCACCGATGAAGTGGAAAATTACATGCACGCTTCCGACCTGCTGATTACCAAGCCCGGTGGGCTGACCGTTTCGGAAGCGCTGGCCTGCAACATTCCGTTGGCGGTGTTTGACGCGATTCCGGGGCAGGAGGAAGACAATGCGAAATTCCTGCTGACACACAACATGGCCGTAAAGCTGGGCAACGGTATTGACCCGGGCAAAACCATCGGGGAGCTTTTAGAAAACAGCCGCCGGTTGGACGAAATGCGGAATTCCTGCGCAAGTTTCGACACGTCCCAATCTAAAAAGAACATCTTCTCCCTGATCCGCGAACTGATTGCCAAGGAGAACCGCCCGTAACCGGTTACCTAATTATATGTAGCAAATAAAGCAAAAAATGTTTTTAGATTTTATTTGTGCTATTTGTGGCAATTGTGGTAATTATGCCCTTCTAGGTTATAAAAAAGGAATCCGGCCATAATAAATCATAAACAAAAAACAACAGGCTGAAAAGCAATGCTTTTCAGCCTGTTCCTGCTATTTGAAACGTTTATTCCCCTTGTTTTTCATGCGGTTCCCGGGCACCCTGCTCCCGCCGCAGGCAGTCGGGGCATTTTCCGTAAATGGTAAGCGTGTGGCCCTCAATCTCATAGCCGGTGTCACGCTGCAGCCCCTGTTCCAGGCGCATAAGCGGGCAGTCGTCAATTTTAATTTTATTGCTGCACTGTGTGCAGACCAAATAATGCCCATGATGTTCCTCCGCAATGGAGTAGCGCACCACGCCGTCGTTAAATACATCCCGGGTGACCATTCCGTTTTCGGAAAAACGCTCCAAATTGCGGTAAATCGTGGACAGTGCCAGATTCGGATACTCGTTTTTCAGGGAGTCGAAGATTTCTTCTGCGCTAACCGGGTCGGCGCTGTTTCTCAGAATTTCCATAATGGCGCCACGCTGTTTTGTGTTTTTTAAAACGGCCAATTCTCCGCCCCCTTATCCCTTTCATTCTTGTTTTTCTTATCCTAATTATAATACAGTTTTTAAAAATTGCAATGAAAGCTGCGGATTTCCTGCGCCGGAAGGCATCCCCGAGTTTTTTAAAACGGCTCGTTGCCGCCCGTTGGCAATTGATGTATAATGTGGATATAAATTTGACAGAACAGAACTGATATAATTCAGGAGGTAATCTTCTTTGAGTGAAATATATTTTGACAATTCCTCCACCACGAAGGTCTGCCGCGAAGCGGCGGACAAAGTGATGGAACTGATGACCGAAAATTACGGGAACCCGTCCAGCCTGCACTCCATGGGTTTCCGGGCAGAGCGGGAGCTGACCACCGCGCGCAGCACGGTTGCACAGCAGATTGGTGCGCGAGACGAGGAAATTTTCTTTACCTCCGGTGGAACCGAAAGCAACAACCTTGCCCTGTTCGGCGCGGCACACGCGCGCCGCAAGCGTGGCAATCGGATTGTTTCCACCGAAATTGAGCACCACTCCGTGCTGAACACTCTGCAAGAGCTGGAGCGGGAAGGCTTTGAAGTAGTCCTTCTAAAGCCGGATCACACCGGAAATATTCCGGAAGAAGCCATTCGAGAAGCAATTACGCCGGATACGATTCTGGTCAGCATGATGTGCGTGAATAACGAGGTTGGAAGCATTTTGCCAATTCAAGTAGTACCACAAGCGATTCAAGCTGCGGGGGCACCCGCACTCTTTCATGTAGATGCGGTGCAGGCGTTCGGCAAGCTGCCGCTGCGCCCGGAAAAAAGCAAAATTGACCTGATGAGCATGAGCGCGCACAAAATTCACGGGCCAAAGGGCGTGGGCGCGCTTTACGTCCGAAAAGGCGTGCACATCAATCCCCATTCATTCGGGGGCGGGCAGGAAAGCAACATCCGCCCCGGTACGGAAGCGCTGGAGCTGATTGCCGGATTCGCTGAGGCGGTACGTCAGCTACCCGAAACAGAACAGGAACTGGCGCGGATGCGCAAGCTGAATCATTACTGCCGGGAACGGCTGAGCGAACTGGACGGTGCAATTATCCATTCCACAGAACAGGGCTTGCCGTACATTCTCAGCTTTGCCGCCGGAAAGGTTCGTTCCGAAACGCTGCTGCACTACCTTTCGGAACATGAAATCTATGTTTCCTCCGGTTCCGCCTGCTCCAAGGGGAAACCCAGCCACGTGCTGGCGGCCATGAACCTGCCGCGCGACGTCATCGATTCGACACTCAGGCTCAGCTTTTCCCGCTACAACACAGAGGAAGAGGTGGACCGGTTTGTGGAGGTGCTGAAGCAGGCGCTTTCCACCCTGACAAAGCGCGCGTAGTTCCGCTTCAGACGGAAACGAGCGACTTTTTGCCGGGAACAGCACAGACCGGCATCGTCTCCGTAGAAAAAAGGTTTAACAAAAGTAAGAATGGAACCAATGAGTTTTAACCCGGAAGTTTTGTGTTTTCGCCCAGGCGAAACGTGAATGCGGCGCGGAAGAAAGGCGCTGGAAGGCTTCCGGCCCAATACAAAAGGATGGTTGTAAACATGAAGGAAGTTCTCCTGATTAAGCTGGGCGAAATGGTGTTGAAGGGATTGAACCGTAACACGTTTGAAGCCGCTCTGCTGAAAAATATCCGGCGCAGGCTGGAACTGCTCGGCAAATTCGATATCCGTGCGGCACAATCCACCATTACCGTGGAACCGCGCGACGGCGCGGACCTGGAAGCGGCGGCGGAGCGCGTGGCCAAGATTTTTGGCATCGTCACCTTTTCCCGCGCTTGCGTGGTGGAAAAGAACATCGACGTAATTCTGACCTCCGCGGCGGAATACCTGAAGCCGGAGCTGACGGCGGCAAAAACGTTTAAGGTAGAATCCAAGCGCGCCGACAAGCGCTTTCCTCTGAAATCCCCGGAAATCAGCGCTCGACTGGGGGAATTCCTTCTGCAGCAGTACCCCCACCTGCGCGTGGATGTGCATAACCCGGATTTTGTGGTGCGGGTAGAGGTACGTGACTACGGCGCTTACGTACACGGCCCCGCGCTGAAAGGCGCGGGCGGCATTCCCGTGGGCACGGGAGGCAAGGCGGCCATCCTCATTAGCGGCGGCATTGACAGTCCCGTGGCGGCGTGGATGATGGCAAAGCGGGGTCTGGAACTGACCGCTGTCCATTTTGCCAGCCCGCCTTACACCAGCGAGCGCGCCGAACAAAAGGTGGCCGACCTGCTTATCAAGGTAAGCGAATATGCGGGACGGATGACCATGTTCACGGTTCCGTTCGCCAAGGTACAGGAACAGATTATGGCAAACTGCCCGGAAGAGCTGTTCACCCTAATTATGCGCCGCTTCATGATGCGCGTTTCGGAAAAAATCGCACGGTGTGAGGGCTGCGGGGCACTCATCACCGGGGAAAGCCTCGGCCAGGTGGCCAGCCAAACCATGCAGGCCATCGCCTGCACCGATGCGGCGGCGCAAATGCCGGTGTTCCGTCCCTTAATCGGCATGGACAAAACAGAGATTATCCAAATTGCCCGTGCGATTGATACATTTGAAACTTCCATCCTGCCGTTCGAGGATTGCTGCACGGTGTTTACCCCGAAGCACCCACGCACCAGGCCGGATTTGAAATTCATACTGCAAGCCGAACAGGCTTTGGACTGCGACGCGCTGGTGGAAGAATGCGTTGCAAACGTCAAAATTCAACGAATCTATCCGGGAAAGAGGGTTTGACTTTTTATGTACGCTGAAATCATTTCCGTCGGCACTGAGCTGCTGCTCGGCCACACCATTAACTCCGATGCGGCTTACGTGGCGCGGGAACTTTCCGCGCTGGGCATTAACCTGCTGTATTCCTGCACGGTGGGCGACAACCCGGAACGGCTGGAGGCCGCGCTCCAAACTGCGCTGGACCGCAGCGACATCGTCATTACCACCGGGGGCCTGGGGCCCACGGGCGACGACCTGACCAAGGAAACCATCGCGAAAACGGCAGGCAAAAAGCTGGTTCTTCACCAGGAAAGCCTCGACCGGATTGTGGAGTATTTCAAAGGGCGCGTCATGGGAGAATCCCAGAAAAAGCAGGCAATGCTGCCCGAAGGCTGCACCGTTTTCCCCAACGGCTGCGGCACCGCGCCGGGCTGTGGGTTTCAAACAGCGAACGGAAAAACGATGATTATGCTCCCCGGCCCGCCCAGCGAGCTGATTCCCATGCTGAAAAACTACGCCGTTCCCTTCCTTGCCAAAGAAAGCGGTGCAGTAATTGTTTCCCGCATCGTACGGGTTTTCGGCCTTGGGGAAGGTTATGTAGCGGAGCAAATTACCGATTTGACGGAGGGAACCAACCCGACCGCCGCCACCTATGCTAAAGACGGCGAAATGTTCGTGCGCGTGACCGCGCGTGCCAAAGATGAAGCGGCCGCTTCCGCGCTATGTGAGCCGGTCGTGGATGAACTGCAGCGGCGCCTTGGGGACTTTATCTATGGAATCGACGTAGAAAGCCTGGAGGAATTGGTCGTTAAGGAACTGACCCGGCGCGGCCTGCACCTTGCCTGCGCGGAGTCCTGCACCGGCGGTCTGCTTGCTTCCCGCATTACGGATATTCCCGGCTCGTCTGCTGCGTTCCAGATGGGTGCGGTCACTTATGCAAATGAAATCAAAACGCTGCTGCTGGATGTTCCGGAAGAAACCCTGCGTCAGTACGGCGCAGTCAGTGAACAGACGGCGCGCGCCATGGCAGAGGGCATCGTCCGGAAATCGGGCAGCGAGCTCGGCATTGGTATTACCGGAATCGCCGGACCGGGCGGCGGCACGCCGGAGAAGCCAGTAGGACTGGTTTACCTGGCGCTGTGCGATGGCAAACAGACCTGGGTTCGTAAAATGCCCGGCAACAATGCAAAAAAGGGCCGCCGGTATCTGCGGTGGCTCGCTGCCTCCAATGCACTCGACATGGTACGGCGGTACCTGTTTGATTTAGGCGGGCTGGAGGAAGCCGCTTATACCGCAAAAAATATTTGACGGTATGAATTAATGCAAATCCCGAACGATAATGATATTAACGATACCGATGTTAGTGACCGGCCGGAATCCACAGACGGGAAAAAGCCCCAGATGTATTGGATTCTTCTGCCCCGCAGGGGGGGATGGGCGAAACGCCGTCCTGCTGAAATCTCCTTTGGGCCGTGCTGGTTTTCCTCACCGCGGCCGGTAGATCGCTGTTCCGCACCGGAGTGGACTTTTCCACCGACGGCAAAATGCTGTTTTCCACCTGTTCCTACAAATTCCCGGAATTTCGCAAAGTAGTGGCCGCCCGTAAGGTGTGCGCCGGGGAAAGCGCTCAGGTGGATTTCCGCCATAATTCTTTACAACAACCAAACGGTTTGCCCCGACTGTTGGTACCACAAATACGGCGGAAGCGCACCCGTGCGACCTAACAGCAGGCCGTAAAAAAGGGTTGCTGACCTGAACCGCCAACAGCCCATCTGTTTTTACTCATCCATTTTATTAAGGCACTTGAACGCCATGGAGTGAAGCCAATGAATGCAGGAATCTTATTTTATCTCGCGCGAAAAACTTCGCTGTGCCAAAAGCAGTTGAGTCATTATCTGCAATATTATGGTGTAAACGCGGCCAGCGTAAAAATTTGCGCCAAACAGACTGGCCTAAGCCCCGCCATGGCGGTCCTGCTGGAAAAGCACCCCGTCGTGTTTGTTGTAAGCGGGGGAACAGAAGCCCGGCCCTGCGCCGCGAATCCCATTTTTGAAACTCTGCATATTCCGCTGGACGCACATGGGGAACCGAAACGCGTACTCCGGCTTACCGGCAGGGATATGTCTGGCTACCTAATTGAAAGCCTGAATCAGGCGATTGTGCTGCTGCCGGATCATCCGGAAGAACTGAATGCCATGCTCCCGCAGGCCTGTGATCGGCTGAAGCTCAAATTTGGATTACACGGTGAACCACCACCGGAGGATGACACGGACTACAAGGCATTGGTAGCGGAATCCATGGAGGCCCACCGGTTCAAAGCCGGCCGGTAAGCATAATAAAATCCGAATTGTCCAACCCCGCGATCCAATAACAGGAGGGCTGATTTATGCTGGATGTTATTTCGCAAATGAAAGTTTCCGACCTTATGCTGAAATTCGTGCGCGGCGACCTGCGGCATATCACGCCTTACCCGTTTTTCCCCCAGAAAAAATCGAGCACGCAGCAGCCGCCACTCGGCGGGCTGCCCCACGCAACGCCGGAAAGTGTAGGCATTTCGAGCGAGTACATCCGGAAGTTTTTCGAGGAGCTCGACCAGTGCGACCAAATTCAGGTGCACGGTGTTATGATTCTGCGGCATGGAAAGGTGATTGCACAGGGTGACTTTCAGCCGTACACCGCCGCGTACCCCCACATGATGTTTTCGCTTTCCAAAAGCATCACCGGCATGGCGGTAGGAATGCTGGTACGCGACGGCCTGCTTTCCACAGATGAGAAGATTGTGGATATTTTCTCCGACCGGGTTTCGTTTCTGCGCAGCCCGCGCATTAATTCCATTACCGTTCTGCACCTGCTGAACATGACCAGCGGAATTAAATTCAACGAAGCCGGCTCCGCCGTGGAAAAAGACTGGGTACGCGCCTTTCTGCAGTCCGACTGCCTGTATGAGCCTGGCAGTGAATTCAGCTACAACAGCATGAATTCCTATCTGTTAAGTGCAATTGTATGCAAAAGGTCCGGTATGAGCCTGACGGAGTACCTTACGCCCCGCCTGTACGAACCGCTGGGCATTCAAACCCCGCTGTGGGAAACCTGCCCCATGGGGATTGAAAAAGGCGGCTGGGGGCTTTATCTGCGCATTGCAGACATGGCAAAACTGGGCCAGCTTTATCTGCAGGGCGGCCGCTGGATGGTAAACGGAAAAATGACACAGCTGGTGCCCGAGGACTGGATTCAGAAATCTGTAAAAACAGAGCTTCCAGCCGGCGATGGAGACAACCGCCGGGGCTACGGCTACCAGCTCTGGGATTTCGGCGCGCAGGGCGCATACCAGTTTAACGGATTGTTCGGGCAGTACGTTATTGTGCTTCCACAGCGCGACATGGTAATTGCCGTTACCAGCGGAAGTCCCCATTTGTTCACTGACTGTTCCGCCGAAATTATCGAACGCTATTTTGGCGACAATGCGCCCACCTTTTCTGAAAAACCGCTCCCCAATAACCTCCGGCATCTGCGCGCGCTGAAGAATACGCTGAGCCATCTTTACACCATTCACGAAACCGCACCGAAAAAGGAACCGGCCAGTTTCCTCGGCGATTTGGCACGCCGCGTCCTGCCGCGCCCTGCGACTGACCGGCTTTCTCCCACGGCCAGTGCACTGAATGGAAGAACCTACCGGACGGAACCCGGCTACGGTTCGCTGATGCCCCTGATTCTTCAGTGTGTAACCAATAACTTTTGCAGCGGGCTCACTCAGGTGGACTTTGCCTTTGAACCCGGCTCTTGCTGTATTACTTTCTATGACGAAGACACGGTCAACATGGTGGAAGCTGGCATGGACGGCACGCCCCGCACGGGGACCGTCACCATACACGACGAAGTTTACGCCGTCGGTGCAACCGCACGGCTTACGACGGACGAGGACGACCGGCCCGTGCTGAAGCTGTTCGTTTCCTTTTTGGAAACCCCGTGTACACGAATGATAAAATTTGTTTTTTACGGCAACCGCGTGTACATTCGCTTTAATGAACTGCCCAGCGTAAAAACCGCTACCGAAATGCTGTTCAACCTGGTGGGCGGCAGCGGCAACACCATTGAAAAAATGATTCGTGACGCTGTACGCAGCCAGCGTATGACGGACCGGCTGAACAGTCTGGTGCTCCCGCGCACAAAGGGAACGCTGACCCAGCGTGAAAGGGAAAAAGGAGTGCCGCAAAATGAATGAACCTTCATTTTGCGGCACTCCTTTTTTTACTGGGGGGACCAAATTAATTTATTACCAATTATTTTCCCGTTGCCTGGGTCAGTTTTACCGTAGCGGTAAAGCTTTCCCCGGTCAACGCACTGGTTACGCTGAGCGTTACCGTATCACCGGGTTTTTTCGCGGTCACAACGGCGGTAATAACATTCTGGCTGGTAACTGCCTTATTGTCGATCTTCGTGATGACATCGCCCTTTTTAATGCCGGCCTTCGTCACTTCGCTGCTGGTTACGGAGCTGACGTACATGCCGGTGGGCAGGTTGTAGAACCGGGCCGTTACATTGTCGATAAACTGGCCGGAAATTCCAAGCACTGCGCGGTCCTTCACATAACCGTACTGTTTCAGGTTGCTGATGACGGGCTGCGCCAAGTTGATCGGAATGGAGAAGCCGAGGCCTTCGTAGCCGGTCGCCACAATTTTCGAGGAATTGATGCCAATGACCTGGCCGTACATGTTCACCAGTGCCCCACCCGAGTTGCCGGGGTTAATCGCCGCATCCGTCTGGATGCACTTCATGGTATAGCCCGTTTCAGAGTTGGTGATTTCGCGGTTCAGCGCGGAAACATAGCCAACGGTAACACTGGAGTTGAATTCCATGCCGCCGGGGTTGCCGACTGCCATTACGGTATCTGCTACCTTCAGGTCATCCGATGAACCAAATTCCGCGGGGGTCAGGCCGGTGGCGTCTATTTTCACAACCGCAAGGTCCGTCACATTGTCGCTTCCGATCAGTTTTGCTTCATATTTGGTCCCGTTGGAAAGAATTACTTTCAGGGACGTAGCGTCTGCCACTACATGCGCGTTGGTAATAATATAACCGTCGCTCGTTGCAATAATGCCGGAGCCTTCGCTTGCCGGGGAAATCGTGCTGTTGTCACTGTCCGTTCTGTTGGTATCGTTTCCTGCCAAAAAGCCCTGTGTGAAGCGCGCGTTCCGGGTTACCTGGTAGTTTTGGATGCATACCACAGAAGGAATGACCTTTTGTGCGATGGCCTGCAGCGTAAGCTGCCCGGTGGTGGAAGTATTCGTGGCTTTTGTAGTGCTGTCTATCACCTTATTGATGGTGAACGCCGGTGCGGTGGTGTCGGAAGAGGACTTCAGCTGAATGGTCCCATTGTTCACCAGCTGGACAAAGCCGAAGATGGAACCCGCAGAAATCATCAGGCAGGCCATAAAGCCGGCTAGCACCTTCACTGCTGTTTTTTTACCTTTGCTCTTCTTTTTCGGCACCACCTCCGCGCGAACAAATTCCGGCTGCTGCGGGGGGCGCTGCCAGCCGGAACCCGAATTGTGGCCGGGCGGCACCGGCTGCTGCGGGGGCCGCACATAACGGTAATTGTTACCCTGCCACTGTGTGTAGTTTCCCCCGTTTCCCGCCTGATACGGGTTCGTGTTGGAGCGGTTCTCCGCACTTGAATTCGGGTTGGTTAAATTCGAGTTATTGTTTTCATTATCGTTATGATTAAAAGGAGGGTACATGCCATCATTCCCTTTCTTTCTTGTTTTTGTGCTTTTATTATGCGGGAGCAATGTGAAAATAATGTGATATGCAGTTTATATTTCTATGACAAAGGCAAGAAAAATATGTTACTATATTTTTACCTGTTTATGAACAAACCACAGAAGGAGCGGCACCGATAAACCTAGAAAAGGAGGATGAAAATGACCGGATTAACTCATATTTACTGCGGGGACGGAAAGGGGAAAACCACCGCCGCCATTGGTCTGGGAATCCGCGCGTGCGGCAGGGGAAAGCGCGTTTTGCTGACCCAATTCTTAAAAGGGAGCGATTCCGGCGAACGGAATATTCTGGAAAAGATACCCGGATTCACCGTAACGCCGAACCCGGATCAAATAAAATTTACGTTCCAGATGAACGAAGAGGAACTGCGTGAGGCTGCGGAACAGTGCCGGGAGCGGTTTGCGCAGGCCGTCGGCGCTGCCAAACAGGGTGAATGTGACCTGCTGATTCTGGACGAGGTCTTTGCTGCCTGTGGTGCTGGGCTTCTTGCGCCGGAAGTGGTCTCGGATTTTATCCGGCATAAGCCGCCGGAGCTAGAGTTGGTGCTGACCGGCCGGAACCCCGACCCCAAAATTGTGGAGCTGGCGGACTATGTTTCAGAAATTAAAAAGGTAAAGCACCCGTTCGACCGAAATGTCCCGGCGCGCAAAGGGGTTGAATTTTAAGGTTCCTGGTAGAGCCCTGTCACACAGAAAGACGGCGGCAACCGAAAATTCGGTTGCCGCCGTTTTGCATTTTATATGAGTAAATTTGGGTGAACTTGTTCAGCCGTCCTTTTAGCCGCATTTAGAAAATCCGCACTGGCGGCACATGACGCAGCCACCCTCGTGCTCCAGCTTCGCACCGCATTCCGGGCAGAAGTGCAGCCCCTCGGAGCCGTCTCCGTGCCAGCGGCGCTGTACCGGTGGTTCCGGCTGTTCCGTTTTCCCCGGAACCGGCATCGGGCGGGACTGCATTTCCGGCGATGACGGCCAGCGGCCTAACTCCACCTGCTCGCGGTAAACTCGCTCAATGGTCTTGGCGATGGCATCGGGGCAGGAGGTACATTTCAACCCCGGCTGGCGGATGGTGGACGGGCAGCGGATTCCCTTCAGCTGGTCCACAATGCTCTTTACGTCGATTCCGCTGCGCAGCGCAACGGAGGCAAGCCTGGCGGTCGCTTCGGACTGGGAGGGGCATCCGCCCGCTTTCCCGGTATTGGTGAACACTTCGCAAATCCCCTGGTCATCGTAATTGACCGTAATATACAGGTTTCCACAGCCGATTTTGACCCGTTCGGTTACCCCAATCACGGTATCAGGGCGTGGCCGCGGCGTAATGCGGGCCGTTTCCTGCGCGGCCGTTTCGCCATCCTTTTTGACTTTGCCGATGTTCAACACCTGCTCACTGCGACTGCCGTCGCGGTAAATGGTAACGCCCTTGCAGCCCAGCTGAAACGCGAGCCGGTACACCTGGGCCACATCTTCCCTGGTAGCGGAATTCGGGAAATTGACCGTTTTGGAAACCGCGTTGTCGGTCGCCCTCTGAAACGCCGCCTGCATCCGGATATGGTCCTCCGGGTGGATATCATGTGCCGAAACAAATACGCGGCGCAGATCTTCCGGAAGTTCCTCAATATGGGCGATGGTGCCCTCCTTGGCAATGCACTTCATCAGCGCTTCGGAATACAGGCCCCGCTTTTCCAGCTCCGCTTTCAGGATGGGGTTCACCTCAATCATTTCCGTCCCGTCCATAATGTTGCGGATAAACACGTAGCCGAAAATCGGCTCCACACCGCTGGAACATCCCGCAATAATGGAAAGTGTTCCGGTCGGGGCAATGGTGGTAATGGTAGCGTTGCGCTGCGGAACCTCCTTTGGCAGAATGCTCTGCTCAAACAGCGGGAACGCACCGCGTGTTTTAGCCAGTTCCGCGCTTTCCTGCCGACCCTGTTCAGAAATAAAGCGCATCACCTTTTCGCCGAGGGCAATGGCCTCCTCCGTATTGTACGGAATGCCCATGAGCAGCAGACTGTCGGCCCAGCCCATAATGCCAAGGCCGATTTTCCGCGTCTGCTTCGTCACCTCGTCTATTTTTTCCAACGGATACCGGTTGGCGTCAATCACGTTATCCAGAAAATGCACGGCGTTTTTCACTGTTTGCTTCAGCTTGTCCCAGTCAAACTCATAGCGGCCGTCCGTCTGCTTCAGCATTTTCGTCAGATTGATGGAGCCGAGATTGCACGATTCATAGGGAAGAAGCGGCTGTTCCCCGCAAGGGTTGGTGGATTCGATTTCTCCCTGCGAAGGCACTATGTTATCCCGGTTCAGGCGGTCCAAGAAGATGATTCCGGGTTCCCCGTTGCGCCAGGCCGCATCCACAATCCGTTCGAACACCGTGCGCGCGTGCAGGCTGCCCACCTTCTGTTTGGTGTGCGGTTCAATCAGGTCATAATCCGCGTTCTGTTCCACGGCATTCATAAAGGCTTCGGTCAGGCCGACGGAAATATTGAAGTTATTAATTTCATTGTTGTTTGCCTTACAATCAATAAATTCCAGAATATCCGGATGGTCCACCCGCAGAATCCCCATGTTCGCGCCGCGCCGTGTGCCGCCCTGTTTGACGGCCTCGGTCGCCATATTGAACACCTTCATAAAGCTAATCGGGCCGGAGGCTACCCCGCCGGTGGAGTTGACCGTGCTCCCCTTCGGGCGCAGGCGGGAAAACGAAAATCCGGTTCCGCCGCCGGATTTATGAATCAGTGCCGCCTGCTTAATCGCCTCAAAAATATCCTCCATGCTGTCCTCAACTGGAAGGACAAAGCAGGCGGAAAGCTGCCCGAGCGGACGCCCGGCGTTCATCAGCGTTGGAGAATTCGGAAGAAATTCCAGTTCGGTCATCATTCGATAAAAAATCTCTTCGGTTTCTCCCAAGTCGGCATCCGGGGCGTACCGCTTGTCCGACTGGGCAATGGCGTGCGCCACACGGTGGAACAGCTCGTCCACCGTTTCCACAGGATTCCCGTTTTCATCCTTTACTAAATATCGCTTTTCCAGCACCCTCTGTGCGTTTTCCGAAACAACCATATCGCTCCCCCTTAATGTATCATGCATCAGCGCAAATAATATACTATATATTGTATCACTCAAAAGTATTATGTCAATAGGTTGTGATTAAGTTCCGTGGATGAAAAGTAACAATTATTCTTTCCAGTTTTATACACAGCCACCAACTTTGTGACAGCTGAACCATGAAACAGCCGGAAAACACAAAAGGCCCCGGCGCACGCTGCAGCGTACGCCGGGGCCCCGTAACGGTACCGTAAAGAAATTACATGTTGGAAAGTTTTGTGAGATGATCGTAGGTTTCCGCTGCGACCTTCTCTGCTTCCTGGAAAAGTGTTTCTGCACGTTCCGGGAATGCACGGGTCAAAGAGTTGTAACGAACCTCGCCCATAATGAAGTCGCGATAGCTGGCGGTCGGCGCCTTGCTGTCGAGATGGAACGGATTCTTGCCCTCTGCCGCAAGACGCGGATCGAAGCGGTAGTTCTGCCAGTAACCGGCTTCCACTGCCTTCTTCTCTTCGGTCTGGGAGATACCCATGCCGCCCTTGATGCCGTGGTTGATGCACGGTGCGTAGGCGATGATGATGGACGGGCCATTGTAGCTTTCTGCCTCATGGAAGGCTTTCAAGCACTGGTTGTAGTCTGCGCCCATAGCAACATGAGCAACATAGACGTAACCATAGCTCATCAGCATGCCGGCCAGGTCCTTCTTCTTAATGCCCTTACCGGTTGCCGCGAACTGAGCCACGGAGCCGATCGGGGTAGACTTAGAAGCCTGTCCGCCGGTATTGGAGTAAACCTCGGTATCGAACACCAAAACATTGACATTCTCACCGGAAGCCAGCACGTGGTCGAGGCCGCCGAAGCCGATATCATAGGCCCAGCCGTCGCCGCCGAAGATCCACATGGACTTCTTCGCGAGGTAATCCTTGTCTGCAAGGGTCTTCTTCGCAAGTTCGGCCAGTTCGCCGGAACCGGAAGCAGCCTTTTCCAGCTCTACAATCAACGCGTCGGTTGCAGGGCGGTTTGCCTTGCTGTCGGTTGCAGTCGCAAGATAATTCTTTGCGGCTTCTTTCAGCTCTGCGGAAGCATCCGCGGAAGCTGCCATGGTTTCTACATACTCGGCCAGTCTGCCGCGAATTGCGTTCTGGGCGAGCGTCATGCCGTAGCCATATTCTGCGTTGTCTTCAAACAGGGAGTTGCTCCATGCCGGACCGTGGCCCTGCTTGTTAACGGTGTAAGGAGTTGCCGGTGCGGAACCACCCCAAATGGAGGAGCATCCGGTTGCGTTAGCAATATACATACGGTCGCCGAACAGCTGAGTAACAAGCTTTGCGTAAGGAGTTTCGCCGCAGCCTGCGCATGCGCCGGAGAACTCAAGCAGCGGCTGCTTGAACTGGCTGCCCTTAACGGTTGTATCCTTGAACTTCTCAAGCACTTCGGGCTTCTCCGGCAGAGAACGACCGTAGTTGAAGCCTTCCTGGCTGACAAGCTGGGTTTCGGCGGGCTTCATGGTGAGCGCTTTTGCACCCTTCATGCCCGGGCATACGTTTGCGCAGGAACCGCAGCCTGTGCAGTCGTAAGCGGAAATGGTAATGGCGAACTTCATGCCCGGCATACCGGTCATGTCCTTCATCTTCTGGCTCTTCGGCGCGGCGGCTGCTTCGGCTTCCGTCATAACAGCGGGGCGAATAACAGCGTGCGGGCACACATAAGAGCAGAAGTTACACTGGATGCAGTTGTCCGGATTCCATTCCGGAATATCAATTGCGATGTGGCGCTTCTCGTAAGCGGAAGAGCCTGCGGGAACGGTGCCGTCCGCCATGTCGACAAAGGTGGAAACCGGCAGTTCGTTGCCCTTATATTTGTTGGCCGGAGTCAGAACCTCGTTCACATATTTCAGTGTTTCCGGTCTGCCCTCGGTCTCAACCTTTACCTTGGAGTCATCGGTGCAGTTCTTCCAGGATTCCGGCACTTTGACCTTGTGGAATTCCTTGGCACCGCGCTCGATAGCGGCAAAGTTCATGTCAACGATCTTCTGGCCCTTCTTCGCATAGGAATGCTCTGCAGCCTCTTTCATATATTGAATAGCCTGCTCGGAAGGAATGATGTTCGCAATGGTGAAGAACGCGGACTGGAGAATGGTGTTGATTCTGCCGCCCAGACCAATTTCTTTACCCAGCTTTACGCCGTCGATGGTGTAGAAATTGATGTCGTTCTCTGCGATATACTTCTTCATCTTGCCCGGGAGCTTCTCGTCGAGTTCTTCGTCGCTCCACTGGCAGTTCAGAAGGAAGCTGCCGCCCTTTTTCAGGTCCTGAACCATGTCGTACTCGTCGACATAGGAGGGCTTGTGGCAGGCAACAAAGTCAGCCTTGCTGATATAATAGGTGGATTTGATCGGCTTTTTGCCGAAACGCAGATGGGAAACCGTCAGGCCGCCGGACTTTTTGGAGTCGTAAGCGAAGTAACCCTGTGCGTACATATCGGTGTGGTCGCCGATGATCTTGATGGAGTTCTTGTTTGCGCCAACGGTGCCGTCTGCGCCAAGGCCCCAGAATTTGCAGGAATGTGTACCCGCCGGAGTGGTATCCGGGTTTTCCTTGACTTCCAGGGAAAGATGGGTCACATCGTCAGTGATGCCAATGGTGAAGCGCTTCTTCGGTGTGTCGCTTTCCATGTTGCGGTAAACGGCAACAATCTGGCCCGGGGTGGTGTCCTTGGAACCAAGGCCATAACGGCCGGTGTAAACCGGAACCACACCGAATTCAGTGCCATTAAGAGCAGCCAGAACGTCAAGATAAAGCGGTTCGCCGATGGAGCCGGGCTCTCTTGTACGGTCAAGCACGGAAATCTTCTTAACGGTCTTCGGCATAACGTCAAGCAGATATTTTGCAACGAAAGGACGATAAAGTCTTACTTTAATCAGGCCGACCTTGTCCCCGGCAGCGTTAAGGTAATCCACAACTTCTTCCGCTGTTTCGCAGACGGAACCCATTGCAATGATAACCCGCTCCGCATCCGGTGCGCCGTAGTAGTTGAACGGCTTGTAGTCGGTGCCGATTCTGGCATTGACCTGATTCATATAATCAACAACAACTTCCGGCAGCGCGTCGTAGTACTTGTTGCCCGCTTCGCTTGCCTGGAAGAAGAAGTCGTCGTTCTGGGCGGTGCCGCGTGTTACAGGATGTTCCGGATTCAACGCGCGGCGGCGGAATGCAGCAACAGCATCCCAATCCAGCATTTCGCCAAGGTCCTTGTAATCCCACATGTGAATCTTCTGTACTTCATGGGAAGTACGGAAGCCGTCAAAGAAGTGAAGGAAAGGAACCCTGCCTTTAATGGCGGAAAGATGAGCCACGGCGCCAAGGTCCATGACCTCTTGCGGGCTGTTGGAGCACAGCATCGCATAACCGGTCTGGCGGCAGGCATAAATATCGGAATGGTCACCGAAAATGCACAGCGCATGTGTGGAAACGGAACGCGCAGAAACATGAATGACACTAGGCAGGAATTCGCCAGCCATCTTGTACATGTTCGGGATCATCAAAAGAAGTCCCTGAGAAGCGGTGAATGTGGTGGTAAGGGCACCGGCTGCAAGAGAGCCGTGAACTGCACCAGCCGCACCGGCTTCGGACTGCATTTCCGTTACTTTAACTTCTCTGCCAAATAAATTTTTTCTGCCAGCAGCAGCATACTTGTCCGTCTCATCCGCCATAACGGAAGACGGCGTGATTGGGTAAATGGCAGCAACGTCTGTGAACGCATATGAAACATGCGCGGCGGCGTTATTGCCATCCATGGTCTTCATCTTACGAGAATCCATATCATCATTTTCCTCCTTAAGGATAATTATTAACACGGCACAACTACCCGCACTGTACCAAGATGATTTTATCATCTTTTCCCTTATATGTAAAGGATAACTCCGCAAAATAGGAATAGAAACTCGAAACATTTAGCAATCTATGATTTGGACCTTTTCGCTTGTTTTTGCGCGGTTTTGTGCGCAGGAACGCCGCATTTTCCGGTCACGTCCCTGTACCGTCCGCTTTGCTCGCGCCGCATGGTGCGGTGCGCCCGCAGACGGTTTGACAAGGAAAGGAAAAATAAGATACAATTATAATTACCATAACAAAAAAGATTTAGGATCTTTCATCGAAAGATCGAAAGGGGTAAATTTATGCCATCGGAACCTGACGGCTCTTGGGCACACCTGTTGGCCGCGCAGCCGGTCGTTACTTCAACTGAGCCGAACGCGATCATATCCATACTTATTCTCATCCTTCTTGTTTTGGTCAACGCTTTTTTCGCCGCAAGTGAAATCGCAGTTATTACGTTAAACGACAACAAGATTCGAAAAATGGCTGAGGATGGCAACGCCAAAGCGGCCAAACTGCTGAAGCTGACAGAAAACTCCAGCCGCTTTCTTGCAACGATTCAGGTTGGCGTAACCGTGAGCGGATTCTTAACCTCCGCTTCAGCATCGCAAAGCTTTGCAGGGGATTTGGCCTCTGCACTTTCTTTCCTGCCGTTGTCCGAGAGCGTCATTTACGGAACTTCCACTGTAATTATTACCATTCTGCTCTCCTATTTCTCGCTCGTGTTCGGGGAACTGGTCCCGAAAAAAATCGCGATGCAGAAAGCGGAAGAGCTTTCCTTTAAATTTGTCGGAATCCTGAACGGAACCTCCGTTGTGTTTAATCCATTCATCTCCTTTCTAACTTTTTCTACCAACGTTGTCCTGAAAATGATCGGCATTGACCCAAATTCTTCGGAAGAGACCGTCACCGAGGAAGAAATTCTGATGATGGTGGACGCCGGCGAAGAAAAAGGGGTCATCGGCGAAACTGCAAAGGACATGATTTCGAACATCTTCGATTTCAGCGACCTGACCGCCAGCGAAATCATGACGCACCGCACCGAGGTCGCTGCCGTGGAAGACACCGCCACCCTCCAGGATGTGGTCAACCTTTCCATCGAACGGGGGTATTCCCGAATTCCCCTGTATCATGAGGATCTGGATAATATTCTGGGTATTATTTACGTGAAGGACCTGCTTCAGTATGTGGGAAGTCAGGTTGACAGCAACATTAAACTGACCTCCTTGATGCGCACCCCTTATTTTGTGCCCTCCACCAAGCGCTGCAGTTCCCTTTTTACCGAAATGTCGGAGCGCCACACGCAGATTGCCGTTGTAGTGGATGAATACGGCGGCACCGAGGGTCTTGTGACCATGGAAGACCTGCTGGAGGCTATCGTGGGCAACATTCAGGATGAATATGACCATGAGGAAGAAGAAATCCATAAGGTTTCCGATAACTCATTCACCGTGGACGGGGCCACCAATATCGATGAAATTTCCGATTTGGTCGGCATCGACCTTCCGGAAGGGGATTACGACACCATTGCGGGCTTGGTGGTGGAAATGCTTGGGCGTATTCCGGACCCGGGTGAACACCCCAGCGTAACCGTGCGCAACCTGACCTTAACCGTTCAAGAGGTGGAGGATCGCCGCATTGCCCAGATTTTAATTGAAAAGCATCCTGAAATTAAGGATACAAAACCGAAAAAGAGCGATGAGGAACTCGAGTAACCATCAAAATAAAAATCAGGGCTGTCCCGAATTGGGGCGGCCCTGTTTTCGTCTCGGAGGGATTGCTTTTATTCCCGGATTGCAGTATGATTAATGTCGTTGCCGTTTGGGAATACGCCTGGCGAATCCGGAAACGGAACCCCGCGCAGAAAGCCAAAACGGCAAAACCACGGTCAGTTCGCAATATCCTGACCGGGGAACATCGGCTGTGCATCCGGTGCGTTTTACCATCCGAAGACCGTCTGTCCATCGATATGATACATATACGGTCTTTTACGCGGATTCCGGTAAGACCTGCTGCCTTGTTCCAAGGATGTTCCCGAAAAACAAAACTACGGAGGAAAACAAAATGAAAGCACAACTCACAAAGACGCAGTATCTGGCGCAGGGCGCCGTGATTGCTGCAATCTACACCGTCCTGACCCTGCTGGCAGCGACGCTCAACCTGGCTTACGGCCCGGTGCAGTTTCGCTTTTCCGAAGCGCTGACCATTCTGCCGATTTTCACACCGGCGGCGGTTCCCGGCCTGGCGCTTGGGTGCCTGCTTTCCAATCTATGGAGCAACTACGGAGTCGCAGATATTGTCTTCGGAACGCTTGCTACGCTACTGGCGACCATTGGAACCAGGATGGTGCGAAACATCCGTATTAAAAATATCCCAATTCTTGCTCCACTTCCGCCGGTTCTGTTCAACGCGGTCATCATCGGGGCGGAGATCGCTTGGTTTACCCCCGGCGGCTTTCTGTGGGCCGGATTCTGGAGCGCTTTTCTGAGCGTAGGGGCAGGAGAACTGGTTGTCTGCTATGCGCTCGGCCTTCCCTTGGCAGCTGCTTTGGAAAAAACCGCTATCCGGTGGTACGTCCGGTAGCAGAAAACGGCGGCTTTTATGTCGCCCCATTCCATAGAGGCGAAGAATAATCTTTCATGGCGGCGCGTTTATCCTGTTCTCATGGGACGAACGCGCCGTACTGCACTCGGAATGACGTGCGGGAAAACACCAGAAAAAGGCAGACGTTCCCCAGCAGCAGGAGGATATGCACGATACCCATCGGGTTATACTATCAGTTAGTTTTTTTGTTGTTAGTACGCCCTAAAATATAGTCCACACTAACGTCGTAGAAGTCTGCCAAAGCACAAAGAACGTGTGGCGGAATCATCCGCTGGCCGCTTTCATAGTAGGCATAGATGCGTTGAGGAATATTGATTGCCCTACCAACCTTTTCCTGCGTTAAATCTGCGTCCTCACGCAGTGCACGAATCCGTTTATACTTTTCCATTGATATCACCAACGCCGGAACTCCGCATGGTTCCGCTGCCGCCGGAAAAAGCGGACAATCTGGAATAGCTGGAAAATGCCATCATTCTGATACTGCTCGCTCCAGCCAATGGCCTACTCCCACCGCAGTCCTTCAGTATGGTCATAGTGTGCAGAATGCTTTTTCCACGCATGTGCCACTATCATATTTTTACTCTTTAATACTGATATGAAAAAAATCCATGTGATAGGTCCAAGGCCGACACATGGATTTTTTTGTTTTTGAGATGACTAGATTTTCCGGGAACTGCGTCATCACCGCGCAGTTCCCGCGAAAACGAAGAGCTCCGGCAAGAATTGCCGGAGCTCTTTTGGTTGGCCCGCCCGGAGGGATTCGAACCCCCGGCCTTCAGAATCGGAATCTGCTGCGATATCCAGCTTCGCTACGGGCGGAAATATAGCTTTACTATTATAACACAATCAGGCTGGAAGTCAACAACCGAACGCAAAAATGAAGCGTACCCTGTGTGTACTTATTTAATAGTATGCTATTTTAGGCCGCTATTCCGTCATGCAGATTCTCTAAATAAGATGCGAATCCCCTTTTCAAGCTCCAAAGGGCAATCCGGTTTCCTTTAAAAACCAAGGATGTGCCGGATTTCGAATAAAATAAGTCCAGTGGCAATGGGCCATAGGTCTTTGAACAAAAAATCCGTCCTAAAAAGGAGCGCAAGATAGGGATTTTCTGAAACAAGAAAATTTTTGACTGACACTCTTCAAGCGGAGGCACAAACTAAAGACCACACCGAAAAGGGGCCGCGTTTTGCCGGAATACAGTTTTTGCCCGATAGACTTTGTCATTCTGAAATTGATTTTCTGAAGGCACGGAAACATATGGAGCATATTCAGCCCCATAACCAACATAAAAATGCCGGAAAGAACGGTAACAACCGCTTTCGCTATACCGGAAAAACCGACTACCGAACCGACGGTTCCTACAATTCCGCTAATCACGGTATAGGAATACTGCTTTTTTGAATCACCATATCACCGGAGGTCTGTACTGCATTTGCGGTCTGGCTAATTGTCTGCGTAGTTTTTGCCTGTTTCTGCGGAAAGAGATTTTTTGCTACGAAAAGGCCTGCAGCGATGACAACTACCGCTGCAAGGGAGAAAAGCACATTCTTTATGGAGATTTGATGAAGATTATCACGACAGTTGTTTTATATTTCCTTACAAACAATTCAGGCCCGGAATTCAAAGACTCCGGGCCTTTCTCAGAAATGACTTCTGTTTCGGACGTTTCTGGTAGCATTCCAATTGTAATAGATATCAACCTGCTGTGTGGCTTCCGGTTCGGTAAACGTTAATCTCATGAAGCCCTTGATGGTATAAGCGGACTTTTCGGAATCAGCCTCCCAAAAAACACTTTTGAGTATTTCGCACTCTGATTACCAATTAATAGTGATATTTCCACTTCCAGCGGTTGGTATAGTATAACTGTGATTAGAGCCATCTTCCCATACAACATTACCGGAAGGATCCTTTTTGATTGCCTTAACCTCTATCGCTTTGCCAGCAGGCAGATTCACCGTTATCGTCCATGTTGGATAATTTGGGCAAGCTGCTGGACCGACTGCGTATTTTGGATCCCAATTTCCAAGTTCGGCAGTATTGCCCACTATATACACATTTTGCCCATAAAAAGTGGTTGCATTATTTATAGTGAAGGTTACGGGGATTTTATCAGTTGACGGCTTGCCAACCGCATAGATTTTAGATGAATTCGCATTTAAGCTGATTGTAATCTTTTTATTCGACGTCACAACCACAGAGTCACTGGGATCCATAACATTAACCAGCGTAGTTCCTGCTTCCAGTGTGCTTTCCGCCCGAATCGGCATAGTTACGGTTTGCATTGAGGAAGAGTTGCTAAATGCGCAGATCAATTCCTGCCCGGAATTGCTCCCAGTATCCATTCTTCTTGAAAACGCGTAAAAATGAGGAGAAGACCACATTTCGCGCTGAGTTCCGTTTCCCAATGCTTCGTATTTACTGCGAAGCTGATTGAGTTTCGCAATTAACTGATAAGTATTTGTGTTGGTATCATTAAAATAGTTATGAATCACGTTCCCTTTAGAATCTTTCTGAACCATACACCACCGGTTCCATGTGTCGGCAATTCCACTGATCGTTTGACCGTTGGCATTTCCTTTGTTCTGCTCAGTCCCCTGGAATACACTAGGAATCCCCCTTGCTGTAAAAATGAAAGTCAAAGCATTATGAAGCTTTGACACATCGCCTCCAGCTTCTGTTAAGAAACGGTTTCTGTCATGATTATCAATAAAAGTAACCATATCATTCACATGTGTTCCATATAGATAATCTTGATCGAATACCTTTTTCAGAGAAATTTCTGACGTATTGTCAAAATTTTGTCCATAAGCGAAGTCATTTACAATGGCTTGAAACAATGGAAAATCAAGCATTCCAGTTTCAGCATTGTCACCGACCCAATCTTTTATGAAGTTGCTATCCATATCGAAATTCTCACCAAATGTTGCTACTCCAAGGTATTCCTGTAACGCATGAATATCGGATGGCTTCATGCATTTCGCAGCATCCACACGGGCAGCATCCGCTCCGGTATATGTAAACCAACTCTTGATTGAATCAAATACTGCCTGCTTCGCATCAGGATTGTCAAAATCGATATCATCTAGTCCGCCTAAATCATGGTCTTCCAGCATTTGTGTGCTGGAAGATGTGTGGGGCAATTCCTTTGAAAAATCAATGTCACCTTTGTTGTGATACCAGTTGACATTGTTAAATGGTGCCGCTGGCTGCACCTGACTTCCTTTCTTGAGTCCGCCGTTTGAAATATAGTGCGCACCTGAGCCCGTGCCCTGCAAATAGTCTCCCACATGATTTGGGACTACATCAAGAATTACTTTTATTCCATTTTGGTGACATTTGTCAACCAGTTCCTTTAATTTTTCTTTGCTTAACTGGGGATTTGCAGAACCGAAATAGCGGTTGGCTCTGTTAGGGTCATATACGTTGTACCCGTGATATGCACAGGGCCATTGCTTACCGGTGGAATCAGGCACACTCCAGAGTTGAGGATCTGAGACAGGAGAAATCCAGATGGCTGTATAGCCCATTCCTTTGATATATGGAAGCTGATCAATCACACCCTGCCAATCGCCTCCGTGCATATATCTGAAATCATCCTGTGAACTTTCGCCGTTCCGAAAAGCCTCGCCAGTCGCATTGTTAGAAGTATCGCCATCATAAAATCTGTCAACCATGATTTGATAAATTGATTCTGCGCGAATGCTTGTTGCCGCCTCAACTTTTTGCGATTGTACACAAACACCAAAAAGTAACAAACAACTCAATACCAATGACACAAGTGCAGTAATCCTCTTTTTCATAACCTATTCTCCATTCTGGTCACAGCGTATGATTCTTCCTTCCATTGAAGAAAGCTTTAATTCTGCTCCAATGGATTCTTCTTTGCTTTTCGGAAAAACACTGCAGAAGTCCGCCTCCGGCGAAATGGCTGAAATATTCACCGTCCTTTCCTCGTCGCTGTTATTCAGCGCAATCAGCAGTTTCTCCGTATCAGTCCAACGCACGAAAACATATACATCTCCGTCGTCGGCAAAAGCCGTTTGAAAACCGCCATAGATTAATGCTTTATATTCTTTTCGAAGTGCAATCAACTCTTTTATATACTGGAACAATTCCCCCTGCTCCGGATGATCCTTCCATGGCATGGCACAGCGGTATTTAGGTTCCGTTGTACCCTGAATTTCTGCCTCGTCTCCATAGAAAACAGACGGCACTCCGATAAAAGTCATCATAAAAAAAATTGCCAGTTTCAACCGTTGCAAATCTCCTCCGCATTTTGACAAAAAGCGAGGAACATCGTGACTATCCAATAAATTCATCTGAGCATAGGCTATTGGCGTTTTGTAACGTAGCACCATGGCATGAAGTTTTTCACCAAATACCCGCGCCGTAATACTGCGTTGAGCAAAGAAATCTCTGCACAAATTGGAAAAGCGATAATTCATGGTGGAATCAAGTTGATCTCCCTGTAACCATTGCCCGGCATCCTCCCAAATTTCCCCGATTAAAAACGCATCCTTCTTGACAGCTTTTATTGCTTTTCGAAACTGCCGCCAAAAATCGTGATGAATTTCGTTTGCCACATCCAGCCGCCATCCGTCGATATTTGCTTCCCGAATCCAATAGGTACCAACCTTACAAAAGTACTCTGCTACTTCCGGATTTCCAGTATTAAGCTTCGGCATCTCGCGCACATAAGCAAAGGCCTCATAGTTCGGAGGAACTTCATATTTGATGGGGAACTCCAAATGGTAGAACCAGTCTGCATATCGCGAGTTTATTCCGTTTTTCAGAACATCCTGAAAAGCAAAAAATTCGAATCCGCAGTGATTGAACACACCATCCAAGACCACTCGAATATTATTCTGGTGGCAGACTGATACCAAAGATTTCAAGTCCTCTCTGTTTCCGAAGCACGGATCTATCGTAAAATAGTCAATCGTGTCATATTTGTGGTAGGAAGAAGCAGCAAAAATCGGATTCAGATAAATGCAGTTAATGCCCAGTTCTGAAAGATAATCAACATTCTCTAGAATTCCACGCAAAGTTCCTCCGTTATGTGAAACGCACAGCTTTCCGGATTCTGTTTTCATCTGCAAACCTTTTCCGCTAATGTATCGCTTACCCGTAGCGAAACTATCCGGAAAAATCTGATAAATCACGGCAGAATTTGACCACGGCGGCACACAGGCAATATCTTCCCGGCGCACATAGGCAAACTGATAATATTCCGTTCGACTGCACTGGTCTGAAAGATGAAATTCATCACCGTAGTAATAGAGCGTTTCGTTTTCATCTTCCAAACGAAAATAGTAGCAGATTCGGGTATATTTGCTAACAAATACGCATTCATAGTAATCAAACAACTGATCGCTACCGACTTTTTTCATAGGCATCTGTTTTATGTAAATTGGATCCTGTGTGCATACTCGGTCACCATAAAACAGGATACAACGCAGCAAATCATCTTTTTTTGTCCTAATTCGAATCACAACCGTCTTTTCATCCAAGGCAAAAGCATAGTTGGACTCCGGCTGATGGAACACCGCTTCTCTTAGCATATAAAATTTCTCCTTTCATTATCCTTTTACGCCACCTGCCGTCAGGCCGGAAGTCATTTGTTTTTGAATCAAGAAAAAGATAACAAGAGTTGGTATGGATGCAAGGAGAGAAGCAGCGGAAAACAGCGGCCAGTTGCGAGTATATTCAGTTGCCTGCAAGGCATAAAGACCTGCCGCCAATGTATATTTTTCAGCGCCTGTCATAAAATTGATGGCAAAAATATACTCGTTCCAGACAAAAATGAGCACCATTACCGCAGTGACAATAATGGTCGGTTTTGCAAGCGGAAGAACAATTTTCGCCATAATCTGCAAATCATTTGCACCATCAATTTTTCCCGCTTCCTCAATTTCTTCCGGAATCGTGTCAAAATACCCTTTCATATTCCATAAGCTGAAAATGGTCATGGTCCCGGTGTAAATCAGAATCAACCCCGCATAAGAGTTGATTAATCCCATCGGCCGGAGCAAACGGTACAATGCAAACATAGAAAGGATGGATGGAAACGCATTGAGCAGCAAAAGAATATAGAGCAGAAACTTTCTACCTTTGAAACGCTGTCGAGAAAACGCGTAGGCGGCCGGAACGCTAACAACCAATGCAATAATAACCGTAAAAAGAGCAAGCAGCATGCTGTTTTTCAGCCACAGAAAAAAAGGTTTTTCAAACAGCACCGTACTATAATTGCTTAGTGTAAACTCTTTGGGAATGAGCAAAAATCTGGAAGACAGCAGGTTGTTCCCGGAATTAAGGGAAACGGAAAACGCATAAAAAATCGGAATCATACTTGCAACGCAGATAACAATAAAAAACAGATTAATTAGCGTAAGCCGTATGGTACGTCTTGCTTTTCGATTACTCACCCTATTCCCTCCTCCTTCATCGTTCTCCTGCTGACAATCGGAAACGCGACGATAATAATAACAAAAATTAAAATTGAAATAGCGGAGCTGTATCCATAATTATTCGTGATAAATGCTTTTTCATAAGCGTAGGTAATGACCGTATGGACGTTAGCGCCTGTATTGGCACCTTGCTGCTGCGTCATCAGGAAAATAATGTCGAATTGTTTGAACGTGGTAAAGGTTGTCATGATCACAGCCGGCGCAATAATCGGCCACAAGGATGGGACCGTAATCTTTCTTATTTTGGTAAAATACCCGGCTCCGTCCAGTGTTGCACTTTCATAATACGATTTATCAATGCTTTGCAGCGCACCGTCAATAGTCATAATCATAAATGGAAATGCCATCCACAGATTAACGATAATACAGGCAAAAAAAGCTACACTGCTGTTGCTGAGCCAATTAACAGGCCCAAGCCCCAACTGCTTGAGCCACTGGTTTAACAGGCCGAACTCCGTGTTGTATATGCCCATGCGCCACAGTAAAATGGAAACATAGGCCGGCATGGCCCAAGGAAACATCAAAAGAGTTTTATACAGATTTTTTAGTCTGAGTCCTTCACTGTTCAGAAGAACTGCAATGAAAAACGCCACTATTACCTGAATGATCATGTTAATGGCTGTCCATGCAATCGTTCGAAGCAAGGCAGGGAAGAATCCTGAATCAAAAACGAACAACGCTTTTTTATAATTCTCTGTCCCAATCCATCTGAAATCGAACCAATGGTAAATATTCATATTGGTGCACGAAATATAACCAGTATAAAAAATCGGGAATAATACAATCAAACCAATTACCGCCAACGCTGGGAACGAATAGGCGTATGGACGTAATTTTTTACTCATGTCTTCACCAGTCTTTCCGAAAAAGAGGCGATGTAGCCTTCTGCGCCATCGCCTCTTAACAAGGCCTTATTTAATTCAAACCAATAAAGCCTAAGAGAATTATCATATTTGAAGTTTATTATTTCATAGCTTCAATTTTATCCAGCGCATCTTTCTGCGCTTTATCGCATTCTGTCTTAATATTTGCGTTATTCTTATTGATGTTTGCAAGCATGCTCTCGGTTACCGTCCACATAACATCCATTTCCGGAATATTAGGCATTGGAACCACGGCTTCAGCGGTTGTCTTCATAGCCTGAATCATTTCGTTGCCACTTACATCCGCATTGTCATAGCACTTTGAATTTGCAGGGGCACAGTTTGCAGTTTTTGCCAGCGAGATACCGATATCAGTCTTCAACAGCTGTTTCAGCACTGCAGTGACAGCATCTTTCTTACTTTTCGCTGTTTTCAGCACACAAACGCCCTGTACACCGGAATATGGAGTAAGCGGCTTTCCGGTGGCATTTACTATAGGCATGGCTGCTATCCCCAGATCAATTTTCGCGGCTTTCGCCTCTGGCACCAACCATGGCCCGCCGATGGTTGCATGCGCTTTTCCCTCTTTGAACAAGGTAGTTACCGTATTATACTCACCATCCGACGGCATATAGGGAACAAATTGTTTATGATATATAATCGAATCGATCATCTGCTGAGAATTGAGTCCCGGTTCTGCTTTATCATTGATGATGGAAGCACCATAGGCGTGCATCCAGGCAGAAGCGAAGTATGGTGTGCTGTGCTGTTCTACAAAACCATATGTACCGCCTTTTGTGTTATCTTTCATGTACTTCAAAAGGTCATCCGTTGTCTTTGGCGGTTCTTTCATCAGTTTTTTATTGTACATAAACATCTGTGTTTCAAAATACACAGGAAGCTGATAAATTTCGTCTTTAAAAGTTGCTGCATTCACAGTCATTGGCAACAATTCTTTCATATCATCCTTGGAAATGTAGTTGGTAACAGGTGAAAGAATACCCATCTGCGCGAAAGTTCCTAACTTATCATGTGCATAAAAGTACATATCCGGCGCACTGCTGGGATCATTTCCAACGAGTTTCAACGCATCACCAAGTTTTTCTTTGCGCTCCACTTTTACTACAATATCTGGCGCAAGTTTGTCCAGCTCAGATTGCAATGCTTTGGCAACGGCAGCGTCTGTTTCGTGCCAAATAGTAATCGTAACAGGTTCCTTTGGGGCATTCTCCGAAGGAGCTGACGACGACGCACTTTTCGTAAGTGCCGAGTCATCAGGACTCTGACAGGCGGCCAGTGAAGATCCGACCATACATGCTGCCAATAAGAATGCCAATGTTTTTTTTGCCCTTTTCACAGGAATCCCTCCTCAATGATTTATAAAGTCAGGAAATCGGTTTCTTTAATTTTTCATATGGGAAAACCTAAATTTCCTTATTTGACACTATTATAGCTACATATATTTAATAAATCAATACTTTTTAGTGGATAATGCTTGAAATATTTAGGAAACCGGTGTACTATATCAGTATACCGGTTTCCTAAATATTTCAAAATGGGGTGTTACAATGTCTATTACAATAAAGGACGTAGCCCTGAGAGCAGGAGTCTCGCCTTCCACCGTTTCTAAAATCATTAATCACTCTCCCACAATTTCTGAAGCTACTGTTCAGCGAGTCAAGCAAGTAATGGAACAGATGCATTACTATCCCAACACACAGGCGCGCAATTTTGCGCAAAAGATAACGCGCAATATTGTTTTTTTAGCAAAGCTGGATCCACATACCGCGTTCACCAACCCGCATATGTTTGAAATCATGTGCGGTGTTCAGGAAGTCCTGGCTAAAAAAGAATATAATTTGAGTTTTGTTGGGGTGCGGCAGGCAGATGAAGCAACAATAGCTGTAGAACAAATCATTGCACAAAAGAGCGCAGATGGTATAGTAGTACACGGTTCCGCAACGACAAAGAGCCTGGCTTTGCTTTTGATAAAATCAGAGTTTCCTCATGTGGTCATCGGCAAACCGAATTTTGAAAGCCAAGTATGCTGGATTGATACAAACAATCATTTATCGGGTCAAATAGCTGCGGAGCACCTCTGTGATCGCGGCTATAAAAAAATTGCATTTGTCGGTGGCGAACTAAGTGATGAAATTTCAGCGCAGCGTTTAAAAGGCTTTATCACTGTTGCAGAAGAGAGAAATCTGCCGATTGCTCCGGATTTTATTAAATATGGAGATTCTACAAAAATCAGCGGGTTCCTTTTAACCAGCGAACTGCTGGAGGGACAAGACCGTCCCGAAGCTATTATATGTGAAAACAGCAACATTGCCCTAGGGGTGGTAAAATCTATTAATGCACACAATTTGAAAATACCGGATGACATTGCATTGATTTGTTTTGACGATTTTCCCCTTTCCCGAATGATCGATCCCACCCCGACTATTGTGGACATTGATGTTCATGACATGGGCCTGCAGGCAGGGACGATGCTGATTCGAAAAATTAAAAATCCAGCTCTGCAAGTACAGACCTATACTACCCTGCCAAATTTGATTGTAAGGGATTCCACCTAAAGAGGGTGGATTTTTCTTACCGATCAGAAAGCAGCAGCGGGCGAGGATTTCGTCCGCTGCCGTGATGAAACTGGAAGATTTACTGCAAAGGGTCGGTGACCGTACCGAGAAAAATCGGAAGATTGGTCTGTGTATCCACTATTACAACGCCTCCTATCACTTCTAATACGAACCAGCAGCCGGTTATCTTGCAGCCGTCTTATAAAAAGAGCAAATTTTTGCATTTATAATCCGAAGCCGTCAAGCCCAGAACAGGTGGGTTGCGGCGCCTGCTGCAGACAACCCATGCCTTTTGATGTATGCAACATTTTTGAATAAAAGTGATACAAATATTTCTTGCAAACTCGCTTCATGGGGAATAGAATGAGAGCATAAAATACATAATTCAAATCGGTATCGGGCAAATTTGTATCAACAGGATAGGGGAGGAAGTAAAATGCTGTCGTCTCAATTAAAAGAGTATATCCGATCCGGAAAACTGGACTCGGATCTTTCCCACATTTACGTCTGCGGGGCTGACGGGCTGGAACCGTACCGCACCCGGCTTATCCATGCGGTGGAAGCGTTTGAAGAGCAGTTTGGTGCCAACCGCGAGGTTGCGGTATTCAGCGCGCCGGGCCGCACGGAAGTTGGCGGAAATCACACCGACCATCAGGGCGGGCATGTATTGGCAGCAAGCGTAAATTTGGACGTCGTCGCCATCGTTTCCAAAAACGAAAACGCGACGGTCAATGTTAAATCCGAGGGTTACCTCATGGATTCGGTGAACATTGCCGAACTGGAGCCGAAAGAAGAAGAACAGAACCATTCCGCTGCGCTGATTCGCGGCATCCTCGCAAAGTTCACGCAACTGGGCTACACCATGGAAGGGTTTGACGCCTACACTACGTCGAGTGTGCTTTCCGGTTCCGGGCTTTCGTCCTCCGCCGCATTTGAGGTTCTGATCGGAACCATTGTAAACCATCTTTTCTGCGGTGCGAAAGAAAGCGCAGTCCGGGTGGCACAAATCGGGAAATATGCCGAAAACGTCTTTTTCGGCAAACCCTGCGGGTTGATGGACCAGGCTGCAAGCTCCGTTGGCGGTTTTATTACCATTGATTTTGGAGATCAGGAACATCCCGAGGTAGAAAAAATCGACTTTGATTTTGCGAGCTGCGGCTACGCACTCTGCATTATTGACACCCGGGGCAACCACGCTGACCTGACCCCGGACTATGCCGCCATTCCGGCAGAAATGAAAGAGGTTGCAGCGTTTTTTGGCAAAGAGCTTCTCTCCCAAGTCAGCGAAACCGAATTTTACGCGCAGATCGGCGCGCTGCGCCAGAAGATGGGTGACCGCTGTGTTCTGCGCGCCATGCATTACTTCGGCGATAATGCCCGCGTCGGCAAAGAAGTAGAAGCACTGAAAGCAAACGACTTTTCCACCTTTAAAAATTTGGTGGTGGAAAGCGGGCACTCTTCTTATATGTATCTGCAAAACGTCTTTTCTCCCTCCCATGTGCAGGAACAGGGCGTTTCCCTCACATTGGCGCTGTGCGAGCGTCTGCTGAAGCCCGTTGGCGGCGCTTACCGCGTGCACGGCGGCGGCTTTGCGGGTACGGTACAGACCTTTGTCCCGGTGAATTATCTGCCGGAATTCGTTGAAAAAATGGAGGCTGTGCTCGGGGCAGGCAGTTGCCACACCCTCTCCATCCGCCCGGTCGGCGGCATTAAAATTATCTAACGCAAAATCAAAGAGCAGGGAAGCGGCTGTAAGATCGCAGCAAAAGTCTTTCCCACTATCATAGTAACCTTACCGTGTTCCATCCCGCAAAGTCTTTCTAGACAGAGAAAGAAAAAGGTTCCTTCGTGAAAAGGGAGCCCTATTCGTTCCCGGTTTTGCATGGCTTACGGTTCCTTGTTCACGGTTTATTGCAAAAATACAGGAGGTTTCACCATTGGCTGAATTAAGATGGCACCCATTAATTAAAGACTGGATTATGATCGCTTCGAACCGGCAGGGCAGACCGCAGATGCCCAAGGACTTCTGCCCGTTCTGCCCGAGCTTCGGCAAAGTTCCGGATTACGAAGTGATGGAGTACGACAACGACTTCCCCGCCCTTTCGCAGAATCCGCCGGAGCCGGACGATGTTGCAACGGACTTTTTCAAAGTCCGCCCAAGCTACGGAAAATGCGAAGTTATTCTGTACTCCCCCGGCCACACCGTAACCCTGCCGGAGCTTTCCGACAGCCATATGCGTAAGCTGGTAGACCTTTGGTGCGAGCGCTTTGAAGTCATGCGCGCTGATGAAAAAATTAAGTATGTTTTCCCGTTTGAAAACCGTGGAGAAGTGGTAGGTGTAACCATGCCGCACCCGCACGGCCAGATTTACGGCTATTCGTTCCTTCCGAAAAAGCTGGAACTTGAAACTAATTCTGCAAAAGAGTATTATGAAGATAAGCACGCCTGCCTGTTTTGCGACATGCTGAAAAACGAGTTAAAGGAAGACAAACGCATTATCTTCAAAAACGAATACTTTACGGTATTTCTGCCGTTCTTCACGGAATACCCCTACGGCGTTTATATCTTCCCGAACCGCCATGTTCCATACATGACCGACTTTACGGAAGCAGAAAAGGACGCATTCGGCATTACCGTCCGCGACACGGCCGGAATGCTCGATAGCCTGTTCGGCTATAAATTCCCGTACATGATGTGCATGCACAATGCTCCGGTCAACATGGGCGATTACTCTAAGGATTATCACTTCCACATTGAGTTTTTCCCGCCGATGCGCAGCGCGGAAAAGCAAAAGTTTAATGCCTCCAGTGAAACAGGCGCATGGGCAAGCTGCAACCCCACCTGCCCCGAAGAAACCGCTGAGGAACTTCGTGCGGCATACAAACGTTTTCAGGAAAAATCCCGGAAATAACCTGTTCCGGATTCCTGCAGAGAAAGGATGGACACAACCATGAACGTTTTGGTAACCGGCGGCGCGGGCTATATTGGCTCGCATACCTGCATTGAGCTTTTAAACAACAACTACGGCATCATTGTAATGGATAACTATAGCAACTCTTCCCCCGAAGCACTGCGTGCGGTGGAAAAAATCACCGGAAAAACCTTCCCAATTTATGAGTGCGACATGCTGGACTATGAAGGATTTGAAAAAATCTTTCAAGAAAACAAAATCGACGCCGTCATCCATTTTGCCGGACTGAAAGCGGTTGGCGAATCCGTTGGCAAACCGCTGGAATACTACCACAACAACTTGACCGGCACCATTAACCTGCTTCGGCTGATGAAAGCTTACGGCGTGAAAAAGCTGGTGTTCAGCTCTTCCGCAACCGTTTATGGCATGAACAACACCGTGCCGTTCCAGGAAGACATGCCGCTTTCCACCACCAACCCGTACGGCACCACAAAACTGATGATCGAAACCATTCTGAAAGACCTCTGCTTTGCAGAAAAGGACTGGAAAGTTGCGCTTCTGCGCTACTTCAATCCCATTGGGGCACACCAGAGCGGCCTGATCGGCGAAAATCCGAACGGGATTCCGAACAATCTGATGCCTTATATCATGAAGGTCGCAATCGGCAAGCTGCCCTGCCTGAGCGTTTACGGCAACGATTACCCGACCCCGGACGGCACGGGCGTGCGCGACTACATTCATGTATGTGACCTGGCTACCGGCCACCTGAAAGCACTGGAAAAGCTCGACTCCATTGCGGGCGCGCAGGCGTACAACCTGGGCACCGGCAAAGGCAGCAGCGTACTTGACGTGGTTCACGCGTTTGAGCGAGCCAGCGGCACAAAAGTCAATTATCAGTTTGCCCCGCGCAGACCGGGTGATATTGCCGAATGCTATGCCGACGTAAGCAAAGCAAAGCGCGAACTCGGCTGGGAAGCGAAGCTCAATTTGGATGAAATGTGCCGGGATAGCTGGAATTTCATTAAAAATCAAAAGTAATATTACTCTCAATAAGAATGCAGCCTCCGGAAGGACTCGATTCCTTTCGGAGGCTTTTTTGTAGTTGTTATCGACTCGAAATACCGGTGTTCCTCCTCGCGTAAAGGATCCCTATCCTTTTTCGCCCGCACAGTTGAGCTCCCTAGGACCTCATCTCGTCCAGAATATCCTGGCAGTTCTCACGGGTCACCACGCGGTATGGAATTCGGACATACCGCCCGCTCGGTTTCGCCCCGCCGGATGTGGTAAATCCCGTTGCATAGGAATAGGAAAGGTCAAAAATCGCCTGTGCCTGCGCGCGGGCGTCGTTGAACACCGTGCCGTACATGCTGCCGTCGTCCACTGCCTTCAGTCCGGCCTGTGTGGCATCAATGCCCAGCACAATGGGTTTGGGGTCCAGGTGGCTCGCCTTCAGCGCGTCAATCGCACCCAGTGCCATGTCGTCGTTGTTTGCCAGCACCACTTCAATGCGGGAACCGAATTTTTCAATCCACTGCGTCATTTTAGAGTTCGCCTGTGCCCTTTGCCAGTTGGCAATGTCGTCCGCCAGTTTTTCCACATGGATGCCCGCCCCGGTGATCGCTTTTATAGAATATTCTGTGCGCAGCAGCGCATCCTGATGCTCCTGCTCACCCTCCAACATCACATACTGCAGCTTTCCGTCCCCGTTTAAATCCAGCGATTTGTTCTTCTTCCAGGCTTCCACTACAATTTCGCCCTGCAGCCGGCCGGACTGCGCGGCGTCCGCGCCCACGTAATACGCGTGGTCCCACATTCGCAGATCCTCTTCCACCGGTTCTCGATTAAAGAAGATAAGGGGGATTTTCGCCGCCTTTACCTTGTTAACAATGGTAGCCGCCGCGGTGCGGTCCACTTCGTTCACACAGATTACATCGTAATTGCGTGAAATAAACTGATCCACCTGGTCGTTCTGTAGTGCTTGACTGGACTGGCCGTCCACAATATTGAGCACTATTTTTTTGCCGCTCTCGTTCTCTTTTTTCTTTGCAATCTGTTCCAAATAAGTACAAAGGCTTGCAACGAACGTATCGTCTTTCCGGTAAACCGTTACCCCAATACGAATGGTCTGAACCTTTCCCGCATCAGACTGGGTCCCACAGGAACAGCAGGAAAGGAACAGAAAAACAGGTACCAGAATCACCGCCGTCAGGCGAATCCACCGTTTCATACCAACCCTCCGTTCTTCGCGCTCTGTGCTTTTCCTCCGGACGCCATGCCGCGCGTAAGCCGCCGCCCTTTGAAAACAGTTCCTCCGCTCAGCGTACAAAGGGGAACAGCAGACGCTGATTGTCGGAATTATACATGTTGGTCTGATCCACAATTGCAAAATTAATCTGAGGCGTTCCTGCGCCTGCTTTTTTATTAATCTGGTTCACCGCAGACTGAATACTGAGGTAGCCGAGGTTGAACTCATTTTCCACGCCGATTGCGCTAACCACCTGATTTTCCAGCAGCGACACCACGGTGTTGGTTCTGCCCAGCCCATAGATATGAACCGGTTTGCTCCCGGTTTTCAGCAAGTCGCGTTCTGCCTTTGCCACCGCATCCAGCGTGGCTCCGTCCAACGCGACAAACGCGGTGGAACTGCTGTTCTGAAGCATTCCACGGGCGGTGTCATAGGCCTCCTGTGGGTCGTCCGGAATTTCCCAGGTATCAATTTTTCCGGCTTCCTTACTCAGCACTGCGTTCACCCCCAAATAGCGCTGGCGGATGTAACTGCAGTCCATGCTGTTGCGCAAAATTGTGACCTTTCGCTTTGCTTCTTCATCCGAAAGCAGCTTGTCAGCCAGCGCACTGCCCAGCTTGTAATTATCGCAGGAAATGCAGGGAAGCCCTTGAATGCCGGTTACCGTGGACTGAAGCGACACTATGGGAACCAGCTTCATCGCTTTGCGCACCGGCTCTTCCAGGTCGGTGGAATTTACGGGGGAAATCACAATGGCATTCGCGCCGTTGGCAATTTCGCGCTGAATGAGCGCCACCTGTTCTTCGGCGTTGTTTTCGCTGGAAAGCGTAACAAAGCTCACGTCGCAGTTCAGGTCCTTCGCCGCCTGGTCAATTCCCTGGCGGATGGTCGTCCAACTTTCCGTATTTTTCCCCCGGATAATGACCGATATTTCGTAAGGATCGCTGTTCTTTTTTTCCGACAGCCGGTCCCGGTACAAAAATAGGGACGCGGCAATAAAGACCAACAGAATTCCCACGAAAGCAAGCACCTTTGTTTTCGTAATTGAGGTTTTTTCCATGGAACCGTTATCCATTCTTATTTTGCACCGCCTTCCCGCGGGGGCTCCCCGTCCCCAAAGGGGCGTGCGGGCAGATGAATGCGTGCCGTCGTCCCTTCGTCCGGTTCGCTGTAAATGGCCAACCCGTATTCCTTGCCAAAATAAAGCTGAATGCGCTCCTGCACATTTTTCAGCCCGATGCCGGAACCTTTTCCCCGTTTGCGGGTAGTGTTGTCCTCCATCAGGAGCAGATCCGCCTGCTCCTGCGGCATGCCAAGCCCGTTGTCGATGATATCGATGTAAAGATCACCCTCCCGGAAATAAGAATGGATGTTGATTTCCCCGTCGCCGCTCATAAATTCCATTCCATGATAAATGGAGTTTTCCACCAGCGGCTGCACAATCAATTTGATGGTATCGCATTCCCCGGTGCCGGGTTCCGCGGTAATTGTAAAGTCGAACTTGTTTTTATAGCGCATTTTCTGAATGGTTAGGTAGTTGCGCACATGCTCCAGTTCATCCGCCACGGAAATGATATTTTTCCCCTTGGAAAGGCTGATGCGGAACAGCTTGGCCAGCGCCGTAACCATGGTAATGGCACCGTCGTACTTTTCGTTTTCGATCATCCATATGATGGAATCGAGCGTATTATACAGGAAGTGCGGGTTAATCTGCGACTGAAGCGCGTCCAGCTCGCTTTTCCGCTTGGACTCCTGCTCCGCCACAATATCCGTCATCAGGTTGCGCAGCTGATGCACCATAGAATTCAATGTTTGGCCCAGATGCCGCACCTCATAAGAACCGGAGGTGGGGATTTTCACATCCTCCAGCCGCCCTTTTTCAATTTCCTTCACCGCCCGTTCCAGTTCCTTAATTGGAGTCGCAATGCGGGAGGACAAAAACATGTTGACAAAAATCAGAAGAAAAACACCGAAAAAGAGGAAGAACAGTGCAAACAGTTTAATCTGCGAATACCCGGAGGTTATGTCCTGCGTGGAGGAAACCCCGATGATTTTCCATCCGGTATAACCCACGGTTTTCACTGTAATCAGGCGCTCCTGCCCCTCGAAATATTCAAAATGGTTGCCGTCCTCATATTTGGCGGCAGCATAATTGTTTTCATGGATTAAATTGGAATAAATCAGCTGTTGGCGGGGGTGGTAAATCAATTCCCCATTCTGGTCGATCAAATAAATATAACCCGTTTCCCCCAAATCAACGTTTTTGCAGATTTGTTCAATCCCGCTGAAGTTCATGTCCACCAACAGCACGCCGTGCGCGATGGACCCGGCGGTGGTCAGCTCTACCGAACGGCTGAGCGACACCACCCAGTGGTAATTGTTTTCGGGGTTAACAAACAGATTCTGCACGTGCGGCGTGGAAAAGTGGTTGTTTTCAATCCGCCGCGTTGCATTGATAAACCAGTCCTGCTTGGTGGTATCGGCGGTCGGCTTAACCTGAGAAATCGGCTCCGCAGCGATGACTTGTCCCGTTCCGGAAAACACACCGATGCTGATGAGCTGGTCCCGGTTGGTTTCGTAAAGCAGGCTCATTTCCCGGCTAAAGTCGTCCTTGGCAAGGTCGGCATTTTTTATCACCCGGTAATACATGGAGTCCGAAATACGCAGCATACTGCGCAGGTAAGTGTCAAGATTCAAGTTGACCTGGTCGACCATGCGGGTGTTATCCTCGGAGGCCATCTTTTCCGAAGAACTGATAAACCGCATGGAAAGCGAGATGCCTACGACCAGCATACCCAGCACAGAAACAATGGTGAACGTAATGGAGATGGTAAACTGAAGGCTGCGCTGGTGTAAAAAATGTTTGGACCGGTCCAACGTTTTCCGTATTTTTTCCCGCAAACGTTCTCCATCCTTTCCCGTTCCATTTCCGTTTTGAAAGCGGATCTCCCGCTTTGCTGCATCCGGTTACTTCTGGCTGCGGTATTTCGAAGGGGATACTCCGAATTTCCGCTTGAACACGTAGCTAAAATAGTTCGGTTCTGGGTAACCGACTTTCTGCGCAATGACATAAGTTTTATCATCCGTGGTATTCAGCAGGTTGACCGCCTGCTGCAGGCGCACCTCCGTCAGGTAAGCCACAAAGCTCATCCCGGTTTCCCGCTTGAACACCGTGGAAAAGTAGGTTGCACTCACGTGGAGGAAAGAACTGAGCTCCTCCACGGAAAGGTCTTCCCGCTGGTAATTTTCTGCGATATACTGCTTCGCGTTTTCCGCGAGCAGCTTGGTGGAATCCACCCGCTCCCGCCGGATGAGTTCGCTGATGCGCACGCAGCTTTCTGTATAAAAGCGTTTCATTTCCTCCGGCGTGTGCAGTCCGCCCAGCACCGACACAATGTTGTCGTTCCCGCTAAAAACCTTCTCCATTTCCAGTCCGCAGGCATGCATGATTTTCAGCAGTGCGGAAAACATTTCGAGTAAATAAATTTGATACCGATTGAGGGACGGCGGCGCCAATTCCAGCCGGGCGAAGATTCCTTCCATGCAGGAACGGATTTCTTCCTCCGATCCCATTTTCACGGCATTGACCAGCGCACGTTCCTCCTGCTCATCGAACTCCGGCTTGACCAGGATTGCCGGTTCCATATCGCCTATGTAAACCGTCCTTCCCGCGCCCGGCACCGTGCTGTATTCCAGCGCGCTCTGTGCCTCGCGGTAAGAGTGTCGGAATTCCATTGGGGAATCGCAGGGTGTCCCCACGCCCGCTGTTACGTGAACCCCAAGCACCTGTTCTGCGGATTTGCAGACTTCGTCAATGCCCGCTGTCAGCGGAGCAATCCCCCCAGCTGCTTCCAGTTCTGCAAGAACCACGATACTGTCGGAATAATAAAAGTCGACAAAACGACAGTAATTGCCTAAGATCTCCTCCAGTGTACGTTTCAGGGAAATCGGAATCAGCTCTTCCTCGCCGTTCCAAACTGCCGATTCCCGGGGTTCTGCGGCGGCGCGCACCATAGCAACCGCCCAATTCCCCGCTTCCAGCGACAGGCCGAACTGCTTTGCCTGCGCGTGCAGGCGCTCCGCAGAAACGCGCCCTTCCAGCAAGCCGACCAGAAATTGTTCCCTTAGTACGGGAAGGCTTTCCAAGTAATTGCGGCGCAGGGTTTCCACATCGCGCTTTTCCGCAAATTCCTGGTCCATCTGCGCCTTCAGCCTTTTCAGCGTTTCGGTAAGTTCCCCGGAGTTAATCGGTTTAAGCACGTATTCCGCCACATTAATTTTAATTGCCTTCTTGGCGTACTCAAAATCATCGAACCCGGAAAAAATAATCAGTTTGGTAGAGGGCAGCAGAACCCGAAGCTTTTCCCCAAGTTCCAACCCGTCCATAAACGGCATTTTAATATCGGTCATGACCACGTCTGGATGCAGATGCTCTGCTTTTTCCAGCGCGTCCAACCCATTTTCTGCGTCGCCGGCCACTTCGAACCCTAGGCTTTCCCAGTCGATCTTCCGGATGATTCCCTCCCGAACCTCTTCCTCGTCATCCACCAGAAGGATGCGGTAAAGCGCCATAAAGACCCCCCATTCCAAATATGCGATATCATAATTATAACACCTGCAACAACGAAATCTACTATTTAAACAAATTTCTTTGCATCATTATTTTAATTCTAGCGAAATGTAGTGATTTAATCTGCAAGAAACACAGCCCGTGCGGGAGTTCCCGCGCGGGCTGTGTCTGTGGTAGGAGAAATTAGAAAAAATAGTATGAAAGAGATGAGCCGGCAAATTCAAATCTTTGGAAAATCCCGTCTGCTCCGTTTTTTCCGGTGCAAACCGTGGATTTTTCATTTAATAGTTCAGTAAAAGAGCAGCAAGAATCACCACAATGACTGCTGCCGCTGCGAGGACAAACCATTGGAGTGTTTTCTCGTCAATGCGGAGCGCCGTGCGTTTTCTCTCCCTGCGTTTTCCACCGGGGGTTTGACTCCCGCGCACAGTATCACCACATTTCTTGTCCTATGGAATCGCTTTATCGATTGGAAGAGTGGATTATTTTCTTCTATATTTGGAAAGATCAATGGCAACTGCAACTGCAATGATTACGCCTTTGATAATCTGCTGCCACATCGGGCTTACATTAATAAACTGCAGCCCGTACTGGATGACGGTGAAGATCAACACGCCGCTGAGGATGCCGCCGATCTTACCAATGCCGCCGTTCAGCGACACGCCGCCCACCACGCAGGCCGCGATGGCATCCAGCTCATAGCCGTTGCCGTACTGGTTACCGGCACCGGCAACACGGGCTGTTTCCAACACACCGGCAATGCCGTACAGGCCGCCTGCAAGGATGAAAATGCCCATAATCGTGGCGAACACATTCACGCCGGAAACAACTGCCGCTTCACGGTTGCCGCCGATGGCGTACACATTTTTACCGAATACGGTCTTATTCAGCACAAACCAAATGATGGCGCATATGACCATGGCGATGGGAACCAGAACGGAAATGCCGTCAAACCGGAAGGTTCCAATCTGAAATGCGAACAGCTTCGTCTGGCCGAGGGCCTGATAGTCGGGGCGGATTCCGCCGATCGGCTGGGAATTGTTCGGCGGCAGGTCAAAGTACAGGGAACAGGCGCCAAACACGATAACCTGTACGGCCAGGGTTGCAATAAACGGATGCATATCGTATTTCGCCACCAAAAAGCCGTTCAGCGTGCCAAACAGCAGGCAGACGACAATGGCGATTAAAATCGGAACAAACAGCGGGAGCTGGGGGAGCCCCGGGAAAAAGCGGTTTGCATATGTTTCGGTCTGTAGCATGGAGCCTGCAATAACGCCGGCCAAACCGACCATACGACCGGCAGAAAGGTCGGTGCCTGCAATTAACAATGTAAAACAAATACCAAGTGCGACAATCAGCTTAACGGAGGACTGGGTCAGAATATCAAGCGCAACCTGAATCTGCATGAAACGCGGCTCGATAAACATAATCACGATAACCAGCACCATTAATGCCAGCATAATTGCGTTGTTGGTCAAAAACTCTTTTGCTGATTTTGGGGACAGCACCACATCTGTGCCGATGCTTGGTGCCTTAATAATCTGCACAATGCCGTATATAACGAATACTGCTGCAACAATCCAAAGCAGTTTGGGGAGATCGTACAGGGTTTTTACATAAAATGCAGTCTGCAGCAGGGTACCGATGATTCCGACAATAATGCCGAATATGATATAAGTATAGGCAAATTTGCCGCGTGGGATGACTTTTTCCTGTTTATCCATATTCATTACCTCGCTTTCCTTTGTTTTACTGCACAAACTTGGTGGCCAGCCGCATTACGCTGATCTGGTCCGCTTCTTTCCGGTCGAGCACGCCGGTAACCCGGCCCTCGCACATGACCATCACGCGGTCGGCCATACCGAGAAGCTCCGGCATTTCAGAGGAAATCATGATAATGGATTTTCCCTGATGAATCAGGTCCTGCATAATGGTATAAATTTCGTATTTCGCGCCAACATCGATTCCGCGAGTCGGCTCGTCAAGAATCAGGATATCCGGGTGCGTGAGCAGCCAGCGGGCAAACAATACCTTCTGCTGGTTGCCGCCCGAAAGGTTCTGCATCAGCGTTTCCATAGACGGCGTTTTGGTGTTGAGCTGTGCGTTGGACTCTTTCGCCGCCTTATAGCGTTTGCCCTGCATTAGAACTCCATTTCGCGCAAAATCCTTCTGGCTGGCAATTACCGTATTGTCCAGCACGGAAAGAATGCCAAACACGCCCGAGGCACGCCGTTCCTCCGTCAGCAGGGCAATGCCGTTCTTTTTCGCATCGGCAACCTTGCGGATTTTGATTTCCTTTCCGTCCTTTTCAATCGTTCCGGAAGCAATGGCACGAAGCCCGAAAATGGCTTCTACCAGTTCGGTGCGCTGCGCGCCAACCAGGCCGCCGATTCCAAGAATTTCGCCCCGGTGCAGCTCCAGGTTCACATGCTGGAACGACTTCGGCAGCGGAGAGCACAGGTCCTTTACGCGAAGCACCACTTCCTCCCCCGGGGTGTAATCTTTCTGCGGAAAGCGGTTGGTCAGGTCGCGCCCAACCATACGGCTGATAATCAGGTCTGTAGTCAGTTCTGTGGAAGGCCATGTGCCGACGTACTGACCGTCGCGCATAATGGTCACCTCATCGGCAATTTTAAGGATTTCCTCCATTTTATGAGAGATATAGATGATTGCGCAGCCCTTACTCTGAAGCTGACGGATAATTTTAAACAGGTGTTCCGTTTCATTGTCCGTCAGGGAGGAGGTGGGTTCATCCATTATTATTATTTTCGAATTATAGCTGACCGCCTTTGCAATCTCCACCAACTGGAGGTTGGAGGCGGAAAGTGTGCCCGCCAGTACTTCGGGGTTGATATTTAGGTCGATTTCTTCAAAAAGCTTTTTGGTTTCGCGGATCATCGCCTTTTTATCTACCGCGATTCCCCGCATCGGAAAGCGGCCGAGCCAAATGTTTTCCATCACCGGCCGGTACCGGATGGGGTGCAGTTCCTGGTGTATCATGGAGATGCCAAGGTCAAGAGCTTGTTTTGACGAAGTGATTTTGACTGTCTGTCCGTCCAGGATAATTTCGCCGGCGTCTTCCTGATAAATACCGAACAGGCATTTCATCAGGGTGGACTTGCCTGCGCCGTTTTCTCCCATCAGCGCGTGCACGCTGCCGGGCCGGACTTTCAGGCTGACGTTATCCAGCGCTTTTACGCCGGGGAATATTTTCGTAATCCCATTCATTTCCAACACATATTCGCCCATACAGCCATTCCTCCTTTTCTAAAATTCGCGGGGAACGGAAAGCGCCCTGCTTTCGCGTTCCCCGCGGAATCCATGCGCCCTGAATGGTTGATCAGGACTGGAACTGCTTGTAGTTATCCTGGGTAACCTTTACATAGGGGATCCAAACATATTTTCCGTCGGTTACGTCATAACCGATGTTTTCTTTGGTAATCGGTTTATTCTGCGCAGCTGCAACTGCAATGTTGACCGTTGCTTTGCCTTGGTTTTCCGCATCGTTCAGCACAGTGCCGAGCAGCGAGCCTTCCGCCATGGCAGCCAGTGCAGGGGCCGTAGCGTCAACGCCGACAACCGGGATAAACTTGGACTTATCGCCCTTGTTGTAGCCCTTCGCTTTCAGTGCTTCGATTGCGCCGAGTGCCATATCGTCGTTGTTGGCCAGAACGGCTTCAATCTTGTCAAGGCCCTGGGAAGCGATGAAGTTGTTCATCAGGTCGGTTGCCTTAACCTTATCCCAGTAAGCGGTGTCGGCCGCCAGTTTTTCCGTTGCGAAGCCAGCCTTTTCAATGGCCTCTACCGAATACTTGGAACGCAGGGTAGCATCCTGATGGCCAGGTTCGCCCTGCAGCATGACATACTGGATTTTGCCGTCGCCGTTCTTATCGGCAGATTTGTTCGCCTTGAAGTAATCGGCAATGATTTCACCGGACATGGTGCCGGACTCTTCTGCCTTCGCGCCGACATACCATATCTTGTCATAGCTCTTCATAACCTCGGCTTCCGGTTCACGGTTCAGGAACACAATCGGAAGCGACTTGGCTTTTGCTTTTTCTACGAGCGGAGCTGCTGCGGTGCGGTCAACCGGGTTGACGGCCAGCGCATTTACGCCCTTGGTAATGAAGGTGTCGACCTGTTCGTTCTGGGTCGGCTGTTTGTTCTGCGAATCCTGGATGTCCGTCTTCGCGCCGAGTGTTTTGGCCTGTTCGGTCATATTGTTGCGCACGCCGGTCATGAAGGTATCGTCGAACTTGTAGATGCAGACGCCGACCGTGATGTCAGACGCTGCTGCAGCGGATTCTGATCCTGCTGCGGACGCGTTGCTCGCCGCCGAAGAAGCGTTTGAAGCGTTGGAGCAGCCTGCTGCTGTGGCCATCATAGCCGCTGCCAGAAGTAATGCAACCATTTTCTTCATGAAAAAATCCTCCCTGCTTTCTGATTGTTTTTCTTTTCAAATCTGCCGGCCAAACCATCGCGAAACGGATTATGGTATTATTGCACAAATTCGATTCGCATTGCCGGTTTCTATTGGAGATTATAGCGTTATTATGCATCACAATCCATATAAAATTCTTTTATGTTTCTCTAAATTTATTAACTTTATGAAGATAAAGTGATATGGAAAAGGCACGTGGATTCGCCTTGTACCGGACTTAAAAACACGTTATAATGAAAAAAAGTCTGAACCCGTATCAATGAAAAGCGAACAGAATCTATAAAAGGAAGGACGGTTTTCCATGAAAAAGAGTCTGCAAGATGAAATTTCAGCCCTGTTTGAATCCGTACCGGGAAAAACAGGATTCTATTATAAAAACCTCAGCACCGGCGAAACGCTGAGCCGGAACCCCGAATTGCCGCTGATGGCCGCCAGCGTGATTAAAATCCCCGTTTTAACAGAGGTATTTGCACGCATGGAAGCAGGGGAAGCGAACCCCGAGGAAACGTATGTGATCCGCGAGGAGGATAAACTGCCTTCCTGCGGGGCACTGAATTACATGCACACCGGGCTGCAGGTCACCCTGCGGGATTTGTACACTCTGATGATCATTCTAAGCGACAACACCGCAACCAACATCCTACTGAAAAAATTCGGCATGGAAGCCGTCAATCAGCGGATGCGCCAGCTCGGCCTGACGGTCACCACGGTGAACCGCCTTCTGTTCGATTCTGCCGCCGCGGCACAGGGGAAAGAAAACTACATTTCCGCCGGGGAAATCGGTTTGCTGCTGGAGCAGATGGCGCGCGGCACGCTGATTTCCAAGCGCGCATCCGAGGAAATGATCCAGATTTTGAAAAATCAGCGTCTGAACGGAAAAATGCCGTTCTATTTTACCGGTGAAGTTAAAATCGCACACAAAACCGGGGAAGACGACGGCATTACGCACGATGTAGGCATTGTGTTTGCACCCCAGCCGTTCGTGGTCTGCTTCTGCTCCAACGAAACCGACGTTCCCGCTTTTGAGCGGGTCATTCAGAAAACTACAAAACTACTGTACGACGATCAGGTTTCGCAGGGAACCCATTAAGAAAACACTCACAGCCACGGAATCATTGCTTCAACCAGGAAAGGATACACAATATGACAACTACACTGATTAAAAACGGCACGGTCGTCGACCCGGCTAATAAAGTTCACACCAGACTCAACCTGATGATTTACGACGGGAAAATCGCCCTGTGCACCCGTGAAGAGCCCGCAGCGGACCGTGTGATTGACGCGCAGGGGAAAATCGTAGCCCCCGGTTTTATTGACGTGCACATGCACGAAGGCGGCCGAAACGAGGATCAATCGCTGGACACAAGCATGTTCCTGGCGGAACTGAGCATGGGCGTTACAACCGCTTTGGGCGGGAACTGCGGGAACAACGCATTTGTGTCCGCTGCACAGTACTTAGATTACGTTGACCGAATCGGAATCCCGATTAACCTCGGCCTGTTTGTCGGCCATACCGATGCGCGCCAGCGTGCCGGCGGTGTTAACAAATACGGCCCGATTGACGGCGAAACAACCCGGCGGATGCTCCACAATCTGGAAGAGGAACTCGCCGCGGGCTGCATTGGGGTTTCATTCGGAATCAAATACACCCCTGGAACCACCTTCAATGAATTGCTGGAAGTAGGCTCCCTGTGCAAACGGATGGGCAAACCCATCAGCGCACACATCCGGGAGGACGCGGCCGGGGCAGTGGACGCCGTACGCGAAATCGCGGAAATTGCCCGTCTGCTCGGAATTCAGGCGCAGGTGTCGCACATCGGCAGCATGGCCGGGTACGGCCAAATGGAGGAAGCCCTTGGCCTGCTGGATGAATACCGCATGAACGGGGTGAACCTTGGCGTCGACTGTTACCCGTACGACGCATTCAGCACGGAAATCGGGGAAACCACATACGACGAGGGCTGGTTGGAACACTACCACACCACCTATGAAAGCATTGAGCTGTGCGACGGACCGTATAAAGGCCGCCGCTGCACGGAGGAGCTTTTCCACAAACTTCGGCGGGAGGCACCGGGCACCATTACGGTCTGCCATGTAATGATTCCGCAGGAAGTGGAACTTGCCCTGACCCACCCCAGCGTAATGGTCGTAACCGACGGGTTCCTGCACAACGGGCAGGGGCATCCGCGTGCCGCCGGAACCTTCCCGCGCTTCCTTCGGCAGTATTTCCGCTCCGGAAAGATAACCCTGGACGAAGCCATTGCTAAAATCTCCAGCCGTCCGGCGGAGCGGTTCCGGCTAGCCGGGAAAGGACGCCTTAACGTGGGCGCCGACGCCGATATTGTCATTTTTGACCCGGACACCATTGCCGAAGCCTCCACTTACGACAACCCCGTACGCCCCCCGATTGGAATCGATGCCGTGCTCATTGGCGGCGAAACCGCGCTGTGGAACGGTCAGGTGGAAAACGGAACGCTCGGGCGCGCGCTCCGTTTTCGGTAAAATTTCGTAACATTTTGTAACATCCAGAAAGATTTGGTAACAAAATCGTAATGAATTTTTTTTGCGATAATCCGTCATTTCTTGGCTTTAATTTCTTTACAACCAGTAGATATAATGTTATAATCAAATACAAATGCTGTAATTCTTGAATTTTTCATTTAATAATATTGCATAAGTAAGAAAAAGTGGGTTGGCTTATGAGAATCCAAAAAATCGAAATTGACGAAATTTTCGTGCCGCTTGCAACGCCGTTTAAAACCGCGCTGCGCACGGTGGAAAACATAGAGGACGTGGTGGTGCGGATTACCGCAGACACCGGCGAGGTCGGCTATGGGGAAGCACCGCCCACCGCGGTTATTACCGGCGACACAAAGGATTCCATCATCGGCGCAATCCGCGATTACATAAGCCCGGCGATTCTGGGCATGGAAATTGAAAATCTGGACGGCATTATGCAGCGTCTGCACGGGTGCATTCAAAAGAACACCAGTGCAAAAGCCTGCGTGGACATGGCAATTTACGACCTGTATGGAAAACGGTACAACGCCCCCCTGTATCAGCTTTTGGGCGGAGCCCGCAGGGAGCTGGAAACCGACCTGACCATCAGCGTAAACCCGATTGACGAAATGGTAAGGGACAGTCTGGACGCCGTCCGGCGCGGCTACCGAATTTTGAAGACCAAAGTCGGCAAGGAAGGCGTGCGCGATATAGAACGGATTGCCGCAATCCGCGAGGCAGTCGGGAAAGACGTAAAAATTCGGGTAGATGCGAACCAGGGCTGGACAGCAAAAGAAGCGATCCGGATTCTGACCGCTATGGAAGACCGCGGGTTGGACATCGAGCTGTGCGAGCAGCCGGTCAAAGCACATGACCTGGATGGAATGCGTGCCGTGACCCGTGCGGTTTCCACCCCGATTCTGGCGGACGAAAGCGTGTTTTCGGCGGAGGATGCAGTTGAGATCATCCGCACACACGCGGCCGACCTGATCAATATTAAGCTGATGAAAACCGGCGGCATCTATGGCGCGCTGAAAATCTGCGCGATTGCCGAAACCTATGGCGTGGAATGCATGGTGGGCTGCATGCTGGAAGGCAAGCTGGCCGTTACGGCGGGAGCACACCTGGCGGCGGCGAAGGGGATTGTAACACGCATCGATCTGGACGGCCCCTCCCTGTGCAAAACTGACCCGTTTGAGGGCGGTCCGGATTTTCTGGAAAACCGCATCGTTATGAACGGCCTCCCCGGGCTTGGAATCCAGACCGTTCCGGCGTTTCATGGCGGCACGCATGTAAAATGCGAAAAATGAATCGATAATTTACTTTTAGTTTTTATGTGATCGATTACGTTCTGAATTCATTCCATGGCAGAAAGGCCGGTGTGAAGCGCCGCCCTTTGATCCATAGACAGAACAGAATCAAGAGAAAGAGGATGAACTTATGAAAAAGCTGTTATCCCTGCTCCTGTGCGCTGCCATGCTGCTCGGCACCCTGACAGGCTGCGGCAAAAAGGCTTCTCAGTCATCAGAAACCTTCCGCTGGCTTTATTCCAGCGAACTGACCACACTGAACTACCTGACCACCGGCAACCAGAACGAGCAGTGGGTTGCGGCAAACTGCGTGGATGGCCTGGTGGAGTACGACAAATACGGCGTTGTGCAGCCCGGCCTGGCGGAAAAATGGGAAACCAGTGCCGACCAGCTGACCTGGACGTTCCACCTGCGCAAGGGCGTAAAATGGGTGGATTATCAGGGCAATGAAGTCGCGGAAGTCAAAGCGCAGGACTTCGTCGACGCGGCACAGTACCTGCTGAACCCCGACAATAAATCCGAAACCGTTAACGCGTTTTACAGCGTGGTGGCGAACGCAGAGGACTACTTCAACAAGAAAATCACCGACTTTTCCAAAGTCGGCGTAAAGGCGACTGATGATTACACCCTGGTCTACACCTTAAAGCAGCCGACCTCCTACTTCCTCTCTATGCTGGTTTATGTGTGCTTTTTGCCGGCCAACGGGGACTTTCTGAAGGAAAAGGGCGCTAACTTCGGCACCGACAACACCAACCTGCTTTACAACGGCGCTTACATTCTGAGCACGTTTGAGCCCCAGAAGGAGCACGTTTACAAAAAGAACAACGCCTACTGGGATAAGGATAAGGTCTATATCACCAGCATTAAAGAAACTTATAATAAAGAAATGGCCACCCTTGCGCCGGAAATGTATAAGCGCGGGGAAATTGACCAGGCGTACCTTTCCGCTGATATTCTGGACGACTGGATGAAGAACGACGACACCAAGAATCTGGTTGCCCCCAGCCGCAATAGCTTCTACTCGTATTTCTACGCCTTTAACTTCGACCCGAAGTTCGACGCACAGTATGAGCCGGAAAACTGGAAAAAGGCTGTAAACAATGAAAATTTCCGCAAATCCATCTTCTACGGTCTGGACCGCGTAAAGGCAATCTCCGTCGCGGAACCGAACCATCCGGAACAGCAGCTTCTGAACACCATTACACCACCCGACTTCGTCAACCTGAAGGGAACGGATTACACCCAAATTGGTGACCTGAAGGCGATTTCCTCCAGGGATTCTTTCCAGGCCGACAAGGCGAAGCAGTACGCCGAGAAGGCGAAAGCCGAGCTGAAAGCAGCGGGTGCGACTTTCCCGATTAAGATTTTGACTCCTTACAATCCTTCCACAACCAACTGGGATAAGGAAACGCAGGTAGTGGAACAGCAGCTGGAAAACCTACTCGGCAAGGATTACATTGACATTATCCCCGAAGCCGGCCCGGCCACAGGCTTCCTTTCCGCGGTACGCCGCTCCGGCAAATACGCACTGATGAAGTGCAACTGGGGCCCGGATTACGCCGACCCGCAGACTTTCACCGACCCGTTCCAACCGAACGGCGGCACCTATAACTGGCCGGAAAAGGTGGAAGGTTACACCGACGCGGACGGCAATAAGACCTACACCAACCTGTACAACGCCGCCATTCAGCAAACCACCGATGTTGCCGCGCGCTACAACGCGTTTGCCAAGGCGGAAGCATTCCTTATTAACAATGCGTTTATCATTCCCTATGGGTTGAACAACAACGGCTATCAGGTAAACAAACTAAATGTTTTTGAGGCACAGTATTCGCCGTTCGGGGTTTCCACCCTGCGCTGGAAGGGTCAGCACATTATGCAGAAGCCAATGAGCGCGGAAGAATTCTACGCGGCAGAAAAGCAGTGGCGCACCGAGCGCAGCGCAGCGCTTGCCAAAGCAGGCCAGTAAAATTTCTTCCCGAAACGATAGGAAGGGAACCCCGGTAAAGTTCCGTAGCACCCCGTAACGGTGCATCGCTGTTTTGCCGGTGTATCCTTTCCGCAGCTACCCGCACGAATCATGACTCCGCCAGTGCGGAGTCATGATTCCTATTTTATTCCAAGTACCACTGGATATCTTTGCTGCCTAAACCCTGATTTTCCGAAATAACGGCAGAAGATACGAATCCACCCTGTTGCAGGATTGATTCGTATCGTTTGCAAAAAGGAGCATTGACATGTTAAAATACACCGCGAAACGGCTGCTCCAATCGCTCGTCACGCTCTTCATCATTGCGACCATTGTTTTTTCGCTGATGAGGCTGATGCCGATTGAAGGCTATTTCCAGAACTTTGATAAGCTGGACCAAAACCAGATTCAGGCTGCCCTGAAAAGCATGGGGCTTTTAGACCCGCTTCCGGTTCAGCTGAAAAACTTTTATATTCAGATTCTGCACGGTGATTTCGGCAAATCCTTGATTTTCCGCCCCAATGTTCCCTGTTTGGAAATCATTGGCGACAAAGCGCCCGTTTCCATTTTGATGGGACTTGCCAGCATAGCCATTGCGCTGGTGCTCGGCCTGCCGCTCGGCATTGCCATGGCCCGCGGGAAAAGCAAGTTCTGGGATAAATTCGGTACCGCATTCATCGTGTTTATTACGGCCGTTCCTGCGGCGGTTTATTACCTGCTGATACAGCTTTACTGCACCGACTGGTTTGGGGTGCCCATTCTGTTCAGCACCGACGACCCCTCCAGTTGGATTCTTCCCACCGTTTCGCTGGCTCTGCCGAACATCGCCTATTACGCCATGTGGCTGCGGCGGTACATGGTGGATGAGCTGAACAAGGATTACATAAAGCTGGCGCGCGCCAAAGGCGTCAGCAGCAAAAACATTATGAAGAACCATGTGTTCCGCAACGCATTCGTGCCAATGGTGCAGTACCTGCCTACCTCCATTCTGTATACCGTAGCGGGCTCCATTTACATTGAATCGCTGTACTCCGTGCCCGGCATGGGCGGCCTTTTGGTCAACGTGATTCAGCGGCAGGACAACAACATGGTGCAGGCACTTGTCCTGATTTACTCCGCAGTGGGCATTGTGGGCCTCCTGCTCGGCGACCTGCTGATGCGCGCTATGGATCCACGCATCAGTTTCACCAAGGAAGGGGGAGCACGCTGATGGCACTAAGGCATAAAAAAACAGCCACCGTAGAGCAAAGCATCAATCAGTCGTTTGAAAATATGACGGACGACGAGCTGTTCTCCTTCGCCGGATTCGATGAAAAAGCGGCGGAAAAAACCGGATACTCCAATTACTCTTACTGGCGTTCCACCGTTCAGGTATTCTTTAAGAATAAAACTGCGGTCACACTGCTGATTTTAATCGGCGTGATTCTCATCTTTACGTTCATTCAGCCGCTGCTGCCCGGGCAGCATTCCGCAACCCAGATTTTCAACGATGCAAACGGCATGCAGCTGCGCAACAAAACCCCGAATGCAGAGTTCTGGTTCGGCACCAACTCCATTGGGCAGGATTTGTGGAGCCGCGTTTGGAGCGGCACCCGTACCTCGCTGCTCATCGGCTTTGCCGTGGCGCTGACCGAAGCGCTGCTGGGCATTTTGATGGGCGTGCTGTGGGGCTATGTGCGCAGGCTGGACCGCTTGTTCACCGAAATTTACAATGTGCTGGACAACATTCCCCAGACCATTGTTCTAATTCTGTTTTCGTATATTCTGCGCCCCAGCGTTTCCACACTGGTCATTGCCATGTGCCTGACCGGCTGGCTGGACATGGCGCGCTTTATCCGCAACCAGATTGTCATCATCCGTGATCGGGACTACAACCTTGCTTCCCGCTGCTTGGGCACTCCCACGCGGCGCGTGATTTTCCGCAATCTGCTTCCATACCTGGTTTCCGTCATTATGATGCGCATGGCGCTCGCAATTCCGGCCGCCATTGGCAACGAGGTGTTCCTGACCTACATCGGGCTTGGCCTGCCGGTCAGCATCCCCTCGCTGGGCAACCTGATTAACGACGGCCGCGTGCTGATGACCTCGGAAGCACTCCGTTACCAGCTGTTCTTCCCGGCCATTGTGCTTTCTTTTGTCACCATTTCGTTCTACATCATCGGCAACGCGTTCGCGGACGCATCCGACCCGAAAAACCATGTTTAAGGAGGGGGCTGGGAATATGGAACCGAACATCATTCTTTCCGTCAAAGACTTGGAAGTCAAGTTCAGCCTCCGTGGAAAAACGCTGAACGCCATCCGCGGCGTTTCGCTCGACCTGTTTGAAGGGGAAAGCCTTGCGATTGTCGGGGAATCCGGCTCGGGCAAATCGGTTTTTGTCAAAACCTTTATGGGGCTGTTGGACGTAAACGGCACCATTACCGGCGGCTCCATTTTATACAACGGGCAGGACCTGGCCAAATTTAAGACGGAAAAAGAATGGCTGACCGTGCGCGGCAGGGAAATCGCCATGGTTTTGCAGGACCCCATGACCAGCCTGAATCCGCTGAAAACCATTGGATACCAAATCTGCGAAGCCATTGAGCTGCATCAAAACCTGCATGGCCCCGCGGCGAAAGAAACCGCCATTCAAATTCTGGAGGATGTAGGTATTAGCGACCCCGAGCGCCGCATGAAGCAGTATCCACACGAATTTTCCGGCGGAATGCGGCAGCGCGTGGTTATCGCCATTGCGGTGGCCTGCCGCCCGAAAATTCTAATTTGCGACGAACCCACCACCGCGCTCGACGTAACTATTCAAGCGCAAATTCTCTCATTGTTAAAACAGCTGAAAGACAAATATCATTTAACGACCGTATACATCACCCATGACCTTGGCGTGGTGGCCGGCGTGGCCGACCGCGTAGCGGTTATGTACGCGGGCGATATTGTGGAAATCGGCACCTGTGAAGAGGTATTTTACTCCCCGCGCCACCCGTACACCTGGGCGCTGCTTTCTTCCCTGCCGCAGCTCGGCACCAAGGGGGAGGAACTGTTTTCTATTCCCGGAACGCCGCCAAACCTGTTTGCCGAAATTCGGGGCGACGCGTTTGCGCCCCGCAACCCCTATGCACTGAAAATCGATTATGTAAAGCGCCCGCCTTACTTTACTGTAAGCCCCACTCACAAGGCGCGCACCTGGCTGTTAGACCCGCGTGCACCGAAGGTAGACCCGCCGGAAGTCATCGGAAAATTACGCAAAGGAGGCTTCGGCAGTGTCTGAATCAACCAATCGGGAGCCTCTGCTTGAGGTACGCAACCTGAAAGTAACATTCGGCAGCAAACGGCATCCGTTTCCCGCCGTAAACGACGTCAGCTTTGATATTTACCCGGGTGAAACGTTCGGCCTGGTGGGGGAATCCGGTTCCGGGAAAACCACTATCGGCCGTGCCATCATCCGCATTAATCCGGTTTCCGGCGGAGAAATCCGCTATAAGGGGCAGACCATCAGTGGGAAAATTTCAAGGGAATTAGACCGCGAGCTAACCCGCAAAATTCAAATGATTTTCCAGGACCCTATGGCCAGCCTGAATGAACGCGCCAAGGTTTCCTACATTGTGTCCGAAGGATTGAACAACTGTGGGCACCTGAGCGAAGCAGAGCGGATGCGGGCCGTGGAAAAAGCACTGAGCGATGTGGGCCTGCTGCCCGAATTCGCCAGCCGATTCCCGCATGAATTTTCCGGCGGGCAGCGCCAGCGCATCGGCATTGCGCGCGCACTGATTATGCAGCCGGAATTCATTATAGCAGATGAACCCATCAGCGCACTGGACGTTTCCATCCGTGCACAAGTGCTGAACCTGCTTTCCCGCCTGCAGAAAGAACGCGGGCTTACCTATTTGTTCATCGCGCATGACCTTTCCGTGGTACGTTTTATTTCCGACCGAATTGCGGTCATCCACAAGGGCGTAATTGTGGAGCTGGCCGAAACCGAGCAGCTTTTCGCGCACCCGCTGCATCCTTACACCCGCGCGCTGCTTTCCGCCATCCCCATGCCTGATCCATCGATCGAGAAGAAAAAACAACTGATTGTTTACGACCCAGGCCAGCACGATTATTCGAAAGAAAAGCCGGTCTGGTGTGAAATAGAGCCTGGCCATTTTGTCCTAGCGAACCAGCCGGAGCTGGAAGAGTACCGCCGGCAGCTGGAGGAGAAACCGCAAAAATAGCAGCTTTTCCCTACTAGCTGTGCACCATTACCGCAGGATGATTGGCTGTACAAAAAATACGAAAATAAAGAGATACACCTCTGTTGAGAGGCGGATGGAGGTTTTTTATGCTGAAACCAAAACCACTGTTTCCGGGCGCCCGCGTTGCGCTTGTTGCGCCTGCCGGCCCGGTTCCGCCGGAGCGTTACGGCCCCGCCGTACGCGCGCTGGAGGAGCTGGAGCTGCGCCCCGTTGTATTTGAAAGCTGCCGCAGGTCGCACGGCTATTTTGCCGGAAGCGACGAGCTGCGCGCACGGGACATGAACGCCGCGTTCGCGGACCCCGAAATCGATGGAATTTTCTGCATCCGCGGGGGATATGGCGCACAGCGCCTTATGGGGATGCTGGACTACGACGTTATCCGCCGCAATCCCAAGTTCTTCGCGGGTTACAGCGACGTTACGGCACTGCATATCGCATTTAACCAGAAATGCGGGTTTATTACCTACCACACACCCATGCCCTCCACGGAACTGTATGCAGGCGTGGACGACTTCACTATGGCCAGCCTGAAAAAAGCATTGTTTGGTGAACCGTTTGGGGCGCTTCGGAATCCGGAAAACCTGCCGCTGACCACACTGGTGGGCGGCTGCGCCTGCGGAACTTTGACCGGCGGGAATCTGTCGCTGGTTGCTTCTTCGCTTGGCACCCCGTATGAAATTGACACCCGGGATAAAATTCTGTTCCTCGAAGATGTAGAGGAGGAACCTTACCGCGTGGACCGGATGCTGCTTCAGCTGAAAGCAGCGGGAAAATTCCGCGACTGCGCCGGAATCCTGCTTGGCTGGTGGACGGACTGCACAGCAGAACACCCGGAAAAATCGCTCACCCTGCGGCAGGTGTTCCAAGAACTGCTGGTGGATGAACACAAGCCGGCGCTGATGGATCTGGCCTGCGGGCACAGCCTGCCGACCCTTTCGCTCCCGCTTGGCAGCAAACTGGAAATTAACTCCATTTCGGGCAAAATAACCGTATTGGACTGATGTTATGAATCATATGGAACTGCGTAACTACGCGGAAAATGAAATTCACGATTTGGACGGAAACGTGTCCCTGCTGGTGTATGACTTCACCCAGGACGACGCGCTGCTAGCGTTCGACGTGAACCGCAAACTGGTTTCCGCCAGCATGATTAAAACGCCAATTCTGATGGCAGCCCTGGAACAGGTGCGGCAGGGGAAGCTGTCGCTGGAGCAGCCCATTCCGGTTCCCTGTTCCGAGGTACTGGAAGACACCGAAGTGTTTAACTGCGGCCAAAAAAGCTGTCCGCTGGAAGAACTGCTGACCTGGATGATTATTAACAGCGACAACACCGCAACCAATATTCTGATTGAGCTGCTCGGTATGGACGCGCTGAACGAATACTTTCGTGAATTAGAACTGCGCTCCACCGTTCTGGAGCGGAAAATGCTCGACTGGGCTGCAATTCGGGCGGGGCGCAACAATTACACCAGCGCGAAAGACCAGCTTGCCGTGTTTTCCTCGCTGTACCACAAATCCGTGCTGACGCCGGAGCTTTGTGATCTTGCCCTAAACATTCTGAGCCGTCAGCGCGATTTCAGCATTGCGCTCCGTTACCTTTGCGCGCCGGAGCTTACCTTCGCACACAAAACGGGTGGACTGGACCACCTGAATCACGACGCGGGGATTTTTTCGATGCCCGGGCATGATTACTTTTTCGGCTGCTTCGTAACGGACGCCCTGAGCGACTCGGAAAAGAACCCGGTCGCCAAGCGGTTGATCGGCCGCCTGAGCAAGGCCGTTTACAACTACTACAAAAATTCTGACGAGAACAGGCAGGGAAGCTGATGAGAGTTGCACTGATTTCTTCTGTCATTGCCCCGCTGCGGGCGGAACCCAGGCCGGACGCGGAACTTGCGGATGAAGCGCTCTGCGGCATGAAGGTCGAGCTTCTGCAGCAGCAGGGGAATTGGTTTTTCGTGCGCACCCACTATCGATACGAAGGTTGGGTGGAACAGAACTGCCTCTGCTTGGACGAAGCGCTTATTAAGCAGTGGGAGCCATGCCAAAAGCAGGTAGTTTTACAGGCATATGTCGATGTTTTGGCAGAGCCAAAGGTACAGGGCAGCCTGATTGGCGAAGCAACCCGCGGTGCACTGCTGAGCCCCACGGGTGAAACAAAGGATGGCTGGAAGAAAGTCCGTTTTTGCGACGGGCGGGAAGGCTGGACCTGGGGCGCGTTTTTGGGGGAATACAAAACCGATTGGAATCCGTCGGATGAGGCCGCACTTCGCCGTGCATTGACGGATACCGCGCGCGCGTACCTTGGCACCCAGTACCGCTGGGGCGGTAAGACCCCGCTCGGCATTGACTGCAGTGGGCTTTGCTCCATGGCGTATCTTCTAAACGGAATCCTCATCTGCCGCGACGCACACCTGAAGCCGGAATTTCCCATGCACAAAATCCCAATGGAAAAGATGAAGGAAGGCGACCTGCTGTTTTTCCCGGGGCACGTCGCCATGTACCTGGGGAACCAGCAATACATTCATTCCACCGCAGGGAATAACTGCCACGGGGTGGTCATCAACAGTTTGGACCCAAACGCCCCCGACTATCGTGCAGACCTGCCGGAAAAAATTGAATACATCGGAAGTATCTTTTAAGGATATCAAAACAAGAAAACGCTCCGTCCCCCAAAGGGGGGCGGAGCGTTTCGCGCGCTGGATGATCTATTAGGAGGACGATTTATCCGTTGCGCTTTTTTGCATTGCCGGAGTATAAAAGCTCCAGCGTTTTGGGGTCGGCAATCCCCGTTACCTCCATGCCGTTCAAAAGCTGAAAATCCTTAACCGCCTGTTCCGTGGCCTGCGCATAAAGGCCGCTCGGCTTCACAAACATATAGCCAAGTTCCAGCAGACGATTCTGCATTTTCAGCACATCGGCACCTTGGTCGTTCCGTTTCAAAGTCTGGTAGGTGGTAGAACCGGAGGAGGTGCTTTCTGGCGAAGAGGAAGTTGTTCCGGAAGAGGAAGAAGTATCACCAGAGCTGGAAGAGGTAGGTGCCGTGCCTTTCAGCAGTTCCGGGTAAACAATGCCCGCCATATAGCTGACAGCTTCCACCATTCCCCGACCCTGCAGCAGCATTTCGTTCGGGTCCATTTCATAGACTTTGCCTTCCTTCACAGCAGAAAGCTTGGCATATTCCGGGGAAGCGGCCAGTTTTGCCTTTAAGCCGGTGGGGCAGAAAATATATTTGGGATTTGCACGCAGCAAAGATTCAAAATCCATTTTGTTTCCGGTCCCGTCGGAGGCGGCGTTGACCAGACCCGCGGATTCAATCAGCTTTCCCTCCAGCGTGTCGCCGGTAGCCACCCCGCCGTTCAGGTCGTACAGGTAAGCCACGGTGGTTACTACGTTGGTCTCCGGAATAATGCGGCTGATATCATCGATAGTCAGGAAGATACTTTGGGAAATCTTCTTTCCACGCTCATAGCCTGTTTTGGCGCCCTTAAGCGCCGCACCCACCTGGGAATAAAGGCGGTCCAAATCCTCACGGCTGGTTGCGCGGTCGATTTTCAGCACGTTAATGCCTTCCTGTGCCATGGCCTTCAGCTGGTTTTCGGTTAGGAAACTGTCCGTCAAAACCAGATCGGCCCCCAGGCTTTTGATTTTTTTTGCATCGTCCGCAGTTACATTCGGCAGGACGGACAGGTCGCTCTGCGTGCAGTCCGCACTTTTTGCCTTGAGCATAATTTCATAATCCAAAGAGAGAATGACGTCGGCCAAGTTGGGGGAAAGTACCGCCACGCCGGTTGGCGGAGCGTTCAGGCTGACCGTGCCGATGGTAACAGGGTAATCCTGCTGCCCGGCACCGGAGGAAATATCGTTTTTGGGAGCGCACCCGGCGAAAATCGCCGCGGTCATGCATACGGCCAGAAACGCCGCCGTAAATTTTTTCAGCATATGTATGAATCCTTTCGCAGAGTTCCGTTGTTTTCTTCCGTCCTGACCGCCACGCTTTCGGTAAGAATCACTTTCCTTGCCGGAAGAGGAACGGTAGATCGTTTTGCAGAAAAATTCCGTGTTAAACTAATGACCTGCCGCTTTTCAAGCAGGCCTGCGCATGGTCGATAAACTGCCTTGCACAGCGCGGGGAACGGCCCGCGCGTTCCGTTGCCCACCGCTCGGCGGCCAGTTCCAGCTCATCGCGTGGAATATCCAGTTCCCGCTGGCGGGCCAGCTCATGCACAATTTCCAGATAATCGTTTTTATCCGGCAGGGTAAAGCGGATGGAAAGCCCGAAGCGGTCCGCAAGGGACAGGCTTTCCTGTATGGTATCTCCCCGGTGGAGCTCGTCACCCTCCCGGTCGGAGAACGTCTCCCGCACCAGGTGGCGGCGGTTAGAGGTCGCGTAAATCAGCGTATTGTCCGGCCGGGCGGCAAGGCCGCCCTCCAGAACCGCCTTCAGCGCGGCATAGGTATCATTTTGTTTAGAAAAGGAAAGATCATCGATAAAAATAATGAACTTCATGGGAATGCCCGCAATCTGGTCGACCAGAAGCGGGAAGTCCATCAGGGATTCCTTCGGCATTTCAATGACGCGCAGGCCCTTGGTGTAATATTCGTTCAATATGGCCTTGACCGTGGAAGATTTGCCCGTTCCCCGGTCCCCGTAAAGCAGGCAGTTATTCGCAGGCAGCCCCTGCAGGAACGCCAAGGTATTGTCGATTGCCATGCTGCGCGGAAGGTCGTACCCTTTCAGGTCCGCCAGCCGCGTTTTGTCCGGGTAAGCGACGGGTTCAATCTTCTGCCCGCGCCAGATAAACGCGCGGTAGCGGGCATACATGCCGCAGCCGTTGCTGCGGTAATACTCCGCCATTTTGGGAATGCAGTCCTTCAAATCCCCCTGCAGGGCCGCAACCGGCTCGCCGGTTTTCCAGCGTGGCAGGTCAAGCTGCCCCGCCTGCGCACCGAACGGGCTTTCCTCCAGCAGCATCTGCGGGGTGAGGGAAGACACCTCCAAAATAATTCGCAGATCGCGTTCCACCGCCTGCATCAGCGATTCCGGAAAGCACGTCTGCCCTGCGGCGGCCGCAAGGGAAAACGCGTTTTCATCAAACAGAGCGGTCCCGGTGATGCACCCCGCAAGGTTTTCGCAGTAACCACGCTCACACAGCACGGCGAAAAAGTTGCCCCAAGCGTTCAAGAATTCCTGCTCGGTTTCGGCCCACAGCAACCGGTACAGTGCCTTTGGGACCGTACGGTTCAGAATTCCCTTATATACGGAAAGTGACGCCAGCTTCCCGGCGGCATACTTGATTTGATTCATGGTATAATCCCCCGCAGCAGTTTGTCGGATCGGCCTATACTTAATAACATTGTACCCTTATGACAGTGATTATGTCAAGTTATGAGGAAAAATAGGCAGAGGAATTCTTTGGCGGAACGTTCCGCTTCCCGCTGTGCCGGCGGCATCCTCTGCACTTATCTCCTGCTCTTGTGCGTCTGCACTGTCTGGTTAATAGCATCATACCATAATCCTTACTGTATGTCGATTCCGCCTTACATTCATGCCAACCTTGGTCTGCCGGAATGAGATCCCGACGGTTTTCCAAAAGAAAGGCGCTGCAAAGGAAAATATCCCTTGCCGCGCCCTTGTTCCTCTGTTTCAGAACGGCACCACCCCTTTGGGGGAGGCCAACTCTGGGTCGCGATCAGTCCTCCCGCCCTTCAAACCATTCCTGAGAAAGAGGAATTAACGTGTATTCCAGCAAATCCGTGATTCCGGTAATATCCTGATTCTGCATATAGAAATAAAGCCCGCGCACCATCGGCAGCAGTTGATCAAAATCAATTCTCGGGTCCTCGGAATTCTGGTCCAGCATCACTAGGGTTTCCAACTCTTCCATACTGCTTAAAAATTCCTTCATACCGGGGTCGTCTTCCCCCCGCCGGAAATGCTCCACTGCGTCGTGCAGATACTTTTGAAACCGTGCGTTGCGTTTCTTTATCAGATTTGGTTCCGTCATTGTCCTGATCCCCTCCAACCGTCAATCTTCTCCCATCAAAAGCCAATCCTCTGCCAAATTGCGAAGTATATGTATGGCGGGCAATTCTCCCTTTCCCATCAACCGCGGAAAATGCCGGCCGATTTAGGGACATTCGCCAGTGCCGGCCGCGGAACAGAACTCGTTGTTCGAATTTTCGGCACAGGGAAGTGCACGGCAATAAAAAATCCAGATTCTACGGGTAAAACGCGGTGGAAAGAAGCGTAATTTCCCGTCTTTTCGCGTGTTCCCGTAAAATCTGGCGTCCCGTTTGAATCGGTTTCAATTCCGCGGCGGCATGTTCTGTTCTTGGTCTGTGCATTTTTGATCCCGTGCCCGAAGGCTCTCCTGCCTTTACTATATTAATATTCTGTTTCTGTGAAAATAGAAGCGCGGTTTCGCCGCAGGCTTTTCCATTTATACCGGATTTTTTATAGTCCCTGCACGGCGCATTGAGCCAACTGGGTAGATAGAACCGATGCGCCATAAAAATAAAGTGCCTCAAAGGAAAAACGATCCTTTGCGGCACTTTTTTAAATTTTTCAGTGAAACCGCCGGAACAACCGGCGATGGCCAATTTGCATCCTCTTCCATTAACTGCTGCCTAACACCTGCATGGCGGATTCTTCCGCAAACTGGCGGCTGTACAGTGTGTGATAGTATCCGCGCCGGCGAAGCAGTTCTTCGTGGCGGCCCTGCTCCACAATTTTTCCGTCTTTTACCACCAAAATCAGGTCGGCATGTCGGATGGTGGAAAGCCGGTGGGCAATCAGAAACGAGGTGCGGTCCTTCAGCAGATGCGAAATCGCCGCCTGAATCAACTGCTCTGTCTGCGTATCGATGGAGGAGGTTGCCTCGTCCAGCACGAAAATCCGAGGGTTGGCCAGCACGGCGCGCGCAAAGGAAATCAGCTGCTTCTCGCCGGTGGAAAGACGGTCGCCGCCCTCGCCCACACTGCTCTCATAGCCGTTTTCCAGCTTTTCCACCACGGTGTCCGCACTAACAGCCCGCGCCGCCTGCCGCACCTCCTCATCCGACGCCGTCAGCCGGCCGTAACGGATGTTTTCCATAACCGTGCCGGAAAACAGGTGCGGGTTCTGCAGCACATACCCGATGTTGCTGTGCAGCCAAAGCTGGCTGCGCTCCCGGTAATCCTTGCCGTCAATCAGAATCTGCCCCGAGGTCGGCTCAAAAAAGCGGCAGGCAAGGTTAACCAGCGTACTCTTTCCCGCTCCGGTTTCCCCCACAATGGCCACCGTGGTACCCGCCGGAATGCTCAGATTAAAATTGCTGAGCACCTCTTCGTTGCCGTCCGGATACCGGAAGCTGACGTTCCGGAATTCAATGTCGCCCCGGATGGGCTCCCAGTTTTCCGGTTTGGGACGGAACACATCGCCGTATTTTTCCACCACCTCCGGCGAATCCACAATATCCGGCTCCTTTTCCAGCAAGCTGGTGACGCGTTCAATGTTGGTTTGAACGGAAATCATGTCCGAAAAGTTGCTGGCTAAATGCTGAATCGGTTCAAAAATTCCAACCGCGTAAGTGGTAAACGCAGAAAGCGTGCCCAGCAAAAGCATGTGGTCCAGCACCATGCTTCCGCCCCGTGCCAGAACGAACGCCGTGGCAATCGAGCTCATCAGCAGCACAAGCGATATGTAAACAGCGCTCAGCCGCGCGGCGCGGATGGAGGAAACGCGCATTTCCTGCGAAATCTGCGTGAAATCCTCATAGTTCTTATTTTCAATGACCAGTGTTTTGGACGTTTTCGCGCCCATAATGCCCTCGTTGAACGCGCCCGTAATGCGGGAGTTCATCTTTCGCACCCTGCGGTTCCAGCGCAGAATATGATTCTGAAAGTAAAACGTGAGGATTGCAATAGCCGGAACCACCAGAATGACAATCAGCGCCAGCCGCACGTTCAGCATCAACATGGCGGCGAACACCCCCAACACATAGGCGGCCGACCACACAATGTCGAAAAAGTTCCACGCCACCAAACTGGAAATCCGGGAGGTGTCGCTCATTACCCGGGTGAGGATATAGCCCACCGGGGTCACGTTGTAATAGGAAAACGACAGCGTCTGCAAATGGACAAAGCACGCACGCTTGATGTCGCGCGCTGCGTTCATTTCCACCCGCATGGAACCCCTGGTAAACACAATGACACTGATGGTCTGCAGCGCAATAACGGCCACATAGGCTGCCGCAAACAAGCCAAGGCCCTGCGTCGTACGCGCCTGGATAAAATGATCAATGGCGTACCGCTGAAACAGCGGCAGCAAAATATCCATTGTGGCGCAAAACAGGTTGAGCACCAGAATCATCCACAGAGTCCGGCGGTATGGCTTGAGGTAGGGGAAGATCTTTTTCCAGATTTTCAGGTCAAACGACTTGCTGTATTCCTGTTCGTCATATCCCATCAGTCTGCCTCCTGTTCCAACAGCGACCGGTCGTCACTGCTCATTTGAATGTCATAAATCCGCTTGTAAATTCCGTCCCGGTGAATCAGTTCCTCGTGGGTGCCAAGCTCTGCAATCCGACCGTCATCCAACACCAGAATGCGGTCCGCCTGCATCAGCGTGGTAATCCGGTGGGAAATCAAAATCACGGTCGCCTTGCCCAGGTTTTCCTTGAGCGCAGCGCGAATCTGCGCATCGGTTTCGGAATCCACGGCGGAAAGGGAATCGTCGAACACCATAATGGGCGCCTGCTGCATCAGCATGCGGGCAATCGCCACACGCTGCTTCTGCCCGCCCGAAAGGGTCACGCCGCGCTCGCCCACAATGGTGTCGTACCCGTTGGCGAAATCGTCCACTGCATCGTCCACACAGGCAATCCGTGCAGCCTCGCGCACTTCTTCGCGGGAAGCACCGGGCCGGGTGGCACGGATGTTCTCCTCAATGGTGCGGGAAAACAGGAACGGCTCCTGCAGCACCATGCCGATGTTTTTGCGCAGCCAGGAACGCCGGATGCAGGAAATATCCACGCCTCCCACGGTAATGCTGCCGCATTCCGGAGGAAGGTCATACAAACGGTCCAGCAGGTGCATCAGTGTAGACTTTCCACTTCCCGTTCCGCCCAGAATCGCAAACGTGGTTCCGGCGGGAATGGTAAAATCAATATCCTTAAGAACCGGCTTCTGCCCCTCGTAGCAGTAGTTGATGTGATGAAACACGATATCCCCGTCCATGGGCGGCTCCAGGGCGCCGGGGGCGTCGTGCTCCTCCTCGGCATCCAAAATATCGCTGACACGGTCGATGGACACGCCCGCCTTGCTCATTTCGGACAAAATCCGCCCCAGGCCGCGCACCGGCCAGATAAGCGCGGAGTTGTACGACACAAACGCCAAAAATTCCCCAAGCGTCAGGCTGCCATTCACCGATTCCAGCACGCCGGCCACAATCACCGTCAGAATCTGCAGCCCGGTAATCAGATCGCCAATTCCCCAGTACGAGCTGAGCAGGCTGCCCAAACGGATCCACATGTTTGCGAAGCGGTTGTTCCGCTCGTCAAACCGGTCAATTTCAAACCGCTCGCGCCCAAACGCGCGCACCACGCGCACCCCGGTCAGGTTTTCCTGTACAGTGGAGGAAAGTTCGCCCTCCGCCTCGTCCGCCGCACGGAACCGTTTGGCGATTTTGGCGTAGAAAATCCCCGAATACGCCGCCACCACCGGAATAAACGCCAGCGCAATCAGCGAAATCTTCACATTCATGGAAAACATAATTGCCAAGTACAGTACCACCAGAAATACCGTGCGGAATACCTCCAGCATCTGGTTGCTTACAAAGTTACGGATGACATCCACATCAGAGGTGCAGCGCTGAATAATTTCGCCCGTCTGGTGCTGGTTATGCCATGCGTACGGAAGCTGCTGTATGTGACCAAAAAGCTGGTCGCGCAGGGACTTAACAAAAGTTTCGGAAACCTTTGCCAGCCCCACGCGGCTAATATAGCTGAAAATTCCGGACAGAACCGCCACGGCCAAAATTGCCGCGGCCGCTGCCAAAAGGCTGTTTGCCGGGTCTTCCTGTGCCTTTTGCACAGAAAAATACGGTGCCAGCCACTGCGGCAGACTGGCTGCCTGCCCGCCAATGACCGTATCAACCGCGTAGCGGATAATCTGCGGCGTAATGGCGTTAAACGCCGTGTTCAGCATCGAGAAAACCAACGCCACAGCGAAAAGCCATACGCTTCCCTTTAGGAAGCGCCAGATCAGCCCGGCTCCCTTGTTCTTGGTAGTTTGCCCCTTCATGTATTCATCCCTTTTCTGCATCATTGCTGTCATGCTCAAAACTCCGCCCTGCAACCCAAATCGGAACGGAAAAAAGTGCGGTACGCAAAAAAAGCACCTCTGAACAAGTCAGAGGTGCTTTGCCCGCAGCTTTATGGAAGTGGATTTTTACGACACGGCATAAAAATCCATTCCGCAGAGGTCGGACAAAAAGACTTCTGACAGAATTATATTGTTGTTAACACGGATCTCTACTGCAAAATTGTCATACTGTTTCATTCTTGCCCGACTCCTTTCTTACTTTAATCAAATGACAGTGTGTTCAGTATAAACCTGTATTTTTCCATTGTCAATAATAAATTGTTAAAAAATTCTATTTCTTTATAGAACTTCCAAGAATTCCATCCGTGCGGCAGAAGCATTCCCTTTATACCTGAAGGAAAGTCCCTTTCCACGGGGATAAGACTACACAAAAAAGCGGGAAGCACTGGGCGTAAAGCCCATGCATCCCGCTGTTGAGTCTGAATTTAACCCTTGACCGCTCCGGCCACCATACCTTTGACAATATTCTTCTGGAAAATGAAGTAAATAATCAGCGCCGGAATGATGATTAAAATGGCACCCGCCATAATATTCTGCCACTCCATTTTATATTGGCCCATAAAGCCGTAGGCGGCAAGCTGTAGGGTTTTGCTGGATTCGCTGCTGCCGATGATAAGAAGCGGAAGCAGGAAATCGTTCCAAATCCACATGGCGTTCACCACAATAACGGACGCTGTCACAGGCTTAAGCATGGGGAAAATAATGCTGACAAACATGCGCAGGGGGGAGCAACCGTCCAGCATGGCGCACTCTTCCAGTTCCCGCGGAATGCTTTTCACAAATCCATGGTAAAGGAAGATGGAAAGGGGAGCGCCAAGGCCCCAGTAGATGATGCCTAATCCGTACAGATTGCCAATCAGCCCCATCTGCCGTGCAATCTTAACAAGGGTAATCATAAACGATTGGAACGGAATCATCATCGGCATAATGCAGAATAGAAACAGGATATAGCTGTACCTGGTTTTTACGCGGGACAACTTATACCCGGCCATCGAGCTGATGATGACAATGCCCACTACACCGATCACCGTAACAATCAGGGTATTTAAAAACGATTTCGGGTAATTCATGCTGGTGAAAACGCCCTCGAAGTTTTTCATCGAAAACGACTGCGGCACGGAAAGCACATTGGACATAATCTCGCTGTAAGACTTGAAGGAACCGAATACCATCAGCACCAACGGGGAAAGGTAGACCGCCAGAACCACGAGAAGAAAAATGAATATGAGTATGGAAGAGCTTTTCCGCTTTGTCATGCTTCTACCTCCCGTTCCTTAAAGACGGTTACCTGAAGAATGGTAATGACTGCAACCAGAATAAACAGGATAACGGACTTTGCGCTGCCGTAACCGTACTGGTTGCTGTTGAATGCCGTGTTGTAAATGTCGAGTGCGACCGAAGTTGTTGCAGAACCGGGGCCGCCGCCCGTCAACGTAAAGATCAGTTCGAACATTTTCAGTGAGCTTGCGATGGAATAGAACGTGCAGACCGTAAGGGACGGCACAATCAAGGGAAGAATGACGGAGAAAAAGCGGCGTACCTTTCCTGCACCGTCAATGGTTGCTGCTTCCAGCACATCGTCGGGGACGGACTGCAGGCCCGCAACATATATCAGCATATAGAACCCCAGCGCCTGCCAGACGGTTACCAGAACGGTACTGGCCACGGCCAGCTTGGGTTCGCCCAGCCAGCTCCAGCCGAACAGGGCTGCTCCCGTTGAACTGTAAATCGCCTCAAATGCACGGCTGAAGATAAATTTCCAAACAAATCCGATGATGATTAAACTAATGATATTAGGAATGTAAAACGCAGCCCGGAAAAGCCCTTTTGCAAAGACCTTTGACTGCTCCAAAATCACCGATAAAAACAGAGCCAAAACATTAATAAAGATTACGGCGAGCACCGCGTAAAGCAGTGTGTAAGCGATGGAATCGAGAAACGTGGAATCATTGGTAAACGCGCGAATGTAATTTTTGATTCCGATAAAGCTGGATCCTTTTTGAATTCCGTTCCATTTGCGGAACGAGTAATATATGCACATGAGAAAGGGAATTCCGACAAAAAGAAGAATGGCAATCGCGGCGGGCATGGTAAACCCTAAAAATTCCAGCACGTGCGAGGTTTTCTTTTTCAGCGCTTTATTCATTGACTGACCTCCCGGCATGTTCCTTGAAAAAGGAGGGGGCGGCGTACGCCCCCTCGTGAATATCCCGACAGCAAATTAGCTTTCCGCATTGTATGCGTCGACAAAGAGCTTCGTTAACGCGTCCTTGGTCTTCTGACGGTCTGCGGTTCCAGCAGCATAATTCTGGAAAGCAGTTCCAAACGGCTGTTCAATTCCATCCGGGCCGCTGAAAATCCACCACTGGCAGGCCTTGCCTTCGGTAACTGCCTGCGAGGTTTCTTTCGCAAGCTGCGTGTCCGGGGTCTGGGCGTTCTTCTGTGGCGAAATCTGCTTTACTACGCTGGGGATCCAGGACTTGCCGTAATCCGAGGTGGTCAGCCAATTGAGGAACGCAAGAACTTCCTGCAGGTTCTTGGAATCTTTTGCTACACGCATGGTCAAGTTGGAGTCCACGGCGATAACGGACTTTCCGTCTTTCCGGGGCGCTTCCAGGTAGCCCATGTCAATATCGCTGTTGACCTTGCGGATGGAATCTTCTTCCCAGGAGCCCTGATGGATCATGGCAACTTTTCCGTTTGCAAAATCGGAAACCTGCATGTCGGCTGTGGATTCCATCGGCTTGCTGCCGCTGTACTTCTTCACCAGGTCAATCAGGTCAAGCGCAAAATCCACCTGCGGCAGGTCGCCGAATTTCAGCTTCCCGCTCTTTACGTCTTCAAAGAGCTTGTTGTAATCCCCGTCGTATGCGTCGCTCATGGACGGATAGGTCATCTGGGGCATTACCCACCACTCTGCAAAACCGGAGCTGAACGGCTGGATGCCTTTTGCCGTCAGTTTTTCGCAGACCTCTTTATACTGGTCCAGCGTAGTCGGAAGTGTGGTAATTCCGGCATCTTTGAACAGCTTTTTGTTGTAGATAAAGGAGTGGGACTGTACCAAGAGCGGATAACCGGTGACTTTCCCGTCCAGCGTTACGGCTTTCAGGAACGCGGGATCGATGTTTTTCATAAAGTCTTCATTGGTGAGGTCGTATTCGTAATCGCTGTACACACGGTTGTCGTTGTATGCACTGGACATAAACAGGTCGGGAACATCGCCCGAATTCAGCTTGGATTTCAGTACCGTCTGATAATCGTTCTGAATAATCGTCATGTCAATGGTTACATTGGGTTTTGCCTTTTTGTATTCTGCCGCCATCGCCTTGTACTGATCCGTCAGTTCCGGGCTGTTCAGCATGAATTTCAGGGTAACCGGCTGAGTATTCTCAGAAGAAGCTGAAGCAGACGCTGTGTTGTCTGTGGAAGCAGCTGAACTGCCGGTATTGCTGCCCGCACAACCGGCCATGGTTCCGGTAAACAGAGCGGCGCACAAAGCCAGTGCTAAGAATTTTCTCATGTTTGATTCCTCCCAATCATAATTCAAGTTTTATGAAGTCCATATTGCTTCACGTATTTATCATATCTTCCCTGCAGAGAAAAGGAAAGATAAAATCATGAACGGTTAGTGGTAATAAAAAGAACAAAAAAAATCTTAACTATTAATAACTTTTATGCTATAATTTTTGTCAAATGTCAGCAGGGGGTCTAAAATTGCCGCATTATGCAGGAATTTGTATCCGAAAACTGAAAAAACGACTTGGCGAAATTTCCCTGGCAAACCAGCTGGTCTTTGCCGTTACCATGATGATGTTCTGCGTAATAACGGCGGTCATCGGGTTTACATATAACCGTACCATCCGAATCATCACCCAGCAGCAGGCGGCCTCCAATCTGGAAATCCTGAATTTGAAAAAAAGTAATTTTGAAAATTATTTCAGCCAGCTACAGGATTACTCCATGCTGCTCCGGTACAACGAGCGGCTGTTTAACATTGCCACCTCCGAAAAACCGTTGGAATACACCGAAACCACCTACATCAACGCAGCGCTGCGCGACACCTTTTACTCGCGCAACGATATTGTGTCCTATAAGCTGTATCTGCTGAACAGCAAAACATGCTACAGCATTTCAAAATCCGATTTTAACATTCGAAATTCAAGTTTTGAATCCATAAAGGACATTCCGCTTTTTCAGGTGACGAACACGGCAAAAAATTATCTGTATTACCGCCCGGAAACCGGACACGGCAAACTGATGACCATCTGCAGGGTGTTTATCAACATCATCAACCATCGCCCGCTGGCGTTTGTGGAAATTACAGTGGACGATTCCTTTTTAAAAAAGCTCTCGGGCGACAGCAGCGGCATGGCAAGTGTGCTGGGCGTGCTCGACCAGGACAACCAGTTCTATTTTTCCGGCAACGACGATGTGCTGAACCGGGACAACACCGCGGAAATTACGCCGAATTTAGATACCAGGGAACGGGACGGCAATTTTTCGGTAAAACTGAGCAGCCAGGAGTACCTGACCGTTTACAGCGATTCGGAGGACGGCCGGTGGCGCTTTCTCAGCCTAATTCCGGAGGCTCTGCTGGAGAAAACCGTGGTGGAAACCCGCAATCTGAGCCTTTTGCTCGCGGTGATTGCCTTTCTGGTTTCGGTTGGATTGATTTTTGCCATGATCCGGGGGCAGCTTCGTCCGCTTCAAGTGCTTGCCAAGCAAATGAAAAGCGTGGGCAAGGGCAACTTTAAAACAAGGGTGGACAGCGGCGGCAACGCGGAAGTAAACAATCTTTCCCGCCAGTTCAATCTGATGACGGAGCACATTGACGAACTGATTCAAAAGAATTATATTTCAGAACTGAACGAAAAGACTGCGCGGCTGAAAGCGCTGGAAGCGCAAATCAACCCGCATTTCCTGTATAACACGTTACAGGCCATTTCCACCGAGGCCGTTCTGTCCGGCCAAAACACCATCCGCCAGATGGTGGAGGCACTGGCCTCCATGCTCCGGTATTCCGTGCTGGAAAAGGACATGGTTCCCATTAAAACCGAAATCAAGCATGTGCAGGACTATCTGTTCCTGCAGACCGCACGGTTTGAAGACCGGCTGTTCTACCGCATTGAGGTGGACCCGGAATCGGAAACCAGCATGATACCAAAAATCTCGATTCAGGTGCTGGTCGAAAACTCCATTAAGCACGGTCTGGAAAACAGCATTGGCCAAATCTGCATTGCCGTAAAAGCCGGCATTGCAAACGGTGCGCTGCATATTTCGGTTACCGACAACGGGCGCGGCATGACCCCGGAAAAACTGGAGGAAGTCCGTCAGATGACAAAATTCGACCGTGCTGACACCAGTGAAATCGGCCTGACTAACCTGGCTTCGCGGCTAAACATTCTGTACGGCGGCCAAGCCTCCTTTGCCATTAACAGCGAACTGGGGATTGGCACAACCGTAGAACTGACCATCCCCCTGAAGGAAGGAGCTGAGGGGAATGTACCGTCCCTTGATCATTGACGATGAAAAACCGGTTCATCGCGTGATTAACGCGCTGGGCCATTGGTTTTCGCTCGACCTGGAGGAGCCCAAGTCCGCGTATGACGGGCTGGCGGGGCTTGCGGCCATGCGGGAACTCCGTCCCGACATTGTATTTCTGGATATGAAAATGCCGCTTATGAACGGCATAGAGTTCCTGAAAACCGCCTCCCCCGAATTCCCGAAAACAAAGTTTATTGTGGTCAGCGGATACGACGAATTCACCTACACAAAAATCGCCATCCAGTACCATGTGCTGGACTATCTGTTAAAGCCCATTGTGGAAGAGGAGCTGAATGCAGCACTGAAAAAGGCACGCGATCTTCTGGACGAGGAAAACCATATTATACGAACCGATAAACCGGCGCCCCCCACGGTGAGCACAGAATTTCTCGCCGATGCGGTGAAGGAATACCTGGACAAAAACTATGCCCGCGACATCCATCTTTCCGAACTGGCTGAATTGTTCCACTTTTCCAAAGAGTATATTTCTAAGCTGTTCAAGGAAAAGTACGGCATTGGTATTTACGAATATGTTCTGAAATACCGCATGGCCCGCGCAAAAGAACTTTTACTGAAGGAAAACCTGCAGATCCAGACGATTTCGGAACGGCTGGGCTATAAGGACAGCAACTACTTCAGCAAGGCATTCCGTACCTATTACGGTCTGTCTCCGTCTGAAATGAAGGAAAAAATGCAGCAAAAAGAATAGCACTTCGTATATTCTAACAGATTCTATACACATCGTACAGACTAATAAAGGAGTGGTTTTATTTGAAATTTACCGACGGCTACTGGCTGAATAAAAAAGGTGTGGAATTCTGCCGCGCCATGCAGATTTGTGATGTTCAAGTGGAAGATACCGCTGTGACGGTTTATGCTTCGCCTGTAATTGTAAAAGACCGCGGGCAGACCCTGAACCATGCCCTGCTGACCATCCGCTTTTCCGCGCCGCTGGCGGACGTGCTCCGTGTGGAAGCCTGGCATTTTGCGGGCACCGCCCGGAAAGAACCGCGCTTTACCGTGCGCGACGACCACTGCGCACTTTCCGTTACCGAAAACGACACGGAAATCCGCATCACGAACGGTAAGCTTTGCGCGGTGCTGACCCGCGAGCCTTTCCGGGCCCGCTATTTTTACGACGGAAAGCTGTTAACCTCTACCGCCGACCGGCCGCTTGCATTTGTAACCGCCCCATGGGGGGAATTTATGCGGGAACAGCTGAATCTGGATATTGGAGAAAAGCTTTACGGTCTGGGCGAACGGTTCACACCGTTCGTGAAAAACGGTCAATCGGTCGATATTTGGAACGAAGACGGGGGAACCTCATCCGACCTTGCGTATAAGAACGTTCCGTTTTATCTTTCCAACAGGGGATACGGCGTGTTTGTCAACAACACCGGCCGCGTTTCCTACGAAATCGCTTCAGAAACCGTGTCCTGTGTGCAGTTCAGTGTGCCGGGGCAGCGACTGGAGTACATGGTGGTCGGCGGGGAAAATTTGAAAGGTGTATTGCAGAATTACACCTCCCTGACCGGAAAACCCGCTTTGCCGCCGGCATGGTCGTTCGGCCTTTGGCTGACTACCTCTTTCACTACGAATTACGACGAGAAAACGATCAATTCCTTCGTGGACGGCATGGCCCAGCGGAATATCCCGCTCCGTGTGTTCCATTTCGACTGCTTCTGGATGCGGGAATACGAATGGTGCAACTTCAAATGGGATGAAGATGTTTTTCCGGATGTTCCGGGCATGCTGAAACGGCTGAAAGAAAAGGGGCTGAGCATCTGCGTATGGATCAACCCGTATATTGCGCAGAAGTCGGCGCTGTTCCAGGAAGGCATGGCGCACGGTTACTTTTTGAAACGCCCCAACGGCGATGTGTGGCAGTGGGACCTTTGGCAGCCCGGCATGGCGATTGTCGATTTCACGAACCCCGCCGCCCGCGAATGGTACACCCAAAAACTTCAGGCTTTAATCGATATGGGCGTGGACTGCTTCAAAACGGACTTTGGCGAACGGATTCCAACCGACGTGGTTTACTACGACGGTTCCGACCCGGTAGGAATGCATAACTACTACACACAGCTCTACAACCAAACGGTATTTGAACTCTTAAAGAAGAATTTTGGCGAACACAATGCAGTGGTCTTTGCCAGAAGTGCAACCGCTGGGGGGCAGCAGTTCCCGGTTCACTGGGGCGGCGACTGCGAGGCAAAATACAGCTCTATGGCGGAAAGCCTACGCGGCGGGTTATCGCTCACCTTATCCGGGTTTGGGTTCTGGAGCCACGACATCAGCGGCTTTGAAAAGACCGCCACGCCGGACCTATACAAGCGCTGGGCCGCGTTTGGGCTGCTTTCCACACACAGCCGGCTGCACGGCAGCACCAGCTACCGCGTGCCGTGGCTGTTTGATGAAGAGGCCGTTGACGTTCTGCGCTTCTTTACCAACCTGAAATGCCGCCTGATGCCGTATCTTTACAGCACGGCATGCGTTACCGCGGAAACCGGTGTGCCTTCCATGCGCGCCATGGTTCTGGAATTCCCCGAAGACCCCGCCTGTGATTCGCTCGACCGGCAGTACATGCTTGGCGATTCTCTGTTGGTGGCCCCGGTATTCCGGGAGGACGGCATGGTGGAATATTACCTGCCGAAAGGGAAGTGGACCCATTTCTTAAGCAATGAGGTGGTAGAAGGCGGCTGTTGGCGGAGGGATCGGTACGATTACTTCAGCCTGCCGCTGTTTGCACGGCCCAATTCCATCATTGCCGTTGGCAGCAATCAACAGGTGCCGGACTACGATTATTCTAAAAAGCTGACCCTGCATGTGTTTGAGCTTTCCGAAACGGAACCTGCCCATGCTCGAATTGTAAACCAGGACGGCAAGCTCATGCTGGCGGTAACCGCGCAGCGAAAAGAAAATCAGGTTGCTCTGCATTTTGACGGAAAAGCAAGCGGCCTGCGCGTAGTCCTGCATAATGTTCGTGGTTTTGAAAACGTGTGCGGCGCGACCGCAGCCATTGTGGATGCCGGAACGGAGCTAGCTGTAAACGACAAACTGGCGGAGGTAAGCCTTACCATTCTGTAACATAAAGCCGGTGACCAAGTCCTTTCGTTTTGGTCACCGGTTTTCCCTTTTGCGGGGAGGCACGCGGCTCACCTGATTGTGCAAAAATTTATTGTGCCAATATATAGTTCCGGAACAGGAAAAGTTTTGATTTAAAAGCAATCCGGTAGTCGTGCCTGAATGGATTTTTCGTCTGTTTGTATGTACTTCTTCCTTTGCAAACCGCCCGGAAACGTGGCCTTCTTTTAAGCCCCTTTCCTAAAAATACTTGACAATTTTAAGCACATTCCCTATAATGATATAGTTGCTCGATGACGCGAGCACAGTGAATCCGCAAGTTATAGTTAAGCCTTTTCACCGCACGGCGCCTGGAATTTCGCCGTGCATATCGTCAGCCACGAGGTGTAGCGCAGTTGGTAGCGCGCTTGGTTTGGGACCAAGATGCCGCAGGTTCGAATCCTGTCACCTCGACCAAAATGAGTCCGGTTGGAAAACCGGGCTTATTTTTTTGCTTTTTTGTTCTTAAATCGAGAGAATTAAACTTGTTCAAACATTCATATTTTTCTTACCCAAAAGGCTATATGTAGTACCTGCACATAGCCTTTTTATCGAACGACCGCATTGGGGATTCTTTTATGATTCTGCTTTTTATGGTATACTCTGCCCGAGTGATTGATCCTTACTGCAATGGAGGTTAACCGTTATGATACGAAACGCGACAGAAAAAGATGCCTCACGCATAGCAGAAATTCTGATTTTTTCAAAGCGAGTAGCGTACCGAAGTATTTTTCAAAATGATAAAGTATCCTTTGGAGAAATGCAGGTACTCCCATTGGCGATGGAATATATTAAGAATCCAGAATTGCTCGAGCATATCTTTGTGTATGATGATGAAAAACATCACTTTCGGGCTACGACTGAGAAAGCCCTGGAAAAAGGCACAGAAGAATACATCATCCAATATAGAAATTCATTATAAACGCTCATTACGAATATCATTTAACCTGCTTCTGCATAGAGCAAATGACACAGCAGGCTAATCCGCACGCAAAATATTCTTTTCCCATCGCAGGGGATTGTTTTGCTTTTCTTTGCACACATTTTGACTTCGAAGGGGAGAAATTGGGACTTTCCTTTGCTCCAGTGAATTTTAGGTTTTGAAGCGATTAATTTAAAACATTAAATAGGGTATAATCACTTTAAAGAATATCCCGTAAGCGTTCACGTAAGCCAACGCACTGTCTAACCTTACCGAGTTGGACAGTGCGCTTTTTTGTCTCTCCATCCGTTAGGAATAAATTTTAAGGAGAGATGAAACCAATGAAAGAAAAAATGGAGCCCGCAGCTGACACATAGGAAAGATACCAAACTTATATTGAAAGGCTATACCGTGCAAAGGGTTCTTTGAGAAGAATGGACTTTATCAATCAAACCGGCTGGACCGATTTTGTGCCGGTGGTAGATGATGATGCCGCGCGCTTCCTGCAATTAATCTTACAGATCAAAAGACCCAAAAATATTCTTGAAATCGGAACGAGCATCGGATTTTCTGCTGTTACCATGGCACTCACTGCAAGGCAGTACGGTGGAAATATTACGACGATTGAATTTGACAAGACCGCGGCAGAGCATGCAGACATGAATTTTAAGCGCTCTGGCGTGGATGACATCATCCCAATCGAACTTGGCGATGCGCGTCAGATTGTTCCCGGTTTTTCAGGCAACTCTTTTGATCTTATTTTTCAGGATGTGAGCAAACGATTATATCCCGTTTTGCTGAAAGACTGCATCCGCATTTTAAAAGCAGGTGGTGTTTTCATGACCGACGATGCGCTGTTCCCGGTTATGGAGCTTGACCCAAAATACCATGACCAGGTGGAACCAATATGTGAATTTAACCGTTTAGTTGCTGCTTCAAAGGATTTGGAGAGCACCTTGCTGCCAATTGGGGACGGCATAATGGTGGCTGTGAAAAAGCAGCAATGATTCAACATGAGTTGGAAGATTGTGAATTCGATTCTTTCGGCCGCGCGCGGTAAACCCGCCCGCGGCTAACTTTTTTGCCTGAACGAAACAGGGTTAGGAATCGCTTGTTAACATAAAATTTAGATCCCCTTCATGGAATCAACACATTAGGCCGGTATACTAATACCATCGAATCAAGAAATTGATCGGAACACTAAATTTTCCCCCTACAGCCGAAGGTCACGCGGTTTTCCCAGCAGCCGGCCATGATGGATTACAAGCCCCTCGCAAGGTTTTTCATACAATCTTTTTCATAATTTCCTCTCCAAAAGAAACCGCTCTTCTGAGCGGCTTCTTTTTACGAAAATTTTCGGAAATTTTCTAAATAGCATACCATAAAATTGTTTTTCCATAGTATAATTCGGACTAGATGAAGATAATAAGTTCCTCATGTTGAGGGTTCTTGCCTTTTTAAAAAAGCCGTCCATTCTGGACGGCTTTTTTATTTCCCAGTATATTTATTAACATTTTAACATTGGTAACATGGAATTGAATTTCATAGAATTTGAATTTCCCGGGTAGACAGGATTTTGCTTGGTCTGGAAAGACTTCTATTGCATGGTGGAAAAGTGTTCCGGCATCTGGCTTTTTTGCCGGAATGTGCTATACTGGAAACAATCTGGGTGCCAATTTTAACTTTTATGATATGGAGCGGATTCATTTGGAATTATGGGATATTTATGATAAGGATAGAAGCAAAACCAACCGACTGGCGGAGCGGGGGAAGCCACTGGCAAAAGGCGACTTCCATCTCGTTGTGCATATCTGCATCTTTTCCCCGGACGGTCGGATGCTGATTCAGCAGCGGCAGCCGTTCAAGCAGGGCTGGCCAAACCTTTGGGATGTTACCGTTGGCGGCAGCGCCATTGCCGGAGAAAACAGCGCGGCCGCGGCGGGGCGCGAGCTGTTCGAGGAAATCGGCTGCCGGGTAGACTTTTCCGACGAGCGTCCGTTTTTAACCCTCCACTTTGAGCGTGGCTTTGATGACTGGTATCTGCTGGAAAAAGACGTCACTCTAAGTGAATTGACCCTACAGCAGGAAGAAGTGCAGAATGTACGTTGGGCCGGTATGGAGGAAATTCTGCAAATGATTGAGGAAGGCAGTTTCATTCCGTATTATCAAAGTTTCATTCGGCTGCTTTTTGAAATGAGAAAGTACCGCGGGGGAATCCAGCCTTCTTGATTTTTAAGGTGGTGTAAACGGCGTGATTATCAGCGCAAGCAGACGGACGGATCTTCCCGCCTGCTATTCCGACTGGTTCCTGAACCGCGTTCGGGAGCGGTATGTTCTGGTACGCAACCCCATGAATCCGCATTCGGTCAGCCGGGTGGACCTTTCGCCGGATGCGGTGGACTGTATTGTGTTCTGGACGAAGAACCCAACGCCAATGCTCGACAAACTCGATGCACTGAAAGACTATCCGTTTTATTTTCAGTTCACGCTGACCCCGTATGAAAACGATGTGGAAACAAACCTTCCCCCAAAATTCCGGCTGGTGGAAGCGTTTCACCGGCTGGCGGAGCGAATTGGGCCGGAACGGGTAATTTGGCGGTACGACCCGATTTTTCTGAATGGACGCTATTCGTTCACGTTTCATGAAGAATTCTTTGCGCGGCTGGCCGAACAGCTGAAGGGATGCACCGAAAAGTGCACCATCAGTTTTCTGGATGTCTACCCCAAAATTAAAAGGCAGCTAGCGCAGCTGGAAACCGGTGAAGTTTCCACTCAGCAGCAAAGGGCCCTGGCAAAACGGCTTGCGGAAATCGCGACGCAATACGGCCTAAAAATCGACGTCTGCTCGGAGGAGGGAGACTTCAGCGAGTTCGGGATCTCCCGTGCGCACTGCATTGACCCCGCCCTGATTTCCAGACTCCTTGGTTTTCCGGTCAAAGCCGGAAAGGATAAAAATCAACGCCCGGAATGCGGCTGCATCGCCAGCGTCGACATCGGTGCGTATGATACCTGCCGAAACGGCTGCCGGTACTGCTACGCGAACCACAGCCTGGAAGCCGTGCGGCGCAACAGTGCGTCTTATAACCCCCTGTCCCCGCTGCTGTGCAGCCGCCTTTGCCCGGAGGACACGGTCCGGAACCGAAAGGCGGAATCCCTCAATCCGAACCAGCTAAGCTTTTTCCGCCCATAAAAAAGTAGACTCCCGGGTATCCTACCAGTGACACCCGGGAGTCTTAACACTATCCACCAATGTGTTAAGTGTTAAGATTAGGATAGCACCTGCACTGGGAAAAGTTTGTCATAATATGGCGGCTGTTTATTCTAATTTCACAATTTTTAGGAAAAATTTCATAAGAACCTATTGGCTTTTACGCTGTACAAAAAAGTAATATTTCGCCTAAAATTTCTTGTATAGATAAAAACGGTAGTATTTTGTCGCCATCATATGGTATAATATGGGAAATAAGTAGATTGGAGGAATTCTCATGCCGCGCGGCCGTAAGGCAGTGAACCCAAAAACTACAGAAATGCAGATTTCCGAAATCGACGCTGAAATCGAACATTACAAACAAAAAATTGCAGAGGCGAAAGAGCGAAAAAGGGTTCTGTTGGAACGCAAGGAAAAAGAGGACTTAACCGCGTTATACGAAGCGGTAAAAGCCAGCGGAAAAACACCGGAAGAACTTCTGAAAACCCTGCAGCAGCAAACGGCAAAAGCCGTATAAAAGCAGGCGCCCTTTTGGGGCGCCTGCTTTTTTGTAACCATTTATTCAAGCGCAGAGTACAGACCACCCGCCCTAGGACAGCACCCCACCTGCTGTTCCGGGGCTTTTTTTATAACCATCACGCTGCAGCCGGCGGACCGCGAAACGCCAACTGCACGCCCCCCTTTTCCACTGCATATTATAAGTAAAATCCCATAGAACCCCAAAAGGCCAATTTTGGGCGTGTGAGATTTGAAAACCACGCTTTTTCGTGTAAAGTTATCTTCTGTTCCTTTAATCTTCAGACGGGGGCACGGCTGTGCCAAAGCGGCCGAAGGTTCTGCCTGTCAGTGAAAGGATGGTCATAAACATGGAAAAATACGCAGTCGTTATGGCGGGTGGTTCGGGTTCCAGACTTTGGCCTCTTTCCAGAGAAAGCAAACCAAAGCAGTTTATCCGCATTGAAAATGACCAATGCATGATTTTGAAAACAATCGGCCGCCTTCACGAACTGGTCCCGCTGGATCATATCTATATTGTTACCAATCAGAATCTTTCGGAAATCACACAGGAAACTGTTAAAAATCTTCTTCCTACTTCCAATATCCTGCTGGAGCCGTCAAGAAAAAACACGGCTGCCTGCATTTTATATGCGACCCTGCTGTTGGAACAAAAATTTGGGGACGGCCTGCTCTGTTTTGTCCCCGCGGACGGACTGGTTCGGGATATCCCGGCATACTGCGCCGCGCTCGACCAAGCGTACCGGACCGCACAGCAAACCGGAGAGCTGGTGGTCATTGGAATCAACCCCACTTACCCGGCCACCGGTTACGGTTATATCCACCTGGCCGAAGCGGAAAAAGCCGGCGCATCGTCCTATCCGGTAGACCGTTTTACAGAAAAACCAAATCGGGAAACCGCGGTTCAGTTTCTTGCTTCCAAAGAATACTTTTGGAACAGTGGAATTCTGACCGGCCGCATTTCCGCGATTCTTAACAGTTCAAAACAGTATCTTCCGGACCATTACCACACCATTTACGCCGCACTTCATCCGGAGGATGGACAAAATTCCCCCGGCACTGTGGATGCTGCATATAATAGGCTGCAGGATATCTCTTTTGACTGCGGCGTGCTGGAAAAAACGCATTCCATCCGCGCGGTCGTCGCGCATTTCGATTGGGACGACATTGGCAACCTGGATGCGCTCTCCCAGGTTTTCCGAACCGATGAAAACGGAAACGCTGTGGCCGGAAAATTCTGCGGCATGGATACAAAAAACTCGGTAATTTACAGTGACGGAGCGCTGATTTCTACCATTGGCATTAAAAATATGCTCGTTGCCTCTACCGGGGACGCCGTTCTGGTGTGCCCCAGGGATCGGGTGCAGGAGATTAAAAATTTAGTCGACAGGCTGAAAGCAAACGGATTTGAAGCACTGACGTAAGACGGGATTTAATGCGAATACACTTAGTAAGGAGGAGGACCAATTGGATCATCAATCACTGCTTGAATGCTACAAGACCATGCTGAAAATCCGCATGGTGGAACAGCGCATCGCAGAAGAATACAAATACGATGAAATGAAAACCCCCATTCACCTTTCTATCGGCCAAGAGGCCATCGCCGTTGGTGTCTGCCGGAACCTGAAACCGGACGATTACCTGTTTGTAACGCACCGCAGCCACGCGCAGTACCTGGCAAAAGGCGGGGACCTGAACAAAATGATTGCGGAACTATACCTTCGGAAAACCGGCTGTTCCTCCGGAAGAGGAGGCTCCATGCACCTAATCGACACAACGGTCGGAATGATGGGTTCCTCCGCAATTGTGGGGGGCGACATTCCGTTGGGCACCGGTGCTGCGCTGGCTTCCAAGCTGAAGGGCGACGGCCGCGTCACCGCCGTGTTCTTCGGGGACGGAGCGGTGGACGAGGGTACTTTCCATGAAAGCCTGAATTTTGCCGCCCTGAAAAAGCTTCCGGTTCTTTATATCTGTGAAAATAACTATTACGCAATCAACTCCACTGTTTTTCAGCGGCACGCCAGAGAAGACATTTTCCGCTGGGCGGAAAGCTATGGCATCCCCAGCTTCCAAATCGACGGAAACGACGTCTTAAAAGTCTCCGAGGCTGCAGAAAAGGCCGTGGAGCGGTGCCGCCGCGGCGAAGGCCCGGTTTTCCTGGAATGCCTCACATACCGCTGGAAAGGGCATATCGGGACCGTGGACGATGTAGGAAACGGCTACCGCCCGAAGGAGGAATACGACTATTGGCTGTCCAAATGCCCCATTCACTGGTTCGGCGAATACCTGCGCTCCATTGGGGTTCTGACCGATGAATTAGACCAGGGGATTCGGGATGAAATCGCAAAGCAGATTGAGGAAGCCTTCGCGTTCGCGAAAAATTCCCCCAAACCTTCGCCCGAAGAACTGATGGATCATGTTTACGCCGGCTGATTTCACAGCCGGAAGCCATTGAACGAACAAAGGAGGCTTACTATGCCCTGGACAACAGTTCAAGTTGAAAAACTGGGAGAATTCTTCATCCGGGGAAATTCCGACTCCGGCCGAATTCTCTCTTATAAAGATGCCCTTCACGAGGCTACCGATCAGGCGCTTGCCCGTGACCCCAGAGTTTTTCTGCTTGGGGAAGGAATCGACGACCCAGCCGGGGTTTTCGGCACGACCAAGGGGCTGCAGGAAAAGTACGGCAAAGACCGGGTGTTTGACACCCCCATCTGCGAAAATTCCCTGACGGGCTTTGCCGCGGGGGCCGCCATGGCGGGGCTGCGCCCCATTTTGATTCACAGCCGCATGGACTTTTTGATTCTCTCGCTCGACCAACTGGCTAACCATGCCTGCAAATGGAATTATATGTTTGCCGGCAAGGTGCCCATTCCCCTGGTGATACGCACCGTCAGCGCGCGCGGGTGGGGTTCCGGCGCACAACATTCCCAGTGCGTGCAGGGGATGCTGATGAGCGTACCCGGGCTGAAAATCGCCGCGCCTGCCACCCCGTATGACGCAAAAGGGCTGCTGATTGGCAGCATCATGGATGACAACCCCGTTTTGTTTGTGGAACACCGCTGGCTTTACAAAACCACGGGCGATGTTCCGGAACCCCTCTATTCCATTCCGCTCGGCAAAGGCGCTATTCGCAGGCCGGGAACGGACCTGACCATCGTGGCGGTTTCCTACATGGTAGTGGAAGCCATGAAGGCGGCGGAAAAGCTGGCGGCGCAGAATATTTCGGCGGAAGTTGTTGACCTTCGGAGCATTAAACCCATCGATGAGGCTATCATTCTGGGATCCCTTGCGAAAACCGGAGCCCTTCTGGTCACGGATACCGGCAACATCACCGGCGGAGTCGCTTCCGAAGTGGCCGCCATGGTAAGCGAAAAGGGATTTTCCCTGTTAAAGCATCCCATTGCGCGCGTTTGCTGTCCCGACTGCCCCACACCGGCCAGCGATATTCTGGAAAAGGCGTACTATCCCGATTCCGACACCATCTGTGCCCGGGCGCTGGAAATGCTGAAACAGTAAAGGGGGACTTTGGGTGGACAAAATCATTGAGCAGGACTGCCTGGAATATCTTGAAAAAATCGACCTGTCCCCCTTAAAGGGGAAAACCGTTTTGATTACCGGTGCCAACGGGCTGATTGGCACCTACCTTATTACCCTGCTGCATTTGGCAAACGTACACCGGAATCTTGGGGTGGAACTCATCGCAGTCAGCAGAAGCTCCCCTTGTGAAAAACTGCGTGACATCTTCGAAGACCGGTATCACTTTCTTTCCGTGAACCTTGCCGAGGAGGACCTTCCCGCGCTACCCTGCAAAACGGATTATATCATTCACGGAGCCACCTATGCGCAGCCCGGCAAGTTTTTGGAGCGCCACGGGGAAACCATTCACCTGAATACGGTGGTTACGGAAAGCCTGCTGAAGCTTGCCCTGCGCGACCACGCAACGCTTTTGTTCCTCAGTTCCTCCGAAATCTACGGCAACCCCGACCCCGCCCACATTCCCACCGCAGAAGACTTCCCCGGGCTCTGCCCGACGGATAACGTGCGGGCAGTCTATGCGGAATCGAAGCGGATGGGGGAAACGCTGTGCTACTGCTACCGGGAATTTGAAGGAGTGGACGCAAAAGCCGCACGAATTTCCATGACGTACGGACCGGGGGTCAGCATCCACGACAAGCGCGTGATGGGGCAGTTTATGAAACAGGCCCTGACCAACCGGAAAATTGAAATGCTGGACGATGGCAGAAAAGAGCGGACCTTCTGCTATATTGCCGACTGCATGCTCATGCTGCTCAACATCCTGCTGTACGGTAAGGAATTTGTCTACAACGTCGGCGGGCGCGATCGAATCAGCATCCGGGAACTGGCACAGGAAATCTGCTCTTTAACCGGCAGCACGCTTACGGTAAAGCCGTCCCAAGAGCGTACCGCCCAAAGCATTGAGGTTTCCCCGGACCGGGTTCAACTGGACATTGGGAAAGTCTGCACCGAGTTCCATTTGGAAACGCTTAAGCCCTTCCGCGAGGGCCTTGCACGCACGATTGCGTGGAACCGGCAGCTTTTGAATTAAAAAACGGGAATCCCTGCCTAAAGGCGGAGATTCCCGTTTTCTGGTTTCTTCCTTTCCGGCCTTGTTCGGGAGCGCCGCGTGAAAACGCCGCCACACACAAAACACCCCGGCTCACATAATATACTATGATATTTTAATTTTACCGGGGTGATAACAGGCATGTCCAACGACAAATTTTTGCTCATCAAGGCCTGGAGTTACATTTTATGGTCGGATGTGGAACATGTTTTAAGCCAACTTCTGCTCGCGGAAATTACAGGCCGGATTCCGGTAGTTTACTGGCCGACCCACTGTCTGCACAACGGGTTCGAGCATACCAATGGATTTGAACTGTATTTTGAACCCGTTTCCAACTATACAATATTCGATGTGGCCAAACCCGAGTATACCTTTTACCCGCCCGTTTGGGACCAGGACAATTTACTGATGGATGACCCGAACCGGGAAACCTGGGTGTATCGGAATCTAGGCGAAATGCTGAGCTGCAAGGAAAACGTTCTGGTCGGCGACGTTTATTTCGATATGTATAACCTGATTCCGTTTATCAAAAAAGATAACCCCGCCTACGGCATGACGGTCAGCCAGATTTACAACTACCTGTTCAAAAAATACATCCACCTAAAGCAGGATGTGGAAGTGGAAATTCAGGGATTTTATAACTCCTGGCTGCGGGACAACGGACCTTTGCTTGCGGTGCATGTATGCAGCCCGGAAAAGAACAGGGTCTTTCAAATTAAAAGCCGAAGAAAACAGCGCTATCAATACCACTCTAAAAGCTACAAAAACTCCAAAAAGGATGCGAAGCAGGAAAAAGTCAAGGTACCGCGCTTCGGCCGCAAACGCAAAATTATGCAGCCAAACAAGCCGTATCACGATGCCATCAAAAAATATATTGATAAGTACGATGTAAAAACCATTTTCCTAGCGACCAACAGCGAAGAAATTTTGAAAGAGTACCGAGAAAAATACGGCTCCATGGTGGTCTCCACAGAGTGCAGCCGGCTTTCCGGGGAAAAGGAAAACGAGTACCTCGACAGCTATATTGTCAAGCGGCGCAGGGGCATCGAAATTTTGAAAGATACCTTCCTTGCCGCAAAGTGTGACTTCTTCGTCGGCAACGACTTTTCCAGCCTGTCCCATGCGGTTACTTTTGTCCGCGACTGGCCCGATGAAAATGTGAAGCTTCTCTATTGGGAATACCGCCATAGAAAATACCCGATCAACGCGGAGGTCATCGCCCCGCGCGACCGGAGAGGAATTTTCGGGAAGATTGAAAACTGGCTGGAAAAACGCTCGGATTCGTCATCCTGAGCCATACCTGTGAGGGAAACGTATGAAAAGCAAGCTTTTAAAACCGGAATGGTCTTTCCCCTTAAGGGAACTGCGCCGGCCGATCCCGGCCGAAGCCTCCGGTCTGCAACGAAAGGATGATCTTGACCATGACTAAAGATCGGTTTTTACTGATAAAGTCCTGGGGCTGCGGGTTTTGGTCGGATGTGGATCACGTGATGGGCCAGCTGCTCGCGGCGGAAATCACAAACCGGATTCCGGTCATCTACTGGGGCCCCAACAGCCTGTACGCGGAGTCGTTCCAATCCAACGCATTTGACCTCTATTTTGAGCCGGTTTCCAATTTTACCATTCAGGACATCGCCTGGCCGCACTACACCTTTTATCCTCCTATTTGGAACGCGAAAAACGTGATGATTGAGGACCTGGATAAAATCGCGTGGGAACACCGGAACCTTGGGGAAATGATGACCAGCGACGCAAGCGTCGTGGTAAGCGACGTACACTATTTCGTCCGCCCCATGATTCCCTTTATTCCAAAGGACCACTGGGCCTACGGGATGACTCCGCACCAAATTTACCGGGGACTCTTTGATAAATACCTGAAGCTGAAACCAGATATTCAGGCGGAAATCGAGGACTTTTACGAGAAAAACCTCAAGGGCTCGGAACCGCTGCTCGGCGTGCACATCCGGGGCGGCGACAAGGTGCGCGAGGTGGAAAAACTGTCGAACCTGAACAAACGGTACTACACGCAGATTGACCGTTTTATCCGCCGGTACGGGATTCAAAAGATTCTTCTTCTGACCGACACCGAGGATATTCTAAAAAACTTTGTCCAGCGTTACGGCTCCATGGTAGTTTACACCGACTGCCGCAGGGGCGAACTGAATGCCACCGCAAACGCCGCTCACCTGCAAAATTACAGCGACAAGCGGCGCAAGGGGATTGAAATTATTAAGGATACCTATTTGGGGGCAAAGTGCGACTTCTTCATTGGCAACGGTTACTCCAATGTATCGTACACCGTGAAGCGCCTGAAAGACTGGCCGGAGGACCATATTACACTGTTCTTCCGCGACTTGAACCATGAAAAAAGGCTGGCAAAAAAACGGACGCGGAAAGAAGGGCGCCGGCGCGTAAAGCTGATGCGCAAGCATAAAAAAGAGTATCCGGAATTTTATGGAGGTGTGAACACCTATGCCGAATAATCGATTTCTGCTGATTAAGGCGCTGGGGCACAGCATCTGGTCGGATGTGGACCACGCAATCTGCCAGATTTATGCCGCGGAGCTGACCGGAAGAACCCCGGTTGTCTACTGGGGCATGGAAAGCATGTACAGCGCTTCACTGAATACCAATTCCTTTGAACTCTTCTTCGAGCCGGTGTCGGAATATACCGTCGACGACGTGGTTCGCACGGAGTTCACTTATTACCCATCGGTCTGGCGGTACTCCAATGTGCTGGCAGACGACACCGACAAACTGAAAATGCAGGACCGTGATTTGAAAAGCATGATGACCAGCGACGCAAACGTACTGGTCAGCGACGTTTATTATCCCCTGCGGTCCATCATCCCCTTCGCGAAAAGTGACCACTGGTCTTATGGCATGACGCCCTGCCAGATTTACCGCAGGCTGTACCAGAAATACCTGAAGCTCAAACCCGAAATCAAGCGCGAAATTCAAAAGTTCCACAACATCAACCCGAATTTCCGGGATGAACGGCCGATTCTGGGCGTTCATGTGCGCGGAAAGGCACTGGTAACCGAAGTGGCGCAGCTTTACGACTTGAACGAGCTTTATAAGCCGTACATCTGGGAGTATATCGTCCGATATAACGTGCGTCATATCTTCGTGATTACCGATTCCAACAAAATGTTCCGCCAGTATAAAAAGCTGTACGGACACGGCGATATGATGATTTACCCCGACAGCAAAAAAACTCCTTTCCAACCAAGGATTCCAACCTGCCTGCTGGATTACCCCAACAAAAGGCACAAGGGTGTGGAACTGCAGAGAGACACCATTGAAATTATTAAGGACACGTACCTGGCTTCTCAGTGTGATTTCTTCATTGGAAACGGCTATTCCAATCTTTCCAACGCGGTCATGCGGCTGAAGGACTGGCCGGAAACAAACATCAGGCTCCTGTATTAAGCGGCCCAGCCTGCTTTGCGAGGTGACGCTATATGGCTGAAAACCAAACACGGTATATCCAGACGATTACCACGTATTATCCCCAGATTAACCTGACCAACCTTCGGTTTAACCAAACGGATGGCAAACACTGTGATATTGTCACGGTCAACGACGAAGTCCTGTTCAAATTTTCGCGCTACGACTGGACGGCCGCCTTTTTGACCAACCAGATTCGGGTCACCGACTTTATCCGTGGCTATGTCAACATGCCGCTGCCCCGGATGGAACCCCTGGGAACGGGAGCGGCAAAATGCGAATTTGTGAAAGGAGAACCGCTGTACCGCGAGGATATTCTGCTGATGAGCGAAAGCGATCAGAACCACATTGCCCGGCAGATCGGCGTTTTCCTGCGGCAGCTTCACACCATTCCGCCGAAACTACTGAAGGAAAACCGCATTTTGGAAATTCCGTATGACCTGTCCAGGGAAACCGTTCTGTCGGAATTGGAACAGATTAAGCGGAAGGTGTACCCGTACTGCGACAGTTACGAGCAAAAACGCATTGCGCGGGTCTTCCGACCCGTGGTGGAAAACGAGGACTTTCTAATTCATTCGCCGTGCCTGATTCACGCCGACCTTTCGCCCCGCTGCTTTCTGCACGATGTTAAGACCAAAAAAATGAAAGGTGTGATCGGCTTCGGCTGCGCAGGCATCGGCGACCCCGCCTACGACTTTGGCGTTGCGATCCAGACCTTTGGGGAAACCTTCGTCAAGCGCATTGGAAAGTATTACGGCAGCTTGACCGGGCTAATGGATCGGGCAAGGTTCTACGCCGGCTACAACGAGCTGCTTCTGAAAAAGAACATTGCGGACCGCATCATAACGCGTGACTTTTCCGGCTTCCGACTGGATTCATTTGCGGCCGACCGGATGCCGGTGGGCTCCCCGGTCTAAAAACCACGCGCGCCCAGGGCCGTTTTTCCTCACACGGCGGTACGGCTTCACATATGATGTACTACATGCACACTGGATTGTGCGCATGCGGGACCAAATTATGACGGGTATGTGAGGTAATATGAAAAAGACACTCATAACAGGAATCACCGGACAGGACGGTTCCTATTTGGCAGAGCTTCTGCTTGATAAAGGGTACGAGGTACACGGATTAATCCGCAGGAGCAGCTCGGAAAACACGCAGAGAATTAATCATCTTCTAACCGACGAAGGCGGCGAGAACCAGCGGTTGTTCCTTCATTACGGGGATCTGAGCGACTCTGGCAGCCTGAGTCGGCTGATTGACAAAGTGGAGCCGGATGAGGTGTATAACCTCGGCGCGCAGAGTCATGTTAAAATTTCCTTTGATATCCCGGAGTTTACGTCGGATGTAAACGGGCTGGGCGCGCTGCGGCTTCTGGACAGCATCCGGGAAGTTAACCCGGCAATCCGGTTTTACCAGGCATCTTCCAGTGAGCTGTTCGGCAAGGTACGGGAGACCCCCCAAACCGAAAAAACACCCTTTTACCCCAGAAGTCCCTACGCGGCCGCAAAGCTTTACGCGTACTGGATTACCGTAAATTACCGCGAAGCGTACGGCCTGTTTGCCTGTAACGGCATTCTGTTCAACCATGAGTCCCCCAGAAGGGGCGGCAACTTTGTCACGCGCAAAATTACGACCGGAATTGCCAACATTCTGGCGGGTAAGCAGGACAAAATCATTTTGGGAAACCTGGACGCTAAGCGCGACTGGGGATTCGCGGGCGATTACGTGGAAGCCATGTGGCTGATTCTGCAGCAGAAAGAGCCGGATGATTATGTGGTAGCCACCGGAGAAACCCACACCGTGCGCGAGTTCTGTGAGCTGGCATTTCAGAATGTGGGAATCCAGCTCCGCTGGGAAGGAACCGGCCTGGACGAAATCGGGGTCGACAGCCAAACCGGTCGGCAGCTGGTAGGCGTAAGCAGCAAATTCTTCCGCCCAAGCGAAGTGGATCTTCTGCTGGGCGATGCCAAAAAGGTCCGGGAGAAACTGGGCTGGAAACCGAAAGTATCGTTTAAAGAACTGGTAAAGATGATGGTGGAACATGATTTGAAAACCGGCACCTAAGGGCATGGTTCTTACGAAAGAGGGGTTCGCATTGGAAAAGGGCAGCAGGATTTATGTGGCGGGGCATACAGGAATGGTGGGCTCCGCTCTTGTCAGAGGGCTGCAACAGCAGGGCTACCGGAATATTCTTACCAGGACTCATGCGGAACTGGATTTGACCGACCAGGCCGCAACACGACAATTTTTCGCGGAACAACAGCCGGAATATGTGTTTCTGGCGGCCGCAAAAGTCGGCGGAATTTATGCGAATAGTACCTATCCCGCCGACTTTATCATGGAAAATATGCTGATTCAGTGCAATGTGATTCAAAGTGCGTATGAAAACCACGTAAAAAAGCTGATGCTTCTGGGCAGCTCGTGCATTTACCCGAAGTTGTGCCCCCAGCCGATTAAAGAGGAATACCTCCTGACCGGGGAGCTGGAACCGACCAACCAGGCGTATGCACTGGCAAAAATATCAGGAATAGAAATGTGCCGGTCGTACAACCTGCAATACGGCACGCATTATATTAGCGTAATGCCGGCCAGCCTTTACGGCGTGAACGACCGGTTCGACATTAACAATTCCCACGTAATTCCCTCCATGATTATCAAGCTGCACAAGGCGAAAGAGGAAAAACGTCCGTTTGTGGAACTGTGGGGAACCGGCACCCCGCTAAGGGAATTCCTTTATGTGGACGATATGGCGGAGGCGTGCATCTTCCTGATGAACCACTACGAGGGGAACAATTTCATCAATATTGGTTCCGGGGAGGAAATCAGCATCCGTCACCTAGCGGAAACTGTGAAAAAGGTTGTGGGCTTCCAGGGGGACTTGATTTTCGACTCAACCAAGCCGGACGGAACCCCCCGCAGGGTGCTGGACAACACCAAAATCCTGGCAACCGGGTGGAGGCCCAAGGTCGCCATAGAGGACGGCATTCGAAAAGAATACGAGTATTATTGCAACCATATTTTGAAGGCGTAGTTCTTCCTACAATAAAAACTCCGAAGAATCGAATCTTCGGAGTTTTTTTATGGCTGCTATTCATCGGACAGCTGATTCAGCACCTCCAGCTGCGCATTCAGTAAGGCTTCTGTCTTTTTGCGGAAGGTAAACATTTTCGCTTTCAGTTCTTCATAGGCAAGATTGATTTTATTCACCTGCTGATTGGCGTCGCTTACCATTTTTTGTGACGTTTTCTCCGCTTCCTGCAAAATTCCCTGTGCTTTTTCTGTAGCTGCCGCTTTCATTTCGTCGCTGGTTTTCTGTGCGACCACAAAGCAGTGCTGCATCGCTTCCTCCAGCGACTTATAGTGCTTTATGGTATCGTCCAGCGTGGAAAGCTGCTCTTTCATTTGATTGATTTCATAGGCGCTTTTTCGATAGTCCTGAATCACTTTGGCCATTACTTCATCAACCTGATCTTTATTGTATCCGTGCAGAAAAGATCTGCAAAATGTGATACTCTCCAGTTTCTCAGGATCATAATTCATCCTATCCGCCCCCCTATACTTTACTGAACCGAAAACATTCCTACCTTATGAGTATTCATCAAACGGAAATATATTCGTACTTCCCAAACTTATTGCCAGGGGAATACCAGCTTTGACACATGCAAAAAATTTACGGAACGGGATTGACATTTTTTGTCGGATGTAGTATGATACACAGCGTGCCTGTGATTCGTTCCTCGCATTTGCCTCTGTAGCTCAGTCGGTAGAGCAGGGGACTGAAAATCCCCGTGTCGGTGGTTCGATTCCGCCCGGAGGCACCAATTGATGCGAACGTAGCTCATCTGGTAGAGCGCCACCTTGCCAAGGTGGAGGTAGCGAGTTCGAGCCTCGTCGTTCGCTCCAAAAACAGGGAGCCCCGTAAAATGAATTTTCATTCGTTTTACGGGGCTCTTTTTTCGTAAAACCGGGCAGAAAAGAAAGAGCGTTTCGCGCCGAATCAACCGCTTTTTCTTGTGAGGAAGATGCCCTTCATACCCTCCGTGCGATTGTGGAACCGGTAAATCGCGTCCTTTTCCGCTTCGGTGCAGCCAATTAGAATTTTCAGTTCCGAATCCCGTTTCGCCCGGTCCACTATGCAAATCACCGCGTCCACTTTCTGCGGCTGCGCGGTACCGCGCCATACGTCAATTCCGCCGCCGTCCATGGAAGAGGTATTTTTCAGGTAGCCATAATCCACCTCATAGACCATCTCCGGGTACTTCGGGTGACGGGAGCCCTTTGGCCGGTCAATGACGATTTCGGAATCGCGAACCAATTCATCCAGCATACTCCAGAATGCGAAATCATATTGCGTTCGGTCTTGCTTTTCCTGCCTGTTGTCCATCATTTTGTTCTCCTGAAAATCGGTTGATGTCCGCCGGAAAACTTCGAAGCCGCTCAGCGGATCCCCAGTTTCTCAATATAAAAAAGTGTAACACAGTTTTCGTAAATACAAAACACAATTTTTGCGGGGTATGCTCAACCTGTCCTAATTTTTTATTCTAAATAGAAATAATTCCCGTTTCAAGGTCATATAAATGTAATAATTAACGGAATAATTGAAATTCCGTGAAATTGTCAAACTGAAAAGGGAATGAATAGTATGAAATACCGGCGGAATCGTATTTCTCTGCGCAGGGTAGGGGAGTTTGCTCTGACACTGTTTTCCAACTGGGTGCTGCAGAAATTTGTCTGTTTTATTTTTCCTTTCATCATCACCTATGTAATGGAAAATTCCAACAAAAACAAGCCGTTTAATTTTGCGGTCTTTTATTCGTTCCCACAGATTTTATATTTTTCCGCATATTTTTTGATTTTAGTGGGATTTTCCGCCTGCAACCAGCATATATTAAAGCAACAAAAAGACTCCGGGCTGAACCGCGCGGTAGTGGAAGAGCTTCAGAACAATATTACCAGCCTGACCCGCTACATGGTGACGCTGGAAAAAGGAGAGAAAGAGCAGATTTTTGCTTCCCTTTCCCAGTTTATCTGCAATTCGCTCTATACCATATTTTCCAATGAATACCCCGACCGCAGTTTCCGCATCAGTGTGGTAAAGCAGTTCCTCAGCCAAAACACCCTGATGTATACCATGCCCGGATTTAAGTCGAACGACCTGAGCAGCGGGGATAACCGCCCAAGGCCCGTGGCGGACTGTGAAAAATATTTTCGCACCATTCTTTTGACTTCGGTGGAAAAACTGTATCTGCTGGATGAGAAAGGCATTAAAAAGAAGTTCAGTCCCAGCCGTGAACCGCTGGCCGAGTACCTGGCGATTCCCAATAAAGGAGATTTCGACAACATCTGTTTTATTCTTCAAATTGACTGCACCAAAGCGGGCAGTTTTGGAAAAAACAAAGTCGAGACGGAAAATTTCGTACGCCAATACATAGAACCGTTTGTGAAGCTTTTGGAAAACGCCTATGTTCAGGAAAGAATGAATTTCATTAGCAGAGGGGCCGAGCAGCTTGAAACACAAACCATTGACACTCATTGAGGGGAGCAGCGAAATCAATAACGGATTTTACGAAAAAGTCAATCAAATCATCGAAGAAGAACGCAAGAAAAACGCGGCAGTCCAAATGCACCGCTCCGACGGAAGCGATGAAATAAAATGCACTTTCTGACGGAAATGCACTTCCTAACGGTTCTATCCCCCAAAAGTTTTTTGAATGTACCCACTGATTCCACCGCGTTTTCCCTTCCGAAACGGAGCTTTTTTAGAAAATGACTCCTTCACACTTACACTTCACACAGAGGGCGTCCGGCTGCTGCCGGGCGCCCTTTTTCCGTTTTTGCAGGCATACGCCAAACCGCGCAAAATACTTTGAACTTCAAAACGGTTGACAAATGGTTTTCTTTCTGATAAAATACAAAAATTGTAATTTCCTTTCGTTTGAACATCAAAACAAATTTTGGGAGGTGACTGCATGGACAGCGAGTCCGAAAAGATCAATAGCTTTCTGGTTTCGGTATTCAACAATATTCTTCGCATGGAAGAAGCCAGCCTGAAGGAACGAGCCGGCAATCTTTCCATGCGGGAAATGCATGTCATCGAAGCGGTCTGCGACGCTGTAACGCGCCAGCAAAACACCGCTTCAGAAATCGCTCTCTCCCAGAATATTACTGCCGGCACGCTTACTACCACGGTAAGCACCTTAGAGAAAAAAGGCTTTTTAATCCGCCGTCAGGACGACCGCGACAAACGCATGGTCCGAATTTTTCCCACGGAAAAAGGGAAGACTGCAAATGAAATTCATCAATCCTTTCACCACGAAATGGTATCTGCAATTCAATCGGTTTTGAAAGAAGATGAGTTAAAGGCTTTTGTCCGGGGACTGGCGGCCGTGCAGCACTTTTTTGAAAGTAAAAACAAGGATTAGAGGAGTGTAATACGATGGCAGTCAGAATTATAACGGACAGCACCTCGGACATTACGCCCGAACAGCAGAAAGAGTTTGGGGTTACCGTCGTTCCACTGCTGGTTCGCTTTGGGCAGGAGGAGTTTGTGGACGGGGTCACCCTGACCAATGAAGATTTTTACGAGCGGCTGCGGCACTGCGACACCCTTCCCACCACCGCGCAGGTAACGCCCGACCGCTTTACAGAGGTATTTGCTTCCATTCCTCCGGAAGATGAAATTGTGGGGATTTTCCTTTCCAGCGATATGAGCGGCACGTATCAATCCGCCTGCATCGCAAGGGATTTGATTGGCCGGAAGAATATTTTTCTGGTCGATTCCCGCAACGTGACCTTTGCCCTGGGCATTTTGGTGCTGGAAGCCGCGCGCCTGCGGGACGCGGGCGCGAACGGGGAAGCCATCAAGCGAGAAGTGGAAGCGCTGATTGAGCGGCTTCGCTTTTTCGCGGTGGTGGACATGCTCAAATACCTGAAAATGGGCGGCCGGCTTTCCTCCTCCTCTGCGCTGCTGGGCACCATGCTGCGCATTAAACCGATTATCACCTGCAGAGGCGGCCTGGTAGATGTGGTGGAAAAGCGGCAGGGCCGCAGGGCCGCGTTGGAAGCCATCGCCGAAAAAACATGGCTGGAGCGCCCCAATCCGAATCATCTGGTGGTGTTCGGCGACTCCGTAGCCCCCGAGCTGACCGAAATGCTTAAGGCGATGACCGCCGGGTTGTACGACCCCCAGCTGAGCCGGACCATGCCGCTCGGCTCTGTGGTGGGTACGCACGCCGGTCCCGGCTGTGCGGGAATCGCTTATTTTGTCTGATAAAAACGTCCGCTCCCTTTCCGGGAGTAACCAAATAACGGGATTCCCGTTTCGTGGGACGCACCGGACACAGATTGATTGTTCCCCGCTCCTCTGGAAATTTTTGGTCAAAAGAGAAAGGATTCATCACGATGAGTTTTCAATACTGGGAACCGGAAGCGCATACCGCGTCCCAATTTTGCTGGATGAGCTCAACCGTTCGGGTGAATTGAAGCCCGGCTGCCTGCTTGCGCTAGTGGCGTTCGGCGATGGGCTCACCACGGGCGTCTGTGTCATCCGGTGGACCAAACATGAAACCGAAAGGATCTCTTAGTATGACTTACGAAACCGTAGTAAAGCTTCTGGCGCAGTACCGGGACATGGATACGGACGGAATCAGCATGGAAACCAAATTTGAGGACCTGGGCATCGATTCCCTCGATATGGTGGATCTGGTGATGGCACTGGAAGACGAATTCGGCGTGGAGCTGAATGTGGAAAATGAAAAAATCCTGACGGTACGTGATCTGGTGGAATTCATCGACAACCAGAAGCGCGGCGCGTCGGAAGAATAAATTGGTTGGCGGCTCCGGATTCCCGTGCGAATCCGGACGCTTTTTGTTATGTTCCTTTGCCTGTAAAGTTTGCGCACAGAGAAAGGGCGAATGCGAGGTTAAGTGCGTTTAGAAAAAGGAACTCAACCCGGAAACGACACTGGAAAAACGGGAGCGCTTTGCGCAGGAGGGCGGCGCGGAAAAGGACTGTTTATGGCCGGCCAGTCCGCCGCCCCAGTCCATAAGGAACAGCCCGCCGCTGAATCATCCCCGCGATGTTCACGCAGGCGGAAACTATACTGGAAAGAGGGATACCATGGATACGTTAGCATTTGTATTTTCCGGTCAGGGGGCTCAATACCCCGGCATGGGAAAAGAGCTTTACGAAACCTCTCCCGCCGCGCGGCGGGTCTTTGACGCGGCAGATGCCATCCGCCCCGGCACTTCAAAGCAGTGTTTTGAAGGAACCGCAGAGGAGCTTGCCCAGACGATTAACACGCAACCTTGTGTGTTCTGCATGGACCTGGCCGCGGCGGAAAGCCTGCGTGAAGCGGGGCTGGAACCGTGCGTTGCGGCGGGATTTTCGCTCGGTGAAGTCGCCGCGCTCACCTTTGCAGGTGCGTTTGATTTTGAAACCGGGTTCCGTTTGGTCTGCCGGCGCGCAGAATTTATGCAGGAGGCGGCGGAACGGTACGACGGTGCCATGGTCGCGGTGCTCCGGCTTCCCCCCGACACGGTGAAAGAGCTTTGTGAACGATTTGAAAACACTTATCCGGTCAACTACAACAGTGCGGCCCAAACGGTGGTTGCCCTGCTAAAAGCAAATCAGGAAGCATTTGTCAAAGCCGTGCAGGAAGCGGGAGGAAAGGCCGTTCCCCTGGCCGTGAGCGGCGGATTCCATTCCCCGTTTATGGACCGCGCGGCGGAACAGCTGAGGGAAGTGCTAGACGAGATTGAAATGAAGGACCCGAAGATTCCGGTTTATGCCAACAGTACGGCGCTTCCCTATGATAAGGATCCGAAGGATCTGCTTGCGCGCCAGGTCAACCACCCGGTGCTCTGGCAGAAAACAGTAGAAGCCATGGCGGCCGGCGGCATTGAAACCATGATTGAAGTCGGCCCCGGCAAAACGCTCTGTGGCCTGATTAAGAAAACCGCTCCCGGCGTGCGGATTTTGAACGTGGAAAACACAGCCGGAGTGGAAGCGGCAAAGGAAGCGTTTTCTGCAGAATAATCTCGCATCGAAAAAATTTTAAGGCCTGAATTGTATAAAAACCGCATACTTTCTTTCATAAACGAACAGAGGGGAAGGAATCAAATGGACGTAAAGCAAATTCAGGAGATTGCCGAAGTAATGCGCGACAACGGACTCACCCTGTTGGAGCTTACGCAGGGTGATGTTTCCCTGCGCATGGAGCGCCAGCCCGCTCAGAATATCATTATTCCGGCGCAGGGGCTTGGCCCCGCAGTAGCGGAAACCGCCCCTGCGGCAGCGCCGGAGCCCCACGCTCCGGCCGATCCCAACTGCGTAGAGGTAAAAGCCCCCATGGTGGGCGTGTTTTATCAGGCACCCGCACCGGATGCGGAACCGTTCGCACCGGTGGGTGCCCATGTGAACAAGGGCGACACCCTCTGCGTTATTGAAGCCATGAAGTTGATGAATGAAATCAACGCGGAATGCAGCGGCAAGGTGGCAGAAGTCTGCGTGAAAAACGGACAAACCGTGGAATACGGGCAGGTCCTGATGAAAATCATTCGGGAATAATTTGTGGAAGGAGCTGCACAGCAGTCTGATTCCGTTTCTGGAAACAAAGCACGGCATTTCACCGGAGGCGCTGATGGGGCTCGTTGCGCGCGGTTCCGCAGAATGGGAACCCCATAGCGGAATCTTAATTAGAAGATTAAAATTGCCTGTGAGCCAAGTCGCGGTTTACAGGCAATTTTGCTGTTTGAAAAATGGGGAATCCGTGATAAGATAGTAGGCGGAAACTCCGTTTCCCTCACGAAGAGTCTTAGATTGGAAGTCGAACCATATGATTTATCTGGATTACGCGGCAAACACCCCGGTCTGCGAGGAAGCGCTTCAGACCTTCTGCCAGGTGTCCCGCGAGTATATTGCAAACCCAAATTCCCCGCACGCGATGGGGCTGGCCGCGAAAGAGCGGCTGGACGAAGCAACGCGGCAAATTGCGCAGCTGCTTATGGTCGAGGAGGAGGAAATCATTTACACCTCCGGTGCAAGCGAATCCAACAACCTTGCCCTGCTGGGCGCGGCGGAGGAATATCAGAAATACGGCAAACACATTATCACCACTTATTTGGAGCATTCCTCCGTGAACGGCGCGGTGGCAGAGCTGCAAAACCGCGGGTTTGAAGTCGACTACGTCGGCCTAACCGAGGACGGCTTGGTGGACCCGGAGGAGCTGCGGGAGCTGCTGCGCGAGGATACGATTTTGGTTTCCATCTGTCAGGTAGACAGCGAAATCGGAATTCGCCAGCAGATCGGCGCCCTGGCAGCCGTAGTAAAAACCGCGCCGCACTGCCTGTTCCATGTGGATGCCACTCAGGCGGCAGGAAAAATCCCCTTGGAAACCGCACACGCCGACCTGATCACCTTTGCGCCCCACAAATTTTATGGGTTAAACGGCTGCGGCGTTCTGATTAAGAAAAAGAACATCCTGCTCCGCCCACAGATTCACGGCGGCATCAGTACCACTCCGTTCCGCAGCGGAACCCCGGCGCTGGCGCTCATCGCTTCCACAGCGAAGGCGCTTTCGGTCGCCGTCCAATCCATGGACGAGCGGTATCGCTATGTAGAGGGATTGAATCGGAAACTCACCGCCGCGCTCAGTAAATATAAGGGCGTGCGCATCAACAGCACAAAGCAGTCCGTCCCGTTCATTCTAAACCTCAGCATCCCAGGGGTAAAGACGGAACGGTTTCAGGAGGAGCTTTCCAACCGGGGCATCTGCCTTTCTACCAAATCGGCCTGCTGCGCACCCAACACGGTTTCGCGCCCGGTGTTCGCCTTAACTAAGGACCGCAGGGCAGCGCTTTCTACCCTGCGCATCAGCCTAAGCCACCTAACTACACAGGAGGAACTGGATACCTTTCTTGCCGCATTCGACGAGTGCTGGAAAAACAATGAACCGTAAAGAGAAAACTAAGAACCGTGTTAAATCAGGAAATTTGGCATGGCTCATGGAGTAAATGATAGAAGGAAGAAAAGATGGAAAAATACGAACAGGCCGAACGGAGCATCGTAAAAAAATACCGCCGGGAAATCTGGATTCCCTTCCTTTCGGCCATCAAGCAATACGACTTGATTCAGGAAGGCGATAAAATTGCCGTCTGCATTTCCGGTGGCAAAGATTCCATGCTGATGGCAAAGTGCATTCAGCACCTACAAAAATACAGTGAATTCCCGTTCGAGGTGGAATACCTGGTGATGGACCCCGGCTATAACGCAGTAAACCGGCAGCGGATTGAAGATAATGCGCAGGCGCTGAATCTCCCCATCAAAATCTTTGAGACCAAGATCTTCGACATCGTCGCCAAGGTGGACCAATCCCCCTGCTACCTGTGCGCCAAAATGCGCCGCGGGCACCTGTACAAGCACGCGCAGGATTTGGGGTGCAACAAAATCGCGCTCGGCCATCATTTTGATGATGTGATTGAAACCGTGCTGATGAGCATGTTTTACGGTGGAGAGTACAAAACCATGATGCCCAAGCTGCACAGCACCAATTACCCCGGTATGGAATTAATCCGCCCGATGTATATGGTAAAGGAAGCCGATATTATCGCATGGAAGCGCTACAATGACCTCAACTTCATTCAGTGCGCCTGCCGCTTTACGGAAAACTGCGTTTTGGGCGACAACGGCGGCGGCTCCAAACGGCAGGAAATGAAGGAACTGATTAAAAAACTTCGCCGCACCAGCCCTGGCATTGATAAAAACATTTTCCACAGCATTCATAATGTAAATTTGGAAACCATCATCGGCTGGCGGCGGGGCAGCGAACAGCACAGTTTTCTGGATGATTACGACCAAGAAGAGTAGGCCCTTCCTTCATTGGAACCTTCTGTTCCTAAAGTTTACCGCCCGGTACTCCCGCGCACATGCGGGGCTGCCGGGCGGTTTTTTATGCTTTTTCCGGTGTGCAGCCGTTTTGTTCCTTTTCAACTTCCACCTATTAGTTGTACGTATAAGTTTCTACATCAATTTAATTTTATATTGACAGGTTTGCATTGCTGTTTTATTATATTATACATAGAAATCGCGGAAAACTAAGTTTAAAATTATGGGGATTGATCGTTTCCGGAGCACACGAGTTCTGTTTTAGAACGGCGGCTTCGAAACTGCTTTCGTCAGCGTTTCCCCTGCTCTCGGGAGCACATAACACCCTCCGCCGAAGAAAGGAACCGGAGCATGGGACTTCCAAAATACATGATCTTGGTCAATCGGATTAAGGATAAAATTGAAAACGGAGACTTGAAATACGGGGATAAGCTTTATTCCGAAAATGAGCTGAGCGCCATGTTCAACATGAGCCGCCAGACGGTTCGGCAGGCGCTGAATGTTCTGGCGCAGGAAAATTATGTGGAAAGCCGGCGCGGCAGCGGCACATATATTACATACGTACCCTACGCCAAGCGCCCCGCCACCCACACGGTGGGCGTGGTGACCACCTATGTGGGCGCCTATATTTTCCCGCAGATTATTCGCGGTATTGAAACCGTTCTGACGGAAAACGGCTACTCCATGCAGCTTGCCTTCACCCACAACAAAGTGCAAAACGAAAGCCGGGCGCTGCACTCCATGCTGGAAAAAGGAATCGATGGTTTGATTGTCGAGCCGACCCAAAGCGGACTGCCGAACCCCAACCTTGGGATTTATCAGGAAGCGGCTAGGCAGAATATCCCTGTTATCTTCATCAATAGCTTTTACCCGCAAATCAGCCTGCCCCACGTGTCCCTCGATGACCGCGCGGTCGGCTACACGGCCACGCAGCGGCTGATCCGTGCCGGGCACCGAAACATTGCAGGGGTCTTTAAGTCGGACGACAATCAGGGTCACCTGCGCTACGCTGGGTATCTGGACGCGCTGTTGCAAGCAAAGCTGGAAATTCACGACGAAAACGTGCTGTGGTATTCCACGGAAGACCTTTCCGACCTGCCGGTCGAACCGGAGCGCATCCTCCGCCGCCTCAACGGCTGCACGGGGCTGGTCTGCTACAACGACGAGCTGGCCTTGAAGCTGTACGATGTATTAAAATCTGCGGAGATTCGCGTACCGGAGGATGTATCCGTTGTCAGCGTAGATAATTCCGCTTTGGCAGAGCTTTGCGAAGTTCCGCTAACCTCGGTGGTTCATCCCTCGGAATCACTGGGAAGGACGGCGGCGGGCAACCTGCTCCGTTTGATTAGCGACCCGGGATTTCACGCAACGGTGGATTTCCTTCCGGAACTTGTGGAACGAAAATCAGTGCGTGCTCTTACCGAACCCGGCCGGTAATACACTGGGCGAGCAAGAAATGATGGGGAAAATGGAAAGCACTGCTTTCCATTGATACATTTTCGGCAAAGTTGTATGTACAAATCCAACATATGAAATTACGGAGGTTGATTGAAATGGCAAAGTACGCAATCGGTTTAGACTACGGAACGCTTTCCGGCCGCGCAGTACTGGTCGATGTGAAAACAGGGGAGGAACTGGCCTCATCTGTTTACGATTACCCCCACGCGGTTATGGACCGCACCCTGCCGGACGGCACCCCGCTGGGGCACGACTGGGCACTGCAGCATCCGCAGGATTACCTGGATGTGCTGGCGCACACGGTTCCGGAGGTTTTGAAGGAATCTGGCGTTTCCGCCGACGATGTGATTGGAATTGGCACGGACTTTACCGCCTGCACAGTGCTGCCGGTCAAAGCGGACGGCACCCCGCTGTGCTTCCTGCCGGAATACCGCAACCGCCCCCACGCCTATGTAAAGCTGTGGAAGCACCACGCCGCGCAGGATAAGGCGAACCAACTGAATCAAATTGCGCAGGAGCGCGGTGAAAGCTGGCTGCAGAACTACGGCGGAAAAATTTCCTCCGAATGGGCCATTCCGAAACTGTGGCAGATTCTGGACGAAGATCCGGAAATTTATAACGCGATGGACCGCTTTATTGAAGCGGCGGACTGGATTATCTGGCAGCTTTGCGGAAAAGAGACCCGCAATTCCTGCACTGCGGGTTACAAGGCCATCTGGAACAAGAAAACCGGCTATCCCTCCAACGATTTCTTCAAGGCGCTCGACCCACGGCTGGAACACGTGGTGGACGAAAAGCTTTCCCGCGACATTCTGCCCCTTGGCAGCCGTGCCGGCACGCTGACCGCTCAGGCGGCAAAGCTGACGGGCTTAAAGGAAGGCACCGCGGTGGCCGTAGGCAACGTGGACGCACACGTGTGCGTTCCGGCCGTGGGCATTGACGGCCCCGGCAAAATGCTGGCCATTATGGGCACCTCCACCTGCCACATCATGATGGGCACAGAGGAACATCAGGTTCCCGGCATGTGCGGCGTGGTGGAAGACGGCGTAATGCCAGGCTACTTCGGTTACGAGGCAGGCCAGTCCTGCGTGGGCGACCATTTCGCATGGTTTATCGACAACTGTTTACCCGCGTCCTATTACGAGGAAGCCAAGCAGCAGGGCAAAAACATCCACCGCTACCTGCGCGAAAAAGCGGAACGGCAAAAGCCCGGTGAAAGCGGCCTGCTGGCGCTGGATTGGTGGAACGGCAACCGCTCCGTGCTGGTGGACGTAGACCTGACTGGCATGATGCTGGGCATGACGCTGCAGACCAAGCCGGAGGAAATTTACCGCGCACTGATTGAGGCGACGGCCTACGGAACCCGCATGATTATTGAAAATTACCGCGAACATGGTGTTCCGGTGGAAGAATTCATCGCTTCCGGCGGCATTTCCCAGAAAGACCCCATGACCATGCAGATTTACGCGGACGTGATTAAAATGCCGATTAAAATCGCAGGCTCGCTGCAGGGCCCGGCGCTTGGCTCGGCCATTTTCGGCGCGGTCGCGGCCGGGGAGAAAGCCGGTGGCTACCGCAGCGTGTTCGACGCGGCGCGCGCCATGGGAAAAGTGAAGGACACCGTCTATACCCCCATTCCGGAGCATAGTGCGGTTTACGACAAACTGTTCGCGGAATACCGCACCCTGCACGACTATTTCGGCCGCGGGGCAAACAACGTGATGAAGCGCCTGAAAGAAATCAAAAAGCAGAGCTAAACAATACCGGCGTAATTCCTGTTATATCCTGCACTTATTATTCAATAATGATAAAAGGGAGGATTAAAAATGTCTGCGTTGAAAAAATACGAATTCTGGTTTGTGGTCGGAAGTCAGGACCTGTACGGCGAAGAGGTGCTAAAAACCGTCAATCAGCACGCGAAAGCCATGGTGGACGGCTGGAACGCCGATCCGGCAATCCCTTGCACGTTGGTGTTCAAGCCGGTGGTGCGCAACTCGGATGAAATTGATAAGGTCCTCACCGAAGCAAACAACGACGAAGCCTGCACCGGAGTCATTACCTGGATGCATACATTCTCCCCGTCAAAAATGTGGATTCGCGGTTTGAGCGTGTTCCATAAGCCGCTGTTACATATCAACACCCAGTTCAACCGCGACATTCCATGGGACCGCATCGATATGGACTTTATGAACCTAAACCAGTCCGCCCATGGTGACCGGGAACACGGTTACATTCTTGCCCGCATGCGTATTCCCCAGAAGGTGATTGCCGGCTACTGGGAGGACCCGAAGCTGCGCGAGCGCATGGCACGCTGGATGCGTGCGGCGGTCGGCGCACAGGAAAGCCGCCGTCTGCGCGTGCTGCGCATCAGCGACAATATGCGCGAGGTTGCCGTGACCGAAGGCGACAAAGTAGAAGCACACATCAAATTCGGCTGGCAGGTTGACCACTACGGCGTGGGCGACATTATCCGTATGGTGGATGCCGTGACGGAAACGGAAATTGACGAACAGATGAAGGAGTACGCCGAGCGGTACGATATGGACACACAGAATGTGGAGTCCGTGCGGTATCAGGCGCGCGAGGAAGTTGCCCTCCGGAAATTCCTAGAGGAAGGCAAGTTTGGCGCGTTCCACACCAATTTCCAGGATTTGCAGCAGCTGCGCCAGCTGCCCGGCCTTGCCGTGCAGGATTTGATGCGCCAGGGCTACGGCTTTGCGGGCGAGGGCGACTGGAAAACCGCCGCGCTCTGCCGCATTATGAAGTTGATGACCGCCGACTGCAAGGGCGGCACTGCCTTTATGGAAGACTATACCTATCACTTTAACCCAGACTGCGCCATGAACATGGGCGCGCATATGCTGGAGGTTTGCCCCTCCGTCGCGTGCGAACGCCCGAAAATCCGCGTCGTACCGCTGGGCATTGGCGACCGGGAGGATCCGGCCCGCCTGACCTTCAAGGCTGCCTCCGGCCCCGCCGTGCTGGCCACTATTATCGACATGGGCGACCGGTTCCGCATGATTGTAAACGATGTAATCTGCCAGGAACAGACCCACGAGATGCCAAACCTCCCGGTCGCGGCCGTTCTGTGGAAGCCCCTTCCCAGTCTGGAAACCTCTGCCGAAGCGTGGATTTACGCCGGCGGTGCGCACCACTCCGTCCTCAGCTATGCCCTGACGGCAGAAGAACTGCGTGACTTTGCCGAAATTATGGATATTGAATTCATCCACATCGGCGCGCACACCGATATTAACGAACTGCGCCGCGAACTAACCTGGAACGACGTGGTATGGAAGCTGAAAAAATAATCTTTGGAGGAAACCAATATGCTGGAACAACTGAAGGAACAGGTCTGCCGCGCAAACCGGATGCTGCCGGAGCATCATCTGGTGGTGTTCACCTGGGGCAATGTTTCCGGGTTTGACCGCAAAAGCGGATTGTTTGTCATAAAGCCCTCCGGCGTGGACTACCGTGAACTGAAACCGGAAGATATGGTTGTGGTCAACCTGAAAGGGGAAAAGGTAGAGGGACGGCTCAACCCCTCCTCCGATACCCCGACCCATTGTGTCCTGTATAATAAGTTCCCGGAAATCGGGGGCATTGTGCACACGCATTCCCGCTGGGCAACCATCTGGGCACAGGCCGGCCGCAGCATTCCCGCCTATGGCACTACCCACGGCGATTATTTTTACGGTACCATTCCCTGCACCCGTACCATGACACCGGAGGAAATCGCTGGGGAATACGAGAAAGAAACCGGCAACGTCATTGTGGAAACCTTTGACGGCAAGAACCCAAATGATATCCCCGCGGTGCTGGTTCATTCCCACGGGCCGTTCACCTGGGGCAAAGACTGCTTTGAAGCGGTCCACAACTCGGTGGTTCTGGAGGAACTGGCCATGATGGCGTGGCACACAGAGGCCATTGCGCCGAACCCCGGCCGCTCCATGCAGCAGGAACTGCTGGATAAACACTATCTGCGCAAGCACGGCGCAAACGCCTATTACGGGCAGAAATAAACCCGAAAGCTGACCGGGTACTCTTCATCTTCTCCCACCAAAAATTAAAATCGACGCAGGAACCGCGAAACCGGTACGGTTCCTGCGTTTTTGTATTTTTCCCCTTTCGTTCGGTGGAACGGAATGCCGGAAACGCCCCCTTCTTTTCCACCCCGCTTGCCGTTTCGGTGGAAAACATCGGCGTGTGCTTTGCCTTCTTAACACAGCCGCAAAATTTCATGTGATTTTCACATAGCCCTCATTTTTAATTCTCATTTCCATTTTTATTCTGAAACAGTGAATTGAACAATCAGAAAGAAGGCTGGATGATTTATGAAAAAAATAGCGGCCGTAATCGTAGGCACCGCGCTTCTTATGAATCTATTTGCCTGCAGTAACCAAACTAGCAGCTCAGCAAGCGGTACCGCTTCCGGTTCCGGAAGCTCGACTGTGACGGGGCAGGTTACGACGATCAGCGGAAACTCCTACACGCTAAAATTAGGAACGATAACCGGCAGCAAATCCACGGACGGCTCGGGCGGAGCTCCTGCGGGCAACGCACCGTCAGGCGGCAAGCCAACTGGAAATGCACCAACCGGCAGCGCGCCATCCGGTGACAAGCCGAATGGAAATGCACCAGCCGGCAGTGCACCATCCGGTGACAAGCAAACTGGAAATCCTCCAACTGGCAGCGCGCCCTCGGGCAATAAGCCAGACGGAAACCCGCCGGCTGGCGGCCCCGGCAATGGCGGGGGAAACTTTAAAACCTTCACGGCTGGCAGCGAAAGTCTCACCATTACCATTAATGACAGCACTTCCGTTACCATTGAGGGCAAAGATAATAACGTGACCGGCAAAGCAAGTTCCATCAAAGTCGGCGACGTGCTGGAAGTTCAGCTTGGCGAAAACCATACGGCAACAGCCGTCACGGTCAAAAATCTTAGCGGGGGCGGTTTCGGCGGATCCAGCCAGGTTACCAACGGCACCTCTGCCAACACCATTAAGGAATCCGCAACCATTACAGACACAACCTATACTTCCTCCGGGGACGACGAAAATGCCCTGCGGATTGACGGGGTAACTGCTATATTAAAAAATATTACCGTCAATAAGTCCGGCGGAAAAACATCCAACACGGAAAATGGGGACTTCTACGGGCAAAATGCCGGGCTATTGGCCTTGAACGGTGCGAACGTTACCATATCCGGTGCTAATGTGACAACAAACGCCCAGAACGGCAACGGTGTTTTCAGTTACGGAAAAGAAACCACTGTGACCATCAGCGACTCCAAAATTACGACATCAAAGGATAACTCCGGCGGAATCCAGACTACCGGAGGCGGAACCACCAATGCAAAGAATCTGACCGTTTCCACCTCCGGGAACTCTTCTGCGGCAATCCGCTCCGACCGCGGTGGCGGGACGGTGGTGGTGGACGGCGGCACCTATAAAACGTCCGGAACCGGCTCGCCTGCCATTTATTCCACTGCCGCCATTTCGGTCAGCAACGCCACGCTGAGCGCGGCAAATTCCGAAGCGCTGGTCATTGAGGGATTAAACTCCATTTCCTTAAAAAATTGCAGTCTAACCGGAAACATGACCGCCACCAAAACAAACGACGGCTCCGAAAATCTGCATAATATCATGCTTTACCAGTCCATGTCTGGAGATGCCCAGGTGGGGACCTCTAAGCTCTCCGTGAGCGGGGGCTCCATTACCGCAAAATCCGGCGATATGTTTTATGTCACCAATACCAGCAGCGTCATTACTCTGGACAGCGTAACGCTGAACCTGGCAAATGAAAACCTGCTTACGGTGGCGGGCAACTCTTCCAGCCGAGGATGGGGAACCGCGGGCAAAAACGGTGGGCAGCTGACCTTTTCTGCCACGAACATGAACCTGACCGGCAAAGTAACGGTTGACACCATCTCTACCTTGAATTTCACCCTAGGCGAAGGCAGCAGCTTGAAAGGAACCATTAATATCGTGAAAAATGCTGCAGGCGGTACGGCTGTTTCAAACAACGCCGTGGTCATGGTAGCAAAGGGCGCTACCTGGAACCTGACCGGAAACTGCTCGGTGACAAGCTTGACCAATAACGGTACAATTCATTACAATGGATATACCATTACCCTGGCAGACGGAACCGTTCTGAAGAGTTAAACCGGAATCCGACATGGCACACAAGGGCCCAGGGCCCCGCATCGCTAGATAAGGGATGTGGGGCCCTGCGTCCTAAGTATTTTTCTTCATTACCAGCACTAATTTATATTTTTTGCCCGTATTTCTACCCATTATGTAAACCATTGAAGATAACTGAGAGGGGCAAAGGCCATACATTTTCCGGGGGATTGCGGCCATCCTACCCTTTCGGTTTCTTTGGTTTTCTACATTGTGTCTGGTTTTATGAAAAGGTCTTGACATTCAGCTTGGAACGTGTTATTATACTTAAGCGCTGTTAAAAATGCTGGCGTAGCTCAGTTGGTAGAGCAGCTGATTTGTAATCAGCAGGTCGGGGGTTCAAGTCCGTCTGCCAGCTCCAATGTGGATGTACGGCGGCGAAATGAGTTGCCGCCGCGCACCGCACGAACCGCGCCAATTGAATATGGAGGAGTTCCCGA
>DUNN01000023.1 GCA_012839345.1 Clostridiales bacterium | reverse complement strand
TAATTTTCAAGGTCCTGCCCGGCTTCGCTTAACTTCCGTTTCGCTCTTGCCGTTCGCCTTTCGTAAGGCGCTTGACTATAATACCAAATACACCCCCATAAGTCAACCCCTTTTTTCAAATTTTTTTGATTTTTTTGCTTTTTCCTGCTTTTTAGGGTCAAAAACCGCATAAAACGCGGTTTTTTCATACCTTTTTCCTTGTTCATAGTCGGATTGGAGAAGATTCATCGCTCAGTTTTTCTTCCGTACGGATAATCCCGGCCTCTTTGGGAAAAATTTGAAAAGGGGTGATTACATGTTAAATCTGGAGAATATGGAAAAGCAAAAGAAACTGAAATATTGCTGGTGCATCCTTGTGGTAATTCTTTTAAATGTTCTGGTGATTGCGGTTGTAACGAATTTGGGGGATTCCGTTTCCACCCTTTCCAAATACGGTTCGCAGGGCGCGGAAGTTAAACAGATTCAGACCAAGCTGAAAAGTCTGGGGTTTTATACGGGAACCGTGGACAGTATTTATGGAACCCAGACCAAGAATGCCGTGACTCGCTTTCAGCGCTCGCGCGGACTGACCGCGGATGGAATTGCCGGCCCGAAAACCCTTGCTGCGCTGGGAATTGGCAGCTCCGGGGGAACTTCCGGGGGGCTAGGCGGATTCAGCAGCAAGGATGTCAGCCTTCTGGCTCAGGTGACCTCTGCAGAAGCGCGCGGAGAACCCTATGCAGGCCAGGTTGCGGTTGCGGCCGTCATTCTGAATCGAATTCAGCACCCGTCCTTTCCCAATACGCTCGCGGGCGTCGTGTATCAGCCCGGCGCGTTCAGTTGCATGACGGACGGCGGTATCTATCACGAGATTTCCGATTCCGCCTACCGGGCTGCACGTGACGCAATTAACGGCTGGGACCCGTCCGGCGGCGCAATCTATTATTACAACCCGGCTAAGAGCACCAGTAAATGGATTTTCTCCCGTCCGGTTATCACCGTCATCGGCAAGCACCGCTTCTGCAAATAGTTCTTCCATTTTATTGTATCGCGGAATTCGATGCAAAAAAATCCGGCCGCTTAGGAACAGCAGCCGGAAATACATATTGTTAATGTCTTATCTTTCCTTTGGGAACGTTGGTCCAGTCCTTCCCTGCTCGGAACAGTTGCTTAGGAAACCGTTACTACGCAGCGACGCACCGCCTGCTGACCCTTAAACGTGGAGTAAACAGAAGTGCAGCCCTTTCCGGTCGCGGTAACCTTCACCAAGTAGCTCCCCTTCCATTTTGTAACGGAGCTTACTTTAAGCACCTTGGAATTGCCCGTGCTGAAGCTTGGGGTGCTCGAAGTCGAACTCGGTGTAAACTTAAAGGTATAGCTTTTTCCCTTCTTCATGGACAGCGTAGCACCCGTATCGGATGTCATGCTGCTATCGGAAGCGCTCTGCTGAGCCGGGAGCGGATAAGTCTGGTAGCAATAATCGAAATCAAGGTTGCCGTTTGCCCCGGCGATGCCGCCCTTGCTGGAGAACTGCCAGATGGAGTACGGGCCGGTATAGCTTGCAGAGTCCACATCGTAATGCGCGACCCATTTGTCATAAGCACTAAGTTCAGGAGTGTTCAGATTCGTCAGATACCGGGCACCACTGTAAATTCCTGCGCGGTAGCCCGCGTTGGTAATAGTGCGGCAGAACGCGGCTGCCATGGCGGAAATTTGAGCCGTTGTCAGCTTACTGAAAATGGATTTGTCCTCCACATCATAAAAGACCGGGTAGTCCAGATGACGATTATTCAAAATACTGAGACAAAACTGCGCTTCCCTTATTGCCTGTGCGACACTGGTTGCGTAGCTGTAGTGGTAAACGCCCACCTTAATGCCGTTCGCAACTGCGCCGTTATAATTGGCGACAAACTGGGAATCCGTCTGCACCGCCGGCAGTTCGTCACCGTAGCCGGTGCGGATAATGGCAAAATCCACGCCGTTATTTTTCAGGTCCGTCCAAGCAATCTTTCCGTTGTGGCTGGATACATCGACGCCTTTATAGGCAACGTGAATATCGCAGGTTGCGGTACGTCCGTCGGCGGCTGTCGCGGTAACTGTTGTACGGCCGAACGAAACGCCCGTTATCATATTATCGCTGACTGACGCAATCGCAGGGTTAGCGGAAGTGAGCGTAACGGCCACGCTGTTATCTTCGGCAAAAAGCCCAGCGCTTTCACCCGGCTTTAGTCCGATGGTGGTGCTGGTAAGCGCTAGGGAACCCGTTGCTGTGTCCGCATAGGTGGGCAAAGCAACGGTGAAAGCCATTGCGAAAACCAGGATCAGGGAAAGCAGTTTTTTTCTCATTTTAATCCTCCAATTTCCATTATTTACTATATTTTTTCTGTTTGATTATATGCTGGTATTTTTCGTTTGTCAACTTTTGGTGAATTAATTCTTTCTTAAAAATTGAAAAAAAGCCTCAAAGCAAATTACGTTTGTTTTGAAGGCTTTCCCTTTTTATCTTCGGCCGATCTTTTACAAAGAAACTGTTTCCCTAAGTTCTTACTTAAAACGTCTTGCCGCCTTTCCCGTACTGTTTCTACGGCAGTGAAACTAAATTCCGGTCCCCTTTTGTTCGCCGCCTGACGGCGGCTTCTGTGGCTACGTACGATGGTGCATCCCACTGCCATGAATCTTCCGGTTAATCGGTGACAACAAAAAAGACGCACAGCTTTGCCGAAAAAGCAGTACGTCTTCCTTATTTCAAATTAGAATTTCATCAACCAAGGATTATGCGTTCTTAAAGGCTTTTACCGCGTTGGTAACGTCCTCCTGACGCTTTTTGTTCTGGTCGTTGTTGGTTGTGGTGTCCTTATAAATCAGCATGTATTTCCCACTGTCCGAAAGAACCGCCGAAACCTGCTGATCCATAATGGTGAAGCTGCCCTTGGACTTCACCGCGTCCAATACTTTTTGTGCCGTTTCATTCAGGGTGCTGGGGAACTGATAAAGCTCTACCGTTACATTGTCCTTCCCGTTCAGGCCAAACTGGTACCGTACACCCTTTTCTGCCCCGATAAAATCCGCCCGCATGGTGGAGGGCGTACCGGAGATCAGCGATTTTGCTGCGAGGTATTTGGCCAGGCCATCCACACTGTCTTCATAATTGGATTCGTCCACCTGCGGGGAAGCCTCAGAGGAGGCCTGGGAGGAAGTTGAACTGCCGGACGGGGCAGGCGTGCCGCCTACGTCTCCCATGCCGCATGCCGCCATGGTGCCCACCATAATGAGCGCAAGAGTTAGAACTGTCAGTTTCTTTATCTGTTTCATTTTCATAATCCCTTCCTGTATCAGGTAAATTCCGTCCCCGTTGCCGCGCGGCGGCTCACAGCCGCGAAAACACGGAACCGCGGTTGCCATTGTGCCCGGCCCGTTTTACGAAAAGGCACGGGGATAAAGCAAACGCACCTCACAAAAGTGAAGTGCGCGTTTCCCGTGGTGGACACAAGGGGACTCGAACCCATGACCTCTCGCGTGTGAGGCGAGCGCTCTAACCAGCTGAGCTATGCGTCCATAGTCCGCATGTGTGCGGAATATGCAAAGTCAATCACCATTGGAAACCCGCCGGAGATTGACCTGGATATAAAAATGGTGACCCGGACGAGATTCGAACTCGTGAAACCGCCGTGAAAGGGCGGTGTCTTAACCGCTTGACCACCGGGCCATATTTGGTAGCGGCAATTGGATTTGAACCAATGACACTTCGGGTATGAACCGAATGCTCTAGCCAACTGAGCTATGCCGCCACAGTTATTCAGTTTGTCCGCATAAGTGAAATGCGGAGCGTTTTATATTATATCTTAGGCATACCCTATTTGTCAACACATTTTTTAATTTTTCCGAGTTTTTTTCAAAAATATTTTGAATCGAAACAGCGGTATTTAACATTATACACGATCTTCGGGGCATTATACCCTTTTCGGAGAATTAAAAATCAGAAAAACGAAAAGCCGGCACGCGGCCGGCTTTTCGTTTTGCCCAACGCGTAAATTTAGATGGAAAGCGAATAGTTCGGCGCTTCCTTGGTAATCTGAATGTCGTGCGGATGGCTTTCTTTCAGGCCGGCACCGGTAATCCGGACAAACTGTGCTTTTTCGTGCAGCTCTTCAATGTTGGCGCAGCCGGTGTAGCCCATGCCGGAGCGCACGCCGCCCAACAGCTGATACACGGTGTCGGAAAGGGGTCCCTTGTACGGTACGCGGCCTTCTACGCCTTCGGGCACCAGTTTCTTGGCATCCTGCTGGAAGTAACGGTCCTTGCTGCCGTGGCCCATAGCGGCAAGGCTGCCCATACCGCGGTATACCTTAAACTGGCGGCCCTGGTACAGCTCGGTTTCTCCGGGGGATTCCTTACAGCCTGCAACCAGCGAGCCCACCATAACGACGTTCGCGCCGGCGGCAAGCGCCTTTACAATATCCCCGGAATATTTCACGCCGCCGTCCGCAATGACCGGGATTCCATACTCGGCCGCCGCACAGGCTGCATCGTAAACTGCGGTAATCTGCGGTACGCCAATACCGGCAACAATTCGCGTAGTACAAATGGAACCGGGGCCGATGCCGACCTTTACGCAGTCCGCGCCAGCTTCAATCAGGGCGCGCGTACCGGAGGCCGTAGCGACGTTGCCCGCAATCAGTTGAAGGTTTGGATATGCCTTTTTCACTTTCTTTACCGCGTCAATGACGCCGCTGTTGTGGCCGTGTGCAGAATCGAGCACCACAACGTCCACCTGCGCCTTAACCAGCTCCGCAACACGCTCCAGTACATCCGCAGTGGCACCGATGGCTGCGCCGCACAGAAGACGGCCGCCTGCATCTCTTGCAGAATTCGGGTACTGAACCGCTTTTTCAATATCCTTAATGGTAATCAGGCCTTTTAAATTGCCCTTGGCGTCTACGATTGGCAGCTTTTCAATGCGGTGCCTGCGCAGGATTTCCTGCGCCTCCTTCAGCGTGGTGCCAACCGGCGCGGTCACAAGATTTTCCTTGGTCATGACCTGGGAAATCGGAAGGTCATAATCGCTGCCGCTCATAAAACGAAGGTCACGGTTGGTAATGATGCCCACCAGTTTGCCGTTTTCGCAAATCGGCACGCCGGAAATACGGTAACGGGCCATAATCTCATCCGCATCCCGGACCAGGTGCTCCGGGGACAAAAAGAACGGGTCGACAATCACTCCATTTTCGGAACGCTTTACGCGGTCCACCATGTCGGCCTGTTTGTCAATGGGCATATTCTTATGAATGATTCCAATGCCGCCTTCCCGCGCGATGGCAATCGCCATTTCCGTTTCCGTAACCGTATCCATTGCCGACGTCATCAGCGGGGTGTTAAGCCGGATGGTTTTGGTCAGGTTTGTGGTAAGGTCGACTTCCTTCGGCAAAACGTGGGATTCCGCCGGAATCAGCAGCACGTCGTCAAACGTAAGCGCTTCTTTAACAAACTTCTGAGAATAGTCCGTGTTTAACATGATTTCCTCCTCTTTACATCGCGCCGCCTCTGTAAAAAAGCCGGTGCATCATCTTCCTGTGTTTCCTCTGCGTGTTTACGATGGCCACGGGTAAATAAGTGCGAAAGTATTTTCCTGTTTATAAAATGAAAAATCGCCAATCTGTGCCGAAAAAGACGAGCACAAACTGAGATTTTTCAAAATCGGACCTTTTGCGTATGGAAAATAGCCGCTCTGCCGTAAATACATCTCGCTAAGAGTTCTCTCTATCACGGTGATTCACGTACAAGGTTTGTTATATATTTTGTAATTATATCATCACGAATTTGAGATTTCAATACCGATGCGCGCCTTTTTCATTTCCTCTTTTGGAAAAGGTTTCATTACTGCGGAGGCGGTGAATCCGCAGCCCCGTTCGTTCACGCCTTTCATCCAGATGCGGCCGTCCCGCTCCGCGGCATAAATTTGAAGTGTGTCGCCCAGACGGCTTTCCGTAACGTAATTAATCTGCACTTCGGCAAACTGACGGCCCGCCGCGCCGCCCGGAAGGTAATCCGTCAGGATGTCGGCATAAACGGCGTTGTTTAGGTGTGTGTTGTAGTCCAGGTCCGAAAACCGGATGGGTCTTTCCCCCACCAGAGGGAGATCGTCCGGCACAGACAGTTTGGTTATGCGGCCTTCTTCCGAAACCTTTTCTGCGCTGAATATTCCGTAATCCAAAAACTTCTTGGGCCGCAGCAGCTTATGCGTATTGCCGTCCGCAACGACCGAGGTCTGCAGCACCTCAATAATTTTTTCTTCTCCGGAATATACGATAAAATCACGATAGAACTGCGCGCCAGAAATCCCGCGCGGGTGGGTCTTCATGGTAATTGTTTCCCCGTGGACCGGCATCCGGTGTATTTTGACCTGATTGGTAATCAGAAGAAACACAATCCCGTCCGCGCGCAGTTTCTCATAGCCAAGACCAAGCAGTGCCATGTTGCGCTCGCTTACATCCTGGCACATGCGCAGCAGAACGCTTAGCCGCAGAATGCACTGCGCGCCCACCTCATAGGTTGCAACCCGCATGGTGCTGGCGTACTCCTTCACCAAATCAGACATAAACAGAACATCCTTTCTCCGAAAATTCCTAATTCCCTGCAGATTCAAACAACTCTCGAAACATACTAGCCGCACGAATGGCTATCTCCGGAGCCGCTCGATTCCAGTTTTCGAAAAGAAGCAGATACAACAGCCGGAAGTCCCGTCTTCCTTCCTTTTGGGAAGAAAAACAAAACTTCCGGTCTGATGACATATTTATATAATTGGTTTATTCGGGTTTAATGACTTCAATGCCACCCATGTAAGGACGCAGAACTTCCGGAACGGTGACGCTTCCGTCTGCATTCTGGTACTGCTCCACAATGGCGGGCATCACACGGCTGGTTGCCAGGCCGGACGCGTTCAGCGTATGGCAGAACTGCAGCTTCTTGTCCTTGTCGCGGAACTTCACGTTGCCTCTTCTTGCCTGATAGTCGCGGGCGTTGGACGCGGAGCTGACCTCTTTGTAGATGCCCATACTCGGAATCCAGACTTCAATGTCGTAGGTGCGCGCCATGGAGAATGAGCAGTCCCCGGCGGCCAGTTTGCTCAAGCGGTAATGCAGGCCAAGGCCCTGCACCAAATGCTCTGCTTTGCGAACCAGTTCGTCGAACGCTTCATCGGACTTATCGGGAGTGGTGTACTGAACCATTTCCACCTTATTGAACTGGTGGCCGCGGATCATGCCGCGCTCCTCGGAGCGGTAGCTGCCTGCTTCTCTGCGGTAGCAGGGCGTATAAGCAATGTACTTCTTCGGCAGCTCGTCCTCGGTGAGGATCTCATCGCGGTGCAGGTTAACCAGCGCGGTTTCTGCCGTAGGAAGCAGGAATTTCTTGTCGTTGCTGGTGGGGTTCTGAATCCAATAGACCTCATCGGTAAATTTCGGGAACTGGCCGGCCACATAGCCGCACTCATAATTGAGCATGTGCGGGACCAGCATCAGCTGATAGCCGTCTTTAATATGCTCATCGATGAAATAGTTGAGCAGAGCCCATTCCAGGCGTGCGCCCATACCCGTATAAATCCAGGAACCTGCCCCGGCCAGCTTTGCGCCGCGCTGATAATCGATCAGGTGCAGGCTTTCGCAAAGGTCCACATGGTTCTTCGGCTCAAAATCAAATTTCGGCTGCTCTTTGTAATAATGCAGAGGCTTGTTGTTTTCCTTACCGCCTGCGCAAACGTCTTCGTCCGGCATATTGGGTAGGCCGAGCAGCAGGGAATGCTGCTTTTCTTCCAACTCAGAAAGTTCTGCGTCACATTCCTTAATTTTACCGGCAAGTTCCTTCATTTCCGCCATAATTTGAGAAGGATCGCCGCCTTCTTTCTTAATCTGCGGAATTTTCTTGGAAGCGGCATTCTGTTCCGCTTTCATGGATTCTACACGGCCGGTCACTTCACGGCGCTGTGCGTCGATTTTCAGAATATCGTCCACAATCGCGTCTGCGTCGAATTCGCGTTTTTTGGCCGCCGCCTTTACAAAATCGGGATTGCTGCGAATCAGTTTAATATCCAGCATGTTCTGTACTCCTTTTATTTTTAGGCAACCGCTGATTCCGTCTTTAGACGGCTTCCATCTGCGGCTGCTTCCATCTTTTATAAGAATTTACAAAAATCAACCGTTACTTTTCAAACAGTTTCAGCAGTTCGGCAAGGTCTTCCTCGCCATAAAACTCGATTTGAAGCACACCGCGCTTTTTTGTGCCCGTTACCTGCACCTTACGGTTCAAATGCTCGTGCAGCGCCAGTTCGGCTTCTTCATAATACCGGATGCGGGATTTCGCTTTATCGCGTCCCTTCAGCTTTGCCTGTTCCCCGGCCTTTTTCGCCATGCGCTCCAGCTCGCGGACGGACACACCTTGCTCCACCGCCAGCTTTGCGGCGCTAATCATGGATTCCGCGGTCGGAAAGCTCAACAGGGTGCGCGCGTGCCCGGCAGAAAGCTTGCCGGAAGCAACCAAATCCAGAATCTCCTTCGGTAAATTCAGCAGCCGCAGTGCGTTGGTTACCGCGGGGCGGGATTTCCCCACTGTGCTGGCTACCTCCTCTTGTGTAAAGCCGTATGTTTCAATTAAAGACTGATAGCCCTGCGCCTCTTCAACGGGGCTCAGGTCTTCCCTTTGCAGATTCTCAATCAGCGCCAGCTGCATCACTTCGCTGTCGCTCATTTCACGAACCACGGCGGGAACCTCGGTTACACCGGCCATGCGTGCCGCGCGCCAGCGCCGTTCCCCGGCAACGATTTGATATCCGCCGCCAACCAAGGGGCGCACCAAAAGCGGCTGTAAAATTCCGTGCTGACGAATGGAATCCGCCAGTTCAGCCAGTGCCGCGTCATTAAAATCTTTTCTGGGCTGTGATCGGTTTGGCTCAATTTCGCTGAGCTTCAGGGTAACCGACGCATTGCGGTCGGTATCGTTCTCCGCGAAAATTGCGTCCAGGCCCTTTCCAAGACCGCCCTTTTTCAACGCCATTGCTTTCCTCCTTCCGCCTGCCGTGTTAGGCGGGCCTTTCTCGTTTATTGCCTCCGTCCTTCACTAAGGTTTGGATTCTTCCGCAAACGTTTTCCTCAGCGGTGGCCGGAACGCCTGTTGTTGTCCAGAATTTCATCCGCCAGCATATCGTAGCAGACTGCGCCGCGTGAGTTTTTATCAAAATATTGAATTGGCCGCCCAAAGCTCGGCGCTTCGGAAAGGCGCACCGCACGCGGAATAACGGTGGCGAACACCTTGCGTGGGAAGTACTTTTTCACTTCTTCCACCACTTGTTGGGTCAGGTTTAGCCTTCCGTCATACATGGTAAGAAGAACGCCCTCAATATCCAGCTGTTCGTTGTACTGCCGTTTCACCCGGCGTACGGTATTCATCAGCTGAGAAAGTCCTTCCAGCGCATAATACTCACATTGAATCGGAACCAGCAGCGTGTCTGCCAGGCAGAGCGCGTTAGTGGTAATCATGCCAAGGGAAGGCGGGCAATCGATAATCATATAATCATACCGCTCCCGCAGGGGCAGAAACGCGCTTTTCAGAATCGCTTCCCGGTGTTCCAGCCCGGCCAGCTCAATTTCTGCAGCGGCAAGGTCCATGCTGGACGGAACTAAATCCAAGTTCTGAAATTCAGTATGAATTACCACGTCTTCTGCCTTTGTGTCACCGACGAGCACCTCGTACACCGTTTTCTTCAGCGTTCTGCGGTCAACCCCCAGGCCACTTGAAGAATTCCCCTGCGGGTCGATGTCGATCAGCAGCGTCTTTTTTCCCTTCATGCCCAGCGCCGCGGAGAGATTTACCGCCGTCGTCGTCTTTCCTACTCCACCCTTTTGGTTGGCGATCGCAATAATTTTTCCCATTTTTCTCCTCCTGATGCATTGCCGTTAAACTGCTGCCGGGCAAATCCGTATTCGTTGTGCATTGCTTTTTATTATATCACGCTTTGCACTCAGAATAAAGATTTTTCATGTGTTTTTCTGCAATGTTTCATGTGAAACATTGTCCGTATGTGGTCTTGGGCCATCCTTTGGTCTGCTCTACCTATTCGTTCAGTACGAAAACTTCGTTACCAAACTATATTCACAAACAAGTCGCATCATGCCTTTGTGCTCATCGGTAAACACACTTTTTATTTAAAGCATATACTCATAAATTGTTATTATCATAAGCCATAGAAGGCAACAAGAATGAAGAGGACAAAACGGGCCGGACAAAAGTCCGGCCCGTTTTGCGGGAAATGATATAGGGAATAGGAGTAAACCTTGTACTCAATCTTAGGCAGGTTTTTTGCCCCCTGCGGTGGCTTCCGTTTTCGGAATTCTTACAATACACTCAATATAATCTTCGCTTTCCTTTTTTACGGTCTGGGCGTTGATTCCACTTTTCTTCATGGTTTCAATGGCATGATTAATGGTGTTTAAAAACACCCGAACATCCTTTACTACAACAATGCGGCGGTTCTTGTCCTTCTTTTTGCCGCTTAAAAGACGTTCGACGTACGTGTCCGTTTGCTGTACGTTCATATTGCGCTCGATAATTTCATCCAGTGCCTTTGCACGAAGCTTTTCATCGTTGATACGCAACAGCGCCCGAGCGTGGCGCTCTGTTAACCCTGCCTCCATGATTTTTGCCCGTTCCGCTTCGGACAGCTTCAACAGCCGCATTTTATTGGCCAGCGTGGATTGGCTTTTCCCCAGCCTGGCCGCTGCTTCCTCCTGCGTCACATTCCATTCTTCAATCAACCGCCGGATTCCTTCTGCCTCTTCAAAAATCTGCAGGTCCTGGCGCTGAAGGTTTTCCGTCATAGCAAGCACCGCGCTGTCTTCCTGCGAGCAGTCAGTTACAATGCAGGAGACGGTTTCCAGCCCAGCCATTTTACAGGCGCGCAGTCTGCGCTCACCGGCAACGATTTCATACCCGCCTGCCACACGGCGTACGGTAATCGGCTGAAGAAGCCCGTTTACCCGGATGCTTCTGGAAAGCGCGAGCAGCTCCTGCTCATTAAAGGATTTCCGGGGCTGCGCTGGGTTTGGGTGAATGGAATTGATGTCGATTTGCACGATTCTGTTTTTATCGCTGAAAAACATGCAAACGCACCGCCTTTCTGCTTGTCCTTTCCTATAAAGAATAGCATGTATGAAGGCAGATTTTTGTAATATTATGGCGGATGGTAAAAATATTTCCTGAAATATCAGCGTTTCGCTGTTTGGATAGAATATGCATCGAAGGTAGAAATCTTTCCACAGAAATTTCAAAAACGGTGGAATGCTTCGGACTTCTCCCCGGCCTGCGCAGTATTCCGACAATCGGCAGAAACTCCGCATAGCCAAATTCCGAAACAAAAGCATGTGTTCGAACGGCCACGTTTTTTCCTGCAATTCGCCAGTACCTGCGCCAAAGCGCTTAGCCTGCTCACAGCGAACCGCCGCCTGGTAAACGGTAATTGAAATCTTTCCACTAATTTTGAGAACATGGTTGAAAGTTTTCAATCTACCACTCCCCGGCTTTTGTTCCCAGAAGTCGCTTTACTCCCGCACCGGCAGGCCTTGCATTTGGCCATTGGCTGCATAGGTTTCTTTCCTCTTCATTCCCTTCCGAAACAGCTCCAGAATACCACCCGCAGACCCCGTCCTTTTTAACAAAACAGCCTTTGGAGGTCCTTTGCAGTACCGCAATCCGATCGCCGGCATGGATTTCGGGATGATATTCGGTATAATCATCCGTAAACCATTTGCCGTTTCGCTCGTACAACCAGCTTTCCGGTATCCAGACAAGTGCCCCGCTGGATTCATGCCGGCAGTAACAATAATCCTTTTCCCGTTTTAAAATCTCTACTTTTCCATCCGTCCAACGAAGATGGATGCTTTCCTGGTTCGATTCCGGCTGATTTTCCAGCGCTGTGGACAAAGGCAGGCCATCGTAGCTCTGCCATTCAATGGATTCTGAGAAAAGTTCCGACAGAATTAGGACATTAATTTGGCCCCCTTCCTTTAAAACATTACCCCCGTCAATGCTGATAACATTATGCGCCCGAGCAAAAATTGGGTTGTGGCAGATTCCGTGTCCGCCATATAGGCAAACTGGCCAATGACCAACCACGCACGTTTTCTCAAAAGAATACCCCAGAGAGAGAAAACTCCCTGTGTGACGGCAGAAATTTCGGTCCTGATGACGCAAGTCCCCGGGTTGCAGCCCTGCGTGAACAAAAATATAGCGCTGCGTTTCCAAAATATCTGGAAGCGTGTCTAAAAAGGCAAATTCCTTTGGAAAGGCCTCCCGCAGCTGTTGTTTCAGCTTGGTCATATCCGTATTCTCATGGACTTCCACGCCAATTTCCCAACACATCTCGTTTAAAATGCTCTTTTTCCTGTTGAGCATATAATGCAGACAATCCCGATTTTCTTCCGGAGTACCCGGCTTCATAATTTTATCGTAAAAATCATCGCAATTTCCACATACCGCGTAAACAGTGTGCGACTGGGACAGATGGATCACATACCGCAGCAGCCCAAGGCTGTCAGGTCCCTTTTCCAGCATGTCCCCCACGATTATCAGAATATCGTTTTCACCGTATTTCACCTGTTCCAGCAGTGCCTGAAATCCCGCTAAATTGCCATGCAGGTCACTGACCACGAGAATTCTCCTTCCCCGCGGCAGTTCCACCCGCTGATATCGTGCTTCCATCGACTTCTCTTCCCTTTCCACTTTCTTTTAAGCGGCGCTCCGTTTTCCGGTTTCTATAAGTCGTTCGAGAATTCTGTTCCCAATAGCAAATGACAAAAAAAGGGTGCCGAAAAGCGAATTTTACGCTCGCTTCACCGCACCCCTGGTTTTCCCCGCTTTAAAGCGGGCTTTTTTTAATTTTTGAGCCGTGGCGCGGATAAATGGCGTTCACCGGCTTTGTGCGGCGGATGAGAATCAAACTCCTCGCGTCCCCACCGGGCAGAGAAAATTCCTGGATTTGCTCCAGTTCACAGCCCAAAAGCGCAATGGCGTTCTTCGCGCCGTCCGCTTCCTCCCGACCATTAGGGCCTTTCATCGCCGCAAAAACTCCGCCCTGCCGCAAAAATGGCAGGCAATATTCGCAGAGGAGATTCAGTGGAGCTACCGCGCGCGCTGTGGCATAATCATACGCCATGCGGTACTTCGGCGTTCGCCCGGCTTCTTCCCCCCGCGCGTGTACAATCTCCGCTTCCAGTTTCAGCTGATTCAAAACCTCCTGCAAGAAGACAAGGCGCTTGTTTAGGCCGTCCAATAGAGTCAATCGCAGATCCGGCCGCGTAATTTTCAGCGGCAGACCCGGAAAGCCTGCGCCAGTGCCAACATCGATCAGCTTGGCTCCTTGGGGGATTTCCAGATACTTTAGTAAAAGAATGCTGTCCAAAAAATGTTTCAGGGCAACCTCTTTTGGTTCGGTAATGGCGGTCAGGTTCATTTTTTCATTCCATTCCACCAGCAGCTCCAGGTAGGTTTGAAAACGCTGCGCCGCATCGGAATCCAATTCCAGCCCATATTCCGCCGCAGAGCGAACCAGTAATTCTCTTATATCTTCCATAAGCCTTCCGCCTTTCCGGATTTGATCAGGTCTTTTCCGAATGTGACTGCCGGGCAAGCCAAATCAGCAACACGCTGATGTCCGCCGGGCTGACACCCGAAATACGAGAGGCCTGTCCAATGTTCGCCGGCCGGACACGGTTCAGCTTTTCCTGTGCTTCTGCGCGCAGACCTACGATTGCCGTATAATCCACACCGTCCGGCAGACGACGCTCTTCCAGCCTCCGGGTCTCCTCAATTTCCGCTTTCTGGCGTTTAATATAGCCTTCGTATTTAATTTCAATCTCCACATTTTCAAAAACCGCGGCCGGTAGGTCCGGACGGTCCGTGTCGATGGGAGCCAGAATTTCATAGCTCAGTTCTGGCCTGCGGATCAGGTCAATCAGCTTCACGCCTGAAGAAACCGGCGATGTTCCATGTGAAACAAGGATCTGATTCAGCTCTTCGCTCGGCGGAAATACGGTCTTTTCCGCACGCTGGAGTTCCTGCTTTTTCTGCTCCTGCTTCTGCTGGAACCTTGCCCAGCGCTCCGGCGAAATTAAGCCGATTTCATGCCCGATGGGGGTAAGCCGTTCATCTGCGTTATCCTGACGCAGAACCAAACGGTACTCACTGCGGGAAGTCATCATACGATACGGGTCGGTTACGCCTTTTGTAATCAGGTCATCCACCAATGTACCAATGTAGGAGCTGGCACGGTCAAGAATCATGGGCGGCCGGCCCTGCACCTTCAGCGCGGCGTTGATTCCGGCAACCAGTCCCTGCGCAGCAGCTTCTTCATAACCGGAACTGCCGTTGAACTGCCCCGCACCGTACAAACCGGGGAGGTCCTTAAATTCCAGCGTGGCACTCATCTGCACCGGGTCCACGCAGTCATATTCAATGGCATAAGCGGAACGCATAATTTCCACATGCTCCAAGCCGGGAATGGAACGATAAAATGCAAGCTGAACATCTTCCGGCAAAGAAGAGCTCATTCCCTGCAAATACATTTCCTCGGTATCCATCCCGCACGGTTCAATAAAGAGCTGATGCCGCTTTTTATCTGCAAAGCGTACAATTTTATCTTCAATGCTTGGGCAGTAGCGCGGGCCAACTCCTTCGATTTTTCCACCGTACAATGGGGAACGGTGGATATTTTCCAGAATAATGCGCTTTGTTTCTTCATTCGTCCACGTAATATGACATGCGGCACGATTTTTCAAAGGTTTCAGCGTATCATAGGAAAACGGCACCACCGGGTCGTCGCCTTCCTGGGCCTCCAGCCCAGTAAAGTCAATGCTGGATTTTAACACACGTGCGGGCGTTCCCGTTTTAAACCGGCGCAGTTTCAGCCCCAGCTTTCGCAGCGGCTCGCTCAGGAACCCGGCGGGGAACATTCCATCCGGCCCACTGGAATAGGAAACGTCGCCCACATAGATTTTGCCTGCCAAAAAAGTTCCGGTCGCAATAATGACTGCTTTGGTATTGTAAACGGCCTCCATGCGGGTGATTACCTGCCAGGTGCCATCTTCCAGCCGGAGGATGTCCACAATTTCGGCCTGTTTCAGCTGAAGATTCGGTTGCAACTCCAGCTTGTGCTTCATAATTTTCCCGTATTCGCGGCGGTCGATTTGCGCGCGCAGGGAATGAACCGCCGGTCCTTTTCCAAGGTTCAGCATCCGGCTTTGGATCATGGCCTCGTCGGCGGTTTTGCCCATTTCTCCGCCGAGTGCGTCAATTTCACGCACCAAATGTCCCTTTGCGGTTCCCCCGATGGAGGGGTTGCAGGGGCAGTTCCCTACCGCGTCCATATTTATAGTAAACACACAGGTTCTGCACCCCAGCCGTGCCGAAGCCAGCGCAGCTTCAATGCCAGCGTGCCCTGCTCCAATAACGACAACATCATAGTCGCCCGCATGGTATTTCATAAGTATCACCCCTATATCAAATCAGTGAACAATCAACAATGAATCATGAACCGAAAAAACAATCAAAGTAAAATATACAATTTGTGATAATTTAATAATAATATACTCTTAGTATTATTTTCCAACACAGAAATGTGAAAAAACAGAATCCACAACCGCTTCGGTCGCGCGTTCCCCGGTCAGTTCCAGCAGCGCAGAAACCGCGCCTTCGATGGATACCGTTACCGCATCCAGTGTAACGCCGTGCTCCACCGCCTGAATCGCTTCTTTCACACAGTCGTTTGCGCGCCGCGCTGCATCGCGCTGGCGTTCCGTAAACAAAATACCCTCCTCGGGGTTCAGCTGCTCCGTTTGCAGCAGCTCTGCCACCGCCTTTTGCAGTTCTTTCAGGCCGGAGCCTTTTAATGCAGAAATATATACTATTTGCTTAAACTTATTTATGATATACTCATTGTCAATTTTAGTTGGCAAATCGCTTTTATTAATCACCGCAATAGAAGGCACATCCCCAAGAAAATCGACCAGTTCCCGATCCTCTTCGTTCAGCTCCTGGGAAGAGTCAAACACAGCAAGTACAAGCTGCGCTTGTTGAATCTGTTCCCGGGCGCGCAGCACCCCAATTTGCTCCACCGGGTCCTGCGTCATATGAATCCCCGCCGTATCTGCCAGAAGAAGCGGAACATCGCCAAGCAGCACTGTATCCTCCACCACGTCGCGGGTGGTTCCGGCAAATTCGGTGACAATCGAACGTTCACAGCCAGCTAGCAGGTTCATCAATGTGGACTTTCCTACGTTTGGTCTGCCTGCAATTACGGTGCGGACACCCTCCCGCAGCACACGGCCCGCGTCAAACTGATGCAGCAGATGTTCCAACTTGCTCTGTGCTTCCGCTAAGGTTGCGGTCAGTGTGTCGGAACTAATTTCCGGAATATCCTCTTCCGGGTAGTCCGCCCATGCAGATAGATGCGCCGCCGTTTGAATCAGATGCTCCCGGATTTCAGTAATATTCTTTTCCAGTGCGCCGTCGTGCCCAGCCAGTGCGACCTTTGCGGCCTGTTCCCCCTGCGCGCCAATCAACTGCATCACCGATTCCGCTTCGGTCAGTCCAATTTTTCCATTCAGAAACGCGCGTCGCGTAAATTCACCCGGCGCGGCGGGAACGGCACCCGCGGCGAACACCGCTTTCAACACTCGGCGCATCAGGTACAGCCCGCCGTGGCAGGAAAGTTCCACTACATCTTCCCCGGTGTAGCTAGCCGGAGCATTAAAATTCAGTGCGATTGCCTCATCAATGCGCTCCTCCCCGTCGTACACGGTGCCGTAAAGCGCCTGATACCCTTTTAAATTTCGCAGTTGTTTTCCGCTTTTTGCGGTAAAAACACGCTGTGCAACCTCTTTGGCCTTTGGGCCGGAGATTCTTACAATTCCGATTCCGCCGACCGCCTGCGGGGTAGAAATTGCCGCAATGGTGGAGGAAGAAGCGGAAGTATGATTCTTTATCATTTGGTCAAACACCACACTTTCTATTGCAGCAAACCGGGCTTCGCTTTGCCGCCCATCATTTTCGAACGCAGTTCGATTTTCTAACACTTATTCATGGAAAAAGGGGCCGATCCTTTCGAACCGCCCCTTTTGTGTTCTTGTATTGCTTTATTTCTTCAAATCAATGCGGCCATACAACGGAGCCTTGCTGTCGGCCACTTCTTTCCGCGGAGTGGTGGAAGCGGAAGCCGCCGAGCGGCTCTGCTGCTGCGCGGATTTTGCAAAATTGCCGCCGCGCAGACGGTCCCCGCCGGAACGGCGCTGGCCCCTACCGTAATTTTTACGCGGAAGCGGTCTTTCTCCTGCTTCCGGCCCAATTACCACATGGCGGGCCAGCTCTTCGCCTTCAGACCATGATTTTGCCCCTTCCACAGTCTGTACGGCAGTATGGATGATCCTGCGCTCATAAGGATTCATCGGTTCCAGCGATGCATTGCGCCCGGTTTTGACCGCCTTGGCGGCCATCTTCTTTCCGAGAATTTCAAGGGTTTCCTTGCGCTTTTCACGGTAGTTTCCAATATCAAGCGTAATGCGGTAGTAGGAATTATCAATGTGATTCGCCACAAGCCCCGCCAAATACTGCAGAGCATCGAGCGTTTCTCCACGGTGCCCGATGACAAAGCCGATATCGTCGCCTGTCAACGAAAGCAGCGCACCGTTCTCCTCCTCCGTAATCTGAATATCAACTGACTTCAACCCCATATGAGCCAGTACATTTTTTAAATAATCGGCCGCGGCATCTGCCGGGCTGCTTTTGATAAACACTCTGACTTTCGCGGGATTGCCGCCGAAAAGTCCAAACGTCTTTTTGGTAGGCATCTCAAGAATTTCAAATTCGGCATCATAGGTTTCTACCCCCAGTTCCCTGCAGGCTGCTTCCCTGGCCAACTCGACGGTTTCGCCGGTTGCAATTGCTTCTTTGATCACAGTAATACCTCCCCGAGTGTTTTTATTTTTTCGACCCTAAATATTCGGTGGAATTCTTTTTGCTGTTCTTTGTCTTTGCCTTGCGCGGCGCCGTTTTCACAGGCTGCGAGGAAGCGTCCTTCTCGGCCGTGGCAGCCGCGAGCTTCATCCGTTGGGCGGCAGGCAAAGCCTGGACTTTGGCTTCTTCGAGTTCCCTTAGCGCAATACGCTGGGCCTCAGCTTTGGCGTTCAAATCCGCCGGACTGAACCAAATATTCATAATTACGGTCTGCAAAAATCCGGTAATGGTAGATATAATCCAGTAAAAACCGACTGCCGCCGGTACGGTGCAGGCGATCCATGCACTGAAAAGGGGAAGAATATAAAGCATATATTTCATACAGCCCTGCTGGGTCTGCTGCATGCCGGGCTGAAGTTTCATCATAAAATACTGGCTTAACAGCGAGGTTACAAGGCAGAGCACCGGAATAATCCAAAGGTTGGAACGGAAAATCGTCCCGAAAATATTACCGCCGTCCGCCGGAGAATCCAGAAGATTCAAGCCCAAAAACTGAAAGCCATGGCTGAACGATTCCAATCGGGCCATTTCATCGCCGCTGAACATCGTCAAGTACGATTTCAGGTCGCCGAAATGCTTTACAATTTCAATCTGCGCGTAATTTGTATTAAAACCAGCGCCCACGCCGGGAATTTCTTTCAGCATATTAACCGCCTTTATGACGGAATCGGAAGAAAGATGGAGCGCGTTCTGCAGCGGGTTAATCACCGTATAGTACAGGCCCATCATAATGAAGAGAGGGACAAAGTTTGTCAGGCAGCCGCTTGCGGGGTTTACCCCTTCTTTTTCGTACAGCTTTTGAAGCTCTTCCTGATATTTCTGTTTATCGTTGCCGTACTTTTTCTGCAGCTCCTGCTGTTTCTGCGCCATGCGGCTGGTCATTGCCATGGATTTCTGCGACTTAACCGAAAACGGGAAGGTCAGAATTTTCAGAATGACCGTAAATAAAATAATGGCCACGCCATAGTTGTTCACGACATAATATAAAAACCAGAGCAGATAACCCAGAATGCTTCCAAAAAAATTGAAAATATCGTTCATCTTTGACGGTACTCCTCTATTTGGTTATCGCTTATCCCGTTTTTCCGGAACGGGGTCATACCCTCCGCGGCTGAACGGGTTGCAGCGCAAAATTCGGTAAATAGCGAGGCACGTCCCTTTCAGCGCCCCGAAACGTTCAATGGCCTGCAGTGCATAATTCGAACAGGTAGGATAATATTTGCAGCTAGGTCTTTTGTGCGGAGAAATAGCAGTCTGATAAAAGCGAATGAGCCAAATCAACGGGCGCTTCATTTTAAAACCCCCGCGCTTTTCAGTTGGCCTGCCATGGCACGGAAAACGTCCGTGCATTTTACAAATGGGGTTTTCCCCCGGGAAACAAATATAAAATCGTATCCCTGTTTCACCTGCGGGGCCAGCATACGGAACGCCTCGCGGATCACTCTTCTGGAGCGGTTTCTCTTTACAGCATTTCCGGTCTTTTTACTGGTAGTAATGCCGATTCGTATGGTTCCACTGCGGTTTTTCAGAACATAAGTGACAAGAACGGGACTGACATAGGACTTTCCCCGGTGATAAATTCTTTGAAAATCTTTATTTTCTTTAATCGGTACATAATAATCCATAAATTAAACCGCATACTCCTGTCCCGAATCATCCGACCGCAGCAGGCAATCGCTCACGAAAACCATCCGGAAATCATTTTGTCCGGGGCTGTCCCAATTTCAAGCCTTTTCGACCATTTCTTCCGCGGTCCGCAAAGCGGCCGCCAAGGACACCGTTCGGAAATGACTCCGTCCGGTGCTGTTGTGGTGTTGAATCATTTTTACAATTTTTACGAGTGCTCGCCTATAAAGAAAGGCCACTTTTCGTGGCCCTCCTGCTTAGTAGCTTAAACGAGCTCTGCCCTTTGCTCTGCGGCGAGCCAATACCTTGCGGCCGTTCTTTGTGGACATTCTCTTACGAAAGCCGTGCTCCTTTTGTCTGTGAAGCTTCTTAGGCTGATATGTTCTCAGCATGAAAAAATCCTCCTTTCGGGGTACAAACCTTGCAATATAGCATTATATCGTATTCACAAGCAAACTGTCAACCTTATTTTTTCCCTTGAAAGGGAAATTATGGCCCGGTTTGTAGGGAAATACGTAATGTTTCGAAAAATGGGTGTCTTACTGATTAAATATACCACAATACAGCGCAAAATAAAAGAAGGGAAAGAAAATATTCTTTCATCCTCATTTTTTGCGTTTTGTCCTGTGTGAACGTTTTCACCATAAGGTGCCAAAAAGCGGTAAATCCAAGGATGAAAAAAATAAATGATTCGGTTCTGCGGCCTGGTTCCTATACAATATAATGTAGATTTGTGAAAAAATGAAATTTGTCAAACGATTGGTTTTGTGTTAATATATATCAGTATGATTATATGTATAAATTTTTTTAAACAAAATGAGGTTTAAAGAATGGAATCCTTTACCGAGATCTGGAATCTTGTCTGCGATTACTGTAAAAAGAAAATTACCGATATTGCCTATTCAACCTGGATCAGCCGGATTGAACCTGTGAATTTGGACTTTGAGCAGGGAACCGCAGTGCTGAAGGTGCCGAACGAGCTTCACCGTCAGACCTTGACCCATTATTATATGGATCTTCTGAACGAAGCGTTTCGTCAGATTTTCGGGCAGGAAATCCAAATCCGGATCTGCACGCCGGACGAAACGGACCAGCCAAGGCAGGTGGTGGAAACACCCCCGATCAATGACGATTACGAATTTACGTTTGATACTTATATTGTGGGGCCGTCGAACAAATTTGCCCATGCAGCCTCTATGGCTGTGGCGAATAAGCCTGCCACACTTTATAATCCCCTGTTTATTTACGGAAATTCAGGGCTTGGAAAAACCCACCTTCTTTACGCAATCTGCAATGAAATCAGCCGCACAAATCCGCAAATGAATATTCTTTACATTAAGGGCGACGAGTTCACCAACGAACTGATCGAAGCCATTCGGCGCGGCACAACGGCAGAGTTCCATAACCGCTATCGGAAAGCGGACGTGCTGCTGGTGGACGATATTCAGTTCATCGCCGGCAAGGATTCGACGCAGGAGGAGTTTTTCCATACTTTCAACACGCTTTATGAAGCAAAAAAGCAGATTGTTTTGACTTCCGACCGGCCGCCCAAAGACATTGCGACCCTGGAAGACCGTTTGCGCACCCGTTTTGAATGGGGACTGACGGCCGATATTCAACCGCCGGATTTTGAAACGCGCATCGCGATTGTAAAACGCAAAGCGGAGCTACTGAAAGTGGAGCTTCCGGACAATGTTGCGGAATACATAGCCAACCGGCTGAAAAACAACATTCGTCAGCTGGAAGGCGCAGTCAAAAAAATGAAGGCGTACCATCTGCTTTCCGGCGAAGGCATGACGATTGCGACTGCACAGGCCGCAATCAGCGATATCATTAACAACGACCAGCCAACGCCGGTAACCGTAGAAAAAATTATCGACGAGGTGGCGCGTACATTCGGCACGTCTGGGGACGACATTCGTTCCAGCAAACGTTCCGCAAACATTTCCAACGCGCGCCAAATCGCTATTTATGTGGTGCGTGAAATTACACAGATGCCAATGACCGCCATTGGTGAGGAATTTGGCGGCCGCGACCATTCCACCATTGTTTATGCCATTCAGCAGGTCGAAAAAGGACTGGCCCGCGATCCGAAAATCAAGGCGACCGTGGAGGATATCATCAAAAATATCCGCGACCGCTAAGCTCAGCTTTCAATTCGGATCAATCAATTCTTTCCTTTTCTTTATATTTATATATTCCTATTTATATCTTTGTGTTTTTTCAAGCGGCCGAAAGGCAACGCTGGGGAAATTCTTTGGATTTTTTCCAAACATCCGAAAAAGTTAACAAGTTTACAACTTTTGCACTTTTTCACATTTGCTGTGGAAACGAAAAAAATTACGTCAATCATCTTCCACAGAATTTTGCACTTTCTTTCAACATTCCCCACAGAGTTTTCAACATTGTGTTAAATACATTTTTTTAATACAAACTGTTAACAAATCCTCAACCATTTGATTTTTGGAATTGAAAGCTGTTTTTCCGCATCAATTCTGAAAAAATTGAACCTTTCAACTTTTTCGCGCTCCCTACTGCTCTTACTAAATTAAATCTTTTATTGCTTTTATAAAAGGATGCGAAGGATGAAACTATGAGAATCACATGCAACCGTCAGCAACTGAATGAAACCGTGTTGAATATTCAACGGGCTGTTTCCAGCAAATCTTCGGTTCCGGCTTTGGAAGGAATCCTTCTAAAAGCAACGGAAAACGAACTGGAACTCTGCGGTTACGATCTGGAGCTTGGTATGACCACGAAATTCGAGGCCCGCGTAGACGAACGCGGCAGCGTCGTCCTAAGTGCCCGGCTGTTTGGCGACATTGTTCGCCGCCTGCCGGCGGATACGGTAACCTTATCCGTGGACGCAAAAAATATTACTACCATTACCAGCGGCCCGGCGGAATTTTCCATTGTCGGCATCCCAGCAGAAGAATACCCCGAACTGCCGGCCATCACCGGGGAAACCTCTATTAAAATCGCCAACAACGTCCTAAAAAGCATGATTCGGCAGACGATTTTCGCCGTAGCCGAAAGCGACGCAAAGCCAATTCACACCGGAACGCTGTTTGAACTGGAAAAAGGGAAAATCCGTTTGGTTTCCGTGGACGGATACCGCCTTGCCATCCGGGAGGAAGCGGCAAAATGTGAGGAGGAAACCAATTTTGTTGTTCCGGGAAAAACTTTAGGTGAAGTGCTCAAGCTTCTTTCCGATGACGACGAGGAATTGGAAATTCAGATTGGCAGACGGCATATTCTATTTCAGATCGGCAGTTACTGCGTGATTTCCCGTCTGTTGGAAGGGGAATTTCTGGATTACCGCGCCGCCATTCCCACAGCAAGCACAACAGAGATGTTCGTCAACACCCGCGCACTGATTGACAGCGTGGAACGCGTTTCCCTGCTGATTACCGACCGGCTGAAAAGCCCGGTTCGCTGCCGGTTTGAGGAAAACGAAATCAAGGTTTCCTGCTCTACGGCAATCGGCCGCGCAAACGACCAATTGGAAGCAAAAATCACCGGAAACCCGGTGGAAATGGGCTTCAATAACCGCTATCTGCTCGACGCACTCCGTAATGCAGAAGGCGACGAGGTGCGTATTCAGCTGAATGGCGCATTAAGTCCGATGAAAATTTTACCCCGTGAAGGGGATTCGTTCCTGTTTTTGGTGCTTCCGGTCCGCCTGAAAAGCGAAGGCTGATGTGTGAAAAGGAACAAACTTGACAGTGAAACGAACAGAAAGAACAGGAAAAAAGAATGACAGAACAAAAAATACCGATTGATACCGAGTTTATTCGCCTGGATTCCCTGCTGAAGCTGGGCGGTGCCGTCCAAACCGGCGGGCAGGCCAAGGTTGTGGTACAGGGCGGAGAAGTGAAAGTAAACGGCGAAGTTTGCACGATGCGCGGAAAGAAAATGCGCCCCGGCGACCGCGCCGAATACAAAAACGTGACCTATGAGGTGTGTAAAGGGTGAATATCCTGCGCCTTTCGTATTCCGGTTACCGGAATCTTCTGCCCGGCGAGTTTGAGCCGGACAGCGGCATCAATGTGATTTACGGGAAAAACGCACAGGGAAAGACCAACCTGCTGGAAGCCATGTGGCTGTTTACCGGCGGGCGTTCGTTTCGTGGTTCCAAAGACGCAGACCTCATTAGTCACGGTGCACCGTACGCCGAACTGAACCTGGCATTTTTCAGTGAAGACCGCGAACAGACCGCGCGCATCCGGGTGGAAAACGGCCGGCGCAGCGCAAGCCTGAACGCGATTCCGAAGCGTTCTGCGGCGGAGTTAATCGGTACGTTCTGTGCGGTGATTTTTTCCCCGGAACATCTTTCTTTGGTACGGGAAGGCCCCGCGTTCCGCCGGAATTTTATCGATTCCGCGCTGTGTCAGATTCAACCCTCCTACGCGGCGCTGCTGACCCGGTACAATCACACGCTGGTGCAGCGAAACGCGCTGCTGAAAGATATTCCCCACCATTCCGAGCTGTTGGACACCCTTGAAGTCTGGGACGAAAAGCTCGCGCGCTGCGGCGAGGAGGTCGTGCGCGGAAGAATGGAATACATTCGACAAATCGAAGAGCCGGCCAAAACCATTTACGCCGGTATCTGTGAAAATAAAGAGGCATTCGGCCTCCGTTATGTAAAAAGCGCCGATCATCTGCGGGAGGCGCTGCGCGATTCACGGCGGGACGATCTTTATTCCGGTCATACCGGAGTGGGGCCGCACCGCGATGACCTTGAAATTACCATTGACTCCCAGTCGGCAAGGGCGTTTGGTTCGCAGGGGCAGAAACGCTCTGCAGTGCTGGCGCTCAAGCTGGCGGAAGCGGAGGTTCTGCGCCGACGCACAGGGGAAAAACCGGTGATTTTTCTGGACGACGTGATGAGCGAGCTGGATTCCGGCCGGCAGGATTACCTGCTGAACCACTTGGAAGACTGCCAGGTGTTCATGACCTGCTGCGAACCCGACACTGTCCGGCGGCTGCGCACCGGCAAAAGCTTTGAAATGCGCGCCGGCCGGCTTGTGGAACAGAGCGGCCCCAAAACCCCGAACTAAGCGCCTAAAAAACAGCCGGCACGCGGCTTGGAGGAGAAAGGGATTGTTATGTATTTGCATCTGGGACAGGACACGGTGATTAAAATCGAAGATATTTTGGGGATTTTCGATATGGAGACCTCCACCATTTCCAAAGTGACCCGCGATTACCTTGCGCGGGCACAAAAAGAAAACCGCGTGGTCAACGTTTCCATGGAAATGCCCAAGTCTTTTGTGCTCTGTTCTGGGAAAAATCAAGAAGTCACCGTCTATATCACGCAGATTTCCTCTTCTACGCTTTTGAAGCGCACCGGTTTTATTGAGGGAATCGCCAATGTTTAACACGGACACTAATCCGAAACAGATGCATCATTTCCGTAAATTTTACGCAACGGCATCTTTTTCAAAGGTTCCTCCCGGTTTCCGGGGAAAGTCCGTATAGGAAGGTTGGATCATCTGAGCTTATGAAGAAATTCGGAAAGACCGAGTGTCCCTTCTGCGGAAAAAAGATTGGAATCATCGGCGCGTGGATTTTGAAAACGCAGGGCGAGTACCACTGCCCGGAATGCGGCGGTTATTCCAACATTACCATGAGCAGAGGAATTTATCCTTTTGCCGCGGTTGTGATTCTGCTGGGAATGATTCTTTTTGTTCTTCAGTTTTTTCTTGTCAATACGTACAGCATTCTCTTTTTGGTGCTGCAGTTTCTACCATTTTTTGTTTTCTTTCTTTGTTCCCCATTTTTTGTGCGGCTGCAGCGTCCGCCCGTAAGAAGGCGCCCGCCCGCACCGGGAGGCCCGCCGAACCACGGGCATAAGGCGCCCCCGCATCGGGATCCGATGGAGCACACCATTGTGATGGATTCGTTCAAAAATCGATGACATGGGTGAAACGGTTAAGACCGGTTCCGAAAGGCCCGAAACGGGGAAAGGAGGATTGCAGTTGTGCTGAAGCTTCCACTCTGTCCCTACTGTGAAGCACGGTTTTTGTACCGGCAGGTACAAGAAAGCCGACATCAGAAAACGATAATCTGTCCTCATTGTAATAATAAAATTAAAATATACAGAAAGTTTGAATATGTTTTTGGTCTGTTCATGGTTTTGGCATTGATCGGACTAAACTGGCTTTTTCTGACCGTCCCCACTATGAACCTGTGGTTCCTTCTGGCGGTTACGGCAATCGGGGTCGTCGTGCTCTATTTCCTCCTCCCTTATGCCGTCCGGTTCCGGAAAACGAGGGAACGGGAAACTCATTCATAAATCTGCAAAAACGGGAATGTAAAATATACTCGGTGTAAAACAACTGGAGGGTTAAACTTGGAGTTTAGCGAAATTACTCAGACGCAGCAAAAATATGACGCCAATCAAATCCAGGTGCTCGAAGGACTGGAAGCAGTCCGCAAGCGCCCTGGCATGTACATTGGCTCCACCGGACCGCGCGGTCTGCACCATCTGGTGTACGAAATCGTAGATAACGCGATCGACGAAGCGCTAGCCGGATTCTGCGATAAAATCGACGTGAAAATCCTGCCGGGCGACGTGATCAGCGTGCTGGACAACGGCCGCGGTATCCCGGTCGGCATTCAGCCGAAGCTGGGAATTCCTGCAGTTACGGTTGTTTACACAGTGCTGCACGCAGGCGGAAAATTCGGCGGCGGCGGATACAAAGTTTCCGGCGGTCTGCACGGCGTGGGTGCGTCCGTAGTAAACGCCCTTTCTGAGTGGCTCGAGGTGGAAGTTTTCACCGAAGGAAAACACTATTTTCAGCGCTTTGAACGCGGCAAAATTGCAACCCCGCTGGAACTGCGCGGCGAAACGGACCGCACCGGAACGCTGGTGCGCTTTAAACCGGATGCGGAGATTTTCCAGGAAACCACCGTGTACGATTACGAAACACTGCAGACCCGTTTGCGCGAACAAGCATTTTTGAACGCAGGAATCCACATTGAACTGGTGGACGAACGCGACCCGAACAACCGGATTCAGAACAACTACTGCTACCACGGCGGCGTCAGCAGCTTCGTGGAATTTATCAACAAGAAAAAGGCCGTTGAGGTCATTCACCCGGATATTATGCATTTCACGGCAGTCGCACCGGACGATTCCGCCACCGCGGAAATCGCGATGCAGTATAACGATTCCTACAACGAACTGATGCTTTCGTTTGCCAACAACATTCACACCACCGACGGCGGTACGCATGAGGATGGGTTCAAACGTGCGCTGACCCGTGTCATGAATGACTACGCGCGGAAATATAATATTCTCAAGGAAAACGATAAGAATCTGTCCGGTGAAGACGTGCGCGAAGGGTTGACGGTTATCATCAGCGTTAAGCTGAAGGAGGCCCAGTTCGAAGGCCAGACGAAAGCCCGCCTGGGCAATACGGAAATAGGCACCTTGGTCAGCAACATGATCAGCGATAAGCTGTCCACCTATTTGGAAGAAAACCCGGCGACTGCGCGTGCCATTTTTGACAAGGCGCTTGCTGCTTCCCGTGCGCGTGAGGCGGCGCGCAAGGCGCGCGATCTTGTCCGCCGTAAATCTGCGTTGGAAAGCGCTTCCCTGCCGGGCAAACTGGCAGACTGCCAAAGCCGCAACCCGGAAGAAACCGAAATTTACATCGTCGAAGGGGATTCCGCCGGCGGCTCCGCAAAATGCGGACGCGACCGGAGGTTCCAGGCCATTCTTCCCCTTTGGGGCAAAATGCTGAACGTGGAAAAAGCACGTTTGGACAAAGTCTACGGAAACGAAAAGCTGATGCCGGTTGTAACTGCACTGGGCTGCGGCATTGGGGAGGAATTCGATTTAAGCAAGCTGCGCTATGGTAAAATTATTATTATGGCCGATGCTGATGTCGACGGCTCCCATATCCGCACACTGCTGCTGACATTCTTCTTCCGGTTTATGAAGCCGCTTGTGGAGGAAGGCCATGTGTATCTGGCACAGCCTCCCCTGTTCCGCTTGACCAAGGCAAAAAATCACTATTACGCGTTCAGTGATCGGGAGCGCGACAAGCTGATGGCGGAACTCGGCAGCAATTATGAAATCCAGCGCTACAAAGGCTTGGGCGAAATGGACGCCGAACAGCTGTGGGAAACTACCATGAATCCGGCAACGCGCACCATGCTCCGTGTCGAGGTGGAGGATGCCGCGGCGGCGGATGAAGCCTTCACGATTCTGATGGGCGACAAGGTGGAGCCGCGTAAGGAATTTATTGAGCAAAACGCGAAGTATGTGCAGAACCTGGATATCTAACTGCGGAACAAAGCGCCAAAAGGCGCCAAAAAACAGCAGAACCGATTTCCAATGATGTGCTATACTGTTTGTATAAGACAATTTTTATATACTTTAAGGAGAGTTCAGAAATGAAAAAATTTGCAAACGAGCAGGATACGGCAGCGAAACCTCCGGAACCCCAGGGGGAACGGGCCCCCGAGGAAGCGGAACAACAGGTGCCGGGTGCCGGCGAATTCGACTCGGAAGAGTCGGAAGAGGAAACCGAAGGCGTGGAGTGGGACGGCTCCGAAGCAGAGCTGGTTGCCGATGAAGGTGCGGCGGAATATGAGGAATACAACACCGGAATCGCGCTTCATTACACGCTGAAAGAACAGGAAATTTTTCCTGTTTTGGTCAAGACGCAGTACACACAAAAGCGGATTGCGCTTTCCGTGTTTGCGGCGGTGCTTGGCTTGGTACTCGGCGTGTATTATCTGTTGCAGGGCGCTGCCGGGCGCGGTGGATTTACCTCGCTTGGAATTGTTTGCCTGCTTTTGGTAGTTCTAGTTGTTCCATCCCCCCTGTATCATTTGCGAAACTCAGCGAAAGCCGCGGCGGATGGAAAGGAAATCCGGATTAAAATCTATCCGGACCACCTGGAAATGGGTTTCCGCCCCGGGGAGGAAATTCCGCTCGACGGAACGATCCAGCGGTTGACCATGAAGGGCTTAATTGTTCTTTACATAGGCAGCCAGATCGTCATTCTTCCGCTCCGCTGCATTGAACCGGCAGTTCTGCCGGAAGTTCAGGCCATGCTGTTTGCCGGAACCCGGCCGGTAAAATAAAGGATGCGACAGAACGCAGGAAAGGAAACGTATGCCGACATTTTACGAAGGAGAGCCGATGGAAGCGCTGGAACAAACCATCCGCGCCGAAGATTACGCGTCCGCGTTTTATGCGGCGGTCAGCACGGCTTCCCTGTGGAACCGCAGGGAAATTAAGGCGGGTATCTGCGCCACGCTGGCGGTGTTCTGCGCTTCCATCATTCCGGTGTACCGCATGAAGTTTTCCACATTCTTTGGTCCAATTTGTGGAATTCTTGCGTTTCTGGGTCTGGCAGCCGTATTTTTCTTTCTGCAGCCCGCCGACATCAAAAACGGCGCGAAACGGGCGTTTGAATCCAACCGGCTGCTGGCTCTGCCGCAGAAAGTGCGCATTTACCGCGACAGCATTGTGGTGGAAAGCGAACGGGAATGCTTTACCGAATACTGGACGGATTTTGCCCGATGTGTGGAAATCCCCGGCCTGGTTGCCTTGGTGGGAGGGCGGGAACGCTTCCTGCTGATTGTGAAAAAGGACGGGCTGGACGCGGCGCACCGGGAGATGCTCTCCGCTTTCTTTGCCGATGCGTTCGCTTCCCGGTATCAAAAATTCGGCTGAAGGAGGAACCCTGTTGGAAAATTCCGTTTCCGTCAGTTTTTTGGTAACCAAATCGGATTACGCCGATTTTAAAACCGCGGCGGCCAAGGCATGCATGAAAAAGGGTTTGCTGAACGGACTGCGCGGCGCAGGCTGTGCGATTGTGTTTGCCGCGCTGGTGCTGCGTGCGTTCTTCAGCGCCGGATTTACCCAAAATGTGCTTTACACCCTAATTGCCGTGGCCGGTGTGCTGGTTGGGGTGTTCTGCGATGTTATGATCCATTCCTTTGCGCGCTGGCGCGCATTTGCTTATTACGAAGCGAACCGGGAACGGTTTACTGCCCAAAACGCCGGGTTCGGGGAACAATCCGTACAGATTTCCACCGACCGCTACCGGGCGGATATTCCCTATGAATTTCTGAACAGCGCCTATGAAGACGCCAAGGTATTTCTTTTATACACCGGAATCGACGAAGTAAAGTTTGTTCCGAAACGGTCGATGAGCGAGGACGAGTGCGAACAGGTTCGGGCCGTCCTGAAAAAGAAGCTGAAGGAAAAATATCATCAGGAAGGTGCCCACTAATGGATGAACAATTTGAGGAAAAAATAATTAACGTGGATCTGGAAAAGGAGATGAAAAAATCCTTTCTAGAGTACTCCATGTCCGTTATTGTGTCGCGCGCGTTGCCGGATGTGCGCGACGGCTTGAAGCCGGTACACAGAAGAATTCTTTACACCATGTTTGAAAACGGACTTTCGCCGGACAAGCCATACCGCAAATGCGCTGACACCGTCGGTTCCGTGCTGGGCCGGTACCATCCGCACGGCGACGCCTCCGTTTACGATGCGTTGGTGCGTTTGGCACAGGATTTTTCCATGCGTTATATGCTGGTGGACGGGCACGGCAACTTCGGTTCCGTGGACGGCGACCCGCCGGCTGCCTACCGTTATACCGAGGCCCGCATGAGCAAGATTGCCGTGGAAATGCTGGCGGACATCGACAAGGATACGGTGGATTTCACGCCAAACTACGACGACCGCCTGAAAGAACCCACCGTGCTGCCAAGCCATTTCCCGAACCTTTTGGTCAATGGTTCCACGGGTATTGCCGTGGGTATGGCGACCAATATTCCGCCGCATAACCTGGGCGAAGTCATCGACGGGGTGTGTACCCTGATTGATCATCCGGACGCCACGCTGGATGACCTGATGCAGAGCATTAAAGGGCCGGACTTCCCGACCGGGGCCATTATTATGGGCCGCTCCGGAATCCGCGCCGCTTACGCAACCGGCCGGGGCCGCATTACCGTGCGCGCCCGTGCCGAAATTGAAGAGGAAAAGAACGGCCGCTTCCACATCATTGTGACTGAGCTGCCGTACCAGGTGAACAAGGCGCGCCTGATTGAAACAATTGCCGACCTGGTCAAGGATAAGCGTTTGGATGGTATCTCCAACATTGAGGACCACTCCGACCGGCAGGGAATGCATATCGTCATTACGGTAAAGCGCGACGCTTCCCCGCAGGTGATTTTGAACCAGTTGTATTCTTATACCCAGATGCAGACGACTTTCAGCGTGAACATGCTTGCAATTGTGAACGGGGAACCGAAAACACTGACGCTGAAAGAAATTCTTCAGGAATATATCAACTTCCAGGAAAGCGTTGTCCGCCGCCGCATTCAGTTTGACCTGAGAAAAGCAGAGGAACGCGCGCATATTCTGGAAGGATTGAAAGTTGCCGTCGATCATATCGACGAAGTGATTCAGATTATCCGTTCCTCTGCTTCCATTGCCAACGCAAGGGAACGCCTGACCGAGCGTTTCGGACTGGATGACCCGCAGACGCAGGCGATTGTGCAGATGCCGCTCGGCCGCTTGACCGGATTGGAACGGCAGAAGCTGGAGGATGAGCTTTCCGCCCTCCTCGTGAAAATCGCTGACTTTAAAGATATTCTAGCGAACGAGGGCCGCGTGCTTGCCATAGTCAAAGAGGAAGCCATCGCGGTGAAAAACAAATTTACCGATGAACGCCGTACCGAAATTGCCGCCATCAGCGGAGAGGTCGACATTGAGGATTTGATTCCTCAGGAAGAGTGCGTGTTGACCCTGACGAACTTCGGCTATGTAAAGCGCCAGCCGACGGATACCTACCGTACCCAGCGCAGGGGCGGGCGCGGCGTGAGCGGCATGGCACGCCGGGAAGAAGATGTGGCCAGCGAAATGTTCGTTATCAACAGCCACGACTACGTCCTGTTCTTTACCAACTACGGCCGCGTATACCGGCTGAAATGCTATGAAATTCCGGAAGGTTCCCGTACCAGCAAGGGCATGAACATCGCCAACCTACTGCCTATTGCGCAGGACGAGCGCGTGACCTCCATGATCCGCGTACCCGAATTCGACGAGGAAAGCTATCTGGTTATGGTTACCCGCAACGGCGTTATCAAGCGTACCAGCCTGAGCGCCTATGATACCGCACGTAAGGGCGGCATCATCGCGATTGATTTGGACGAAGGCGACGAGCTTTCTTGGGTGCGCCGGACCGACGGCAAGACCGAACTGTTGATTGCCACACGCTTGGGCATGGCAATCCGGTTTGCGGAAACGGATGTACGCCCCATGGGCCGCACGGCACGCGGCGTAAAGGCGATTACCCTGAAAGACGGCGACACCGTAGTGGGCATGAGCTCCCTGCGGGAGGGTGGCTTGGTGCTGACGGTTTCCGAAACCGGCTACGGCAGGCTTTCCCCAATTTCCGATTACCGCATTCAGTCCAGAGGCGGCAAAGGCCTGCTGAATTATCACGTTGAAAAATACGGATGCGTTGCGGGCATCAAAGTAGTTAACCGCGACGATGACATCATTTTGATTGCTTCCGACGGCATCATCATCCGCATTCCGGCAGATTCCATCCGCGAATGCTCACGTCCGGCGAAGGGCGTTCTGCTCATGCGCCTGAACGAAGACAGCAAAGTAGTCACACTGGCTCGCACCGCCCATGAAGAAGGCGAAGAGCAAGACGATCTTCCGCCGGATGAAGGCGACGCGGATGCAGATGCCGGAACCGAAGCGGATGAGGACGCGGAGGAAACCACCGAGACGGAAGAAGAAACCACACAAGAATAAAGGAGGAACTGACGGATGAAAAGCGGAAAGATACTCAGCACAGTACTAGTACTCACAATTTTAGCATCAGCGTTGGCCGGCTGCGGGTTTAACCAGAATAAGGGTGAAGGCAGCAGTGCGGTCGTTTCCAGCCAAAGTACTCCCAGCTCCGCGCCGGAAAGCGGAACTTCCGCTTCGGAATCCGCCTCTTCCCTCTCTTCCGTGGCGGGAGTATCGTCTTCGCTTCCGAACCAGCCGACCACTTCCCAGAATGGCCCGGTCATTCCGGTGCAGACGGACGATAAGGAATTCAATGAAAAATTTGCCCAGAACCCCATTGATAAAGCCTATATCAAGGACTCTGCAAAAGCGGTTTCCACCGTGGATATGGTCAACGTTTCTAACAAATACGCGGTTTACTGGCAGATGGAGATTGGCCACGCCTATTCCGAATTGACCAACCACATGAAAACAGATTCCAGCGATAAGCCGAAACAGCTCATTGAGGAACAGAAAAAGTGGGAAAGCAGCAAGTCGGACGCGCTGAAAAAAATCAGCGAGGAAGAACAGGCTACCGGCGGCAGCATGGCACAAGTGAACGCAGCCTCGCAGGTGATGGATTTTTACCGCACCCGCGCTGCACAGATTTACCGTGAGCTGTATGAGTACGACAAGAACTATACTTACGCTTACAGCGAGAATAAAAAATAAGGTGGATTCTTATTTGTATTCACGAAGCCTTTGTTAGGTCCAAATACCATGCGGCTTTCATGGACGCAGAAAATCGGACAAAGGGTCGCACCAAATGGGAAACAAACATTTCAGAACAATCCGTGAGGAGTAATAACAATGGAGTTCATGGAAAAAACGCTGGAAGAGAAAGAATATTACAAAGGCCGTGTGCTGCGGTTCCATGTGGATAAGGTGGAACTGCAGAACGGGAAAATTTCCACGCGCGAATGCATTGACCACCCCGGCGGATGCTGCGTGGCGGCCCTGACGGAACAGAACGAACTGCTTTTTGTGCGTCAGTACCGTTACCCGTACCATGAGGCGCTGTTGGAGCTGCCTGCCGGAAAGCTGGAACCCGGCGAAGACCCGTTTGAGGCAATCAAACGCGAACAGCGCGAAGAAACCGGTACTACGGGAACCGGTTATCAGAACATGGGAAAGCTGTACCCCTCCCCCGGTTACGGAAATGAAATTATCTACCTGTATGCCTGCCGGGTCGCCTCTTTCGGGGCGGATGACCCGGATGAAGACGAATTTTTGCAGTTGGAACGCATCCCGGTGAAAAAGGCCGTGGATATGGTTATGAATAATGAAATTACTGATGCAAAAACACAGGTTCTTATTTTAAAAACGGCCCGTCTTCTGGAGCAGGGGAAAATCTGAACGGCGCGGTTCCTTTGGCAAGGCCGATACAAAGTTTGAAGATTGATTTCAACAGGGAGATGACCGGCGGTGAAATGGCTGAAAAAATTCGGAGTGTCGGAAGAACATGGGAAACGCCTGATGTTTTATCTGGCTCTTTTGGTAGCGGCAGCTTATTTTGCCTTTACCAGCCCTGAAAATGCGTGGCTCGCCATCGGCCTCTGCGCGGGCATTGTTGTTGCGGTGCTTTTGGAGATCATTCAGCGCGCAAAGGAACGAAAGCAGCAAAAGTTTTCCACTAAAAATCAGGAAACGGTGGAAAATCCGCCGAAGGAACCCAACATCAACGAAAACAGGCAGGAAGAGCCGGACCATCAAAAGGAATAAATCTCCGGGCGCCAAGGAAATTTCTTGCGGCGTCCGTTTTGTTTTTTTCTGGGATTTTAGCAGAAATTTCGGCAAGAAGCGGCAAAAAAATTGCGGTGACCGGCATGTTCACAAGACCATCACCTAAAATTTATAAAAAACCGTGGGATTCTTAAAAGAAAGTTTACAATTTACGGAAATCAAATTGTTAAAATAGAATAGACTTGAAATAAGCTATGTTCTTTTTTGTGCATATTCCATGATCCGAAAAACAATCCGAAAAAATCACGTCGGGTGGCTTTGCGCGGTCTTTAGAAAAGCCTTTCCGGGCGGATTTTTCTATTTTGAAGCGGATATTTTCGGCCGTGGCCCCATGGGAAGTTGTCATGTTGTGCTTCGGCCGGACAGGCTGCCGGAAAAGAACGGCTAAAATACAGGAGGGACGCAGGATGATTGAGGTGAAGAACCTCTCAAAGCGATATGGTCAAAATGTCGCTTTGAACAATATCAGTTTCTCTGTGGACGAAGGCACAGTTGTCGGTTTTTTGGGACCGAACGGCGCCGGCAAATCGACCACAATGAACATTATTACAGGGTATCTGTCGGCAAGTTCCGGCGTGGTAACGGTAGGGGGATACAATACGCTTGACAACCCCAATGAAGTGAAGCGCTTAATCGGCTATATGCCGGAAATTCCGCCGCTTTACCCCGACATGACGGTTCGGGAGTACCTGAACTTTATGTATGAACTGAAAAAGGTCACGCTTCCACGTGAAAAACATATCCGGGAAATCTGCACGCTGGTGCGTATTAACGACGTATACAACCGGCTGATTGCAAACCTTTCCAAGGGCTACAAGCAGCGCGTCGGCATTGCCCAGGCTCTGCTCGGCAACCCTCCTGTTCTGATTTTGGACGAACCCACGGTTGGTTTGGACCCGAAGCAGATTATTGAAATCCGCAACCTGATTAAAGGCCTTGGCAAAAAACATACCATTATCCTCAGCTCCCATATCTTGCCGGAAATTCAGGCGGTATGCGAGCGAATTATAGTCATCAACAAGGGCAATCTGGTGGCCGACGGTACACCGGACAGCCTGGCCCATAATCTGAGCACGGAGCATAAGGTGATTGTGCGCATGGCGGGCGATGAAAAGGAAATTAAGGCCGGGCTGAAAACACTGAAAAACGTAGTAAGCGTCGAAAGCTTTGGCGAAAAGGAACCCGGCGTTTATGAGCTTTCCGTGGAAGCACGCGAAGGCACCGACCTGCGTCGTGATTTATTCCATTTTGCTGCGAAGAAGGATTGGCCGATTCTGGCCATGCGCAATACCGACCTTTCGCTGGAAGACGTCTTCCTGCGCCTGACCAGCGCGTCTTATTTGCGTGACAACGCGGCGCTTCAGGGCGCTATGAAAGGAGGAGAGTCCGCATGAAAGCAATTCTGAAACGGGAATTGAAAGCGTATTTCTACTCCCCCATCGGGTACGTATGCGTTGGCGTTCTGGTACTGCTTTACGGCTATTATTTTTACCAGGTCATGATGCTGCGTTCCTCTTCTTATATTGCGAATGTTTACGGTACCATGTTCATGTGGAGCATGATGTTTATTCCGATTGTTACCATGAGAAGCTTCAGTGAGGAAAACAAAAACCGCACGGATCAGGCGCTTTTGACCGCGCCGGTCGGGGTCACTTCGATTGTGTTGGGCAAATTCCTCGCAGCGTTTCTGGTGTTTGCTTTTGCCACCCTGGAAAGCCTGTTGCCGGTGCTGGTAATTGGATTGTTCTCATCCCCCAGCTGGCCGCTAATTTTCGGCAACCTGTTCGGGGCCCTGCTGTACGGTGCTGCCATGGCTTCCATCGGCGTGTTTCTTTCTTCCCTGACACAGAGCCAGGTGGTTGCAGCGGTTTCCACCTTCGGTGTTTCCATTCTGCTGCTTGTGATCGATCAGATTTCTAGCCTGGTCACCTCGCCGGTAGTGCAGAAGCTGATTCAGTGGATTTCGTTCAATTCGCGTTACTCTGCCTTTACCAAAGGCACGTTCGATATTTCCAGCCTTGTGTTCTTTTTGAGCGTGATCGCGGTTTTTGTTTTCCTGACCGCCCGAAAGCTCGAAAGCAGAAGATGGAGCTAAGGGGGGAATGAAAGAATGAATACAAATATGGATGATAAAGATCAGATTAATCAGACGGAGCCCGAAGAGGCATCCGCACAGACGGCACCGGAGGAAAATACGGCCTCGGCGGAAACCGCCAAACCGGAAGAGGCAAAGGCGGAAGCCGCAAAGGAACCTGCGGCGCAGGAAAAAGAGTCCAAACCGAAAAAAAGTGCGGTAAAGGAGTACTTTACCAGTACAAAGTTTAAGCGGGGCGGTATTTCTACCGCGTTTACCGCCGGATTCCTGGTGGTCATCATTCTGCTGAACGTCGTCGTCAGCCTCCTTGGCCAGCGTTTCCCGTCCATCAACATTGACCTGACCAAGAACAATATGAACACCCTTTCCGAGCAGGCGATCAAAGTGGTTGACAAGGTCAAGGAACCGGTGACCATTTCGATTATGGCGACGGAGGAACAGACCCGAAACGACCAGATTCTTGCCGGTTACGGCTTGCAGTACAGCCAGGTTGGAACGCTTGCCGCAAAAATGGCAGAACGCAACTCCAACATCAAGGTAGAGTACATTGACTTGGTGAAAAACCCAACGTTCGCTAATACCTATAAAGACGACAACCTTACCACAGGCGATATTGTGATTAAAAGCAGCAAACGCCACCGTGTGCTGACCTATACGGAACTGTTTGATGTTCAGTACGGCCAAGACGGCAGCACCAACACCTATTCCATGGTGGACAGTGCGCTTGCTTCCGGCTTGAACACCGTAATTTCCGACACGCTTCCGGTGGTCGCGTTCGACACCGGCCATGGCGAACAGTTGGATACCTCGGCATATAAACAGCTTTTGACCAGCAACAATTTTGAAAACAAGGATTTCAACCTTTTAACGGATGAGATTCCGGAGAAAGCCCAGCTGATTGTCATCGGATGCCCCACCACGGATTACACCGATGAGGAAATCAAGAAGCTGGATGATTTTCTGAGCAGCACCAAACTTGCAGGCGACCGTTCCCTGCTGCTTACGTTCCATCCCAGCCAGAAGTCCATGCCGAAGCTGGCAAGCTTCCTGGCCGAATGGGGCATTCAGGTTCCGCAGGCATACATTGTGGAAAGCGACCAGAGCAAGTATTATACGAATGACCCGAGCTACATTCTTTCCAACGTGGGAACCGACATTACACTGAACAGCAAATCCACCGACTATGGGTATTTCTCTACGCCGCAGTCAAACCCGATTGAGATTCTGTTCCAGAACAAGGGTACCAAATCTACCCACTCCCTTGCCAAGTCGAACACCACGACCTATCTGATTGATAACAACACCAAAGAAACGGATACGCCGGAAAAGAAGGCTTACAATACCATCGTCCTTTCACAGGACACCGTAACCTCCGGCGATAAGACCTATAAAGCGAATGTGATTGCGGTGGGCAGTACCGGTATGTTCGACGTTCAGATTTTGGGTGCAAGCACGTTTGGAAACGCGAAATACGCGGTTGACCTTTCTAAATATGCAACCGGAACCAGCAACACCGACACCGAAATTACAACCACCTCCCAGCAAACCAACGTAGCCGATATTACACTGGGTACACAGGCGAGCAAAATTCTTGGCGTCGGCGTGTTCACCATTTTAATCCCCTTGCTGATTGCCATTGCAGGCATTGTTGTGTTCCGAAAGAGGAGGCACCTGTAATATGAAGACCAGCACAAGGAACCTTGTAATTGTAGCATCTTGCATCGTGGTGCTGGGCGGCGCGGTTGCCGCCCTGTCACTTACGGGTGGACAGAGCCAGACCGAAACCCCGTCTTCTTCCTCCACCCCAACCATGGACTTGGTTTCCAAGAAGAGCAGCGACATTGTTTCCATGACGGTCAAAAATAAAAAGGGCGGCTATACGCTGATTCCGCATGTAGAAAAGACCAAGGCCTCTTCTACCGCGTCGTCTTCCGGGTCCTCCACCGCTTCTTCGGAGAGCGAAACCATCACCTATACCGTCCAGGGCCTCGACAATGTTCCCATCGACTCCTATGCCGCCGAATCCGTTATTAGAAACGGGTTCAGTCTGGTGGCAACGCAGAACCTCGGCACCGTCAGCAATCCGGAAGAATTCGGGCTGAAGGATCCGCAGGCGACGGTAGAGGTCAAGTTCAAAGACGGCAGCAGCTACAACTATAAGATCGGCAGTGTCTGCGCGACCGACAGTTCCTCGTACTATATGGCCGGGGAGAACTCCAATAATGTGTATGTAGTCAGTGTGGACAGCGGCATTTTGGAGGATGAAACTTATTTTATCAGCAAGGATGTTCTGAGCATTCAGAACGGAGATAAGGACAACGAATTTACGCTGATTAAATTGAGCGGGAAAAATTATCCCCAGCCGATTATCATCCAGAAATCCGACACGAAGGACCGCATTACTTCTCCCATCAATGCGGACGTAGACAGCAACAAATATTCCACGCTGACGGGGGCCCTTGCTACGGTAAATGCTGAATCGGTGGTTAAAGTGAATCCCACCGAGGCCGACTTGAAAACCTATGGGCTGGACCAGCCTTCGGCCATTGTGGAATATACCGTGAACAAGGAAAATCATAAGATTATGCTGGGCGCGAAAAAGGACAGCAATTATTACTTCATGGTGGACCAGACCAAAGTGGTCTATTCCATTCTCGCGGAGAGCGTAAGTTCCTGGGCGCAGACCGATGCGTTTTCGATGCGGTCGAAGCTGATTTACCTGCCCAACATTGAAACGGTGAAATCCATTTCCTTTACGCAGAATGGTTCCACCACAGCACTGAATGTGGAACGGACTAAGGATGAATCCAAATCGACCGAGGATAAAGCGCAGTACACCTACAAGGTGACGGCGAACGCGGGCAAATCCATTGACTACGAAAACGACTACAAGAAGTTTTATCAGGAGCTGATCAGCATTGAGCTGCTGGAGCAAAACAGCACCAAGCCGACCGGCACCCCGAATTATGCGGTGGAATACCATTATTTTGACAAAACGTCCACGGATAAAATCGAATTCTTTAAAAACGGCGACCGCCGTTACACGGTTGTGATGAACGGCGAGGTAATCGGAAATATCACTTCTCCCGACCTGGATAAAGTGATGTATGATTACCGTCAGCTGGCAGGAATTAAATAATTCCGGCTTTGCATTGACCGGATTAATACAAGCGCTGCAAAATGTGTTTTCTGCATTTTGCAGCGCTTTTGCTTGCCGCATTTCCCATTTTTTCAGAACGGATCCTGCTGAAATTTACAGATTCCGTCAATTTCATTCCTCCTTGGGATGAAGTATAATGGAAAAGAAATGAATGAAAAGAATTTCAAGGCATTCGATTGATTGTTTTAACGCTTGTACATTGCCCCGGCAAGGTACCGGCGTTTTTTAACCGGATGCCGATTTGGAGATGGATACGGTGTTCCACCCTTTTTGGAAAGAGAATAAATTAAACAAGGAAAAAGTGATTGGTTGGACGCAGGCGCCATACGCTTTTTTCAAGTGGCTTTTCATCGCGGTGCTGACCGGAACCGTGGTGGGTTTGGTTGGAACGGGATTCCTTTATTGCATTAACCTTGCCACGTCGCTACGCAAAACCACGCTGTGGCTAGTCTGGCTGCTGCCAATTGCCGGTTTGATGGAGGTGTTCCTTTACCGTGTATGCGGCGTAAAAAAACCACAGGGAACGGATTTGGTGCTGCTGGCTGTGCGTTCCCCGTCCCCCTTGCCGTTCCGGATGGCGCCGTTGATTTTTATTTCAACCGTGATTACACACCTGTTCGGCGGTTCCGCCGGCCGCGAAGGCGCTGCGCTTCAAATGGGCGGCAGCTTAGGGTTTTCTATCGGCCGTGTACTGAAACTGGATGAAAAAGACCTTCACATTATCACAATGTGCGGCATGAGCGCTGCGTTTGCTGCGTTGTTCGGAACGCCTATTACCTCCGCCGTATTTGCCATGGAGGTTACCAGCGTGGGTGTGATGTATTATGCCGCACTGGTTCCCTGCGCGGTAGCTTCCCTGCTTGCGGTATTCCTTGCGCGCAGCCTGGGGATTGCGCCGGAGGTTTATCCAATTGCCGGGATCCCGTCCCTTTCCGTTTCCGCAATGCTGCTGATTATCCTGCTTGCCGCGCTGTGCTCGGCCCTGAGCGTTCTGTATTGCTGGACCCTGCGGGGAACCGGCAAGCTGTACCGCCGCTGGCTGGCGAATCCCTACCTGCGGGCAGCTGTGGGCGGCGCACTGGTGCTGCTATTGTCCCTTGCCGTGGGAAGGGAGTATCTCGGCGCGGGCATGGATGTGATCTCCGCCGCGCTGAAAGGGAATGCCCGCCCGGAAGCATTTGTTTTAAAGCTGATTTTCACCGCGCTGACCATAGGTGCCGGGTTTAAGGGCGGAGAAATTGTCCCCGGCTTTTTTGTGGGCGCAACCTTTGGCTGCACCGCGGCTTCTCTCCTTGGCCTGAGCCCCGCATTCGGCGCAGCGCTCGGGTTAATTTCCGTATTCTGCGGTGTAACCAACTGTCCGCTTACTGCAATTCTGTTGGGGGTAGAACTGTTCGGCGCGCAGGGCGCACCGTATTATTTACTGGCCGCGGCGGTCAGCTACATGCTGTCTGGGTACACTGGGCTTTACAGCCGCCAACGGATTCTATACTCCAAATACAAACCGGAATTTCTCGGAAAAAATGAATAAATTGTTCCAAATATCCTCCTGCTTTCGAAAAAGGCGTACCGTAAAGAGAGAAAACTCATACGGCACGCCTTTTTCCACAGAATTTAAAAATCCTGTGGAAAACTACAAAGAGTAGAACACCTTGAATTAAAAAAATCGTGCCCGCCGCAGGCGGGCACGTACCATAAATAGAAACGCCGCGAAAAAAGCCATCCGCCGAAGCGGATGACTCTTTTATATGACCGAATCAACCGGGTTAATTCGAACGCTGACCGTTACATTATCTTTGCGGTAGGAAAAATGGAATTTTTGAAGAATGCGGTCTGCGACCTTCTGCGCATTTTCGTAGGTAATCACCGGAAGCATGACGATAAACTGTGTTGCGCTGAACGAGGAAACCACATCCCCTTTGCGAAGGCTGTAAAGAATGGAGTCCTTCAGGCGGCTGACGGCAACTTTGGCCACTTCAGGCTGAGGAATTGCACCCTCCGGGTCGGTCAGGGTGAACAGCAAAATGTAAATGGACTGCCCGGTGCGCAGAATAGTACGCGCCTGCACGCGGTAAATCGACTTAAATACATCATAATCGCAGTAGAAAGCGCCTTCCGCCGCCGCAGCTTCCCGCAGGTCGTTGTTGATAACGGAAAGGTCGATTTCAATATGGTTAATGCTGTTAATCAGCTGTTTGTAAATCGGGCGGAGGGAATCCGTAATGTCCACCCCAAGCTCCCGATAAAACAAATCCACCACTTCGTTATAGTGGTCCAGCGCCTGGCCGCGCTGCCCCATGCTGATGTAGCCGTAAAGCAGCATTTTATGAATGGCCTCTTCAAACGGGGCATATTTTAAAGCAATTTCGCAGATTTCCACAATTTCTGCAAAACGCTGTTCTTCAATCAGCAGGCCGCACAGCTTGATTACGCATTCGTTGTAAAGCGCAGAGTAATACGCGGCAGAGGATACCACCCAGCTGCTGTAAGAGGATTTCGGCAGAAACTCGCCCTTGTAAAGGGCAAGCGCCTTTTTCATATTTTCAATCCGCACGTGGGCCGAGTTTGAAATGTCCCTTCCCTGCTTGCAGTACTGCTCGAACAATTCGAAATCGACCGTACAGTCAAAGCTGTTATTCCAGGCGTATGTGTTGTGTTCGTATTTGATAAACTCCAGCCGGTCATTGCCCGAAAGCTCTTTCAACAGGGCACGCGCGCGGTAAATCAAGTTTTTCAGCGCATTCAGCGGATCGCCGCATTCGTTGTCTTCCCAGAGAACTTCCACAATATTGTCGAGCGTCAGTTCCTTATGCCGGTTGGCAATCAAGTATTGAATCAGCATCCATACCCGCTTGGTGCGCCCCTTCAGGTTGGTGAGCTGATGCCCGTCAATGGTGATGGAAAATTCACCGAACATGGCCACGTCTATTTTAATATCGGAGTAAAACTTCTGCATAGCAAGCACATCCTTGCGGTCAAATATGGATTCTTTCAGCACATTGTATATATATATTATCGTACCACATATGGGAATTATTTACAAGATTTCGCCAAATATTTTAGAGTCGACAAAGGAGAATGCCGAAAAAAAGATGGATTTCCATCTCACGGCACCCTCTCTATGAAAAATTTGCCTGTGGGTCAAACAACGGCCCGCAGGCAAATTTTTCAGCCGGTTTTGAATTTATTTGTTATCGGGGTTGTAGACGTTCCGGTTATTCGCCGTCCAGCACGATGTTTCCCGTTTCCCGCGTGCGTTTCATATCGATGAGACGTTGGTTGCGGCTGCCGCGGTACAACAGGGTTAAATCCTTTTCCGCTTCCAGAAACGGGCCGTCGACTAATAGGTCGGCTTCCTGCAGCAGCGCAGCGATGGCGGGGTCATCCCGCTCCAAAAGCTGTTCGTACCGGTAGCCGGTATAAACGGTCACATCCATCCCGCGTTCGTGGATGCGCTTGGCAAGCTCCGCCAAAGGGGCGGGCTGGCAGAACGGTTCCCCCCCGCTGAACGTGACACCCTTCAGCAGCGGATTTTCGCAGATTTCACGGAACAAATCGTCGGTGTTTACCAACCGGCCTCCGTGAAAGTCATGCGTCTGCGGATTGTGGCATCCGGGGCAGTGGTGCGGGCAGCCCTGTGTAAAAATCACGTACCGGAACCCTTTTCCGTCCACAATGGACTCCGGTTCCACCCCGCAGATGCGCAGTTCACAGCCCATGCTTTACCCGATCCCTTTCTTCCGCACGCTTCGCGTTGTTCCACCGGTCGATGGTGCCCACCAAATATCCGGTAATTCTGCGGATGCGCTCGAATTTCGGGCCGTCTTCGGTTTCATGGCGGTGGCACTTTGGGCATTCGTTGTCGATAATGCCGTTGTAGCCGCAAACCGGGTCGCGGTCCACCGGGTGGTTGACAGAGCCGTAACCGATTCCGCTTTCCTTCATGCAGCGGATCACCGCTTCAAACGCGTCCAGGTTCTTGGACGGGTCACCGTCCAGCTCTACATAGCTGATGTGCCCCGCGTTGGTCAGCGCATGATAAGGCGCTTCCAACTTGATTTTCCGGAAAGCAGAAATCGGGAAGTACACCGGAATATGGAAGGAATTGGTGTAATATTCCCGGTCGGTTACGCCGGGGATAATGCCGTACTTTTTCTGGTCCATGCGGACAAAACGGCCGGAAAGGCCCTCTGCCGGAGTAGCGAGCAGCGTAAAGTTGAGGCCGGTTTTTTCGGATTCCTCATCCATGCGACGGCGCATATAGGAGATGATTTCAAGGCCCAGCTTCTGGCTTTCTTCGCTTTCGCCGTGGTGCTTGCCGGTCAGCGCTTTCAGCGTTTCCGCCAAGCCGATAAAGCCCATGCTGAGCGTGCCGTGTTTCAGCACTTCTGCCACGCTGTCGTTAGGGCCGAGCTTTTCGGAATCAATCCATACGCCCTGCCCCATCAGGAACGGATAATTGTAAACCTTTTTGCTGCACTGAATTTTGAAGCGATGCAGCAGCTGGCGGATGACGATTTCAATCCGCTTGTCCAAAAGCTCGTAGAATTTATTAAGGTCGCCTTTTGCCTCAATGGCAATGCGCGGCAGGTTCACCGAGGTAAAACTCAGGTTTCCGCGCCCACAGGTGACTTCCTTGGTCTTGTCGTGCACGTTGCCCATTACGCGGGTGCGGCAGCCCATGTAGGCCACTTCGGTATTGTAGTCGCCCTCTTTATAATACTGAAGGTTAAACGGCGCGTCCAAGAAAGAGAAGTTCGGAAACAGGCGCTTCGCGCTGACTTTGCAGGCCAATTTAAACAGGTCGTAGTTCGGATCGCCCTCGTTGTAATTGATGCCTTCCTTCACCTTGAAAATCTGAACCGGGAAAATCGGTGTTTCGCCGTCGCCCAAACCCGCAGAGGTCGCTTCCAACAGGTTGCGGATGACCATGCGTGCTTCCGGGGAGGTATCTGTGCCATAATTGATGGAGGAGAACGGAACCTGCGCACCCGCGCGGGAGTTCATGGTGTTCAGGTTATGTACCAGCGCTTCCATGGCCTGATAGGTGGCTTTGTCCGTGTTGGTGGTGCCGGTTTTCACGGCGTAACGGTGCGCGCGCTCTGCTTCCTGTGCGGTAATTTCCGGAAGACCGTTTTTGCGCTGATATTCCGGCAGGAAAGCTACGACCGCTTTTCCAAATTCCTCTGCATTGCCAAGAGTAATGTGCTGCGGGATGTCGGAACGAATGGCCTTCACCAGTGCGTCGGCATCTTCCTCGCTCATCTCCCGGCTAACCTGGAAGAACTGAGAAAACGCCAGAAAGTATGATTTTTCAAAGGTTTTGGCAACGCCGGGTGCCATGGAATAATCGAAATTCGGAATTGCCTGGCCGCCGTGCATCTCGTTTTGGTTCGCCTGAATGGCGATGCAGGCCAGCGCTGCATAGGAACGGATATCGTTCGGCTCACGCAGCGCGCCGTGCCCAGTGCAAAAGCCGTTGTGGAACAGCTTAATCAGGTCGATCTGGCAGCAGGTTTCCGTCAGCATGTAAAAATCTTCGTCATGAATATGGATGTCGCCGTTCATGTGCGCCGCGGCAATGTCCTTGGGCAGAACGTAGTTGTTGCAGAAATATTTGGAACCTTCGGAGCCGTATTTCAGCATGGTGCCCATGGCGGTGTCCGCATCGATGTTCGCGTTTTCGCGCTTGATGTCCACATCACGGGCATCCCGGAACGTCAGTTCCTTATAGATGTCCATCAGGTCGCCTTCCGCCTGGCGGATTTTTGCGTGTTCGGCGCGGTAAAGGATATAGGCCTTTGCAGTTTTGGCATAGTCTGCCTGAATCAGCTTTTCCTCCACCACATCCTGTACCTGTTCCACAGTGGGAACGCAGTCATCACCGAAGCTGGAGGCAATGCGGGCGGTCAGGTCGTCCAGCACGGAATCCGGCATAGACTCATCCTGCACGGCTTGATTGGCCTTGCTGATGGCGCTGCGGATTTTCCCCGCGTCAAACGCCACCACAACACCGTTCCGTTTTTGAATTTTTACTGCCATTTTGAACATCCTTCCCTTTATTCCTGCAGAACAACAAGACACCGCGTTCAAACGGTCCGAACGCGGGGTTGAAAGAAAATCTGCAGTTTTTATATCAATTCAATTTGCACGACGCAAATGATGGGCCAAAAAATTACCGGCAAGAATCATCCCGTGCTTGAAAGTATTTATCATTTTACTTCAAGGGCCTGCTGTTGTCAATACTATCATACAATATATAGAGATTCAAATTTTATCCAGTCACAAAAAACACAATATATATTAAAAAAGATAGACCGTTCCACAAGAACGGTCTATCTCACTGACAAAAGGAACAACGCCCGGGGCAAAAAGGCTACGTAATGCAGCGGCTCTTTGCCTTTATGGTTCTATTTTAAAATTTCATCAATTTCACGGATTTCCTCTTCGGAAAAGTCAAGCCGGTTCAGCGCCGCAACATTGTCCTCCAGCTGCGAAACCCGACTGGCGCCGATGAGTACACTGGTCATGACCGGCTGACGGAGCACCCAGCTCAGCGCAAACTGTGCGGTGGTTTGGCCGCGGCGCGCCGCGATTTTGCCGAGCGCAGTCACTTTGCGGATTACTTCCGGAGTAATGTTGTCTTTCTTGAGGAAGGCCGAACGGCCTGCCGCACGGGAATCTTCCGGAATGCCGTTGTTGTATTTGCCGGTCAGCAGGCCTTGTGCCAAGGGGCTGAACGCAGTCATGCCCATGCCGGCCTGTTCCAGCGCACCAAACAAACCGTCACGCTCCACCTTGCGGTCCAACAGGTTGTAGCGCGACTGACAGATTAGGCAGTGCACGCCCATGTCTGCCAGCAGGCGGGAGGCTTCCAACGCCTTTTCGGGGCTGTAATTGGAGATACCCACATACAGTGCTTTGCCGCTTTTCACCGCTTGTGCAAGGGCGCCCATGGTTTCCTCCAGGGGAGTGTTGGGGTCCATGCGATGGTGGTAGAAAATATCCACATAGTCCAGGCCCATGCGTTTCAGGCTCTGGTCCAGACTGGCCAGCAGATATTTACGGGACCCGAAATCGCCGTAGGGGCCGGGCCACATATGGTAGCCTGCCTTTGTGGTAATCACCATTTCGTCGCGGTAAGGATGCATATCCTCCCGCATTAGGCGGCCGAACGTTTCCTCGGCGCTGCCGGCCGGAGGACCGTAATTGTTTGCAAGGTCAAATACGGTTATGCCAAGGTCGAACGCGCGCCGCGTGACCGCGCGGGCGTTTTCATACACATCGTACGTGCCGAAGTTGTGCCAATAGCCAAGGGAAACAGCGCTGAGCTTCAGCCCGCTTTTTCCGCAGTAGCGGTACTGCATAGTGTCGTAGCGGGATTCATCCGCCGTGTAACGGGGAATATCGTTTTGTCTATCCATTTTTATGCTCTTCCCTTCTGTATTTTATAGCCCAGGCGCGGAATAGTTCAATTGCCGGCAGCAGCTCTGCGCCGACGGAGGTGATGCGGTATTCCACCTTGGGCGGGATTTCTTGAAACTGGCGGCGTTCCGTCAGTCCGTCTTTGGTTAGTTCACGCAGGCTCTGGCTGAGCATCATGTCGGTAATGCCGTTCACCTGCTGTTTCAGGACGCCGTAGCGGATGCTTTCCCCCGAGCGCAGCGCCCACAGAATGCGAAGCTTCCATTTTCCCCCTGTCAGTTGAACTGCGTCACGCAGGGGTTCCTCCCCGGCTTCTTCCGTCGAAACCTCTTTGTCCGCATAAATTAGCGGGCGCAGTTCGGCCTGTTCGTGCTTCGCCTTTTTTTTCTTCTTGTCTTTTTTCATATCCCGCCTCCTCACGGCCATGTTCGATTCCCTGGAAATGCGCGGGCTGCCGATCCGGGAAAATCCGACAGGAGAAAACACGGAATTCCGGGATAGGCCTCGGTAACCCCTATCTTAGCATAAGGATGGGATAAAGTAAAGGAGCACCGGGAAACACGCTGCCGCAGCTGCCGGACAAACAGGAAACCGTTCCGACTTCCGCCCGCACACCGGCGGCCCATGTGAAGCAGGAGGTCATCCATTTTCCACCGTATACCCTGTGTTTGGTGGAAAACATAACAGTCATCTTTCTCGGAGCGCCGGAAAAAACTTTTTGCGCTTTTTCCGCGCGGATGTGCGGAAACTCCGGTTCTGTTATCCCCTACAGCGGCCAGCGCAAAAACGGTCTCCGGAATCTCCCCCAGTTTCTCGGTTTTCCCCCTGTGATGCCATGATTTCGAGAATGCGGTAGCGCACCAGCTTATGGTATCGACGGGTTCCCAACGCTTTCGGCGGAGCTGCGTTGCCCGAGGTTATATTCATAAAGGTCGAACCAAACCAATCCCGGAAGATTCAGTCCCAAGTCCACAGTCTGCACATACCGAAAGCCGCAGGACTCATACAGCCGCAGGGCGGGCAGGTTGCCGGAGCGAACGTCCAGCCGCACGGCTTTCATTCCCTTTTGCTGGGCCAGCTGCTTAGAAAATTCAATTAGCGCACGCCCCACCCCAGCCTGTTGAAAGTCCGGGTGAACAGCCAGCGTATGCACGACAAAAACTTCTTTGTCTTCCGCTTCAATGGTCCAATTCGCTCCGGCATAGGCAGATTCCGGCTCATGGTTCAGAATAACGGTGCCTGCGATGCGCCCCTGTGTGCGCGCCACAAACAGCGTGTGTTTCCGGATTCCGGTTTCTGCTGTCTCCCGGATTGGGTACAGGCCCTTCTTCCAGCCGGGGTAATTGACCCCGCGGCTCAACGATTCATTCAACATGTCGTAAAGGCGCTCCAACTCGTTCGTGTCGGCCGGAATGCCCGGTTCAATTTGGTAGAATTGTTGCTGCATGGTGGTGTTCCTTTCTTGTCGATAAGAACAATTCCAACCGGCTAGGGGTTCAGCCACTGCACAAACGCCGTTTTATCCATCGTGTTGAACCCGGCGTGCCGGTAAAAATTCAGCGTGCTTGCTTCTTTGGAACCGGTCATCAGCATCAGCTTATAGCAGTTCCGCGCTTGCGCCAGCAGCTTTGCGGCGCGGAGCACAGCGGAAGCACGCCCCTGACCGCGGAATGCCCGGTCGGTTACGACGTTTTCAATTACGCCGTAGGGCCGCTGCCCATGCGTCAGGTTGGGTACAATCAGCAGGATGCAGGAAGAAACGAGCACGCCAGCCTCTTCATCCACCAGAATATGGTGCTTCGGGTCGTTGAAAATTTGCTCCCAAAGGGAGGAAAGTGCTTCGGAACAGGATTGCCGTGCAGCTGGGTGTAAAGGTTCAGCAGAGCGAAAAGGTCATCCTTTGTTACCTCGCGAATCATATTTTTTCTCTCCTTCGGTGTGCGCCCAGTAACCGTACAGGCCGAGTGCGGCAAAACAGAAACCTGCACCCAGTAGCATGGCATTTGCCACGCCGGAATCCGCCGCCCAGCCGAACGTTAAACTGGTTCCCACTGCCACACAATCCATCAGGATGGCGTATACGGATAGAATGGATGCCCGGTTGCCGCCTGTAATCCGGCGGTTCTCTATGGTTAGTAGAATTGGGTTGAACAGGGAAAACGCAGCTTTCAGTACTGCAAGCCCCAAAACGGAAAGGACTGCGTTCGCGGTCAGCGTCAGCAGTAGGCAGGCAGCACACCCGGCCAAAAGCAATAGGGTCATGCTGCGGGGTTCCCCCAGCCGCGCGGTCAGCTTGTGGGAGCGCGCGGCCAAAAGGCCGATGACCGTCATCAGAATATACAAGTACCCCATAGCGGCGGTGGGAATGGCACACCGCACGTATTGGAGCTGATTTAAAAAGGTGAGTATGGTTTGATGGCACTCCGAAAACAACGCCGCTGCGACCAAAAGCGGTAGAACATGCGAATCGCTGCGCAGCACCCGGGCTACCGCACGGGTTTGCTCCCGCAGGGTGGTCGGAGTTTGTACCGGTATTTGCACGTCGGTTACGTTTGGAAGTGTCAACGGTTTTCCGCCGAAACATTCGCTTGTTCTGCTACTCGCCGGTCGCGCTCCGCCTTGGAGAACACACAGCCGCAGTAATCCTGCCGGTACAGATGATATTCCTTCGAAAGGGCAATCGAGCGGCGGTAGCCGTCCCGCTTTTTAAAGTCGGAGGGTAAATACAAAACGCCGTACTCCCGCTCCAGCCGCGCACCGATTTCGTTCAGTTTCTGCGCGTTTTTGTAGGGGCTGATGGACAGCGTGGTGGTGAAATAGTCATACCCGCCTGCCTTGGCCAGCACAGCGGCTTCCCGCAGGCGCAGCTCGTAGCAGAGGGCGCAGCGCTCCCCACCCTCCGGTTCGGCCTCGTGCCCTTTGGCAAGCGCGAAAAACGATTCGGGGTCGTACTTCCCCTCCAGCAGCCGGACCGGGTGCTTTACCGGAAGTTCGGAAAGCAGGCGGCGTACTTCTTCCACCCGTTTGCGGTACTCTGCTTCCGGGAAAATGTTGGGGTTATAGTAAAACAGCGTAATGTCAAAGTACTGCGACAGGTATTCCAGCACATAGCTGCTGCATGGCGCGCAGCAGGCATGCAGGAACAGTGTGGGAGTGCGATCCCCCAGCCCCGCAATCAGGCGGTCCAGCTCTTTTTGGTAATTAATCTTTTGCGAATCCGGCACGGGGGTTCCCTCCAATTAAATCAAAAATAGTATATTACTTAAATATTATACTAATAGTATACAATGTAAGGCGATATTAAGATAAATTTATTATATACCGGAGAAACGGATGATACAAGGGAGCCGATTCTTTTGATGGCGGTGCTTCAAAACGATTTCCTGCCTCGAAGCCAACAAGAGTAAACAGTATTGAGAAAAAGCCGGTACGAGCCATGAATATGGCCTGCACCGGCTTTCTGATACAAACAGGAGAAGGATGTAGCAAATGAAATTTTCAACGAATCAGGATTCCTTGGGCTGTTCCTTCGGAAGAATTCCAATTCCAAGGTCGCTCAGCTGGTCGAGGTCTACGTCGTTCGGGGCGTCGCTCATCAGGTCAGCAGAGGACGCCACCTTCGGGAAGGCGATGACGTCGCGCATGTCATCAATGTCGAGCAGCACCATGACAAGGCGTTCCAGACCCCAGGCCATGCCGCCGTGCGGCGGAGCGCCATATTTCAGAGCGTTCAGCAGGAAGCCGAAGCGCTCCTGTGCCTTTTCCGGGGAAATGCCGAGTGCTTCCAGCATGCGCTCCTGCAATTCCGTGTCATGGATACGAATGCTTCCGCCGCCCGCTTCATAGCCGTTGATGACCATATCGTAAGCAATGGAGCGCACGGAGCCGGGGTCGCTTTCCAGCTTGTCAAGGTCTTCAGGGTTGGGCATGGTGAACGGATGGTGCATCGCCATCCAGCGGCCCTCTTCCTTGCTGTACTCGAACATCGGGAAGTCCGTAACCCAAAGAAGCTTCGGCTGGGATTTGTCAATCAGGTTAAATTTACGAGCCAGCTGGCAGCGCAGCGCGCCCAGTGAAGCGTACACCACACTGTTTTCGTCGCTTGCCACTAGGAACAGCACGTCCCCGGGTTCTGCGCCGAGCGTTTTGCGAACCGCGGCGGCTTCTTCCGCGCTTAAGAATTTTTCATAGGAGGAGGTTTCGCCGGTGGAAGCCAGGCGCGTCCAAGCAAGGCCCTTTGCACCGTAGGTCTTAATCCATTCGCCCAGCTTGTCGATTTCCTTGCGGCTCAGCTGGTCGGCAAGGCCTTTTAAGTTGATGCCGCGCACGCTGCCGCCGGCGTCGATGGCGCCGCGGAACACGCGGAATTCGGTGTTTTTCAGGTCACCGCTCACATCGCTGAGTTCCAGACCAAAGCGCAGGTCCGGTTTATCGGAACCGAAGCGGTCCATGGCTTCCTTCCAGGTCAGGCGCGGCAGCGGGGTCGGGATGTCGATGTCCAGCATCTTCTTGTACGCGGCACGGATAAAGCCTTCGCCGATGGCCATCACGTCTTCTTGGTCCACGAAGGACATTTCAAAGTCGATTTGGGTAAATTCCGGCTGGCGGTCGGCGCGCAGGTCTTCGTCGCGGAAGCAGCGAGCAATCTGCATATAGCGGTCAAAGCCGGAAACCATCAGCAGCTGCTTATAAAGCTGAGGGCTCTGCGGCAGGGCAAAGAATTTGCCGGGGAACACACGGCTTGGTACCAGATAATCGCGCGCGCCCTCCGGGGTGGATTTGACAAGATCAGGCGTTTCAATCTCCAAAAAGCCGTTTTCATCGAAGAAATCGTGAGCAACTTTCACCAAACGGTGGCGTGCCTGCAGCGTGCGCTGCATGTCCGGGCGGCGTAGGTCAAGGAAACGGTAGCGCAGGCGGGTTTCCTTCTGCACGGGGGAGTTTTCCTCAATGGCGAACGGCGGGGTTTCACTTTTTGCCAGTACGCGCAGGGCGGTGACTTCCAGCTCAATGTCGCCGGTGGGCAGCTCCGGGTTTTTGGAGGTGCGCTCGCGCACCACGCCGGTTGCAGCCAATACGTATTCGGAACGGGCAGAAAATGCCTTTTTAAAAATTTCCCGGTCGGTGCTGTCATCGAACGCGAGCTGCACAATGCCCGTGCGGTCGCGCAGGTCGATGAAAATCAGCTGGCCAAGGTCGCGCTGGCGCTGTACCCAGCCGCAGACTGTCACGGTGCTGCCGATGTGCGCGGGGCGAAGTTCCCCGCAATAATGAGTTCGCTTCATTCCTGTTATGAATTCTGCCATAGTTTGTTAAGCCTCCGTTAAGATTGATACCAATAAGAAATCAGGATGCTGTTTGAATGATAGGTGGATGATTGCTCTCTGGCCGCCGGTCCCGAGCACCTCGGCAGGGGGTTACAGCCGGGGAATAATATCCCGGTAAATGGCGCGCAGAATGTCATTTGCCGCTTTTTCTTCATGGGAAGTCACGGTGACCACTGCTTGCTCGTTGGGGAACACAACGCAGTACTGGCCAAACATGCCGTCGGCGCGGTACGCGCCCGGATGCGAGCAGCGCCACACCTGATAGCCGTAGCCGGCGGTGCCCTCCGGCTCGATATTCCCGGGCGTGTTATTGTCCAGAATATCGCCGGAAACGCTTTGCAGGTAGTTTTCACTTACAATGCGCGTTCCTTCGTATACGCCGCCGTTCAGCATCATCAGTCCAAGGCGGGAGTACTCGTCTGTGGTCAGGTACAGGCCGGTTGCGGCAATGGGATGCCCAGCGGTGCAGGTTTGCCATTGCGGATTGAAGATGTTCATCGGGGTGAACAGGCGCGGCACAAGGAAGTCCCGCAGATTCTGCCCACTGACTTTTTCCACCACGCGCCCTAGCATATAGGTGCAGGCGTTGGAGTAGAAAAAGGTTTTTCCGGGTTCGCCGGTGACCGGCACACGGAAAAACAGCTCTGCCCAATCCTCTTTTTTGGCGTTCAGCACTTGCTCATCCGGTTCCCCGAACCAGAATTCCAGTTTGCCGGACGCCATGTGCAGCAGGTCGCGCAGGGTGATTGCTTCACTGCCCGGAGAGGCAATTTCACGGTATTCCGGGAAAAAGTCCAGCACCTTGTCGGTTACGCGGAGCCGGCCTTCGTCCACGCAGATTCCCACCGCGATCGAAGTAAAGGTTTTCGAGCCGGAATACAGGCATTCCCGGAACGTCGACCAACGCCAGCTGTGGCTGACGTTTTCGCCGTTGGCGCGCTGCACCTTAATGGCGTACACGTTCAGGTGCTGCTCCATTACCGTGAGTCGAAACTGGTCCAAAATCGATGATTTCATAACAGCCTCCTATATTTTAAAAAATTTTAAAAGGCAATATCGTCCTCGTTTTTGGTTTGCAGGATAATAAACTGTTCCACAAAATCTTCGCCCAGCGATATTTTGGATTTTTCTCCGGTTTTCATATTTTTAATTTCCGCCTTGCCGGATTCCAGCTCGTTGTCGCCCAGAACAATAGAATACTTGGCGGAAATTTTATCCGCATATTTCATCTGGGCCTTCAGGCCGCGGTCGTTCAGGTCGCAGGCCGCCGCAATGGAGTATTCCTGCAGGCGGTGCGCCAGACGGAACGCTTCCAGCTTCGCCTTGTCGCCGAGTGAGGCAATATAAAGGTCACACGTTTCCGGTTCAGGGAATTCCACCTTCTGCGCTTCCAGAATCAGCATCAGGCGTTCCATGCCAAGACCAAAGCCCAGCGCAGGCATCGGCTGGCCGCCCAGTTCTTCTACCAGACCGTCGTAACGGCCGCCGCCGCAAACGGTGCTTTGCGCGCCGAGGTCGCTGGAAACGAATTCAAATACCGTGCGGGTATAATAATCCAGCCCGCGTACCACGGAAGGATTCACGGTGTATGCTACACCTGCCGCATCCAGGCAGGTTTTCACGCCCTCAAAGTGCGCTTTGCAGTCGTCGCACAGGTAATCCAGCATTTTGGGTGCGCCCGCTGCAATTTTGGAGCAGATTGGGCTCTTGCAATCCAAAATACGCATGGGGTTGCGTTCCAGTCTTCCCTGGCAGGTTTCGCACAGCTCTTCTTTGCGGGCGCTGAAATACTCCCGAAGCGCTGCGTAGTATTTTGCACGGCAGTCCGGGCAGCCGATGGAGTTGATTTCTAGCTTTAGGTTTTTCACGCCCAGACGGTCAAAGATGCTTTTTGCCAAACAGATGACCTCTGCGTCGGCAACATAGGAAGCGGAGCCAAGCAGTTCAATGCCGAACTGATGAAACTCGCGCTGGCGCCCCGCCTGCGTATTTTCATACCGGTAGCAGGAGGTGAGATAGAACAGCTTGAGCGGCAGGCCTTCGTTGAAAAGGCCGTGCTCCAGCATGGCGCGCACCGCGCCTGCGGTGCCTTCCGGCCGCAGCGTGATGGAACGGCCGCCTTTGTCGGTGAACGTATACATTTCCTTCTGCACTACGTCGGTGGTTTCGCCCACGGAACGCTGGAACAGGCGAGTATCTTCAAAAACCGGGGTCCGGATTTCTCCGAAACCGTGGAGCTTCGCCTCACTGCGCATTACGTCTTCTACAACCTGCCATTTTTCCGTCTGGGCGGGCAGCAGGTCCTGCGTTCCTTTTTGGGCCTTGATGAACTCCATAGTCAATTCTCCTTTATTTGCTTTATTATAGTGACCAATGAATCGTGGGAAGCCAATACCCTTGTTGAGGAATCAAAAATAAATTGTTTGCTTCGGGCGCTGCCCTCCTCATGGAGGGTACCCCAGCATTTTTCAGACGAAATATTTTGGTCCTCTTTGGTGTTATACGGTTCCCACTTGTTCCTTTTCGTTTTATGTGGAAGTGCGAGTATACAAAAATCCCCCGTCCCAGTCAAAGGGACGAGGGAAAATCCTCGCGGTGCCACCCTTTTTCAAGGGCCGAAGCCCTCCTCTTTATGCCCCGAAACGCGGGGCTCGTTCGGTTCGCGGGTGTCTTCACCATAACCCGTGTGCAGGTGCGTTCTCAGTCACGGCGCGCCCTCCCTGTGGCGGGGTGTTTGGGTACTCTTCCCGGTCATTACCGATGGTTACAATATCAAAATATGAAAGGCACGGGGATCATTCCCCGGGGATTCATCCCTTCGGGTTCAGAATATTGCGCCAGTCAAGGTCGCCGCGTTCCAATCCGTGGATCAGCACTTCCGCAGTCGCAATATTGGTGGCGACTGGGATGTTATGCATGTCGCACAGGCGCAGCAGATTCATGTCGTTCGGCTCGTGCGGCTTGGGGCTCAGCGGGTCACGGAAAAACAGGAGCAGGTCGACTTCATTGCAGGCGATACGCGCCGCAATCTGCTGGTCGCCGCCCTGGGAGCCCGCCAGAAAGCGCTGTATTTCAAGCCCAGTGGCCTCCGAAACCATTTTCCCTGTCGTTCCGGTAGCGCACAGGTCATGTCTGCTCAGAACGCCGCAGTAGGCAATGCAGAACTGCACCATCAGTTCCTTTTTGGCATCATGAGCGATTAATGCAATGTTCATCTGTGATACTCCTCCTGTTCTAACGGTCATCCTTAAAATTTCTGAAGGGGCGCCAGCGGCACCTGCTCGCCTTCCAGTCTGGCCGCAAGGCGGCCGAAAGCCAAGGCACCGGGGCAATTGGCCGGGGCGGGTTCGCTTCTCGCTGCCGCCGCCGCCAAAAGCGGGTCTTCCGGAATGACTGCTATCAGCCGGATTCCTGCCGCGTCAATCACGGTGTCAAGGTCGGGGTAAAAGCCCTGCAGCCGAAAATTACGGCTGCTGAAGCGGTTGATTACCATCCGCTGCTGGGGCACACCAAGTTGCTCCAAAAGCTGCCTTGTCCGATTGGAGTTGCGCAAACACACCGGGTCTGGGGTGGAAACCACCAAAGCCCGCTGTGCGCCGGCGACTGCGCTGGCAAAACCGTTGCCCACGCCGGCCGGACAGTCAATCAAAATATGGTCGTAATACTTGGAAAAAGCTTCTGTCAGCTGCTTCATAATCGCCGGGCTGACAACGTCCTCCTGGCTGCCCGGGGCGGGAAGCAGGAACACATTGGGCAGAGTCCCACAGGCATATACCGCGTCTGCCGGTTCTGCCCGGCCGGAAACGATATCTGCCAAGTCGAACACCCGCTGCTCGGCCACGCCAAGGATATGGTCTAGGCAGCCAAGGCCCGCGTCGCAGTCAATCAGCAGAACACGTCTGCCGCGCGCGGAAAATGCTGCCGCAAGCCCGGCGGAAACGGTGGATTTTCCCACGCCGCCTTTTCCTGAAGTAATTACTGTTACAGCTCCCATGATATAACCTCATTATCATACTACCACAAGAATTCATGCTAGTCAAAGCGTTTTTCTTGTTTGATTTTACAAATTAATAAATTTAAATTTCTATTCACAATTATCGGAAGATATTCCTGAAACTTCACTTTCCCGATTTTAATATTCTTTGCCGAGTGGTTCCTTAACGGCTGCTCGAAGGAGTGGAAGAAGCCGGGGCATGGGTGGCTGGCATGACCAGATTTCCGCTTGCATCCACCGTTTTCCCGTAAAAATAGGCATCAAAAATGTCTTTCGCAATGCTGTTGGAATACAGGCTAGTCGCGCCGTGTTCCAGCACAACGGCAACGGCGATTTCCGGATTGTCATACGGTGCGTAGCCGATGAAGTCAACGTTATCTGAACCGGGGCCTTGTGCCGTACCGGTTTTACCGGCGATGGCAATGCCGTAATGGCCAAACACCGAAGCGCCAGTTCCGCTGGTAATCACGGAACGCATGCCCTGCTGCACGTATTTCAAATTCTGCGCGGAAACGCCGGCGTTGTCCACTTCGGTTGCGCCGTTTTGGGTAATGACCTTAGTGCGGGTGTAATCGGTGATTTTATCGACCAGGTGCGGTTTCAGGCGTACGCCGTTGTTTGCAATGGTCGCGGCGTAGGTTGCCAGCTGCAAAGGAGTAAACTGGTTGTCGCTCTGGCCGATGCCCGACTGTACGGTATCGCCGTAGGACCAGCTTCCTCCGGAAGCGGAGCGTTCTGCCGGGCCGGCCAGAATCCCGGAGCTTTCGCTTAGTTCGATTCCGGTTTTTACCCCAAGCCCAAGCCGTTTGGCGTACAGGTTCATCGTTTCAATTCCGGTGCGGTAAGCCGTATCGTAAAAGAAGATATTGCAGGATTTGGCCAGCGCGGTGTTCAGCGTAATCGGCCCGTGAGTGCCCAGGCAGGTCGGGTGGAAGTTAGGGTCCTGCTTAATAAAGCGGGTGTAGGTGTGGTTGCAGGTAATCACCGTAGAATTGCTGATGGCACCTTCCTGCAGTGCGGCAAGCGCCACACTGGGCTTAAAGCTGGAACCGGGGGTGAATACGCCGTTGAACGCCCGGTTAATGAGCGGATGCGTCTTGTCCTTTACCAGGGTGGAATAATAGCTGGTATTGTCCAAATATTGGTTTAAATCATAGCTTGGGTAGGTGGAAGCGGCCAAAATGGCAAAATCCTTTACGCGGATGACCACGGCCGCGCCGGCCACGCAGTCCTCGCCGTGTTTGGAGGAACTCCCTTTATAATGTTGGGCGCACAGCTTTACGCCGTTCTGTTGAGTAGCTTTTACGTTTTTGGCAAGCGATACGTTCAACACCTTTTGCAGGTTGCTGTCAATCGTTAGAAAAACCGAATTGCCGGAAACGGGCGCTTTGGTTACCGTTTCCGATTCCAACGCACCGGACTTGTTCGTTTCCACGACCTTTTCGCCTTGCTTGCCGCGCAGGGCGCTTTCAAACGCCTGTTCAATGCCGGTTTTGCCAAGGCGGTCGTTCAGAGCGTATCCCTTGTCTTTCAAGGTATCGTATTCTTCTTTGGAAATCGAACCCACATAGCCCAGAATGTGCGGCATCAGGTCGCCCAGCGGGTACTGCCGCTCGGTGGTGACCTTTGTCGTCGCACCGGGCAGACGGGAGGAATTTTCGTTAATAATGGCGACCGTTTCCTTGCTTACATCTTTTGCAAAAGTATAAGGCGTGGAAAGGCCGAATCCGGATTTGGTCATGTTGTACCGGACGGATACGATGGCCCTGGTTTCCGCCTTTGTATAGCCTGTAATTTCGTATTTCTTCACCAGTTCGCTCATGCACTGCTCTGCAGTCGCATAGGAGTTCATGTTTAGGAAATCCTTTGCCTTCAGGGCGGCAACTTCCTTTTCCTTGCCGGCGATAAACTGATAGGTTCCGTTCTTGTCCAGTGTGATGGGAAGCGTGTCTTCCCATGTTTCCCCGCGTTTGGTAAGCAGCGCAATCAGCTGAGCGATGGTTTTGTTGGCGGTACCGTCCGGCATATGTGCACGGTCAAACACAATGGCGTAAACGGTTTTGTTTACGGCCAGCCCTACGCCCTTGGCGTCCAGAATTTCGCCTCGCGCGGCATCCATGCTGACCTTCGCCACGCTGGACGAAGTGGCCTTTTGCAGCCAAGAGGATCCGTTCACAATCTGCCAATCCACCAGGCGCAGGCAGTAAACGGCCAGCACGGCCATAACGATGATTCCGCAAAAAATGTATCTTGCGTTTTCTTTCAGCTTGCTCAAGGCCAACCTCCAGTCTTTTTCGGTTCAATCACGGTTTATGAATCATCAAGCATTACGGACAATCAAAACATCTATATTCAGGGAATCAACGGAGCAGTTATTCATTCTTGGTGCGAACTTGCAGTGCCAGCGCGCGGTTGAAATAATAGGCAATGGGCATCAGCACCACGGTATAAAGGAACCGGGGTGCGTAATGCGCCGTCAGCGCGTAAATTGATTCGCTGTAATCTGCCAGTACATAGAAAAATACCCATTGAAGCAGCAGAATGGCTCCGGTGACCAGCACGGCAACAATCATAGCGGTTAGAAAATTGGTGCGGATGAGGTTCGCTGCCAGAACCCCCAGAAAGTAGCAGACCAACATCAGCAGCAGGCCGTGGAACCCCAGGGCGCCGCCGATGCCGAAGTCAATCAGCAGGCCGCCGAAAAGCCCAAAAGCCATGGAAGCCAGTTCGCTTTCAAACAGGGCAATGGCCAGCACGGCCGGAATCAGCATGACCGGGCGCGCGCCGAACACCGAGGGGATCAGCCCCGGTGTTTCCTGAACCATAAAAACGACCAAAATTTCAATTGTATAGGCGAAATAACGAATCCACTTCAGCTTTTCCATTTACTTCGACCCGCTCGAGGGTGTGGATGATGAGGCGGTATCCCCCGGCAAAGCCTGCCCCTGCCCTTCAAACGAAGTAATGACCATTACGTCGCGGACGGTTTTCACATCGACAAACGGTTTGACTTCCGCGTACAGCGAAACGTCATAGGGGTCGTGATCCACCTTTGTTACGGTCCCGATTGCCAGGTTGCGCGGGTACACCCCGCCCAGTCCGCTCGTTACGATGATATCCCCCGCCTTTACGGTGGTGTTGGCATCCAGGTATGACAGCTTTAAAAGGTTGCTGTCCGCCATTTTAATGTTGCAGTTGATGACGCCGGAGTCGCGGTTCACCTTGTCGACCGCACTGATTTTGGTGTCCGGCGAAAGGATGGTGGTCACGCGGCTGTACCCCGCACTCACGCTGGAGATCCAGCCGGCTACGCCGCTTTCGGTAATGACCGGGTCGTTCAGCTTTACGCCGGAAGAAGACCCTTTATCAATTTGGAAGCTGTAAAAATCGCTGTTCGGGTCCCGCCCGATGACCGCGGCCGAAACCGGCTTGAAATCCTTGTTTTCATTTTTCAGCTCCAAAAATTTTCGCAGCTGTGCGTTTTCCTGCTGATACGTATAATAATTGATTAGTTTTTTGTTGAGCTCCGCAATTTGTTGTTTTAGGGCGTCGTTTTCCGCCAGCAGTTCCGCGTTGGAACGCGTCGCAGCCTGTGTTGTGGCCACGGCGTTGTTGGTCACCACGGTGCTGACCTTCTGCATGGGGGTTGAAACAAAACCGAGCAGGCTGGAAACGACGGAACCGCCGCTGCCCGCGGTGTAAAGCATCAGCCCGAACAGAATGAAAGCTAGAGCCACAACCAGTTTAAAGCCATTGGAATGAAAGACGTCTTTCAACGCAGCACCCCCTTGCCAATTAACAATGAATCATGAATGATGAACAATGGACAATAAATGGTATGCTGCACTTACGCGTGCACGCATTGCCCACTCTGAAAAAATAGGCGGAGAGTTCACCTACCCTCCGCTCGTTCAAATGCATAGAAACCGCTTCCATCTGCGGGTTCGTTTGTTATTTGCGGTTATTTTTGTAGTAAGAGGACGGCATGGTTATCTCAAGCTGCTTTCCGGTGCCGTTTACTACACAGTCCAGCGGGCTTTCTGCCACGTGGACGGGCATTCCGGTTTCCTGCTCTACCAAACGGTCCAGACCGCGCAGCAGCGCGCCGCCGCCGGTCAGCATAATGCCGTGGTCGATAATATCTGCAGAAAGCTCCGGCGGAGTCTTTTCCAAAGTAGATTTAATCGCATCGACAATCATGGACAGCGGGTCGCTCAGCGCCTCGCGTACCTCTTCGGCGGTGATGGTCACATTCTTTGGCAGGCCATCCACCAGGTTGCGTCCTTTAATTTCCACGCTGGCGTTCTCGTTGTCTTCCGTCGGGTAAGCGGAACCGATTTGGATTTTAATGTCCTCTGCGGTACGTTCGCCGATAAGCAGATTGTACTTTTTCTTAACATAGGAAATAATGGATTCGTCAAACTTGTCCCCTGCCACACGGACGGAAACGGAAGTAACGATGTCGCCCAGCGAAATGACAGCGACTTCGGCAGTACCACCGCCGATATCCACCACCATGCTGCCGGTCGGGTCGCTGACAGGAAGGCCCGCGCCGATTGCAGCGGCCATGGGTTCTTCAATCAGTTCCACGTTGTTTGCGCCGGCCTGACGGGCGGCGTCCTCCACAGCGCGGCGCTCAACTTCGGTCACGCCGGACGGGATGCAGACGATAATATGCGGGCGGGAGAACGCATTTGTTTTAATTGCTTTGCGGATAAAGTGTTTGAGCATGGTCGCGGTGATGTCGAAGTCGGCAATAACGCCGTCTTTCAGCGGTCGTACGGCAACAATGGAGCCAGGCGTACGTCCGATCATTTCTTTTGCCTGGGTGCCAACGGCAAGTACCGTATCGGTACGCACATCAACGGCGACAACGGAAGGCTCGCGCATGACGATGCCTTTGCCCTTCATAAAAACAAGGGTATTCGCAGTACCCAAATCAATTCCTATATCTTTTGAAAACATGTATCATTTTCCCCTTTCAGCTCGCACAAAATAGTGGGAAGCAACTTTAAAAAGGCGTAAAACACAAAGCGAGGAAAGGCGCTTCCCGTTCGTTCAACGAACTCCAAGTCCCAGTCCGGTTTTAAAGTTCATTTACGACATATCTCAGATAGAATCTATTATACCCTTTTCAACATCATTTCTCAACACTTAAATTATGAACAATCTGGAATTCATACATGCAGAGTCACAGGCTTTTCAGCAGACGGTTGATTTTGCCGATGGGAAGTCCCATTACATTGTAAAAATCCCCGTCAATCCGCTTTACCAGCAGCGCGCCGCGCCCCTGAATGCCATATGCCCCGGCTTTGTCCATCGGTTCGCCGGTGGCAAGGTACGCTTCAATATCGCTATCCTTCAGCGTGTAGAATTCCACGGAAGTGCATTCGTGCCCGGTCACCATTTTTCCGCCGGAAATGATGCAGTACCCGGTGTAAACCTGATGCACGTTGCCGCTCAGCAGCTTCAGCATAGCCTTTGCTTCTTGCTCATCCTTGGGCTTGCCTAAAATGCGCCCTTTCAATACCACAAGAGTGTCCGCGGCAAGAACGATGTCGTCTGGGTGGTCCTTTGCCACCAGCTTTGCTTTTCGTGTGGAGAGCTGCTCCACAATCTGTACGGGTGGTGTTCCCCGTAAATAATTTTCGTTTGCCTCGGGGGGCACGACGGAAAATTCGTAGCCGGCCATTTTTAAAAGCTCGCTGCGGCGCGGCGAAGTGGACGCCAGGACTAACATTCTTACAACCCCTATTCTTTTACAAAATTCATTGTACGGGGAAAGATGATTTTTTACCCCGAAAACAATCACAGACTTTTCTTTCTATTTTTACACAGTTGTTGTGCCTAAAAACGGTCTGCGATTCTCGAAATGCATTAAAAATTCTATTCGATATTTTATCCTGTTCTGTGTGTTTTGGCAATAGAATGCATAAAATTTTGGGCGATTTTCTGTCGGTCTGAAGTCCTTGTTTTTTACAAGAGATTCCACCACAACATTATTTCCCGTTTTCTGCCATACAAATCGAAAAGAGGACTGCTGCAAAACCATTTTGCAGCAGTCCTCTTTTCGCGGGAACATTATTTCCCAGTGGAGCCAAATCCCCCGGCACCGCGTGCTGTTTCACCCAGGTCATCTGTTTCCTCCACAGCGGGCAGAAGCACCGGCATTACGACCAGCTGGGCAAAGCGCTCGCCCGGGGTCAGGGTGTACGGGTGGTCGCTCAGGTTGCAAATCCCCACAATCAGCTCCCCGCGATAGTCGCTGTCAATCACGCCCACGGCGTTGGAAAGGGAAATTCCATGCTTTACCCCCAGCCCGCTCCGCGCAAACAGCAGGCCGACGGTTTCCGGCCCCGGCAGCGCAATGGCAATTCCGGTGGGAATGCGGTACAGTCCGCGCGGCTCCAGTGTGAGCGGCGCGTCCAACAGGGCGTACAGGTCCATTCCTGCGGAGCCGTCGCTTGCACGGGTGGGCAGTACGGCGTTGGGGTGCAGTTTTTTGATTTTCAGCGGCTGCATGGGCATTCCTCTTTCTTCTCTTTTCGTTGTGAAATCCCGTTTTGTGCGGGATGTGTTTTACCTTTATTCAATTCCACGGTAGTACAGTCCGCGGGTATAATCCCCCGGCAGAGTGCCGCCGGTGAAGTATCGTTCCAGAACCTCCTGCGCCTGCGCGCGGGTTTCTGTTGTGAAGCGCAGCACACCGAAATCCTGATTGCGCACTTCGCTCAGCCGGTCCGACATGGAAAGCACCACCGAATTCAGCACTTCGCTGCAGCTGCCATAACACTGGACGGGGAACTGTACGCCTTTGCGGTCCGTCAGGAACGGAGCGGTTTTGCAGTGGAGACATCCGCCCGGTCCGTTGGCCGCGGGGCAGTTGCGCGACAGCATTAACGGCAGCCGTCCATAAAGCAGCAGGCCGCGCGGCAATTCCCCACCGATGTTGGCGGCCTGCTGCAGGGTTAGTTCAAACGAAAGCTCCGTGTCGGCTAAACCGAACTCCGTATACCACGCAAGGGCGGCGGAATTGGTGATGTTCAGGGAAAATCCGCCGTGAACGTTCAGGCCGAGTTCTTTCCCCAAGGCGGCCGCACCAAGGTTCCCGGCCCAAACATCGGTAATGCCTGCTTTTTTCAAATCGGAAAGACGGCGGCGCAGGGCATCTTCCATTCCAAACATGCCGCGCGGCAGTTCTACGGCGACCGGATATCCCTCTTTACGATAGTCTTCTAGTAATTTTAAGTCCGTATAATACGGAACGTATACTAACTCACATTGTTTGGCCGCTTCCGGCAAATCGGCGTGGAAAAACCGCGCACGGAATTTCATGGGTTGGGCGCGGTGACTGCCGGATTCCGGGAGCGGGTGCGTTGTAAACGGCACCGGTTTTTTTTCGCTGCGCTGGGTGAGCAGCTGTTCCAGCACGTCCCGGCGCAGGGCGTTCAGCGAGGAAACCGGAACGGAAAGCCCTTCTCCAATTTCACAGGAAATCTCAGCGGCATAAAACGGCGTACCGCCGGTTTTCCGCAGCTGTTCTTCGCAGCGGGCGCGGTCGACTGGGCGGTGCAGGGCGTCCTGCGGGGGTTCGCCTTCGGCTTTGGCCGCATGGCCGTTTTCATCCCGCGCGGAAAGGACAACGGGTTCCCCTTTTTGAATGCGAAGCATAAAATGAACCGGAATACGCTGCATTTCATTCTGATACAGCGTATGCAGGCTGGCAAACACAGCGCTGGTTGCACCGGTCACATCCTCTTTGGAACGCACGCCGAACATCTCGCGGCCCAGTTTTGCATCGGGGTATCCGGCGGTGAAACCGGAGCGGGAAAAGACCGCCCGCAGATTTTGCAGCAGTTCGTCCGGCACCGGTTCTCCATCCGCCGCAAAGCGGCAGGCACGTGCGGCGGCGGCCACATATTCGGGGCGCTTCATGCGGCCCTCAATTTTTGCGCTGCAAACGCCTGCACGGCGCAGCTCGCCAATACGCGGAATCATGGACAAATCCTTCAGACTTAAATCGTGTCCCGTGCCCCCTTGTGCGGAAAACGGAAGGCGGCAGGGCTGCGCGCACATACCACGGTTGCCGCTGCGCGAACCGAGAACCGCGCTGAAATAACACTGCCCGCTGACCGACATGCACAGCGCACCGTGCACAAAGGCCTCCAGCTCCACGGGGGTAGCGCGGTGAATCTCTACAATTTCCCGGAGGGAAAGCTCACGGGACAGCACCACCCGACGGATACCCGCCTGTTCCAGCACCAACGCGCCCAGCGGCGTATGGATGCTCATTTGGGTGGAGGCGTGCACCCGGAGCTCTGGCGCGCATTTGCGCAGCAGGTACAGCAGCCCAGTGTCCTGCACCAGAACCGCGTCTACCGGGAGCGTACAGGCATAACGAAGGAACTCGAGCGCGGCGGGCAGCTCGTGCTCAAGCAGAATAGTATTCACGGCAAGGTACACTTTTACACCACGCGCGTGGCAGTAGCGAACTGCCTCCTTCAGCTCTTCGTCGCTGAAGTTTTTTGCGGAGGCGCGTGCGCTGAACGACCGACCCCCAAGATACACCGCGTCCGCGCCGGCGCGGACGGCGGCGGTCAGGCTCTCCATCGAACCTGCTGGGGCAAGGACCTCCATTGTCTGTGCGGGTTCCGTGGAACCCGCGGAAAATGCGTTATTCTTCATCCGTGTTCTTCTCAAAAAAGCTGATAAAACCTTCCTGCTCCGGGGTTACCTCGTGCTGAACCCGGGTGTAGCTGCCGGTTTGGGCGCGCTGCACGGGCGGCGCAGCATTGGGCTTTTGTGCCGGAGAAACCGTTTTTTCCTCGTCTTTTCCGTCGGAGGATCCCTCGGTCAGCTTTGCACGCAGGGCTTGAAGCTCCTTTTTCAGCCGGTCAATTTCCTTCTTAGATTCCTCTGCTTCCGTTCTGGCACGGTTGGAATCCTCCAGGTAATCCTTGATCTGGGAACGGAGGTTGTCCGCCGCACGGGCAGCCTTGTGCGCTTCGTCGCAGTAATTCAGTGCGGCGAGCATGGCCGCCATGGAAACGGAAATGTGCTCGTTCCGGCTGGTAATGTCCTCAATAGCCTGTTCCACTTCGTCGCCAACGGAACGAATGTAGCTTTCTGTGTCTTCTGAACTGATGACAAATTCACTGCCGCAAATATTCAGTTTGATTTTATTTTTACTCATGAAGTCATACCCTTTCACACATTTGCGGATTTTGGCCCGCTTGTTTCCCGCGGTGCAGTTTTCATTTACTTTGTTTGCTTCGTTTCACATGATTAAATTCATTATAATACATTATAACATAAGAAAGAAGAAGTTTCATTAAATTTACCGTGATTCCGGGGAAAACTTGCAAAAGAGCAGGGCAATGGTTCCAGCGGGGACAGGAAGTTTTATGTATTTTGTTCAAGTTTCATAAATATAGGCATTATTTTGCTAATAATAGAGCATGTCCGTATGGACGTTGTATCAAACCGAAAAAACCTTGATATAATGGTAAATATAGCGGATTTTTATCCCTGTTGCTCCGATTTTTACTACAGTTGAAAAAACCGGATAATTGGTATATAATCAACATAAATTATTGGTTTTGGCAGGCCCGCCCGGGCAATCATGGAGGAATCTTTTATGAACAATAAGTTTTCCAGTGGAACACGTTCTACCGCAGCAATAAAGAAAAGCATCTTGGGAAAATTGGAATCCGTCTTCGGCGTTAGTCCGGAAAACGCCACGGATGAACAGTACTATAAAGCGGCGGCGCTCACGGTTCGCGACTTTATGGCGCAGGAGCGTGCCGAATACCGGGAGCGCACGGAACGAACCAAAACCAAGCAGGTGTATTACCTTTGCATGGAATTCCTGCTGGGACGTTCGCTGAAAAACAACTTGTTCAACCTGGGGCTGGAAGAAAACTTTCGGGCGGCGCTGGAGGAGCTCGGCGTAAAGCTGGATGCCCTGTATGAGCAGGAGCCGGACGCCGGGTTGGGCAACGGCGGGCTGGGCCGGCTTGCCGCCTGTTTTATGGACGGACTTGCTTCGCAGGGCTACCCGGCCATGGGGTATTCCCTGCGGTATGAATACGGCATTTTCCGCCAGAAGCTGGTGGATGGCTGGCAGACCGAGCTGCCGGATTTCTGGCTGCCCGGGGGAAAAATCTGGATGCAGGCCGTGCCGGAAAAAAGCGTGGAGGTTCATTTCAACGGTCGGATTGAAGAGTATTGGAACAACCAGTATCATGTGGTAAAACACAAGGATTATACCAACGTGCTGGCCATTCCGTACGACATGTATCTGCCTGGCTATGGGGGGAAGGGAATCAGCCGATTGCGCATTTGGGAGGCTTCCTCCCCTGAATTCGACATGAAGCTGTTCAACAGCGGCGAATACCTGCGCGCTATGGAACAGAACGCCATGGCGGAGGCGATTACCAAGGTTCTGTATCCGGAGGACAACCACATTCAGGGCAAAAGCCTTCGCTTGACCCAACAGTATTTTCTGGTCTCTGCCACCATACAGGACATTATCCGCCGCCATCTGTTCCGCAACAGCACGCTCGACAATTTGCCGGAACTGGCCGCGATTCATTTAAACGATACACATCCGGTTCTGGCCATTCCGGAAATGATGCGCATTATGCTGGACGAATGCGGATACTCATGGGAAAAATCGTGGGATATTGTGACCCGCACCGTTTCCTACACCAATCATACCGTCATGCCGGAAGCGCTGGAGTGCTGGAGCGTGGATCTTTTCAAAATGATGCTTCCGCGCATTTATCAAATTGTGGAAGAAATCAACCGCCGCTTCTGCGCAGAGCAGCATGCCCGTGGTGTGGATGGCTATAAAGTTGGGCGTATGGCGCCGCTGAACGACGGCTATGTAAAAATGGCGAATCTTGCCGTAGCAAGCTGCCACACCGTAAACGGGGTGTCGCAGCTTCACAGCGAAATTTTGAAAGACCGTGTGTTCCATGATTTTTACACCGAAATGCCCGAAAAGTTTACAAACGTTACCAACGGCATTGCACACCGTCGCTGGCTGAATCAGGCAAACCCGAGGCTTGCCTCCCTGATTACCGATCTGATCGGCAACGGATACCTCCATCGCGCAGGGGAACTGGAGAAACTGATGAACTTCCGGGATGACACGGCGGTGCTGGAAAAGCTGGCACAAATCAAACGTGCCAACAAGGAACGGCTGGCAAAGTATGTCTTAAAGGAAAACGGAATTGCGCTGGATCCGGATTCCATCTTCGACGTGCAGGTAAAGCGGATGCACGAATATAAGCGGCAGCACCTGAACGCACTTCAGATTCTGACCGTTTATCAATACCTGCGCGAAAACCCGGATGCACCATTTACCCCGCGCACCTATATTTTCGGAGCAAAAGCTGCGCCCGGTTATTATTTTGCCAAAGAAATGATCCGTTTTATTGTGAATTTGGGTAATACTATTAACAGCGACCCGCGCGTGAACCAAAAAATGAAGGTTGTCTACTTGGAAGACTACCGCGTAACGCTGGCGGAGCTGCTGATGCCCGCCGCGGACATCAGCGAGCAGATTTCCCTTGCGGGTACCGAGGCTTCCGGCACCGGCAACATGAAGTTCATGATTAACGGTGCGGTCACGCTTGGCACGCTGGACGGCGCAAACGTGGAAATTCGCGAGGCGGTGGGCGACAAGAACATCCTCCTTTTCGGCATGACCGCCGAAGAAGTCACCGCCCTGCGGCCCAATTATATTCCACGCAGGATTTATCAGGAAAACGCCGTCATCCGCGGCGCGATTGACGAGATGAACCGGGGATTTGGCGGCGTTGACTTTCATCATATTGGCGATTCGTTGGTTAACAGCGACCCGTACATGGTTTTGGCGGATTTTGAGTCCTTCGCTCGCGCACGGAAACGTTCGGAAGAGCTTTATGCCAACCAGTCGGAATGGCAGCGCATGTGCCTGACCAACATTGCGAACGCGGGGCGTTTTGCCGCCGACCGCGCCATTGCGGAGTACGCGGAGCGCATTTGGCACGCCACTCCGGTGCCGGAAGAAGGCCGCCACGGGCGGAAAATTCGGCAGAAGGAGTAAGCTGCTGCAGATGCGCCCCACCTGCCGAAGTTAAAGGAACAATTGGTTTACGGATGCGGTGCGCTCAATCAGGCAATCGCATGTTTTCAGTTTACCCTTAAAAGATTGTCTGTTTCTCTTTACAATGAATTCACTAAGACGGCATGGAGGCAGTTATGTTTAATTCCCGTAATCCGGTATACCGCGACCCCGTTGGAGCGGTGGCGGAAGGTACCCGGGTTCATTTTAAAATAACGATGCCGCGCGACCTTCGCTGTTCCGCCGCGCGGCTCACCGTGCTCAACGATTCCACCGGCAGGGAACAGACCCTTGGCATGTTCTGGTGCGGCATGAACGGCGACTGCTACGAATGGTGGGAGTGCCACTTTACCCCGGAACAGCCAGGACTGTATTTTTATTCCTTTTCCGTGGATACGTGGCACGGCACCCAAAAGATTACACGCGGGTCGGACAGCGAAGGTGTTCTGGGGGACGGCGGCCGTGTTTGGCAGCTGACCGTTTACAACCGCAGTTTTCAAACGCCGGACTGGCTTGCAGGCGGCGTAATGTACCAAATTTTCCCGGACCGTTTCTATTGTTCCGGCCAGCCGAAATCCGGTGTTCCACAGGACCGCAGGCTGCACCAGGACTGGTATGAGCAGCCGGACTGGAAACCGGATGAAAACGGCGAAATTACGAATCAGGACTATTTCGGCGGCGACCTGAAAGGAATTGAGGAAAAACTCGGCTATCTGAAGTCGCTCGGAGTAACCTGTATTTACCTGAATCCGATTTTTGAGGCGCATTCCAACCACCGGTACAATACGGCGGATTACTCCCGTGTGGACCCGCTGCTTGGCACGCGTGCGGATTTTGAATCGCTCTGTAAAGCGGCAAAGGCACTGGGCATCCATATTCTATTGGACGGCGTGTTCAGCCACACGGGCAGCGACAGCGTGTATTTCAACCGCGAAGGGCGCTATTCGTCGGAGGGCGCGTATCATTCTCAGACCTCTCCATACTATTCTTGGTATACGTTTCACCAGTGGCCGAATTCCTACGACTGCTGGTGGAATTTCAGCACGCTCCCTAATGTAAACGAGTTGAACCCTTCCTATAACGAATATATCAACGGAAGGAACGGCATTATTCAAAGCTGGCTCTCCTCCGGGGCTTCCGGGTGGCGGCTGGACGTCGCCGACGAGCTGCCCGACGGTTTTCTTGACAACCTGCGCGCAGCAGCGAAGGAACGGGACCCCGACGCAGTAATTTTGGGCGAAGTCTGGGAGGATGCCTCCAATAAAACGGCCTATGGCGTGCGGCGAAAATATCTTTTGGGCAGCCAGCTGGACAGCGTGATGAATTATCCGTTCCGCGATGCGATTCTTGGATACCTGACGGGGCAGAATGCATCGGAATGCCTGGAAAAGATTCTGGATATTCTGGAAAACTACCCGCCGCAGGTCACGCGCATCCTGATGAACCACATCGGCACACACGATACGGTGCGCGCGCTTACCTTTTTGGCCGGCGAGCCACTTCGCGGCAAGGACCGCAAATGGCAGAGCGAACAGCGCCTGAGCCCCGAACAACGCAAGGAAGGGCTGCGGCTGATGCGGCTGGCTTCCCTGATGCAGTTCACGCTGCCGGGGGTGCCGTGCATCTATTACGGGGATGAAGCTGGCATGGAAGGCTACCGCGACCCGTTCAACCGGGGATGTTACCCGTGGGGGCGTGAGGAACGGGATCTGGTGGAGTGGTACCGTATGCTTGGGCGGATGCGCAGCGAGTATTCCGTCCTGAAGGACGGTGCATTTGTTCCGGTTTACGGGGATATCTGCATGGCTTACGAGCGCCGGAACGATTCAGAGGCGTTGCTGTGCGCCTTTAACCCGACCCGTGAAAGCAGGAGCATCCAGTTGGAATCCCGCTGGTGCGGGGCGCACGCGGTTATCGGTTCCCTGCCGGAGAAATCCGGACTGCTTCGGTTGGAACCGCAAAGCTGCGCGGCGCTGTTCTTAAAAACGGAAAAAGCACCGCAATCTTAACCGCCTTACCGGCGTATGGCCTTTTTCAGTGCTTTTACAATCGGCAGAACAATTATCACAATGCCAATGCATTTATATAACGTCGTGGTGGAAATCGCCGCGATAATCAGGCTGAGCGCCGGTTTGCCCGTTTTTTCAAAAATCTGCTGGGCATAAATCAAATACAGCATGGCGTACACGCCGAATGTGTTGGTCAGGTTCCCGACAACGGTACCGACAATGATGGCGATGCTGTCGCCCTGGCGAACGTTTTTCATGAGCTTTTTGAGGCCGTGATAGGTGAAGTAAGCGGTTACGGGAATGAGTGCCCGCGGCAGAATCGAAACGAGCGGGTTTACAAAATAAGGGTCCAGAATCGAAGCCGGCGAAGAAATGGCGAGGAACAGGCTGGAAAATCCGAAGGCGAGCGCAACTGCCATGCTTTCTGGTAGGGTCATAACCATTGCCGCGATGATTGCCGGGACGTGTGCAATGGTGATGCTGACCACCGGCAGTCGGATCATGCCAATTGGCGTAAAGGCCAGAATGATGGTCAGGGCAATCATCATGCCTGTGGTCACTAAGCTTCTGGCGGAATACCTTTTGCTGACTGTTCCTGTAATTTCGGACATGGCGAAACCTCCTACATTCATTCGGCGGTTGTTTCGTATGGGATTTTTAAGCTTACAAACGGAAAACGAAAACCGCCAAAATCTTAAATTGATTTGATTGTTATTATTTTAACACAGAACCCCTGAAAATGGAATAAAGAATTAAAAAAATTCCCTGCGGCAGAAATCGTAAAAAAGGCTTGACTTTTCTCCACCAATCCAATATAATAGTAAAGCTGTCACTGATCAACAGCATCATAAGTGCGCTCGTAGCTCAGCTGGATAGAGTGTCTGACTACGAATCAGAAGGTCCTGGGTTCGAATCCCCGCGGGCGCGCCAGTTAAAGAAGAAAGGGTTTAAACCACTATGGTTTAAACCCTTTCTTTTTTGCTTTGTGAATGACTTTTATACAATCGGGATCGAAACGATGACGGGAACCGAGGATGACAGCAATTCGAAAACCGCTTAAGCTAGCCTATTTGCGGCTTCGAATTGCTGTTTTGCAATAGAATCTTGTTGCGATGCATTTCGATTTAATTATCGCGGTCTTGGTTTAACATCTTTTGCACTTCCACGCCGGCAAGCAGGAACACACCAATCCCGTGCGTATCGTTCAGAATCCAGTTTAGGTCCTCTTTGTAATAGCGTGGCGTAAAGGAGTGGCCGGAGCCCCGGCAGATTCCATAAAGATTTCCGCCGCGGTCAACCGCGTTCCGTGTTAGGCCCTCCCATCCTTTCACTGCCGCCGCGCGGTAAGGTGCAGGGTCGCGGAACCACCCGTGGCGCACGCCGCGTGCAAACGCGCACACAAACATGGAGGAACAGGAGGTTTCCCGGTAGGACTCTGGGTCGTTCAATACCTGATGCCACATGCCGCGGGGATCCTGCAGGGCAAGATAACCCTCGCAGAGCGTGCGGAAAAAGTCCAGCAGTGTTTCCCTGCGGCGGTGGCTTTCTGGAAGAATGAGGAGCAAATCAGTCAGGGAGAACAGCACCCAGCCGTTGCCCCTGCCCCACGGGATTTTGTTGGCCAGCTTCCGGTCGGTGTAATATACGTGGGACATGACCTTTAAATCCGGCAGAAACATTTTTTCCCGGTACAGAAGAAACTGCTCCGCCGCGTCATCCAGGCACGAAGCGTCGCCCGTCAGCCGGTAATACCGCGCCAAAAACGGGACGCTCATATAAAGGTCGTCCAGCCACATAGTGTTTTTCATTTCTTCCAGCGACGAACGGAACCGGTACAGCGCGCCATCCGGCAGACGTGCCTGCCGGTGTTCAATATACTCCGCCGTATCGCGGGCAATTTCACGGAATCCGGGCAAGTCTCTTTCCTGTGCCATTTCCAGCATAGAGGAAGCGAAGGACCCGCAGTCGTCCAGACTGTCCACCGCGGCAATTTGTGCGTCCACGCCCGGTGCGCCGAAGGTCTTTTTATCCCAGAGTGCGTACTCATAATATTCGGTGCAGGCTTCGATGTGGTGCGCTGCGTAATCCCGATAATCCGCGCGGTTCAGCAGCTCTCCGGTTTTCATCAACCCATACAGGGTTACGCCCACCGGGTAATTCCAGTTTGCATAATTCGGGGTTTCCAAAAACGGACGAACCGCCATTTGCGGCAGGTCGGCGCGCCACGCGTCTTCCCCATCGGGCGTATGGAACACCTGGCTCATGCGGGCAAGGTCGCATGGGTCGCGGCGTTCTCCAAAGGTTCCGCAGTAAATCCACGGGTCGTTTGTGCCGCGCAGCATGCAGGGGTTTGCCGTTCGGCATTTTTCCCCGTTTTGCAGGAAGGTTAGACAGAAGCCCCAGTCGTCGCCCTGTGTACAGCGGCTTTCCACTACCACGTCCTTCCATCCCGCACCGGAAGAAAGTTCCGTCGAGAAAATGCCGCGCCTGTCGGTGTGGAACGCTTTTGTTCCGTCGATCAACACGGTCAGTTCCCCGGTGTTTTCTCCCTCCAGCCGGACCGGTATGTTATCCTGAAAGAAAACACGTGTCCATCCGTAGGCAAACCGCCCCGGATGCAGCCCGAAAATCCGTTTCAGGCAGCCGCTTCTTCGTTCCGTTTCATTCCATGTACAGACCGGAAACCATGTAAGCCCGGTTTCTTGCTCATGCTGATTCAGGCGGGGAAGCGTTGGAAGTTGGTCGCATGGTTCTGTGTACACAAAGCCTTCTTGTCCATCGCGTTCCGGCGTAGGCGCAAGAAAATGCCATGGCTTGTTTTTAAAAAACGGGGTGCCGAAACTTCCGCCAAAGCCGAGGTCCGTTTTCCAGAACGCCAGAACAATGCTGTTCCAGCCCTGCTTCAGGCAGGCGCGCACCGGGGAACCCAGCGTTTGAGTTTTTTCCTCATAGTAATTGGAACGGAAAACGCGTTCTTCGTTTACATAAATCTCCATCGGGCTGTCCGGTGCCGCCCGGAAAGATTCTGTTCGGTCCGTATCGCTCCAGAACTTTGCCCACGCACACACCACTTTTCCCAGACCGGTTCCGGGGAAAATGGAGTCGAACCCAAACCGGTACTGATACTCCGCGTCCTGCCGGATTCCCGCGCGGGAAGAAAGGCGGAACACATAGGGCTGCGCCGGGTTTTCTGCAATATATCGGTTGGAAACAGCCTGCAGGATACTTTCAATGTCGTCACCGAACGCCGCACGGGCGCTTAGGGATTTGTCAAAATAATCCCCTGTTTCGTTAACTTCTCCGCCGTCCGTTTTTTCCTGCATGAGCGGTACAGCCAGACCGTCGCTTTGCTTCAGAGCTTCTTCCAAGTTTCGGGGCAGGTCCCGCAAATGCTCCACCAGCTCCGCAAAGCCACAGCTGCCCAGTTCCCGAGCAACCAAAAACGCCATCACATACGCGCCAAAGTCGTTGAAATGTGTGCGGTCGCCGGGATGAAACCAGCGTGCCGCTTCCTTACGCCCCTGCCCAAGGAAGAATTCCATGCTCCATTCGTGCAGGTCCAGAAAGGGAACGCCCATTTCTCTTGCCACCGCGCGGCAGGCCTGTGCCCGGCGGGCCAGCAGGTCGTTAAAGGTGCCGCCCGGCGCATTCCATAACGCCCGGCTGACCGGGGAAATCAAAAGGATGTGAACACCCTTTTTCTGTGCTTCCCGGACGAATTTCCTCAAATTTTCCGCGTAGCCGCCGTAGGCGGAAAGCGTCCTCTGTTTTTGGTCGTTGTGCCCAAACTGAACGAACAGGTAGTCGCCCGGCTTCATTTCCCGATTTACAATCGTCCAGTGCCCTTCTGCAAAAAATGCTTCTGTGGTAAGCCCAGAGTGTGCATGGTTGGAAACGGCAATACCCTTCCTAAGGAACGCGGGGAGCATCTGTCCCCAGCCGCAGTAGCTCTTTTCCGGGGAATACGGAATATCCGCCGGCTGGTCGGTTACCGTAGAATCGCCCGCCAGAAAAACGGTGTGTGTATCGGGCGCTTCGGTAATTTCTACCGAAACCAGGAAGGCCCCGTCGCCTGCCAGCGTAAAGTCCAGCCAGCGGTCCTCCTGTTCCATTTTCTGACCGCGCGGAATAATCCCACACACGTTGGCGGTAAAAGAAACCGGCAAAAGCGTTCCCTCCGCGACTGCTGCGTTCCACAGCACGCAGCGGCGGCGCTCGACGAAAACGGAAATGCGCTTTTCCTGCCCAAGCCCGCAGAGCGTGAGCGTTACGTGATAATTTCCAGAGCGGGGCACACAAACACGAAAATACAGGGGAACTTCCGGTGCAGCTGCGCGGCAGCCGGAGTACCCGGAAGCGCTCCGCGCAGCAAGAACTTCCCCACAAACATCGGAGTTTCCGCCGGGCAAGAACCCGCTGCCGGTTTCCGGGATGCGAAGTGCTTCGTCTTCTTCCAGCTGTTTTGTCGTTACAAAGCCGTATCCGGTCGGTTCGGAATACCAGTCCTCCGGCGTAACGGGGACAGCACCGGCCGGGGTCACCTCGTTGGGAACAAGATCGGAATGGCTTACTCTAAAAACAAATGCTTTATGAAAGATAGATGATGGTTTCATAAGAATGACTCCTTTCTCTGACGGCCAAGACTTTGCTCGATGCGGCACAGCCGGATTTCCGTCCGGATATCGGGAAAAAGGCAGGATTTTTTCACATGGCATGAAATTGGTTCTAAAATGACTGCTTGGGTTCAAAAGGTCGCACTGTCAGCACGGTTTCCCGTCGCCGGTGCGGTGCTATAATTTACTGCAGATTCTTTCCGGAAATCTTATTTCCGGGCGAACCGGTATGAATCGAGCTTGCAACTATTTCGAACATTCACAACGCCATAAAAACGGAGGAGAAAGAGCATGCAGAGTAACGAAGATTTTACCATCCGCAGGATGAAAGAAGAATTTCAAAATCCGGATGCGGAGTTTTCCATGATTCCCTTTTGGTTTTTGAACGACCGGCTCAGCCGGGAAAAGCTGATTCAACAATTGGATGATTTTCTCGCAAAAGGGATACAGGGCTTTGTGCTTCATCCCCGCATGGGTTTGCCGGAAGATTATGAGTATCTTGGTGAGCAGTACTTTGAGGACGTGCGTTTTTTGGTCCGGCAGGCGGAACTGCGCGGGATGCGGGTCGTGCTTTACGACGAGGGAATGTACCCGTCCGGCTCGGCGCACGGCCTAGTGGTGCGAGCTAACCCAAAATTTGCCGCGCGGGCACTGCGCAAAGCGGTGGTTCATGCGGGGGAGCCGGTCAATCTACTCGCCCTGCTGGGACCGGGCGAACAGGTGGAGGCCGCGTTTTCCTGCGAGGGTCGGGTGGATGAAAACACGCTGACCGGCGCGGTGCACCCGGTGGAACTGGACCGCCTTTTGGACCTTCCTTTTTTGCCGGACCATGATTTGATTCTAATGATTTCTACATATTCCCGCGGTACCATCCGGGGAATTCACTTTGGCGAGGACGACGGGGAGTCCGGCGCACCCGCCGCCGCAGACTTGCTGAATCCGGACTCTGTAAAAAAGTTTATTGAAATTACCTATGACCGATACGCGCGAGAGCTGGGAAATGCCTTAGGCAGTACGGTTGTGGCCATGTTCACCGATGAGCCCAGTCTGTTGGGGCGGTGCGTGGACGAAACTCGTCTGAAGCCGTGGACGCAGGGGTTTCTCTCTTTCTACCGTTCCTTGGGCGGGGAAGCGCAGGACCTGCTCGCCCTTTGGTACGACCGCGGGGCGGAGACCGGCGCTCTGCGCGCACGCTATGAGGAAGCGCTCAGCACACGGCTGGAGCAGACGTATTACCGCCCGCTTTCGGAGTGGTGCGCGGCGCACGGTATTGCCCTGACCGGCCACCCGGCGAAAAGCTGGGATTTTGGCGTGGAGCGCTGCTTCCAGATTCCCGGGCAGGATATTGTATGGCGCTGTGTGGAACCGGGAGGAGAAAACGGTGTGACTGGGCCGGACAGCGTACTCGCAAAATGTGCTTCCGACGCGGCACGGCAGTTTGGCCGCCGGCGCAATGCGAACGAATGCTTTGGGTGTTGTGGGCCGCACGGGCGGCAGTGGGAGTTTTCCGCCGACGACCTAAAATGGTATTTAGACTGGCTGTTCGTGCGCGGGGTCAACCTGCTGTATCCTCATGCGTTCTTTTATTCCATCGCGGGGGAGGCCCGCCGAAACGAACGCGCACCGGATGTGGGCCCCAATAACCTGTGGTGGGATTACTTCTCCGTCTTTTCCTCCTATGCGAAGCGGATGTGCTGGTTAAACACCGACTCCGTCAATCTGGCGCAGATTGCGGTGCTCTGCGGAAAAAGCTATATGCCGTGGCGCTGCGCGAAAGGGCTGCAGCAGAAGCAGATGGAATTCAATTATCTGGAGCAGGAATTCCTTGCGGAAAATGCCGTATTAGACGGCGGAAAAATCAAAATCCGAAACCAGGCTTACCGCGCCATTGTGGTAGAGGCTCCGCACGTCGTATCGCCGCGTACCCTTTCCCTACTGCACCGCTTTGCAGAAAACGGTGGAATTGTGGTAGCTTGCGGACTGGGGTCTGAATCCTGGCCAAAGAATACCGTCTGGATTTCGAAACCGGATGAAGCCGCCCGAGCCATTTCTGCCCGGATGGAGCCGGATGTGCTCGCGCTGGACTGCCCCGCCCTGCGAGTCAGCCGGCTGAACAAGGGCGGCACGCGGTTCACCATTTTCGTAAACGAAGGGGAAACCGCCATTCAGCAGGAAGTCGGCATTCGCGCGGACGGAAATCTGGAAGTGTGGAACGCCGCAGACGGAACCGTTTCGCCGGCATTTGTTACCGGGAGGAAAAACGGGCTGATTTTCTTTCGCCTGAATCTTCCTCGCAGGGAATCCCTAATTCTGCGCAGCGGAACGGATATTGCCCCGGGGCTTCCGGAGGAATCACTGACGGAATGCATCTCCATTCCCCTATCCGGCTTTACGCTGCGATTTGAGGATAGCGACGGGGAAATCCCCTTGGCTGAGCTGAAATCATGGACCCTACTGCCGGGGCGGGAAGCATATTCCGGGAAAGGAATTTACGAGATTTCCTGTGACATTGCTGTTCCAGAGGAAATTCGGAGCGTTCAGCTGGACTGCGGCGATGTGCGGGAGCTGGCGGAGCTTTGGGTCAACGGGCAACGGGCCGGGGTGCGCCTGTGGGCACCTTACCGGTTCGAGATTACGAAAGAGGCTCAGCGGCACATCGAGTCCCTCCGGCTGGTTGTCACCAACAGTGCAGCCAACCGGATTTCTGGCGCCGGGCTGGAATCCGGCCTGCTCGGGCCGGTGTTCCTTCGTCTGTACCGGCCACTTTAATTGGAACTATTCGAATCGGTCAAAATACGGACTTCATACGCGGATAGCGGCAGTTTGCCGGAAAGCAGCTGCCCGCTTTCCGCGTCTTGATATTCGGCATTTAACGGCACGGTAACAGCGCACGGATTAAAGTTGGAAACAAAAATCAGGTTTGGGGTTCCGTCGCGCTTTACGGCGATGACCCCATGGGGGAACTCCGCACAGAGGCAGGGCTTTACCCCCGCTTCGGCGGCAGCCGCGGCAATCAGGTCGCGGGTCAGCGCGTAATCGGTTCGGGCGGCAAGGTAATAAGCGCGGCCCTGCCCGTAGTCGTTTACGGTCAGTGCGGGGCAGCCGCGATAGAAGTCTTCCCCGTATTCCGCCAGCACCTTGGCGGAGGTGCAGCGGACCACTTCGCACAGCTCGGAAACCGGGTACTCCGCCTTCAGGGGCGGCCGGTGCGTTCCGGTCAGTAGCATCCGGTTGGCCTGCCCGTCGTACAGTGCGTCAATTTCCTCGATGCGCAGCCCGAACAGGTCGGTCATTCCGCCGGGGGTTCCGCCTAAATAGCAAAGGTCGCTTTCGTCCACCACGCCGCTGTGGTAGGTGCCCACCAGTGTTCCGCCGCCGCGCACAAATTGCTTCAGTTTCTCCTGAATCCCGGCGCGGCACAGGTAAAGCATCGGTGCAGCAATCAGACGGTATCCGGAAAGGTCGGCCTCCATATCCACCACATCCACCGGAATTCCCAGCTCCCAGAACGCCTTATGGAACGATGCAACGGTTTCCATGTATTTGATTCCACACCGGCGCGGGCCCTGTGCATCTTCCACCGCCCAGCGGTTTTCCCAGTCGAAAATCACAGCGGCGCGCGGGCGGTTGATGCTGCTGCACAGCCCCAGTTCCTCCAGCTTTTTCAGCCGCTTTCCTACTTCGGCGACTTCACGGAACACCCGGGTGTCCTCCCCGCCATAATGGTCCACCACGGCGCTGTGGAATTTTTCGCACCCGCCCCGACTCTGCCTCCACTGGAAGTACTCAACGGAATTGGAACCGTGCGCAACCGCCTGCATAGAGGCCAGCATGTGCATTCCCGGGCGCTTTTGCTTGCTTACGTCCATCCAGTTTGCGGTGGAGGGGGTGCTTTCCATCAGCAGAAACGGCTGATGCTTTAAGGAGCGCATAAAATCATGGGTAAATGCCGCCTGCTGTGCTTCTTCCAGGTCATCTGCATCACTTTTGTGCCAAACGGGGTACGAGTCCCAGCCGATCACGTTCAGTTCATCGTGGAATTTGGAATAGTTCAAGTTGGATTTAAAGCCGATCATATTGGTGGTAACGGGAAGCTCCGGCACAATGCTTTGCACGGTTTCCGCCTCCATGCGGCAGAAGTCCACCGTTTGATGGGTGACAAAACGTTTCCAATCCAGATTCAACGCGTGCAGCCGCCCCTCGCCGGTGCGCAGGGGCGGGTCAATTTGTGACCAGTCGGTGTAGGTGTGGCTCCAGAAGCTGGTGTACCACGCGTCGTTCAGTGCTTCCAGCGACCCGTAGCGCTGCTTGAGCCATTTCCGGAATGCCTCCCGGCACAGCGGGCAGAAGCATTCGCCGCCGTATTCGTTGGAAAGGTGCCACAAAATCACGCCCGGATGCCGTCCGAAACGCCGGGCCAGCTCAGTGTCCATGCGGCGGGTCTGCTCCCGGTAAATGGGCGAAGTGTAGCAGTGGTTGTGCCGCCCGCCAAAGGTGTTGCGGCGCAGGTCGTTTGACACGCGCAGCACCTCGGGGTATTTCTGCGCCATCCACGCGGGGCGCGCCCCGCTCGGCGTGGCCAGAATTGTGTACACCCCCGCTTGATAAAGGTCGTCAATGACCTTTTCCATCCAGTCGAAGTGGTAAATGCCCTCCTGCGGTTCCAGGGCGCTCCAGGCGAACACGCCGAGGGAAACGCAGTTGATGTGGGCCTTCTGCATCAGTTCCAGGTCACGCTGTAAAATATCCGGATGCTTCAGCCACTGCTCCGGGTAGTAGTCTGCCCCGTGGAGCACGTGGGGGAATTTCGGGGTCAAAATCTGTTGTTCGTTCATACCTGTTCTCCTTTTTCTTTTACAAACCGAGAAAGCAGAATGTTCATTTCCCGAATTTCCTCCGCCAGCAGTGCGGCAATCTGCCTTGCGCCGTGTTCATTAAAATGGGTGTAGTCGGTGCCGTTGAAGGACGCCATGTAGTACTCCCGCGCAGCGTTGAAGCCAATTTTCTGGTAATGCAGGAGCGCCGCATTCATCAGGTCAATGACGGGAACGTTTCGCCGGGCGCCAAGCTGCTTCATGGACTCGCAGTATTCCGGAAAATCGTTCGCATAGTCGCCATTCTTGTAATTCAGGCGGGCAACCGGAGTAATCAGCAGCGGAAAGGCGCCTTTTTCCTGCGCCCCATCCAGGTACATCGACAAGTAGCGCTGAAATTCGGTAAATGGTTCGGTGTAGCGCTCCGGCTTGGCCTGATTTGCATCGTTGTGCCCCATTTGAATCAGCAGCCAGTCGCCCGGCTGAAGCTGCTGAAGAATCGTGTTCAGGCGCCCCTCCTCAACAAAGGTTTTGGAGCTTCTTCCCCCCATGGCATGGTTGTGAAAGTTCACTTCATTCGTAAAATAGTCGGAAATAAACTGCCCCCACCCGGCCTGCGGTGCGTTTTCCGGCGAGTAGGTCTGCACGGTGGAATCTCCGGCAATGTAAATCTGTATGGATTGATTTGAATTCATGTGTTAAGGTCCTTTCATGGTTCCTCAAGTTGGTATACTTTTAAATTGGAGTATTCCGCGCAAAGCGGTGCCATTTGGCGAAAGCCGATTTTTCCGCCGCCCAGTACGGGGCCGCAGCCTTCGTCCCGCCAGTGAAGCACGGGCAGGCTGTTGATGGAAAACTGGATTTCGTTGCGATTTTTCACCACCTCCATGTGGTAGGGCGGTTTGGCATCCTCCACGGAGGGAATCGGGTCGGCGCCCATAGCAGTCAGATAAAATCCGTAGCTTTTGCGCAGGTTGCAGGTGTGAAAGGAACGTTCTTCCTCCCATTTGCGCCGGAAGTAGGAAATGTGGTAAGCATTGATGTCCCCGTGGTGGTAACTTTCGTATTCGCCCGCGCGGGGAGTTAGGGACGGGCTGAACAGGTCTTCTCCGCGGCGACCCTTGGCGCAGAAGAACAGGATACACAACCCCGGTTCCTCCACCGGCCAGAAATCCCAGCAGATGCGGAGATTTTCGGGAAAGTCGCGGTCGCACCACAGCACGAAATTTGCTTTCTGCCCAAGGGCTTCGTCCAGCGCATTTTTCAGGCGCATCCTTCCGTTTTCAAAGGTAATCTGTGCGTTCCCCTCCAGATGAAAGGAGATGATGTCCTCCGGCGTGGCAAGGCGGTTTTCATAGATCAATTTTTCACTCATACTTGGTGATCCTCCGTCAATAAAAAGCAGTCAGGCCCTTACAGCCGGTCGCCGATAAGCTCCAGGCATTGGATGACATTTAAGCACCACTGGGCCGCCTCATTGGTCGAAAGATTCTGAATTTCCGAAACCGGGCGCGCGTATGTGCCGTCCGGCGCGGGTTCCGCGCGGAATTTAGCCGCGGTGTCGCATTCAATGATGTTCCAGACCTTTTCGGCCAGCTTGTCGTCATGGTAAAATTTCGCTGCGAAGGCAGACATGGAGGCGGCAAACAGCGGAAACGACCATCCCTGCCCCTTGACTTCCAGCCCGCTTTGCCGTACCTTTTCCTCTGGGGTCAGCTGATAGAAGCGGCCGTATTCCGCCAGCATTTCGTTCCACTGCGGGTCGTTCAGCAGTCCGGCAAGTTCCATCCATATTTCCGGTTCCCCCTGGCAGATCATCAGGTGTTCCCCGGGGGATTCCGTCAGAAAATGCAGCGTTCCGTCTTTCGGATCGTACCCGAAGGTGGGGCCGGAAATCATGCGCAGCGGCATGTGTTTTAGGCACTCTATTCCGGTTTGAATCTTCTTTTTGCAGGCCTCATCTTGAAAGCGTTCCCAGGCGGTCATCCAGTTGGAGCAGAATGAGGACCAGTCGGGGCCAGTGCGTGCGTGCGTCGGGAAAGAGTCCTTTGGGAAATAGGCGCGCATCGGGTCGAGTTCCAGTGTGGAAAAGTCGGCGTTTACCGCTTCGTCCATAATTTCACCCAGCCGTTCGTCCGCCGTCAGGTAATATAGAAAACGGTTGTGTGCCGCCATGGAAACGCGCGCCTCCTTGCAGCCGCAGCCCCAATGCAGCACGTTGTGGCGCGACCCAAGCCCCCGGTAAGGCCCGGTGTGGTACGTGTCCACCTCGCTGACGTGCCGCGTCATGGCGGCGGCCATCTTGAACAGCTTACGGCTGCCCGTGCGCAGGAATTGGTACCACAGTGCCAGGTCGGACATCAGCTCTGTATTGTCCCATGCGTAGCCACCCATATCGTACTTCCAGCAGTGGCGGTCGCCGTCGTAGGTGTGCATTACATCGCCGTAATTCCAGAAGCCGTACCAGCCACGCTGCTCCACTTCTTCGCAGTAAAACGTTGTGAGGGAATCCAGTTGGTGTTCCAGGGCGGCCCGGCGTTCACTGCCGGAATCTGGCAGGCTCCACACGCCGAAGGCCCCGGTTTCGTGGTAGTATTTCGGCGTACAGGCGGGAAGCGGAGCACAGCGGACGGTTTCCGCGCAGTCCTTCAATGTGACCCGGTCCGGGGTTTGTGAAAAAGCCCAGAGGAAAAGCTCGTTGGTATTCCCAATTCCACAGGGTGTGCTGCGCAGCTCCTCTGCGCCTTCGTAGTAAGTCTGCACATAGGCGCGCGTGTCGTAATGGCGCAGGTCCATTGCTTCGCAGTCCGGGGAATAGAGCCATGCCCTCAGCACTGCGCAGGACTCGGTCATGCCGGAAAGTTCCAGCGAACGGGGTGCCTTTTCCCAGAAGTCTGCAATGCCTGCCGCAAGGCCGCCGTGCGCCCCACCGGCAAAAGCAAGCCCCCCGGCGCGGATTCCGTCCAGCGCGTGAACGAAACAGCATTCGGGATGCGTGCGCTTTTCCACGCGGTAGTGGTTGGGGGAATCCTGTACCAGCCGATAATCGTTCCAGGCCGGAATGTCCTTTGCCGCCTGTGCAGCGACCGCGAATTCTGGGAAATCGGGACCAATGTTTTTGCCTTCCAGCTGTGCTCGATATAGCTCCCGAGTGATTTTTGGCCGCCAGGACTGCAGCAGCTGTACCGGTTCGTAAAAGAATCCGGAGTCCCCGCACAGCGCAACACGCCGGTTGAACAGCTCCCCGTCCATCGGAACCTGAAACGCAAGGCCAATTCCCTTTACAAAGTCGCTTTGCGGATCTCCGTCATAAAGGAAGGTATGCTGTATGCGGATACGGTCCTCCCCGGCGTAAAAGAAAAACCGAAGGGTAAAAGGAAGCAAGGTGCGATCTTCCCCCTCCAAACGGTGCTTGCCCCTCAGTTCGGCACAGCAGCGCACCGGGCCCTCCTGCAGAATGCGCAGCGAATCGATTTGCCCCGGGCACCGGACGGTTTCCGTCCTGCGACCGTAAGGGGTATCCGCACGATGTTCCAGAACAGCTTCCGGCACAGCGCCGGAGCAGACGGTTTTTCCCCCGCAGGCAATGAAGTCAACTGCCTTTTGGCCTCCCGCGGCAAGGCGGCAGAGCAGCCGTCCTGTATCAATTTCAACGGAACCGTTTTCCAGCCGGGCAACCCGCACGGCCTGCGCCGGTTCCGCATGCCCTGCCCGGAGGAAAAGCTCATCTTCCCCAGCGGGTAGCACTGCAGCGTGGGCACTCCATTTCAGGCTTCCGTCCGGCCAGTACGCCAACGGCCAAGTCTGCACGGGATGCACCGCACCATTCTTGCCTGTTACGACAAATTCTGCGTCTGCCCGCTGCTCCCCCTGCTTCCACGGGACGCCCCAGGTGACGCCGGAGCGGTTCCCTGCGCCGCGCTGCAGCCATTTTATCTGAACCGATTTCATACAGATGTATCCTTTCTTAGGCAGCCGGTTTGAAACCGTGGTGTTTCAAAAACGCGGCTCGGTCGTAATAAGTCCTTTTGCTAGGACGGGGGCGGAAAAATCCGCCCCCGTCCGCCGGTTTTTACTTTTTAATGGATTTGTTGTAGTCTTCCGTGAACTCCTGCGCGATTTTATCACCGCCGGAGGTTTGCCAGGTTTTAATTGCGGCTTGGAACTCGGAATCATTGATTTCACCGAGGATATATTTAAACAGTGCGGTGTCGAAAGCTTTGTTCAGATTGGAATTGTTGGTGGAATATTCCTTGGAATTCAGCGGTGCGGAAGCATCTGCAATCAGGTCGGTGTCCTTAAAGGTGACACGCGCCGTGGCAAGGTCCTTTCCAATGGTGTCGCTGACCGTGGTTAAAACGAGGTTCCCTGCACCGCCCATCTGGTTCAGACCGTTCAATTCTGCTTTCAGATTTTTGCTGTTGCTGCCTGTAATTTCCGTGCAGGTCGTGTCATCCACAACCTTGTAATGCCGTCCCTCAATGCCGTTGTTGAGCAGGCGCTGCCCTTCCTTGGTGTTGAGGAAATTGAATACGGACAGCAGGCTCTTTAGCCGGGCCTCATCCTTTACAGAGGATTTGGGGAATGCAATTCCGCCGTTGTAGCCCGTTTCCGCAGGGATTCGGTCGTTGCCCTGGGCGTCTTTCATATAGGTAAAACCGTAGATGTCGGAACGCTTGATGTTGGGGTCTTTTTTCTGCTTGGACAGCAGGAGGGAATCACTGGTGCCGGGGAGGCCATAGTTCAACCACAGGCCGGCCTTTTCCTTGTCAATGTATTCGCTCATTTGAGAGGTTGTCTTGGTAATGGCAAAATCCTTGCTGATAATGCCCTCCTGGCACATTTGCCGCAGCAGCTTAATGGTTTTCAGGTATTCGGGCGTGGTCTTGTCGGCGACAATCTTATTGTCTTTCACACCCCAGCTGTTGAAGCCACCATTTGCCACCACAAGGGTGTTCAAACAGTCGATGGTCTGGCCGCCGCCATCGCTGACGGTACCGAGCAGCAGGCCAATGGTGTCTTTCTTGCCGTTGCCGTCAAAGTCGCCTTCGGCGAAGGTTTTCGCCATTTTATACAGCTTTTCAATGGTGTCCGGTGCATCCAGGCCTGCTTTTTTTGCCCAGTCGGCGCGGTAGCAAACGTCCTTGCGCTTTATGGTGCGTTCACGCGGAATCGCATAGTTCTTTCCGTTGGTCGTACTATTTTTCAGGGTAATGGCGTTCAGGTTTTTAAACCCGTCATACTCTCCGCTGGAGAGATAGGAAGTCAGATCCCAGAACTGGTCGTTGGCAACGGCATCTATGTAGGTGGAAGCCTTCAGGTCCGGAACGATCAGGACGTCCGGCATCTGCCCGGAACTCATGATGACATTGTACTTATCGCCGTAGGAAATCATCGGAGTCCATTCAATGTTGATTTTGGAGTTTGTCTCCTCCTCAATTTTTTTCAGCACCGGGTTGTTGTTGTTCGGAAGTTCATCTTGGTAAGGCACAATCACGGTGAAGGAAACCGGTTCTTTGCTGGTCGTGCCGGAAGCACCGGAAGTGCCAGCATTTGCCGCCGCACTGGAAGCGCTCGTTTGGCCGCCGCAGCCGGAAAGCGCGCCTGCCAGAAGAGCCGCCGCGCAGAGGACTGCGCCGCATTTGGTTTTCAAATTCTGTTTACAGTACATACAAGATCCTCCTTATTAATGATTAAGCGGTCACTGATGAAAGCAATTCAAAGGTGCTTTTGTTCCGTGTTTTTGCAGCTTAGAATTGCAGTCTTGCGACCGAATCAGCGGCTGCTTAAGGTTAACCCTTAACGGAACCTAGCGTAAGCCCTTTGGTAAAGTATTTTTGCAGGAAGGGGTAAATCACCAGAATGGGAAGCGTAGCCACAACAATCACGCAGTAGCGGACCACATCTTGCGGTGGAACATAGTCATCGCCCATCATCAATGTATCGCCAATTGCGGAATTGGAGGACGCCAGAATATTTCTAAGGATGACCTGAACCGGCCACTTTGCGCCGTCGTTGATATAAAGGACGTAATCAAACCAAGAGTTCCAGTGCCCCACCGCGAACATCAGCGTAAAGGTGGCAAGCAAAGGTGTGGAAAGTGGAAGTATGATCTTGAAAAAGATTCCTAGGTCGTTGCACCCGTCAATTTTTGCCGCTTCCTCCAGTTCTTTCGGCAGGGATCGGAAAAAGCTGACAAATACGATTAAATTATAGGCGCTGACCGCGCCCGGAATCAAAACCGAACTGAAGGAATCCAGCATTCCATAGGCAGAAATAATCAGGTAGGTGGGAATCATTCCCCCGCCGAACACGAGGGTGATGGTGACAAGCTTCATAATAACCTTATATCCGAACAGGTTGGAATGCGACAGGGGATACGCCATAAAGCTGGTAAAGGCAAGATTGATGATGGTTCCCAAAATCGTCATGCTGACGGAGACAACCAAGCTGCGGGCGACCGAGTCCGTGCTGCACAGCACATATTTGTAGGAGTCCAGTGTGAACCCCTTCGGCCACAGGATAAAATTATATTTGATTAATTCTTCGGGAGAACTCAACGATGCGGCAATGACGAAAATGAATGGAAGCAGGCAGGTAAGCCCCATTATCAGAAGAATCACCATATTCACGCCGTTGAACAACGTATGGCTGAAATGAAACTTTTTTTTCTTCAAAATAAAACCCTCCTTCCCTTTTTTAGTACAGGCCGTCTTCGCCCAGTTTTTTCACAATTCGGTTGGAAGCGATGATCAGAATCAGGGAAGCAACGGATTTAAACAGGCCGATGGCAGTGGAGTAGCTTAATTGACCGTTGTTAATACCGATGTCGTACACAAAGGTATCATAAACGTCGCCCACACTGTGCGTAAGCGGATTGAGCATCAGCAAAAGCTGCTCGAACCCCGTGTTCAGAAAGCTTCCCATACCCAAGATGAATAGAATGGCCACCGTGCCCCGAATGCCCGGCAGCGTTACGTGCCACATCTTTTTCCAACGGCCGGCGCCGTCAATTTCGGCGGCTTCGTACAGCTGTGGGTCAATCCCCGTTAATGCGGCTAAGTACAAAATGGTGCCCCATCCGGTTTCTTTCCAGATTTGCTGCAGAATAATTTCAGCCCGGAAGCTGGAGGGATTCGCCAGAAAGTTGGTGTGTGTTCCCAACAGGTTGTTAACCACACCGTCCTGTGAGGCGAACAAAGTGACCGTAAGGGACGCCACTACCACCCAGGAAATAAAATGGGGGATATAAATCAGCGTCTGAACCACGCGCTTATACCAGTTGATCCTCACTTCGTTCAACATCAGGGCCACAATAATGGGAAGTGGGAATACAAACAGCATTTTATAAAATCCGAACAGAACCGTGTTTCGAAGCAGCTGCAGAAAGTTCGGGCTTTGCAGGAAGGTGGCAAAATGAGTGAATCCGACCCAGCGGCTTCGGAAGAATCCAAGGTATGCCTTGTAATCCTCAAAGGCCGCGATCAGCCCGAACATCGGCACATACCGGAACAGAATAAAAATTGCCAGACCGGGAAGGACCATAAGAAGCAGCCATTTGTCCCGTTTTACATGTTTCATTGTTTTCCGCATCCGTTCGGACAGGGTGCTCCGCTCCGCCGGAGGGGATGCTGCTTTCGCTGATGCACTCATACTGAAGCTCCTCGCTACAATTAAGATTTGATTCCGCCGGCGGCCCGCTGCAGGCCGGGAGCAAAATCCTGCCTCTAATATGACGGATTTTATTCTGAATTTCTATATTCCGAATGGGATTTCGGCGATTTGGCGCTAAAATGACATGTCATTTTAAATAAAAAGTATTATACTATTGGATAAAAGAGGATGTATTTCACCAATTTAAACATTCATGCTTTCGCCCTGCGGCAATCTCTATAAAACATTTTCAATGGTAAATTCTTTTCGGAATTTCGTCGCGGCAACCGGCTTCACACAAAATGACTTTTATGGGGAGGATTCTATGTCTTTTTTGAAATCAAAATCGTTGATAAAAATTGCCTTAACCTGTATTCTGCTCGGCACCATTCCTTCGGTGGTTGTGGGTGCGTTTTCTTACCACAGCGCGGCTCAAATCATACAGCGAAAGGTGAGCGACGGCTGCGTCAGTCAGCTTCAGCAGGTGCAGATGTCCGTGGAAAACCAGCTGGTTTCGGTCCGGAAAACGCTTTTGCAGTTTGTCGCTTCGCCCTCCATTACACAGTCGGTCAATGCGAATAGGTCGGGAACAGAATTCGAAGCGTTCAATCGAATGGAAGACGAAATCAGCAGCCTGCCTTCCGGCGGCATTGATATATATAATGTTAGTTTGGTGAACGCACAAAAAAAGTGGGCGCTGGACAAATACATGATTTATGACCTGAATGATTACGAAACGCTGAACCCAGCCGTTTCCTCTTATCTGAAATCCTCGGACAATTTCCAGTGGGACGACCACGCGGTGATTCGGAACGCTTCGAACCAGTCTGTGGTAAGCTGTGTTTCCGCCGTGCAGAAGTACACCTGCGCCGATGGGGTGTTCATTGGAAAAATCGATCTTCCCTACAGCGGATTCAGCAAGCTGATCCATGCAAACAGCTCTGTGGGAAAAACAATTATTTTGGGTAAAAACGGGGACATGATCTATTCGGACCGTATGGATTCCAAAAATCTTGAGGAGCTTTCATCGCAGCTTCAGACGTTAATTCATGAAAATTCGAAATCGACAGGAAGAACGGAAGCCGCAACGCAGCAAGACCGGTGGGAAATTAGCTACATTCATTCCTCTTATAATGGCTGGTACTACTTCCTTGTGACGCCCATGTCCGAAATTACCCGGGAATCCAACACGATTCTCAATTTCACCTTTTCCGTTTGCTGCCTGCTAATTCTCGTGATTATTACCGCTTCCATTATCATTTCGCGGGTTGCCTATCAGCCGATTCAGCGGATTGACAAAGCCCTGACCAAGGGTGACATAGCGCCCAATCCGGCCGCAAAAGGGGAAATTCAGCAGATTGAGGAACGCGTCAGCCGGCTGATTTCCGACCATTCGGACATGAAGCTGAAAATATCGGCTCAGGCGCAGAAGCTGGAGGAATATTTCGTCATGAAGCTTCTGACGACGCAGAACAGCTATGACCTGCTGAAAAACCGCATCAGCCTGTACGGCTTGCCGGACCCGCCACCGCCCGTCGCAATTTTGCTGATTCAACCCAATTTGGTCAACCAGAAGCAGTACAAGGAAAGCGACCTGGATATCATCCTGTATGGAATCGGGAATATTGTAACGGAAATGTTTGCGGACCATTCCATTGCACTGTCCGCCATTGTGAACAACCGTCAGGTCACCATTCTGTCGGTGGAAGGGGATTACCAGGAACGGGCCATGGCAGCGGCAAATCAGATTCAGCTGTTCCTGCGGACTCAGCTGGAACTGGAGGTCAGCATTATCATCAGCCGTGCCGTAAACGGATACGGGGAAATACATAAAAAATACAACGAGTGCATCGACACCCTATACTATCGTTTTCTGGAGGACAAATCAGTCTTTTTCGTGGATGATGAAAAAAGCGAGAACAATCAGAACGCAGTCTACCCGAAAGAGCTGGAGGATGAAATCATTGAATCGGTGAAAACCTGTGACCGGGCTAAATGCAGCGAAATGATTCATCAGTTTGTCACGTCGATATTTGATATCCAGTCCAACCGGTGCGTTTATAAAATCTATTTGATGCGGCTAGTGGTCAGCCTTACCATTGTGCATACCCAAACCAGCGCGCAGTCCTGCCAGAACGACTCGGAATATATCCGCCAGCTGTATGGGCTTCACGGGAAAGAGGAAGTGGAGCAGTGGCTGGTTAAAACCGTCGCGGAATCCGTTATGCAGCAGATTGAAAGAAGCGCAGACAGTCACTTGAAAGAAATCTGCGACTCGGTACTCCATATCATTCACAGTGAGTACGCAACCAAGTTGACCTTGGAATCCTGCGCTGAAAAATTGAATTACCACCCCAGCTATATCCGCCGGATTCTGAAAAAGCAAATGGGGATTAATTTCCGGGAATATTTGCTGCAATATCGGATTAACATTGCAAAAAAGTGGATGTTGGAAACCGAAATGAGCATTGCCGAAATTGCGCGAAAGCTGCAGTATGAAAATACGGAAAATTTTGTCCGCAGCTTTAAAAAGCTGGTGGGGTGCACACCAAAGCAGTACCGGGACCAGAAAAATACGTTATAATAGGCCGGCGCACCGTACACTCGTTTGATGTTTTTGCCGTTTGGTGATATAGTTTAAAAGGGTAAAAAACCGGGTTTTTCCATAATACCTGCGTAAACGCAGGGAATGGAACCGGAAAAGATGCAGAAAATAAAACCAACGAAAAATATCGAATAGAAAAGAGACGGCAAAAATGGATCTCCCTAATACTGCGCTCACACACGGAGGAAAATTTCATGCGGACGACGTGTTTTCCGCCGCGCTTTTAAAAATACTCAATCCTAAAATTCATATCCTGCGCGCCTTCGAGGTGCCGGAATCGTTCGACGGCCTTGTTTTCGACCTTGGCCGCGGCCGGTTTGACCACCATCAAGAGGATTCCGAGGTGAGGGAAAACGGTGTCCCTTATGCGGCGTTCGGGCTGTTGTGGCGCGAATTTGGAAAACAAATTTTCCATGATTGCTGTACTCCGGAAGAAGCCGAACGGGAAGCTGCTCATTTTGATGAAACCTTTATTCAGCCGCTGGATGAGGACGACAACACGGGCTGCGGCAATCCGTTGGCAAGCGTTATTGGTTCGTTCAACCCTAACTGGGATTCCGACCGTTCCCCCGATGAATGCTTTGAAGAAGCAGTCGCACTGGCGGTTGTCATCCTCAATAAAAAATTTGAAGGCGTGCGCAGCGTGCTTCGCGCAAAAACAATCGTGGAGGACGCGCTTGCAAAGTCGGAGGATCACATCGTACGGTTGCCGCGATTCCTTCCATGGAAAATGGTTTTGATTCCATCCGACGCAGAATTTGTCGTGTATCCCTCGCAGCGGGGCGGGTACAACGCGCAGGTAATTCCGGCGGACTTTAATACCAAGGAAGTGAAATGCAATTTCCCCGAAGCGTGGGCAGGAAAGCCGGCGGAGGAGTTGCAAACGATTTCCGGGGTTGGCACGCTCACATTTTGCCATAAGGGGCGCTTTATTATATCGGCGGATCGTTTGGAGGACGCGGTCAAGGCATGTAAAATTGCAATGGCACAAAAACCGAAACAAGACGCTGAAAAACAAGAATAAATTTCCTGATTCCTCGTGCATAATGGACGGGTGAAAGCACAAAATAGAATCGGGTACCGTTGATGTACCCGTAAAAGCAAAGGTTTAATTGGAATTGAGATGGATAAGTGTTTCAAACAGCCTGAGACCAATTACACAATAGAATTGGGGGATGGTTAAGTTGGACAGCTTTATTTCTCAAGAGAAAATTAAATACTAGCTTGAACGGCAGAGGCTTCTTTCTGAAGCCTCTGCTGTTTTTTATTAAAATACAATCTGTGTCTGGCAACTGCCGCAAAAGAAATAGAGGAACGTTCCCGTTCCTCTTTGTTTTATTCCGTTTATTCGGTTTCGCCTTGCAGGAAATCCCACGGATGTGTGTGAAAATGCTCGTCCACCAGGTTCACCCGTTTTAAAAGTTCTGTGTCCTTCAGCAGCAGTCGGACCGGAAGATCGGCGGCGATGGAATGGTCTTCGTCAAACAAGACGGCCCGGTCGGAAATCTGGGGGACCAGGTCCAGATTATGTGTCGAAAAAATCAGCGTTTTTCCGGCTTTGCTCAGGGCCTGCAGCAGCCGCAGCAGCCAGGTTTGCGACCGGGGATCCAGACTGTTGGTGGGCTCGTCCAGAATCAGAACATCCGGGTTCATCATCAAAACGCTGCCGATTGCAACCTTTTTCTTCTCGCCGCCGCTCAGGCGGAACGGCGGTTTTTCCAGCAGGGATTCAATGCCCAGCATGGCGGCGAGTTCGTCGATTCGGGTTCGTACCGTTTCTTTAGAAAGGCCAAGCTGAAGCGGGCCGAACGCAAGCTCTTCCAGTACGGTGCTGCAAAACAACTGAACCTCGGAATCCTGAAAAATGAACCCCACCTTGCGGTGGTACAAACCGGAAAGGCTGGGAAACGTCTTTTCGCTGATCGGCGTTCCAAACGCTGTCAAGGTTCCGCTCTGCGGAAAAAGAAGACCGGCTAAGATTTTGAGCAGGGTTGATTTTCCGCAGCCGTTTGCGCCAAGAATGCTCAGCCGCTCCCCTGCCGTTACGTGCAGACTTAAATCCTTTAGTACCGGTTCGCTTTGCGGATAGGCGTAGCTGATATGCTCCAGCCGGAAAATTTCGGCACAATGCGTTGGATTCCATTCGTTGCTTTTCAAAAGAGCTGTTCCCCCACAATCAGAATCAGAATGATGAGCGTGTTATTCAAGGCGAAAAGGGAATCAGAGACACTCCACTTCCGCTCCCGTATGGTCACCGGTTTGCCGCTAAAGCACCGGCAGGCCATCGCATCGTATATTTCTTCGCTGAGAAGATGTGACTTTAAAAAAAGATACGCCATACTCCGGCCCATAAAGCGACGGTTTTTCCCCGTGCCTAGGGTTCCGACTGTGCGCAGGAAGCGGGCCTCCATCATACTGATCGCCTGTTCCGATATGACGAAAAGGTAGCGGTACGCCATATTCAGGATGGAAAGAAACAAGTCCGGAACATGCAGGGCGGAAAGCGCGCCGGTGAAATCCGCCCAGCGTGTGGTCAGCAAAAATAGGAACGAGAAGGAGAGCGAAACGCCGGAGCGCAGCGCCAGCCGTACTGCTGCGGTCAGCCCCGCGGCGGAAAAGAAAAGGCCGTCCGCCCATCCCGCAGTTCCGGGCGGGAGCAGAAAAAAGAGAGGTTCCCCTTTGGTCACCAAGCTGGAAGCGCCGGGAAGGGAAAACACCAGAACCAGCAGCGGTACATATCCCCACACCCTTCGCAGGAACGCTTTCCAGTCCAGCCCGGAAAGGCATGCATAAAGGAACGCGACAACCGCAAGAGCGGTTAAAACAACCAGGCTGGAAGAAAATGCAGATAAAAGCAGAAAGGCCAGAAATACGCACAGTTTGCACCGGGCATCCAGCAGCTGTAAGAAATTTGGCAGGGCGGCATACCGTTCGCAGATAAATTCGTTTTCAAAGATTTCCGCAATACGGCGGATGGTTTTGGAAATAAAATGTGTGCGGCGCTGCGGGAACGGGGCCGCATCATCTGGGTTCGTTTCCAGCAGCCAGCGCGGGATGTCCTCCGGCTGCAACTCAGCGTTTTTCTTTTGTGGCGTCACCTTTGGTTTTTCCTTTCTGCGTTTTGATTACGAGCGCGGACAGGCACAAAATCAATGCCGCAACCAGCAGGATACCGATTACGGCGGACAGAAGATAGCCGCCTACGGCGCCTGCCTGACCGCTTCCCAGCGCAGGCAGGGAATAATCCGGCAGCAGGGCGCCCCATTTGTCCGCCATCATTTCTAACCCTTGTGGAATATGGCCCAGGCGTTTCATCAGTTCATCGGTGCTCCATTCGCCCCAAGCGGTTCCGGTGGCAATCAAACCAAGCGGCGTCAAAACTACGAGTCCCACGAGGGGAATCAGCATGGCTTTATACCGTTTCCAGAAGGAGCCGGAGGCGGAAGACTGCGGCGCAATCCCTGCCGCCGCAAACAATTCGGGCGCGGCCTTAGCAAGATAGGCCACAGCGGCCGTAGTGACGGCTGCCTCAATCGGGCCTGCAATCAGGCCGTGTGCAAACATCATGGACGGAACGGAAACCGACAGCGGATAAGGACAGTAAAGCGCACTGCCGTCCGCAGCCTTGAACAGAAGAGGCTGAATTCCGAATTCCACGGAGGCGCAGAAGGCGGCAAGATTCAGCCCAACATACCCGCCGACAAAGGAAGCTATCAGGTTTCTCCGACTGCCCGGCCTGGAATTTCCGGCAATCGAGCGATATGCGGCGTAACCAGCGAACGGCATAACGACCGCCATATTCAGGCAGTTTATTCCAAACGCCAGCACTCCCCCATCCCCAAACACCAGCGCCTGAATCAGAAGCGCGGTGGAAACGGAGAGAACGGCAGCCCACGGCCCAAGCAGAATCGCGATTAGAACCGCACCGACTGCGTGCGCGGAGCTTCCACCTGCCACCGGGATGTTGAACATCATTACCAAAAACGAAAAGGCGGCGCAAAGCGCCAATGCAGGGATTTTCTTTTCACTCAATGTCTTTTTTACCTTGCGGAACGCGACCGACCATAAGGGTACCATTCCCACCAGGGCTGGAACCGTGGTCTGCGGCGCCAGGTAACCGTCAGGAATATGCATGGATACTCCTCCAATCAAAAAATAACCCACAAAGGGCTTTGCGAGCCCTTCATGGGTTTCATTTTGTCAGAAAATAATTTTAAGGGTGCAGAGAAGCCTTCATGGCTTCGTGTCGTAAAAAGCATATCATGTTTAAAGGCCCTTGTCAACCCGCAGGGACATTCGGTGAAAGAAGCACGGAATTGTGTCTTCGACGGTTCATCAGCTACGCCTATCCGAAAAGCGAACAGGTACTGGCTGCGCGCTTGCCGTTGTTGCGGTACAACTGCACCGCGCAGGAAGTCCACGCCCTAAAAACGTGCCACAGGCACGTTTTCTAAACGGGCTTCCGAATCCATCCTCCAGAAGTTCTAAATAGTATTTACAAAGAAAAAAGCAGTATGTTCTTTGCAACATACTGCTTTTGGTGGAGGAGGATATTGTAATTGGCTGGTTACACGCTTGCCGCTGTTGTGGCACAACTGCACTGCGCAGGAAGTCCACGCCCTAAAAACGTGCCACAGGCACGTTTTCTAAACGGGCTTCCGAATCCATCCTCCAGAAGTTTTAAATAGTATTTACAAAGAAAAAAGCAGTATGTTCTTT
>DUNN01000028.1 GCA_012839345.1 Clostridiales bacterium | reverse complement strand
TCCCTATATCTGCTCTAATTTTCCCATATATTTCTTTTCTGCGGTATTTAGGTGCAAAAACGATATGGTACTGGCATCTCCACTTGGAATGTGATAAACTTTGTATGTCTTTCATGACATTACCTCCTTTTGTTTTTATGCGGTTAGCCAACCCGCATCTATTTTAACAAAGGGAGGTCTTCTTGTATCTAAAGACTTTTATTCTCACCAGCATAGCTGGTAGTTTTTTGCGCTTAAGCTACAAAAATGAGGCGGAGCAGGATTCACTGCTCCGCCTTTTTATAGAGAGGTTTGATAATCATGAAATACATTGGCAAAATTATTGGCTACCCAACAAAGTTGTTCGTTAACAACCGCATCTACATTCCTAAAGAATATTTACACTTTTATGGAATATCGGAAATCAATGATGAGTTGTTCTTTAAAACATCAGATCGACAACTGTTTTATCAGCCATCTTATCTTTGCAGAAAAGAAGCACATCCATACAAGTCTTGCTCCATTATTGGGGGACTGGTTACTTTACCTATTTCGTGGGTTAGAGAACACCGGCTGAAACATGGGGATATCCTGTTCTTACTGGGAACAACAGAAGGAACCCTGGTTATAGCAAAATAGGTAACAACCAAAACGTGGAGCATGAAGGATAAGACCAGCACTAAAAAGATATGTACGACGTGATCTAGTACCGATCCGCCATGATTAGAAACTACGATTGCGCCTGTAATTGATTATTAGATCGGACAACTGGCATAAAAATATCGTCGACTATCTCCGTTATGACTTCGTCAGATATGGGTTCTTGCATAGTGATCAATTCGTACCGCAGTAAATCGAGCGGCAATGAAATCATTCGGGCTGTCAATCTCTCTAAGCAGACTTCTCCACGAATCTCCGCGTTTTTCAAAATCGCCGTCATAGCCACCATCAGTTTGCTCTCCGTTCTCGGCTGGATGACCTGCGGTAAGTACGCTATTAAAGAACCGCCCACATGCGGTTCCGTCATAAGTCCTCTTATCGTCTGCGCACCAATGGATTTCAGCGGTGCAGTAAGTTGCTGCAAATAGGTAACCACATCGTCGCGCAGGTTTCCGGTGTTCGGTATTTCATCCGTAATTTTCGGCACATATTTATGCAAGGCGGCAATCACAAGCTCCAACTTGTTGTCCCATCGGCGATAAAGGACAGCCTTATTTGTCCCTGCCCTCTTTGCGACGCTTTCCATCGTCAGATGCGTATAGCCTGTTTCATAAAGTTCCTCACACGCGGCAAGCAGGATTGCATCTTCCAGAGCTTCCCCACGGCGACGCATACCTTTCTTTTGTCCGTCCATAATATTATTTCCCTCCCATTCTCAGCAATAAATGTACTTTTGTTGTAAAAATACACATAAGAAACTTAACTAGTTTCTTATTTCTATGTCGAGAATGACTATTGTATTCGTATTGCATTTATTATATCATATTTGCATAAGAAACGCAAAACGTTTCTTATATAAAGTGAAGGGAGTTTTCTCATGAGTGCAACAAACGTAAAATCATCGCAGGATAAGCTCGACCCAATCGTACTCAAGGCAGCCATAATCCTGGTTGTCGGTGCCCTTGCGCCACTCTTTGATTCAACAATGGTCAATGTGGCTATCAAAACAATAGCGGCTGATATGAAAGCAACCATTTCTACCGTGCAGTGGATCACAACCGGATACGTTCTGGCGATGGGGCTTACCGTTCCAATTTCGGGATGGGCCACCAAACGATTCGGATGCAAAAGGTCCTACATTTTTTCTTTGGCGGTCTTTCTGGTTGGTTCCGTGCTCGCCATGCTGTCATGGAACATCCAAAGCTTAATTGGCTTTGCAGTAATTCAAGGAATCGGCGCGGGATTATTAATGCCAGTGCTAACAACAGAGCTTGTACAGCTTTCAGGAGGACATGGTCTCGGGCAGATCATGTCAATTGTCAGTATTCCCGCTCTCCTCGGGCCGATTCTAGGGCCGGTTTTGGGCGGAGTAATCGTTAACGGCCTTGGCTGGCGTGCAATTTTCTTAGTTAATATCCCAATTTGCATTGTAGCGATCCCACTGGCTGTCTGGGGAATTCCGGCCGACGAATTTTTGGAGAAGAAAGCTTCCCTTGATATCATTGGCATGCTTTTGCTCTCTCCTGCATTTGCCCTTCTGATTTACGGCATCACTCAAATTGCCAAAAATGGAGGATTAAGTAGTAGTGCTGTCTATGTCCCTCTGATTATTGGTATCGTTTTGATGGCGTTGTATGTCATTTATGCTTTAAACACAAAACGGGAGCCGGTTTTGAATCTTCGATTGTTCAAATCCGTCAATTTTTCCGCTTCGAATATTTTGCTGGTATTGACAGGTATTATTACAAACGGCGCTTTGCTGATCCTTCCGCTCTATTATCAAAATGTACGCGGTACAAGCGTTCTGTATACCGGGCTGTGGTTGCTTCCTCAGGGTATCGGTATGCTACTGACCAGAAGTTGGGCGGCTAAGATAGCCGACCGCGACGGTTCGCGTAATATTGTGCTGGTGAGCCTCGCCGTTATTGCGGCCGGCACAGTGCCGTTTGCTCTTGCGGGTGCAGATACAAATCTCATTCTTTTGGCCGCTGCTTTATTGGTCAGAGGAGCGGGACTTGGCGGTCTGCTGATTTCCATTATGACGTCCGCTTACATTGGGCTGCAAAGGGAGCAAGTTCCTCACGCAAGCATCGCTACAAGAATCTTTCAGACCATTGGTGGAGCTTTCGGATCGGCGATTCTCGCGACCGTTGTCCAGCAACAGATGACAGGTCACGTCGATTCCGATCTTCCCGCGATTTCCCATGCGTTCAACGTCTCTTTCTGGTGGGCCATCGGCTTTACTGTGGTAGCAGCAATTCCCACACTGCTTTTGGCAATGCGTAGAAAATCAGAAACAGAAGAAGCCACCACAAAAGATATCGCAGATGAGTAAAAGAAGAGTAAAACTAATCAACACCTTGCGGGGGTCTCTCCGCACAGGTGTTTTTTTGTGCTGTCCCGCGGCATCGCGGGACAAGCCCCGTAACTTCTGACCAAGTTGGCCCGAAGTCTCTGCCTATCTTATGACAGCCCAAAACTAACGGTACCTTACAAAACGGATACCAATCGGTAAGGATTTCAAAATCTGCTTGTCGAAATTACAAGCCGGAAAATCAACTGCGTAATCGTCATAAAATAAAAAAACCGGAGTATATCCGATCTTACATAGTAAACTGTTAAATTTTCCTTGCAATTTTAAATTTCCTATATTATCCTGTATTATAATTCTTTTTGTGGATAAACAAAAAGCATCCACAGGAGGTCAGCCGGCTGGAACCAGCTGACTTCCATCCGCCATAAGGGTGTACTAGACCCGTTATGACTTGTGAATGCCGTTTATGCGTTGCTATCTTAGCACGTATTTCGGATACATGTCAAGTTCTGTACCCTTATTGGACGGTGAGGGTACAGACTTTTGTTTTTCCACAACACATCCACAATGCGATATGCATTGTGTACCTCATAATGCGAATGTAACATTCGCGGCGTGAGGTTGGCGCACTTTGAAAAATATTTCAATCAATCGGTAGCAGCGATTGATGAAATCATAGTGTAACACAAAGACTTTTTTTGTCGGAGCGGAAACATTGGACATCGCAAAGCCGGCACAGCCGCATTTGCGATCAACTGCATGCTGATATCCAACTGGCAACTGGATGTGCGATAACCCCAGCAAAGTGATAATGATACTTCTACCCGGCCAACGTCACTGTATTGGGGGCAGCTTCCAGAGAACCTGGGAGAGGAATTTAAGTTCCTATGTGATTGTGCCAACAATTCTTTGTGAAACATAACAATTATTTGGTAGCACAAGCCTCCACTTGTGTTATCAAATAATTATGTACTTAGAATCACTAAATATATAATATTATTTAATAATAAAGGGTAAAAGCATATGCTTTTACCCTTTATTCATGGTCGAGGTGACTGGATTCGAACCAGCGGCCTCTACGTCCCGAACGTAGCGCTCTACCAAGCTGAGCCACACCTCGAAAAATTAAGCCCCGTTTTTGGGGCTATGGCTGCGGAAGAAGGATTCGAACCCTCACAAACAGAGTCAGAGTCTGTCGTGCTACCTTTACACAATTCCGCATCAACATTCGCAGCAGCGAAACAACATGGACTATTATATCAAAATATAGGAATTTGTCAACCCTCTTTTGAAAAGAAAATGCAACTTTTTAAAGATCAACAGATTTCACGAAAAACAGGTTGCTTTATCTTTTGTATTAGGATATAATTTTAAACATTATCCACTATATATTGTAAAGAATCCCAAATATCACCGTTGGAGGAATGAATATGATTTTGAATCATACCATTGAAGCCCTGCTCGACCGTCGTACCATCCGGTCGTTTCGTCCAGAACAAATTTCTGAGGAAGAACTGGCTGATATTCTGCACGCGGCAAAATATGCCCCCTCCTCCATGGGAATGCAGAACCGTCATTTTACAGTAATCCAGAATAAGAAATTATTGTCGGATATTGTTGATGCCACAGCCCGCAACGGGGGCAAATATTCACCGGGTCATACCCCCTTTTACAATGCACCCACCGTCATTGTGTTGTCTGCTCCCGAAGCATTCAAATATAACCGCGAGGACGTGGCGTGCGCCATTATGAACATTCTGCTGGCCGCTTATGCCTATGGGCTGGGCACCTGCTATATCTGCTCCGTCGTAGACGGCCTGCGTGACGCAGAAATTCTGCCGCAGCTCAAACTTCCGGAAGGATATATCCCCTTCGGCTGCGTCGCTCTGGGGTATCCGAAGGAAAACGCGCCGGCACCGAAAGAAAGGCGCGACAATGACATCAGCTATGTAAGGTAAATAGTACAGCGCCTATCAAAACGCCTACTTAAAACATTTCAATGTGAATTCCGTTTATAGCAAAACCCGCATAGATACTGGATTTTCAGTATTTATGCGGGTTTTCTATTGATTCAATTCGTACAAAAAAGATATAAGGCGTAAACGTGCGCGCAAAGCAAAACGCTCCCCACGATGTGAGGAGCGTGAATTACGTGCAGGCTCAGCCAGCTGGTGGAGGTAAACGCGCGAAATCCAAACATGTTTCTTTCATTAAAAGGATGTTCGTGCTGCTTTTGGACTATGCGAGGATTCGGATAAACAAGGCCTCGAAAACATCACTCATTTGACTCTGCATAGGTTATCATGGTGTCCTTTGATCACTGATGTTGGCAACGCTATTGTTATTGCTTAAATCAGTCAAAGGATCATAGGGCGAACCGAACAGTGTACCATCCAACAACGCGATATCAACTGCATTGGCAGGGCTTCCCCATGAATTTCCTGAGAAGACAAATATCGCTCTATCTACAACAAATCCACGTGTATTGTAAACCACATTGTCAACGATATTACCGGTTGAGTTTGGATTGAGGTAAGCTGGTTGTCTTAGCGAGTAGAATATATTATTCTGAACGATCAAATTCTGTACATTTGACTGCGTGACAAATCCCCGGTTAACAACCCAGTCGGACGACGGACCCACCTGAGGAGGCCCAAAGATAACATTATTTGTTAACTTATGGTTTATTCCCGCAAATTGAATGAATTCAATAGCATACGGATTATTACTGGTAATCGTTAATCCATCTATTGTTACACCGTTTCCTGTAACAAGGAAGGCAATTACCGCGGCCTGCACTAATACAACTGTATCTGGGTATCCTTGTATTGTAACTCCCGCTTTGTTTATTGTTATTTGTGAAGTGATTGAATAAGTTCCACCTAACACATGAACAACGCCCGTTGGTGCTACGGCTGACACCCCTTCTTGTATTGTTCCAAATGGCTTTGCCTGTGTACCATCTCCATCAATCGCTCCAGCTTGAACAAAGATTTCAAATGGATTTGGCTGAACTGTACCAGTTGGGCCAGTAGCACCAGTTGGGCCTGTCGGACCGGTTGGACCTGTTGCTCCTGTTGGGCCGGTTGGGCCGGTTGGACCATCCGATGGGCCGGTTGGGCCGGTTGGACCCGTTGGGCCCGTTGGGCCGGTTGGACCGGTCGAGCCTGTCGGGCCGGTTGGACCCGTTGGGCCGGTTGGACCCGTTGGACCGTCCGATGGGCCGGTTGGACCCGTTGGACCCGTCGGGCCAGTTTGACCGGTTGGACCCGTTGGACCCGTTGGACCCGTCGGGCCAGTTTGACCGGTTGGACCCGTTGGGCCGGTCGGGCCGGTTGGACCCGTTGGACCGGTCGGACCTGTAGAATAGGTTAAAATGAGTGTGGGTAAATATGGTGCGTAAGAAATATTGTTAGAGGCGAATTGGACGACAGTAGTACCATCTGTGTTTGTAAGTGCCAATCCATAATTCGGAAATGTTCCATCTAACCATTGGTTAACAATATCTGTAACGTCAAATTGTACTCTTTGATACAAATCTTCTGCTGTTACTACTCTCTGAGACGATGTTGGCGCAAAAGCTACCTGTGTGTTAAAGGTTATGGTATTAATATCAAATGGGGGCAGTTACTCTGTTAACAACAACCAAACTGGGTAAAGCGCCGGTTTTAGCAAGAACTGTTAACTCAAGTATTGCACTGTCAACCCTTGTAACCGGTACTGAACTCAAATCGAATTTCAAATAACTGATCGTAAAATCGAATGATGGGTCGGTTCCAGTATAGATCGTGGGGTAAGTTGCAAAATTAGTATTTGGTTGAGCTGAGGCAACAAAGGTAGTTCCAGCTGCATTGAGTGTAATAGTAGGCATACGAGCAAACCTTCTTTTCTCATAAATTGAATAATACTCTTTTGTTCACCGATGAAGCTCATTCACTTAATTTCACGCAGGCACATATAATAACATAGGGTGCGGGTTCTTGCGCAAATTAGATTGCGGAACCTGATAAGGTGTTGATCGCTGCTCTGAATTTGCACTTGTACCTTTTCTATTGATATAATACGTGACCATTTTCGGTTTGACACAAATCATAAATACATGTGGGACATTTCCTAATTAAATAATGAACATCCGGTCGGTTTTCATATAAGGTAAACTGAAGTTTATGGCTATTTATAAACGACAAAAAATATGCTCGGAGCAAAACGCGGCGGGCATACAGTGATATTCATAAAAAATAGCATCAATTCCATTTATAGGAATTGATGCTATTTCTATGGTGAAGATAAAAACATCAAAGGCGAACCCCGTACGGGGTTCGCCTTATCTTGAATTGGTGGAGATGACGAGAATCGAACTCGTGTCCGAAAATCACTTACCAGAGCTTTCTACGAGTATAGCTTATGGTTTAACATTCCCTCTGCGCCGCGCCCATAAGCAGGCTCAGCGCATTAGTAGCCTTTCAGTCATGACAGGAGCAAAGGCATCCTCCTGTTCACGTTCACCGCTCATCGACGCCTTTATCCAGGCCGCGGTACTCCCGGTAAAGACGGCAGCGTTAATTAGGCTGCGTACGCCATCCCATAATTGTAGTTATAGTTAGCGTTAGAATTTTTGTCATTTAATTTAAAGGTGCGAAATTAAAGCGTTCCGCGTCGCTACTCGCTTACTCAGGCTCGCAATCCCCGTCGAAACCTTTACATCCCCATATAAACGGTATTGCTCTTCTGAAGGATAGACACACTTCTGAATGATCCATCCTTATTATAATATGCGCCGATAAAAAGTCAATTCAACTTTGTGAAAAATATTTACCAGAACCTTTTCCAGCGGCTTACCGGTTCCGCTCCTTTATGGCACGCTGGATATCGCGCTTCGCGGCGCGTTCCGCCATATCGGCGCGTTTGTCGTACAGTTTTTTGCCCTTGCACAGACCAACCTGCACTTTTACGAGGGAACCCTTCAGGTACACAGAAAGCGGAATCAGGGAATAACCATCCTGCTTCACCAAACCGAATAGGCGCATTATTTCCCGCCGGTGCATCAGCAGGCGGCGCACCCGCATAGGGTCACGGTTAAAGATATTCCCCTGTTCGTACGGGCTGATATGCATCCCGTTCACCAGAAGTTCGCCCTTGACAATGGAGCACCAGGAATCCTTCAGGTTTACCTGCCCTTTGCGCAGCGATTTTACTTCGGTGCCGCAAAGTTCAATTCCAGCTTCCATGCTCTCCTCCACAAAATAGTCATGGAAAGCTTTTTTATTTTGAGCAATCGTTTTTAAATTTTCAGACGCCATAAAAAGCCCTCCTTCTATTCTGTTGGATTCAGAGAATAGCATAATTTATCCGAATTGTCAAGACACTTTATATGGGATAAAATACAAAAATTAAATTTCACTGCGGCCTTCAATCGCGCGGGAAAGCGTGACCTCGTCGGCATACTCCAAATCACCGCCGACCGGTATTCCGTAAGCCAGACGCGTTACCTTTACACCAAGCGGTTTGAGCAGACGCGAAATATACATGGCGGTCGCTTCACCCTCTACCGTGGGATTCGTGGCCATAATCACTTCTTTTACTCCGCCTGCGTTCACACGTGCCAGCAGTTCCTTAATGCAGAGCTGGTCCGGCCCTACCCCGTTTAACGGGGAAATCGAGCCGTGCAGCACGTGGTAAACCGCGTGGAACTCCTGCGTACGTTCCAGCGCAATGACGTCGCGCGGGTCCTCCACCACGCAAATGATGGATTTGTCGCGCGCCTCATTGCGGCAGACCGGGCAAAGCTCCTGATCCGTTAGATTGCAACAGATTTTGCAATAATGTATTTTTTCGTGCGCGTCGAGAATCGCGTTGGCCAAATTTTCTGCGGCTTCTTTCGAAAGGCCTAGAACATAGTAAGCCAAGCGCTGCGCGCTTTTATGTCCAATTCCGGGGAGACGCTCGAACTGCTCGATTAAGCGGGACAGTGGAGCGACATTATATGGCGATGGCATCTTAAATGAATCCCGGCACGCTCAGGCCGCCGGAAATTGCCTCCATCCGTTCGTTTTTATCTGCAATGGCTGCGCGAATCGCTTCATTCACCGAAGCGATTACAAGGTCAGACAGCATTTCAACGTCTTCCGGGTCAACAACTTCCGGTTTAATTTGAATAGATTTTACTTCCATCTTGCCGGTCACGGTGGCTTTTACTGCGTCGCCGCCGGCAGTCGCTGAATATTCCTTTGCTTCCAGTTCCTTGGTCACCTGATCCATTTCTTCCTGCAGCTTCTGCGCCTGACGTGCAATCTGCTGAAGATTGGAGGCTCCGCCCCCGCCATATCCTTGTGGAAGTCTTGCTTTCATACGATATTCCTCCTGTAAATTCAATCGTCATCAATAACTATCATTAATATTCGATAAAACCTTTATTTCTGGATGACCTCAATGCCTTCCTGCTGTGCCAGCCCCGCCAGACGTTTAAGGGGGTCCTCCCCCGCCTGCTCCGTTTTTACGGGCTTATAAGGGCCAAGATTGTAAACCCGGCCGGTCACCTGCTGAATGGCTCTGCGCATGTGGTCACGCTGCGCCGGTTCGCGCAGAAGACGAAACGCGATTTCATTCGGTGCGTCAATTAGGACGTATCCCCCGCTGACGTAAGCAGTGGAACCGTTGAACGCGCTCGCGATGGAACGCGAATAATCCCGAAGCACGCGGAGAATTTCCGGCCATTCCGCCAGACGCTCTGCCTTCTCCTGCAGCATGTCCACTTCTTTCTTCGGAAGGGCTGCGGCGGGATTGCGTGTAGGCCGTTCGGGCGGCACTTCGGCCTCCGATGGAAGCGGAACCGTTTCGGATTCCTCCTCCGGTCCCGGTTCAGTCCCAGTGGATGTGGCCTGCGCTTTCTGCTCCACCGGCTTTGCCCTTGGGGGTGTAACTCTTACCGAGCCGCGCTCCAGCGCTTCAATCCGGCGGATGAGCGCCTCCTGCGTGGAATCCAGTTCCGGCGAACACAGGCGCAGCATCGCCATTTCAAACTCGATGCGGCGGTTGCCGCCCCGGTACATCTTTTCCAGCGCAGTCTGAAGCGTGTCCAACCCATGCAGGATAGCGGGCAACGGAATCGCCAGCGCCTGTTTGGTCAGGCGTTCGTACTCCGCGTCGGATACAACCACCATACCGCGCGCGTCTTTCATGGTTTTAATCAGCATCAGGTTGCGGAAATGCGAGGAAAGTTCCTCGCACAGACGCGCCATATCCTTGGAAGAATTATGCAGCTGGTCAATCAGTTCTAATGCACGGGAAGAATCGCTTTCCCGCATGGCATCGGTCAGTTCAAACAGGTGGTCGCGCCCAACCAGACCGGCCGTTTCGTTCACAACCTCCACGGTTATGTCTTTGCTGCGGCCAAGGCACTGGTCCAGCAGGGAAAGCGCATCGCGCAGGGCACCGTCGGCCAAGCGCGCAATCAGAAGCGCCGCCTGCAGCTCAATGTGTGCGCCCTCCTGTTCGGTCACATACGTCAGCCGTGAGGCAATCTCCTCCGGCGCAATACGATGAAAATCAAAGCGCTGGCAGCGTGAAAGAATGGTTGCCGGCAGCTTGTGCACTTCTGTAGTGGCAAGAATAAAAATCACATGCGCGGGCGGCTCTTCCAGCGTTTTCAAAAGTGCGTTGAACGCCCCGGTGGAAAGCATGTGCACTTCGTCAATGATATAAACACGATATTTTGCGGCGGCGGGCGTAAAGTTCGCCTCTTCCCGCAGGGAACGGATATTGTCCACCCCGTTGTTGCTGGCCGCGTCGATTTCCACAATGTCCATCACAGAACCGCTGTCCACCCCGCGGCAGATTTCGCATTCGCCGCAAGGGTCCCCGTCCACCGGGTGCAAACAGTTGACCGCCTTCGCCAAAATTTTTGCGCAGGTTGTTTTGCCTGTTCCGCGCGAACCGGTAAATAAATAGGCATGGGCAATGCGCCCTGCCATCAGTTCATTTTTGAGGGTTACGGTCACTTGCGGCTGGCCGACCACATCAGCAAATGCCTTGGGTCTCCATTTCCGGTAAAGCACCTGATACACGAAACGCACCCCCTTGGACAAATGGAAAGCAAGACAGGCCGCTTGTTCAGCGGCACCTCATGCACTAGGATATGCAGACGAACAGACCACCTGCATCGCCCGGGGCAGTCCGTTTAATGCTGCTCGGTTCCCCGCCTGACATGGTTCACGGCGTCCCGCCGCGCAGAGCCCGCCCGCCTGCATATCCTATTGCACGCATTTCTGCCTTGCTTTTTTCAACTTCACTATTATATACGATTTTCCCCAAATTGACAAGCCGTATTCGCAGAACCTCATTCTTCCGGAACCGGGCAAGTATCCCTATTATATACGAATTCTACCGTGAAAGTCAAGAAAAAAACATTTTGATATAATTCAAAATAATATTGACTTTTTTTCGGTACGTGTTATGATACATTCTGACAAAATAGAAATAAAGGAGGCAGGGCAATGCCGCCCGCGGAAACTTTTAAAGCGCTTTCCGACCCCACCCGGCGGGAAATCCTGAATTTGCTGAAAGAGGAGCCCCTTTCCGCCGGAGAAATCTCCAATTCCTTCCATACGACGACTGCGACCATCTCCCATCATCTGTCCATTCTAAAAAGTGCCGATCTGATTTCCAGCAAAAAGGCCGGGAAATACGTCTTTTACGAACTGAACGGTTCTGTTTTGGAAGAAGTCGTAAGCTGGTTGAACCAGTTTTTAAGCCGGGAGAATACGCCGAAAAAAGAGTAAGAAAACGAGGCGTTTCTACTGCTCGCGGTCATTCTTATGCTGTCGGCTGTTTGCGGCCGAAATTCTTCAGCCAGCCACACCTAATATAAATGAAAGGAGCACAACCATTTATGAACTGTGCCTACTGCGGAAAACCGCTGGAGGAATCCGAAGAGCCGGGAACCGAATACACTTTGGAGCAGGAAGAAGGAGACCCCCTTTCGTTCTGCTGTGAATCCTGCTGGGAAGAGGCAAAGCGCTTTTTAGACTATTCCCGCAAATTCGTTTCCCCGTTCCTGGTTCTGATGATGTCGCTGATCGTTCTGCTGATTGTCGGTGCCGTAGTCATGCCCAAAGTTCTTGTCCCGCTTTCCATTGCACTAATTGGCGCGCTCCTGTTCCCCTTCCCTTTCTCCACACCGGAAACCAGCCGGCAGGTCGGGCTGAAACAGTCCATATCTTACGCGCGGCGCGGCGGATGTGTGCTGATTGTGGTAGCCGTGATTCTGCATGTTGCTTTATAATGAAGTAACCGTTGATGAAAGCAATTCGAAAGCCCAGGCGGTTACTAAATAGGAAAGAATGAGTCCATGATGATAAAAACCGGTACCGTTGTTTCTGCCCCATTGTTTGTGTCATTCCTGTTTGCGGCGGCAGCCGAAATCGTGCTGCCCATTGTGCTTCTTATTGTGTTATGTTGGAAGAAAAAAATCAATAAAAAACCGATGTTTCTTGGCTTCGCATCCTTTTTTGTATCCCAGATTCTGCTTCGGCTCCAAATTCTGAACGTGCTGAAAACACAGGATTGGTTCAAGGCGTTTGCGGCAAACGCCATTCCTTATCTGATGATGCTGGCCTTTACCGCCGGATTATTTGAGGAAAGTGCCCGTTATTTGTTCGCCGGCTTCCTTCAGAAAAAGGACTGGCTGTTCCGCGATGCTATCGCGTTCGGATTGGGGCACGGTTTCTGCGAAGTGATTCTTCTAACCGGCATGACACAAATCAATAATATTACCTACTCCATCATGATTAACAACGGGACGCTGCAAAAAACGCTGGCCACTTACCCGGACACGGCAAACCAAATTCTTGCCGCCATGGCGGCTGCCACCCCTCAGTTAGTCTTTCTTGGTGTGCTGGAACGCGTATTCGCGGTCGCCTTCCACCTGTTCGCCACCGTACTGGTGTTCAAAGCACTGAACGAACGCAGGCCCGTATTCTACCTTCTGGCACTTCTGGCGCACTTTGTTTTGGATTTTGCCGCTGCAACGCTCAGCACTTACACCAATCCCATTCTGACAGAAGGAGTCGTGTTTGCACTGTCGGTGGTTTGGGTATTCCTGATTTTCAAGCTGCGGCCGTCGTTCCCAAAAGCGGAAACAGAAAGTGAATAAAATGAACGATAAGAAGAAAACAGCTTATTTGCCGTACTTCACCGTATGGAACAGTAAGCTGTTCTTTTTAAATAAATTGCAAAATCGCACGCGAAAGAATCGCTTATGATGCTCTGTTCTTGATTCATAATTCTCGTTCACTTTATACTTGACAAAGTTTATCCAGAATGATATATTTATTTTAGAAAAATTCCTGCATCGGACGGATTGGAGGGAATGAAACTGCTTATTACACGCGAAACAGATTACGCCCTGCGCATTTTGCGCGTGCTTTCGGACGGGCAGCGGGCAACCACCGGGGACATCTGCCAAAAGGAACTTCTGCCGCAGCAGTTTACTTATAAAATACTAAAAAAGCTGGAACGCGCCGGCTTAATTCAGATTTCCCGCGGTGCGGACGGCGGCTGTCAGTTGGTCGCGGATTTAAACAAGGTCAGCCTGTACGACCTAACCCAGATTATGGAAGGCGATCATTTAATCAGCACCTGTACAAAACCGGGGCATCAATGCGCATGGAGGCAGCAATACGATTGCACATGCAGTGTCAACAAACACCTGCTCCAAATTCAGCATGTTCTGGATTCTGAACTGCGCGCCCGCAGCCTTCGGCAGATTCTATCCAACGACGCCTGAGGCTGCTCTTCCGGTTCCGTTTTTCAGCACATTGTCCTTCTTTTCTTTTTTTGCGGTTAAACTGGATAAAATTTATCAAGTATTCTGCATAATCTTCAATTTTATAGGTTCATTGGACTCATAACCGGTCGAATCCGACGGTTTTATGAGATACAAAGAAACAGACAAGGGGAGGAAGCTGTTATGCTATTTCAAACAACGGAAGGCCATGAGGCCCTGCGCGCAAAAGTGCGCGAGTTCGCGGAAAATGAGGTGAAACCGCTTGCGTTTCAGCTGGACAAGGAAAACAGATTCCCAACAGAGGCGGTCCAAACGCTGGGGAAACTTGGCTGGATGGGAATTCCTTATCCGAAAGAGTACGGCGGGCTGGGGCTTGACCAACTGAGCTACGCGATTGCAGTGGAAGAGCTTTCCCGCGTGGACGGTGGGACCGGCGTAATCCTTTCCGCCCATGTTTCACTGGGTTCCTGGCCGATTTTTGCCTACGGCACGGAAGAGCAGAAGCAGAAATATCTGGTTCCGCTCGCACGGGGTGAGAAAATCGCCGCGTTCGGGCTGACCGAGCCAAACGCCGGCAGCGACGCAGGCGGCACAGAAACCACCGCGGAAAAGGACGGGGAATATTACATTCTGAACGGTGGGAAAATATTTATTACCAACGCCCCGGTGGCCGATACTTACGTTGTGTTTGCTGTGACCAACCCAGGCGCAGGAACCCATGGAATTAGCGCGTTTATTGTGGAAAAAGGCTGGGAAGGCTTCACTTTTGGCGATCATTATGATAAAATGGGTATTCGATCCTCCTCCACTGCTGAGCTGATTTTCAACAATGTAAGGGTTCCGAAAGAAAATCTGCTTGGCAAGGAAGGACAGGGCTTTAAAATTGCGTTATCCACTTTGGACGGCGGACGCATTGGCATTGCTGCACAGGCGCTTGGAATTGCCCAAGGCGCTTATGAAAATGCACTTGCCTACTCCAAAGAACGCATCCAATTCGGCAAGCCCATCTGTCAGCAGCAGACTATCGCTTTTAAATTGGCTGATATGGCAACCAAGCTTCGCGCCGCGCGCTTTTTGGTGTACAGCGCAGCGGAGCTGAAAGAACAGCACGCATCGTACGGAATGGAAGCCGCCATGGCAAAGCAGTACGCTTCCGACCGCTGTCTGGAAATTGTGAACGACGCGCTCCAAATTTTCGGCGGCAGCGGCTATCTGAAAGGCATGGAAGTGGAACGCGCCTACCGTGACGCAAAAATCTGCACGATTTACGAAGGCACCAATGAAATTCAGCGTGTGGTCATCGCCTCCCATATTATCGGCAAAATGTCGAAGGAACCGATGCAGCGTACCAAAGTGGAACCAATTACCGGCGTGCGTAAAAAGATAATTTATAAAGATGGAAGCGTGCAGGAACGGGTAAACGCATTGGTGGAAGCACTGAAAGCGGACGGCTACGACTTCACCGTCGGAATCGACCCGGATACGCCGATTGTCAAGGCGGACCGAGTGGTAAGCGCAGGCCAGGGAATTGGTGCGAAAGAGAACATGGAGCTGATTAAAGCCCTTGCACTTCAGGCAGGTGCGGCAATCGGTTCTTCCCGCCCGGTGGCCGAAACCCTGCATTATGTGCCGCTGAACCGCTATGTGGGCATGTCCGGTCAGAAATTTACCGGAAATCTTTACATTGCCTGCGGCATTTCTGGCGCCGGTCAGCATTTAAAAGGGATAAAGGACGCAACCACAATCGTAGCGATTAATATTAACCCGAACGCACCCATCTTTAAAAACTGCGATTACGGCATTGTAGGAGATGTGCTGGAAATTCTCCCACTGCTGACTGCTGCACTAGACAACGGCAAGCCCAAAAAGCCCGCTCCGCCCATGAAGAAAATGAAACGGGCAAAAGTCCGCAAAACCGTGCCGGACTGGAAACGGTATGTCTGCAACGGCTGCGGATACGAATATGATCCCGCCGCGGGTGACCCAGAAAGTGACATTCGCCCCGGCACCCTGTTTGATGCGCTCCCGGAAGAGTGGATCTGCCCGGAATGCGGCGAAGAAAAAGCGCAGTTCATAGAAGCATGAACACCGGAAAACAAATGATTTAGTGTAAAGGGGGATTCCACCATGCATAGTGTAAGAAAAGTAACCGAAGATTTATACTGGGTAGGCGCGAACGACCGCCGTCTGGCTCTGTTTGAGAATATTCATCCGATTCCGCGCGGGGTATCCTACAACTCCTACCTTCTCCTGGACCAGCAGACCGTGCTGTTCGACACGGTGGACTGGTCGGCCTGCCGCCAGTTTCTAGAGAATATTGAATTTGTTTTGAACGGCAGACCGCTCGACTACCTTGTGGTCAACCACATGGAACCGGACCACGCCTCTTCCATGGAAGAAGTGCTGATCCGTTATCCGAACGCCAAGATCATCAGCAACAACAAGGCTTTTATGCTGATGCGTCAGTTCGGCTTCCATATTGACGAGCGCACGGAAGAAGTGAAAGAAGGCGACACCAAATCCTTTGGAAAGCATACGGTAACCTTCGTTTCCGCGCCGATGGTTCACTGGCCCGAGGTTATGGCAACCTTCGACACTACCAACGGAGTGCTCTTCTCCGCGGACGCGTTCGGCACCTTTGCAGCGCTGAACGGCAAACTGTTCAACGACGAAATGAACTTTGACCGCGACTGGATTGACGAGGCCCGCCGCTACTACACCAACATTGTTGGCAAGTACGGCCCGCAGGTACAGGCATTGCTGAAAAAGGCTGCCAAGCTGGACATTAAGTACATCTGCCCCCTGCACGGCCCCGTGTGGCGTTCCAATCTGGGGTATTTTCTGGACAAATACGATAAATGGAGCAAATACGAACCGGAAGAAAAAGGTGTGCTGATTGTTTACGGTTCCATGTATGGCAACACGGAAAGCGCCGCCGACGCGCTGGCAAGCAAACTGGTGGAAAAGGGCATTACCAACGTCGCCCTATACGACGTTTCCAACACCCACGTTTCCTACCTGATTTCCGAATCCTTCCGGTACAGCCACATTGTGCTTGCCTCTGTTACCTATAACCTTGGAATTTACCCGCCGATGCACAACTACCTGATGGACATGAAGGCGCTGAATCTTCAGAACCGCACTTTCGCCATTGTGGAAAACGGCTCTTGGGCATGCAAGTCCGGCACGCTGATGCGCAGCTTCTTGGAGAACGAAATGAAAAATATGACCGTTCTGGACGAAAAGCTAACGCTCACCTCTGCCATGAACGAAGACAACATGGCCAACCTGGATGCGCTGGCAGAAAGCCTGGCGGCATCCGTAAAGGGAGCATGACTGGAATACTAATGGCCATAAGCCATAACATGAATCATAAAGCGAGAATGCCGCAAAAGGAATTACACTCCTTTTGCGGCATTCTTTTTTTATGCTGTAAAAAATGGATTTAAAAATTTGAGGCTCGACCTCATGTTTCCGTCTCCCCAGTAAAACATATGCTCAGTGCGGTCATCTAATTCTTCAACACGGTAAAACAACCCCATACCGGCGATATTTTTCGGCCAAAAATGTAGAAAAACAGGCACAAGGCAGCGCAGCCAGCTGCGCTTACCCTATGCCTGTTTCTGACACGAAAGAACCGCTGACCAAAGTCAGCGGTTCCCTAAAATTAAAAATTAAAGAATGACTTCGCCGTCAACCGTTCCCGGCAGACCGGCAGCATTCGCTTCGTCGGTGTCGATATGTACGGCAAGGCCGGCAGTCTTGCTCACACGGGCAACCACGTCGCCGAAAATCAGAGCGCGGTCGTTGTAATCGAGCTTAATCTGGATGTTCTGGCCGTCTTTCACGCCGTATTCCTTAGCCTGATCCGGAGTAAAGTGTGCATGGCGCTTTGCCACAATCACACCCTGTTCCAGAGTGATTTCGCCCTTGGGGCCAATCACTTTGCAGCCGGGCGTACCCTTCAGGTCGGCAGACATGCGAACCGGAGCGTCAATACCAAGGGAACGGGCATCGGTCTTGGAAACTTCAACCTGTGTCTCCGGGCGAACCGGACCAAGAATCGACATTTTAAGAGAGCCCTTCGGCCCAACTACTTCCACTTTTTCCGCACAGGCAAACTGACCGGGCTGGGAAAGGTCCTTTTTCGGAGTCAGCTTGTAGTCCTTGCCGAACAGCGTGTCCAGATCTCCCTGCGTCAGATGAATGTGACGAGCGGAAGTTTCAACCATAATCTTCAATATGAACATCTCCTAATATAAATTACTAAGGTCCGTTACGATGAAAAGCCACGGGCTTCCATCCAAAGGTAACCGACTTTTTTATTTTACCGCACGAAGCCAGAAATTACAAGAATTACAAAGAATTACGTCGTAAAAACATACTTTTTAAAAAAGATGGGGTATGGTATAATAGAGAAATCAGCTAACGCTGATTTCTCATTTGGAAATTGCTGTACGGCGCGCAGCGCCTTTCCGCTGTAGCGGACGCAATTTTTCTGCGACGAAAACTCATTTCGGCTATATGCCGATTTGCTGGCCGACGCGCAGCGTTTTGACCTAATAATTTTTCTTATGATAAAGGAGCCGCAATCCATGTATCAAACCTGGGAAGAACTGGAATCCGCCTGCCTTATGTGCAGAAAGTGTGGTCTGTGTGAAGGCCGCACCCACGTGGTGTTCGGCGGAGGAAATAGAAATGCGAAAGTCCTGTTTGTCGGCGAAGGCCCCGGGGAACAGGAAGATTTGCAAGGCCTTCCCTTTGTAGGCCGCAGCGGCCAGCTGCTGGATAAAATGCTGGACGCGGTAGATTTAAGCCGGGAGCGCAACATTTACATTGGCAACACCGTAAAATGCCGCCCGCCGAAAAACCGCGACCCGCTGCCGGAGGAACAGGAACTCTGCATCGGCTGGCTGCGCAATCAGGTTGCCCTAATGCGGCCAAAAATCATCGTTTGCCTCGGCCGGATTTCCGGCATGAAGCTGATTAAGCCGGACCTAAAAATCATGAAGGAGCACGGCATTTTCTTTGAGAAAAACGGCGTGTTGATGATGGCGACCCTGCACCCCGCCGCGTTGCTGCGTAACCCGAACAACAAACCGGCGGCGTTTGATGACTTTATTAAGCTGCGGGAAAAAATGAACGAACTTGGAATCGAATGAAAAAAGGCGGCCAAACGGCCGCCTTTTTTCGATTTCATTGATCTTTTATCCTGCCTTGAATTACAAGGAAGCTTCACGTTTTACCGCGATTTCATATTCGGCTCAAAAAACTGCCATCCGGTTACCCGGCAGCAATTACTTCGTATAAGGAAGGGTAAACACGTTTAGGAACTGCTCGGAAAGCACGTCGTATTCGTTGTGCGCCAAAATATACGCCTTTCCGCGCTTCCCCATTGCCTCCAACTCCTCCTTCGGCATAGCGGCTAGTTTTAGCGCCGCCTGTGCAATCGCGCCGCTGTCCTCCGGCGGAATGGAAATGCCGCAGTTCGCGTCCGCAACCATATCGTTCGGCGCTTCAATCGCAAAAATGACCGGCTTAGCCGCCATCATATAGTCCATCAGCTTATTGGGGCTAACGCCAAACCGGAACAAGGGCTGGCGCTGCAAGCCGACATAGAGCGCGTCCATCTGGTTCAGCAACTCCGGCACCTGACCGCGCTGAACCGGCTCCAACAGTTCGACCGTATCACTCAAATTGAGGTCGACAACCTTTTGCTTCAAGCGTTCGCGTTCCGGGCCGGGGCCAACCAGCAGCAGCTTGATTTTTTTCCCGCGCAGCTGCTCGCCCGCTTCCACAAAGCTGTCCAGCGCATTTGCGATTCCGTGCGCACCGGTGTAGCCAATCAGGAAATATCCCTCATCGTGGTAGCGCTTCAGCTTTTCCGCGTAAACCGGGGGCTGTGCCATTGGCTTTTCCCAGTCGCCCTTCACGATTCCGTTCGGAATGCAGATGAATTTTTCCGGGCTCATGCCGTGTTCTACCATATGCTCTTTGGCATTCGGCAGAAGGGATACCACATAATCGCTGTGCTTGTAGCAGTAATTTTCGCCTGCCTGCATCACCATAATGAACGGGTGCTTCGGGCTCATGCCCCCCAGTTCAATCGGACTGAGCGGCCAAAGGTCGTGCACCTCGTAAATCAGCATACCGCCGTATTTTTTTTTCATTCGGTGTGCGGGGTAAATATCGAGTGGATAAGTAGAGGACGCGATAATAGCGTCCGGTTTGCCCTGCGCGGTAATTTGATCCGAGTATTTGTAAAGCCCGCGCAGAAAAGAAAGCATATTCTTTATTCGGCCTATCCCGTTGCCTTCATACTTCGGGCCGGAAATCCAGAAATAGCGGATTCCGTCAATGGTTTCCTCCATGGTCGCGTTTCCCTGCAGATCAGGATTTTTCGTGCGCAAATGGGAATAAGAGCTTGCTACCATGGTAACGTTATGGCCGGCTGCCGCCCAGCGCTTTGCCATGAAGTATGGGCGGAACTCCATGCCGTGCCGGTCGGAACCGGCGTAATGGTTGATATAAATGATGTTCATTAATGGCACCCCTTGTTCAGGCTTCGGCCAGAGCCGCGGCAATTTTTTCCGACGCTTTTCCGTCGCCGAACGGCATACTGTCGCGCGCGGCGGGATCCGGCACGGTATGCATGGCCTTTTCATAAATATCTTCCGTGGTCAGCTTAGCAAGCACATTCCAGTTTCCGTTCAGTGTTTCCACCCATTCGGTTTCCTGCCGGAGCGTAATGCACGGAACATTCATAAACCATGCTTCCTTTTGCAGCCCGCCGGAATCGGTCAGCACCTGGCACGCACCAGAGGTTAAAAGCAGCATTTCCAAATAGCCCACCGGGTCAATCAGCTGAATGTTTTGGAAGCCCTGCTTGGCAATGGCCTCCTCCGCAAGTGGTCTGGTTCTGGGGTGAATAGGCAGCACGACCCGCTGAGGCAGCTGCTCAAATGCCTGGAAAATCCGAATAATGGCTTCCAGACCGCCGTCGGTTGTTTCCGCACGGTGAAGCGTTGCCAGCCGGTACTGCTTCGGTGCAATGCCCAGCTGGTCGTAAATGGCTGTTTTCTGCGGATTTGCCTGCGCCATCTTTAAAAAGTGCAGAACGGAATCCAGCATCACGTCGCCGCTGATGCTAACGCCTTTGGTGATACCCTCTTTTTTCAGGTTGTCCACCGCGGTTTGGGTCGGGCAGAACAGCCAGTACGAAATATGGTCGGTCAAAACGCGGTTCTGTTCCTCCGGCATGCGCATATTATAGGAGCGCAGTCCGGCCTCCACATGGGCCACCGGAATGTGCAGCTTAGAAGCCGCCAGCGCACCCGCCAGCGTGGAGTTTGTATCGCCGTAAACCAGCATGATGTCCGGCTTTTCCTTCAGAATCACGTCTTCAATTTTCATCAGCATTTCGCCGGTCTGGTGCCCATGCGAACCGGAGCCGACGCCCAGATTGTAAGCGGGGTGTGGAATGGAAAGTTCCTCAAAGAATACGTCGGACATATTGCGGTCGTAATGCTGGCCGGTGTGCACAATCACCTCCGTACACACGGATTTGAGTGCCTGTGACACGACGGAGGCCTTGACAAACTGCGGTCTGGCGCCCACCACGGTAACAATTTTCATTTTCATTTTCCCCATTTACTCTGACTTTATCTTACTTTTACGTCCGCACTGCTCATGTCGAGCGTGGAGAAGCTGAGGCCGTCGAATTTAACTGCCTGACCGGTCTTCTGGGACTTGTATGCGGCAAGAATAATCTTCATGGCTTTAATGCCCTCGGTTCCGCTGACCAGCGGATCGGTGTGCGTGTTGACCGCATTGATATAGTTGGCGTAAAGCTGGTTGTGGCCGCTTCCGTAAACATCCTTCGGGTCGGTTCCGGCCAGCTTCGCCACGCGTTCGTCCTGCTCTGCGGGGGTTTCAAAGTTCCAAGTTTCCACACGGTTCACGGCAAGGCCGCCGATGACCGCCGCACCGGTCGCGCCGAAAATGGAAAGAGTTTCTTCCAGGTTTTTCGGGTAAACGCAGGCAGTGCCTTCCACAATGCCGATCGCGCCGTTCTTGAAGCGGATCAGAATGGAGCCAAAATCCTCTGCCTCAATGTCGCGCAGGTAGTTGCCGGTCATAGCCATAATGGTATCCGGTTCACCGCCCAGGCTCCACTGGAGCAGGTCAATGTTGTGGATGCACTGGTTCATCAGCGTGCCGCCGTCCTGCGCCCAGGTGCCGCGCCACGGGGCCTGCTGATAGTAAGGCATGGTGCGGTTCCACAGAATGCGCGCCGTACCGTTGACCAAACGGCCGAAGCGGCCATCCTCCAGCGCCTTATGCAGCTCCTGAATCGGCGCATTGAAGCGGTTCTGGTGGCAGACACCCAGCGTAACGCCGTTTGCCTTTGCTTCGCGGATCATTTGCTCCGCGTCGGCGGTGTTCAGCGCCATCGGCTTTTCCACCAGCACGTTTTTCTTATGGTGAATGCAGTACAGCGCAATTTCCGCGTGGTAGCCGCTTTCGGTCGCAATGGAGCAGCAGTCGATTTTCTGCTCATCCAACGCTTTTTTGTAATCGGCGTATACCAGCGGTTTTACACCGGTCGCCTGAAAATAATCATTCGCTTTCTTTTCCGCGTTTTCCAGAACCGGGTCGCACACCACGGCAAGCTCCATCGTTTCCTGATTAGCAATCGCGGCGGCGATATGGTTTTTGGAAATTCTTCCGCAGCCGATCAATGCAAAGCGTAATTTACTCATTCTGTAATCCCCTTTGATTGTGTTTTCTTCTATTCTGAATCACGGTTCCGGAAAACATTCGCATCCGGCCGATTCACACAAAATTCCCCCGTTATTTTCAACGGGGGAAACGGTCATTATAACAGTTCAATGTTGGAACGGTCTTTTACGTCCTTCATCGCATTGCGGGTATCGAACACCGCTTTGGAAAGCTTCTGAATCCGTTCGTAATTGAAGCACGAATGCGCCGTGCAGATGATTACGATATCAGCACTTTGCAGCAGCTCATCGGTCAGTTCCTTTTCGCCGGTGTGTACCTGACCCTTGTGGCGGTATTCCGGAATAAAGGGATCGTAGAATACTGTATTCGCTCCTTGCTTAATGAGCAGGTCAACCACGTTCAGTGCCGGGCTTTCGCGGTAATCGTCGATATCCGCTTTGTAGGCAACGCCAAGCACAAGCACCTTTGCGCCGTTCATAGCGGTTTTATTCCGATTCAGGACCTTCATGGCGCGGTCCACAACGTATTCCGGCATTCCGGTGTTAATTTCGCCGGAGGTTTCGATCAGACGGGTGTGGTAGTCGAATTCACGCGCTTTCCAGGTCAGGTAGAACGGGTCAAGCGGAATGCAGTGACCGCCGAGGCCCGGGCCGGGATAAAACGCCTGGAAGCCGTACGGTTTGGTCTTCGCCGCTTCAATGACTTCCCACACGTTGATGCCCATGCGATGGCAGATGATAGCCATTTCATTCGCAAGGCCGATGTTGATGTTGCGGTAGGTGTTCTCCAGCAGTTTTTCCATTTCCGCAACCGCCGGGGAAGAAACCTCGTAAACGCCGCCTTCCAGCACATTGCGGTACAGGGAAGCCGCTAGTTCCGTAGAATCCTTACCGACGCCGCCCACTACTTTCGGGGTATTCTTCGTCTTGTACTGCTTGTTGCCGGGATCCACACGCTCCGGGGAGAATGCAAGGTAGAAGTCCTCGCCGCATTTCAGACCGCTTGCTTCTAGGATCGGCAATAAAAGCTCTTCCGTGGTGCCCGGGTAAGTGGTGGATTCCAGAACCACAACCATGCCCTTATGCACATACTTCGCAACGGACTCTGTCGAGCCCTTCACATAGCTGATATCCGGCTGCTGATATTTGTCCAGCGGAGTCGGAACGGCAATGGCAACCGCATCCACATCCTTAATAAAGGAAAAGTCGCTGGTTGCGGAAAGCTTGCCGCTTTCTACGACATTTTTCAGTGTATCGCCGACGATGTCGCCGATATAGTTATGACCGGCGTTCACCGCGTCCACTTTTTTGGCCTGTACGTCAAAACCGATGGTTTTGTACCCTGCCTTGGCAAACTCCACGGCAAGCGGAAGGCCGACATAGCCCAAACCGACGATACCGACGACAGCGGACTTGTCTTGAATTTTATTCAATAGCTCTGTTTTTACGTTTGACATTGAAAATTCTCCTTGTATTCAAATATTCTCAAAGATTTTGAATCGTATTACAGATATAATCAATTACCTCTTCCGTAATATAGCCGTGCATCGGCAGGCTGAATACCGTTTCACTCAGATGCTCGCAAACCGGCAGGTCACCCTTTTTCCATCCGAGCGGCTTGTACACCGTTTGCAGGTGAAGCGGCTTCGGGTAATAAATGATGATCGGCACACCGGCCGCCTTAAGACCGTCTATCATTCTGGTGCGTTCCTCAGGTGTTTTCGCCTGCACTGTGTAATAACCGAAGCTGGATGTGAAGCCTTCTTTTAAAACCGGGGTTTGAACTTTTCCGTGAATCCCCTTCGCGTAACGGTCGGCCGCCCAGTTGCGGTGCTCCGTTTCCCCATCGAACGCGCGCAACTTCGGCAGAAGAATCGCCGCCTGCAGCGTGTCCAAACGGGCGTTCAACCCAAGGCGAACATTGTCGTATTTAAAGGAACCCTTTCCATGGACGCGCAGGGAAACCAAAAGCTGATACAGCTCTTCGTCGTCGGTGAAAATCGCGCCGCCGTCGCCGTAACAGCCGAGCGCCTTGGCTGGGAAAAAGCTGGTTGCGGAAACATCGCCGAACGAACAGGCCTTTTTGCCGTGAATGGTTCCCCCAAAACCCTGTGCTGCGTCTTCCATCAGCTTCAGGCCGTACTTTTTGCAAATCGGTTCAATCGCCGGAAAATCCGCCGGCTGACCAAACAGATCCACTGGAATAACCGCTTTTGGTTTTAGTTTGCCCTCCTGAAGCGTCTTTTCAATCATGTGCTCCAAAGATTTTGGGTCCATATTATAGGTTTGCGGATCGGAATCACAAAAAACCGGAGTGGCCCCCGTCAGGCTGACCACTTCCGCCGTGGCGAAAAAGGTAAAGGCAGGAACAAAAACCGCGTCGCCCGCTCCGATGCCCCATGCCATAAGCGGCAGCAAAAGCGCATCTGTGCCGTTGCTGGTGCTGACGCAGTATTTCCGCCCGGTATAGCGGCAGAGCTCCTGCTCCAATTCCTCTACCTGCGGGCCGGAAATGAAACGGCATCCGGCAATTACATCGGCAATGCCCTGATCGATTTCCGGTTTTAAATGCTGATATTGTGCTCCAAGATCGTTAAACTCTATTTTCTGCATATTTTATTTTTCCTCCTCAAGGCCGTTTTCGCCTTGAACGTATCTTCTGCCGCACTTCGGGCAGACCAGATTTTCATCCAGCTTTTCGCCGCATTCACAGGCCCAGCCGCGCTGGCGCGCCGGCGTACCCATCATAATAGCGTGGTCGGGAACATCCTTTGTCACAACGCTCCCAGCGGCGATAAATGCATTTTTCCCAATCCGATGCCCGCATACGATTGTGGCGTTCGCACCGATGCTGGCGCCTTCCCCCACCGGTGTGTGGGCATAAAACTGAGCGCCTCGCTGGGGATATTTGCACCGCGGGCGCTGTACGTTTGTAAATACCATGGAGGGGCCGCAGAAGACGTAATCGCCCAATTCAACCCCCTCGTAAACGGAAACATTGTTCTGAATTTTGCAGTTGTTTCCGATTGTCACGCCCGGCGCAACAAAAACATTCTGGCCGATGGTGCAGTTCTGGCCGATGGTGCAGTCCGAGCTAATATGACAGAAATGCCAAATCTTTGTGCCCTCGCCCACCTCGGCGCCGCTGTCCACACAGGCGGTCGGATGCGCAAAATATTTTTTTGAGTCTTCCACAGCATAACCACCGTTTCTATTGCTATTCGATTATCATTTTCTATACGCCGAAACCATGCAGGAAGGCAAAACGAAGCCTTTCCGCTCAATTCCATAGCATTTAGTATTATATCCCTATCGTATCCTTTAGTCAATAATCGGCGTCAGAATACGATTGACATTAGATATCAATCGTATTAGAATTTACATAGTTTTCTTGGGCAAAAATGATAAATAGGACGAAAAAAGATATAAAAAGAGGTTCTGAAATGAGTAAGTTTGTTACAAGAGAAAAGTTCATCCCCTACAATCTTCCCGACCTGACCGAAGCGGAGATTAATGAAGTCACTGACACGCTGCGGTCCGGCTGGATTGCAAAGGGACCGCGCACCAACCAGTTTGAAAAAGATTTCGCCGCCTATGTTGGCGCGAAATACGCGGTGGCCATGAACTCCTGCACTGCCGCGCTGCACGTCGCCCTGCTTACACAGGGAATCGGCGCAGGGGATGAAGTCATCACCACACCGATGACGTTCGCTTCTACCGCCAGCACCATCATCCACACGGGCGCAACCCCGGTCTTTGCCGACATCGATTATAAAACCGGCTGTATTGACCCGGATGAAATTGAGAAAAAAATCACCTCAAAAACGAAGGCCATCGTCCCGGTTCATTACAGCGGGCAGGTCTGCGACCTGGACCGGATTTACGAGATTGCCCGGAAGCATAACCTGTTTGTTTCCGAAGATGCCGCACATGCGCTTTGCAGCCGCTACAAAGGCAGGCTAATCGGCAACAAGCTGATGGGCACCGCCTCTTACAGCTTTTACGCAACCAAGAACCTTGCCACCGGCGACGGCGGAATGCTGGTGACGGACGACGAAGAAACCGCGCGCAAGGCACGCATCTTCTCCGGCCAGGGCATGAGCAAAAACGCATGGAACCGCTACGCACAGGGCGGCACCTGGAAATACGATATCTGTGAGCCCGGCTTTAAGTATAATATGTTCGACATCCAGGCAGCCCTTGGCCTGCAGCAGCTGGCGCGGCTAAACGAAATGCAGGCGAAAAGACTGAAAATCGCCGAACAGTACAACGCGGAATTTGCCAAAATTGACGGCGTAGAACCACCCTTCGTCCCGGACTACACCACACACAGCTGGCATCTGTACGTCCTCCGCATTCTCCCTGAAAAGCTCACCATTGACCGCGACCAGTTCATTGTGGAGCTGAACAATCGCAATGTGGGCACCAGCGTTCACTTTATCCCGGTTACGTATATGAGCGCCTATACCAATCGGTTTGGCTTTAAACAGGGCGATTTCCCGAACTGCGAAAAGCATTTCGAACGGATTATTTCACTTCCTCTGTACCCGACCATGAAGGACGAGGAAGTTCAGTACGTGATCGACGCGGTACGCGACATCGTGGAGAAATTTCACAAATAAAGCGATCCCGCAGCAAAACCAATCTACGCAAAAAGCAGCCTGCACCGCAGAAATGCGGTGCAGGCTGCTGCTTTATTCGGACTAAAAAGTATACTCAGTTTTCTTTGTTCGCGTGATAAATCATCAGCAGTCCATCCAGCAAAAGTGTATCACAGAAATGAATGCTGTGTCGGCAGTGACGGATAATTTCTTTCGACAGCCCGCCGGTGGCCACCACGTGGCATCTTTCCCCAACTTCCGCTTCCATGCGTTCCACCATTCCGTCAATCATGCAGGCCGTACCGTAAATAATGCCGGAACGCATGCAGTCAACGGTGTTGTCGCAAATCGTTTTGCCGGGCGCTTTCAGGCTGATGCTGGGCAGCTGAGCCGTCCGGTGGGTCAGCGCATCCAGGGAAATACCGACACCTGGATAGATGCATCCGCCGAGCATATTCTTTTCCCGGTCAAGCAAGACAAAGGTCGTGGCGGTGCCCATGTCTAAAATAATGGTCGGTCCATTAAACATGCTGGCGGCGGCCTCACAGCCGACAATCAGGTCGGCGCCGGTCAATTCCGGCTGCTGTACTTTTATTTTCACATTCGTTTTTGTTTGCGGCCCCACACAGATTGGATTCACATTGGTCAGCTTGCGCACAGCGCGCACAATCGCGGTATTCACAGGAGGAACCACGGAACTGATGGCGCAGCCTTCGATGTTCTTCATGGCCACACCGTTGATGTCTAAAATATCCCGCAGTTCAATCGCATACTGGTCTTCCATGCGGGAGCTGTCCGTCGCCATGCGCGAAACAAAACGCAGTTTGTCATGATCGTATACACCGATTGTAATGTTGGTATTTCCAATGTCTAATGTTAAAATCATTGATTTTCCCCCACATGGTTAGCCGTTGATTTTTCCTGATTGGCCCATAGTCAAATCGGTTGCAACCGACTCTTGTTCTATGCCGTAAATCAGCGTTTTTTTCAAAGTCAAAATGACCGTCGACAATTTGACTATATTATAACATAACCCACAGATTATTCAAGATTGTTTGATATTTTTTTAACAGGGCCTTGTATTTACTTACATTTTCCTTTATAATCTGTTAGGAAATAGCAAAATCTATCGATAAACGGAAACAGCGACGCGCTGTTTCCGTTTATCGATAGATTCCAAAAGTTCCGTATGAACCGGGAGGCTTATTCGAATCCCGTGCCGTTCTGTGGCAAGCTGTTACGTGATCAACCGAATTACGAGCAATGCGCATTGGTAAAAAAGAGCGGAACAGTACCATGCCGTTGCAAACTGGTAGGCGGCGCTCAACGCCGCCCATTTTATGCTGCCTGTTTCACGCCGGATGGTGCTCAGCGCCGCCACACACGGGGTATAAAGCAGCACAAAAATTAGGAAAGAGCACGCGCTCAGCGGAGTAAAGCTTCGCTGAAGCAGCGCCACGGCATTTCCCGCGCTGAGTACCCCGATAGTGCTGACAATGGATTCTTTGGCAACCAGCCCTGTTAAAAGCGCAACGGCAGGCTCCCACGAGCCGAAGCCGCACAGCGTAAAAACTGGGGCAATCAGTCTGCCGCCTTCCGCAAGGATACTTTGGGTGCTGTCCGTTGTCATCCGAAAATCGACGGTCAGGGACTGCAAAAGCCAAACCAGCACGGTTGCCGCAAACACGGTGGTGCCGGCTTTCTGCAGAAAATCCACTATTCTTCGCTTTACGTGAAGCCAAACGCTTTTCGGCGTAGGAAGCCGGTAATCAGGCAGCTCCATCACAAATGGGGCGGGTTCCCCTTTTAGAACGCTTTTTTTCAGCAGCAGCGCCGAAAGGATTCCCATACAGACGCCGAACAGATAAAGCAAAAACGTGACAAGCGGCTGCGCACCTACAAAAAAGGCGGCAATCACCATGGTATACACCGGCGTTTTGGCGCTGCAGGACATAAACGGCGTAATCAATATGGTAAGGCGCTTATCTTTTTCCTGCTCCAGAATACGGGTTCCCATCACGGCCGGAACCGTACAGCCAAACCCCATGAGCAGCGGCACAAATGCGCGCCCCGAAAGCCCGATTCTGCGCATGGGTGCGTCCATAATAAACGCGGCGCGCGCCATGTATCCGCTGTCTTCCAGCAAAGACAGCAGAAGAAACAGAAGTAAAATCTGGGGAAGGAATTTCAGCACCGCGCCGACCCCGGCGAGGATTCCGTCCAGCACCAGACTTCTGACCCAAGTGGATACGCCCGCGGCGCGCAGCACTCCGTCAACCGCCGGGGAAACTACTTTTGCGAGAAAAGTTTCCACCCAGTGCACAGTCATGGACCCCACGGAGCCGAAGGTCAACCAGAAAATACCGAGAATCACCGCAAAAAATAGAGGAATTGCCAAAAAGCGGTTGGTTGCAACCGCATCAATAATTTCTGTTCTGGTTCTGGATGCGGAAGGTCTCTTGTGGACCGCCGCTTTCATCAGATTTTCAATATAATGGTAGCGGGCATCTGCTATTTCCAGGTCCGGGTCCCGCCCATGCGGCGGCAAAACGCGGTGTCGGCGCGTTATTGGGGCCTCCCGTACAGCCATGGCCGCACGCTGCAGTTCCTTTAATCCAATTCCTTTTGCCGCAGAAACCGGAACCACCGGAATTCCGGTTAGGGCGGAAAGCAGCGGGCAGTTAATCCGGTCGCCTCGGCGCTCCGCAACATCCATCATGTTCAGCGCCAGCACCATGGGGCGGCCCAGCTCCATCAGCTGGGTGGTCAGGTAAAGGTTCCGCTCTAAATTGGAAGCATCTGCAATGTTGATGATGACATCCGGCTTTTCTTCCCGCAGGAACCGTTCTGCGATAGCTTCTTCAGGAGAATAAGCCGCTAAAGAATAAATGCCGGGCAAATCGACCAAATCAATTTCCCGCTGATTAATCAGCAAGCGGCCGATTTTCTTTTCTACCGTAACCCCCGGCCAGTTCCCAACCTGAGCGGAAGCCCCGGTCAGTGCGTTAAAAAGCGTTGTTTTCCCACAGTTCGGGTTTCCAACCAGTGCAAAGGTCAGCGTTTTTGATTCTTCACGGTTCATTGGTATCCTCTAATGTAAAAACAGCCGCACGGCAAGCGCCGATATGATACATGCTGTAAAATCAGCAGTCAAAGCGGCTGGGATGGTGTGCCGCGTTTTTTTCACCGACACCGCGCCGTAATACACCGCAATGGCATAAAATGTGGTTTCTGTAGAACCGGACAGCACGGAGGCGACGCGGCCGATCAGGCTTTCTGTACCATATTTCTCGAAAATTTGAGTCAGAATGGCGGTAGCTCCACTGCCTGAAATAGGTTTAATCAACACCAGCGGCATCACCTGCTCAGGCAGTCCGAGAAAATGTGCCACTGGCGCCAGAAAAGAAGAAAGCAAATCCAGTGCGCCGGACGCATTCAGCATGGAAACCGCCATCATTAAGCCAATTAGCGAGGGTAGAATCGAAATGGTCGAGGAAATTCCCTCTTTCGCCCCGGAAAGGAACGTATCAAAAACCGGCACTTTGCGGTACAGGCCAAATGTAACAATCAGAAAAACCGAAAGAGGGATGACAAACACTCCCAGCTTATCCACTTTGAAGACCATCCTCTCGCTGTCGGACGGAAGTTCGGGCCGGTCATGCACGGCCAAATTTCCTCCGTGTTCTTACGGGAAAGAACAAATCCGCCCGTTGAAACGCTTATTTTTCAAACTTTCGCCCCTCCAGCACCTTGGCCACAATGATTCCAGCGGCAAGCGCGCAAACGGACGTAAACCAAACGGCGGGCACAATGTCGAACGGATTTGGTGAACCGTATTTGGCACGGAGCGTTCCCATGTAAGTTGGTATAATTTGCAGGGACGCTGTATTGATCACCACAAACATTGCCATGGAATTATCCGCCGTCTGAGTTGGGTTCCGTTTTTTCAGTTCTTTCATTGCTGCAATGCCGAGTGGTGTGGCGGCGTTTCCAAGCCCCAAAAGGTTTGCTGTGATATTCATGCAGATGGCTTTGAGTGCAGGTCCGCCCTTTTCGCAGTCAGGGAACAGGTGCTTAGTCAGCGGGTGCAAAAGGTTCGACAGAATTCTGGTAATTCCGCCCGCATCCGCAATTTTCATCAATCCGGTCCATGCGCACATCATGCCCATCATGGTTATGGTCAGGTCCACTGCGTTGGAAGCGCCGTTCATTACGGCGGCGGAAAGCTGCGGAACACGACCGGTAAAAAATGCGCAAAGCACGCTGATCAGAATCAGCACCGCCCAAATATAATTCAGCAAAAGCCCACCTCTTTTTCCGGATTTTCGTTAATATCTATGCATTTCGCGCTTGTCCTAGTACAAATTCCGTCATTTTGTAAAGCCTCAAATTATTGACATAATTGGAAAATTATACTATAATTATCCAGAAATACGACATTTACCGCAAGATTTAGAATGAAAGAAGATGAATCAGAGTGAAATCAATTGGAATCGTAAGAAAAGTTGACGAACTTGGACGAATTGTGCTTCCAAAAGAACTTCGGATGACACTGAACATAAACGAGAAAGATCCGTTGGAAATTTTTGTTGACGACAATGGCCGGATTATTCTTAACAAATACGAACCGGCTTGTGTTTTCTGCAATAGCATGAATGAAGTGACCAATTTTAAAGGCCACAACGTCTGCAAGGAATGCATGAAAAAAATTGCCGGTTTAATCGACGAATAAGCCTGGATGAAACATAAAAAAGCCGCCCATTGGGCGGCTTTTTTTGATTGCGTTTGCTCGGTTATGCCAACCTCTTATTTCCAGGCGGGCGGCTGGCAAGCAAGAAAATTCCGGTATAAAATACATGAGGAATAAATCTTTTATCGTATGAAATCATGATTGAGTGAAAAGGAAGAATTCAACGGTGCCGAGCCTTTCTTTCCTACCGGATACTGAAACAGAAAAATAATAGTCATTACGCACAGGAGAATCGTAACGGCAATTCCGATAATGACAATCCGTACACTGGAACGTTTCAAACAACCACCCCATAATTTTAACTTTCTAATAGCGCTATTGGACACTTTCCGCAATCTTCACCAGCTGATCCCATGCGATTTCCGAACTGAGCAGATAACTGCTGGAATGCGTTTTCCAAATTAGATAGGACTTTTGGCCCGGATTATTGGATACGAACAGTGAAGCCGTTTCCCCATTGATCTTTACTTCCCTGCGGGTCGTATACTTTGTATCAACAGCAATGGTTCCCGCTTCGGACAAAGGACACTGATCCAAAAGGATGGTTTCCCCCTTCTCATTTTGATATTCCGTTTCTATTTTCACCCCGGTCCGAACGGTCTGCGTTTCGAAAAAGCCTTCCGGAAGATACTGTGGTTTTGCAATTTCCCCGGAATTTTGTTCTGCGAACGCGGCAGCTGAGGAGGCCTCTTTACTGTAACGGATATCCACATGGTCGGATTTCCAGTTCATAATTGTATTGAAAATTTCATTGCGGGACGCCTCCACGCTAAGCAGACTGCCAAATGCGACCGGCAGAACCACGGCAAGAATCATGGCGATTTTTTTCACCAGTTTGCCCGCACGGTGCCAAATGGCACGGCGATATTCCCGATGAATCATCGCTTCAATTTTCTTTTTCGTGGCCTGCGACAAATCATAACCTTCGCATTCCTGCTCAGAGGGGAATTCGCTCAGTTCCCGCTCGAAGTCTTCCCGAACGGCGTTTTTGAGCAGAACCTCAAAAATTTGACGATTCATCTCTGCATTTTTCATCAGCAGTTCCCCTTTCCCTGAGCGCATACAGCAGCGCAGACTTGGCGCGGTGAAGCCGCACCCGCACGTTTTCCGGCGAAATATTCAGGAATTCAGCGATTTCACGGTCGGAATAATCGTATATGTATTTCAGCCTAAGTATGCTGCCTGATTTTACACTTAGGCCGGACAGCAGTTCCAGAAGGGCATTATAATCCTCTTGCGAAAGGATGTAGTCCAACGGATAATTTTCAGAATTCTCCGGAATTGTGTAATCCTCAATCGGGATGTACTCTCTTCGCTTTTCAGCCCTGAGCATATCGTAGCAAATATCTTTCACTAATATACCGATTAAGCCCTTCGTTTTGTTACAATCTTCGAAAGAGAATTTTTGAAATTTATCAATTATTTTTACAAACGCCTGCGAAACCGCGTCCTCCGCCTGATTCGGATCATGCAGGATTTCATTAGCGAGATACAGCATGAATTTATAATATTGGTGATATAACGACTCCACCATGCTTCGTTCCGCATCGTTTTGAATTGCTGAAATACACAAAAGCACAATTTTTCGCCTTCTTTCTTCTTTCGATTATAACAGAAGCATTTTCTCGTTCCAATACGAAAATTACAGAATCTTGAGATTGTGCCATGTTTTTTCAGCAGAAGGCGTTGCTGCACACATCAAATCACGATACGGATTCAAGCAGGAATAATTAATTAGGAACACGCCGGCAGGTTAACCACTGCCGGCGTGCCCGATGAAAGAGATGAGATGTAAGCAAAGTAAAAATACAGCGGAAGGAACGTTTCTTTCTGCGCTCTTCGCGAGATTTTTTCGTTCCGTCCATTGCAAGCAGACCTGCCCCGTTCTTGTGCGGGCCCAATGCTCATGAATTTGGACAGTTTTGCGAATGAGCACATCTTTTTTGGGCCCTGTTGCCAAACGTGGGAAGTACTATGGTTTACCCACAGTAGTCGCTGTCGGAAACACTGACGCTCTCGGCAACACCATTGCGGTAAATCTTCGCATTAATTTCAAAAATGTAGGAATATCCACTGGAAACATAATAGGACTTATCGAAATAGAACGAGTCCCCGGAAGCGCTTAAACCGGTCCATGCCTTTACGGTAACCGTCCCATTGCTGGTCACCCGCTTCAGCAGCGCGGTGGCGGTAATTTTTGAAGTACCCTTTTTCCCGTGAATAATGGCGGTGCAGTCCCCGCGGGTTCCGGTGAAATTCAGCGCAACTTCAACGGTGTCCGTATTCTCCCACATAAGGTGGATTTCCGGTTCAGAATCGGCCGGTTTTGCTTCTGCCGCAAATGATGGAATACTGCCGAACAGAACCATTGAGATGCTCATGAGAAGCGCAATGATTTTTTTTGACATTATCATGACCGTCCTTTCTTTATTTCGGATTTAAAAATCCTATTTTTGGGGTTTTCAAATCCTTCCTTTTTTTGTTCCGATAATATACCGTTTTAGCCCCCCGATTTGTTACAGATTTTTATAAAAAATTTTTTAAATTTTATCGGTCCATTAAAAAACGGCGAAGGGATTTTCCCTCCGCCGTTCATTTTGGGTAAACTTTAGCTGTTTTCAGCCTATTTCAGTGAGATACGATCCAAAATTTCGCCGATGCTGCCTTTCAAAACCAAATCCGCGTTTTCGTCCTGTGGTGTTGCAGTGCGGTTGATGAGAACCAGCCGCCTGCCGCTGTAATAGTTGACCAGACTTGCCGCCGGGTATACCACCAAAGAGGTTCCGCCGATGATTAGCATGTCCGCCCGCTCAATAGCTTCTACCGCACCCGAAAGTGTGCGCTGGTTCAGGCCTTCCTCATAAAGCACCACGTCCGGCTTGATGATACCGCCGCATTCGCAGTGCGGAACGCCGGTACTGTGTAGCATATACTCCGCATCATAGAATTTGTGGCAGCGGGTGCAGTAGTTCCGGTGCACCGAGCCGTGAAGCTCAAATACATTTTTGCTGCCCGCCTTCTGATGCAGGCCATCGATATTCTGGGTTACCACCGCGCTCAGCTTTCCCGCCTGTTCCAGCTCGGCCAGTTTGCGGTGGGCGGCGTTTGGTTCCGCGTCTAAATAGAGCATTTTATCACGGTAAAAATCAAAGAATTCCTCCGTGTGCGTTTCATAAAAGCTGTGACTGAGCATAACCTCCGGCGGATACGAATAGCGCTGATGATACAGGCCATCCACACTGCGAAAATCCGGGATGCCGCTTTCAGTGGAAACACCCGCTCCGCCAAAAAATACAATCCGACTGCTTTGGTCGATCATTTTCTGAAGCTGTTCCAAACCAGACTCCATGTAATATACCTCCCATAAACCATAAAATAAAAAGTTTTGTTCCGGTTTTGATTCCGATGCTGTTGCTTTTCTTTTATCTTAGAATCTTTTCAGGCATTTTTCAAGGAAAAGAAATGGCTTTGCAAGAAAAATGAAAATCAATACTAAATAAAACTTGAAATATGAGTTTACAGGCTTCTTGTTCCGGGATTTTTATCACACCGGAACCACCGAATGATTCTTGTTAATACTTGTAATTGAAATATTAATACAATTCCTTTATAATAATTCGTAATAAAGAAGGGACCGAAAAATAAAGTCAGGATTTTCCCGTGCAAGACGGTTTACCGGTGCGGGAAAAGATTGATTTTATCTTGAATTCCCAGAAAGGCAGCAGGAACCGTTCATGCAAAAAAAGGCACTGGAAATCATCAACGAAGTAAAAAAGGCGGTTGTCGGAAAAGACGCGGTCATCGCCAAAGTCTTGATGGTGATCCTGGCGCGCGGCCATATTCTTCTGGAGGATATCCCCGGCGTCGGAAAAACTACGCTTGCGCTGGCGCTTTCCAAAGCGCTTTCCCTGGACTGCAAACGGCTGCAGTTCACGCCCGATGTAATGCCGACGGACGTGACCGGCTTTTCCGTGTACAACAAGGAAACCGGCTCTCTGGAGTATAAGCCCGGCGCGGCGCTGTGCAACCTTTTTCTTGCGGATGAAATCAACCGTACTTCCAGTAAAACGCAGTCCGCGCTGCTGGAGGTCATGGAAGAGGGCAGCATGACCGTGGACGGCATCAAGCACAGTGTGCCAAAGCCCTACATCGTTATCGCAACACAAAATCCGGTCGGTTCCGCGGGGACCCAGCTTCTGCCGGAGTCCCAGCTGGACCGTTTTATGATTCGCCTGAATATGGGCTACCCTGATTTACAGGACGAAATGGAGATTCTGCGGCGCAAGCATGAGGCCGACCCGCTGGAATCCGTTCGTAAAATTGCGGACGCAAACGATGTAATCGGCATGCAGGAAGAAACGGACGCGGTTTACCTTTCGGAAGACGTATACCGCTACATTGCCCAGTTGACTGCCGCCACCCGCACAAACGAAATGATTCGCCTCGGCGCAAGTCCGCGTGGTTCCATCGCCCTCACCAAAATGGCGCAGGCGGCAGCCTATCTTTCCGGAAGGGATTACGTTGTGCCGAAGGACGTGCAGTTGGTCTTTCGGGATGTGATTGAGCACCGCATTCTGCTGAGCGCACAGGCAAAAATCAGCGGAACCACCGCACAGGCGGTGCTGAGCAGCATTTTAAACGATGTGGCCGCGCCTTCCATTGCGGCGCGCTGAGGTGCCCCATGTTTCGATACCGATTTTTTTACACAATGGCACTCGCCGCAGCGCTACTGTTTTACCTTTTTTTCACAGGATACCTGTCTTTTTTTCTGCTGGCACTGCTGCTGCTTCTTCCGGTGGTATCGTTTCTGCTTACGGTTCTTGCCGTATGCAAAACTGAAGTGCACATGGAAACCGGCACGCCATTTGTGTTGAAAAACGATGTTTTTCCGCTGCGCATCACGATGAAAAACGAATCTATTCTTCCCATTGCGCAGGCGGAGCTTCGGTTTACCTGTGAAAACTCCCTTTGCGGGGAAAAGCGCAAAGAAACGCTGAGCCTTCCCGTGGGAACCGGGCCGAAGCGCACGGTGGAATACCAACTGTCCTCCCAATACTGCGGAAAAATCACTACGGAACTTTCCGCCCTGATTTTTTATGATTATCTCGGGATTTTCCGCATCAAGCGGAAACCGGAGATTTCGGCAGTCTGTTACGCCGCCCCGCTCGCCATGCTTCCCGACGCACAGTTCGACGACCGTTCCGACCATTCCGGGCTGGAAAGCAGCACCTATTCGAAGATAAAGCCTGGTGATGACCCGTCTGAGCTCTTTCAGATTAGAACCTACCGCGAAGGGGACCGGCTGCGGAGCATCCATTGGAAGCTTAGCACCCGCCTGGACGAGCTGATGGTCAAGGAGTTCAGCCTGCCGACCGACAGCAGGGTGCTTGTATTGGCAGAGTTAATGGCCGCCGACATGGATGCTTTAGACACCGTCGTGGAAACGCTGGCCTCGTTTTCGGCGTTCCTGCTGGATCGAGAAATCGTCCACAGCATCGGTTGGTACGGGGAATCCGGTTATTCCGAAACACGGATTGAAACCGGTGATGACCAGGCCGCCGTGTTTCATGCGCTGCTGGGGGCACGCTCTTACCATAGCAAACCCTATTCGTTTCTTTCCGCCGTAGAGAACTCTATGGAAAAATATCCCCATGTAATTTACATTACCGGAATGCTGACGGATGAGCTGACCAGATTCCGCAGCGAACCGGAAAACAACGTGGAACTTAAAATCCTGTACTGCGGGAAAATGGACGAGCCGCAGAAGGCGATGGCCGGTAAACTGGACAATTCCAAAACAGAACTGCTGGAAATTCCGGTCGGAACAACACAGGCCGGTCTTTCCGGCTTTACACTATAAGAACAGGAGCAGCCATGCAAAAAAGAAGACAAAATACGGACCGTTCCGGAATCGAGATGACCGCTCCGCGCATCAGCGGAAAGCGGTCTTCCGTGTTGTCTGAAATTCTGCTCGGGGTGCTTTTGACCCTGCTCGGCGTATTTGGCGCCCAATGGTGCTTTATCAGTACCTTTTCCCTGCCGGTCCTGCCGCTGCCCATCGTCCTGTTTACCTTGCTGTTTGTCCTTGGGCTGAACGGGATTTACCGATTGAAGCGGGCTAGATTTATCATTCTGCCTCTTCTTACGCTGATTTACGCCTGGATTGGCTATCGGCTGCACACAGAATTTATTCAGGGATTCCTGATTACCACAAATCAGATGATGACTGTATACGCGGCACACTCCAGCTATGTGCTGCCAATTTACCAGGTAACTGCAAAAGCGGGGCAGTACAGCCAGTTCGTCACGACTTTTATCTTGTATGTATCTTTTTTCCTTTGCTTATTCCTAAGCTGGGCGATTGTCCGCCGCCAAAGCTTTGCGGCCGTATTCCTGACCACCGTTCCGTTCCTAGCGGCCGGGCTTCCCTTCTACATCATCCCAGATGACCGCGCTGTTCTGCTTCTTTTCATCTGCTGGACAACGCTGCTGTTTCTGCGCATTCCCAGTGCAAACACGCCCGGCATTTTTAAAACGCGCGGCGGCTACCGCGCCGCCAGCCCCGCTCAGGCGGCAAAGGCGGGTCTGCAGCTGCTCCCCGCTGTGCTGCTTTCGCTGGCGGTGATTCTCTGTGCTTTTCCAAAGCAAACCTACCAGTACTCCCCCAGTGCGCAGGAAGCACGCAGCCGGCTGACGGAAGCCATGAGCCGGCTTTCCCTCATGCCGGACGGCGACACCCTTGCGGGCAACTCGGACCGGGTCAATCTGAACAGCACGGATTCCATCCGCTTTACCGGAAAGACCATGCTTCAGGTACAGGCAACGACCCCGCACGCCGCTTACTTAAAAGGATTCACCGGCAGCGTGTTCACCGGGAAAAGTTGGGAACGCCTGCCGGATTCCGACTATCAGGATGTGGAAAGCCAGCTGGGCAATCTGCATGTTCAGAACATGAGCAGCAAATATCTATCCCTCGTTCAGCTCCCGGAAATCATTGATTTCGGTGGGTACGGAATTCACGTGAAAAATGTTTCTGAAAATAAAAGGCTGATTTACACCCCTTACAACCTGACAACCACGCCGGAGCAAATTACCGGTGTAAAATTTTTACACGACGGGGATATTCGTTCTAACTGGATTTTCGGCACCAGCGAATATACGCTTTACGCGAACAGCTTTAACGAGGGCCGCATTAGTTCCACCGTATCCGGCACCGTATCCGCACTGTATCAGGCGGCGGTAAAACTGGACGGCGTAGACCGTACAAAACTGAAAGAAGAAATCCTTCCCTACATGAGCAATTACAACGATGCAAACAGCCTGAAACCTCCCGAAGGGATGCGTGTATTTTACACCGGGGTAAATCCCATCGGCGTACCAGAGTCATTCGACCCCGAGCGAAAAAGCTTTTTGACCGGCGAACACGCATACCGTACTTTTTTATACGACAAATATACGCAGCTCCCGGAAAATGAGGCGAAAGCGATTAAATCATGGATGGACGATCAAGGATTTTTTTCCTCTTTGTACTGGAGCCAAGGGTACAAAAAACTTTTAAATTCCCAGTATTACATGAACACGCTGGACCGTGTTGTGGCAGAGGTAAAGCAATACCTCGCTAATCATTACACCTATACCCTTTCTCCTGGAAAAGTTCCGGACGGAAAGGATTTTACGCAGTACTTTCTGGAGGAAAACAAAAAGGGCTACTGTGTCCATTTCGCCACCGCCGGGGTTGTAATGCTGCGCGCTGCCGGGGTGCCCGCCCGCTATGCGGAAGGGTATATCGTCACAAAAGACGATTACCGAAATGCCGCCGATGGTTGGGCAAACATATCGGATTCCCGCGCGCACGCGTGGGCGGAGGTATACTACCCCGGATTAGGCTGGCAGCCCGTTGAAATGACACCCGGGTTCCGTGTGGAGGACAATCAGGCCCAGGGCGCCTCTGCGCCGGGAATCGTTTCCAGTACTCCGGCGGAAAGCAAGCTGGAAAGCAGTACTTCCAGTGCGCCGGAAAGTAAGCCGGAAAGCAAAGCCCCACGCGCATCCTCCGCTCCATCCTCACTACCGCCGTCCGGTGTTTCAGCGGATCCAGGTGCGGCGGTTCTGCCAGTTATCCTGACGATACTACTGCTGATTTTTGTCGTGGTCTGCGCCGCAGTCATCCGCCGCCGTGTGGCGCGGCGGCTCCGGCAGAAACGGTTTGCCTATGCGGATCCCAATCAATCCGCGCTGGAAATTTACCGCTACCTGCAAAAACTGGCGCGCTTCCATGGGGAAGTCAGCCAAACGGCAACGGAGCTGGCAGAAAAAGCGCGTTTCAGCCAACACAAGCTGACCTTGGAAGAAATCGATACCCTGCGGCAGGAAGCCGAACGCCTTGCCGCAAAGAATCTGCAAAGCGCATCCTCCGTACAGCGGATTCTGCTGAAATACTGGTACGGTCTGCTATAACTTTATTCACTTCAAATGCAAAAGGGAGCCGCGAACGAATATTGATTCGTTCGCGGCTCTCCTTTTTGCGTCAGTTCTTTTTCCAGCGCTTTAAGGTTTGGAAAAACTTCTGCATCTGATTTCGTGCGGCTTCCTCCGTTAGACTGGGATTTTCCTGAACCATAATCGGGGCGCAGATGTCAATCATTCCATCCATATCCACGTTTGCGGTAAATGCACCGTTTTTAAGCAATGCATACAGTAATCGGCATTTTTGCTTCCATCCGCATTCGTCCCAAACAGTTCTTCCCGGTCCATTGGCATTCTGCAGCTTTGGCATATCGTTTCCATTTTGCGATTCCTCCTATAAATAAATTTGATGGTACGGTTATTGTAACAGTCGAAATATGACACATGCACGTCATATTTTAAGAAAAACATTTCAAACACAGAAAAAGCAGGAACCTTCCTTTCGGTATGGTTCCTGCTTTCCGGGGAAACGCGGATAAAAGCAATTTCAAAAGCAATTGTGCAATCGTTTGTACGATTTTTCACCGCTTTGAATTGTGGTCGGCGTCCCCCCTAAGAGTGTATCTTAACGTTTCCTCGGCCGAAGGAAAACGATTGCCAGGGGAACATGGCCTTTATTTCGTCATCAGTTCACAAATCTGATTGGAGAATTCCAGCGGATTGTCAATTTTCACACCCTCAATAAGCAGCGCCTGTGTGTAAAGCAGGGAAGCATACTGTTTGAGCGTGTCTTTATCATTCTGGTACAAATCGCAGAGCTTCTGGAAAATCGGATGATTTGCGTTGATTTCCAGCACGCGCTCGGCGCTGACCTTTTCCTGATTCGGCAGTGCGTTCAGCACTTTTTCCATTTCTATGGAAATTGCGCCGCCAGTGGAAAGGCAGACCGGGTGTGTTTTCAGCCTCTGGGAAAGAATTACCTGCTTAACCTTACCATCCAGGGCTTCCTTCATAAAGTTGAGCATATCTTTGTTTTCCTCAACCTTTTTCGCTGCTTCCTTCTTTTCCTCTTCCGTTTCCAGGCCAAGGTCATCGGCAGACACGGATTTGAACTCCTTGTCGTCGTACTTCATCAGCATACGCACGGCGAACTCGTCCACATCGTCGGTCAGGTAAAGGATTTCGTAGCCTTTTTCCTTCACGGCTTCGGTCTGCGGAAGCTGTTCTACGTGCTCCACGCTGTCGCCGCAGGCATAATAGATGAACTTCTGGCCTTCCTTCATGCGGGAAACATACTCTTTAAGGGTGACCATCTTCTTTTCACTGGAGGAGTAGAACAGAAGCAGGTCCTGCAGAACTTCCTTGTGCAATCCGTAATCCTGATATACGCCGTATTTCAGCTGGAGACCGAAATTTTTGAAGAAGTTCTCGTACTTTTCGCGATCTTTTTCCAGCATGCTTTCCAGCTCGGATTTAATCTTCTTTTCCAAGCGTCCCGCAATCAGCTTCAACTGGCGGTCATGCTGCAGCATTTCACGCGAAATGTTCAGCGAGAGATCCTGGGAATCGACTAGGCCGCGTACAAAACTGAAATAATCCGGCAGCAGGTCGGCGCATTTTTCCATAATCATAACGCCGTTGGAATACAGCTGCAGACCCTTTTCGTAATCGCGGGTATAAAAATTAAACGGTGCTCTGGCTGGAATAAAGAGCAGTGCTTTGTAAGTCGCAGTACCTTCGGTGCTGGAATGAATCACCAGAGCGGGGTCCTGATAATCGTTGAATTTACTCTTGTAGAATTCGTTGTATTCCTCCGCCTTAACTTCGTTGCGGTTTTTGCGCCACAGAGGAACCATGCTGTTCAGGGTTTCGGTTTCCACATAAGTTTCGTATTCATCCTTATGCTCGCCCTCTTTTTCCTCTACGTCCTTGGGCTTTTCTTTCAAACGCGTCTTTTCCACGTCCATTTTAATCGGGTAGCGGATATAATCTGAATATTTCCGAACCAGATTTTTCAGCGTGTAAGTATCCAAATACTCATCAAAGTGATTTTCTTCTGTATCGGGCTTAATATTCAGAATAATCGTTGTGCCATGCGATTCTTTTTCGCAGGGTTCGATGGTATATCCTTCGGCCCCGCTGCTTTCCCAGCGGTAGGCTTCGTCGCTGCCATACGCCTTGCTAATAACGGTAACATGGTCGCTGACCATAAAGGCGGAATAGAAGCCAACACCGAACTGACCAATAATCTCGATATCCTCTTTCGGTTCATTGTCCTTTTTAAAGTTCAGCGAACCGCTCTTTGCAATGGTGCCCAGATTATTTTCCAGTTCTTCCTTGGTCATGCCGCATCCGTTGTCCGTAATCGTCAGGGTGCGTTTTTCCTTGTCCGGCTTCAGCTCAATATAAAAGTCTGCGCGGTTCAGGCCGGTGTCCCCGCTGGTCAGGGTTTTATAATACAGTTTGTCAATTGCGTCACTCGCGTTGGAGATCAGCTCGCGCAGAAAGATTTCACGGTGGGTATAAATGGAATTGATCATCAAATCCAGTAAACGTTTGGATTCCGCTTTGAATTGCTTCATCGCCATGTTATCAACCTCTATTTTTTATTTTCGCATTTAGCACTCAAACTCTTAAAGTGCTAAAATTATTGTAATACAACCCCGTGGGAATTTCAAGTAGATAAATTGTTAATTTTTTATTTCAAATTGTTTGCCGAACTTTGTTTTGGCAAACGCCATAAAAAGCCGCGGAATCCTCCGCGGCGACAATCGATGCTAGGAATATATTTACTTTGCGGGAACGTAATCGTGGTCGATGGTAACCACCGCATGATAGTCGGGGTTCAGTTTGTGAATTTCATCTTCCAGCCGTTTTTTCAGCTCTTCGTCCGTAAGTTGGAACCCAAACGCAACGCACACGTCAAAAATCAGGTTAGAGTGCGTTGTGCCCCACACCACACGGAAATCGTGCATGGTGATTTCCGGTGATATCTGGCTGATGATCTGCATCACCTGCGCTCTTACAGCGTTGGTGCGCGCGTCATCCGTAACAATCGGGTCAAGGTGGATTACCAGATGAATCCCCCGCTCCGTTAAAAAGTCGCGCTCAATGTTGTCAATAATATCATGACTGACCAGAATATCCTGTGAAGCGGAAACCTCGCAATGCACAGAAGCAAAACAGCGATCCGGGCCATAGTTGTGAACGTTCAGGTCGTGGATACCGAGAATCCCGTCGTAACTCATGATTTTTTCATAGATGCTGTCCACAAATTCGCGGGTCGGTGCAGTGCCGAGCAGCGGGTTGCTTGTGGACTGAATGAGCTTCACCCCGGTAATCACAATCAGCACCGCTACAGCCAAACCCATGTAGCCGTCCAGATTTACGCCGGTCAGTTTGGTAATCACCGTACCGATGAAAACCGCGCTTGTCGCCATCACATCGTTCAGGCTGTCGGTTGCAGTAGCGGCGATGGTTTCGGACTGAATAAGCTTCCCAATTTTTTTGTAGAACATTCCCTGCCATATTTTAATCAGAATGGAAATCAGAAGAGCCGCCAGCATGACCAGACTGAATTCCGCATCCACCGGATGGAGGATTTTATCAAAAGAGCTGCGCCCCAGCTGAAAGCCAACCAGAAGAATGGAGAGGGAAACAATCAGCCCCGCAAGGTACTCTATGCGCGCATGGCCGTACGGATGCTCCTGGTCCGCCGGTTTACCCGCCATTTTAAAGCCGACCAGCGTGACCACCGAAGCGGCGGAGTCGGACAGGTTGTTCACAGCGTCTGCCATAATAGAAATGCTGTGAAAGAAAAATCCTGTCACGAACTTAATGAGAAACAGCAGGAAGTTCGTGGTAATTCCTACAATTCCTGAAAATTTTCCATATTTCTCGCGTACTTTATTATCGCTAGTATGATTGTAATCCTTAATAAACAGCCGAATCAAAAATTCAGTCATGACCAACACCATCCTTTCGATGCTGTCCGGGCACTGCGCCAAATGGCACAAGTAGTCACTTTACGCTTCAAACAAGCTGCCCCCACGGCAGTCGATTGCTGTGATCAGCGGAAAATTTTCAACCTGCAGACGTTTGACGGATTCACAGCCAAGGTCTTCAAACGCGATCACCTCTAACGAACGCACGCACTGCGCGGCCAGCGCCCCTGCGCCGCCGATTGCGCAAAGATAAACCGCCTCGTTCCGTTGAATGGCCTGCACCACTTCCGGTGAACGCCCGCCTTTTCCAATCATGCACTTCAACCCCAGGTCAAGCAACCGAGGGGTAAACACATCCATGCGGGAAGAAGTGGTCGGCCCACAGGAACCAATAGGCAGGTGCGCTGGAGCCGGAGTGGGCCCGGCATAATAAATGCAGGCTCCCTTTAAATCAAACGGAAGCGGCTTGCCCTCGTCCAACAACTGAAATATCCGTTTGTGGGCAGCGTCCCGCGCTGTATAGATGGTACCGCTCAGAAGAATGCGATCCCCCGCACGCAGTTTTTTTGCGGCTTCTTCAATTTCTTCCGTAGGAACAATAAGTCTGTCCATGCTAACCTCCAAAATACCAGAATAGGGAACTGCCATCGCAGTTCCCTAATTTTTCAATTCCTATTTTTATTACATAATATAAGATTGCTGAACCGAAGAAACCGAACTGCCATTCGGCAGAACCGCTGTGCGGGAAACCTCCGTTCTGAAAGCAGAACCCTCTATAAGTCGATTTAGAAATTATATCACAAACCGCATCCTTTTGCAATCAAAAGAAAATTCAAAACATATCTTTTTTACGGAGAATCAAATACGTAATTCCCATGCATGCGGCTGATATCGCGACGGGGAACCAGAAATTGGCCATCGGAAGGCCGGTGACGTTCATTCCGTACAAACCGGTAATAACGGTTGGAATGGAGATCAGCAGGGTAATGGAGGCCAGCACCTTCATAACAATGTTCAGGTTATTGGAAATGACGGACGCAAATGCATCCATGGTGCCGGACAAAATGTTCAGGTAAATGTTCGACATTTCAATGGCCTGCTTAATTTCGATTAGAACGTCTTCCAGAAGATCCTGGTCTTCCTCATAAAGCTTAATTACACGCCCGCGCATAATTTTTTCGATGGTAATTTCATCGCCTTTCAGCGAAGAAGAAAAGTAAACCAGTGATTTTTCAATATCCAGCAGCTGAATCAGTTCAGAATTCTTCATGGATTTCCGTAGCTCGCGCTCCACGAAATCGCTGATTTTATCAATCTGTTTCAAATATTGCAGATACTTCGTGGCAATCCGGAGCATCATCTGCAATATAAAACGGGTTTTCAGGTTGGTCTGCACGCCTTTTACAACATCCTCGGAAAACTCGTTGATAATGGCGTTTTCGCGGATGGATACCGTAATAACGTTTTTTTCGGTTAAGATGATGCCGAGCGGCATAGTGGTGTAAGTAATGTTCTTTCCGCTTTTCTCCACCACAGGAATGTCAAGAATCACCAATGTGCTGGTGTCTTCATAATCGATGTGGGAGGATTCCTCCTCATCCATTGCGGCACGAAAAAAATCCGGTTCAATACCAAAATCGGCAATCAGGCCGTTAATCTCAGCATCATTCGGCGCAACACAATTTATCCAGCACCCTGGTTCACAGGCCGGAATTTCTGAGATGTGGCCGTCGATGGTTTTGAAGTAGGTCAGCATTGCACTCATCTCCTGTATGAAATTGAATGAAGCTTCGACTGAAAGGGTCCGGGTTCACAATGCCACCTCCTCAAATATGTATTTTCACTCAGGCTTTATCCGAATGATATTATATCATAATATGACGAGAATACAAGAGCAAACTCAGTATTTTGGGCAATATTTATTGAAATTCGTCTTATAATACTAAATTTAGGCTTATTTGAACGAATTAGAGGAAAAACTGGCCCAAAACCGGTCGATTTGAATTTCGAAAGCGCGGAAACCCCTACAATAGTATTTCCCACAAAGGAAGGAAATAATAGGCTGCTAATATTGTGAGATTCTTTTTTTCGGATGAGCAAAACCCGGTGAGCTGCAATCCCGCAAAGGGTTGCTAAAAACCGCTTAGAAAAAGGCGTGCCCCGCATATGCGAGGCACGCCAAAAGGATTTTGGACCATTATTTACGGTTAAAAATCGACATGATGTCGGTAAAATCCTCATCGTCAATCGGGCTGGATTTCTGAGCCTGCGGAACCGCACTGTCTGCCTTTTCCGGCTGTTTTCCGGCAACTGGCTGCCTGTCCGCTGCGCCTTCCGGCGGGTTAACGGTGGAAAAGCCCGTTGCAATTACCGTAACGCTCATCTCATCATCCATGTTTTCATCAAATGCGGCGCCCCAAATGATGTTCGCGTCTTCATGCGCCTGCGCAGAAATCATGGAAGAAGCAGTTTCGATTTCGTCCAGACCAATATCGGGGGAAGAAGTAATGTTTATGATAACGCCCTTTGCACCGTTGATGGCCGTTTCCAAAAGCGGGCTGGAAATCGCCATGTTTGCGGCCGCTTCCGCCTTGTCCTTACCGGAGGCATGTCCCACACCCATATGGGCGTAGCCGGCGTCCTTCATAACCGCAGTCACGTCCGCAAAGTCCAGGTTTACCAAACCCGGCAGCTTAATCAAATCCGAGATACTCTGCACGCCCTGACGGAGCACGTCATCCGCGATGGAAAACGCGTTCAACAGGGTAATCCGCTGTTCACTGACCAGCTTCAGCCGTTCATTCGGAATGACAACAAGGGAGTCCACATGCTCGCGCAGGGCCGCGATACCGCTTTCCGCCTGCTCCATACGGCGGCGCCCCTCAAATTCAAAGGGTTTGGTTACAATGCCGACGGTCAGAATTCCCATGTCCCGGGCCAGCTCGGCCACCGTAGGCGCCGCACCGGTACCGGTTCCACCGCCCATTCCAGCGGTAATGAACACCATATCGCTGCCGCGCAGAGCCGCGGCGATGGCTTCCCGGCTTTCATCCGCAGCCTTCTGCCCCATTTCAGGCTTAGAGCCCGCTCCCTTTCCGTGTGTCACTTTCTCGCCGATTTGAATCTTTTGCGTTGCTTTGGAACGGTAAAGAGCCTGCTTATCGGTGTTGATGCTGATAAACTCGACGCCCTGCACGCCCATAGTAACCATTCGGTCAATGGCGTTTCCGCCGCCGCCGCCAACACCGATAACTTTTATTTGAACGATGTTGTCAAAATCGTTGTCAATTTCGAAAGGCATGTGCTGCATCCCCCTTGATTTATCCTTAAGTTGTTTCAATTCTCAGAAATTAATGGATATTAATAATTTACCATGTTTTCATACTTTTTTCAATTATTTTATTCAAATACTCCGGAGTAATTATGCTATTTATGAAGTTTTTCCGGAAGATACTGAATAATTGGGGTCAAAGTAAGCGTGCTCGTCCTCTGCGCTGGTGGACAAGTCCAGAGCGCCCCTTTCCGTGTTCTTAATTTTACCGGACTCCAGAATGTTTTTTCCGAACCGCAGCTTTTTTTCAAGATCGGAAGCGGGGCCCAAGTTCATGTTGATCCGATTGTCATAAACAACGGTAATCTGGTAGGTTTTACTTAGGTCGATTTTTGTAACCTTGTCCAGCTTTGCTGCCTCAATGGCCGCAATCAGATCTTCAAACATGGTTTTCTGTGTGGAATCCTTGTACACGGCTGCTTTCCCCACCGAAGCGTCGGTAAGCGTTACCCCCTGAATCAGCGTTTGATTCGCGGGAACCTGGTCCACAATCTCCAGCACCTTTCCGGAAGCGCCGAGGACCACAAACTTCTTGTTGTACGAAATCACCCCGCAGACCGGCTCCTCCGAAACAGAAATCAGAATTCGTGCGGGAAGCCGCCGCTTTACGTTCACCGCGCCAATATAGGGAAGATTCTGCAAAATCCTTTTCTCCGCCGCATCGGTATTGGTTAGGAAAAGATTCTGACCCTTTTTTATTCCGGACAATGATATGATTTGATCGGCAGGATAGCTGGATTTTCCTTCCACAGAAACGGTGTCGATTTTAAACAGAACGGTAAGGGAAAGCGCGGCGGCGCACGCAATCACCGTAACAAAAACGAACAGATAAAACGCAATCAGTGCACGCCGTTTCCGGCGGCGCCGGGCCTCTGCCCGGCGCTGGGGAGTCGCGTATTTCCCGCTCCGCCGGTTTGGGGCGTTCCCCTGATGCCCGAACACCGGCCGGTATTCCCCGCTGCTCTTATCGTACACACGAGGAATCCCGGTGTTTCTGCTTCTTTGATTTCCTGCCATTGAAACATCCCCCGATGATTGGTGAAATTTCCGGACCCTGTTTGCTGTTCAACAGGTTAAATCCTTTTTACGTCTGCCCCAAGCTGGGCAAGATTCTTTTCGATGTTTTCGTACCCTCGGTCTAAGTGCTTTAAACCCGAAATTTCTGTAATCCCATCCGCCGCAAGGCCAGCGATGACCAAAGCGGCACCGCCCCGCAAATCAGCGGCTTCCACCGGCGCGCCGGAAAGGCGGCTGACGCCTTCCACCACCGCGACTCGGCTCTCCACCTTGATATTCGCCCCAAGCCGCAGCAGCTCTCCTACATGTTTATATCGGCTCTCAAAAATATTTTCCACAAACATGCTGGTGCCGTCGGCAAGCGTAGTCATCGCCATAACCGGCGCCTGCGCGTCGGTCGGGAATCCCGGATACGGCATGGTTCGGATATTCTTGATCCTTCTGAGGCGTTTGGGCGAAATGATCTTCAGCTTGTTGTCTTTAATCTCAAGCTTACAGCCTGCTTCGTCAAATGCCGGGAACACTGGGGCCAAATGCTCCGCAATGATATCGGTAATTGTCAGCGTACTGCCCGTAATGGCGGCTGCGGCAAGGTAAGTAGCCGCAGCGATGCGGTCCGGTATCACCCGGTGCTCGCAGCCGGACAAATGCTTTACCCCTTCAATAGTTACGGTGCTTTCCCCCGCACCGCTGATTTTCGCGCCGCAGGAATTCAGAAAATCCGCCAAATCCCAAATTTCCGGTTCCCGCGCCGCATTGGTGATAATGGTGGTGCCTTCGGCGCGCACAGCCGTGATGATAATGTTTTCCGTGGCGCCAACACTGGGGAACGAGAGATTAATCACAGCGCCGTGTATTCCATCTGGGACGCTGCACTCCAGGCATCCATGGTTTTCATTGATTACGATTCCCATTTTGCGCAGCGCCGCAAGATGCAGGTCAATGGGGCGCGGACCAAGCTCGCAGCCACCCGGAAAAGAAAGAAGCGCCTGCCCCATGCTGCTGATAATTGCTCCCAGGAAAATAATAGAGGACCGCATTTCACGCATTAACGCATCGGGGATATCGAAGTGATCCGTTGTGCGCGGGTCAATAAAGATGTCGCCTCCGCTGCGCTCCGCGCCACACCCCAAATGCCGCAGAATCTTCAAGGACGTGTCCACGTCTGATAGATTCGGGCAATTATGTAAAACACATGGTTCTTCACATAATAGAGCGGCGGCCATCAGCGGTAAAGTGCTGTTTTTTGCACCATGGATTGCTATTTCACCTTCCAGTTGGTTTGGTCCGTGAATGATAAGTTCTGACATAACAACACCCCCACATTTTCTATTATCATACTATGCGGGGATTTGCTATGCGGTGATTGCTTTCCTGAAATCGGGTCCGCTGCTCTGCCGCGGGCCCGGTGGGTACTGCCTTCTCCTACATCATATATCGGTCGAATCAGGATTTTGCTTCAGCCAAAACTTCCTTTAAGATTCGGTAGATGCGTTCATTGGCATCTGTAATGCCCATCTTCTTTGCGTTCGCGCCCAACTTGGCAATCGTATCCGGTTTGGCGAAGAGCTCTTTTACCTTGCTGCAAAGCAGGGGACCGGTCAAATCCTTTTCTTCAATCAGAACAGCTGCGCCGCGTGAGACAAGCGCCATGGCGTTATGGTACTGGTGGTTTTCCGCCACGTTAGGCGATGGAATCAGAATGGAGGCTTTTCCCTGTGCCTGAATTTCACTGAGGGTAATTGCGCCCGCCCGACCGATTACCAAGTCCGCAGCCGCAAGGCATTCGGGCATGTTATTAATATATTCCCGGATGTCAATGTTGTGATGCTTTTTCGGGTCCCAGCCTTTTTGTTTCAGAAGATTGGGAAACCATTTCCCCCACTGGCCGTAGCCGTGAATATGCTGAAAACGTCCGGTTTTCGCGCTGTCCGCCAGCAAGTCCGCCATGGCCTCGTTGATGGTCCGTGCGCCAAGGCTTCCGCCAAAGGATAGAATCAGCGGCCGGTCGTCCAGCCCAAGCGCTTTTCGGGCTGCGGCGCGCTGCGCGCGAAGCACAGCAGGGCGAACCGGATTGCCGGTAAGAACACATTTTGCCGACGGATCAAGATATTTTTTCGCGTCCTCCACCGCAAGCATGGTGCGGTTGGCGCGCTTGGACAGCATTTTGTTGGTTACGCCGGGAAAAGCGTTCTGTTCGTGAATGACCGATGGGATTCCCAGCTTGATTGCCTCGCGGATTACGGGGCCCGCTACGTAGCCGCCGGTGCCAACGCAAAGGTCGGGTTGAAACTCCCGGATGATCTTTCGTGCTTCCCGGCTGGAAGTAAATACATGAACCAGAGTCTTCATATTGCGTTTTACATTTTTCCAGCTTAGTTTTCTTTGAAAACCGGAGATGGTAATGCTTTTAAACGCAAAACCCGCTTCCGGAACCAAACGTTCCTCCATCCCGCCTTTCGCGCCTATGTATAAAATCTGCGCGTCAGGCTCCTGTTCCCGCAAATATCCTGCGATGGCAAGCGCCGGGTTAATATGCCCCGCCGTACCGCCGCCTGCAAATATCACTTTCATAATATCCCTCTTAATAACATAATTCCTGCCGGAAACCCGGCCGGATGATAACACTACGTTTTCTCAATGGAAGACGTTCGCGAAATAGACAGCACAATTCCCATTTCTGCCAGCAAAATAACCAGCGAGGTTCCCCCGTAACTGAAGAACGGCAGGCTGATGCCGGTATTTGGAATGGTATTGGTCACCACCGCAATGTTCAAAACAACCTGCAAGCCGACCTGCATGACCAGGCCGATTCCGAGCAGCATTCCAAACTTATCCTTTGCTTTCAGTGAAATGGTAATTCCGCGCCACACCAACATGGCAAACAGAATAATGATAATCAGCGCACCGATAAATCCCAGTTCTTCGCATACAATGGCAAAAATAAAGTCGTTCTGCGGTTCCGGAAGGTACAGGTACTTTTGGCGCGACTGCCCCAGACCAAGCCCAAGCAGTCCGCCGGATCCGATTGCATACAGGGATTGGCGCGTCTGCCAGGTATCTGCAATGATTTCTTTTGAAGCAGTGCTGAACGGGTCCAGCCAGGCGACCAGACGGTCGTTCGCGTAGCTGAATTTTTTGGAGAAAAGCACCAGATACATCACGACAGCGCCTGCCCCGCCGAACGCGATTCCAAACCAACGCAGCCTTACCCCGCCAATGAACAGCATGACTCCGGCCAGAATTACCAAAATCACAGTGGCGGAAACATGCGGCTCCAAAATCAGCAGGCCGGCCGTAACCCCCAGTATAATCAGGTACGGAAGAACCCCATAGCGGAACGTGTCCATTCGGTGGAAGTTCAGGGAAATCAAATGCGCAAAAATCAGAATAATAGCAAATTTCGCAAGCTCCGAAGGCTGAAACTGCCCGAGCGGGCCAAGCTCCAGCCAGCGGTGCACACCGTTAATGTCGCGCGACGTAAACAGAACGAGCACCAGCATTGCATAAGAAAGCAGCAGAATCGGAACCGCAAATTTATGAAGATGGTGATAATCGAAATAAGAAATTGCAATCATCGCCACCACACCGAGCACTGCCCAAATGGCCTGACGGCTGATAAAAAAGTAGCTGCTTCCATGGCGGTACAGGGCGTTTGCAAAGCTGGCCGAAAAAAGCATAACCAGCCCAATCACCAGCAGAACCAGAATCAGAAACAAAAACGGCAGGTCCATGCCCGAACGAGCAGAAAAAACACGAAATTTCTTCCGAATTTTCCGAACAGCCGACGGATTTTCCGGTTTCTGTTCCTGCCTTTGACCGGAACCGCCGCGCACGGGGGGCCTTTTCGATTCCGCTTTTGGATTCACCATGGATTACGACCATCCTTTCGATGCCGACCAATCATTGTCCGATGCCGACAAACACGGCGTGAAGCCGCGCGCCATCATTTCTAAATGCTTTTCATGGGCAGACTGCAATGATTCATTGGAATGTCCAACACCTTTGCTTTTCTGAAACAGCAAGCAGCGATTCCATTAAATCACAGTTCACCCGAAAAATTTGTCAATATCCATCCTTCAAACGCCAACCATTACACACCATACGACAACTGCACCCAACACAATCGTAACCAGACTGAACACGGCGCAAATTTTCACTTCGCTCCAGCCGCACATTTCAAAATGGTGATGAATCGGGCTCATCTTAAACAGGCGTTTCCCGTGTGTTGCCTTGAAGTAAGTAACCTGCAGGACCACGGACAGAATTTCGCAGATATATATAATGCCCAAAGGAAGAATAATTATAGGCATGTTCAAGCCAAAACCGAGCGCGCAGACCATTCCGCCGAGGAACAGCGAGCCGGTGTCGCCCATAAATACCTTCGCCGGGTTGAAGTTCCAAATCAAAAAGCCGAGGCAGCCACCAGCCGCCGCCGCGGAAAGGATGCCAATGCCCGAAACGCCCAAAACGCCGGAAATCAGCAGGAAAAAGATCGACACAAAAAATGTAACCGAAGCATTCAGGCCGTCGATTCCATCGGTAAAGTTTACTGCGTTAACAATGCCGACAATTCCAAGAAAGGATAAAATCCAGTACCAGGCGCCAAAATTGATGCTCCCAACAAGCGGGATCATCGTCAGTGTAGAGGCGCCAGCCAAATACAAAGAGTACAGGTATGCGCCCGCCACCAGAAACTGCAGAATCAGTTTCTGCTTTACATTCAGGCCAAGGTTGCGCTTTTTCACCACTTTAATATAATCGTCAAAAAATCCGATTGCGCCGAAGCCCAGGGCCATCAGCAAACCGCTGACAAGCTTTGTGCGCATCAGCATATCCAGTGAGCTTCGTTCCGACAGCACATAAAAGAGCGGCAGACAGATAGCTGCGGCCACAAAAATGCCGATGATAAACATAAAACCGCCCATGGTAGGCGTGCCGTTTTTCTTCTGGTGCCATCTGGGCCCGACTTCCCGAATGGTCTGGCCAAAATTAATCTTGTGAAGAAACGGTACCATCCATTTTCCGAGCAGGCCGGTAACACCAAACGATATAACCGCCGCCGCCATCGTCCAAACTGAGTTCATAATGTTCTTACTCCACCTTTTTGTGATTGCCCGAATTGCCCGAGGCAAAGGGGGTATTCCTAATTACCGGCTGTAAAACCGGCAGTTTTTTATTATAGCACATTCCCGCGTCGAAAGCGATGGAATCCTCTTCTTTCGCCGTGAGCCGAAAGACGCGGCCGAATGACCGTCCCACCGTCACGTAGGAACCACGCTTTCCGCTTGTAAAGGCATAGTGTTCAGGGCATCCAGCACTTCTGCAAAGGATATGCCTGCGGTCATTGCGGCGGCTGCTGCCGCCAGCGCCTGCTCCACAAATTCCGCCTGGCCGCTGTTGCGCTTTACACGCCCGATTACACCTGCCCCGACTATTTCAAACGTCATCTGCCCGTCCGGGCTGCGGCGAATGTTTTTAACGGTATAATCCGCCCGGTCGTCTTCCATGGAATAGGTAACAAAGCATTGATTCGGGCCGGGACTACCTTTCTGATTTTCATACGGGGCGACATATTTCTGAAATTTCCCTGCCGCGTCCGCAAATTCCCCTGTGCCGGCAAGCAGCAGGTACGGAACCTCCTCCGGGCGCAAAGGTTCCCCTGCGGGCGCGACACGACAATTCGTGCGCCCGCAGAGGTCCATAATTTTCTTCAGGATGGAACCAATCATGCCATTGGGGTCGCTTACTGCAATCAATTTCACAGAACGCATACGCTCAATCCCTTATCCTATCCTTACAAAATCAAATTCATCCGGGAAAGCTATTCTACCTGGTCCGGTTCAATAAATCCAACCGTCACCACGGTGCCTGGGGATACTTTCGCCCCCGCGGCAATACTCTGCGAATTGGAAACCGGATTCGTACCGGTCAAGGCCGCGCCTGTAATGCTGATGTTAATACCCGCATTTGCGGCGGCTTTATTGGCATTTGCAAGGGACATGCCTACCAGATTCGGCACGGTAACGGTGTTACTGGCGCTCTTGGTGTCGGTAAACAGGACAACCGTTCCGTTCTGCGGAATGGTCTTACCCGGTTCTGGTACCTGAGAAACCACCGTTTGGCCGCTGCCGTAGACTTTTGCAACTAGCTTGCTGTTGACTATCGTATTTTTGGCGTCGTTTACCGACTTGCCCACCACATTAGGTGCAGAAACATCCAGTTTTTTCATTTCGGTGTCCGTGTATTTCCGCTGCACGCCAAGGTAAGGGAGGATTTCCTCCATTGTTTTCGCAAAAACAGGACCGGCTACGGCGCTGCCATAATAGCTGCTGCCGTGCGGTTCATCGTAATACACCAACATGGCGATTTCCGGGTCGTCCATCGGTGCAAACCCGCAGTAAGAAGCGATATATTCATCTTTTCCGGTGCGGATTTTCACTTCGGTCTTCTGGGAGGTACCGGTTTTTCCGCCGATGCGGTAACCGGGCAAATATCCGTTTTTCGCGGTGCCGACCGTAGCGTTCCTTTGAAGGATGGCGGCCATGCGTTTGGATGTTTCGCTGGAAATCACCTGGCGCTTCGGAGTGGTATCCACGGATTTTACAATATTTCCGCTGTCGTCAATAATTTGGCTGACAACGTGTGGCTGCACCAAATAGCCGCCGTTTACAACAGCTGCCGCAGCGGTAATCATCTGAATCGGCGTAACGCTGAAGCTTTGGCCGAATGCTGAAGTGGCAAGTTCCACCGGATTCAGTTGGTTCTGGTTGTAATACAGGCTGGCCGATTCGCGAGCCTCACCGGGAAGGTCGATTCCCGTTCTCTGGGTAAAGCCGAAAGCCTGAAAATATTTAAAGAAACGTTCCGGCCCAAGCCGCTGCCCAATTTCAATAAATACCGGGTTGCAGGAGTTGCACAGACCTTCCACAAAAGTCTCCGCCCCATGGCCGTAGGTACGCCAGCAGTGAATGGTTTTATCGGCTACCACCACGGCCCCCCTACAGTAGAAAGGAGAATTTTCTGTAACCACGCCCTCTTCCAACCCTGCGGACGCAGTAACCATTTTAAATACGGAGCCCGGGTGGTATGTATCACTAACCATTTTATTACGCCATTGCTTGTCGAGCGCCGCTTTCAGCGCGGTGGTTCGGGCTTCGCCCTGCGGCATGGCGTTAATCCGTGCCGCCTCCGTTTTATCGGCAATGGTAAACGGGTCGTTGGGGTCAAAGTCCCCTTTTACCGCCATGCCAAGAATCGCGCCGGTTTTTACGTTCATTACAATCGCTCCACCGCGTTCCCCAACCTTGTTTTTCACAATGCCTTCTTCCAGATTTTCTTCCAGAAAGTGCTGCACCACCTCGTCGATGGTCAGAACCAGGCTGTCGCCGTTTTTCGCGTCCACTTTCTGCTCATACTGGAATGGCATATCGGTACCGATGGCATTTTTCGCCGTGACCAGTTTTCCCGGCGTACCAGTCAGATAGCTGTCGTACTGCTGCTCTACACCGGCAAGGCCCTGACTGTCCGACCCGGTAAAACCGAGAACCGTGGCGGCAAAAGTGCCATAGGGATAATACCGCTTATAATCTTCGATTAACCGGATTCCGTTTCCGATATTATTATCATTTTTAAATTTCAGGACTTGGTCCTTAACGTCTGTTTCCACCTTGCGCTTCAGTTCGTCATAGTAAGTCTTTTTCTTGCTGCGCTTTATAATTTCCTCTTTATCCATGCCCAGTATTTGCGACAAACCGTTCGCGATTAGATCGCGGTTTTTATCCGTAATAAAGGCCGGTTCCAGCACGACTTTCCAGACCGTGGCGCTTTTGGCAAGTTCCTTCATGTTGCAGTCGTAAATGGTTCCCCGCTGGGCGTTCAGGGAAGTATTCTGCATCTGATTTTCCACCGCCATGGTGTGCAGCTGTTCCCCGTTAATCAGCTGCAGCCGTACCAAGCTGACGATAATCGCGCCAAACCCGATGACATTCAGCGCCAGCAGCAAAAACACCGTGCGGCGCCACATGCGGATTGTCGTACCCTTTGCCATAGATCATCCTCCAAACCAAGGCGGGAACCTGTTCCGGATTCGGAATTTCCCCTGTTAAAACAATCTGTTACAAAAATGAGAGTTAAGATTAGATCTCAACTCTCCTTTTCCCAAAGTCTTGTTTCATAAAGTCAATTTTCATCGGCCCGAAACAAACACACTTCCTAATTTTATAAACAAAACCCGCCCAAACCATCGTTAAAAAGAATGGGAAAGCATGCAGTAATACTTATTGACCAACCGTTTCGATTATGACAGCAAATGAACAATTGTGTCCCACAGGGAAGTAAACCAGTTCTGGTTGCCGCTTTGCACAACCTGGGTTTTATCCCCTTTGGAAAGCTCGATTGGTTCCACTTGACTTTGTTCAATGCGCTTCATGCCAAGCTTATCGGTGGCATAGCTTTCCACCGCCTGAAGCGAAAACTGGGATTCGGACTTCATTTTCAGCTGCGTATAAACGCTTTTCTGCTCATTCAGCGTTTTCGTTGCAGAATTCAGCTGTTCGGTCAATTCGGTCAGCTGCACTTGGCCGTAAACGATGGTTCCAACAATTCCGAGCATCACAATCATCGCCAGAAATGCGGACACCGCTTTAACCGGGCTGACCTTCGGGCGCCGGTTCTGTTCCAGCTTTTCTTTCGGAAGCTTAATAATGTTGTCCTGTTTCTGCGGTTCTTCCTGCCGGCGTTTGGGCTCAAAAAGCGCAAAATCGTACGCTTCGCTGCCTTTCCGAGATGCCATGTTTTCACTCCCTATCCTATATGATTTCCGGGAATACGCTGATGCAGCCGTTCGGGGGGATAGTAAAACCGAGATCCGTTACTCAGCGTTTTCCTCTATAATTTGATGCAGACACGAAGCCTTGCGCTCCGGCTGCGGGGATTCTGTTCCAATTCCTGCTCGCTTGGGGCAAGTCCCTTTTTATAAAGCAGCTCTGCCCGCGGTTTTTTTCCGCAGACGCAAACCGGAAAATCCGGCGGACAGGTACAGCCTGTACACCATTCAGCCATGCGCTGCTTCACCATGCGGTCTTCCAGCGAATGAAACGTAATGATGGCCAGCCTGCCACCCGGCTTCAGCAGAGAAAACGCGGCATCCAACCCCTGGGAAAGCCTGTCCAGTTCCCCATTCACCGCAATGCGCAGGGCCTGAAAGGTTTTGCGGGCCGGGTGCCCCGGCTCCCGGCGAACCGCCGCAGGAACGGAGGACTTTACAATTTCCGCCAGCTGAAGCGTGGTTTCAATCGGCGCGGTCTCCCGTGCCTTTTCAATTCCTTTCGCAATCGCACGCGCATTTTTATCTTCGCCATAGCGGCTGATAATCCGCGCAAGCTCCTGCCAGGAAAGTGTGTTAACCAAGTCTTTTGCGGAGGTTCCCTCCTGACTCATGCGCATATCAAGCGGTGCGTCGTAATGGTAGGAAAATCCGCGTTCCGGGGTATCCAGCTGATAGGAAGAAACCCCGATATCAAGAAGAACGCCGTCCACGGAATCAATTTGAAACCGTTGTGCAGCCTGAACCATCTCGGAAAAATTCGCATGATAAACGGAAACGTGCGGATTGCCGCGAAAACGTTCGGTCACTGTCTGAATCGCGTCTGGGTCCTGATCAATCGCAATCAGCCTTCCGGTCGTTAAGCGATCTGCAATGGCTTGGGAGTGCCCGCCGCCCCCGGCGGTTCCGTCAATATAGATTCCATCCGGGCGGATATTAAGGCTTTCAATAGTTTCATCAAACAAAACAGGCTTATGCTGAAAATTCATTTCGCCTTTTTACACCGCCCGCACTTAAAATTCAAGCATATCCATAGCTTCGGCAATACTTTCTTCCGTCAGAGAGGAATTGAATTCTTCCCAGCGCGCGCTGTCCCAAATTTCAGCGCGGGTAGAAGCACCAATCACGGTAACGTCCCGGGTAAGGCCAGCGTAATCGCGCAAGGTTTGGGGCAGCAGAATACGCCCCTGCTTGTCCGGTTCCACTTCCGCGGCGCCGGAGAAGAAAAAACGCTGCAGTCCACGGGATTTGGAAATCGGCATGGCCTTGATTTTTTCCTGCAGCCTTGCCCATTCCTCCGGTGAAAGCACAAACAGGCATCCATCCAGGCCTTTTGTGACATAAAAACATTCTCCCAAATCCTCACGGAATTTGGAAGGAATAATCACGCGGCCCTTCGGGTCTATATTATGCTGGTACTCTCCGATCAACATAATAAACTTCCTGTTTTTGGGTAAATGCATGATGGGTTCTCCACATCGTGGCACTTACCCCCACCTTTCACCACTTTGTGGTTTGATTATAACGTATTCAGAATAAAATTGCAACCACTATTTTAATTTATGTAAACCAATTTAGTCATATTTTTTAAAATTTTATATTAAAGATTTTTTCAATAAATTTAATCTAACCAAAAAGTAATTAAATATTATGCCTAAAATTACCAAAAATGAGAATATTTCCATTGAAACAGCCGTATTTCGGAAGATTTCTTTTGTAATTATTCAACAAAATTGAATTCAATATTTTGGATTAGAAATTCAAAAATTTCTTATTTATCAAATATTGCTTTCATTGGACCGGGAAGCCAGTTAAAACACTCCCACATCGATTTTCTTAAATGTAAAATATTTCCATATCAATACAATGCATGCACGTGATTCTGTATAAATATGTAAAAAGGACGCTGCAAATGAATAAAATTTCATTTGCAGCGTCCTTTTCTTGGAAAAAAGTGCCTAGTACCTCAGGTATACATTTTCCCGATTCTGAACGCATAGGAGTCCGTTTCGAAGCCGTCCTGAAACGGAACAATTTGACAATCCGATTATTTTCCGAGAACTTTTTTAGTTGTTTCTACAATATGGGCAGCATTCAGGCCAAACTCATCCAGAAGGGCCATCGCCGGGCCAGAGTGACCATAAACATCGTTTACTCCGATTTTTGTAACCGGAACCGGGCATTCCTCAGACAGCACACTGCAGACAGCGTCCCCAAGGCCGCCGATTACATTGTGTTCTTCCACAGTGATAACCCGGCCGGTTTCTTTCGCGGCTTTTACGACCAGCTCGCGGTCAATCGGCTTAATGGTGTGTATATTAATCAGTCTTGCGTCAATGCCCTGCTCCTCCAGCGTTTTGACCGCTTCGAGTGCGCGGGATACCATCAGGCCGGTGGCGATAATGGTGATATCTTTGCCGTCGCGCAGGGTAATTCCCTTGCCGAGTTCAAATTTATAATCGTCGGAATTGTTGAAGCTTTCCACAGCCAAACGGCCAAGGCGGATATAAACCGGGCCGTAATACTCTGCGGCAGCCCGTACCGCAGCTTTCATTTCATAGTGGTCGGAAGGGTTCAGCACCACCATGCCCGGAATCGTACGCATCAGCGCGATGTCCTCGTTGCATTGGTGGGTAGCACCGTCTTCGCCGACGGAAATGCCCGCGTGGGAACCGACAATTTTTACATTGAGGTGCGGATAGCCGACGGAATTGCGAACCTGTTCAAATGCGCGGCCCGCGGAAAACATTGCGAAAGAAGTTGCAAACGGAATTTTGCCGCAGGTGGCAAGGCCAGCCGCCACGCCGACCATGTTGCATTCCGAAATGCCGCAGTCAACAAAGCGCTCCGGGCAAGCTTTCTTGAAAATACCGGTTTTGGTTGCTGCTGCAAGGTCGGCATCCAGAACCACGATCTGAGGATATTCCTTGGCGAGCTCCGCCAGAGCTTCACCGTAGCTTTCACGAGTAGCCTTTTTTACCATTTCCGCCATTTATTCCGCCTCCAATCCGGACAAGACCTTCTTCAGGTCATTCATCGCGATTTCATACTGTTCGGCATTCGGTGCGGCACCGTGCCAGTTGACCGCGTTTTCCATGTAGGACACGTTCTTGCCCTTAATGGTTTTCGCGATAATCACGCTTGGTTTTCCCTTCACGGTTTTCGCGTGTGCAAATGCAGCCTCCATCGCGTCGAAATCATGGCCGTCAATGATCTGAACATCAAAGCCGAAGGCACGGTATTTTTCATCGATCGGCTCGGGGCCTCCTACTTCACTGACCGGGCCGTCGATCTGCAGGCCGTTGTTGTCAACAATCAGGCACAGATTGTCCAGCTTATGGTGAGCTGCAAACATGGCAGCCTCCCAAACCTGACCTTCCTCGATTTCGCCGTCGCCCAGAATGGAGTACACACGGTAGTCTTTTCCATCCATCTTTGCTGCCAAAGCCATGCCGCACGCCGCAGAAACACCCTGCCCAAGCGAGCCGGAGCTCATGTCGATGCCGGGGGTTCCTTTCATGTCCGGGTGGCCCTGAAGCATTGCGCCAATATGACGGAGCTTTTTCAGCTCATCCATCGAAAAATATCCGCGAAGGGCAAGCGTAGCATAAAGGCCGGGAGCACAGTGCCCCTTCGACAAAACGAAACGATCCCTATCTTCCGCCTTCGGGTTATTCGGATCGATATTCATCTCTTTAAAATAGAGATAGGTAAACAAATCCGCTGCGGAAAGCGATCCGCCGGGATGGCCGGACTTGGCATTAAAAACGCCTTCAATTGCACCCATCCGGACTTTGCACGCCAGAATCTGCAATTGCTTTTTCTCACTTGTGTCCATAAACAACCTCCTAAAGTTTCGGAAATCCTACCTTATTATAACGCGGGCATGGCGGTTATTCAATATAATTCAGGGATTTTCATCCGCATCCGCCGCGGCGAACTGACTGTTGTATAGGTTCGCGTAAAATCCGTTCCGCGCCAAAAGCTCCTCGTGCGTACCCTGTTCCACCACGCTGCCGTGGTTCATGACCAGAATCAAATCCGCCTCCCGTATGGTGGAAAGACGGTGCGCCACGATAAAGCTGGTTCGACCCTTCATCATTTCGTCAAACGCTTTCTGAACCTTAATTTCCGTTCTGGTGTCAATGGAACTGGTTGCTTCGTCCAGAATCAGAATCGGCGGGTCAACCAGCATGACGCGCGCAATGCACAGCAGCTGTCGCTGGCCCTGCGAAAGATTGCCGCCGTCTTCCGAAATCATGGTATCATAGCCCTTCGGCAGCCGCTGAATAAAGGAATGGGCATGCGCCGCCCGAGCCGCTGCAACAATCTCCTCTTCCCCCGCATGGTCCCGGCCATATGCAATATTGTCGCGCACCGTTCCCGTGAAAAGCCACGTATCTTGCAGCACCATGCCGAACGCGCCGCGAAGGCTGCTCTGCGTCAGGCCACGGATATCTTTTCCATCCACCCGGATGGTGCCGCTGTCTGCGTCGTAAAACCGCATCAACAGGTTAATAATGGTTGTTTTTCCACAGCCGGTCGGGCCAACAATGGCAATGCGTTCCCCACGCCGCGCCGAAAGATTCAGATTCTGAATCAATTTGGCGTCCGGGCGGTAGGAGAAGAACAGATCTTTGACTTCGACATTGCCTTCGCAGTCCTGCAGAACTTCCGCGTCCGGTGCATCGGGAAGCTCTTCTTCCTCATCCAGAAAATGGAACAGCCTTTGAGCAGAAGCAAATGCCGTTTGAATTTGTGTGATGACACCGGTAATTTCGTTAAAGGGCTTTGTATACTGATTCGCGTACGCGAGGAAGCTGGAAATCTGCCCCACCGTCAACGGGCCGGGGCGGCCGGTAACCGCACAGATGGAACCCATGACAGCCACGGAAGTATAAACTAGGCCGTTCACGAACCGCGTGCTCGGGTTGGAAAGTGCGGAATAAAACTGCGCCTTGACCCCGCAGTTGTAAAGCCGCTGGTTGATTTCGCCAAACTGATTCTCTGCGCGCTTTTCATAATGGAACGTCTTTACAATTTTCTGCCCGCCGAGCATTTCTTCAATATATCCGCTCAATTCCCCCTGGGTCGCCTGCTGCTCCACAAACTGCTTGTGGGTCAGCTTTGCAATAAAAGCTGCCACAAACATGGAAAGCGGCGTTACCAAAACCACCACCACCGTAATCACCGGGCTGATGGTCAGCATAAACACCAGCGTTCCCACAATAGTGACAACCCCGGTAAACAGCTTGGTAAAGCCCTGAAGCAGTCCATCGGCAACTTGATCAACATCATTCACAATCCGGCTGATCATATCGCCGTGCGCATGGCTGTCAATATAGCGCAACGGAAGGCGGTTGATCTTCCGGTACGTGCGCATCCGCAGGTCGCGTACCGTACGGTAAACAGCCTGATTGTTGCAGTAGCTCATCAGCCACTGAAACGCCGCGCTGATGACGATAGTAAAAAACAGGGTAACCAAAATGGGCACCATACCGGGGAAATCCACATTGCCCTGCGCAATAATGTGGTCGACAGCATGGCCGATTAGAATCGGCCCGTACAGCGTGAGCGAAACACTGATAACGGCGCTGATGAGGGCACCCATCAAAAAGGGCAGATAGGGTTTGGTATATTTCATCAGCCGTTTTAAAACCGGTTTTTTCATTTTTTCTCCACCTCATCCCTGCTCAGCTGCGACAGACAAATTTCCCGGTAAACCTCACAGCTTTCCAGCAGCTGCGCGTGCGTGCCGATTCCGGCAATTGCACCGTCGTCCAGCACAAGAATCTGGTCGGCTTGACGCACCGCGCTGACCCGCTGAGAAACGATAAGCACCGTCATGCCCCCGGTTTCCGCACGGAGCGCCCGGCGCAGTGCGGCATCGGTCGCAAAGTCCAGCGCGCTTGCACTGTCGTCCAAAATCAGGATTTCCGGGTTCGACACCAGCGCACGCGCAATGGTCAAGCGCTGCTTCTGCCCGCCGGAAAAGTTTTTTCCGCCCTGGTTTACGGGGCTTTCCAGCCCCTGCGGTAGTTCTGCGACAAAATCGTAAGCCTGCGCAATTTTCAAAGAGTGCATCAACTGCTCTTCCCCCGCGTTTTCATCCGCCCAGCGCAGGTTGTCCGCAATGGTGCCGGTAAACAGCGATGCTTCCTGCGGCACAACCCCCACCTTGGTGCGCAGCTCTTCAAAAGAATAGTCCCTCACATCCACGCCGTCAATCAAGACCTTTCCCTGGGTTACGTCGTAAAAACGCGGAATCAGGTTCACCAGCGTGGACTTGCCCGAACCGGTGCCGCCGATAATGCCGATGGTCTCCCCCGGTCGGGCGGAAAATTGGATGTTCTGCAGCGCATAATGGTCGCTGTCGGCACCGTCGTAGGAAAAGCTGACGCCGGAAAACTCGATTTTCGGCGCGCCGGGAACCGGCGTCACGGGAACCTTCGCCGTTTCCAGCACAGAGGGCTGCGTTTCCAGCACTTCGTTCACACGGGAAGCGGAAGCGGCGGCCTTGGTGAACGTAACCACCAGATCTGCAACAACGATTAAGGCCAGCAGCGTCTGGGACATATAGTTAACAAAGGCGATGACCTCGCCCTGGGTCATTTCGCCGGTATTGACCCGTCCGCCGCCCATCCAAATAATCGCGATAACGGAAAAGTTCATAATCACATAAGTCAGCGGGTTCAGCAAGGCAGACAGCTTGCTCACCCGGACCGCGGTTTCCGTCTGGTCGTTCGCGGCTTCGTCAAACCGCTTCTCTTCCATGTTCTGTTTGGAAAAGGCGCGGATAACGCGCACGCCGCTGAGCCCTTCCCGAGACACCAACGAAATGCGGTCCAGCTTTTTCTGCATCACACGGAAATACGGAACGGAGCGGCTCATTACCAGGTAAAGCACCAAAGCAATCAGCGGCGTGGCAATCAGGAAAATCATGCCGAGCTTCCAGTCCAGAATAATGGCCATAACCATTGCACCCACCGCAAGAAACGGCGCGCGGATAACCAGACGAATCAGCATGGCGACCGCGTACTGAAGCTGGTTCACATCGTTCGTAATGCGGGTAATCAGCGAAGGAGTTCCAAACCGGTCAATTTCCGCATGGGAAAAGGTATTAATATGGCGGTACATTTCATTACGTAGCACAGTGCCGAAGCCCTGCGACGCAATAGAAGCAAGCTTTTGGCAGACCAGCGCGCTGCACAGCCCAATGACCCCGAGCAAAAGCAGGATTCCCCCCATATGCCAAATATACGGAACATTTCCCTTGCGCACCCCGTTGTCAATCATCTGCGCGGTAATGACCGGAACAATCAATTCAAAAATAGCTTCCAAAAGTTTGAAAACAGGCCCCACAATGACCTGTACGCGGTAGCGTTTCAAATAACGCGCCAGTTTCAGCATTTTTTGTTCATCCCTTGTTATTTTGACATTTCACGATTATGATAATAATTATAGCATAGGTTAATCCATAGGAATAATATTGATTTTATCTACTTCCCATATCTTTTTGATATACATCAGGAAGCCACCGATTCCAGCACTTTGTATTTGATCGGCGCACATTAACAGAAAGGAATTGTTATGGACTTAAAACAGCTGGCTTATTTTGCCGCCATTGTGGAAGAGGGCAGCATTAGTGCCGCCGCAAAAAAACTGCATATTTCCCAGCCGCCGCTCAGCCACCAGCTGAAGCTGCTGGAAAACGAGCTTGGGCAAAAGCTGGTGGAACGCGGGGCACGGCAGGTGCGGCTGACGGATGCGGGAGCCATCCTGTACCGCCGTGCCCACAGCCTGTTGGAACTGGCTGACACTACGGTAAGAGAGCTGGAGGATCTGGCCGAAAAGCCCAACGGCACGCTGCGGCTGGGAACCACCTCTTCCTCTGGGCCCGCGCTTCTGGGGTGGCGGGTCACCGAATATGCCAAAGCTTACCCGGGTGTCCGGTTTGAAATCCGGGAAGGAAACACCTTTCAGCTGATTGACCTTCTGGCCTCCGGGGATATTGAGGTTGCCGTGGCACGCACCCCGTTTTACGCGGAAAAAACCAATCATATCGAACTGGAAAGCGAACCGATGATCGCGGCCGGAAACGCCCGCTATTTTTCCGGTCTACCGGGGGAATCCGTCTTCCTGAAGGATTTGGCGGAAAAGCCGCTGATTCTGTACCGACGGTTTGAAAAAATGATTCTTGCAGCCTGCAAGGCCGCCGGGTTCCGGCCTAACGTTTACTGCCTAAACGACGACGCACGTACGTCCCTCATGTGGGCAAACGCAGGCCTTGGAATCGCCATCGTTCCACAGTCCATGCGCTCTTATGCCGATGGAGTCTGCAGGGTAATTGCAGACGCGAACATGACCAGCCGGGTTGTGGCAATTTGGCGCGGGGACCGTTACCTCTCCTCCGCTGCGAAATGTTTTCTGGAAGTATTCGGTGAAAAAGACACGAAACAAAGAAGTGCTGCAAAATGAATGGGAAATCATTTTGCAGCACTTCTGTATATAAGGAACGGGCCGCGCCCGATTACTGCCGCTTAAAAGCGGACTTCGGCATCCCGCAGATCGGGCACACCCAGTCATCGGGCAAATCCTCAAACGGCACATCAGGGTCATTGTAAACATATCCGCACACTGTGCAAATCCAACTTTCTGTGCTGTCGCCATCACCGACCGGCTGCTTTGCCTGATACGTGGGCGCATTTTTCGGGGCCTTGCCCTTTATTACCTTATGGTAATAGTCATAAGTCATAGGGGTACCCACGGACTTGTCGCTGCCCGCGGTCACTTCGGCAATAAACACCGTATGGGTGGGTGTTTCCAAACGATCGGTCACTTTGCAGAGCAGCCAGCAGCAGCAGTTTTCCGTAATGACCGGCAGGCCCTCCGCCAGAACCTTATGACGAACGTTCGCCAGCTTATCGGTGTTCCGACCGGAAGAAAAACCAAGGGCACCAATTACCGCGCCGGAGGTATCCTCCGACAGAACAGAAACCGTAAACATGCCGGTTTTCATAATGCAGTCATAGCTGTAATTGTCATGGCTCATACTGACGGCAATCCGGTTCGGATTGTTCGTGACCTGAAAGACGGTATTCACGATGCAGGCCGAGATTTTCTGCTCGTCCTTTACACCAATTGCATACATGCCATAGGATAGACTAAACAGCACTTCATCCTTCATAATTATAACCATCCTTTCGCAGAGCCCGAAAGTCTTGACGGTTCGGCTCAACCGAATTTCCGCCTGAATACTCAGTGGGAAAATGCAAAACTTTTGCGCCCGGTCTTTCTATTACTTTGTATATTGTATTGTGTTGATATCCTAAAAAATAACCTTATTTTCAATATAATTCAGGAATTTTGCCCGCGGTTTCCCTTAATTCTGCTCCAATATTCCTTATAGGCCTGTTCGTTTTTATTCTGGCCGTATTGATAATAATGAACGTCCTTCAGTTCGTCCGGTAAATACTGCTGTTCCACCCAGCGGTTGGGGTAGTCGTGCGGATACTTGTAGAACTGGCCCTTATGCGCATTGTCCGCACCGTCGTAATGCTTATTTTGCAAATGGCGGGGGATGCTGCCGATCCGCCCCCGCTGCACGTCCGCGATCGCCGCGTTGATGGCGTCGTGGCCGGTGTTCGATTTGGGTGCGATGCTCACCAGAATTACTGCGTCCGCAAGTGGAATTCGGGCTTCCGGCAAGCCGACCTGAAGCGCGGCGTCAACCGCGGCCTTTACAATGGGGATAATCATGGGGTAAGCAAGGCCCACATCCTCGCAGGCGCATACCATCAGCCTGCGGCAGGCGGAGGGCAGGTCGCCCGCCTCCAGAAGGCGCGCCAGATAATGTACCGCCGCATCGGGGTCGGAACCGCGCATGGATTTTTGGAACGCGGAAAGGATGTCGTAATGCTCGTCGTCCGCGCGGTCGTAGCGCAGGGCGCTGCGCTGGGTAAGCTCGCGCGCATGTTCCAGTGAAACATGGCAGACGCCGTCCCGGATTTCGCCGGAAAGCACGCTCAGTTCCACGGCGTTCATGGCCTTACGCACATCCCCGCCGCAGGCCGTTGCAATCCACTCCGCAACGCCCTCTTCCGGGTGGATTTCCAGGTTTTGCTCCTGTTCCAAAAAGCGGAACGCCCGGTTGACCGCTGGAATAATATCTTCTTTTTCCACGGGTTTGAATTCAAACACCGTGGAACGGCTGAGAATCGCATTGTACACGTAAAAATACGGATTTTCCGTCGTGGACGCAATCAGAGTAATCTGCCCGTTTTCTATGAATTCCAGCAGTGTCTGCTGCTGCTTTTTATTGAAATACTGAATCTCGTCCAAGTACAGCAGAATTCCGTTCGGGGCAGCCAGCGTATCCAAACGGCCAACTACATCGCGAATATCTGAAGTGCTGGCCGTTGTGCCGTTCAGCTTGCACAGGCTCCGGTTGGTCTTGCGCGCAATAATGGAAGCAAGCGTGGTTTTACCGATACCCGAGGGGCCGTAAAAAACCATGTTTGGAATTTCCCCCGATTCGATAATTCGGCGCAGCGCCTTGCCGGGCCCCAAAAGATGGCGCTGCCCGACAATTTCGTCCAGCGTCTGTGGGCGCAGCCGGTCCGCCAGCGGTGCCGTCATGAAATTCCTCCTTCCGTTCTCCAACCGTAAACCCAACTGTTAAAAGGGCATGTCTTCCTCGTCGCCAGAATCGATTTTATCAGCGTCCTTCGGGGCACCGCAGTTGGTGTTTCCGTTATTGTTGCCGATATAAACCCCTTTTTTGATGGGAGCCAGCAAAAAGCCAAGCACGGTGCCAAGCATCAACATGGTGCTGCACAGTAAAAACAGAGTACTTTTCTTCACGATAATCCACCCTTTCTGCCGCACTTTCCTCCCAAAACCAGTCGGAACGTATGTTTTTCGTAAATCTAATCATAGCACAAGTACCGGAAAGAAACAAGAGAAAAGGAAGCCCCGCAGAAGGATTTTCCATCCTTTCGCAGGGCTTCCAAGTAAAGGCCAGCCGGCCAAATTATTCGTATAACGGATACCGGTCGCAGATTCCTTTGACCATCAAACGGATTTTTTCTTCGTTCGATTCAAAGTCATGAATCGCAAGGCTGATGCATTCCGCAATCACGTCCATATCGTCCTCGTTCAGACCGCGTGTGGTCACCGCAGGGGTGCCAAGCCGCAGGCCGCTGGTAATAAACGGACTGCGCTGTTCGTTCGGCACCGTATTTTTATTGGCCGTAATATTCACCGCATCCAAACGGTGCTCCAGTTCTTTACCGGTCAGTTCCATTCCGCTGAGGTCCACCATCATCAGGTGGTTGTCCGTGCCGCCGGAAACCAGCTTCACACCGCGTTTTACAAGGCCCTGCGCCAGGGCAGCGGCGTTTTTCACCACCCGATGGCCGTATTCCTTGAACTCTGGCTTCAGCGCTTCCCCAAGGCAGACCGCCTTGCCCGCGATGACGTGCATCAGCGGGCCGCCCTGTGTTCCGGGGAAAATTGCCTTGTCAATCGCCTTGGCGTACTCTTCACGGCAAAGAATCATGCCGCCGCGCGGGCCGCGCAGCGTTTTGTGCGTAGTGGTGGTCACCACGTCCGCCCATTCCACCGGGTTGGGGTGCTCGCCCGCCGCGACCAGACCGGCAATGTGCGCCATGTCCACCATCAGGTACGCGCCGCAGGCGTCGCAGATTTCACGGAACTTTTTGAAATCAATAATACGCGGATAGGCGCTTGCGCCCGCCACAATCATTTTCGGCTTTTCTTTCATCGCCGTTTCATACAGCTTTTCATAATCGATGCGTCCGGTTTCGGAATCCACACCATAGGGAATGAAATTGAAATATTTGCCCGACATGTTCACCGGGGAACCGTGCGTCAGGTGGCCGCCCTCCGCAAGGTTCATGCCCATAACCGTATCACCGGGGTTCAGCAGGGCAAAATAGACCGCCAAATTGGCCTGTGCGCCCGAATGGGGCTGAACGTTCGCGTGCTCCGCACCGAACAACTCGCAGGCGCGGTTGCGGGCTAACTCTTCCACCACATCCACATATTGGCAGCCTCCGTAATACCGTTTTCCCGGGTAACCTTCGGCATATTTATTGGTGAGGACGCTTCCCATGGCGGCCATCACCGCAGGGGATACCAGATTTTCCGAAGCAATCAATTCCAGGTTGGAGCGCTGGCGCTTCAGTTCGTCGTTCATAGCCGCGCCCAGCGCGGGGTCCAGCTTAGATACAAAGCCAATTGTGTCCATCATGTCACTGTACATTTTTTCAATTCCTTTCCCTTTAACGTAATACGTATATTATACACTTCAACAATTTAAATGGCAACTGTGTGAATCCAATACAGTAAAAGAAGGTGTGCAGGGTAAAAAACATAAAAGAAGTATTTCCAGTTCCATTTTCCCCGAAATCCGCTGTATAAAAAGATGGGAATTCCCGCCAAAACCGCGTAACTCTCCAACGGACTAAATGCCAAGCCATAGCCTACCGTCAAAAGCGAAAACAGCACAAGCCCCTTGGTCGGGTACTTCCGCCCAAGGTAAAAGAGCACCACAACCGCCACGCCGTACCAGCCGTAATCCGTGTGCAGCAGCTCCGCAATCAACGCCAGTGAGACGGCACCCATCGCGGCACCGACCGGCTGAACGGGGGAAATCTTCTGCAGCAGGGCGATTGCCGCCAAGCCGAAAAAGAGAGTGAAAAAAATATTCTGGCTGTTCGGGTAAAATACGGAAGAATGAAATGCTAGGTCAAACGGGATTTCCGAAACCAGCGCAAACAGAAAAAGCCGGCCGAAATATTTCCGTATATTGGAGGTATGAAGCAGTCCTTCGGTCAGAAGATACGCAAAAACCGGAAACGACAGCCGGCCGATGATGCGCAGGAAAATCACGCCGGGAAAAAGGACCGCGCCAATGTGGTCAATCAGCATGGTCACAACCGCAAAAATTTTTAGTTGAAATCTATTCATGTATTTTCCAACTTTCTACCGCTTTATCCGTTCATTCCAACCGAAAAGCAGTGCAGAGGCCCATTTTTCAGGTTTGCAGCCCAAACCATTAGAATAATCATAAAGAATCCCGCGGAGCTTGTCAACTTGTAGTTTCCGACGGTTTGCGCTATGATAATATCCGTAAGGTCTTATTTGTAAATAGAACTCGGAGGAAAGGCAATGACAAAGAAACAACGCGCCGCACTGGCGGTGGAAGCGTTAAAAAAAGAATATCCGGATGCTCTTTGTTCGCTGACCTACACCAATCCGCTCCAGCTGCTGATTGCAACGCGGCTTTCCGCGCAGTGCACCGACGCGCGCGTCAACCTGGTGACCCCCGCCCTGTTTGAGCGTTTTCCGACTCTGGACGCTTTTGTGGAAGGTACGGTGGAAGAGATTGAAACGCTGATTCGCACCTGCGGACTCTATAAAACCAAAGCGCGTGACATTCACGCGATGTGCATAAAATTAAAATCCGACTACAACGGCGTGGTGCCGGATACGATAGAGGAACTGACCAAACTGCCGGGGGTTGGACGGAAAACAGCCAACCTGGTGGTTGGGGACATTTACCACAAACCTGCGGTTGTAACCGATACCCACTGCATCCGCATCTGCGGGAGAGTGGGGCTCAGCGAAGGCAAGGACCCTTATAAAGTCGAAATGCAACTCCGCACTGTGCTGCCCATGGAAGAATCGAACGCGTTCTGCCACCGGCTGGTGCTGCATGGGCGCGCTGTTTGCACCGCACGCAGCCCGAAATGCGAAGCCTGTGTGATGAACAGTTTCTGCAAGTACGTTAAGGAAGCCGAAAAGAAAAAATAAATCATTTCTGAATAACATACCCCTTTTGGGAAATACTACCGCTGATTTTATTCCGCCGCCCTGCGGCGGCAGATCGAAGGCGGCGGTAACAATGAAGACGAAAAAAGGAACGGCGCTTCAGGTTTTTCTGGTGCTCGTGCTGCTGGCCCTGATTGGCGGGGTTGGATGGTGCGTGTTTCAAATGATCCGGCTGAGCACTGCGCAAAGCCCGTATTCCGCTATTTTAATTCGGACTTACCCGTTTTTCGGTTTGGCTCATTCCGTTTTTACTTTCGTCGGCACTGTATAACTGCATATAATAAAACAGCCGCGAAGGGAGCAGTGTTCCCTTCGCGGCTGTTCAGTTTGCCGGGGTAATTTACAATGGTTTGCGCACATTGTACATGGAATCCAACACCAGCCAATTCTGCGGGAAAAAGCTGTTAATGGTCCAGTAGCTGACCCCGCCCAAATTATATTTTTGAACCAGCTCCAGCTTTGCCTGAATGCTGCGTGCATCCTCAAACCAGACTTCGTGCTGCCTCCGGTTTTCATCGTAATAGCGAAAATACGGCGACTGCGCCGTTGTGTCGTACTCAATCCGCGCTCTTACCCGCGCCGCCAGTGCCACCGCCGCCGTATGGGAAATCGCCCTTGCTGCAGAACCCCGCACATAGGGCAAGGTCCAGTTATAACCGTAATTGGGAATACCCATCAGGATTTTCTGACTCGGAATCACCGTAACGGCGTACCGGATGACCTGCTCCACCAGATTAATCGGCGCGACGGCACGGGGTGGACTATAGGTATATCCCCATTCATAGGTCATTAGAATCACATGGTCAACGGTCGCTCCATGCGCCGCGTAATCGTGCGCTTCGTAAAGCAGCCCAACCTGCCCGGCGCTGGTTTTTGGTGCAAGCGCCGTTGTAACTTTGTACCCAAGGGGATGCAGACGATCCACTACTTTCCGGATAAACCGGTTATAATTTTCCCGGTCGCGGGGGTACAAATATTCAAAATCGATATCCAGCCCGTAATAGCCTTTTCTCAGCACGGCGATGACATTATCCAGCAAGGTGTTTTGCAGCTGGTCGCTGATTAGGATGGTATGGGCAAGTTCGCTGTCGAAACTTCCACCTTCCTTAATGTTGGTAATCACCATGAAAGGCCCAACATTCCGCGCCCTTGCAGCCTGGATAATGGAGGAATCGTCAATTGGATTCAGGCTTCCGTCCGGGCGTACCTGATAGCTGAACAGGCTGATGAAACTAAGGTTTGGAAGGGTGTCCTGCAGCGTGGCGGACGAAATGTTCGGAAATGCATAACCGTTCACGTCTATCGTGCCCAGCTTTGGAACCGCCGCCGGTACCTGAATGACCTGCCCGGCCTGAATGCGGGACGGGTCGCTGATTTCCGGATTCAAACGAAGCAAGCCGGAAACCGTAACGCGGTAATCCCGCGCGATGCTGTACAGCGATTCCCCCGCAGCAACCGTGTGCGGCACAATATCGGCGCTGATGACAATTGTCTGCCCAACCACCAACTGTTCCGGATTTTCCAGCCTGTTATCGCTGATCACCTTCTGCATTGGCACGCCATAGCGCGTCGCGATGGTATAAATGCTGTCCCCAGGCTGTACGACATGAATCACCATGCGGATCACACCTTTCCCTTATTGAAATCAATTACGGTCAAAGGCATTTAGCGCGCCGTGCGCGTTTTTCAGCCGATACCGGCAGAACCCCCTAAACCGTACAACATACTATCCCGTTCTAAGCAATATATGTTTTCCTGGGAACGTTTATTCCTGTAAGCAAAAAAGCCCGCCCCGTGAAAAGGGCGGACTTTTCGATTTACAGAACCAAAATCAGGCGTTCTGCGCCTGAACGGCGGTAATGGCAACCACTCCCACAATATCCTTTGCGGAACAACCGCGGGAAAGGTCGTTAACCGGTTTTGCGATTCCCTGCAGAATCGGGCCGAACGCAGTGGCTTTTCCAAGCCGCTCCACAAGCTTATAGGCAATATTCCCGCAGTTTAAGTCCGGGAAAATCAATACGTTTGCACGGCCTGCGACTGTGCTCCCCTTCGCCTTGGACCGCCCAATTTCGGGCACCAGCGCGGCGTCGGCCTGAAGTTCGCCGTCCAGCTGAAGCTGCGGCGCTTTTTCCTTTGCCAGCCGGGTTGCCTCAATCACCTTATCCACAATCGGGTCTTTCCCGCTCCCGTAAGATGAGAAGGAAAGCATGGCCACACGCGGTTCATCCTGTACCAGGCTTTGATAGGATTTTGCGGAGGCAATCGCGATTTCTGCTAGTTCTTCTGCAGTGGGGTTGCGGTTCAAGCCGCAGTCCGCAAAAACAAAAACGCCGTTGTTGCCATATTCGCAGTTTGGAACGGACATGATGAAAAAGCTGGATGCAATTTTGGCGTCCGGCGCAGTACGGATGATCTGCAGTGCAGGCCGGACGGTATCCGCCGTAGAGTGCGCCGCGCCGGAAACCATTCCGTCCGCCTCCCCATTTTTCACCATCATAACAGCCCAGAAAACGTTGTCCTGCATGATTTGTTCTGCCTGTTCCATAGTAACTCCCTTCGCTTTGCGAAGCTCGTAGAACATTTTGCAGTATTCTTCCCGCTGCGGTGCGGTTCGGGGATTCACGATTTTTGCGCCGGACAAATCCCGGTTCCCGCCCAAGCGATGAATTTCCTCCTCGTCACCAACCAGAATCAAGTCCGCGATTTGCTGCTTTAAGATTTCCTCCGCAGCCTCAAGCGTGCGGGGGTCTCCGCTTTCCGGTAACACAATGGTTTTTTTGAAACTCCTGGCCCGTTCCATCATCGTTGCAAGAAAATCCATAAAAGTCCCTTCTTTCTTGATCGTTCCAATAAAAATTGGATGATTCCATGATTTCATCCATATTTCCTTTAATTTCCAATCCTATGGTAACTATAGCACGCGGTACCGCCGAATGCAAGAACACCTGATGTTCAGTTTTCCCAGGTGCGGGCGGATTATCATACTTCTTTCGGTGACCAAGTTACTGAATCCGTTTTCCGTTCCGGTTATACTAAAACAAAACAATCAAAAGACGAAAAAAGGGGATCGTATGTTTCAAGTACTGTTTCATAAAAAGACATATCGCACCATCACTCATGAAGAAGCAAGACAGAGACTGATTTCCGGCAGTCCGCTTCTGCTGGACGTCCGGACAAAAGAGGAATACGTAGCGGTGCACATACCGGGCAGCGTTCTGCTGCCGTTGAACGAGCTGGAGTCGAAAATATCCGCGCTCGCCCCCGAAAAAGGCCGAGAAATCATTGTGTATTGCCGAAGCGGCGCCCGTGCCGCCGCGGCTTGTTCCCACCTTACGGAGCTGGGTTACACCGACGTGAGCACCATGGGCGGAATCTGTGACTGGAAATACGCCACCGCGAAAGGCTCGGAAAAGTAATGGCGGAAAAGGTTCGCCGACCGTCATATGAAAAAATACCTGCAGGCCAGAACGCGGCCCGCAGGTATTTTTCATGTTATGTAATTTACTCAATAACGACCTTGGTACCCCTCGGCACATTGTCATAAATCCATTTTGCATCCTCAATCGCAAGCCGGACACATCCGTGCGAAGCCTTGGTACCCAGCTTGTCGGCTTCCTCCGGCTCTATTTTTTCGTTCTTGTCAAAGGGGATACTATGGAACAAGAACGAGCCCTTAAAACGGGTCCAGTAATACGCGCCCTCTTGATACTGCGGGCTGAAAAAGGACTTTCCTCGATCCGAAACCGTAAAGGTACCGGTCGGGGTATCCGAGCCCTCCAATCCGGTGGAACAAATGAAATTCTTAACCATACGGTCGGAGGCATCATAAACGAAAACCCGCTGCTCCGGGATGCTCACCTTAACCCACAAAGGCTTGTCCGCCGCTTTCAGGTCCACCAGAACTTCCTCCGGCTTACTCACATTGGAGGATGCGGCGGCGGAAGAAGAGGGTGCGGACGAAGATGCCGGCGAAGAAGAAACCACAGCAGAAGAAACCACGGCAGAAGAAACCGGCATAGAAGAAGTGGAGGAAGATGCCGTAGAAACCGCTGGTATTTTATTAGAAGTGACCGCAACCCAGTAAAATGCCGCCGCGCCAATACAGCAGAGCAACAGCGCCATCAAGCGCAAGAACTGCGGGTGTTTTGGTTTTTTTTCGGTGGAAGGATTGTTTTCGTTGTAATTCATCTCACAGATTCTCCGTTTCTATGCGTTAATTCGTTTTCATTACGTTCGTTATCCTATCATAAAGAAATCCGTCCAGAATAAATGGGTGGAATTTTTCAAGTGACACCGGACTTGTACGTGTCCGATGCCTGTCCGCATTTTGGGCGGTACTTCGAAAATTGGTCAATCTAAACGGAACCGAAGCATTTTTATATTATTATAACTTCTTTTTCTGCTTAAGTTATGAAATTCTTGTTAATTCTCCAAGAAAAACAATTTTTTCACATTAATTAGTTGACAAGTCAACTAATTCAAGATAAAATAATTCAGCTCGTCAATTTTTGGAAAAGCGAGGACGGCACATGGATGAAAAAAGGTACCTGATTAAGTATTGCGGCAAAATTATGAGAAAAACTCAGACATATTTGGATATAGTATTAAGGAAATATCAACTGAGCAGCGGAGGCTATTCCTATCTTTTTGAGCTGGAAAAGCAGGAAGGCATCAGTTTGGAACAGATCAGCAGAACGCTTGGTGTGGACAAAGCCATGTCTACCCGTACCGTTCAAAAACTGGCAGAACTTGGCTTTATCACCAAAATACCCGATCAGGAAGATTCCCGCGCATTCCGGCTCTATTTGACGGAAAAAGCGCACGCCTGCCTTCCCGCTGTGCGGGAAGAAATCTCCAATTGGATTGAGCAAATTACGGACGGGCTGTCTGAAAATGAAAAAGATATGGCGGTTGAACTGCTGAAAAAAATAGCAGGCAACGCCGAACGCAAAGGAATGAATCAAAAATAGTGGAAGAAAAACAAACAACTTATGATCGCCGCAGGTGGATGGTGCTGGTCATCACCGCCATATCCACCTTCATGTCCACACTGGACAGCAGTATTGTAAATGTCGCATTACCCGTTATGGCAACTTCTCTTCACGTAAGTACCGGGCTGATTGCTTGGGTCGTCAGTGCCTATCTGATTGCAATTACCATTTTTATTCTTCTGTTTGGCAGGCTGGGCGACCTGAAAGGGCAGCAAAAAATCTTTCGCATCGGCCTGATTATTTTTACTGTGGGTTCTTTTCTGTGCGGCGTTACCCACACCCTCCCAACACTTCTGGCCGCGCGGGTGGTACAGGCCATTGGGGCCGCCGCAACCATGGCGAACAGCCAAGGCATTATTACCCGAACTTTTCCCGCGGAAGAACGCGGGCGTGCACTGGGCATTAACGGCTCATTCGTAGCCCTCGGCACCATGGTGGGACCTTCTCTCGGCGGATTTATTATTTCCTTCGCCAGTTGGGAATACCTGTTCTGGGTGAACGTACCGATCGGTTTGATTGCATATCTTCTGAATCTGAAATTTTCCGACAAGGATGAAACAACACAAAAAGAAAAGCTGGACGTATGGGGCGAGATTCTTTTCACGCTGACCATTACCCCGCTGTTTATCGGCCTGGAATACGGCCAGACCATCGGCTACGGTGCCCCGCTGATTTTAATCTGCTTTGCCGTATCCGTCATAGCTTTTGCGGTTTTCCTATATGTGGAGCATAAAGTCAGCGCACCTCTGCTGGATTTGGACATTTTCCGGAACAAATGGTTTTCCGTCAGCATATTCTGCGCTTTTACTTCCTTTGTTGCCATCTCATGTTCCAACATCATTCTGCCGTTTTATCTGCAGAACGCCCTGGGCATGAGCCCCGGACAAGCTGGACTTTATATGACGATTTATCCGGTGGTACTGGCTCTGGTCGCACCGATCAGCGGATACCTTTCCGACCGGATCGGTTCTGAAATTCTGACACTGATTGGCCTTTCGCTGACAAGCGCCGGTCTTTACCTGGTGGTCTTTCTGAACGCCTCCCCGGTTTACTGGATGCTGATCCTGTTTATTGCCATTATGTCACTGGGCAACGGCCTGTTCCAGTCGCCGAACAGCTCCCTTGTTATGTCCATGCTTCCGCCCGAAGAACTGGGCATCGGCGGAAGTGTAAACGCTCTGGTGCGAAACATCGGCATGGTCGTGGGAATTGCTACCTCCACTTCTGTTTTATATGGCGGTATGAGCGCAAAAATCGGCAGGCATGTGACCAGTTACGTGGAAGGACGCAGTGATGTGTTCATCTATGGAATGCACCTTGCCTATATCGTATCCGGAAGCATCTGCCTGGTAGGAGTTGTGACGACGGCCATACGGCTCTTCCGCCGAAAGAAGGAAAAAGAAACACAGCCGAAAAAAGCATGAAAAAATTCAACGGCCGCAGGTCGGCAGCACAACGCGGCCTTCCTCATAGTTGATGATGAAAACCGGAATTCCGCTGGAATAAGGGGCAATATCATACTGCTGATAATAAATCGCAAGTCCGTCCGGAGTAAGGTAAAAGCTTTCCGGCTGGAATGTTTTTGCGGTCAGCTGCTCATAGTTTTCAAAATAGATATTATTGCCCGACGCAATTTGCCCCGCAATCTGCCGGTTTATGGTCTGAATCAGGTATTCCTGGTAATCCACGGAATAAGGGAACAGTTCACGCAGGAAAATTCTGCGGCCCGTTCGAATGTTCCAGGTGCGCGAATCACGGATGGTGGAACCATGTGCCCCGCCGGTAAACTGATAGCGGTCGAAATACAGGCTCAGCCCGCAGTTTCTGGAATAAGTAACAGTATAATCCAGCTGTGCTTCAAACGCTCGGACCGGGAACCCGTTTGCCATGGAATACTCATATTCCCTGACCGCCATTGCATACAAATCACGCTCTAAGTACCGTTGGTATTGTACGGCCTTCCTCCTACAATACGCATTAATCCGTGTGATTCCCGTTACGAAATGTGAGGAGCGAAACTGCGGGAAATTGATTTTGTACCGCAGAACCATCGTATCCTTATAATACATTTCGCGTTCAATTACATGATTTTCAACTTGAACTTGATAATCCATGAAAAATCCCTCCCGATGCAGATTATGCCGGTAGGGATTTTTTTGACTGTATTTTTTCGAAAAAGAAAACCTTTCCACAAAATTTTGTGCTGGATAAACTCATTTCTTTCATCCGGCATATTATGCAGGGAAGGAGGAATGAAAATGCCTGTTATAATTCCCCGATGGTGGCAGTGGCGCCCCATATGGAACCATCGGCCCGGGCCGCCTGCACCTCCTCCACCCAGACCCCCCAGACCGCCGGTTCCGCCGAGGCCCCCCAGGCCGCCAAGGCCGCCGATTCAGCCGCTTCCACCTAGAACGTACTAATGGACGGTGGTTCATCTTTTCTGCAGCAGAAAAAGCGCAGTAGGGTAACCTTATTTCCTGTTTCGCATATTATGGAACAAATCGCCCACTATGCGGAATGGAGGTTTTTCAGTTGAAAGTATTCAATTGTTCCGATCCGGGTGAAAATCCACTCCCGTTCTGGATGACGGAAAAAGCATACTCTGCAGAAGAAGGTTCCAAGGAAGAGAATTCCACGGAATCGAATTCCATGGAATCGAATTCCATGGAATCAAATTCTGTAGAAGAAAGCGAAAAACACGAAGAATCTGTGGAAAAAGCTGGGCTCCCTGTTTTCCGTTATCAGCAAGAAAACTTCTTTCCAGAATTTTGCCGGGTCCGGCGCATTTAACGTGCCGAGTTTTCATCCGGAATATTTGACCAATACCGCCGATGCGATTATCGGCGGTATTTTTGCGTATATATGACGGAACGGAGATGAAAGCTATGAAAGTGAAAAGAATAGGAAAAAGGCGGCTACTCATTTTACCGCTCAGCGCCCGCCGCGTTAGACAAATCTCTTGGATTTCTCTCTTTCTGGTCTTCCTGCTGATTCTATTCTGCTATCTGATATACCAGCACGGAACAGCCGAGCATCCCTCCCCCCGTCGCATCGACATGCAGATTGCGTTTCACAATCCAAAAGTCAAAAATAATCTTGATTTAGTAAAATACGTGGAAAACGCACGGGACTGCAAATGGGGTTATCTTTACGGAACCTTCGGGCAGATTTTGGACCCGGGCCTGCTGGACTACTGCCGTGAAAAATACCCTGACGAAGTAGCTCCTTACCTAGAGTTTACGCGGAAAAACTGGATGGGCGGCAGGGTTACGGACTGCGTCGGACTGATTAAGGGCTACGGCTGGTTCGACCCCGCTTCCGGCGGATACGAATACCGTTCCAACGGTATGCCGGATTTAAACGCCAATGGCATGGCGCAGGCAGCGCAGGAAAAAGGAGAAATCCAGTCCATTCCGGAAATTCCCGGGCTTGCCGTATGGATGAACGGGCATATCGGCGTTTACATAGGAAACGGCGAGGTAATTGAAGCGATGTCTTCCCAGCGCGGGGTGGTACAGACCAAACTGAAAGGCCGCGGTTGGCAGCTCTGGCTGAAAATCCCCTCTCTGGAATACGACCTGCCGGACTCTTCTGCTTCCTAAAAGGCAGTCTAGTCGCAAAAAGCGCTGCAAAATGAGGGAAAACTCATTTTGCAGCGCTCTCTTTCTAAAGTTCGGGTGCAGCGGCACCGTTTTTCAATTCGTCGATTATACGTCCGGACCCGCGCTGAAGAACTTGTCATGAACCGCGGCAACTGCCTTGTCCGCGCTGTCACGGTCGATCAGGACGGAAATCTTGATTTCACTGGTAGCAATCATCTGAATGTTGATATCGGCTTCAAACAGGGCCTCAAACATCTGGGCCGCAATGCCGGGATGTGTTTCCATGCCGGCGCCCACAATGGAGACCTTCGCCACGTTTTCATCGTAAACCACGCTGGTTGCGCCGATTAGCTCCACATAAGGATTCAGAATTTCGATGGCTTCTTTCAGGTTTGCCTGACTAATGGTAAAGCTGATATCCTTGGTTCCGTTCCGGCCAACCGATTGAAGAATAATATCAACGTTAATATTTTTTGCGGAAAGCTTGGAGAAAATTTTAAAGGCAAGGCCCGGACGATCGGGGACCCCAATAATTGACACGCGGGCAACATCTTCGTCCTTCGCGATTCCGCTAATCAGCATTTTTTCCATTTTTTTAGCCTCCTTAACAATTGTTCCGGGTTTTCTGGTCATGCTAGAAAGAACCTCAAGCTCAATGCCGTACTTCTTCGCCATTTCAACCGAGCGGTTGTTCAGCACCTGGGCGCCAAGGGAAGCAAGCTCAAGCATCTCATCATAAGAAATAACATCCAGTTTCCGCGCGTTTTTCACCTTGCGCGGGTCGGCGGTAAACACGCCCTCCACATCGGTATAAATCTGGCATAGGTCGGCGTTCATGACCGCCGCAATGGCGACCGCACTGGTGTCTGAACCACCGCGCCCCAGGGTGGTCATATCGTTATAACGGTTAATTCCCTGAAAGCCCGTTACAATTACAATGTTTTTCTTATCCAGTTCCTTTTGAATCCGTTCCGGCGACACACGCTTAATCCGCGCGCTCCCGTACGCGGAGCTGGTGTAGAAACCGGCCTGCCAGCCAAGCAGGGAAACAACGGGATATCCCAGCTTTTCAATGGCCATTGCCAACAAAGATGCGGACATCTGCTCCCCTGCGGTTAACAGCATATCCATTTCCCGTTTAGACGGGCTGGCGTTGATTTCGTGCGCTTTTGCAATCAAATCGTCGGTGGTATCGCCCTGAGCGGAAACGACGACAACCACATCATTGCCCGCTTCATAGGTTTTCGTAATAATGTCCGCAACATTAAAAATACGCTCGGCGTTCGCAACGGAACTGCCGCCAAACTTCTGCACAATCAGGCTCATAAGGTTCTGTCCCCCAAATCTTTGATAAGTTATTCGATCGCAATCTGCGCCCCTTTGGAATCTGTGCTAAGCACCTTTATCTGCCAGCCGGTAATTCCTTTTTCCTCCAGATGGGCAGCCGCGTATTTGCTGAAATTTTCGGTATTGTCGGCATCGATCATCGAAATGATGGTCGGGCCCGCACCGCTGACATAAGTGCCAAGGGAACCCAGTTCATAACTCAGGCGGAACACGCTGTCCAAATGATCAATTAGGCCCGCGCGGTACGGCTGATGGATTTTATCCTGCACCGCAACCCTCAGGTTTTCCAGCTTGCCAGAAAACAGCGAAGCTGCCATCAGCGCAGAACGCGAAAGATTGTAAACCGCGTCGCTTCTGGAATATTGATCCGGAAGGACGGAACGCGCTTTTTCTGTTTTCAGTTCAAACGGAGGAATAAATAAAACAAACCGGATTTTATCGGAAACCGGTACACTGACGCTGTAAACACGGCCCGCTTCAATCGCAGAAGCGGCAAGGCCGCCTTCAATCGCCGGGGTGGTATTGTCCGGATGGCCTTCAATCTGCGCCGCCAGGTTAATTAAATCCTGCTGGGAAAGCGGGCTGCCAAGCAGACGATTTGCACCGAGAATCCCCGCGACAATGCACGCCGAGCTGCTGCCGAGACCGCGCGCCATGGGGATGTTGTTCAGCTGAACGATTTTCAGCCCAGGAAGCTTCCGCCCGCACTGTTCATAAACCTGCCGTGCCGCCCAGAAAATCAGGTTGCTTTCGTCGGTTGGCACAACTACGTCATCCTTTGTGGAAATATCGATGGTATCAGACTCTTCCATCCATACCTGATTGTACAGGTTCAGCGCAATGCCGAGCGAGTCAAAGCCGGAACCAAGGTTCGCGCTGGTTGCCGGCACTTGGATTCGAATCATAGTATCAACATCCTATAATATAGATTTAAAGATCGCCGATGCGAATGGCATTGCCGATGGTAACGCCTTCCGCCTCCAGGCGGGCAAGTTTTTCTTCCAGTTCCTGCCCCTTCATAGAACCGGTCACAAAGGCAAACTCCCCTTGCTCCGGGTTCTTTCGGTTCAGGCGGGTAATTTCACCGAATATTTTCCGAGCGGTTTTATAACCCTCTTCCTCCTGCGCGGCTTTTGCGCGGACGAACATTGCCATGGTGTCGAGGCGGTAATCCTCCACATAATCGGGAGCACCGTCGTCCCAATACAGATACTTTCTCGCCTTAAAATGCTTGACGCAGTCGATAACATCTGCCACCACAGCGCTGGCGGTGGGCAGCTTTCCTGCGCCCTTGCCGTAAAATACAACGTCGCCGGTGGAATCCCCGCGCACCATAATGCCGTTAAACACATCGTCCACGGTGGCAAGCTGGCTTTCGCGGGAAAGAAACATCGGGCAGACGACCATTTGAAGCCGACCGCTTTCCATCATTTTCACCTGGCCGATCAGCTTTACCACACCGCCCCATGCGGAAGCATATTCCACATCTGCAAGGGTGATGTCGGTTATGCCTTCCGTGTGCACCTGTTCCGGATAAACGTGCCTGCCATAAGCAAGGGAAGCCAGAATGCAGATTTTGCGGCAGGCGTCGTAGCCTTCCACATCCGCAGCAGGATTGCGTTCCGCATAACCGAGCTTCTGCGCAAGCGCAAGCGCGTCGGCAAAATCCATTTTATCGCGGATCATTTTGGTCAGAATAAAGTTCGTCGTGCCGTTTAGGATACCCGCAATTTCAATCACATCGTTCGCGGCAAGGCACTGGCTGATCGGCCGGATAATCGGGATGCCGCCGCCCACACTTGCCTCGAATAAAAAGTTCAAGTTGTTTTTCTGTGCGATTTTTAAAAGCTCGGCGCCCTTGGCCGCAACCAGTTCCTTATTGGAGGTAACCACGCTTTTGCCAGACTCCAGGCACCGTTTTACATAATCAAAAGACGGATTCAAACCGCCCATTACTTCAACCACAATTTTAACGTCAGGATCCTGAAGAATTGTATCGAATGATTTGGTGAATCTATCTGCAAACGGACTTCCAGGGAAGTCCTTCAAGTCCAGAATGTATTTAATTCGAATTTCTTCCTTGGCCCGTTTCGCAATACTTTCGGTATGGTTGGTCAGAACTTCTACAACGCCGGAACCAACAACACCGTAACCCATCACGGCTATTTCTACCATATGACGCACCTCTTATTCATTCTACTCATATTCATCAAAATACAAATAAAGCGTTATGCACTTTAACAGTTTACCACGTTTCAGTGCAACATTCAACTGAATTTTACAAAGAATGCAGATACCTGAAGGTATCTGCTCCAGTTTTCTATCGTTTGATTTTTTGATTCTTCGCCGCGTCCATTTCAGGCTCCATCCAAAACAGCTGATGTTTTTTAATTAACAAGGTTCAGTTCTGGGGGGATACGGCATGCCCGGGTGCTTCATGCTGGGGTTTTCCGGGCGTTTCCCGCTGGACTTTTCCGGGCGGTGTGCTACCGGTAGGCAAATCTTCGGGGGTGCTTCTTTCCGAATTAATTTGAGACTCCGGCAAGCTTTCCGTGCTGGAAATATCGGATTCCAGCCCGCTGGAATCCCCCAGCGAACCCATTTCGCTGGAAGCAGAGGAAACGGACGTTACCGCGGAACTTTCTCCGGGGTGCACGCCGCTGCAAACCGGCGGCATATTGTTCTTGTCATACCAACCGGTTTTTACATTCTGGTCGGCAGAATTCGCCCGCAGACCGGTAATCGTACAATAACTGGCCGAAATAACATTGGGATCATAGGTAAAAGTTTTCTTTGGCTTATTTTTTAAATATTCCGACATAATGGATTTCCATATGGTCGCTGCATAGGTCGTTTTCGCCAAATGCGCCGGCGTTTTATAACCGGTCCAAATTCCTGCCACGGCATAAGGGGTGCCGCCGATAAACCAACTGTCCTTGTCGTCGTTGGTCGTACCGGTTTTGCCGAAGACTTCCCATCCGCTGATGGCGGCCCGGGTACCGGTACCACCGGTAATAACCGTATTCAGCAGGCGGTGCATAATGGAAGCCGTGGTGGAACTGATGACCTGCTTGGAAATGTTCTTGCGGTTGTCCAGAATCACGTTTCCATCGTGGTCATCCACATGATAAAAGGTGTACGGCCGATAATACTTTCCGCCGTTCGCGAACATCTGGAAGCCAGCCGTCATTTCGCGCACGGTAACACCTTCGCTCAAACCGCCGATGGCCATTGGCGCGCGGTTGTTGTCCGCGGGAACCAGGCTGGTAAATTCCAGCTTATTTTTTAAAAAGTTGAAGCAAACATTCGGGGTAATCGTATTGCATAGCTGAGCCGCTGCCGCATTCAAAGATTTTTGCAGGGCAAACTCCATGGTCACGGGACCCCAGTATTTGCCGCTGGTATTTCCCGGCCCTGCGTTTTTCGGGCCCGGCTTGCCGTTGCTGAACCAGTTGTCCAGCGGCGTGTCGTTCAAAATTGAGGAGTAGTAATATTTTCCGGATTCAATCGCCTGGCTGTAAGTGGCCAAAGGCTTAATGGTGGAACCGGGCTGCCTTTTGGTGTCGGTTGCAAAGGACAACAGGCGGTTTCCCTTCTTTTCGCCCCGCGCACCGACGGTTGCCAAAACACGTCCTGTATAATCCATAGCAATATATCCGGCCTGTAAATTTTTATCGGTACCGAATACGTCATCGGCCTTCAGGGTATTTTCCGCTATGGTCTGCATCTTTGTATCCATAGCGGCATAAATTTTCAGGCCGTCATGGTAAATCATATCCACAGCTTTTTCACTGGAGCAGTTGTACGCTTCCATCAGACCGTTTTTCACATCGTTGAACAGCGTATCGACATACCAGTTCCAGATTGGCACACTGTTCACCTGATTGGCAGCCTGCTTGCCGACGAATTTCATATGTTCGGATTCCGCCATGGCAGAATCGTACTGGGACTTGGTAATCTTCCCCTGGTCCACCATTTCCTTCAGCACAACCTGCTGGCGCTGTTTGTTCAGTTCCGGATGCACCAGTGGGGAATATTTCGACGGGTTTTTCGTAATCCCTGCAATCGCGGCGCATTCCGCTATGTCGCAATCCTGAATGTTTTTGTCAAAATACAGGTTTGCTGCAGCCTGAACCCCATTGGTTCCGCTGCCGAAGTTGACAACATTCAAATAAGCGGTAAGAATTTCTTCTTTGCTATACGATTTTTCCAGATTCAGAGCGCGGAAAATCTCTTTCACCTTACGGGTCAGGCTGACGTCGCTGTCACCGGTTACATTTTTAATCAACTGCTGAGTAATGGTCGATCCACCATAGCTTCCGCCGCTGGAAAAAAGGTTGGCAACTGCGCCGAACGTCCGGTACCAGTCCACGCCATGGTGATCCCAGAAACGCTTGTCCTCAATCGCTACAATCGCGTCCTTCATGCCCTGCGGAATTTTATCATAATCCACCCACACCCTGTTTTCCGAGGTGTACAAGCTTTGGTACTTGACCGGATGTTCGCTGTCGTCGTTCTCTCCATTTACATAGATAAAACTGGTATAATTCAACTGCAGTTTGTGCAGGTCGTAATTAATGGTTTCATCTTTCATGCTTAAAATAAAGCTGATGAGCGAAACGGAAACGATTATGCCCGAAATGATAAATATGGTTAACACCGTCATGAACGCTTTTAAAATGATTTTGCCAAGGGATTTCGGTGTGACCGCGGCACTGTCTTTATAATTTTTGCCTGCGTATTTGGTGATGTCTGTTTTTCGCATCGGAAACCACCTCTAAACGGTTTTTGAAAACATCTAATCAAATTGAATAATTCTTCCAGATTTTACAAATAATATCACCTGAGGTGATATTGTTGAAAAAAGCATCCGTACTGCTTCTGAGCGCAGCCGCGATTCTGGTTGCGGTACTGCTTTCCATAAATTTTGTCGTAAACAGAAGCCGGATTCGCACCCAGCCGGAGAGCTCCTCTTCAAATATATTGTATAATTCTACCCCAATTACGTCTTCAAGTCAAGGAAGCAGCGAAATTAACGCGATGGCCAGCCAGGAAAGTAAACCGGATGTTTACACGGTAAAAGAATACGAAGGCGGTATCGGCGTGTTTTGCAATGACGAAATCATACCGATCCAGAAAATTGACGTGGACGTTTTCTCTCTTCCGACGGCGGATCAGGAACTATTAAAAGAAGGGATTAAGGTTTACAGTGTGGACCGACTCAATCAGATTATTGAAGATTATGAAAGCTGATGCGGCATGAGCGCCGGTTCTTTTTTGAGAGGGACCGACGCTCGTTTTCTGCAAATCCGTTTTATTGCCGGGGGCCATTCTTCTGACTTTAAAAAGAGCGCCATGCCGATTGGCATGACGCTCCGTTCATACTTTCTTTATTTGAGGCCTTCCTCGTAGCTCTGAATCATTTTCTTAACCATTTGGCCGCCGACAGAACCAGCTTCTCTGGAGGTAAGATCGCCGTTATAACCCTGCTTCAGGTTTACGCCAACTTCGTTGGCAGCTTCCATCTTGAACTTATCCAATCCTGCTTTTGCTTCAGGAACAACATGTTTATTGCTGCTAGTCATTTTACAACACTCCTTAATTGAATTATTGTATTGTTTGCGTTTGCGTTTATATTGTGCGTAAGGGAGATTGTGTTTATAACTGTTAATTATTAGAATCTATATCGTATAACCTTCGGAAGATTCTATTCCACAAACTAGCAGAACAGCGCACACCGCCAAAACCCGGTGTGGCCCGAGCGATGGCCGCAGGGATACGGTAAAATCGTGAGGCTCCAAAACCGTTCCCGAAATCGTCAAAATGCTGCGCTGTAAACTGAGCGACGCGCTGGTTTCGTCCAAAGCGGCAATGCTTATGGTATCTTTGGAGCTGGTTCCGCACGTGATGGCGGCCGCACAGGAGCCCCGCAGGGCAGCCGCGGCATGCAGATTCTGCGAATCCAGAATACAGGAAAATCCATCCGGAACCTGAAGCGGGCCCTGCGCTTCAAAGCTGTTTTTAAACAGCAGAATTCCGGTTTTTAAATCAATCGACGGAAGTTTTTCACAGTCAAAAACAATAAAATCTGCTTCTTTGTCCGCGTCTCCGGTCAGCTTTTGCGGCCCGAAGCAAAGCACATTTCCATACTCAGAAAGAGCGGGTACAAGCGCGTCTAAAATAGCAGTATCATTGCTTTTTCCACATAAAATGATGGGAATCATTTTTTCACTCCGTTTTTTCTTCTGATTTTGTCCTGTGTTTTACGGTTTCAGGGTACGGCGAATCCATCATCAGAGCTTTGGAGCGGTTAAAGTCACATATGGCAAAACGGCAGCAATTCAATGCTGCCGTTTTTTCGCAGTTGATTGGAACAAAAACAGTATTTGCGTGAAAAATGAAATTATGTATTTTTCAAATCACTTTGATGAATAAATTCTTGAAGATAGCCGCAAAGCCGTTTCGCCATTTCAGCATCCAGTTGGATGCTGGGCGGGCACTTTTCCATGCCGCCCTCCTGGCCCGAGGCATGCACCCACATGGAAAAATAATGCTGATCAAAATTGTATTCCAAAACGGTTTTTCCGGTTACACGAACCGGCCGCGCACATTTTTGAAGATCTGTAATTTTGGCCATAAACATCCTCCGGTTTCTAATTTTTCCAGAAAAACAATCGATACCATTATTATAGCCGAATTTTGCCTTGATACAAACCAACTTGCAGAGATAAAACGATGATACGATGATTTTACCGCCGGATAGCGGGAACCTGCACCCCAGCCTCCGTAACCGCATAGGGTTCCGGATACAGCAGTTGTGAAACGGGAACCAGCTCATACCCCTCCGACTGCAGGGTTTTCAAGATTCGCGGCAGAGCGGACGCCGTATTTCTGGCGCCGCCGCAGTGGAGCAGCACGATGGAGCCGGGTTCTACCTGAGTTACTACCCTTTCTGAAATCTCTCGCGGGGGCAGGTTAATCCAGTCCATGCTGTCAACGTTCCACAAAACACAGGTCATTTGGAGTGACCGGGCCACCTGCGCGACCACCGATTCGCTTTCCCCATACGGCGGGCGAAAGAGGGTTGGCCGGGCTCCCCCGGCATTTTGTATGCTGCGGCTGCACGATTGCATCTGTGCGGATATCTGCTGTCTGGAAAGTGCGCTCAGGTGGGGATGCGTGGCGGAATGGTTGCCGATTTCATGCCCCTGCGCGGTAATCGCCCGGATGGATTCCGGGTATTTTTCCGCCCAGGCGCCAACCGTAAAAAAGGTGCATTTCACCTGATACCTTTGCAGCACTTCGAGCAGCCTGCGCGTTTCCAAATCGTCGGAATCGGCATCAAACGTAAGCGCCACCCGTTTTTCCGTTGTTTGCACGCTTCGTATGGGAATCGACCGGCTTTCCGAAAATACGGCTTCGGACAGTACGTTCGGCGCGGCCATGGCCGCAACGGCAAGAAAACAGATGCCGCAAAGCACGCCGACCGCTCTTTTTTCGGAAATGATCATCCATTTCATCCGCACTCCCCCTGGCTACAAATATATGCGGAAAACAGCACATTTACCGTATGCTGGGGGAAAGGACTTTATAGTGTCTGAAAAAATCAGGGCATTCATTTTCCTGATGGAAAAACTGTGCTATACTTAAGTAACTGCTGATGAAAGCGATTGAATGGGAACGGAGGAGTTGGACATGCCAAAACTGTATTTTAAGTACGGTGCCATGGGCAGCAGCAAAACGGCACAGGCGCTGATGGTGAAGTTCAATTACGAGGAAAAGGGCTACCGGGTCGGCCTAATGAAGCCGGAGGTGGACAACCGGGACGGCGATACCACGGTCCGGTCGCGGATTGGCCTGAAAGACACTGGGATTCTGATTCGCCGGGATATGAATCTTTACGACTGGTACCAGAAAAACCCCTATGATGTGCTGATCATTGACGAAGCACAATTTCTTTCCGAAGAACAGATCAACCAGCTGAAAGACATTGCGATTGAGTTTGTTCCGGTACTGTGCTTCGGCCTGAAAACCGATTTCCAAACGCACTTGTTTGAAGGAAGCCGGCGCTTGTTTGAAATTGCAGATTCCCTGATGGAAATTAAATCCGTCTGCACCTGCGGGCGGAAGGCAGAGGTCAACGCTAGAATTCACGACGGCAAAATCGTCCGCGAGGGCGAACAGATTTTTATCGGCGGAAACGAAAGTTATATCGGACTGTGCTACGATTGCTGGCAGAAGGGGAAAATCAATCCTCCGCCCACCCGTATGTTGGAGGAACCCGATTCATTTTAATTTAACTCTAGAAAATAAAATATGAACGATTAAAGGGAGTGTTGTAAAATGAATGAAAATTCATTCCACAACACTCCCTTTATATTCCCTGGGATTTCGGTTATTTCGTCTGCGCCAGCGCGTCATTTTCTTCTGCGTGGCCGGAATAAGTCGGAACCAGTTCATGTATGATTTGAATCATTTTTACATTGTCCACTCCGGCGACCGCACGCAGTTTCTCCAGCTGCTCCAGAAAGGTTTGCTCATTAAACGGAATCGGCGTACCAATATAAATCAGCTCGTGGGAAGTCTTCTGGCAGCCGCCTTCGCTGTCGAGCAAAAGCTCTTCGTAAAGCTTTTCACCAGGACGAAGGCCGGTAAACTCAATTTTAATATCCACATCGGGCTGGAACCCGGAAAGACGAATCAGATTGCGCGCCAAATCCAAAATTTTCACCGGCTGGCCCATGTCGAGCACAAAAATTTCCCCGCCGTGTGCCATGCCGCCCGCTTGAATTACCAGACGCGCCGCTTCCGGAATGGTCATAAAGTAACGAATAATATCCGGATGCGTTACCGTAACCGGGCCTCCGTTTGCAATCTGCCGTTTAAACAGTGGGATTACGCTGCCGTTGCTGCCCAGCACATTGCCGAAACGAACCGCCACATAGTCCGTCTTGCTGTGGCGGCTGAAATACTGAATAATCAGCTCGCAGATTCGTTTGGTTGCGCCCATCACGTTAGTCGGGTTGACCGCCTTATCCGTGGAAATCAATACCATGCGGTTCACGCCGTACTTATCACAGGCTTGCGCAACGTTCAGCGTACCGAACACATTGTTTTTCACCGCTTCACCCGGGCTTAATTCCATAAGAGGCACATGCTTGTGCGCAGCGGCATGGAAGACAACGTCCGGCTTGAACACAGAAAACACATGCTCCACGCGGCTTTTATCACGCACAGAACCGATCAGTACTTCCAGATTCAGATGCTTGAACTTCATGAGAAGCTCATTCTGTAAATCGTAGGCGTTGTTCTCATAAATATCAAAAATAATCAGTTTTTTCGGGTTAAAGTACGCAATCTGACGGCAGAGCTCGCTGCCGATGGAACCGCCGCCTCCGGTTACCAGAACGGTTTTTCCTTTCAAATAGCCGCTGATTTCCTCCACGTTCAAGTGGATTTCATCACGACCCAAAAGGTCGACAATATCGACGTCGCGGATTTTTAACGGGTCGGCGCTGTCTTCAATAATTTCATAAAGCGCCGGAATGGTTTTCAGCTTGCAGCCCGTTTTGGAGCAGATGTTCACAATTTCCTGCTTGTCCTTTTTGGAAGCACTGGCAATGGCAAGCACAATTTGATCGACATTGTAGCGCTCGGCCAGCTTTGGAATGCTTTCGCGCCCGCCAGCAACCTTTACGCCGTGAATGCGGGTTCCCTTTTTCCGGCGGTCATCATCCACTGCAACAACCGGAATGCCCTTGCTTTCCGGTGCGGATTTCATATCCTTAATCACCATGGAACCCATTTCGCCCGCGCCAATTACCATAACGCGGTGGAATTCTTCCTCGTTACCCAGCGTAACCTGACTTTTGCGCTTCATGCGGCGATACAAACGGAAGCTGAACCGCGAGGCGCCAACCAGGAAAAAGGTAAATACCCATCCGATGATATACACCGAAAACGGGAACCGCAGCATGCCGAAAACATGTGGGGAAATGGCAAAATCTGCCAGGCTGACCACAAGGCACGCCGTCGTAGTACCATAGAAAATCAGCAGGAGCTCGTCCAGACTGGCAAACTGCCACATCGTGGTATAAAAACGAAAAGCAATAAAGGTCAGAATGCAAATCAGCGTAATCCACGGAATGGTATGTCCAAAGGAAATCCAGTAATACCAAGGAACATCGTTTTCAAATCGCAGCATAAAGGCAATCCAGTAGCTGAAGAAAATGCAAACACTATCTATAATAAGTTGCGGTATTAAATTTTTTAAGGTATTTCTTTTAAAAATCATACAACTACTCCCATCAAATAATCTGCACATCTGCAACCGGTTAAGTATAGCACAATTCAACTTCAAAAAAAAGAGCAGTTTCGAGTTATAAGAATATTATCGCACACTATCCGGAGAAAAGTGTTAAAATTTTGTAATCATTTTAATGATTTTTAACGGAGGCCCCTGCAAAACATAGATGATATCCGCGAGCTGTTCCGCTTCGTGTCGATCATGTGTCACAAAAAGCCTAAGCGTGTCGGGCGTTTTTTTCTGAAAAAGGGAAATCACTTCGCTTTTCGTTTTCTCATCCAGCGCATGAAAGGGTTCGTCTAGCAAAAAAAATTCGCCGCCGTACGCCAGCGCGCGGGCAAGCGCCACTCGCTGCCGCATTCCCCCGCTCAGTTCCTCCGGTCGTTTGCCCTCATTCCCGGCCAGACCGACATCGCGCAGCCAACGGGCGGCCTCCGCTTCCGTCTGCTTTTTCCCGCCCCGCAGCACTGCGGCGACGTTATCCTGCGCGGAAATCCACGGCAGCAGGCGGTCCTCCTGAAACAGGTAGGAAAAGCGCCGCCCCTTCACGCCGGAAATTTCGCCGGAATCGAGTTTTACCAACCCGGCAATACAGTTCAACAGGGTTGTTTTTCCGCATCCGGACGGCCCGAAAAAGCAGACCGTACCCTTTTGCGGCAATTTCAGCGAAAAATCCTCCAGCACAAGGGTATCCCCATAACGCTTACAGGCATGTTTGATCTCGATTTCCATGGAATCTCCTTTTTTCTTCCGTTATCCGTCAATCAAGCGGTTTTCGCAGAAAAATCCGCGCTACAGCGTGACATTATACCGTTTCCCGATTTTTTTCATCAGGCTCACCATCATCCGTTCCAGAATTACACTCAGAAGAATGACCACCGTGGTCCACGCGAACAGGTCCGCAGTTTCGAGGTAGACCTTGGAATCATAAATGTGGCCGCCGATGGACAGCACGGTATTGGCCAGCACCTCGGCCGCAATGGCCGTTTTCCACGCAAGCCCCATACCGGTTGTGCAGGCGGCGGTAAAGTACGGCATAACTGACGGAATATAGACCCGGCGCACCGTTCGAAAGACCCCAAAACGGTAACAGCGCGCCATTTGCAGCAACCCGCAGTCGGTTTTCGCAATTCCGTTGGCCACGTTGCCAAGCACGATGGGCGTCACTTCCAGAAAAGCGGTAAAAGCCGGCACGTGGTCAGAGCGGATCCAGACAAGGGCGAGGATAATGAAGGAAACCACCGGCGTTGCTTTAATCATGCTGAGCAGGGGGTAAAACAAATCGTTCAGCGCTTTGGAAAAGGAAGTCAGCACGGCAAACAGTACACCCGCTGCAACACCGAAGAAAAAGCCCCACAGCACGTGCAGAATTGAGTTCAGCGCAGAAGTCCAAAATTCCCCGCTGACCGCCAGTTCTGAAATTCTTTGCATAACGCGGGCAGGAGATACGATGAGTATCTCCTGCCGTATGATCATATATAGAATCTGCCAAACCGCAACCCAAAACAGAACGGCCAGAACTTTCCCGGCCGCCCTGGAATAAGGAGTGGTTTTATTTTTCGTAGTAAAAATCATCACCGGGCAGCTTTCCTCCGACCGACTTCGGATTTGCCTGGAACAGGACATTCAGAAAATCCGGGATTTTCGACTTCATTTCGGCGCCGTCCATATAAACAATATTGCAGTTCGGAATCGCCTTCTGGGCGATTGCCTTCGGCATAATCCCGTATTTTTCCGAAAGCGCGGCGGCATCCGCTGCACTGGAATTCGTATAGGACGCGGACGCCTTGTATTCCTCTAGGAACGCGTTGAAAGCATCCTTGTTCTTTTCTGCAAAGGCCTTTTGCACAATCAGGCAGCCCATGGTCAGAACGCTCTTTTCACCGGCCACCTTATTCCATTCCTCTGTCAGGTTCAAGGCAATCTTGATTTTCGGATTTTTCACCATTACCTGTGTCACATAAGGTTCCGGAAGAACCGCAAGCGACGCTTTGCCGGAAATTATCTGTGTGGCAAGTTCCGCATGTTCCGTAACATATTTTACCGTAACATCCTTACCAACTTCAAGTCCATTTTGCTTTAAAATGTAATTGATTGCATATTCCGGGATGGAGCCCTGGCCGGAAGAATAAACGGTTTTCCCCTTCAGGTCTTTTATGCTCTTTACGTCATCTTCACTGGTCAAAAGAGAAAGCACGCCGAGCGTATTGACCGCGGCAAGCTGAACCTTTCCGTTGGTCTTATTGTAAAGCGTTGCGGCAAGATTGGTCGGCACCGCCGCCACATCCACTTCCCCGGTGGAAATTTTCGATACGATTTCATCCGGAGAACCCACAAGCGTAACGGTGTAATCGTTCGCGGCTGTTTTGGCGTCGTTGTCGCTCATCAGCTTCAGCATACCCAGTCCGGTCGGGCCTTTCAGCGTTGCCAGACGAATTTTTGTCTTTTCGGCAGGCGTCGAGCTTGCGGGAGCCGCACTGGAGGAAGAGGAAACCGGTGCTGTGGAAGAAGACGCGGCCCGATTTTGGCCGCTGCAGCCTGCCGCAGCGGAAAAGAACAGCGCAGCTGCCAAAGTCAAAGCGGTCATTCTTTTTGTTCTCATAGGTAAGACCATCCTTTTCTAAATTTTTCAAGGAACTATCGATTCATACGGAAAGCGAAATCGGCAAATTTTCTGCAGCAAAGGAAGTGTTTCCTCTTGTCTTTCTCAGAGAACGCCGGATTTCAGCCGTTCCAGGTCGATTAATACAATGGTTTTCCCGCTGCGGCGGAGAATGCCCTCTTGTTCCAGGGAATCCATCGCGCGATACAGGGAGGCACGCCCCATATCCAGGGTGCCGGCCAGCTGCGTCAGCGTACCGGGAAGTTCAAATTTCAACGGGTCCGCGCTCCGCTCGGAAATACTCAGCAAAAACGACGACAGCCGACGCCGGGCATTCCCCCCGGTGAAGTGGTCAATGCAGCTGTTCAAGTAGCAGATTCGACTGGAAAGAAAGGCAATGTAATTTTCCGCAATGCGGTAATCCTGCTGAAACAGCCTTTGCAGCAACCCTTGTGACAGAAACAAAACCCTGCTTCGTTTCAGCGCCTTTACTTCCGACACATAGCGTTTTGTTTGATGGAACAAACCCGCCACCCCAAAAATACCGCCGGGATAAAATGTATTCATAGGCAAGCCGGAACCGTCTTCTGACGGTTTATACGCCGTCAGTTTCCCCGAAAGGACCAGCCCCATACTGGTGCTGAAATGACTTCTGGTGTAAACCGGTTCGCCGGAATCGAATTCCATGCACCGGCATTCCGCATCCTGAAAAGCCAGCTCCACCAGACCGCCGTCAGTTTCATTAAACAAAAAAGTCTGCGCAAGCAGCGCTGCATACTGCTTCTGCTTCTTTACTTCTTTCATTTCGAGCGCAACCTTCTCAAATTGTATCATTTGGTACAATATTTGTATTATACCTGATTCTGGTAACAACGTCAATCCTTTCACAAAGGGGCATCAACCAACTGTTTGATGCGGCGCTGATGCCACCCAAACAGAATATGCAAAAATAAAAAAGGCACTGCCGAAACAGTGCCTTTTCATTCTGCAAAAATGATTATTCGTTTTCGTCCTCGTGGTTGTGATCGCAGCAATCACCGCAGCCACATTCATCAAAATCGAATTCCAATGTTTCACCACAATTCGGGCAGTCCATTTGACCGTCCTCGATGATGTCTTCCGACAGACAAATCGTTTCATGGCAGTTCGGGCATGTTACTTCGTAATAGTCGCTGTCATCTTCGTCTTCGTCCTCATCTTCATCATCGTCTTCGCCGTAATAATCCTCTTCCAAAGAACCCAGATCCGCGTCAACTTCGTCAACCTGGTCTTCCAGATCATTGAGGTTATCCTCCAGGTCGGAAACGGACAGAGCAAGATCATCCAGCAAATCGATGATTGCATTCAGAACCTTTACTTCTTTTTTATCGGTATCCAGTTCAAGACCTTCGGCCAAACCACGGATGTACGCAACTTTTTCTGTATTAGTCATGCTTTTTCCTCCCATTTTTGCCCGTCAGAATCATACGAAACATGTATAGTATGGGTCATGCACGCTCCATATATTCGCCTGTACGGGTGTCAATTCTAATTTTTTCGCCTTCGTTGATAAACAGAGGAACCTTGATTTCCGCACCGGTTTCAAGTGTGGCGGGCTTGGTGGCGTTCGTTGCGGTGTCGCCTTTAAAGCCTGGGTCAGTCTTTACCACTTCGAGTTCCACAAAGTTCGGGGGCTCAATGCCGAACACATTGCCTTTGTAGGAAAGAACTTTGCATTCCATGTTTTCTTTCACAAATTTGAAATTATCGCCAAGAACGCTCTTGTTAATCGGAATCTGTTCAAAGGTCTCATTATCCATAAAATAATAAAGGTCGCCGTCACTGTAAAGGTACTGCATGTCCTTGCGCTCTACGAAAGCGGTGGGATATTTGTCGTTCGGGTTAAACGTTTTTTCGGTAACGGCTCCGGTAATCACGTTTCTGATTTTGGTACGAACAAAGGCAGCTCCTTTGCCTGGCTTAACATGCTGGAATTCAATAATGGAAACAACATTTCCATCCATCTCAAATGTTACGCCATTTCTGAAATCGCCTGCAGATATCATGGTTTAATCCTCCAATTAAATTTTCCTATGAAATATCTTATAATATTTTGGCGCTTTTTTCAAGCTATTTTTTGATTACATAAGGTCCTTCAGCGCGGCAAGAGCCAGAAAATAACTGGTTTTGCCGAATCCGCAGATCTGGCCCGCACAAACGGCGGAAATTACGCTTTTATGACGAAATTCTTCGCGTGCATAAATGTTGCTCATATGCGTTTCAATAAAAGGAATCCGCACGCTGGCAATCGCATCCCGCAGCGCGTAGCTGTAATGGGTCAGCGCGCCCGCGTTGATGACGACACCGTCGTAAACACCGCGCGCAGCCTGAATTTTGTCAATCAGCTCGCCTTCATGGTTGGACTGGAAAATGTCGCACTCATAACCGAGCTTTGCCGCATTCTCCAAAATCTGGGCGTTGATGCTGTCCGCGGTTTCATCGCCATATACGCCCTTTTCCCGGATTCCTACAAAATTGAGGTTTGGCCCAAGCAGAACCAAAACTTTTTTACCGTTCATGCTGCAACATTCCTTTACTTAAAGTATTCCCTTCCGCGGCGCGTTTTTTCAATACGGCGCCGAATCGGCTTTTCCAAACGCCGGCGAATGGTAAAAGAAAGCGTTGTTTCCAGGGTAGGCGGAACCAGCAGAATGGACTTCATAAATGCAAGATTCGCGCCAATGACATCGGTAAAAATCTGATCGCCCACCACGGCAATTTCCCGTACGGGTACGCCCAACCGGCGCGCTGCACGGTGATAAGCCAGCGGAAGCGGCTTCAGCGAAAGACTCAGGAACGGAAGGTCGAACTTTGCGGCAAACGGCGCTACGCGTTCCTCAAAATTATTTGACATAATCATCATCAAAATATTCTGAGCCCGCATGGACTGCACCCATTCCAAAGCGCCCTTCAGAGGGATTTGGGACCCATTTTCCGCCAGTGTGTTGTCCACATCCAGAAGCACCGCGCGAACCTTCATTGCCCGGATGAGTTCCGGGGTAATGTCGGTTATTTTATCCACGGACACGGTAGGAAGAAACAGCGCCACTAAGAAACCCTCCGCTTTCACAAATTTCAATGGATTTTTATCCATGGTACGAAGGACAATCGATCGATATTCCTTCGCCGAATTTTTAGGTTCTGCTAAAAATAATAAAAACAGAAATTTAGCCTGCCAAAGCAAAAAAGGCCCGTTTAGCCATTCTATGCTTTCATTGCTATAATATCCATCAATTTTTTATTTTTAAACAAAACCCGGTCAAGCTAAAAAAGCGGGCTTTCAGCCCGCTTTTTCTATTCTTCGTATGGAATCGCAAAACTTACTTAAACTTGCGTTTACGCGCTGCTTCAGACTTTTTCTTGCGTTTGACAGAAGGCTTTTCGTAAGCTTCTCTTTTGCGAACCTCTGCGATGACTCCGGCTCTTGCGCACTGCTTTTTGAATCTTCTCAGCGCACTGTCCAGGGACTCGTTGTCTTTAACTCTAATCTCAGCCATTTATTTTCCCTCCCATCCGCCGCCAGGCAGGGGTATTAGTAAACATATTACATAAAAGTAATTATACAGTCAGCGTCTCAATCTGTCAAGTACAATTCTATGAACTTTCCTTTCGACATTTTCAACTTTTTATATTGACACAGGTTCCAGAACGTGATAATATTGTATCCGCGGTTCATTTTAACACAATATAGGGGTATAGCTCAGTTGGTAGAGCAGTGGTCTCCAAAACCACGTGCCGAGGGTTCAAGTCCTTCTGCCCCTGCCAAAACGAACCCGCATGAATACAAAGATTCAGTATTCATGCGGGTTTTCTTCATGTTGCTCTATGATTTTATTGTTCACAATTTTACAATAAAAGTGAAATTTTTACGTCATTTTCAAGGCTATGCAACACGAAATGCAACACGAATTTAGCCAATGAGATAGGCGGAAAGCCATATTCAACGCTTGTATATTACGGCATGCAACATTAGAGCAAAAAAAATAAGCCCACCGGGAAATAACCCGATGGGCTTAAGTTATTTGGTGTCTGTGGTGTTTTCGTCGGTTGCTTTTGGGTCTCCTACGGTAATGCCTTCCGGCAACGCCGCTTCTGCAGAATCCTCAACCTTTTTCTTCAAGTTTTTAACAATCTGCATCAGGAATGCAGGCATCGGTGCGCCGATGTCGTTGACATTCTCTAGAATCGAAATAATTTCGTTGCAGATAAGCCACACGGCCACGAAGCAGGCCACGACATATCCGAAATGAAAATTAATCCCGGCCTGTTCCGCTGAATACGTCAGAAGCCAGTCGATTGCTGCCCCGACACCGACCAGAAGCCACATACAGATTTTCTTTGCTATGCCGCGGAAACCACGGTAGGAACTAATCGCCTGATTGCGGTATTTTGCCGCCAAAATGCCCGTTATATAGTCTGCAATGTTAAACAGGACAAGGACAATGACGGGAACCGCAAGGATGCCGAACCATGCCGACAAAACAGTGAAAATAGCGATAAATACTGCCTTTACCTTATCCATATTTGTACCTCTTTTCTGCCGGGTTGTCCGGCTTTTATTTTACGTGAGCAACGAACTGCTTCACATCATTGACATAGATTCCGGTTGCTGTGCCAGATGCTCCGAAAGCTACTATATAAAAATAGTGGTCGTCTCCGGATTGATAACGTGGTAATACTGCCACAACACCTGCTGTTCCAGCGTTCACCTTTGGCACGGATTTTGCAGTTACCTTCAGTTGGTAATCCCCGCCCCGATCCAAGAAAATATCCATCGTAGTGTCGCTCTTAAAGTTCAAAATAGTAGGCTTCGGATATCCATTATATCCTCCGGCCTTAATAATCGTCGGATAATCCTTCATGGCGACATCCAAATCCACATTCCCGTCAATTCCAGGGACGGAACCGGTATTGCCCGTCTGCTGAATGCCGCAGGGGTAATCCGGCGGGCCACTGTAATCTGCCAGCCATAAATCATATTTTTGAATCGTTTCG
>DUNN01000016.1 GCA_012839345.1 Clostridiales bacterium | reverse complement strand
ATACTTGGCTGGCGACGGCCCGGGACAATAGGAAGGTGCCAACACAAATATTCCTCAATAGCTCAGTCGGTAGAGCATGCGGCTGTTAACCGCAGGGTCGTTGGTTCGAGTCCAACTTGGGGAGCCAGTATAAATGCCGCCGTTATTTATTAGCGGCGGCATTTGTATATTTAAGGGCCATTAGCTCAGTTGGTTAGAGCAACCGGCTCATAACCGGTCGGTCCAAGGTTCGAGTCCTTGATGGCCCACCAATTAAAACCGCATCCAATAGCCATTTTCCGGCTGTTTGGTGCGGTTTTATTTTGCTTATGAGTACATAATATTACAAGCAATTATAAGATATTTTGAAAATATGTAAGTTAAAATGCAAGTCAAAATTGCACACCATATAAGGCTCTTCTCTGTTAGTTGATATCTATCCGTGTTGTGTTTGAGAACCTTAGTTCCAAGTGTTATCCCTTTTGGGAAGCTTTTCGTGAAAGGATCATTCTAAAAGTATACTTTTGGATGTTTTCCCTACACAACAAAGAATCAGCACCTTACGGTACGGTAGGGTGCTGATATTATTTAAGCATTATAGTCGGTTAATAGCCCCAGTAACAGCTGTTGCGATGACAATAACAATTCCATCCATAGAAATTACGAATAAATTTTCCAAATCGAATCAGATTATAGCAAGGATCCCAGTATAAATCTTTATACATATTTAAACCTCCTGTCCGAAAGGGATAGTACATAATATGAAGTTTAAATACCATATGCTATTTATGATTCTGAGGACTATAGAAAATGCTGACTTACCACTAGCGTTACCGCCGGGATACGGGAAGAACATGAACAAAACCGGTTACGCAGAACAGAGTGGCCAACGACGGAAAGAAAAAGGGACTTTTTGAACAGAATTGTCATTTATAATAATCAAGTCGGGTATCACTTTCAGGCGTTCTTTCGCTGAAAATGATACCCTTTCTTTTTGTACCGAAAAATTTATATTAATGTTAAACTAACATAAAAATGAGCGTATTTCGTTTCCTTCCAATAAAGTCGATTGAACGAAATAAAACACAAACTATATATACGGAATTATTTTCCTTAAAAATTAAGCTGTTATTAAGAATTTGTGTATTTAATATTACAAATTAGTAACACAATTATTACAATGTTAACAGAAAGTTTATATTTATGTGTTTTAATATACAGGCTCCTCAGATATTCCCATTAAATATTTATCGAATGATTAGTGATTTGGAGGTCCGGGCATTGTCCTTTGTCTCAATCGGTTTTCTCATTTTGCTTTTTGCCACCGTATTGGTATATTATCAGACTCCACATCGATACCGGTGGGTTTGTTTGCTTGCGGCCAGTTACGTGTTTTATATATTTTCCAGTCCGGTGTACGCCATATTCTTAATCGTGTCTACCGTGGTTACCTATGGCAGTGGACTGCTAATTGGACGGATAAACAGCGGAACAGGAAAACAAAAATACAAGAAGTTAATTGTTGTATTCAGTTTGCTGATTAATATCGGCATTCTGATGGTTTTCAAATATGCGGATTTCTTCCGTGAAACGTATTCCGGCCTGCTGGCTTTATTTTGGGTCAGTGTTGCAACCGAAGCGTTTCATTTGATTTTACCGGTTGGGATATCGTTCTATACGTTTCAGTCACTGAGTTATACTATCGACGTTTACCGCGGCGATGTGGAACCGCAAACCCATCTTGGCAAATACGCCCTGTTTGTATCTTTTTTTCCGACTTTAGTATCGGGGCCCATTCAAAAATCAAAGGACTTTTTAAAAAAGATCGATGAGGTTCATCCCTTCGATTATGCCGGCATTAAAAAAGGCGTTCTTCTCATGCTTTGGGGCTATTTTGAGAAAATGGTGGTAGCGGACCGCCTGGGCATTTTGGTCAATACAGTGTATGAAAATCCATCCAAATACCATGGGTTAGAATCCATCTTGGCCAGCTTTTTTTATACATTTCAAATTTACTGCGATTTTTCCGGTTATTCCAATATTGCGATTGGCGCGGCGGAAATGTTGGGATTCCATCTGGCTGAAAACTTTAACTGCCCGTATTTTGCAAAGTCGATTCAGGATTTCTGGCGCAGATGGCATATTTCCCTGAGCACGTGGTTCCGTGATTACCTCTATTTCCCTCTTGGCGGAAGCAGATGCTCGAAGTTTCGCCGCTGCCTGAATGTGCTGATTGTGTTTACGGTCTGTGGCTTCTGGCATGGTGCATCCCTTACGTTCTTATTTTGGGGACTGCTTCACGGAATCTATCAGGTCATCGGTCTTTTGCTGAAGCCCCTGAAAGAACGTGCACGGGAAGCGATGGGCATTAAAAAACAGTCCATTGGTTATCGTATCATACAAGTTGCTATCACCTTCCTGCTCGTTAATTTTGCGTGGATTTTCTTCCGCGCGGATACCATGGAAAATGCTTTTCTGCTCATTGGAAATATGTTCCAGTTTGATCCCGCAGCAATCTGGAATGGGGCGCTCTTTCAGCTGGGATTAACGGAGCCGGAGTTTATTGCGGGGCTTCTGGGTGTGGCGATTATAATGCTGGTCGATATTCTGAAAAAGCGGATCGATTTGAGGACCGCTTTAATGAGCAGAAATGTAGTTTTACGTTGGACGGTTTATTTGGCGGCCGTGCTCATCCTTATGTTATTTGGGGTCTATGGGTCGGAATATAGTGCACAGAGTTTTATCTATTTTCAGTTTTAATGAGGGTATGTGCTTTGAAAAAACTAATCGGGAAAGGTCTTCTTTTTCTATTTTTACTTTTTACCATTTTCGGTCTAATCAGCCCCATTTTTGTGTACAAAACGCAGCACATGGGTAAACTGGAGGAAGGTCTGTATCTGTCCGATGATCAGTACGATGTGGTTTTTATGGGTTCCAGCCATATGAATGGCGGCATGGACCCCAATGTGATTTGGAATCAGCATGGAATTACCAGTTTTAATTATGCTACCGGCGGCCAGCCAATTGATGCTACATACTATCTGCTGAAAGATGTCCTAAAAAAACATCAGCACCCGATTGTTGTTCTGGATGTGTTTTACCTTGGAATGACGAATCAGTACGGCGAGCGGGGATTGGTCAGTAACGCGATTGACAATATGAAATTCTCGTTCAATAAGCTGGAAGCCATTCGAAACTGCACTCCTCCGGAAGATTGGATTCCGTATCTTTTTCCCGTCTTAAAATACCACTTTCGGTGGTCCTCGCTGCAGCAGAAGGATTTCGGTTTCGATTACTCTTCTGTTTATTATACGAAGGGATTTGAGGCCGGTACGAATCGATACGGAAAGCCAATTTCAAAGTGGGAAGATACGGACAACCGAATTGACATTCCTCCAAAAACTTTGGAATATCTGAATAAGATTGTCGAACTTTCTAAAACAGAAAACTTTAAGCTTATTCTGGTGAATATGCCGTGTGATTACAGCGAACCGAATCAGCAGAGCGGCTGGGTGGATGACTGCGAGGCGCTGTTTAACACAGTGGCGGACTATGCAGAAAGCAACCAGATTCCATTTCTGGACCTGTATGATTTGGCGGACGATATTGGAATTGATTTTGCCAACGATATGAACAATTCCGGGCATTTGAATCTTTGGGGAGCCTATAAAGTCAGTACTTACTTCGGTGATTATCTGACTCAAAACTACGATTTAACCGATCACCGCTCCGACAGCGCTTACGCCCAGTGGAACGAAGATTATAAGCATTCACAGGTCGCATCCATTCTGAAAAAGTAAGCGCTTTTTTGGACAAGCCGTTTTCAGAATGGTCAAACCGAGTGAAACGTGATAGAATAATTAGAATATAAAAATAATTGGAACAACCGGAAAGGATTCCTTATGAACCGTAAGTTGGTAATGTGTTCTTTTATTCTGACGCTATCAGCGTTCTTATTCTTTTCATTGTCCATCATATCGGGGAGCAGCACGGGTAGTTATGGTCCCGGTCTGTTTCTCCTGATTCACGGTGTTTTCGCGATTCCCTGTGTCGGAATACCCGCCCTGGGCGTTTTGTCATATATTAAAAGGTTATGCTGCCATGGAACAAGGTAATCTGGTAAAGCTTCCGGTCCGGCAGCTGGTAGAGTTTATTCTGCGTTCCGGCGACATTGACAGCCGCTATGTGGAAAAGGACCGGATGTATGAGGGAGCAAAAGCACACCGCAGAATACAAAGGGAAAAGAAAAAAATCTTCGAGGATTATCAAAGCGAAGTCGTCTTATCCATGGAGCTGGAAGACAGCGGGATTTCGTATCTTCTGGAGGGCCGCGCGGACGGGATTTTTACAGAAAACGGCAAAACTGTAATTGATGAAATCAAAACGACGGTTTTACCATTGGATGCCATTGAAGAAGATTTCAGCGATGCGCACTGGGCGCAGGCAAAGTGCTATGCGTATCTTTACGCGGCTCAGAATGGACTGAAGGAAATCTCTGTTCAGCTGACTTATTTTAATCTGGATACGCAGGAAATGAAAAATTTCATCCAATCCTTTTCGCTTGGTGAGTTGAAGGTTTTTCTGATGCAGTTAATCCGGAGTTATTCAAAATGGGCCCGTTTCACGCTGGAATGGCAGGCTTTGCGCAATGAAACCATCCGGCAGCTGCAGTTTCCGTTTCCGGAATACCGCAAGGGGCAGCGCAGGCTGGCGGTCGGTACCTACCGCACGATTGATCGGGGCGGAAAGCTGTTTGCGCAGGCTCCTACCGGAACAGGGAAGACGATTTCCACTTTGTTTCCGGCGGTGAAAGCGATGGGGGAAGGAAAAACCTCCAAGCTGTTTTACCTGACGGCAAAAACGATTACGCGCCAGGCTGCGGAAGAAGCATTTCAAAAAATGCGCGCCGGGAATTTAAGAATCAAGACCTTAACGCTGACGGCGAAAGAAAAAATCTGTTTTTGCGAAACGCCGAACTGCAATCCGGAGTACTGCGAATACGCCAAAGGACATTATGACCGGATCAATGACGCTATTCTGGATGCGATTACAAACTGCGATGAATTTACACGTAGTACCGTGGAAGAATGTGCGCGCAAGAACCGCGTGTGTCCGTTCGAGCTTTCTCTCGACATTTCCCTTTGGGTGGACTGCGTTATTTGCGATTATAACTATGTTTTTGACCCGCGTGCGTACCTCAGGCGCTTTTTCGGGGAAAACAGCGGGGAAAAGACGGATTACGTTTTTCTAGTTGACGAAGCCCATAATCTGGTGGACCGTTCCCGGGAAATGTTTTCTGCGGAGCTTTATAAAACGCATTTTTATCAGGCAAAAAAAGAGTATAAGGGCAGAAGCAGAACGCTCAGCAGGGTGCTGAACCAGATCAATCAGTTTTTGATTGAAACGCGGAAAAACTGCGGGGAAGCCGGGACCATTACCAGCACCAACCTGCCGGAAGAACTGTTGAAGCTGCTGACAAAGTTTTCGTCCGTCTGTGAACAGCTGCTCAAAGAAGACCGCGCATTACGGGAAGATAGGGATTTTCTCCGGCTCTATTTTGAGGCTCAGAATTTTTTGTCGCTTGCGGATTTGTATGACGAGCGGTATGTAACGCTGATAGAATCCCATGCGAATGAAGTAATAGTCAAGCTGTTTTGTCTGGACCCTTCGTACCTTCTTGGCGAAGCGTTTCGGCGCTGTGGTTCCTCTGTTTTGTTTTCGGCTACTTTTGCGCCGCTGGATTATTTCCGTGACCTGCTCGGCGGGGGCGCGGAGGATTGGATGCTGACGATCGATTCGCCGTTTGACCAAAGCAATTTGTGCCTCATGGCCGCGGACCGGATCTCAACCAAATATCGGTACCGGGAACAGAGTGTGGGGAAAATTGCCGAACTGATTCATACGGTGGTGTCAGCAAAGACCGGCAATTATATTGTGTACTTTCCGTCCTACCAGTACATGCACAGCGTGTTTCAAACATTTCAGGCGAACTGGCCCGAAATCAGCGCGGTGGAGCAGCAGTCCGTCATGAGCGAACCAAGGCGGGAGGAGTTCCTCGCTTCTTTCCAGGAAGAGCCGGAACAGTCTTATCTTGCCTTCTGTGTGCTTGGCGGGGTATTTTCCGAGGGAATCGATTTAAAAGGCAGTCGGTTAATCGGAACCATAATTGTAAGCGTGGGGCTGCCCCAGCTGAATGTTCAGCAGAATTTGATTCGGGATTATTTTGATCAAAAAAACGGGATGGGATTTGAGTACGCGTACCAGTACCCCGGCATGAACAAGGTGCTTCAGGCGGCCGGCAGGGTGATTCGCTCCGAAACCGACCGGGGCGTGGTGCTCCTTGTGGATGAACGGTTTGGCCGCAGGGATTACAAGCGGCTTTTTCCAAAACACTGGAGCCACTGCCTTTCGGTCAAAAACGGGGACGATATTCAAAAAATCCTGAGCGATTTCTGGAACTAGAAAATAAAAGCCAACCATTTCGAAAAGGCAGGCACGCCAACCTACCTTTTGGAATGCCTTGACAATTTGTGTTTTTGTGCTAATATTATAAAGAAATCGAATAACGGCTTTTTATAAAGCCTTAGAACAACATTGACAGAGAAAGTACGCTTTCACTCAAAATTACAGCGAACCGGGGGCAGTGCAAGCCCGGCATGAGTAGGTGAATCCGGAAAATCCCTCTGTAGTTGCAAGCTGAAAGGGAAACCGAGTAGGTGGCGCCGGCTTTCCACCGTTAACGGGAACACATATGACGGTATGGTGTAATAGGTGGTATAACAAAGTTTCGTCTTTGTCCTGTGCATACGGGACAAAGACTTTTTTATTATCGATGAACCATTACGGCATGACCGAATCTGATGATTGGAGAGTTATGGTATGTATCGGAAAGTATCTGCAGATCTCAATTTTGTGGAACGCGAAAAATCCGTGGAAGCATTTTGGGAAGAAAACAAAATTTTTGAAAAAAGCATTGACCTGCGTAAGGATGGGGATTCTTATATCTTTTTTGACGGCCCTCCGACGGCGAACGGCAAGCCGCATATCGGCCATGTGCTGACCCGCGTAATCAAAGACCTGATTCCGCGCTACCGCACCATGAAAGGGTATCAGGTACCCCGCAAGGCCGGCTGGGACACGCACGGCCTTCCGGTGGAACTGGAAGTGGAAAAGATGCTGCATATTAACGGCAAAGAGCAAATCGAACAGTATGGGTTGGAGCCGTTTATCGAGCAGTGCAAGGAAAGCGTCTGGAAGTACAAGGGTATGTGGGAGGACTTCTCCCGCACCGTTGGCTATTGGGTAGACATGGACCATCCGTACGTGACCTACGACAATAACTTTATCGAGTCGGAATGGTGGGCACTGAAGCAGATTTGGGAAAAGGGTCTGCTTTACAAGGGCTTTAAAATCGTACCGTACTGCCCGCGCTGCGGAACCCCTCTTTCCAGCCACGAGGTGGCACAGGGCTACAAAAATGTTAAGGAAAAATCCGCAATCGTCAAGTTTAAGCTGAAGGGCGAAGAGGCCTATTTCCTGGCTTGGACCACCACGCCTTGGACACTTCCTTCCAATGTGGCGCTCTGCGTCAATCCGGATGAAGCCTATGTCAAGGTGAGTAGCAAGGGCGAAACCTATTATCTGGCGGAGCAGCTTGCGCCCGTGATTCTGGGCGAGGACTACACGGTACTGGAAACTTATACCGGAAAAGAGCTGGAATACAAGGAATACGAACCTCTGTTTGATTTTGTGCAGCCGAATAAAAAGTGCTGGTACGTCACCTGCGACCGCTATGTCACTCTCACAGACGGCACCGGCGTGGTTCACATTGCCCCAGCTTTCGGTGAAGACGACGCGAACGTCGGCAGGAACTACGACCTGCCCTTGGTGCAGCTGGTGGACGGAAAAGGTCAGATGACCAAAGAAACGCTCTGGCCGGGCGTATTCTGCAAGGACGCGGATCCGAAAGTCCTGAAAAACCTGTCCGAACGCGGCCTATTGTTCGCTGCACCTGCGTTTGAGCACAGCTATCCTTTCTGCTGGCGCTGCGACACGCCGCTGATTTATTACGCCAGAGAATCCTGGTTCATTAAAATGACCGCGGTCAAAGATCAGCTGATTCGCAACAACAATACGGTGAACTGGATTCCGGAGAGCATTGGAAAGGGCCGGTTCGGCGACTGGCTGGAAAATGTGCAGGACTGGGGCATCAGCCGCAACCGCTATTGGGGAACACCGCTGAATATTTGGGAGTGCTCCTGTGGGCATCGTCACGCCATCGGCAGCGTGGAAGAGCTGAAAAGCATGTCCCCGAATTGCCCGGAGAACATCGAGCTGCACCGCCCTTATATTGATGCGGTTACCATTACCTGCCCCAAATGCGGAAAACAGATGAAACGTGTGCCGGAAGTCATCGACTGCTGGTTCGATTCCGGTTCCATGCCCTTTGCACAGCATCATTATCCGTTCGAAAATCAAGACCTGTTCCATCAGCAATTCCCGGCCGATTTTATTTCGGAAGCGGTCGACCAGACCCGCGGCTGGTTCTATTCGCTGCTGGCCATTTCCACGCTGCTGTTCGACAAGGCTCCATTTAAGAACGTCATCGTGCTTGGTCATGTGCAGGATGAAAACGGGCAAAAGATGTCCAAATCAAAGGGCAACGCGGTGGACCCGTTTGACGCACTTTCCACCTTTGGCGCGGACTCTATCCGTTGGTATTTTTACAGCAATTCCGCACCATGGCTGCCAAACCGTTTTTACGCGAAGGCCGTTACCGAAGGGCAGCGTAAATTCCTTTCCACTTTGTGGAATACCTACGCGTTTTGGGTGCTTTACGCGGAAATTGATCAGTTTGACGCGTCTAAACACAAATTAAATCCGGAAACACTTACGCTCATGGATCGCTGGCTGCTTTCCAGGCTGAACTCATTGGTTCGGGATGCGGACCGTTTCCTAGCGAACTACCAGATTCCGGAAACTACCCGCGCGCTGCAGAGCTTTGTGGATGAAATGAGCAACTGGTACGTGCGCAGAAGCCGCGAGCGCTTCTGGGGATCGGAAATGACGGAAGATAAGATCAACGCCTATATGACGTTGTATACCGCGCTGGTCACCGTTGCCAAGGTTGCCGCGCCGATGATTCCTTATATGTGCGAAGATATTTACCAGAACCTTGTACGCAGTGTCAATCCGGATGCGCCGGAAAGCGTCCATCTCTGCGATTATCCCGTTGCAGATACTTCTTGGATTGACCCGAAACTGGAAGCAGATATGGAGGAGGCCGTTCAGGTCGTTACGCTGGGCCGTACCGCCCGCAACGCGGCAAACCGGAAAAACCGCCAGCCGCTTGCCAATCTGTATATCAGCGCGCAACGCGACCTTGGCCCGCTGTACCGCAATATCATCCGGGATGAGCTGAACATCAAGGCGGTGCATTTTGAAAATGACGCCGAACGTTTTGTGGATTACAGCTTCAAGCCGCAGCTTCGTGTGTTGGGGCAGAAATACGGCAAAAAAGTGAACGATATTCGTACTGCCCTGCAGCAGCTAGACGGAAGCAAAGCGAAAAAAGAATTGGATTCCAACGGATTTTTAACGCTTTCCCTCGGTGAGGAAGAAGTTCGCCTGACTGCGGACGATCTGCTGATTGAAACGGCGCAGAAACCGGGTTATGAGTCCGTGGCGGACAACGGCATTACGGTGGTATTGGATATTACGCTGACGGACGAATTGCTGGAAGAGGGCTTTGTCCGAGAAATCATCAGCAAAATTCAGTCCATGCGGAAAGAAGCAAAGTTTAACCTGACCGACCGAATTACGGTGTATGCTGCCGGCAGTGAAAAAGTGTTGGGCATCATGAAGAAAAACCAGGAAGCCATCGCGCACGACGTTCTGGCGGATGAGTTCCGATTTGAAGAGCCCTCCGGCTTTGTGGCTCAATGGAATATCAATGGTGAACCGGCAACCTTCGGCGTAAAGGTGAACGGATAAAAGAAAGGGTGGGAGAAAATCCCACCCTTTTTTCTATCAAACGGCCTGTTCGGTAATACTTAAAATGCTTCCTTCCGGCGCATCTGGCGGTACTGGCGGCGCTTTTCCCCAGCGGACCACTCCCGCTTTTCTTCCTCTGTTTCACAAATCAGCCTGGGAACCGGAGTCGGCTTTTCGTGTTCGTCCAGCGCGACCAGAACCAAATAGGCGGTGTTGACCAACTCGCGCTCACCGGAAAGCGATTCCACGTAACTGTCCACGCGCACTTCCATGGAGGTGTTTCCCACATAGGTGATTTTTCCATGCAGTACGATGGTATTGCTGGAATAGACGGGGCGTTTGAACTGCAGCGAGTCGATTTCTGCGGTTGTAACATTGCAGCCGCTGTGTCTTCTCGCCACCACGCCCGCCACAATATCAATCCACGCGGCCAGCTGCCCACCGAACACGCGCCCCTGGCCGTTAAGGTGATGGTCAAATATAACCTGAATTTGTTCTGTTTCTGAATCCGATACATGTTTTGCAATGCGGTTGTCCATATCTTGTTCTGTCCTTTCCTGTTTTACCAAATCGAAACTTCCTGCTGAAAAATCTTCCATACAGTCTTTCCAAATTATATCTTGTCTTATTTTATCCTATAATAGAAACGGAAAACATGCAAGAGTGATGTGATGTGAACAGAATTTTAACTTTTCAAAAAGTTCTAGATTTAGACATAAAAAAATACTATAATAAAATACATTGTGCGAATATATTCTTAAATACAATAATACCTTTTTATTCCGTATTTAAAATGAGAGAGGCAAAGCTTCTAAACGACCAACAGGATTTTTAATACGGTTTCAGACCAAAGTGTCGGAGGACAAGCTATGAATCGAAAGAAAAACTGCTGTGCCATTGTAGTTGCAGCGGGCAATTCTACCCGGATGGGCATGAGTTGCTCCAAGCAGTTTGTGCTTCTGAATAAAATACCGGCCATTGTACATACCCTGCTCGCGTTTCAGAACTCGGACTGCATTACCTCTGTGGTTCTGGTCTGCCGCCCGGGGGACCGGAGAATGATGGAACAGCTGATTCAAAGATACCAGATACAAAAACTTTATGCGGTCATACCCGGCGGTGATACCCGGCAGCAGTCGGTTATGGCCGGCATTCTGGCCGCACCGGAGGAAACGGAATATTATGCGATACACGACGGCGCCCGTGCGTTGATTACCCCGAAAGAAATCATGGCCGCCGTGCGGGACGGCGTCCGCTACGGCGCTTCGGCACTGGCGGTTCCGGTGAAGGACACCATTAAGATGGTCAATCGGGATGGGTTTGTTTGCGCAACACCCGAACGTTCCATGCTGTGGGCGGTGCAAACGCCGCAGGTGTTTGAGAAAGGCCTGTACCAAAAAGCAATGGCATGTGCGCAGGCGGAAGGGGCCGATTACACGGATGACTGCCAGCTTGCGGAACACGCCGGCATCCCGGTTCATCTGTGCATGGGGGCTTATACTAATATCAAACTGACAACCGCAGAGGATATTCCGGCTGCCCAGGCGATTCTTCAGAAAAGGGAGTGTCTGTCATGTGCGCGGTAAGTGCGCTGCGGATCGGCCATGGGTATGATGTCCATCGGCTGACGGAAAATCGGAAACTGATCCTCGGGGGCGTTGATATCCCCTATGAAAAGGGGCTGCTGGGCCATTCCGATGCGGATGTTTTAACACACGCCGTCATGGACGCTCTGCTTGGAGCGGCTGCGCTGGGCGATATCGGCAAACATTTTCCGGACAGCGACCCTGCCTACGAAAACGCCGACAGCCTTGTTCTGTTTGCAAAAGTAATGGATTTGTTGCGCGAAAACGGCTATCAGGTCGTTAATATCGATTCCACCGTGATTGCGCAAAGGCCAAAGCTGATGCCGTACCTTGAATCGATGCGCCAAAATCTTGCCCGCGTTGGGCAGATGGATGTGGGGCAGATCAGCATAAAGGCCACTACGGAGGAGAAGCTTGGCTTCACCGGTTCCGGGGAAGGCATTGCCGCTCATGCGGTCTGTCTAGTTGAAAAAGCAGGTTAAAATAGTAATCAGCTATTTTTCCTATAATAGATTGAATATTGTTGCAAAAAACGGCGAATGGTGTTTCCTCATCTAGAATCAAAAGGGGCGAAACCCGCATACTCTGTAATAAAAACAGAGGGGTGATGATTGTGGGCAAGCCTTTAATTATGTTAAGCTCCATCACGTATGCCATGAAAAGCAGGGATATCCTATTCAAATACGGGATAAGAGCCTATGTGGAACGTACGCCGAAGGGCAGCAATGCTGGCTGCGGCTATAGCATATATGTGCCGGAACGAACCGATGAAGCCGAGAAAATATTGTCCAGAATGGGGATTCGGATTCTGGGTCGATTAGAAAGGAATGGTCGAAAATGATCTACCTTGACAATGCGGCCACCACTTATCCAAAGCCTGTTTCCGTACGGAATGCCGTCAACTATGCCATGCTTCATTATGGTGCTAATCCAGGCCGAGCCGGGCATGATATGTCGCTGAAAACCGCAGAAGAGATTTATCGCTGCCGCTTGGTTGCCGCGGAGCTGTTTCACGCTCCCGGCCCGGAATGCGTTGCGTTCACACTCAACTGCACCGCCGCGATGAACTACGTGCTGAAAGGACTGCTGAAACCCGGTGATCACGTGGTTACATCGTGTCTGGAGCACAATGCGGTCATGCGCCCCCTTCGCGCCCTTTCTGAGAAAGGAATCACGTTCACGGTGGCGCAGGTGTACCCCGGTGACAATGACGCAACCTTGAATTCCTTTCGCAGTGCTTTGAATGAACACACCAGACTGATTGTTTGCACGCACGCTTCCAACGTGTGGGGAATACGGCTTCCGATTGAGCGCATTGCGGCGCTGGCGCATCTGTATGGGATTCCGATTGCCGTGGATTGTGCGCAGACAGCGGGTATTCTTCCCATCGATATGAAGGAATACGGTTATGACTACCTCTGTTTGGCGGGGCATAAGGGATTATACGGGCCTATGGGCACCGGTATGCTGATTACGGAAAAAGGGTCCCAACTTGCCACCCTAGTCGAAGGTGGCACCGGAACGAACTCCATTTCCTACGAGCAGCCGGAATCCATGCCGGACCGGATGGAGAGTGGAACGCAGAATGTTGCCGGAATCGCCGGACTTCGTGCCGGAATGGAATATATAAAAAGAAAAAAACCGGAAACAATTCTTAAACAGGAGATGGAACTGGTCCGATATATGTATGAGGAGTTGTCAAAGCTGGACGGTGTGGTTCTTTATACTCAGGAACCGGATGAACGGTATTTTGCACCAGTTCTTTCCTTTAATATACGCGACCTGCCAAGCGAAGAAACCGCACAGAAACTGAATCGTTACGGCATTGCCGTCCGAGCCGGCCTGCACTGTGCACCCAGTGCGCACGAATATATGGGCACCATTCATCAAGGCACGGTTCGGGCCTGCCCGTCTACGTTCAGCACTTTTAACGAAATCCGGGGATTTGTTTCGTCGGTAAGGAAGATAATTTGAAAATGCAGTGGAAAAAGATTGCATCTCAAACCAGATATGATAAAATGAAAAATGCGGTGAAAAAATTACGGAAGGATGAAAGGCTATGGACTACATTACAACACTATGGAATACATTTCTCAGTCTTATAAAAACCTTTCGCCTTACCGATGCGCTGGATGTGCTCCTTGTTTCGTTTATTATTTACAGCGCAATCAAACTGGTGCGCGAAACGCGCGCGGGGCAGCTTGTCAAGGGAATTATTATCTTGCTGCTGGTCTGGGGCGCCTCCAACCTTTTAAAGCTTTATATGATAAAGACGCTGCTGACCTATTTCTTCCAGTTCAGTTTTATTGCTCTGATGATTGTTTTTCAGCCGGAAATCCGGCGGGCATTGGAACAAATCGGCCGCAGCGGGATCAGCAGCAGCAAAAACTGGCTTTTCGGCGCCGCATCGTCTGAACGGGAACTTCTCCTGCAGCAGGTGCGCCGCGGGGTGAATGCGGTTGTTGACGCCGCTGCGGTTTTGCAGAAGCAGAAAACAGGCGCCTTAATTGTCTTTGAAAGGCAGACAAGACTGGGGGATATTATTGATACCGGCACGGTTGTGCAGGCAATTCCCTCTGCACCCATTATCTGCAATATTTTCTTCAATAAAGCGCCTTTGCACGACGGTGCCATGATTATCCGGGACGGTATGCTGCACGCAGCCGGATGCATCCTTCCGCTGACCAAGAGCGACAAGGTTGCAGTGGAACTCGGCACCCGCCATCGCGCAGCTCTCGGCATGAGTGAAAATTCCGATGCGGTTGTGGTTATTGTTTCCGAGGAAACCGGTCAGATTTCCGTGGCGGTCAATGGTATTTTAACCAGAAATTATACTAGGGAAACGCTCAAAAGTGAACTGGAAACGCTGATTCTGCCCCATAACCCGGAACAGGGAGAAAAACGCCAGAGCAGACTCCCTTCGAAATGGAGGGTTAAAAAATGATAAAGCGTCCAAAAAAGAAACTTGGAAACCTTTTTAACAACGATAAATTTGTCCTGCTTTTTTCCGTTTTTGCCTCGGTTGTGCTGTGGCTGTTCATGGTTTCTACCAATACGGAGGATTTTCCTCACGCCATTGAAAACGTGCCGGTAAACATTACCCTTTCCGAAGCAGCACAGAAAGACGGCCTGAAAGTGTTCAGCCCAACCAATTCGACCGCGACGGTCTATATTAAAGGCAACAGCCTGATTGTGAATCAGATTCAGGCTTCTGATTTGGAAGTTGTCGCCCCGTTGGCTTCCACCATTACCAGCCCGGGCACTTACCCGGTCAATTTGGTGGCACAGAAGGTCGGGACCCTGAATAATTTTGAAGTGGTTTCCACCTCGCCCAGTCAGGCGATTGTAAGTGTAGACCGCTACAAGGAAAAAACCTTCCCAATCGAATGTGACATTAAGTATAAATCCAATTATCAATCCAACCCTTCTTATTTTGTGGGTTCCCCGGTTTTAAGCGTAGACACGGTCAATATCTCCGGGCCAGAGAAGGACATTTCCCAAATCAGTAAAGTCATGATTCAGTACGAAATCAGCGATACGCTGACGGAGAATAAAAGCTTTACTTCGGATTTAATCCTTTATGATACCAACGGAAATAAGCTTTCCGGAAGCCGTCTGAAAATGAGCGACACCAAAGTGGATGTGACCATCCCGGTTCTGTTTAGAAAGGTTGTGCCGCTGAATATCGGTTTTACTAACAAGCCGGAAGGGCTGCTGCTTTCTCCGGAGCAGGTTACCATCAGCCCAAGCAATATTGAGATTGCGGGCCCGAAAAACGTTCTGGATGCATTAACCGACATTACCCTGACTCCTTTGGATTTTACGGGAATCAGTCCGATGAAAAACACCTTTAACGTTCCGGTCAGTCTGCCGACCGGCTGCAAAAACCTGAGCAATACTTCCAACGCGTCCGTTACCCTAAACCTTGGCGACTTGAAAACGCGCGACATGACGGTGAGCAATTTTACGATTAAAAATCTTGCTGCGGATAAAACGGCAAGCATTTACACTAAAAGCCTTAGCGTTACCGTGGTTGGGCCGGAAATTGAACTTTCCAAGTTGACGGAAAATAACCTGGTGGCACAGATTGACATGGCTGGGAAAGAGAATTTTACCGGGCATACCGAAATGCCGGTTACTATCAGCATCAGCAACTCCGTCAGTTCTTGGGTTTATGGAAGCTATATGGCCAATATTGGAATCAATCAAAAATAAATACGTAATTCAAACAGAAGCGGCGCACCGAACCCGGTGCGCCGCTTCTATGTGTCTGCCGAAAAAAAGATTGAATATGCGGCAGTAAAATGGTAGAATAGGCTATTATGGGGTAGGTGTAGAGATTGAGTGTAAAAAAATGGAATGTTTTGCCGTGCGATGTGGTTTCGGCAGAAAAAATGGCGGATACGCTTGGTATCCCGAAAATTTTGGCCGTGCTGCTGCAGACGCGCGGATATACCGACCCGGAGCAGATACGGAATCTGTTTGAAAATCAGAATTCGTTTACCGATCCTTTTTTATTGAAGGATATGGATCAGGCTGCACAGCGCATTCTTGCGGCGATTGATGGGTTTGAGTCCATCGCGGTTTACGGTGACTATGATGCGGACGGAATTACCGCCACCGCGATGCTGTATTCCTATTTGGAGTCCTGTGGGGCGAACGTCACGTATTATATTCCGGACCGGGAAGGGGAAGGGTACGGCCTGAACCTTGGTGCAATTAAGGTGCTGCGGGAAAAAGAAATCAACCTGATTGTTACGGTGGACAATGGAATTTCTTCCGTGGATGAGGTCGCTTACGCGAACAGCCTTGGCATGGATGTGGTGATTACGGACCACCACCGTCCGCGTGAAATACTCCCACCTGCCTGTGCGGTGGTTGACCCTTACCGACCGGATGATTTCAGTCCATTTAAGGATTTTTCCGGCGTTGGAATTGCTTTTAAGCTGATTATGGCGCTGGAAGGCGAAGATTGCGACCTGACTTCACTGCTGGATAACTATTCCGATTTGGTGGCGATCGGCACCATCGGCGATGTTGTGCCGCTGAACGGGGAAAACCGGAGCTTTGTCCGTGCTGGGCTGGAATCCATTGCGCGCACGGACCGCATTGGCCTGAAGGCGCTGCTGGAACAGGCTGGCATGGAAGGCCGCAAGCTGACTGCCAATCAGGTAGCCTTTACCATTGTTCCCCGCATCAACGCGACGGGACGCATCGGTTCCCCCGATCGTGCTGTCCGCTTGCTGATTTCGGAATTTCCGGATGAGGCGGTGGAGCTGTCTACGGAAATCTGCGATGATAACGATTATCGCCGCCAGATTGAAAGTGAAATTTTTGAAAAGGTCATTGAGATTTTAAAGGAACATCCGGAACGGCTGTATGACCGTGTTCTGGTTGTAGAAGGGGAAGACTGGCATCAGGGCGTGATTGGAATCGTATCCTCCCGCATCACCGAACTGTTCGGCAAGCCGAGTGTCATTATTTCTTACAGCGGCGGCGAGGCGAAGGGTTCCGGAAGAAGCGTGGAGGGTTTTTCGCTGTTTGAAGCGGTCTGCTCCTGCGAAAGCCTTCTGACAAAATTCGGCGGTCATCCCATGGCGGCCGGCTTATCTCTTCCAACGGAAAAGATTGATGCGTTCCGAACCGCAATCAATGCGTATGCCGCAAAACACAGTGCCGCCATGCCGGTGCCGATCCTCCGCATTGACTGCTTGCTGCAGCCGGATGAGCTCAGCACGGAAATCCCGCGCTGTGTTTCTATGCTGGAGCCGTTTGGAATGGGAAACCCAGCTCCTTTATTCGGGCTGTTCGGTGTTACCCTGACTGACCTGACTCCGGTCGGCGGCGGCAAACACCTTCGAGTGAGTGTTTCACGGGGAAATTACACTGTTCGCTGCATGAAATTTGGCACCACGCTGGAGGAATTTCCATATCATGTGGGGGACCGGCTGGATCTTGCAGTAACACTGGATGCCAGAGAATATAACGGGAAAAATACTCTTTCCATCTATATTCGCGACATTAAACTGAGCGGAAGCGGGGAAGAGGAACTGTTTGCCGGTTTTGCCCTGTACGAACGCTATCATCGAGGGGAGCCGCTTTCCTCCGCACAGGGGAACCGACTTCTCCCAAACCGCGACGATTTTGCTGCGATTTATCGGCTGCTGCGGGCGCAGAACGGGTACTCCGGTAACGCCGAAGTGCTGCTGGCGCATCTAGGGCGGCCTGGTATGAAGGTGGAAAAACTACTTATTGCGCTCGAGGTGCTTGCCGAGCGCAATCTGATTCAATTTGAATTTTTTGCCGGAAAGGTTACTGTGGAAATGCTTCCGGTGTCACAAAAGGTAAATCTAATGGATTCTTACATTATTCATAATCTTTGCAATTTAAAAAAGGATGGTGAACACAATGGCGTGGCCTCTCAAGACTTATGACGACCTGCTTGCTTTAATTCGGGCGAGCGAGCATGAATATGACCTGGGGGTAATCGACCGCGCCTACCAACTGGCACTGAAGTCCCATGAGGAGCAGAAGCGCCTTTCAGGTTCACCCTATATTTCCCACCCGGTGGCGGTTGCCTGCATTTTGGTAGAACTTGGTATGGATACCGAATCTGTTGCGGCTGGACTGCTACACGATGTTGTGGAGGATACCCCGGTTAATCTGGAACAGCTGAAAAAAGAGTTCGGCGCTGAAATCGCCGGTCTGACGGACGGCGTGACCAAATTAGGCCGTATTCCGTACTCTTCCCGTGAACAGCAGCAGGCGGAAAACCTGCGTAAAATGCTGATCGCTATGTCCGAGGATATCCGCGTTATTATTATTAAGCTGGCAGACCGCCTGCACAATATGCGCACCATTGAGTTCATGCCGCCGCAGAAGCAGCGTGACAAGGCGCTGGAAAATATGGAGGTTTACGCGCCGATTGCGCACCGCCTTGGTATTCGTGCCGTAAAAGAAGAACTGGAAGATTTGTCACTTCGCTGCCTTGACCCAATTGCGTACGAAGAGATTGAAAGCAACCTGGAACTGCGCAGCAGCGAACGCACGGCCTTTATTGAACTGACCAAAAAACGGATTTATGAACGGGTTTCCACGTTGATTCCCAATGTGTATCTGGAAGGCCGCGTAAAAAGCATCAACGGAATTTACCGCAAAATGTTTATGCAGAATCATGCGATGGATGAAATTTATGACATCTACGCGGTGCGTGTCATTGTGGATACGGTAAATGACTGCTACAATGTTTTGGGTATTATTCACGACATGTTCCGCCCGATTCCAAACCGCTTCAAAGACTATATTTCCACACCGAAGCCGAATATGTATCAGTCCCTTCACACCACGGTGATCGGTAAGGAAGGAATTCCGTTCGAAGTGCAGATTCGCACTTGGGAAATGCACCACACAGCGGAATACGGAATTGCGGCACACTGGAAATATAAGCTCGGCCTTGGAGCAAAGAGCGGAGATTCGCTGGAGCAGCGCCTCACCTGGATTCGCCAGATGCTGGAAAACCAGAAGGACAGCGACGACGCAACCGACCTGATCCGAAACATCAAGTCTGACCTTGTTCCGGAAGAGGTGTTTGTGTTTACCCCTAAGGGTGACGTTATCAGCCTTCCCTCCGGGTCTACGGTAATTGATTTTGCCTACGCTATTCACAGCGCCGTCGGGAACCGCATGGTCGGCGCAAAAGTGGATAAACGCATTGTTCCGCTGGATTACCGGGTCAAAACAGGCGAAATTATTGAGATCATGACGTCCAAGGAAACGCGCGGGCCCAGCCGCGACTGGCTGAAAATCGTTAAGACCAGCGAAGCGCGGAATAAAATTCGCTCCTGGTTTAAACGGGAAAAACGGGATGAAAATATTGCAGAGGGCAAAGCGGAGTTGGAACGGGAATTCCGCAGGAACAACATTGAACTGACGGATGCGGAACTGGCGCAGGTCCTGGAAAAAATCGGCGCTAAGCAAAATTGTGCCAGCAGCGACGACGTTTATGCCGCGATTGGTTACGGCGGGATTCAGCTTTGGAAGGTGATCCCGAAAATTAAAGAGGATTACATGAAGGTCAAAAATCCTCCGCAGCCGGTGGAAACCGTCCAGCCGCCAAAACCGGTCAACCGGAAAGCGGCCAGCGGCGTTGTGGTGGATGGAATGGAGAACTGCCTTATTAAATTTTCCCGCTGCTGCAATCCTCTGCCTGGTGATGAAATCATCGGTTTTATTACCAGGGGCTTCGGCGTATCTATTCATAAAAGGAACTGCACAAATGTACCGAAAAATATCAGCGAATCCCCGGAACCGGAACGCTGGGTGCCGGTGCATTGGACTGGTAACGTAAAAGAAGAATTCAAGACTACCCTGGAAATTGTCGCCAATGACCGTTCCGGCCTATTGGCGGACATTACGCAGCAGCTATTTAATATGCATATCTCTATTCATACCCTAAATTCCCGGGAAACCAAAGACGGGAGCGCGGTCATTTTAGCCACCATTACCATTAACGGCTTGGATCATCTGCAAACGATTGTCAGTCGGCTGAACAACATTCCGGGAATCGTATCCATTCGAAGATCCTAAGGAACCGGTAATGAACGCAGTTTGAAAGCCGCCCAGCGCAGAATATTAGCGGTTTTAGAATTGCCGTCTTGCAAGGATCAGTAGTTCCTTAGGGGGTTGTTAATTAAATAGAGCCCGCTTCGGGAAGCGAGGCGTAAGAAAGGAAGAGATTGCTTTGAAAGTAACGCGAATTGCAGGCGGTCCGCTGCCGACTAACTGCTATTTGCTGACCGATGAAAAGACTGGCGAAACCGCCGTAATTGACCCGGGGTTTGAAAGTCAGCAGCTTACCCGCGCACTTTCTTCCGTCGGCTTGGAAAAAGTAAATGCGATTTTATTAACTCACGGTCATTTTGACCATATTATGGGAGTGACCGGGATAAAGCGCCTGACTCACGCGAAAGTTTATATCGAATCGGATGATTGGCACTTTACCACCGATCCTGCGCTGAATCTGTCCGGCATGATGCTGCCTGCTTCCATCCCAACATTTACTGCGGATGTAGCGCTGAATGACGGGGAAATCATTGAATTGGGGAGTTTGAGCATTCGTGTGCTGCACACGCCTGGGCATACCATCGGAAGCTGCTGTTACCTGGTGGAGGACGCAATCTTTACGGGGGATACCCTGATGAAAGGCACCTGTGGCAGAACGGATTTTCCCACAGGGAGTTATGCGCAGATGCTGGAGTCACTAAAAAAGCTGAAAAACTTGCAGGGCGACTACCACATTTATCCCGGTCATGAGGAAGAAAGTACACTGGAATACGAAAGAAAAAATAATCCATACATGGGAATATAGGAAGCCAAAACATGATTTTAATGATTGACGGCCATTCTTTCCATTATGAAATGGAAAACTTGTGCCGCATTTTTTTTCCATATCAAAAAATCGAGGTCCTGCATGGGGCTGAAAATACCGTGGAAGACGGCCTTGTGGCCTATACCGGACTGGCAAAAAAACAGGATGGGGTTCTGCTGACCGCCCGCTTTCACGGCAATTCTTTTTCGGAAGAGAAAACGGAATTGCTTACCGGGCAGACGGCGGAATCGGAAGACGAACAGGAGCGCCATATGGCGATTCTTCTGTTTGAACTGCTGACCAGATACTGCGGTTACACGCCCAAATGGGGAATCTTAACCGGGGTACGTCCGGTAAAGCTGCTCCGGCAGCTGAAAACGAAATTGGGTGAGCAGAAAGCTTTCGAGCAATTTCAGACGAACTATCTGGTTTCGAAAGAAAAAGCGGAATTAAGCCGTGTCACCATGCACAACGAAGAACCGATTCTGGCGCTTTCCCGCCCGGAGTCCTTCAGCCTGTATGTTTCGATTCCATTCTGCCCCAGCCGCTGCTCTTACTGCTCCTTTGTGTCGTCTTCCTTGGAACAGACGGCAAAGCTGATTCCGCAGTACCTTCCGCTGCTTTGCGAGGAAATCCGCCGCACCGGAGAAATTGCGTCCGAACTGGGGCTGCGTTTGGAGTCGGTTTATGTCGGCGGGGGAACGCCGACAACGCTTTCTGCGGAACAGCTGGCTTTGCTGCTGCGAACGATTCGGGAGAATTTTACCCTTTCGACTATCCGGGAATTCACTGTGGAGGCTGGAAGACCGGACACCATTACGGCGGAAAAGCTGGATGCACTGAAAGACGGCGGGATTACCCGCATCAGCATTAATCCCCAAACGCTGAACGATGATGTTCTGAAAATCATCGGGCGGCGCCATACAACGGCGCAGACCCTTTCTGCGTTTTCCCTTGCCCGCGAAAAGGGATTTCATAACATTAATATGGATTTAATTGCGGGCCTGCCGGGGGATACCGTTCCCGGTTTTCAAAATACATTGGACCATGTGGTTGCGTTGGCACCGGAAAGCATTACCGTGCATACTCTGGCGCTAAAGCGTTCCGCACGGATGATGCAGGAGGAAAACGAACCGTTTGGCAGCGATGCGCTTGCGGCCGGCGAAATGTTGGATTACGCGGACGCGGTGCTGGCAGAAAACGGTTATCGGCTGTACTATTTGTACCGTCAAAGCCGCATGGTCGGCAATCTGGAAAATACCGGCTGGGCCAAACCGGGCGCGGAAAGCCCGTATAATGTTTATATTATGGACGAAACGCAGACGATTCTCGCCTGCGGGGCCGGCGCAAGCAGTAAAATAAAGGGCCCACGCGCTGACCAGCTGGAGCGGATTTTTAATTTTAAATATCCATTTGAGTATGTCAGCCGCTTCCAGGAAATACTCGACAGGAAAGACCAGGTGAAGAGTATTTATGAACGATTTCAACAAATCCCAAAAACAGAATAGTTCAACCAACTATGTAGAGTACAAGAATGAGTTAAGCAGCATCAATGCCGCAGCGCTTGCTTCACCTGAAAATTTTGTAAATCGTACGGAGGAAGCTTACCACCGGAATTTGCTGTCCATTGCCGAAAGCATTACGGCGAATTCCTGTCGGCTGGTGTTGCTGTTTGGGCCGAGCAGCAGCGGAAAAACCACAACCTCTCATTTGCTGCGGAACATCTTTCAGCAAATGGGAATCGATTCGGTCATTATTTCCCTGGATGACTTTTACCGTGGGGAAAGTCAGGCGCCGCTTCTGCCGAACGGCCAGCACGATTATGAATCCGTTCAGGCGCTGAATATTCCTGAAATCCGGCAGTGCCTGATGAGTCTGATTCAAAATCATTCCTGCGACATGCCGCAGTTCAACTTTGAAATCCGCAGGCCTCATCCATACCGCAGGCATGTGGAACTGAAAGAGAACGGGGTTGCCATTGTGGAAGGCATTCATGCGCTGAATCCCATTATCCTGCAGAACTTGCCGGAAAAAGGAGTTGGAAAAATCTATATTAGTGTTAAGCAGGGGATGCGTGACGGTTCACGCCAGCTGTTTGATGCGAATGAAATGAGGCTGGTACGAAGAATTGTACGCGATTACAATTTTCGTGGAACAACCCCGCAGCGCACTTTGCAAATGTGGCCTTCCGTTATGGACGGGGAGCGCAAATACATTAAGCCGTACCGTTCCAGCGTGGATTATACGATTAATTCGCTTCATCTTTATGAAACCTGCGTGCTGAAAACACAGGCGATGGAACTGCTTCGCGCAGTCCCGGAGCAGAGCGCGCAGTACAGCACGGCCCAGCGTCTGCTGAAAAGTCTGGAGCCGTTTGTCGCCATCAGCCAGGAGTTGGTTCCGAAAAATTCCATCCTGCGCGAGTTTGTCGGCGGTGGAATCTATTAAGTTTGTTTGAATGCCGGGTGCAAACCCTGTCTGGCGTTACCTTCCAAGGTTTAGGGAAAATATTGCAATTACCGGAGTATTAGTGCTATAATCTGAGAAAAGATAATACTAAGTTAATTATGGACGGCGATTCTTCAAGCTTCGCAGGGCTTCCGTTCGGTAAAGATTGACTTTGAAAAGGAGTGTTGTTAATGGGTATTTTTGAAGATGTCGTTGTAAACGCAAAAACCGCCGTAAATGTGGTTGGCAAAAAAGCCGGTCAGTTTGTTGACATATCCAAGCTTAGAATCAGCGCAGCCGATTTAAATAATGAGATTTCAAAAAGATTCGAAACTCTTGGCCGTACTATTTATGAGGCAAAGAAAACCGATAATGATTCTTCCGAACTAGTGAATGAATGCATCACCGCAATAGACGATCTGTATGAGCAGCTGGATGCAGTCAATGAACAGATTGCCGCCATGCGGGAGAAACAGGTTTGCAAGGGGTGCGGGGAAGAGAATCCGCAGGATGCGATTTACTGCAACAAGTGCGGCCGTAAATTGTCCGAAAATTAAACGGAACCGTTCTAATTTTTCTGCAGCAGATGTAGAAAGGAAACCGTAACAGAGTTTGAAAAATTACGGAATGCGGGCCGCATTATTGGACCGTAGGCAATTTTTCAAAAGGGGGTGCTGAGGAATGAAGCGCATTCATTCTTCAGCACCCCCTTCAATGCTCGGATTATTCAGATTGTTCATATTATTTTCATTCATTCCGTATACTTTGTGTGTACAATGGTATTCGGTATTTTGATAAAACGGAAACGGATGTGTCACGATGAGAGATAGAAGATCGACAGGAACAGGCAAGCAAAGCTTTTTACATGGTGCCCTGATCCTGATGGTAGCAATCGCACTGGTCAAGGTGATCGGTGCCCTCTTTAAAATACCGCTGGCCTGGATATTGACTTCTGTGGGAAACGGATATTTCGGCAACGCCTACGCGTTGTATTTCCCAATATTCAGTCTGGCGACAGCGGGCTTTCCAATCGCTATTTCGCGCATGGTATCGGAAAATTCCGTGCGCGGAAGATATCGTGACATCCGGCAGATTCACGAAGTGGCAAAACGGATTTTTATTGTGCTGGGAATCTTCGCGTTCTGCGTAATGTTTTTCGGTGCCAAGGTCTATGTGCAGTATGCCGACAGCAATAACCCGCAGAACGCCCTGCCTGCCATTTACGCGCTGGCGCCGGCGGTCTTCTTTAACAGCCTGATGGCGATTTACCGCGGATATTACGAAGGCCTGCGCAATATGTATCCAACCGCGATTTCGGAAATACTGGAGGCCCTGTCAAAACTCATTTTCGGTCTTGCGGGGGCTCTGCTGGTGATTCAGTCCGGTATGAGGGAGTTTTCCGCGTATGGCACGGTTTACGGGGTTAAGCAGGCATCTGCTGAATTCGCTAAACAGGCGACCTTGCCATACGCCGCGGCAGCGGCAATCTTCGGCGTCACAATCGGCTCCGTAATCGGGTTTATCTTCCTGTTTTGTTATTATAAATTCCGCGGCGACGGGATTACCCATGAAATGCTTCGTTCCTCCCCGCGTCCGCTGCCGATGCGCGTCACGCGCTCCCGCCTGATCCGCACTGCCATTCCGATTGCACTGGGCGCCATCGCGGTCAACCTGTCTTCGCTGATTGACGCTACTTTTCTAAAGCGCAGAATCAATGATATTATGTTGTCCAACCCCGATGTGATTTTGAACATGTATAAAAACGATCTTCCGGCCTATGTTGTCCAGATGAATAACGTTCCTACGGCACTGTACGGCTGTTTTGCCAACGCCAGCACGCTGTTTATGCTGGTGCCGGCAATTACACAGGCGTTCGGCGTAAGTGCGCTTCCAAATGTAACAGAGGCATGGACGCAGGGCAACCCGAAAAGGATTAAGAAAAGCATTGAAATGGTTCTGCGCATTGTGGCTATGATTACCATTCCGGCCGGTATGGGGCTGTCGGTTTTATCTGGGCCTATTGCCAAGCTGCTGTTCGGCGGGGCGGACAATGCCCCCGACATCATTGGCAGAATTCTGGTGGTTTTGGGACTTGACGCGATTTTTGCGGCTATGAGCACCCCCATCAACAGTATGCTTCAAGCGGTTGGCCGTGTGGATTTGCCGGTTAAACTCCTTTTAGTCGGGCTTTTGATTAAATTGGTTCTTAATTACACTCTTGTCGGCATTCCACAAATCAATGTAATGGGCGCGGGCACCGGGACGCTTGTGTGTTACTTGTTTATTACCGTGTTTTCCCTTTACTTCCTCTGCAGGGAAACCAAGGTAATCCCGAACTTTGTCGCCATTTTCATCAAACCGCTTCTTTCTTCTTTGATTTGCGTGGGGGCGGCGTATTTTACGGAAAAACTGCTATCCATGGTGATTTCCGCAAAGATCGCAACGCTTTTTTCCATTGTCCTTGCAGGTATTATTTACGTAATTTGCATGCTTTGGTTCCGTGCTTTGCATAAAAGCGACCTAATTATGCTTCCAAAAGGACAAAAAATTACAAAAATACTTGAAAAACATAATTGGATAAGGTAAAATGGTAGCAGTTTCACCGAGAAATTTACAATGGAGATTTTAAATTTGGATTTTAAGCGGAAGAACCGGTATACTATTGATGATCTGCTGAATATTATGCAAATCTTGCGTTCCCCGGAAGGATGCCCTTGGGACCGGGAACAAGATCATCAAAGCATTCGAAATTGCCTAATTGAAGAAACTTATGAGGCGGTCGAAGCAATTGACAACGATGATTCGGAACTGCTGAAGGAAGAACTCGGCGATGTTCTTTTGCAGGTTCTGTTTCATTCACAGCTTGAAAAAGAGCAGGGACGCTTTGATTTTTCCGATGTTGTGGATGGAATTGCGCAAAAAATGGTGATTCGCCATCCTCATGTTTTTGGCGATGCCGTGGCATCCGATTCCGATGCAGTGCTCATCAAATGGGATGAGATTAAAAAGGAAACGAAGCACCAGACCACACAGACGCAGGTTTTGCAGAGCGTTTCCAAAGCGCTGCCCGCGCTTATGCGCAGCGCGAAGGTCCAGCACAAAGCCGCCAAAGTTGGTTTTGACTGGCCCGATATTTCCGGCGCAATGGAAAAGGTCCGTGAGGAAACGGAAGAACTGAACGAGGCGATTGCTTCCGAAAATGCGCAGCACTGTGAGGAAGAACTGGGCGACCTTCTGTTTTCCGTTGTAAACGTATCCCGGTTTCTCCAAGTGGAACCCGAACAAGCCCTTGCCAAGTCGTGCGAAAAGTTTATTGCCCGTTTTGCAGTAATGGAACGGCTTGCACAAGAACGCGGAATGGATTTGCAAACATTAACTTTGCAGGAAATGGATCAGCTTTGGAATGAGGCCAAGGTGATGTAATGATTCTCAGCATGAAGCTGTTGAATAATAAAAAAATGGAGGTTATATTTAATGAATAAGACCGAATTAATTGCTGCTGTTGCTGAAAAAGCAGGAATGTCTAAGAAGGATGCCGATACGGCTGTAAATGCGGTGCTCGACACCATTATTTCTACTGTAGCGAACGATGAGAAGGTTCAGATTGTTGGTTTTGGTACATTCGAGGTTCGTTCCCGCAGCGAACGTCAGGGCCGTGACCCGAGAACAAATTCTCCGATTACGATTCCTGCTTCCAGAGTCCCTGCATTTAAGGCTGGCAAGGCATTTAAAGACGCGACTACAAAATAATCTCTGTTCCTTATTTTCTGTCATTTCAGGGCTGTAACAGTAATCGTTACAGCCCTTTCTATATCTTCTCACAATACTACAAATTTCTTGAAATACGATGGAGGACTCGACGATGAGATTGGATAAATATCTGAAAGTATCCCGAATTATCAAACGCCGCACTGTGGCAAACGAAGCCTGTGACGCGGGGCGCGTGTTGGTAAACGGAAAGGTTGCGCGCGCTTCTTATGAAGTAAAGCCCGATGATATTCTGGAACTGCAGCTGGGTTCCCGCGTGGTAAAAGCGCAGATTCTCAGCGTTAACGAGTATGCAAGAAAAGGGGAGGCAGAAGAACTGTATAAAATTCTGTCCGATGAGCCAAAGGCGTAAAAAACGTCAGTTTTGGAATTACGAATTAAGTCGTTCAATAGAAATTAAGAACCGCGTAATAACTGGCCGGATTGGCTTGTGAATTACTTTAATCAGCGGTTACTTAGTATATGCTTCTCTCCTTCCGCATACAAATTAGGGATAACAGGTAGGAGGGAGTAAAAATGACTGAAGAGAAAAAGACTGTCAAGGTGCCTCACAGCCTGATTGTGGAGAACCGAAAACTGCTGACCGCCACCGGGGTGTCGAATGTAGATAGTTTTGATGAGCAGACGATTGTTGCCTATACTGACCTTGGGGAACTGGTGATTCACGGCTCTCAGCTGAAAATTAATAAACTTAATGTGGAGACCGGAGAGCTGAGCTTGACCGGAGAGATCACCTCCATGACCTATACCGACAACAAGCCTGCGGGAGGCTTATTTTCCAGGCTGTTCAAATAGGGAGTGAGGCCTCTTGTATACGAGTCAAGACTACCAGTTTCAGGGCTTCCTGGTTTCCATTCTGGCCGGTGTCCTGCTAGGGCTTTTTTATGATTTTTTCCGTATTTACCGGACGGTGTTTCGTCCGGAAAAGCGAGCGGTTTTCTTTCAAGACTTATTTTATATGGCGTGTGCCGCCCTAATTACGTTTTTGGTGTCCGTCGGGGTGAACTTCGGAGAGGTTCGCTTTTATATTTTGGCAGGAGAGGCAATCGGCTGGTGCCTGTACTACCTGACCATCGGCACAGTTACGTATCAGGTTTTCCGCTTTGTTTCGCATATTCTGCGAAAGTATTTGATTTATCCGCTTAAGCGGTTTTTCGGGATGATTTTTCGCTGGATCTTTAAAAAATTCAATCTTCTATATAAAAATGTTAAAATTACCATTGAAAATCAGAAAAAACGCTTGAAACAGCACAAACAAATAGTGTATAATCAATCTAATAGAAAACGCGTGAAAACCAAGCAAAAAGCACGAAAAAGAGGAGCCGGGAACAAGACGCTTAAAATACGGAAGCGCAAACAAGCTGGAGGTCGGAACAGAGCATGAAGGTACTCAAGGGTAAAAAAAGGCACGGCAGTATTTTGCTGCGGATAGCAGTTTTTGCTTTCGCTCTTTATACGGTTGCGGCTCTTGTGAATCAACAGGTTCAAATTACTCAAAAGCGCCAAGAACTGGAAGCGATCCGTCAGCAGATACAAATACAGGAAATTAAGAACGAAGACATAAAACATGCGTTAACGACCGGTGACAGCGCAAGCAAGGATTATATGGAGCGTATCGCCCGTGAATCCTTGCATATGGCAAAGCCGGGTGAGCGTGTTTTTGTAAATATAGCCGGGAACTAATGGCTCAATTTTAAGGAGGATATTGCTTACATATGCAGCTTGAGGTAGGAACAGTTCTGGAAGGCAAAGTGACAGGAATCACAAAGTTTGGTGCTTTTGTTGAATTACCGGGCGGTAAAACCGGCATGGTTCATATATCGGAAGTGGCGCCCACATTTGTGAAGGAAATTCGTGATTTCGTAACGGAAAACCAAACCGTTAAAGTGAAAATCATGAGTATCAGTGAAGATGGAAAAGTAAGCTTGTCCATGAAAAAAGCAATTACTCCTCCGCCAAGGGGAACTGCACCTGCGTCCGCACCCGGTAGACCGGGGAATTACGAATGGCAGGCCAGAAAAAATGAATCGATGAATTTTGAGGATATGATGTCCAAGTTTAAGCAGGCCAGCGACGAAAAAATGTCCGACCTGAAAAAATGCATGGACTCGAAGCGCGGCGGTTTTTCCCGGCATTCAAACCCGAATCGTTAATCACTTGATATAATACCGAGCGGAGTGCGCGCACTCCGCTTTTTCTTTCACATGTTTCTTTCACATGATTAATTAATGACACACTGATAGCAGATACCGGGGCGGCAGCCACGATGATGCTATGGAATATTCTGGAGGATTTATGTACATAATCAATGCAAAAGTTTTTACCATGACGGGAACCATCATTCCGTGCGGCTGGATTCACGAAGAGAACGGGAAAATCGCTGCGCTGGGGGAAATGACGGATTTTCCCGGGAACGCGCAGAATGTTCTTGACGTTCACGGGGCAGGTGTTTACCCAGGATTTATTGACGCCCACACGCACTTGGGGATTTGTGAAGACAGCCTGACCTTTGAGGGCGACGATACCAACGAGGAAACCGACCCGGTTTCTCCGCAGCTTCGCGCGATTGATGCGGTGAATCCACTGGACCGCTGCTTTACGGAAGCTCTGGAAGCCGGAGTAACCACCGTGGTGACCGGCCCCGGCAGTGCAAACCCGATCAGCGGGCAAATGGCTGCAATCAAGACCTATGGGTGCTGTATTGATGATATGATTGTAAAAGCGCCGGTGGCCATTAAAATGGCATTGGGTGAAAACCCCAAAACAGTTTACCACGGAAAAAATCAGGCGCCGTCTACCCGCATGGCGACTGCTGCGCTGATTCGTGAGGAACTGTTCAAGGCAAAGCGTTATATGGAAGACTTGCAGCGTTCGCAGCAAGACGAGGACTTTGACCCGCCGGAGTACGATATGAAATCGGAAGCGCTGATACCTGCGCTGAAAGGGGAAATTGAAGTCCATTTTCACGCGCATCGTGCAGACGATATTTTCACTGCCGTACGAATCGGCACGGAATTTCATCTGAACTATGTCATTGTTCATGGGACAGAAGGACATTTGATAGCCGACGCGCTCAAACAGAAAAAAGTTCGGGTGCTTTCCGGACCGTTCCTTTGCGATCGTTCCAAACCGGAACTGCATAATCTGACTCCGGCCTGCGCCGGGATCCTTTCTTCAAAAGGAATTCCCACTGCCATTATCACAGATCATCCGGTGATCCCTCTTCAGTATCTGCCCATGTGCGCCGGGCTTGCGGTTCGCGAAGGAATGAAACCGGAAGAGGCGCTGAAGGCGATTACCATTTATCCGGCCAGAATCTGCGGGATTGACAGCAGAGTCGGTTCCATTGAAGTCGGAAAAGATGCCGATTTGGTTGTGTTTGACGCGAATCCTTTGGAAATGACATCTAAACCGAAGTATGTGATTGCAGGTGGAAAAATAGTTTCCAGGAAGAACCCGGAAGGGGTATGCTAGTTATGAGGGAAATCAAGGCTTCTCAAATTACGGAGGCGGTTAGGCGGCTTTGCGTGGAAGCAAACCGCATTCTGCCGCAGGATTTGGAACAGAAAATAACCGACGCAACGGAAACGGAGTCTTCTCCGCTTGGCAAGGCCATTCTGTCCGATTTGTGCAGGAATATGGATGCCGCGCGGGAATTGGAGCTCCCAATATGCCAGGATACCGGAATGACGGTGGTTTTTGCGGAAATCGGGCAAGAGGTTCATATTAGCGGCGGGTTTGAGGACGCGGTGAACGAAGGTGTGCGGCAGGGCTACACGCAGGGACTTTTGCGCTGTTCGGTGGTTGCCGACCCCATTCGCCGCGGAAACACGGGGGATAATACCCCGGCGATTCTGCATACCCGTCTTGTGCCTGGTGACCGGATTTACCTTACAGTGGCGCCTAAAGGATTTGGAAGCGAAAATATGAGCAGAATAAAGATGTTTACGCCTTCTGCGACGGAACAGGATATTATTGATTTTGTCACAGATACGGTTCGAACCGCCGGCAGCAACCCGTGCCCCCCGGTTGTTCTGGGTGTTGGAATCGGTGGGGACTTTGAAAAATGCGCCGAGCTGGCGAAACAGGCGCTTTGCCGTCCCGTTTCCAAACGGAACTCAGACCCGTTTTACGCGGAGCTGGAAACACGCATGCTGAAAGCGGTCAATGAACTGAATATCGGGCCGCAGGGATTCGGCGGCAGTACAACCGCACTCGCGGTTAATATTGAAACGTTTCCCACCCATATTGCGGGCCTGCCCGTTTCGGTAAATGTTGGCTGTCATGTCACAAGGCATAAAAGTACGACAATTTAACTGCTATTTGCTGGTATTTTTTTAGTTATTATGATATAATATAGCCATGGATTCCTTTTATAATCCAAATAGTCCTATTTTAAGGAGATGTTGGTATGAAAATTACTATTACCGGCAGAAAAGTGAACTTAAGGGATAATTTTAAGGAATTGGCAAAGAAAAAGTTGTCGAGATTTGATCGTATCTTTGATGAGGATGCGCAGGCTAATGTTGTGGTAACGGTGGAACGCAACCGCCAGACAGTGGAAATTACCATTCGAAATCGAGGAATCATTTTTAGAGCAGAATCCACCGACTTCGAGATGAACGATGCACTGGATCAGGTCATTAGTTCGCTGGGCCGCCAGATTCGTAAAAATAAAAGCAGACTGGAAAAGCAGATTCATTCCGCTGCGCTGGATCAGTACGTGGAGGAATATCTGCATTCGCAGGAAGAGGATGATACGCAGGACTATCAGATTGTGCGTACCAAGCACTTCTTTGTAAAGCCGATGACCACAGATGAAGCAATTTTGCAAATGAATCTGCTGGACCATCAGTTCTTCCTGTTCCGCAATGAGGACAACGGAGCGATCAACGTTGTTTATAAGCGAAAAGATGGGAACTATGGATTATTGGAACCCGATGTGGAATAATAGAACTTGCCGCACACGCCCGTGCGTTTCAACACGGTGCCTAATAGATTGAATTTACTTTTAAATTTATGGGGCTGCGTTCTGCGCAGCCCTTTTTTTGCAGTATGGAAAGGATGTTACGAATGGAAGAATATAAGCTGGTTGCCCCTTGCCTTTTGGGAATTGAGGGGCTTGTGGCGGACGAATTAAAACAGATGGAAGCGCAGAATGTTCAGGCCCAGAACGGCCGTGTGTTTTTTGACGGTTCCGATGAGATGCTGGCGCGTGCGAACCTCAACTCGCGTTTTTCAGAGCGAATCCTGATTCAGGTGGGCAGTTTCACAGCCCGCAGCTTTGAAGAACTGTTTGAATCCGTAAAAGCCCTGCCATGGGAACGCTGGATTGCGAAAAACGATGCGTTTCCGGTAAAGGGAAGAAGCCTCAATTCCAAATTGGCCAGTATTCCGGACTGCCAGTCCATCATCAAAAAAGCGGTGGTGGAACGTCTGAAGCAGAAATACCATGTCGGTTGGTTTGAAGAAACTGAAGCGCTGGTGCAAATTCAGTTCCTGATTATGAAAGATCAGGTCAGTATGATGATCGATACTTCCGGCGCAGGACTGCATAAGCGGGGTTACCGCGCAAATTCGACCGAAGCCCCGATTAAGGAAACCCTTGCTGCCGCACTGGTGCATTTGTCACGGGTACGCAGGGATGCCAATTTTATCGACCCGTTTTGCGGTTCGGGTACCATCCTGATTGAAGCGGCGTTATACGCGCTCAATATTGCCCCTGGAATTCAGCGGCATTTTTCTGCGGAAAAATGGGATACTATTGACCAAAACGTGTGGCAGCGGGAACGGATACGTGCGCAGGAACTGGTACGGCATGATTCCTCTTTTATGGCGCACGGTTATGATATTGACGGCGCCGCGGTGACCCTTACGCTGGAAAATGCACGAAAGGCTGGGGTAATTGCCCATGTACGGGCGGAAAAACGGGCCATTGAAGAATTTAAGCCAGAGGGGGAATACGGCTGCGTCATTTGCAACCCACCCTATGGGGAACGCCTGCTTGACATTCGTCAGGCAGAAGAGCTTTACCGCACTATGGGCAGGGTGTTTGAACGCAGGCATGGTTGGAGCTATTCCATCATCAGCCCCGATGAAACCTTCGAGGAATGTTTTGGCAGAAAGGCAGATCGTCGCAGAAAACTGTACAACGGAATGATTAAATGCCAGTATTATATGTATTTTAAATCCAATAATATTGTTTGATATAAGTGAGCATCCGAAGACGCGCTGCACAAAAAACAGGAGATTACAAAGTACAATGCGCTATATATTCATCATTAATCCCACCGCGGGGAAACGAAATCCATACCAGACCGTATTTCCGCAGATTGCCAGTTATTGTCGGCAGCAGGGAATTGAATATACTGTCCACATTACTGCCCAGCCCAGACAGGCGACCGAACTGACCAGACAGCACGGAAGCAAGGGGGATGCGGTTCGCGTTTATGCCATCGGCGGGGACGGAACGCTCAGCGAGGTAGCCGCGGGCGCCTTTGGAATGCCAAATGTAGAGGTTGGGGCAATTCCCTGTGGTTCCGGAAACGATTATGTCAAAACGTTTGGCGCAGCGGAGGACTTCCTTTCGCCTGAAAAGCAGATTCACGCGGCATCGCGCTGGGTGGATATGATTGAATCCAACGGACAGCGGTCTTTGAATGAAAGCTCTGTCGGGTTGGACGCGAAAGTTGGAATGGAATCGGAACGACTGAAACGGATTTTGTCTATGGGCAAATTCGTCAATGGCCCTGCGATTTACAAAACAGCACTGGTGAAAACGCTGTTTGGCCCGCTCGAAAATCATCTGCGGATTTGCATTGACGGAACGTATTTTGAGGGAAATTATCTTTTCGCGATTGCCGCAAGCGGAAAGTACTACGGAGGCGGGTTTTGCTGCGCGCCTTCAGCTGTTCCGGACGACGGACTGCTCGATTTTATCCTGATTCAAAAGCCGCCCCTTCTTCGCATCCCGGCTCGGGTTGCCCTGTTCCGGGAAGGAAAGCATTTAACTTCGCCGAAGTTCAACGGACTCCTTACGTTTCGCCGTGGGAAAAGGATGTCTGTGGAGGCGGACCGGCCGGTTGCCGCTAACTTTGATGGGGAATATCGGCTGATTCAGAAAGAAAGTTTTCAGGTGCTGCCGCGCGCAATTCGCTTCCTGCTCCCATGTGATTCCTGTTTTTTCAATAAAAATTGTAAATAATTTATTAAATTGCATTTTTTCATAAAAAATCTATTGATTTTTTATTAGCAAGCCGCTAAAATAGGTTTAGCACTCATGGGAATAGAGTGCTAAGTAACTTAATAAACTTTAAGGAGGACATATTTATGACTGTTAAACCATTATCAGACAGAGTTCTCATCAAAATGGAAGAAGCGGAAGAAACAACAAAAAGCGGTATTATTCTTGCCGGTGCAGCAAAGGAAAAACCGCAGATTGCTGATGTAATTGAAGTTGGCCCCGGCGGAATGGTCGACGGTAAAGAAGTTAAAATGTACGTGAAAAAAGGCGATCGCGTCATTACCAGCAAATATTCCGGCACCGAGATTAAACTGGACGGTCAGGAATATACCATTGTTCGCCAGAGCGATATTCTTGCTGTTGTTGAATAAGTCAATTCAGAAACAAACGCGTGTGAAATGCTGCGGGATGCAACCTTATTGACTTTTATACAATCATCTTATTAAGTGGAGGAATTTTTTATGGCAAAACAGATTATCTATGGCGAAGAAGCCAGAAAAGCTCTCTTAAGCGGTATTAATCAGCTTGCCGATACGGTAAAGATTACACTTGGCCCGAAGGGCCGCAACGTCGTTCTGGACAAAAAGTTCGGCGCTCCGCTGATTACTAACGACGGTGTTACCATTGCAAAGGAAATTGAGCTGGAAGATCCCTTCCAGAATATGGGCGCTCAGCTGGTAAAGGAAGTTTCCACAAAGACCAACGACGTGGCCGGCGACGGTACCACAACGGCTACTCTGCTTGCTCAGGCCCTGATTCGTGAAGGCATGAAGAACGTTACCTCTGGTGCGAATCCGATGATTCTGCAGAAGGGTGTTCAGAAGGCTGTTGACGCGGCGGTGAAGTCCTTGGCGGATCATTCTAAAAAGGTTGACGGAACCGATGATATTGCCCGTGTTGCTACCATTTCCGCATCCAACGACTTTATTGGCAAACTGATTGCCGAAGCGATGGAGAAGGTTTCTTCCGACGGTGTTATCACAGTTGAGGAATCCAAGACAGCGGAAACATATTCCGAAGTAGTAGAAGGCATGATGTTCGACCGCGGCTATGTTTCTCCTTACATGGTAACCGATACCGAAAAAATGGAAGCCGTCATTGACGACGCTTATATCCTGATCACCGATAAGAAAATTTCCAACATTCAGGAAATTCTTCCGTTGCTCGAAAGCATTCTGAAGTCGGGCAAGAAGCTGGTTATCGTTGCTGAGGATATTGAGGGCGAAGCGCTTACCACGCTGGTTCTGAACAAACTGCGCGGCACCTTTACCTGCGTTGGCGTAAAGGCTCCGGGCTTTGGCGACAGAAGAAAAGAAATGCTTCAGGATATCGCAGTTCTGACCGGCGGCCAGGTTATTTCTGAGGAACTCGGCCTTGAACTGAAGGATACCACTCTGGAACAACTCGGACGTGCTCGTCAGGTGAAAGTGGACAAAGAGAACACCATCATTGTCGACGGCATGGGCGACAAGAAGGCAATCGAAGCCAGAGTAAACCAGATTCGTTCTCAGATTGCTACCACTACTTCCGACTTTGACCGTGAAAAGCTCCAGGAGCGCCTTGCAAAGCTGTCCGGCGGCGTAGCGGTTATTAAAGTTGGCGCTGCTACCGAAGTAGAAATGAAAGAAAAGAAGCTCCGCATTGAGGACGCTCTTGCCGCAACAAAGGCAGCTGTGGAAGAAGGCATCGTGGCTGGCGGCGGCGTTGCTCTGCTCAATACCATGGCAGATGTCCAGAAAGTTGTGGATTCCTGCGAAGGCGACGAAAAGACCGGCGCTCGGATTGTACTGAGAGTTCTGGAAGAGCCGATTCGCCAGATTGCTGCAAATGCAGGCCTGGAAGGCTCCGTTATCGTTGATAACATTAAGAAGGCCAATAAGATTGGCTATGGCTTCAACGCACTGACCGAGGAATACGGCGACATGCTGTCCTTCGGTATTGTGGACCCGACGAAGGTAACCCGTTCCGCACTGCAGAACGCTGCTTCCGTTGCAACCATGGTTCTTACCACCGAATCCCTTGTCACCGATATTAAAGAGCCAACCCCGGCTCCTGCTGCTCCGGCTGACCCGGGCATGGGCGGAATGTATTAATTCCGCAAATAAAAAACGGACGCGAGCTTCGCGTCCGTCCAATCAGAAAAGGCTGCCTTGCGGCAGCCTTTTTATTTTGCACATTTTATGCTTCTAGGGAAGATCGCGTCCGTCCATCCAGTCAAAAAATTTTTAGGTGGAAAAACGCTTTCCATCACGTTCTTTTACAAAGGGCACCGGTTTCCGGTGCCCTTTGTAAAAATATATGCCCAGGACTTCTTATTTCAGTCCCATTTTTTCTTCCCGGAAAATCCGGACGTCCATTTCCTTCAGATCCGGGGAAAGAATCGGTTTCATCGGCATATGTGCAAAAATATCCTTTTCTAAATCAATGCCGGGTGCTATTTCGCAGAGCACCAGTCCGTCCTTTGTAAGGCGGAAAACCGCGCGTTCCGTGATATAAAGAATCGGTTGGTTTGTTTTAATCGCCTGTTTTGCGCTGAATGTAATATGTTCCAGCTTCTCAATGAATTTATTTACTGAGCCCTCATTTACAATATGAAGCTTTCCGTCGCGTACTTCTGTTTTGAGTCCCTTTGCCGTGAAAGTGCCGCAGAATATGACCTGCTTTGCGTTTTGTGAAATATCGATGAAACCTCCGCAGCCGGGCAGTTTCGGCCCGAATTTGGAAACGTTCACGTTGCCGTCGGGGTCGGCTTCCGCAAAGCCGAGAAAAGCCTGATCCAGCCCGCCACCCTGATAAAAGTCAAACATAGAGGGCTGCGGCATAATGCAGCGGGGATTCAGGCTAACACCGAAATCCAGTCCGCTCTGCGGATTCCCGCCCGTGATGCCGGATTCTACGGTCAGGGTAAAGAGGTCGGTAATGCCTTCTTCCATTGCGACGGAGGAAATATACTCCGGAATTCCGATGCCAAGGTTGACAATGCTGTTTGGTTTCAGTTCCATCGCGGCGCGTCGGGCAATAATTTTTTTATTGCCGAGCGGGGCTGGGATAAACTCAGCCAGGCCCATTTGATGTTCCCCTGAAAATCCGGGGTTGTATTGTGTGGCAAAGGTCTGCATGTGGTATTTTATATCGGATACCACCACGACGGCGTCCACAAGGATTCCCGGGATTTCCACCTTCTGCGGGTCAAGCGAGCCGGCTTTCACCACACGTTCCACCTGCACAACAACGGTTCCGCCGGAGTTTTTGCAAGCCTGAGCAACGGCTAAAGCTTCCGCCTTTACGCCGCTGCGCTCCATCGAGATATTGCCATCCTCGTCAGCATATGTACCGGAAAGAATACAGAAATCGACCGGGTGCGTTTTGTAGAAGAGGTATTCTTTTCCGTCCACTTTTACCAGTTTTACAAGGTCTTCGGCCTGCCGTGTCCGCTCGTTCAGCTTTCCGCCAAGCAGTCTGGGGTCCACAAAAGTGCCCAGCCCCACGTGGGTTAGAGTGCCGGGCTTATGCGCCGCGCAGTCGCGGAACATGTGGGCGGTAACGCCCTGGGGAAAATCATAAGCAAGAATTTTATTGTCGGCAGCCATTTTGCCAAGCTTCGGCGCAAGGCCCCAGTGTGCACCAATTGCCCGGCTTACCAGTCCTTCGTGGGCAAAATGGTTCAGTCCCTTTTCTTTTGCGTCCCCCTGCGCCGCACAGAACAGCAGCGTCAGGTCTTTCGGGCTACCGGTTTCCATAAAGCGTTCTTCGATTGCCAGGGCAAGTTCTTCCGGAAACGATGCACCAATAAAGCCGCTTGTCGCCAAATTTACGTGGTCCGGGACCAAATCGGCGGCTTCACGCGCAGTAATAATTTTTACAGCCATGAATCGACACTCCCCAGTAGAATAGATTGTTAATATTATATCATTCTCAGGAAATGAATTCAAGTAAGAGAATCTTTTGAAGCTGTGTGCCAGCAAAAGAATATTTTTGTTTAAAAAATCTTTCAAATATGCTAAACTATTATAAACTTTTACGAATAACCGGAAAAGTTTCGCTTTTTCCGCCGCGGTCAGGTCGAAAATGGAAGCGCTGCGAAAGGATTGTTGAGCATGGAATACACCGGAAATACAAAAATGAAGCTGCTTGTTCTAATGAAATTGCTGACGGAATATTCCGACGAGGAACATCCGATGAATTCCTCGGAGCTCTGTTCACTTTTAGAGCAGGCCGGGATTCACAGTGAGCGCAAATCCCTGTATCGCGATATCGCTATTTTATCAGAAGCCGGAATTGATATTGTCCGCACCAAATCGCCGCGTCCGGGATTTTTTATTGCAAAAAGGGAATTTGAACTGCCGGAAGTACGTCTTTTAATGGACGCGGTGCTTACTGCACCCTTTATCACCAATAAAAAAACGACCGAACTTACGGAAAAGCTCAAGTCGTTGTTAAGCCGCCATCAGGCAGAAAGTATATCCAATCAGATTTTTATTGAAAAACGCGTAAAATTTGACAACGAAGAAATTTATTATACCATTGATGCAATCAACCGTGCGATTGCAAACAATAAGCAGATTACCTTTCAGTACCGGCATCGCGTCATTAAAGACCATAAATTGGGGTTTGATTCAGGAAGAGAGTTTACCATTAGCCCCTATGCGCTGATTTGGGCGAACGATAAGTATTACCTTGCCGGCAACTATGCCAAATATGACGACGTAAGCAATTACCGAGTGGACCGAATGCGGCACGTGGTCGTTACCGAACAGGAAGCGCGTCCTTTTTCAGAAGTCAGCCCCTACCGTGAATATTTTGATTCCGCCGACTATCTGAAAAAAAGCTTTAATATGTATCATGGTGAGCAGGAAATGGTGGAGCTCCGCTGTACGAACGATATTCTGGAAACGGTGGCAGACAAATTCGGGGACGAAGTGGAGTTTTGCTGTCACGATGAAAAGGGTTTTACTGTGCGTGCCCGTGTTTACGTCAGCAAAGGCCTGGTGGAATGGCTTTTGCAGTACGGGGATCGGATTGTGGTTCAGCAGCCAAAACATCTTCGTGAAGAAATGATTCACCAAATCGAAGCACTGCGTGGGGCATATGGAATCAGTCAAAAAACATGTGCTCTATAAAAATTTTCAATCCGATTCCAATCAGCACAATCCCTCCGAAAATTTCCGCCTTGGAGGAGCAGAAAATTCCGAATGTTTTTCCAATGTAAACGCCAATAAAACAAATGACGAATGTAATCAGCCCGATCACCAAAATGGAGGCTAACAGCAGCGGTATGGTGGAAGCGCCCACAGCAGTTGGCAGAATTACACCGGTAACCAGCGCGTCAATGCTGGTTGCGACCGCCAACGCGATCAGCCGTTTGAAATGAATGTCGTTCTGCTTTCCGTGAAATTCTCCGCAGCCGGCTTTTTTGCGGGATTCCACAATCATTTGGATTCCGAGGAATCCCAGCAAAATCAGAGCAATCCAGTGGTCTACAGTGCAGATAATCTGTTCGCCGGCTTTTCCGACCGCCCAGCCAATCATTGGCATTAAAGCCTGAAAAAAGCCGAAGCAGACGGCAATTTTTAAAGCAAACAGCGGGGTTACTTTCTTTGTTATCGCTCCGTTTGTAATGCTTACGGCAAATGCGTCCATGGCAAGGCCGACTGCAATTCCGCAAAGAGAAACACTGTCCATTGAAAATCCTCCGATATCATCCGGTCAATTACCATTCATCGTTTGCCGGCTGCCTGAATTTCATTCTGCAACCCGCTGAAAATTAAGAAAACTGTTTTATATTCAAGCCAGCCGGATTGATAAAAATCCGGTTTCCTGGTTGAAAAGAAAATTCATCTGAAACATTCGTGCACATGCCGAAAATATTGAACCGTAATTGACGATAGTAAACTTATTTATAATATAATTTTTCAAAAATAATGTCAATTTATTTCTCAAAATTTCCGATATATAAATTAAGCTGATAAAGCTATTTCATTCAACGTCCGCGTTTTGTTTGAAACATTAAAGCCAGGCATTGTTTGCAACATGCCGTAAACTGCGCAGCCAGACGAAGGGCGCCGTATGGAACCGACCATAAATCCGAAAAAACTGGTATTTCTGGGTTTTATTCGATTATTTTCTTTTTACAGATTCTTACGGGCAAGAATGTAGTTACGTTTCGATTAAGTGGTGAGGAGGCCGATATCATGCAAATAGGCAAATATGTTATGGCTTTGGATGAAGGAACAACCAGTTCCCGCGCAGTGATTTTCAACGCTTACGGAGCCATCGCAGGCATGGGGCAGAAGGAGTTTACCCAGTATTACCCGCAGCCCGGGTATGTGGAGCAGGACCCGGTGGAAATTCTGGAGGCACAGCTTTACGCGATGCGCGAGGCCGTCGCCCAAGCCGGAATCAAGGCGGAGGACATTGCCTGCATCGGAATCACCAACCAGCGTGAAACCACCGTTGCATGGGACTCCCTGACCGGCGTTCCCATTTGTAACGCCATTGTTTGGCAGTGCAGGCGAACCGCGCCGGAATGCGAGCGCCTGAAAGAAAAAGGATGGGGGGATTACATTTACCGAACCACCGGCCTGATTATTGACGCGTATTTTTCGGGCACCAAAATGAAATGGATTTTGGATAATGTTCCCGCCGCAAAGGAGCTGGCGGCAAAAGGCAGACTGCGGTTTGGAACGATTGATACCTGGTTGGTTTATTCCCTGACGGACGGGCAGGCGTATGTTACCGATGTTTCCAATGCTTCCCGCACTATGCTGTTTGATATTCACCGCTTGTGCTGGGACCAAAAGCTGATTGAGGAATTCGGCATTCCGCGCGGAGCGCTGCCGCAGGTAGTGGAATCCAGCGGAATCGTCGGCATGTGCCAGAGCCCGGTTCTGGGACTGGAAATTCCGATTGCCGGTATTGCTGGCGACCAGCACGCGGCGCTTTTTGGGCAATGCTGTTTTGAACCCGGCATGGCGAAAAATACATACGGAACCGGATGCTTTATGCTCATGAACACGGGCGACCGACCCGTACAATCGGCAAACGGCTTGTTAACTACCATTGGCTGGCGCGTCAACGGAAAAGTGACTTACGCGCTGGAGGGAAGCGCCTTTCACGCTGGTTCGGCCATCAACTGGCTGAGGGATGGCCTAAAAATCATACACGAGCCCCGTGATGCGGATGTTTTGGCGGAAAGCGTGCCGGACAGCAGCGGGGTGGTGTTTGTTCCTGCCTTTACCGGTTTGGGCGCGCCTTACTGGGATATGTATGCAAGGGGGGAGCTGATTGGCCTGACGCGGGGCACTACGGATGCGCACATTGCCCGTGCAGTATTGGAAAGTATTGCATACGAAACATATGACCTGTTTGAATGCATGCAAAAAGATGCCGACGTTGCCATCCGTGAACTGCGTGTGGACGGCGGCGTCAGCAGGAGTCGCTTTTTAATGCAGTTCCAGTCGGATTTGACCCGCTGTTCGGTTTACCGCCCCGCCTGCGTGGAAACAACGGCTATGGGCGCCGCCATGCTGGCCGGCCTTGCGGTGGGCATGTGGGAATCGATGGATGAGCTTTGCGAACTTTGGAAAGCGCAAACAGAATTTTCTCCTGACATGGAATCGTCCCGTGCGGAAAAGCTGCTGAAACGCTGGCATAAAGCGGTTCAGCGCTGCCGCGGTTGGGAGGATGACAGCGATTAACCCAGGGAACCGGAAAAATGCTTATGGGTGAAATGAAAGCCCATGAGCATTTTTTATTCGCTGTTATTTGACTTTAGTGTGATAAAGTGATAAAATAAAAGCGGATTTTGAAACGACAATATGGGAAAAGGATAATAAGTTATGATTTCTGTAATCGATTACGGAGCTGGAAATCTGCAAAGTGTTGTAAAAGCGTTCCAATATATCGGGGCGGATATCTGCGTTACCTCCGACCCGGAAGAACTGAAGCAGGCGGACGCCGCAGTGCTGCCGGGAGTCGGAGCATTCGGCGATTCCATGAAATGCATGAAGCAGTCCCATCTGGTCAATCCCGTGCTGGATTTTATTGAATCCGGCAAACCGTTTTTCGGCATCTGCCTTGGTTTGCAGCTTTTGTTTGAGGGCAGCGAGGAATCGCCCGGGGTTAGTGGGCTTGGGGTATTCCGTGGAACCATCCGGAAGATTCCGGCGGAAACCGGACTGAAAATTCCCCATATTGGGTGGAATTCCCTGGAGTTGAGGGAGCAGGACGGGATTTTTCAGGGGCTGGAGCCAAATCCCTATGTCTATTTTGTACATTCCTATTATCTTGCGGCGGAGCAGCCGGAAATTGTTTCTGCCGTCACGCAGTATGGCATTCGGATTGATGCGGCGGTACATCACGGCAGCGTTACAGCCACACAGTTTCACCCGGAAAAAAGCGGAAAAACCGGTCTGCAGATGCTTCGTAATTTTATCCGTTTAGTTGGATAACCCCGAAACAGAGAGGATGCTCATAAAAATGTATGCAAAAAGAATTATTCCATGCCTTGACGTGAACAACGGCCGCGTCGTGAAAGGAACTTCCTTTGTGAATCTTCGGGATGCCGGTGACCCGGTGGAAGCTGCAGCCGAATATGACCGTCAGGGTGCGGACGAATTGGTACTTCTTGATATTACCGCTTCCGCGCAGGCACGCGGGATTATCCTCGATATTGTACGCCGGGTTGCCAACCAGATTTTCATTCCGTTTACCGTCGGCGGAGGAATCCGGACGGTAGATGACTTTACGGCGCTGCTCCGGGCGGGGGCGGATAAGGTCTCCGTCAATTCCGCAGCTTTGAAAAACCCTTCTGTGATCCGAGAGGCGGCGGAAAAGTTCGGCAGCCAGTGCGTGGTCTGCGCAATCGATGCAAAGCGCAGGGAAGGCGGGGACTGGACGGTTTATTTGAACGGCGGCCGTGTGGATACCGGAAAAGACGCGGTGGCTTGGGCGAAAGAAGCCGCAGCTCTTGGAGCTGGGGAAATCCTGCTTACCAGTATGGATTGTGACGGCGTGAAGAACGGGTATGACCTGGAACTGACTGCTGCGGTATCGGAAAGCGTGGATATTCCGGTAATCGCTTCCGGCGGAGCCGGAAAACTGGAACATTTCTATGATGCCTTTACCGTCGGAAAGGCTGATGCAGTTCTGGCCGCGTCCCTGTTCCATTTCGGCGAAATCACGATTCCGCAGCTGAAAGATTACCTGTCTGGCCGGGGAATTCCGGTTCGCCGCTAAATCATTCATCATAAATCTGGGGCTGACGCAACCCAAAAGAAGATGCCGCAAAGCAGTTTTAGGCTGATTGCACCGCATCTTCTTTTTTCTTTCCTTTTTTCGGCGGACTTTTGTATTTCTCGTGTCGAGGATGTATAAAATTTATGGATAGAACCTGCGAATGCGGCATAAGAATTAATAAACAATAGGAGGTGCTGGAATGATGTTGAAAAAATTGTCGGCATGTTTTTTATCTTTCTTGATTCTAATTTCTGCCTTGCCGGTGCGGGCGGCTGCGTTGGCCGACACGGAGGTGAAAGCACCCTCCGCTCTGCTGATGGAGGCTCAGACGGGGAAAATCCTCTATGAAAAAAACGCTCATGAAAAGCGCGCCTGCGCGTCGATTACAAAGGTAATGACGCTGCTCCTAGTAATGGAGGCGCTGGATTCCGGCAAAATCAAACTAACCGATATCGTGAGCACGAGCGAACACGCTGCGTCCATGGGCGGGTCCGATATCTGGCTGAAGCCGGGGGAGACCATGAGTGTTGACGATATGCTAAAAGCGACGGTCATTGCCAGCGCGAACGATGCAGCGGTGGCACTGGCCGAATTTGTCGCGGGCAGTGAAGATGAATTCCTGCAGCAGATGAACGAAAAGGCCAAGGAACTCGGCATGAAAGAAACCACCTTCAAAAACTGCAATGGGCTGGATGAAGACGGCCATGTAACCTCCGCCTACGATGTGGCGGTTATGTCCCGCGAATTGACGAAACATAAAAAAATCTTTGATTATACCAAGACGTGGATGGATTATCTGCGCGACGGGAAAACGCAGCTGGTGAACACCAACAAACTGCTGAAATCCTATTCCGGCATTACCGGCCTGAAAACCGGAACAACCGGAAAAGCGGGCAGCTGCATTACCGCGACCGCAGAACGCGACGGCGTTCAGCTGATTGCCGTGGTTCTTGGTTCCTCCAATACAAAAGACCGCTTTGCAGCCGCTGCCACTTTGCTGGATTACGGCTTTTCCAACTGGGCGGTTACGACCCCTGCTATTCCAAACGATGCGCTGCACCCAGTTCCGGTTACCAACGGGATGAGCAGCGAAGTGGAAACCGTTTGTGCCGCAGACGGCAGCATCCTTGTTCCAAAAGGCAAACAAAAGGATATTAAGTCAAAAGTGACCTATCAGGAATCGGTTGCCGCCCCGGTGAAAAAAGGGCAGGTCGTAGGGAAAATTACCTATACCCTTGGGAATGATGTGGTAAAGGAATATACGATTAATGCAAAAAACGACGTGGAACAAATTAGCTTTTCTCTGGTATTCCGTTTATTGGCAAAACATCTGCTGAAAATGTATTAATTTTATAGGAAAAATTAATAAAATACCCCACTCCTCCTTGCAAAACCTTTCAACATATTGTAAAATAAAGTCAATCAATAGCCATATTTAGGAGGAGACTTTATGTCGGTTCAACTTGATGCAAAACATCTTTCCGAATTTATCGGCAACAATGAATATACTGCAATTGCGCCCCAGGTGAAGTTGGCGCATGAAATGCTTCACTCCGGTACCGGAATGGGAAATGATTTTATTGGCTGGGTCAATCTCCCGACCGATTACGACAAACAGGAGTTTGCACGAATCAAGGCAGCTGCCCAGAAAATCAAATCGGATACCGATGTGTTTATCGTAATTGGCATCGGCGGTTCTTATCTTGGTGCCCGTGCTGCAATTGAGTTCCTGAAATCACCGAATTACAACGCTCTGAAAAAGGATACTCCCGATATTTATTTTGCCGGCAACAGCATCAGTTCCACCGCATTAAGCGAACTTCTGGAAATCTGCGAAGGCAAAGACGTTTCTATTAACATGATTTCAAAATCCGGCACGACAACGGAACCTGCCATTGCATTCCGTGTGTTCCGCAATTATTTGGAAAAGAAATACGGAAAAGAGGAAGCGCGCAAACGCATTTACTGCACCACAGACCGTGCGCGCGGCACTCTGAAGCAGTTGGCGGACAAGGAAGGCTATGAAACGTTTGTAGTTCCGGATGACGTGGGCGGACGCTACTCCGTCCTAACGGCTGTTGGTTTACTGCCAATTGCGGTCAGCGGCGCGGATATCGACGCTTTGATGGCCGGCGCAGCAAAAGCGCAGAAAGAACTGAATAACCCGGATCTGGCGACGAACGATTGCTATAAATACGCGGCAATTCGCAATATTCTTTACCGCAAGGGCAAAGAAATTGAGATTCTTGTCAGCTATGAACCCGCCTATACCATGATGTGCGAATGGTGGAAGCAGCTTTATGGCGAAAGCGAAGGCAAAAACAAAAAGGGCCTGTTCCCAGCTTCCGTCATTTTTTCCACCGACCTGCACTCTATGGGCCAGTACATTCAGGACGGCAGACGCTCCCTGTTTGAAACGGTGGTACTGTTTGACAAGGCAAAGAAAGACCTCTTTATTGGCAACGACCCGGAAAATGTAGATGGGTTGAACTTCCTGGAAGGCAAAAGCATGGCGTACATTAACCGCAAGGCGTTTGAAGGCACCGTTCTTGCCCACACGGACGGCGGAGTCCCCAACGTTGTACTGCATGCTTCCGACTTTTCCGAGGATACCCTTGGTTACATGATTTATTTCTTTGAAAAAGCCTGCGCAATTTCGGGCTATTTAATGGGTGTGAACCCGTTTGACCAGCCCGGCGTGGAAAGCTATAAGAAGAATATGTTCGCCTTACTGGGCAAACCGGGTTACGAATCCGAAAAAGAGGCGTTGGAAGCCAGATTGAAAAATTAAAAATTACAGCAAGAATCCGTTTCGACGGAAATAATTAATGAAAGCAGGAGGAGTTTTTATGATTACTCTCATCGTTGGCAAAAAAGGTTCGGGCAAAACAAAAAAACTGATTGAGCGCGCAAACGAGGCAATTGAAAAATCCAATGGTAATGTAGTTGTAGTTGAAAAGGGTCTGAAGCTTACCTATGATATTTCCCATCAGGCACGTTTGATTGACACAGATGCGTACGGTATTCAGGGTGCGGATGCGCTCTGCGGGTTTATCAGCGGTATTTGCGCGGGCAACTATGATGTGACAGATCTGTTTGTAGACTCTACGCTCAAAATCATTGGTCAGGATACGAATGTACTCGTTTCTTTTGTGCAAAAGATGAATTCACTTTCTGCTTTAGCCGACACGAAAATTACCCTTCTTGTTTCCATTGAGCCGTCTGAACTTCCGAAAGAGATTAACGAATTCGCAGTTCAGGTCTAACCGGATTCCGGTTCCCTTTATAAGGAGTCAATAAAGCTTGCTGCCGGGGGGCGCAGAGTAACCGTTGCCAATACAGTTCCAAGGCCGCTCATTCAAGGGATTTCGCGGCTTTCGGCGGCTGTTAGGTGACTGAATGAACGGTTCTTTCCTCTTCCGGCAGCACTTTTGTGAGAAAATGTTTGAATATAGGAAATTTTTATTGACAAAATACGAAGGAACCGATATAATAAATGAATGTAGCGCTGAGGTGTTATTATGCTTCTGGATTTAAAAAAGGTGTTTTCCGGCGAACAGGAAAGTTTATCCTTTGATTATGAATTGGACTTGTCTTCGACGGATATCAACAGAACTTACCCGTTCGTTTCACCTGTATCAATTCAGGGTACTGTAAAAAGCCATGACGGTTTTGCCACGCTGGACGCTGATGTTTCCTTCGTGTTTTCCATTCCGTGTGACCGTTGTGCTCGGCAGATTGAAAAGCACTATCAGTACAAATTTTCTCATGTTCTCGTTTTGTCGTTGGAAAAAGACGATGAAGAGCATTATGTGGAAGTTCAGGACTATAAGCTGGATTTGGACGAGTTGATCCGGGCGGATATTTTGCTGGAACTGCCGACCAAGTTTCTTTGCAGCGAAGACTGCAAAGGCCTGTGCCCGGTTTGCGGCAAAGACCTGAACGAAGGGCCATGCAACTGCAATACGCATCAGGTTGATCCTCGCCTGGAGGTTCTTAAAACACTGATAGATTAGTCCGAGTTTATTAAGGAGGTGCTGATAATGGCTGTACCAAAGAGAAAAGTATCAAGTGCCAGACAAAATAAAAGACGTTCAAATGTTTGGAAGATTAGTGCTCCTGCTCTGATGAAGTGCCCGAAATGCGGCGAGTATAAGGCTCCCCACAGAGTTTGCGACAGCTGCGGTTATTACAACGGCAGGGAAGTAATTAAGAAGGAAGCCTAATTCTTGATTTTCCGGAAATGGAGAGAAGGAGAAATCCTTCTCTTATTTTTTTGATTTTAGAATCCGTTTTAATCGGTGTGAAGCGTAAAAAGTGATGCGATTTTTCACCGGAAGAAAACGAGAACTCTTTAGATTATTCAGTATTGTTAGGAGTCGCCATGTCGGTAAAAATTTTTTCGGTTGATAAAGACAGCCCAGCGGAGCTTGCGGGCATTTGCCCTGGCGAAACGCTGGTTTCCATCAACTCCAATGAAATCTGCGACGTTCTGGATTACCGGTTTTACGAAACCAATAAAAGTCTTTCTATTGCCATAAAGGGGAAAGATGGTCAGGTTCGCAACGTACAGATTCGAAAAGGGGAATATGAGCCGATTGGGTTGGAATTTGAAACCTATCTGATGGATCAGGAGCATTCCTGCCGCAACAAATGCGTTTTCTGCTTTATCGACCAGCTTCCCAAGGGAATGCGCAGCAGCCTGTACTTTAAAGATGACGATTCCCGGCTGTCCTTTTTATTCGGGAATTATATTACCCTGACCAACATCAGTGACCGCGATGTGGAACGCATTATTAAAATGCACATCAGCCCGGTCAATATTTCCGTCCATACAACCAACCCCGAACTGCGGGTGAAAATGATGGGGAACCGCTTTGCCGGTGATTCCCTGAAAATCCTTTACCGCCTGGCAGAGGCCGGCGTGAAAATCAATTCCCAGCTGGTGCTTTGCCCCGGGCTGAACGACGGCAAGGAGCTGGAACGCTCCCTCAGCGACCTTGGCGCGCTTTATCCGTCGGTGCAGAGCATTGCGGTTGTTCCGGTCGGCTTAACCAAATTCCGGGAGGATCTTTATCCCCTTAAGTCGTACGATGCGTTTTCCGCGGAGGAAACGATTCGGATTGTCGAACGGTATGCGGAGAATTTTGAAGCAAAGTACGGTGCAAAAATCTGTTACGCGGCGGACGAATTTTATTTAAAGGCAAACCGCCCGATTCCTCCTGCATTCTTTTACGGTGATTTTGATCAGTTGGAAAACGGAGTGGGCCTTCTGGCAAATTTGAAGCAGGAGTTCGAATTTGCGCTGGAGGATTTTTCGGGTATGTCTGAAGAACGCTCCGTCACGCTTATCACCGGAACGGCTGCCCATCCTTTTTTGGACGAACTGCTTGACGAATTACGAATAAAATGCCATAATCTTACTTGCAATGTGGTACCAATTCGGAATGATTTTTTTGGTCATACTATCAATGTAGCCGGTTTGGTTACCGGGGGCGATATCATTCGCCAGCTGAAGGGAAAACAGCTCGGTTCCGAATTAATTATGCCGAATGTTATGCTGCGGCATGAAACGAATGTTTTTCTGGATGATGTTACAGTGGAAGATGTTGAAAGGGAACTGAATGTAAAAGTTACAGTGATCCCAAACGACGGATATGAGCTGTTAAATGCAATAATAGGAAGTGATGCCAGTGTCTAAACCGGTCGTTGCAATTGTCGGCCGCCCCAACGTGGGTAAGTCGACATTGTTTAATAAATTAATCGGTCAGCGCCTTTCCATCGTAGATGACACTCCGGGCGTAACGCGGGACCGTATTTACGGTGACTGCGAATGGAGCGGTCATCATTTTTCTTTGGTGGATACCGGCGGTATAGAGCCGAATACCGATGATATTATTCTATCGCAGATGCGGATGCAGGCCCAGCTGGCGATTGATGCGGCTGACGTGATTGTTTTTGTCACGGATGTTCGTACCGGGCTGGTTGCGTCGGACTCTGATATTGCCTCCATGTTGCAAAAAAGCGGCAGACCGGTAGTGCTCTGTGTGAATAAATGCGACACCATCGGGGCTCCTCCGGCGGAGTTCTATGAATTTTACAACCTTGGCCTTGGTGACCCCATTGCGGTTTCTTCTGTCCACGGCCTTGGTTCCGGTGACCTTTTGGATGCCATTGTGCAGCATCTGCCGCAGGAAGAGGAAACGGATACCGATGGCGAACTGATCCGCGTTGCGATTATCGGAAAGCCAAACGTGGGCAAATCCTCTTTGGTCAATAAAATCTGTGGGGAACAACGGTGCATCGTGTCCGATATCGCCGGAACGACCCGTGACGCGATTGATACTACGATTGAAAATGAATACGGTCGTTTTACTCTGATTGACACTGCCGGACTGCGCCGGAAGAACAAGGTGGAAGAAAGCATCGAGCGGTACAGCAATCTGCGTGCCCAAATGGCCATTGAGCGCGCGGATGTGTGCGTAATTATGATTGACGCTTCAGTTGGGTTTACCGATCAGGACTCCAAGGTGGCGGGCCTTGCGCACGAGGCAGGAAAGGGCTGCATCATTGTGGTCAATAAGTGGGATATGGTTGAAAAGGACGACCACACCATGATTGAAGCCCGCAAATCATTGGAGAAAGACTTTTCGTTTATGTCTTATGCGCCGATTATTTTCATTTCCGCGAAAACGGGCCAGCGGATTGACCGCCTGTTTGAACTGATTAAACACGTCGCCAATTCGAATTCCATGCGAATTTCCACGGGAATGCTGAACGATGTTCTTGCGCAGGCTGTGGCGCGCGTGCAGCCGCCTACGGATAAGGGCAGAAGACTGAAAATCTATTACATGACCCAGGCTTCCGTAAAGCCTCCTACTTTTGTCTGCTTTGTGAATTCTGCAGATCTGTTCCATTATTCCTATCAAAGATATTTGGAAAACCGGATCCGAGAAACATTTGGTTTGGAAGGAACACCGGTTCGCATGATCGTGCGAGAGCGCGGAGACAAATAGGGGGTTGCCGAATTTGAATTATTTACAAATCTTCGCGCTGCCGTCGGTGTTGGTAGCGGTTGTGGCCTATCTGTTGGGGAGCATCAGCTTTTCCATCATCTTTACCAGGATTTTTGATAACCATGCCGACATCCGCACCATGGGGAGTGGAAATGCCGGCGCGACCAATGTGCTGCGCTCCGTTGGGGCAAAAGCGGCGGCGTTTACCTTTGTTTTTGATTTTGCAAAGGGCGCGGTATCCGTTTTAATCGGAAGATATGTATTCTACTTCGCAGGTATGCAGGCCGGAATTTCGAGTGGAATGCTGTACTTTATTTCTCAGTATGGGGCATATATTGCGGGCGTTCTCTGCGTCATTGGCCACATTTATCCCGTCTATTTCGGTTTTAAGGGCGGAAAAGGGGTTCTTACCTGTGCCGCCATGATCGCGCTGATTGACTGGCGCGTATTTATTCCCGTCATCTGCGTGTTTATTATTGTTTTTTTCATTTCCAGAATTGTGTCTCTGAGTTCCATCTGCGCAGCATCTGCGTTACCGATTGTTACGTTTTTGGTCACTTTCTTTGCGGATTACCGGGCCGGTTCGGCTTCCAGCACGGCATCTATTACTTATGTGGCCGTCACAACAGCAATCTCCTTACTGATGGCGATGATCCTGATTTATAAGCATCGTTCCAATATTCAGCGAATTCGAAAGGGAGAAGAGAAAAAGATTTCCATTCATAAGAAGACGAACTAATTTCAACATAGCATCCGCTTCTTTTTAAAGCATGAAAAGTGCCGCCCGAAACAGAACTGCGCCCCATTTGTTAGACAGTATGGTATACTGAAAAACAAATAGAGCGCAGTTCCGTGTAATCGGGCGGCGTTTTTAAATCTGAATAAAAAGAATAAAGGAGCCTAATTAGGCTCCTCTCAACTTAATGTTCGATTTACATCAGACGGCGCGGGTAACCTTGCCGGAACGCAAGCAACGGGTGCAGGCGTAAATACGCTTAGGAGTACCGTTAACAATTGCTTTAACGCGTCTAATATTGGGCTTCCAAGTTCTGTTGGAACGTCTGTGAGAGTGAGAAACCCGAATGCCGAAAGCCATATCCTTGCCACAAACTTCACACTTTGCCATGTGTCTGCACCTCCTTTAAAAGGGCTGTCTATAGGATTGCAACATTCGTATTTTAGCAGAAATATAGTTGAAATGCAAGACTTTTCTGTGATATTCCCGAATAAAAAGCGGAATGTTTTCATTTTTTCCCAGTAATCCGGCACTTTGCTTGTTTTTTTATCTGTGAAGTATTATAATTACAAAGTCAATTACCATCGGCTGAACGCGAAAGCAAATAGCTGATTCCGTTTATTGACCGTTGAATTTTTGGCACGTAATTGTTAAAAGGAGAATCTTTATGCTGATTGAAATGATCCGTGGAGTGTTCAGCGGCCAATCCATTGATTTTGCCAGCGTGGTTTCGCAGATATTAGCTACGCTGTTCGTTATTTTCTGTATTCTGCCGCTTCACGAGTGCGCCCATGGCTGGGTGGCCTATAAGTTGGGCGACAGTACGGCGAAATACCAGGGCAGAATTACCTTGAACCCGATTGTCAGCCTGGACCTGACCGGTGCGCTGTTTTTGCTTCTTTTCGGTTTTGGCTGGGCAAAACCGGTTCCGGTAGATGCCCGCTATTTTAAGAACCCGAAACGTGATATGGCGATTACCGCGGTGGCGGGGCCGCTTTCCAACCTGTTGGCATCGTTCGTGGGCGCGCTGATTTATGTTGGTGTTGTGGTTGCGGCAAAATTCAGCCTGCCTATCATTGTTCACGATTTCTTTATCGCCTACATTTCCATCAACGTTGCGCTGGCGGTTTTTAATTTGATTCCTCTTCCGCCGCTGGACGGTTCTAAAATTTTGGGCGCATTTCTGTCCAACCGGGCGCTTTACAATTATTACCGGTATCAGAACGTCATCGTGATGGTTTCTTTCTTTATTCTGTTAAGCGGAGTTTTGTCCAGACCGCTTGTTGTGCTGCAGGAGTTTTTTGCAAATGGCGTGCTTTGGTTAGCACAGCTTCCGTATTATTGGCTCGGTTTGTTATAAAAATGAGGTAATAAAGTGGAGGAATATGGAAAAACTGTCTTATAAGCTTCCTGTCTTTGAAGGGCCGTTGGACCTTCTTCTTTATTTGATTACGAAGAATAAACTAAATATCTGCGATATCCAGATTTCTGAGCTTCTAGACCAGTATATGGAGCATATTAACCGCATGAAAGAGCAGGACATGGATGTTGCGAGCGAATTTCTGGAAATGGCGGCCCGGCTCGTTTATATAAAGACGGTTTCGCTTCTGCCTAAGCATGAGGAGGCAGAGGAACTGCGGCACGAGCTGACGGGCCAGCTTCTGGAATATCAGGAGTGCAAGCGCGTGGCATTGATGCTTTCGGAACAGTTTCAGTTTGACCAGTTTGTGCGTGAGCCAATGGAATTCGAAACGGATTTGACGTACCGCAGAACCCATTCCCCACAGGAACTGGTGGCTGCTTATCGCAACGCGGTCGGTCGAGGGAAGCGGATGCTTCCCCCTTCGCCGGAGGCTTTTTCCGGAATAGTCACGCACAAAATTGTTTCGGTTGCATCCAAAATCATTCACGTACTGCGCGCACTTTGGAAAACTAATTCCGTAAAATACGAATCGCTGTTTGCTTCCTCAACGGAGCGTTCCGATTTGGTTGCTACATTTTTGGCAATTTTGGAACTTGTGAAGGGAAAACGGATTCGCGTGGAGGGAGAAAAACGCAACGCAACAGTAATTTTAATGAACGGCGGGATGAAGAATTGGAAATCAAAAAGCTCCAGGGAGCAATAGAAGCCATTCTGTTTGCCAGTGGGGATCCTGTTTCTGTTGACCGCATTGCAGAAGTTTTAGATTTGGACAGGCCCACCGCTTTAAAACTGCTACAGAGTCTGATGGATGAATACAACCAGCGCGGCGGCGGAATCGAAATTGTCCGTCTGGACGACCAGTTTCAGATGTGTACGAACCCGGAATACGGAGAGAACGTCCGCCGTGTGCTGGATATTCGCAGAAATACGCCTTTGTCCCAGGCCGGAATGGAGGTTTTGGCAATTGTTGCCTACAACCAGCCGGTTACAAAAGCTTTTGTGGAACAAATTCGCGGAGTCGATTGTTCCGGTGTGCTGTCCAGCCTGAGTGCAAAAGGGCTAATTGAAGAAAGAGGCAGATTGGAACTTCCGGGCAGGCCGCTGCTTTATGGCACTACGGCAAATTTTCTCAGGTGTCTGAATATCTCGTCTCTGAGCGAGCTGCCTGCGGTAGAACCGAAGCAGGAGCCGGAGGAAGAGAATCATGAAATTACGCAGGAATAAAAATCGGCGGTTTATTTCATGTAGGGAGGATCTATGACAGCTCTCTGGATAATTCTAGGCATTTGTTTTTTTCTTCTGGTTTTACTTTTTTGCCCTGTTTCCGTGTTTGTCGGTTTTGAAAATGAATTTCAGGTAATGGTGCGTTATCTGTTTGTAAAAATTCAGGTTTATCCGCAGGTTGAAAAGGCAAGAAAAAAGAAAAAACAACCGGAAAAAAATGAAAAAAAAGAGATTGCTCCATCAAAATCAAAAATAAGGGGTATACTAGAGCAAAAGGGACTATCAGGCTTAATGAATCTTTTGCGCGAGTTGGCTTCCGTTGTGGCAGACGCGGCAAAAAAATGGATTGCGCATATGGTGATTGACCGGCTGTATCTGGAAATCACCGTTGCGGATGAAGATGCCGCACAGGCGGCTGTTTTGTATGGCGAAGTTTGCGCCGGCGTCTATACACCGATGGGAATTCTGCTCAATCGCTTAAAGTGCAGGCAATACCACATTAACATTGTCCCAAACTTCCAGAAAAAGAAATGTGAAGTTCAATTCAGAGTCAGGGTTCACATTCTGCTGTTGTTTTTGCTGGTGCCTGCTGTGCAAGCTTTGATCCGGTCCCTGATAATTTTAAAAAATGAGAAACAAATTACTGAAAACTAAAGTAAGGCGGTGTTTTTATGAGCGATCATCCAATTGAAGGTATGATGAATACCACACTGGAAAAAATCAAAGAGATGGTGGATATCAATACCATCGTCGGGGATCCGATTACTTCTTCCGACGGGTCCATCATCATTCCTGTTTCCAAAATCAGCTATGGGTTTGCCTCCGGGGGCTCCGACTTCCCGACGAAAACCCAAACGGACAAGACCTTTTTCGGCGGCGGTACCGGCGCCGGGATTTCGATTACTCCGGTTGCGTTCATTACGATTTGCAACGGGAATGTCAAACTGCTGCAGATTGACCCGTACAATAATACGGTTGACCGGATTATCGGCATGTTCCCGGAAGCGGTCGACAAAATTAATTCCATGATTAGCAAAAACGGGAAGAAATCCAAACAGCAAGAAAATCAGAGCGGTTCCCAGCCTGCCGCACAAGCGACCGCTTCTTCCGTAAACGATATTAATCTTACCGATCCGCAAATATAATAACGATAATAAAGCAACCGCCTGCATATATTTTTTATAGGTAGGTGGTTGCTTTGTTAAAAAGAACGGTATCTCTGCTGGCAGTAATGGTGCTTTGTTTTTCTGCCGGCGCGCACGCATGGGCCGAAGCCGTACCCAGTATTTCTGCCAGATCGGCTGTGGTTATGAATGCCGCAAACGGGCGTTTTGTTTTTACCAAGGATGAAAACACCCGGCGCCCGATGGCTAGTACCACAAAAATTATGACGGCACTGCTCACGCTGGAAGCTGCGCAGAAAAACAACCGGATTATCACGATTACCGATGAGATGGTGCGCGTGGAGGGCTCTTCCATGGGTCTTCGGCCGGGTGACCGGCTTAGTCTAAAGTCGCTGGCGGCTGGAATGCTTTCCATTTCCGGAAACGATGCAGCCAATTCCGCGGCAATCGCCATTGGCGGTTCAATTCCCGGGTTTGCGGATTTGATGAACAAACGCGCTAAGGAACTGAATCTAACCCAAACGCACTTTGTGACCCCCTCCGGTCTGGATGATGAAAATCATTACACCACTGCGCACGATTTGGCGCTCTTGACGGCGGCGGCCATGAAAAACAAGGATTTTGCGGAAATTGCCGGCAGACAGGTCATCAGTGTGCCGTTTGAAAATCCGCAGCAAACCAGAAGATATACCAATCATAATAAGTTGTTAAGCATGTATTCCGGATGCATCGGCGTGAAAACGGGTTATACGAAAAAAGCGGGACGATGCCTGGTTTCCGCCGCGCAGAAAGACGGGGTGTCGCTGATTGTCGTCACCCTGAACGATTCGGACGATTGGAGCGACCATAAGAAGCTGCTGGATTATGGCTTTTCCTGCTTTGAAAGCTATCCGATGGATGATTCGGCGTTTTCTGTAGATTTACCAGTTGTCGGGGGAGTGAAAGAGTCGGTGACTGTTTGCGGCACCAAAGGAGAAAATCTGATGCTTACCAAAACGGACAGTGTTTTGCTGCGGCGTGTGGTGGAACTCCCAAAGTTTGTGTATGCTCCGCTTCAGAACGGCCAGGTAATGGGTACCGTGCGTTATGTGGTGAACGGGGAAACCGTGGGCAGCACAAAGCTGGTGTGCGGCGAAACGATCGCGCGGCACGAGGAACCGGCCAGTCCGTTCCGCACATTCTGGGAAAATATTATAAAATATTTTACAAAATAAAGGATGAAAATAATTCATGGGAAAAGATATAAGACTGCAAAAAGTACTCGCCGACTGCGGAATCGCCTCCAGAAGAAAAGCCGAGGAAATGATTCAGGAGGGCCGTGTAAGGGTGAACGGGGTGACCGCCCGAATTGGAGATAAGGTAGATTCCAAAAAAGACAAAATCAGCGTAGATGGAAAACCGCTGGATACCCATGTGCGCAATGTGTATATCATGCTGCACAAGCCAAGGGGATACATCACCACAATGAGCGATGAAATGAACCGCAAGTGTGTGGCGGAACTTGTGCAGGATATCCCGGAGCGTGTTTACCCGGTCGGTCGGCTGGACCGCGAATCCGAAGGACTGCTGCTGATGACAAACGACGGCGAGTTTTCTAACGCAATTATGCATCCGTCCCTTCATATTCCGAAAGTTTACCGGGTTACCGTTCGTCCCTCCATTACGGAAGATCAGCTCACGCAGATGTCGATCGGCATGATGATTGACGGCCGGATGACCGCACCCGCCGGGGTCAATGTGCTTTCGCAGGAAAAAGGCCGAGTGGTGCTGGAAATTATCCTTCATGAGGGCAGAAACCGCCAGATTCGCAAAATGTGCGAACAGCTCGGGCTGGAGGTTGCAAGACTGAAACGCGTCGCGATCGGGCCGCTGAAGCTTGGAATGCTTCAGCCGGGAAAATGGCGCGCGCTTACCCCGGAGGAAGTGAAACGGCTGATGGCAGGGGTTAAGGCGGACAAACAGGCCAAGATACAAAAAAGAGAAAGAGCAGAGGGAGAAGGATCAGGCGCTCTCCATTATTCCAGTGCAGGACAAAGAAAAACACGAGGACAAAATGCGCGGACTTACCGGCGCGGCAGATAATGCGCAAGTTTTGCCCATGAACGATGTGGGACTGGACGATGCTGTCTGGTGCTCGACGTAGTCAATTCCGTGGTCCGGATTCTGCGCCTTTGTGCGGAAGAGAATGTTCCAGACCGTGAATGGACGGCTGAAAGCCTGCTTCGGGAGGCAGCCAACGACGGCTTTTCGGTCGGCGTATGTCAAATGGAATGCCGAATCAGCGAATACTGAGCCCTTTTTGAAAAGGCAGGGCTTTCCCCAACGATCGAGTTGATCTGATAGATTTTATGTAATTTATCAAATTTTATTAAAATTTGTAAGGATTAGCGGATTAATCCATAAAAAGTACATAAACTTGCTTGCCAATAAAGGAATCGTATATTATAATTATTTTGAATAATATGGTACTTTGGGTGCATCTGAAAACGCCGTGAGAGGGGTTTTGAAAGTTAGTCTTATCCTAATGTGCTTTGCTGTGCCGCATACTTTTTTGGCGGATTATCGGCCTAAGTTTTGGGACATATCCCTACTCAGGATATGTCGGTTCGAAAAAGACCGGAGGTTTTCAGCAGATGAGGACTGGCTTTCATCGGCGAAAGATGAAAATGGAGTTTTCAGAGTTGTCCCGGATAAACGGAGGAATCAAAATGAGTAATATCGGCAACGCCGAACTGCTGAGGCAGGCTCGCAGCGCCAGACAGGAAGGTACCGGCTATCAGCGAATTATTTCCCTGTTTGACGCGGGCAGTTTCAATGAAATCGACGGATATTCCAAGTCTGGGGAAGATTATACGGAGGCGGTTGCGGGTTACGGAACCATCGAAGGCTGCCCTGCCTATGCGTTTGTTCAGAGCATTGAACTTGCCGGCGGCGCAATGTCCAAAGCGCAGGCTGCAAAAATCTGTAAGCTTTATTCCATGGCGCTGAAAACCGGTGCTCCGGTGATCGGCGTTTATGATTCCCACGGCGGCCGCCTGAAGGAAGGCGACAACCTGTTGGCGGCATATGGAGAAATCCTGCTGAAGTCCAACAATCTTTCCGGTGTGGTTCCCCAAATTTCTTTGATTCTCGGGCCCTGTATCGGAACGTCCGCTTTAATTGCGGCAGGCGCTGATATTGTGGTTATGACGGAGAAAGCGGAGTTGACCATTGCAACAGACGGTTCGGGCGCATCCTCTGGAGAGGCAGCGGCACGCGGCGACTGTCATATTCTGGCTACGGACGAGCCGGACGCGATTGCTAAGGTTCGAAAACTGATTACTCTTCTTCCTTCCAACAACCTTTCGGGAAATCCAGCACTGAATCCCCAAAATGCCGATTCGGGGATGGAACTGACGGAGCAATCCGACGGCAGGCAGATTCTTGAGGCCATCTGTGATTCGGACAGTATTCTTGAGTTAGGCAAATCATTCGGTCCGGCGGTCCTGACCGCACTGTGCTCCATAAACGGTGCCACAGCGGGCGTGATTTCTTACACCGGAACCATTGATGCAGATGCCGGTTCCAAGGCAGCACGGTTTATTCGTTTCTGCGATGCATTTTCCATTCCGATTGTCAGCTTTGTGAACGCAGGTTCTTTTACCACCCTGCGGGAAGCGTCCAAGCTTTCCAGTAGTTATTCCGAAACGACGGCGCCGAAACTTTCCGTCATTACGGGAACGGCATACGGTCCGGTTTACATTGCCGTAGCAGGGCACGGAGCAAATTCCGATTATACCATGGCATGGCCGAATGCGGTTATTTCGCCGCTGGCGCCTGAAACCGCGGCGGTTTTTCTGTGGAATCAGCGTCTTGCCGGTTCCGAACAGCCTTTGGAAGACCGGCGGAAATTAGTGGAAGAGTACAAAACGACGGAAGCGTCGCCGTTTAAGGCAGCTGCCGACGGTTTGATTGAAGATATTGTACTTCCCGGGGAAACGCGCACCAGAATTATTTCCACCTTAGAAATGCTTTCCAGCAAACGTGTTTCGGGTTTACCCAAAAAGCATAGCAACATTCAGCTGTAAGAATTTGTTCCTGCAATTTGAAGTGAGGAGTGTTATAGATGAAAAATTTAAAGATAACCGTAAACGGCGTTGCCTATGATGTTCAGGTGGAAGAGGTAAGCGCTTCTGCCCCCGCTTCTCCGGCACCGGCTGCCGCTCCGGCCGCACCTGCTGCTCCGGTTTCGGCACCAGCCGCACCGAAGGCTGAAACACCTGCTCCGGCGCCTGCCGCCGCACCTGCGGCGCCCGTGCCTTCCGACGCAGAACTCATTTCCTGCCCGATGCCGGGTACGATTGTATCTGTGAACGTTAAGGCGGGACAGGCGGTGAAAAAGGGCGACGTCCTTTTAATTTTGGAAGCAATGAAAATGGAGAACGAAATTATGGCTCCGCACGACGCTGTGGTGGCAGCCATTCATGTGAACAAGGGGGACAGCGTGGAATCCGGTACTCCTCTTGTTTCCCTCCAGTAAGGGGGCGTTGCTATGGCAAAGATTGGAATTACGGAAACCGTCCTGCGTGACGCGCATCAGTCCCTGATTGCAACCAGAATGCCGATTGAGGATATGCTCCCGATTTTGGAAAAATTGGATCAGGTGGGCTATTATTCCTTGGAATGCTGGGGCGGTGCCACTTTTGACGCATGCCTGCGCTTTTTAAATGAAGACCCATGGGACAGACTCCGCACCATACGCAAGCACTGCCCCAACACAAAGCTGCAAATGCTGTTCCGCGGACAGAATATGCTCGGTTACCGGCATTATGCGGACGATGTTCTGGAATATTTTGTTCAGCGTTCTGTCGCGAACGGGATCGATATCATCCGTATATTTGATGCACTGAATGACCTGAAGAACCTTACCGTCGCAATCAAAGCGGCAAAGAAAGAGGGCGCGCACGCACAGGTTGCCATATCCTATACGACCGGCCCGGTCTTTACCCTGGAATATTATGTTGACTACGCCAAACGGATTGAAGAAGCGGGCGCGGACTCCATTTGCATCAAAGATATGGCTGCTCTGCTCACTCCATACAAGACTTACGACCTAGTGAAAGCAATTAAGGGAGCGGTTAAAATCCCGGTTCAGCTCCATACGCACTACACATCGGGTTTAGCTTCCATGTGTGAACTGAAAGCCGTGGAAGCCGGCGTCGATTTGCTGGATACGGCGATGTCCCCGTTGGCGCTGGGTACTTCCCACACGCCTACGGAATCCATTGTTGCTGCACTCAAAGGTACCGAATACGATACCGGCCTAGATTTGCTCCTTTTAAACGAAATTCGTGATTACTTTATGACCTTGCGGGAAAAATATATTAAGAGCGGGCTTCTTGACCCGAAGATGCTGGCGACCAATACCATGGCGCTCATTTACCAGGTTCCGGGCGGCATGCTGTCCAATCTGCTTTCCCAGTTAAAACAGGCCGGAAAAGCCGATCAGCTGGAAGCGGTTATGGAAGAAGTGCCGCGGGTGCGCAAAGATGCCGGGTATCCGCCGCTTGTCACGCCAACTTCACAGATTGTCGGCACACAGGCTGTCTTTAACGTGATTAATGGCGAGCGCTACAAGATGTGCACCAAAGAATTTAAGGATTTGGTTGCAGGCAAATACGGAACCACTCCGGTGCCGATTGACGAGGAGTTTGCGAAAAAGATTATTGGCGACACGGAACGGATCACCTGCCGTCCTGCCGATCTTCTGGAGCCAGAGCTGGAAACCTTGCGCAAGGAATGTGCCCAGTGGATTGAACAGGAGGAAGACGTTCTGTCTTATGCCCAGTTCCCCAAAGTGGCGACCGATTTCTTCAAAAAGCGCGCGGAGAAAAAATATGGAATCGACGGCAAGCATGCCGATTCTGAAAAAATGATTCACCCGGTTTGACCCAGTCTGGGTTTCTTTACATTCAGCCCCTCAATGGGGCTGAATTATTTTATCCGGGTACGCGGTTGTGTGGCAGTAGTTGCAATTAACTAGAAAAACTGTTAAAATAATAGATAATGCTTTCCGGCAGTTTCTTTTTTAGAGGATCACAGAAAGATAAATCATAAATTTGGAATTGAGATGATAGTTCTTGATCAGGAGCATGACCGGTTTTGGTAAGTGTGAGGATACCATTAACGGATATGATATTATTGTCGAGATAAAGTCGGTAAACCACAGATATTTCGAATTTTCCTCACGCATCAGCCGGGGATATGGTTTCTTGGACGAAAAGCTGAAGTCTTATTTGCAAAGCCAGATTTCCAGGGGAAAAATCGATGTGTTCGTATCCATTGAAACACTGGAGGACACCGATGCTCAGGTTCTGGTCAACCATTCCCTTGCCGCGGGTTACATTAACGCGCTGCGAGAGCTGGCCGACCGGTACGGGTTGAAGGATGACATTTCCGTCAGTACCGTATCAAAATATTCCGATATTTTTACCGTTCACAAATCGCCGGAAGATGAAGAATGCATCTGGAATGCCGTTCAGTCTGTAACGGAACGCGCGGTATCTTCATTGATTCGTATGAGGGAAACGGAAGGGGAGCGCCTGAAAACAGACGTTCTGGAACGGATTGGAACGATTTTGAAGCTGGTCGAAAAGGTGGAGGAACGTTCTCCGCAAACCGTTGTCGAATATCAGCAAAAATTAAAGCAGCGCTTAGCGGAAATGCTGGGCGACAGCAATATTGACGAGCAGCGGATTCTGACGGAGGCCGCCGTATTTGCGGATAAGGTTGCCGTAGCTGAAGAAACGGTGCGTTTGCGCAGCCATTTCAGCCAGTGTGAAAAGATGCTGGAATCCAACGACGCGGTGGGGCGCAAGCTCGACTTTATTGTGCAGGAGATGAACCGCGAGGCCAACACCATCGGTTCTAAATGCGTAGATTCGGAAATTGCGCATCTCGTGGTGGATATGAAGGCTGAAATCGAGAAAATCCGAGAACAAGTTCAGAATATTGAATAATAAGCATCGCTTCGGCATGCGGCAGAAAAAGGAGTCAACCACATGAAATTGATCAACATAGGCTTCGGCAACATGGTTTCCGCAAACCGTCTGGTTGCCATTGTCAGTCCAGAATCCGCCCCTATCAAGCGGATTATTCAGGATGCCAAGGAACGCGGAACTCTGATTGACGCAACATACGGCCGCCGCACCAGAGCGGTGATTATTACAGACAGCGACCATGTCATTCTTTCTGCGGTGCAGCCGGAAACGGTTGCAAACAGGCTGAATGACCGCGACGAAGATCTATCCGAGGAGGAATTGGAAGAGGATGAAGAATGACGGATTGCTGATTGTTTTTTCCGGGCCATCCGGCGCTGGGAAAGACACCATTCTGAAACGTCTTCTTGAAACGAACGCCGATTACCGGCTTTCCGTGTCGGCTACCACCCGCGCCCCGCGCGAGGGGGAAGTGGACGGTAAGGATTATCATTTCATCACCAAAGAAAAGTTCCAGAATATGCTGAAGAATGATGAACTGCTGGAAAGCGCAGAATACTGCGGCAACTGTTACGGCACACCGAGCGGCCCAATTCGCAGTTGGCAGGCCGAAGGCCACGATGTCATTTTGGAAATTGAAGTGCAGGGCGGTTCTCAAATAAAAACGAAATGCCCCGATTGCGTCAGCATTTTCATTCTGCCTCCTTCCATGGAGGTCTTGGAGCAAAGGCTCAGGGGCCGTGGAACGGAAGCAGACGAAGTCATTCAAAAACGAATGATGCGAGCGCAAAAAGAAATTGAAGAAGCCGTTCATTATGATTACTGCGTTATCAACGATACCGTTGAAAAAGCGGTCGATGAAATTAATCAAATAATTTGCGCCGAAAAGCATAAAGTATATCGGAACGCAGATTTCATTGAAAGGATGCTGAACCATGCTTAAACCATCTGCCGGTCTTATTATTAGTCCAGAGCAAAGCAGATACTCCCTTGTAATTGCTGTTGCAAAACGTGCCCGCCAAATTACAGCGGAAGCGGAAACCAAGGGAGAAATTTTAACGGAAAAACCCGTTGACCTTGCGGTACAGGATTTTATGAACCACAAGTTTACTTTCAAAGAGCAGTTCGTACCGAACGATGATTTGGAGGATTAATCCGAGAGGAGCATTTTCCCGATATGACCGTTGCAAAGGTTGCCGTGGAGAACACTGTCTATCATTTTGACAAAGCCTTTGATTACTTGGTTCCTCCCGAATTTTCGGAAAATGCACAGCCGGGCTGCCGCGTTATGGTTCCTTTCGGCGCTTCCAACAGCCGCCGCCAGGGCATGATTCTTGCGTTAGAGCAGTCTGATTCTTCGGATAAAATAAAGCCTTTACTAGCGGTGCTTGACAAGGCGCCGCTTCTTTCAAATGAAGCGGTCCAAATGGTATTCTGGCTGAAAGATCACTATTTTTGTACTTTGTTTGATGCAGTCCGTTTACTGTTGCCAACCGGAATTAATTTGAAAGTCAAAACACTTTATGCAGTTTCCCACTATCCGGAGCCGGAAGAGTTGGAGACGTTAAGCCCCACGGAGCGTCAGGTGCTTTCCTATTTGGCCGGGCAAAAACGGCCGGTGGAACGGGAAAAGCTGCTGAACGCCCTTGGGCTGGATTCAAATTCTCCGGTACCGGAACAGCTGTGCCGTAAAAATCTGCTGCTGAAAAACAGCGATACGGTAAGGGTCATTGCAGACGCCACCATGAAAATGGTGCGCCTTACCAATTGCGAGGAAGTTGCACAGCCGCCGAAGCTGTCACCCAAGCAAAAAAGCGTGTACCAGATTTTAAAGGATATTGGAAGCGCTTCGGTCAAGGAGCTTTGCTATTTTACCGGAACGACCCCTGCGGTTGCGGATAAATTGGTGGCAAAGGGTCTGGCGGAGTATTATGAGGTGGAAGTGTATCGGAATCCGTACTCGGTCAAGGAATCTGCCTGCGACCGCGAGCTGGTTCTTTCGCAGGAACAGCAAAAGGCGTACAACTCCTTATGCCGTCAGTACCATTCCGGTGAGGGAGGCGTTTCCCTGCTGTATGGAATTACCGGCAGCGGAAAGACCTCCGTTTTTATGCGCTTGATCGACGAGGTCCGGTCGGAAGGCCGCGGCGTTATTGTAATGGTGCCGGAAATATCGCTCACCCCACAAACCATTTCCCTGTTTCATCAGCGTTACGGGTCCTGCGTCGCGGTTTTTCACAGTGGGCTGACCCTTGCGGAACGGCTGGATGAATGGAAGCGCGTACGGAATGGGGAAGCGTCGATTGCGGTTGGTACCCGCTCTGCGGTTTTTGCTCCGTTCCAGAACCTTGGTTTAATTGTTATGGACGAGGAACAGGAATCGACCTATAAATCGGAATCCTCTCCACGCTACCACGCGCGTGACGTGGCCAGATTCCGGTGTGCATACCATAAAGCCCTTTTGGTGCTTTGCTCCGCCACTCCGTCAGTGGAAAGTTTTTATTCAGCACAAAGTGGAAAGTATTCGCTGAACACGCTTTGTGCCCGCTATGGAACAGCCCAACTTCCGGAAGTTTCCGTGGTGGATATGAATCAAGAAATGGAACGGGGAAATGTGTCCCTTTTCAGTGCGGAATTGACGGATGCGCTGAATGAAAATTTACAAGACGGAAAACAATCGATTGTATTATTAAATCGCCGGGGGTATCATACATTTGCGTCCTGCAAGGCATGCGGCTATGTGCTGACCTGCCCCAATTGCAGTATTTCCCTTACTTATCACTCTGCGAATAACCGTTTAATGTGCCACTATTGCGGATATTCCGTTCCTTTTACAAAGGAATGCCCGGAATGCCATGAGTCCAGCGTACATTATGCGGGATTCGGTACCCAGCGGGCGGAAGAGCAGCTTCAGCAGCTGTTTCCACAGGCTCGTGTTCTCCGGCTCGATACTGACTCCACCATGTCGCGTTTTTCTTATGATAAGAAGCTCCGGCTTTTCTCTGAAGGCAAATATGATATGATAGTGGGAACGCAGATGGTGGCAAAAGGGCTTGATTTTGAAAACGTTACGCTGGTTGGCGTACTTTCCGCTGACCAGACGCTTTATGGGGATGATTTTCGCAGTTACGAGCGCGCGTTTGACCTGCTGACCCAGGTGGTCGGCCGTTCCGGGCGAGGGAAGTATACCGGTCGTGCGATTATTCAAACCTATACTCCGGAAAACGAAGTCTTCCGGCTTGCGTCTGAACAGAATTATCCGGAGTTCTACCGCGGCGAAATAGCCATCCGTAAAATGATGCTGTATCCGCCGTTTTCCGACATCTGCTTGATTGGGTTTGTCGGGCAAAACGAGGACCGGGTTTCGAGTGCAAGCATGGCTTTCCTACGAATGCTCAGTGAGCTGGCAAAACGGGAATATTCCAGTCAGCCGATGCGTGTTTTGTCGCCGACTCCCGCTGCAATCAGTAAGGTCAGCAATAAATATCGCTATAAAATCATTATTAAGTGCCGCAACAACCGCGGATTCCGGGAAATGATTTCCAGGCTTTTGGTCCAGTTTTCTGCGGAACGGCAATATTCCAATGTTACGGTATATGTGGATATGAATCCGGATACAATTCTATAATTGGAGGTATAATTATGGCTATTAGAAACATTATAAAAGAAGGCGACCCCTTTTTAAATAAAGTCTGCCGCGAGGTCGATAAATTCGACGATAAACTGGCAGTTCTGCTGGATGATATGAAAGAAACCATGAAAGAGGCCGACGGGGTCGGTCTGGCTGCCATTCAGGTCGGTGTTCTGCGCCGTGTTGTGGTGATTGATGTCGGTGATGGGCCGATTGAGCTGATTAATCCGGTGTTTTTGGAGCAGAGCGGAGATCAGGAATGCGTGGAAGGCTGCCTGTCTTCACCCGGTCAGTATGGCATTACGCACCGACCGATGCATGTAAAGGTACGCGCTCAGAATCGAAAAGGCGAATTTTTCGAGTTGGAAGGCGAAGAACTGCTTGCAACGGCTTGCTGCCACGAAATCGATCATTTGAACGGAATTTTATTCAAATCACATGTGGTTCGCATGTTGAGTAAAGAAGAGCTTGAAAAAATGAAATAATCGGGTGATAAAATGCGTATTGTTTTTATGGGAACACCGGATTTTGCGGTCCCTAGCCTTCAAAGCTTAGTGGATGCCGGTCATGATGTTTGTGCTGTTTTTACACAGACGGACAAACCGAAGGGAAGGGGTTATACACTGACACCGCCCCCGGTAAAGGAACTGGCGCTCAAATATCAGATTCCGGTTTATCAGCCGAAAACCTTAAGAAATGCGGAAATTATTGAGCAAATCCGTGGAATGCGACCCGATGCAATCGTTGTTGTTGCTTACGGAAAAATATTGCCAAAGGAAATTTTGGACATTCCTCCTTACGGCTGCATTAACGTGCATGCGTCACTCCTGCCGAAATATCGGGGAGCGGCGCCGATTCAATGGTCGGTAATCAACGGCGAAACGGAAACCGGGGTTACGACGATGTATATGGCGGAAGGTATCGATACCGGCGATATGATTCAGCAGACTGTGACGAAAATTGATCCGGATGAAACCGCCGGGGAGCTGCACGACCGTCTGTCTGTTTTGGGAGCAGAACTGCTTGTAAAAACGCTTCAAGCGGTGCTGGAGGGTTCGGCTTCCAGAACGTCACAGTCGGAAGAAGAGACCTGCTATGCCCCTATGCTGACAAAAGAGTTGTCCCACATCGACTGGAGTAAATCCGCACGCAGCATTCATAATCAGGTGCGTGGGCTGTCCCCCTGGCCTGTGGCCAGTACGGTTTACAATGGAAAAGTACTGAAAATATACCGAACCAGAGTGGTTGAGCACAGTGAACTGGAAAGCGGTTCTGCGTTCAGCAGGGACGGTCTGCTTTATGTTTCCTGCGGGGAAAACAGCACGCTGGAACTGTTGGAAGTTCAGCTGGAAGGGAAAAAGAGAATGAGCGGAAGGGATTTTCTGTTGGGCCATCCGCTGAAAGAGCCTGTTTTGCTTCAATAATTAGACGGGAGGAATGATCATGAGAGGCTTGGGTTTTTACTATTATGATTATACATACTTTATCTATGTCATTCCGGCGCTAATTATCACGATGATCGCCCAGATACGGGTAAAATCCGCTTTTCATAAGTATTCTCAGATTGCCACAATGAAAAATCTGACTGGCGCGCAGGCCGCGGATGCGGTTGCACGGTATGGCGGTGCGTATGGGGTTATGGTTCGGTGTATCCCCGGCGAATTAAGTGATAATTATGATCCGCGCAGCAACACCATCAGCCTCTCCGGCGACGTTTATTCCGCCTCCACAATTGCGGCGGTTGGCGTGGCGGCACACGAGGCCGGTCATGCGATTCAGCATGCAAAGGATTTCCTGCCGAATAAAATTCGTACCGCACTGGTTCCAATTACGAATATTGGCTCGAATCTTGCGATTCCGATTGTAATTATCGGACTGATTCTGCCGCCACAGTATGATTTTGTCGTGAATTTCGGAATTATCCTTTACAGCCTGGCGGTTTTATTTCAACTGGTCACTCTTCCTGTGGAGTTTGATGCCAGCCGCAGGGCGATTAAAGCGCTGGATGAAACCGGAATCCTTTATCCGGATGAGTTGGAAGGCGCAAAAAAAGTTTTGACGGCCGCGGCAATGACTTATTTGGCAGCTAGCTTTGCGGCAATTTTGAATTTGTTGCGGCTTCTGGCGCTTGCCGGGAACCGACGGGGGAGGGATTGATGATTAACGCACGGTCTGCCGCCCTCTCGGCTTTGCTGCATGTGGATGTCAACGAGGGCTATTCCAATATTGTACTGGACAAAACCTTAGCGTCCTTCCCAATGGATTCACGGGATAAAGCGCTGGCCTCCGCCATCTTCTACGGCGTGCTGGAACGGCGCATCACGCTGGATTATTATCTCAGCCGCTTTTCAAAAAGCCCGCTTCATAAACTGGACCCTCAGGTGCTTGAAATTCTGCGTCTGGGGGCTTATCAAATTTTATATCTAGAAAAAATACCAAAGTCCGCAGCGGTAAACGAATCGGTTAATCTGGCTAAGAAAAATCATCTTGTAAAGGCTTCGGGCTTTATTAACGCGGTTTTGCGGTCGTTGATCCGAAATCAGGATTCCCTTTCCATGCCGGATGCGCAAAGCAACCCGATTTCTTATTTGAGTGTAAAATATTCTTTTCCGGAATGGTTGATCCGGCTGTGGCAGGAATCTTATGGGGAAGAATGTGTACGTGGCCTGCTGGAAAGTTCCGTAGACCGGCCGCCGGTTTATGCCAGAGTGAACAGCACCCTTATTTCCAGGGAAAGTTTGATTGAAAGGCTGCAGACAGAAGGCATAAAGGCAAATGCCATTACATGGCTAGAAGATGCGGTTTCTTTGGAACAAACCGGCTCCATTCGGGAATCCGCGGCATTTCAAAACGGGCTTTTCCATATTCAGGATTTGTCTTCGCAACTGTGCTGCCAGTTGTTGGACGCGCAGCCCGGCCAAAGGGTGATTGATGTTTGCGCAGCGCCGGGCGGGAAGTCGTTTACCATTGCGGAACATATGCAAAACGACGGGGAACTGCTTGCCTTTGACCAGTATAAGGGAAAAGTCCGGCTGATCCGGCAGGGCGCGGAACGCTTGGAATTGTCCATCATACAAGCTTCCGTGCGGGATGCTGCAACCCCCCCGCCCGAACATTTGGAACCCGCCGACCGGGTTCTTTGTGATGCGCCTTGTTCAGGTCTTGGGATTATTCGGCGAAAACCGGAAATTCGGTATAAATTGCAGACAAGTATTGACAGTCTTCCAGATTTGCAGTACCGTATTGTGTGTGAATCCTCCAGGCTGGTAAAAAACGGCGGACTGCTGATTTATTCCACCTGCACATTAAATCCAAAGGAAAACGGGTTGGTTGCGCGGCGCTTTTTGGAGCATCATCCGGATTTTTCACCGTTTGCGCTTCGTCTGCCTGATCCGATTCATCACGTTGTAAAAGAACCGGAAAACGAAATTACTTTAATGCCGCACGTTCATGGGACGGACGGATTTTTTATCGCGGCTTTTCAAAAAAGGTAGGAGTGGAACGTTTGAGCCGAAAGGATATCAAGTCGATGACATTGCCTGAAATAAAGCAAGAGTTTGCCGCGGACGGTCATGCTGCTTTCCGCGCGCTTCAGGTGTATCACTGGCTTCACCGTGGTGTGACCAGCTTTGATGAAATGTCCGACTTGTCAAAAGCTTTTCGTCAGCAGCTTGCTGAAAAATATACCATTGCAAATGCGGTAATTGAACAAAAACTTGAATCCAAGCTGGATGATACGATCAAATACTTGTTCCGTCTGAATGACGGGGAATTTGTGGAAAGTGTCGTGATGAACTACCATCATGGGCGCACCATATGCATTTCCACACAGGTGGGCTGTAAAATGAACTGCTCCTTTTGTGCTACGGGAAAAAGCGGTTATTCCAGAAATCTGGCACCCTCCGAAATGCTGGCGCAGATTCAGTCCGCCCAATTGGACATTGGCGTGCGCATTTCCAATGTTGTGTTGATGGGCATGGGCGAGCCTTTGGATAATTACGACAATGTTCTTCGTTTTTTGGAACTCGTATCCTCCGAAGAAGGTCTTAATATCGGAATGCGACACATTTCTCTGTCAACTTGTGGTATTGTGGATAAAATATATGATCTTGCCGACAAAAAACTGCAGCTAACGCTGTCTGTTTCTCTGCATGCCCCAAATGATGAAATCCGGTCGCGTACCATGCCGGTGAACCACCGGTGGGGTGTCGAGGAACTTTTAAAAGCCTGTCGGTATTACAACAAGCAAACCGGACGCAGAATATCCTTTGAATATGCCATGATCAGCGGAGTTAATGACAGCGATGCCTGTGCGCGGGAGCTTGCCGGCCGGCTGAAAGGAACGCTAAGTCATGTGAACCTGATTCCGGTCAACACGGTGTCCGGTTCCGGATATAAAAAAAGTACCACGGAACGTTTGCAGAAATTCACCCGTATTCTGGCAAACAGCGGAATTACCGCGACCGTTCGGCGGACGCTTGGTTCTGATATCAATGCATCCTGCGGACAGTTACGGCGCAGGTATCAGGAGGAGGTGGCCGATGTTGAAAGTTTACACCAAAAGTGATATTGGTCTTGTTAGAAGTTCAAATCAGGACGCTTATAACGACGGTATTCTGCCCGACCAGTCCGCTTGGGTAGTTGTTTGTGACGGTATGGGGGGTGCGAACGGCGGCGCGGTTGCCAGCAGTGTCGCAGTCAGAAAAATTTCGGAACATATGGTTTCCAATTATAAGCAAGGCCTTTCCGACAGCATGATTAAGGAGCTGATTTTATCCTCCATCGTCAACGCGAACATGGAAGTCCACAACATGGCCTCTTCGGACACAGAGCTGAGCGGAATGGGAACCACGGTAGTCGTAGCACTGATTTCGAACGGTACGGCTCATATTGCGCATGCGGGCGACAGCAGAGCGTATTTGATCACACCCGATGAAATCCGTCAGCTGACCACCGACCATTCTATGGTGCAGGAAATGGTGAATAACGGCGATCTTACGGAACAGCAGGCAAGGCAGCATCCGCAGAAGAATATCATTACCCGTGCGCTTGGTGTGGAAAATTCCATTGAAATTGATTACTGTGAAATTCCGTTTTTACAGGGCAGCAAGCTGCTGATCTGTACGGATGGTCTGACCAATTATGTAGAGGCGGAGCAGATCTTTCAGCTTTCCCGCAAAGTGGATGGCGGTGCTCTGACCGAGCAGCTGATTGAACTGGCGAAAAACTCCGGAGGCGGTGACAATATTACGGTTGCCATTGTCGAAAACTGATGGTTGATTGGAGTTGATTGGTATGGATAAATACACAGGAAAGCGGCTCGACGGAAGATATGAAATTCATGAATTAATCGGAGTCGGTGGCATGGCGTTGGTTTACCGTGCTTACGACATTATTGACGACCGAATTGTTGCGATTAAAATTCTGAAAGATGAATTTCTGGGAAACGATGATTTTATCCGCCGCTTTAAGAATGAATCGAAAGCAATCGCGGTCCTTTCCCATCCGAACATTGTGAAAGTTTTTGACGTTAGTTTCGGTGACCGGATTCAATATATTGTAGAAGAATTTATTGATGGCATTACGCTGAAGGAGTATCTGGACCAGCAGAAGGAGGTAAAATGGAAGGAAGCCATTCATTTTACCATCCAGATTTTGCGTGCGCTCCAGCATGCCCATGAAAAAGGGATTGTTCATCGGGATATTAAGCCGCAGAACATCATGCTTCTGCAGGACGGCACCATCAAGGTGACGGACTTCGGCATTGCTCGTTTTTCCAGAAGCGAAACCCGGACAATGACGGACAAGGCGATTGGCTCTGTCCATTATATTTCACCCGAGCAGGCCAGGGGCGATGTAACGGACGAAAAGGCCGATCTTTATTCCGTCGGCGTTATGCTTTATGAAATGATTACTGGGTGCCTTCCTTTTGAAGCGGATAACGCGGTTTCCGTCGCGATTATGCAGCTTCAGGCAGACCCGAAGCCGCCGACCGAGATTAATCCGGATATTCCGGACGGGCTGGAAGAGATTACACTGAAGGCCATGCAGAAGAATCCCGCGCAGCGGTATCAGTCCGCGGCCGATATGCTGCGGGATATTGAAGCGTTTCGAAGAAATCCGAGTATTCGTTTTCAATATAAATATTTTGTGGATGAAAAGCCGACAAAATATATTGACGCAATTAATGCGGTAAAGAGCACGGATATGCCTGCGTACAATGATAATTACGTTTACGAGGAGGAGCCGGATGCGGTTCCTGCGAAACAGAAAAAGAATCGGTCGCTCTTGGTTATTGCCGGCATTGCCGCAGCATTCCTGATTGCCGCAATTGTTTTCGGCATTACCGCCTTAATCAACAGTTTTAAAAGCGGGCCGAGCGATGTTACCGTGCCGAGCTTTATCGGAAAAGCCTATACCGATATTCAGTCCAATCCGGACTATCAGAAGAATTTTAAATTTGAAACAACCACACAGAATGACGCGTCACAAAAGGCCGGCATTGTTTTGAACCAAACCCCGAAGGAAGGAACCGTTGTAAAGGCTGGGTCAACCATTACCCTGGTTATTAACGGAGGCGGAAAAACGCTGAATCTTCCGGACCTTTCCAACAAAACGCAGGAAGAAGCGGTTGAGGCATTAAAGCAGCTGAACTTAAAGTATAAGATTACAACGGTTCAGGATGACAGCACGCCGAAAGGAAAGGTTATTAATACGAATCCAACCGCAGGAACCCAGGTGGTGGAAGGTGCCACGGAGATTCAGGTCTTTGTAAGCTCCGGTCCCGCTGTGGTACAGGTGCAGGTTCCGGCCGTGATTGACCTTCCGCTTGCCGATGCAAAAACAGCGATTATTGCCGCTGGTTTGACGGTTGGTGAGGTAAAGACACGCGATGACAGTAATAAGGCCAAAAATACCGTGTTGGAATCCTCTCCGCTTCCGGGTGTGAAAGTGGAAAAAGGCAGCAAGGTTGATTTGGTGGTCAGTTCCGGCGTAAAACCGACAACTACCGTGACGGTGTATGTGCAGCTTCCGAAAGATGTGAACCACGACATTCAGCTGAAAGCGTATTTGGGCAATGAACTGCTGGACCAGAAAACGGTAAATCCGTCTTATAATGATATCTTCACGCTGAGCGTACAGGGAACCGGGGGACAGAAACAGCTGATTATCCAACTGGATGGCCATCGGTACCAGGTTTACACCATTAATTTCGACACAGGGGAATCGAAGCAGACGGAAAGCAATCCCTATACGCCGAGCAGTCAAGGCCAGGAAAGCCAGGCATCAAACCCATCGACTTCTGTAACGAGTTAAGAGGAAACGAATGGATAAGAAAAGCGGATTGATTATCAAAGGCATCGGCGGCTTCTACTATGTGGAAACCGCCGATGCGGTTTATGAATGCAAAGCCCGGGGTATTTTCCGGAAGAATAAAATTACGCCTCTTGCGGGTGACCGTGTGACGATTGCGGTGGAAACCGACGGGACAGGCTCTATTGAAGAAATTTTGCCGCGCAAAAATCAGCTGACCCGTCCGCCGGTGGCGAACATCGACCAGCTGTTGGTGGTTGTTTCTACCTGCGACCCTGCACCAAGTACGCTGATTATTGACAAAACCATCGCGGCGGCGGAAGATAAAGGGATCGAACCGGTTCTGGTTATTTCCAAGACCGACCTGGAGGATTCGCAGTGGCTTGTGGATATTTATCAAAAAACAGGGATTTTGCTTTTTACGGTTTCCTCCGTTACAGGGGAAGGCGTAGATAAAGTACGGAATGTGCTGCATGGAAAAACATCTGCTTTTACGGGGAACTCCGGTGTAGGAAAATCCTCCCTGCTGAACCGGATTGACGAACGACTGCAGCTCCCCACCGGCGAAATCAGTCAGAAATTGGGGCGCGGCAGGCATACCACGCGGCAGGTAGAACTGATTAAGCTGGAACCGGATACTTATGTTGCCGATACTCCAGGTTTTTCTTCCATTCAAATGGAGCGGTACGATATCGTGAAAAAAGAGAATCTTCAGTATTGCTTCCGTGAATTTGCTCCCTATTTGAATCAGTGTAAGTTTCATTCCTGTTCGCATACCTGTGAAAAGGGTTGTGCGGTAATTCAGGCGGTGCAGGATGGAATTATCAGCGAGTCAAGGCATCGCAGTTATATCGAAATGTACAACGAAGTAAAGGACCTGAAAGAATGGGACCTGAAATAAAACAGTGCGTGATTATAGGCTCTTCGCCGGAATGCGGCGGCCGTGATTTTCAGCAGATTGACCGTGAAAAATCGTTCCTCATTTGTGCAGACGGCGGACTGAATACAGCCCGCCGTTATGGAATGGTGCCAGACCTGGTGATTGGCGACTTTGATTCCCTGCAGGGGGATTTGCCGATTGAGTCGGAAATCATCCGGCTGAAGGTGGAAAAGGATGATACGGACCTTATGGCGGCTGTCCGAATCGCTTTGGAACGTGGTTTTCGGGATTTTCTCCTGATTGGCGGTACGGGCGGACGTTTGGATCATACGTATGCCAATTTCTGTGTGCTTCAATATCTTGCGGAGCAAGGCTGCAGGGCTCGTTTGGCGGGAAATGGCAGTCTCGTGTATTTTCAGGGGATTGGAACCTTTCGCTTGAATGGTTTTAAGGGCAGAACTGTTTCGGTTTTTCCCTTTGGTACGTCGGCCTGTACTGTGACCTACCACGGGCTGAAATATCCACTGACAAATCATACTCTGGTGTCCAGTTTTCCCCTTGGGGTGAGCAACTGCATTCTGGAAGACGAAGCGGAAATTCAGGTTTTGGAGGGTAGCGCTCTAATTATTCTAATAATTGATTAACCAATTTTACGGAAACGGAATATACTGAACTAACAGATAGATGTTAGGTGGTGTTCCGAATGCGAAGGTTCAACGGGAAAAGCAATATTGGGAAATATGCCATTGCATTTGGAATCGGACTGATCATCTCTTGTTTTTGTCCCCTTCCGCTCATGATGTTCATCATTGCATGCATCATTGTAGCACTGGGGATAGCACTGTTTCGGTGCTGAACATATTTAGGAGGTCTCCGTATGAAAGTCGTAATTGTTAAGAGCGGTAAATTTTTAGGATTTCTGCTTCGGGCGGTATTCAATATTAAAAAGGAACAATAAATCAAGAGCCGGCTGCAAAAGCAGCCGGCTCTTTTTGTTTTCAACGAACAATTTTTGACACAATGTTTCTGCGCCTATCGGTATAATTTATGGTAAAGCGGCAGGGAGGGATCCCATGAAACAGACAATATATGTGGATGTCTTAGTGGGCGTCAACCTGTTTATCAATTATTTTTTGCTGCTTGCGGTTTCAAAATTCTTAACTATTCCGGTGCGGAGAAGAAGAATTTTGCTGGGTGCGCTGCTGGGTTCAGCGTACTCTTTGTTTATCCTTTTACCGGATATTCCGGTTATGCTGTCCCTTTTGGTCAAACTTATTATGTCGGCGACCATTATTCTAGCCTCTTTTTCGTTCCGGGGATTCAAGCAGTTTCTGCGGCAGTTGGCAACTTTTTATATTATCAGCTTTTCGTTTGCAGGTTTAATGCTTGCCATTTGGTACTTTATTGCACCGCAGGGGCTAATCATTAAAAATTCGGTTGTTTATTTCAATATATCACCGCTTTTGCTGATTCTCCTGACGGTTGTCTGTTACCTTATGATACGGCTAATTCACCGAATTTCCGGTCGGCAGGCACCGGAACAGCTTTTTTACCGGATACGGATTGAGTATGGCAATCAAACGGCTGCCTGCGTGGCCAAAGTGGATACGGGCAATTCCTTGTGTGAACCCTTTTCCAATTACCCGGTGGTGGTCGTGACCAACGGTTGTGCGGGGAAGATGCTTCCCTCGGAAGACAGCGGAAAAATCCGCCTGGTTCCTTTTCATGCAGTTTCGGGGGACGGACTTTTACCGGCGTTTAAACCGGACCGCTTGGTGATTCTTTCTGGAAAAAAAGAATACGAACAAAAGAATGTTTACATAGCAGTTACTCAGGCACGGCTCGGAGAAGCCGAGGCTTTACTGAATCCAGACTTGTTGCAAAGAACGTCTGCCTAAATCTGGCCGTTGACAGACGCGTTTATCAAGCCGTGACGGCGGCGGCAAAAGGGAAAGAGTGAGTGAAAATGGGAATGGACACACGCATCAGGGAACTGGCAAAAGCACTGGCAGAATGGTGGTTTCGGCTTGGCCTAGGGGGGGATATCCATTATATTAATGGACCGGAAACTCTGCCTCCTCCGCTGAGCAAACAGGAAGAAGAGCGGGTCATGCAGAACATTATGAACAATGTTCCGAACGCGCGTGAACCGCTGATTACCCACAATCTAAGGCTGGTGGTGTACATTGCGAAAAAATTTGAATCCTGCAGTGCCAGCGTGGAAGACCTGATCTCCATCGGGACCATCGGGCTGATTAAAGCGGTAAATACCTTTTGTCCAGAGCGGAATATTAAACTGGCCACTTATGCGTCACGCTGTATTGAAAATGAAATATTGATGTATCTGCGGAAAAGCTCTCAGCTGAAAAATGAAGTTTCGATTGACGATCCGCTTAACGTTGACTGGGATGGAAATGAGCTGTTATTATCCGACATCCTCGGCAGCGAGCAGGACACTGTGAATCACGACTTGGAGCAGGAGGTGGAGAAGAACTTACTGCTCAGTGCGGTTTCCCATTTAGCACCTCGGGAACGCGAGATTATGGAACTTCGTTTTGGCCTGAACAACCGGAAAGAGCACACGCAGAAAGAGGTTGCCGATGCACTCGGCATCTCGCAATCTTACATATCGCGCCTTGAAAAGCGCATTATTGAACGGCTGAAAAAAGACCTGGAGCGGGTCAGCTGATTTTATCACATCAAAAAAGGAAGCTTTTAAAGCTTCCTTCAGATTGTCGAAGAACCCATCCAACGCGGTTAAACGAAGGATGGGTTCTCTTGATAATATGCAGGATAGGAAAATAAGCAAAGTAAAATCAATAAAAACCCGGAGGGATGGCCATCCCTCCATT
>DUNN01000012.1 GCA_012839345.1 Clostridiales bacterium | reverse complement strand
TCTGACCCCGGCACAAGTTGCGGGCCTAAACCTTTCTGCCAGAAGCAAACGCAAGCTTTTCCTCGTCGCTTGAAGCAATTGGCTGATTTCCCTTCTTAATCTTTCATGTTTACTTTACAAAGCCAATTTGGGGCTATTCTATCATTAAAAATTCTTATTTTCAAGATTATGACCATACGTATTGCACAGTTTTGATGTTAAAAATGATTAATTTTAGTGAATGTGACAAAATACTCAACAAAAGTATAGGATCGTCACATTGTATTTGCTCGGCTGGAATGTAATAATTAAGACACGATAACGCGGGGGATGGAACCCCGGAATTCGAAAATTTTATTAACAGAGGGGACAGAGTGTATGAAAAAGTTTGTCAGCGCACTTTTGGCAGTAACCATGCTTGCCGGCGTGCTTTCCGGATGCGGCAGCTCCGAAAGTGCATCATCGCAGGGACAAAGCCAAGCGGCGTCTGAAGCGCAATCGGCACAGACATCCAATTCCAAGCATGTTACGGTTTATTCTCCACATCCTGCGGATCCGCTGAATGCAGGCATTAAGGAATTTCAGGAAAAGACCGGTATTACGGTGGACCTGGTTGCCGCAGGAACCGGCGAGCTGTTGAAGCGCATCGAGGCCGAAAGCGAAAGCCCGCAGTGCGATGTGTTCTGGGGCGGCGGAGCGGACTCCCTTGCAGCGTACAGCAAGTATTTTGAAAAGTTTACACCCGAAGATATCGACAACATTGATAAGCAATATGTCAGCGATGACGGCCTTTGGACCGGCGAATCCCCGCTGCCGATGGTCATTATGTACAACAAAAAGCTGGTCGGCGAGAACGACGTGCCGAAGGGCTGGGGCGATTTGATTAATGAGAAGTTCAAAGGAAAAATCGCTTATGCGGACCCGGCAAAATCCGGTTCTTCCTACACCATTATGTGCACCATGCTGACCGCGTTCGGCAAGGACGACGGCAAGGGCTGGGATTTTATGAAGAAGTTTGTTGCGAACCTGGACGGAAAGATCCTCGGCTCCTCCGGCGATGTTTATAAGAAGGTTTCCGATGGCGAATACAGTGTTGGTTTGACCTTGGAAAAAGAAGCGATTAAATATGTTCAGGCCGGCGCAGATGTTGGCATTGTCTATCCGTCAGAAGGTACCTCCGCTGTTCCGGATGGCATTGCACTTGTTAAGGGCTGCAAGAACAAGGAAAACGCCGAAACCTTCATGAACTTCGTGTTAAGCAAGGAATGCCAGACCATGATGGCAACCGACTTTGCTAGAAGAGGCGTAAGACTGGACAGCCAGGTTCCGGAAGGACTTCCGCCGATGAAGGATGTTAAACTGGTAAACTACGATTTCGAATGGGCTTCCTCTCAGAAAACAGAGCTTATGGAAAAGTGGAAAGAGATCGTTGTCGGCTGATTAATGTGTTGAAACGGTCCCGATAAGTTTCGTGCGATCCGTTCGCGTGCAGGCGTTAAAAGCATATGGGCGCCTGCACGCTTTCTATCATACGGCAAAACCGGGCAGCGCCTATGCTCGCCGCCGAACGCGTGTGCAACAGTGTATGTTAAAAGGGGTTGAACAGATTGAGCCATAGTGTAAAAATTTGTAACGTAGTGAAACGGTACGACGATTTTGTTGCGGTAAACGATATTTCATGTGAGATTAAACAAGGTGAATTTTTTACTCTTCTGGGTCCTTCGGGCTGCGGAAAAACCACACTGCTTCGAATGATTGCAGGATTTAATACAATTGACGGTGGAAAAATTTATTTTGATGACAAAGTAATTAATAATATAGAAGCCTATAAGCGCGATATTGGAATGGTGTTCCAGAACTACGCCATTTTCCCACACATGACGGTTTTTGACAACGTTGCTTATGGACTGAAAGCACGCAAAGTACCGAAAAGTGAAATCGAGCCAAGGGTATTGAAAGCCCTAGACCTAGTGCAGATTATGAATCTGAAGGACAGAAAACCGTCCGAACTTTCAGGCGGCCAGCAGCAGCGCGTTGCCCTTGCCAGAGCAATCGTCATTAAACCTGGTGTTCTGCTGATGGACGAACCGCTTTCCAATTTGGACGCTAAGCTGAGAGTCCAGATGCGTACCATTATCCGTAAGCTGCAAAGGGATTTGAATATCACTACCATCTATGTTACGCATGATCAGGAAGAAGCGCTTGCTATTTCCGACCGGATTGCAATCATCAACTCTGGCCGCATTATGCAGGTCGACACGCCGGCAACCATTTACAAAAAGCCGCAGAATACTTTTGTTGCAGGGTTTATCGGCACTTCCAATTTCATGGATGGCAAAATCGAGCAGATTGGCCCCGACGGAGTTGCCCGCATTAAGCTGGATGCCGGGTTTGAGTTTTCGATCAAGCTGAAGAAAAAATATGAGGGCCGCGTGAAGATTTCGGTTCGCCCGGAACAGTTTATTATGAACGACAGCGGGGAATCCGGGCTGCCCGGTGAAATTCAGATGTACACCTTCCTTGGTGACTTTGCCAACTATGAAGTAAAACTGAAAAACGGGCAGATCATTCAGGCCAACGAATACACAAAGGATATTGATTTTGTCCGGGAAATTGGCCATAAAGTGAACCTGGGCTTTAATCCGGAAAAAGTCAGCATATTTAACGAAGAGGGAACGGAGGTGCTTTCATGAACGCTGAAAGTGCCCCCCGCAGAAACCTTACAAAATATTTTAATTTCTGGAACTTTGTAAAGTACGGTTCCCTCCTGTTGCTGCTTGTATTTTTGGTTTATCCATTTTTCTCCGTTATCATTCACAGCTTTCTTGACAGCGACGGCGGGTTTACTCTGGCATCTTATAAAACCTTTTTTACGAAGCCGTATTACTACCGCACCCTGTGGAACAGCCTTGCAACTTCCGGCCTTTCTACCATTTTTGCGGTTTTGCTCGGTGTTCCCCTTGCCTACATAACTACCCGTTTTAACGTGTACTGGAAAAAGTGCATCAACATGCTGATCATCATGTCGCTGATGTCGCCTCCGTTTATCGGTGCCTATTCCTGGATTATGCTGCTTGGCAGAAACGGCCTCATTACAAATCTGTTTGCCAAAATGGGCATTACCACCCCGCCGATTTACGGCTTTGGCGGAATTGTTCTGGTGTTTACGTTAAAATTTTTCCCGTATGTTTACCTGTATGTTTCGGGAGCAATGTCGAGCATCGATCGTTCCTTGGAAGAAGCCGCTGAAAACCTCGGCTCCAGCAAACTGAAACGAGTTCTGACCATTACCATGCCGGTTATTATGCCGACCCTCGCCGCCGGTGCGATTATGGTATTTATGTCGTCCCTGGCAGACTTCGGCACCCCGATGCTGATTGGCGAAGGCTACAAGGTACTTCCCGTTCTTGTTTATGAGGAGTACATGAGCGAAATGGGCGGCAACGCCAACATGGCCGGCGCGCTCAGTGTGGTCATTATCTGCTGCTCCACGGCCGTCCTTCTGATTCAAAAATATGTGGTAGCGCGCAAGAATTACGTTATGACGGCGCTTCGTCCCCCGATTGTGGAACAACTGACCAAGGGCAAACGGATTTTGCTGACCGCACTCTGCATGCTGGTTGCTGTGATCGCGTTTTTGCCGCAGATTGTTGTTATTGTAACGTCCTTCATCAAGACCAACGGACCTATTTTCGTGCAGGGCTTCGGTTTGGAAAGCTATGAAAAAATCTTCTACAAGCTTTCCAAAAATATTACGAATACGTTCCTGTTTGCCATCATTGCGATTGTCATTATTATTGTGTTTGGTATGCTTCTTTCTTACCTTGTGGTAAAGAAGAAGAGCAAAATCAGCAGTGCGCTGGATCTGCTTTTGATGTTCCCTTATGTTATTCCTGGCGCTGTTCTTGGTATCAGCATGCTGGTTGCCTTTAACAAGAAGCCGCTCATGCTTTCCGGCACCGCCATTATCATGATCATCGCTTATGTCATTCGCAAGATGCCTTATACCATTCGTTCCAGCAGTGCGTTGCTGTATCAGATTGACCCAAGCATTGAGGAGGCTTCCATTAACCTTGGGGTATCCCCAATGAAGACTTTCTTCAAAATTACAGCCAGAATGATGGCGCCCGGCGTTTTGTCCGGCGCAATCTTAAGCTGGATTACCACCATCAACGAGTTGAGCTCCAGCATTATGCTGTACAGCGGAAAAACGGCAACCATCTCGGTTGCAATTTATACCGAAGTGGTTCGTTCTAGTTTCGGAACCGCTGCAGCGCTGGCGTCAATTCTGACGGTCACCACAATTTTGTCACTGCTGCTCTTCAACTGGGTCAGCAAAGGAAAGGTTTCCGTAATTTAATTTCATTCGAGCAGGGGAGCGAACAGCAAGTCGCCCCCCTTGCTTCTGTTGAGGAATCCTGAAATTCACGGACTCGTTGTATAATGGAGCTGATGAATTTTAAGTGGGTGAAGATATGCGCTCGGAAAGAAAGGGAAAAATCAGTTTTTTCTCTCGGCTTTTTATTTGCTTTGCGGTCATCAGCATTGTTCCCGTTGTGGTGTTGGGTACGCTTACTTACACCATTTCGTCGAATGTTTCTATGCGGAACGTGGAGGATCAGTCGTATAAAACCGTTCATAATGCAACAGTGAGTCTGGATCGGGTCATTGGGGAGTACCGGTCGGCGCTTTCTTATTTCTGTACGGATGATGACATGATCAATCAAGTAAGCAGCTCGACCATTACCCAGGCAAACCGAACGAGTATCTACCAGAAGATGTACATTCTGCTGGCGGGCAAGTCGACCAAAGTGGCGATGCATCTGATTAAGGCGGATGGGTCATTTCAGCTGTCCACCTCCGACATACCGGATGTTTATAATATTCGGAACCACAGCGATTGGGGTGTGTTCCGCAAACTGAATGCATCCCCCGGCACGGTCACTTATTCGAATCATTATATTTCGAAAAGCGGAAAAAGCTATTGCATGGCAGTGGCAAACAGTATTATGAAGGACGGTAAGGTGATTGCGTACGCTATTATCGATATTCCGTCGGATGTATTCCAAACCGCGCTGGACACGGTGAATGTATCGCTTCCGGTCCGCTATGCGGTGGTGGATGAAAACAACTACTTTTTATACGATGAAATATTCAGCAGCCAGAACGTAAGCTTTCTGAATACGGATTTGCGCAACCAAATGCTTCAGGCAGGGGAAAATAGACACATTTATTTGGAAAAACCGAAACAGATTCTCTCGTGGGACGTAACGGCGGGTGACTATCCGATTCGGGTTATCTCCTCGGTTCCGGTTGAGCTGGTGGTCATCAACAGCAACTACATTATGGAAACCGCCATTGCGGTTGCGCTGGGTTCCATTATCTTGTGTGTGCTGATTTCCCCTATGCTTGTGCGCCGCCTGACCAAACCCTTGAACACGATTGTCCACACGATGAACAAGGTTCAGAACGGCGACACCGATGCGCGTGTTGATGTACATAACGACGATGAGTTCGGCTATATTGGACGGAGCTTAAATGCCATGCTCGACCGCCTGAACGAACTGTTTACCACGAATCTGGAAAAGCAGAACCGGCTGCGCCTGGCAGAGCTGAAATCGCTGTATTCCCAAATTAATCCTCATTTTCTTTACAATACACTGGATTCCATCAAGTGGCTTGCCAAACTGAACGGCGTGGACGACATTGTGCTGATTGTTTCCCAGCTTGGAAAGCTTTTAAAATACAGCATCCGAAATCAGAAAGAATCCGTCCAGATTTCGGAGGAAATCGGACTGGTTGGAAGCTACCTGTCCATTCAAAAGATACGATATGACGACAAGTTCGATGTTTCCATTCAGGTCCATGACGACATTATGGACTGTTATGTCCCGAAGTTCATTATTCAGCCGATTGTGGAAAATGCGATTATCCACGGAATTGAGGACAAAATTGGGAAGGCGCATTTGGCCATTCGCGGCTGGCACGAGGAAAACCAAATTATTTTCGAGGTAGAAGACAACGGCGTGGGAATCAGCGAAGAAAAGCTGAACCAGATTATGCAGTCCGCTCACGCAAAATCGCTCGACAGTGACAGCATTGGCATTGCAAACGTAGATAAGCGGATCAAGCTGTACTACGGCGAAGATTACGGACTGGATATTCAAAGCCAGGAGAATGTTGGCACCATCACACGGATTACAATGCCTTTTTCAACTTTACCACTTGGAAATGAAACTGTAGGGGGTTCCGAAAATGATTCGAGTAGTAGTCGTTGAAGATGAGATTCTGGTTAAGAAAGGCTTAATTTTGACCACGGATTGGCAGAAGTATGGCTGTGAAGTTGTGGGGGAAGCTTCTAACGGCATGGAAGGGATCCGCGAAATCAGCCGCATCCGGCCCGATATTGTTATTACCGACGTTCGTATGCCGGGCCTGGACGGAATTCGTATGATTGAGCAGGTTAAGTCGAACGGTATTAAGCCGGAGTTCGTGATTATCTCCGGTTACAGCGAATTTGAGTACGCCCGACAGGCGGTGAAACTTGGGGTCCGTGATTATTTGATTAAACCAATAGATGACGACGATCTGGATGCGGCGCTGAAAAACACGTGCCAAGCGGTGCGTGATAAGCAGCGTATCGACAAAATAGAGAATAAAATGAACGATATGTCGGACAGCCGCATTATGTTATTTAAAGAGTACCTGCTGGACGGAAAGAAAGACAACAACTATGTTGCGCTTGCGGTAAAGCATATCAGCTTAAACTACCAGAAGGATATCAGCGTGAAAAGCGTGGCGGACAGTCTTTTCATCAGCGAAAGTTATTTAAGCCGCCTGTTTAAAAACGAGGTCGGGCAGACGTTCGGCGATTATTTGACCTATTATCGGATTAAGAAAGCTTGCGAACTTCTGAAAAGACCAAAGGAGAAAATTTACGAGGTAGCCAATCAGGTGGGATATAAGGATCAGCGTTACTTCAGTTTGATTTTCAAAAAGCTGGTAGGCGTTACACCAAAAGAATTCCGGGAGAAACTGGATTAGAAAGGCTGTTGGAATCATGATAAAAAATATAGTATTCGATATGGGAAACGTTTTGCTGGCATACACTCCGCAGGAGTACATGAAGACGATTACATCGGATGAGGCGGCTGCGGCCGCCGTTCTGAAGGAACTGTTCCAGGGGGAAGAGTGGCGGCAGCTCGACGAGGGCACCATCACGGAGGAGGACGCCGTACGGCAGGTAAGCGCCAGAATTCCCCAATATGCCGCATCTGTGCAAAAGGCGATGGACAACTGGCATTCTGATTTGACGCCGATGTGCGGGATGCCGGAAATCATCAAAGCCCTAAAGCAGAACGGCTACGCCATCTATTTGCTGTCTAATACCAGCCTGCGTTTTTTCCAATATCAGAACAAGGTCGAAATGTTCCGGTACTTTGACGGGTTTCTTGTTTCGGCAAAGGAAAAGCTTCTCAAGCCGGACCCTGCCATTTTCCAATGCCTGTGCGAACGGTACCACCTGGTTCCGGACGAGTGCCTGTTTATTGATGACCTGCAGACGAATATTGATGGTTCGGAAAAAGCAGGGTTTCATGGCCACCGGTTTCAGGGGGCGGAGGAATTGCTCAAGTACCTTCAGGCAAACCACATCCTCTAATGGACTTGGAAAAGTTCCGCGCGGCATGAAAACGCCGGCGCCGAGGTGCAGTTTAAGGATAAAAAGATAGAAAGCCGGGGATTCCCGCCTCTCTTTCTAGAGAGAGCAGGGGAATCCCCGGCTTTCTATGTTTTTGGGTTTTCCCGGTTCCACTGATTCCGCCGCCATACGGAAAACCAAATCGCGGCTGCCCTAGGGAACCACGGATAAAACAATTCATAAGCCGTGAAGACCGGTCATTTTACGACTTTGAATTGTTCCCTGTGATTCCAAGAAACCGATGATCCCATGGAACAATGATTCCTTGGTATCTATGGATTTCTTGGAATAATGAGTTCCTTAGTAAATCTGTTGGCATCCGTGGATGGCGCTATCAAGATGCTCGTCCGTGCAGCGCCGGGCAGCTTCCCGGTCGCGCGCAAAGACGCAGTCCGCGAGGGAACGCGTGTTGTCGGAAAGGGCGTCCGTTCCAAAGCGCCGGCAAAACCGCAGCCAGAGCTGGGTGACAACGGGTTTAAATGAGACGTAGATGAGTGGCAGAATGCTGTTGTTACCCACAACGGCTAGTTCATGGTGGAAAGCAAAAGCGGCCTCGATGGTTTCATCCACCGAGCCGGCCGTTTCCACATTTGCCACAAGTTGCTGAAGACGGTCCATGTCCTCGTCGGTAGCCGCTTCTATGGCGGCATCCGTGGCCAAGTGTTCGAGTGCCCTGCGAACCTCTAAAATGGAGCGGATTTCATCGCGGCCAAGCGTTTCACTGTGATATTCCATAATGGCATTCAGCGTGCTGATGTTGCCGTTACGACCATAATCAGCCACAAAAACGCCTTGCCGCGGGCGTATTTCAAGAAAGCCCTGCCGTTCCAGTTCCGTAAGGCCGCTGTTAACCACGGTGCGGCTTACCTGCATTTGCTGTGCAATTTCCCGTTCCGTCGGAAGCTGTGTGCCAATCGAAAGCTGCCCGGACAGAATGTTTTCACGAATCTGGCGAACAAAGAGTTCCTTTAAGCTGGGAGCACTAAGCTTTTTGAATTCCATGGAAACGTCCCCTTTGGCTGTGGTATGACCAAAACCAGACATATTTTACCATACAGCTTTACTGAAATCAAGAGTTGGTTTTTGTGTATAAGCATAATTTTTAGCTGAGATTATTGCGATATTATGTGTACTTGTTATAATGTTGTCAACAAATGTAAAGCAATAAAAATTATTTGGCCTGTCCACAGTTCCGGGCATACCAAAACGAATTCTTCACAAGATGGGAGCGTGAACAAGAAACTATGAACGGATTTAAAGTGCTTCAGGTCCAGCAGAGCGTTTTCGCGGACAATGACCGACGAGCGGAGCAGCTCAGGCAGGAACTGAAAACACAAGGGGTCTTTCTGCTGAACCTGATGTCCAGCCCGGGCGCAGGAAAAACGACGCTGCTTTCCCGCACCATTGAATCCCTGAACGGAAAGCTGAAAATTGGCATAATGGAAGCGGATATTGATTCGGACGTAGATGCGAGAACGATTGAAGGCTTTGGCGCGAAGGTCATTCAGCTGCATACAGGCGGCATGTGCCACCTTGACGCGGAAATGACCCGGCAGGGGCTGGAGGCGCTTGGAACCAATGACGTGGAGCTGGCCATTCTGGAAAACGTCGGCAATCTTGTGTGCCCGGCGGAATTCGATACCGGCGCGGTCAAAAAGGCGATGATACTCTCCGTACCGGAGGGCGACGACAAGCCGCTCAAATACCCGCTGATTTTTTCCGTGTGTGACGTGGTCCTGATTAATAAAATCGATGTTCTTCCGTATTTTGATTTCGACATGGAACGCTGCGCCGCCAACATCCGGACGCGCAATCCCGCGGCGAAAATCATCCCGGTCTGTGCGCGCACGGGTGAGGGAATCGATGCGTGGACCGACTGGCTTTGCAATGAGGTAACCGCATGGCAAAAACCGTAAACCGGTTTTGAAAACTATTGGAGGGAAGGAAAGCGATAACATGGCAGAACTAAGGCCGAAAATTGTGAAACTGGCGAAAATGGTGGGCGGCGTTGCCGGCATGATGAATAAGATTGACGAGAACGCTCCCGAGTATTATGCCCTGAACGCCGTTGTTACGGATGACATGGCCGATGTTGCGCTCGCAATCGGGCTGCGGCAGCCGCGTACGCTCGAATATATCGTGGAGAAGTGCGGCAAATCCCGCGAGGAGACCCTTGCACTGCTGGCGAAGCTGACGGAAACCGGCGTTTGCAAGGTCTGGACGGACAAAGAGGACGGCAGGGACCGCTACTTTGTGAATATTTTTGCGCCCGGTATGCTTGAAATGATGGTGAATAACCGCGAGCAGCTGGCGGCTCATCCCGAAATCGGCAAAGCATTTGAGGAATACACCCGCAGGCGGCTTGCCCCAATGGCGGCCCTTTTCCCAGAAGGACTTGCCATGATGCGCGTTATCCCGGTGGAAAGCGCAGTGAAAGATCTCCCGGAAACCCAACCTTGGGAACGCCTTTCCTACTATCTTGACAAATATGACACCTTCAGCGTGTCGGACTGCTCCTGCCGCCAGTCCCGCCGGGTGCTGAATGAGGGCTGCGGTCATCTGGAAAAGGAGATCTGCATTCAAATGGGAACCGGAGCGGAGTATTACATACGTACCGGCCGCGGGCGGCAGGTCAGCCGCGAGGAAGTTGAGCAGATTTTAAAATTTGCCGAGGACAATGGCCTAATGCATGAAATGCCCCACACAGACGGTCTGGGAGAATCTGCGGCAATCTGCAACTGCTGCGGCTGCGCCTGCTTTTCCATGCGAATCGCAACGCTTTTTAAAACCCCGGATGCCATCCGTTCCAACTTCAGTGCCGTGGTGGATGCGGAAAAGTGCGTGGCCTGCGGCCAATGCGTTGAGAACTGCCCGACGAATGCGCTGAAACTGGGGCGGCGGCTTTGCGCCAGGGAACCTCTCCCGGTGCGCGCAGAACGTACCGCGCGGGACCATGTGTGGCGCGAAAAGGACTGGAACAAAGACTACCGTGAGAACCGGGAGGATGTCGCTGAAGAGGGTACGTCTCCTTGCAAGACCGCCTGTCCAGCGCACATTGCCGTTCAGGGATACATCAAGCTGGCGGCGCAGGGCCGCTATCGCGAAGCGCTGGAGCTGATTAAAAAGGAGAACCCGTTTCCTGCTGTCTGCGGCCGCATTTGCCCGCACGGCTGCGAAAGTGAGTGCACCAGAGGCGATATTGACGAGCCGATTGCCATCGACGAAATTAAAAAGTTTATCGCAGACCGGGAATTAGACAGCGCCGTACGGTATATTCCGCCCATGCGTTACCATCTGGGCAACAAGGTCGCGATTGTAGGAGCCGGCCCGGCTGGGCTTTCCTGTGCCTACTACCTTGCGATTGACGGGTATCATGTGACGGTATTTGAAAAACAGGAAAAATTAGGCGGAATGCTCGCGCTGGGCATTCCTTCTTTCCGGCTTGAAAAGGATGTGTTAAACGCCGAGATTGATGTGCTGCGCCAAATGGGCGTTGAGTTTAAAACCGGACTTGAAGTTGGCCGGGACGTTACCCTGGACGAACTGCGCCGCCAAGGCTACGAAGCGTTCTATCTTGCCATCGGTGCGCAGGGCGGACGCAGACTTGGAATCGACGGGGAGGACGCGCAGGGCGTTATTTCCGGTGTCGATTTTCTGCGTGAAGTCAACCTTGGGCACGCCGTAAAGCTTTCGGGAAAAGTCGTCGTCATCGGCGGCGGCAACGTAGCCATCGACGTTGCGCGCACTGCGGTGCGGGAAGACGCAGAGTCCGTTGCTCTGTACTGCCTGGAAAGCCGGGAGGAAATGCCTGCGCTTGATGAAGAGATTGAAGAAGCGGAGCGGGATTCCGTTGCATTCCACAACGGCTGGGGGCCAAAACGGATTCTTACGGAGAACGGAAAAGTCACCGGTGTAGAGTTTAAGCACTGCGTTTCCGTGTTTGACGGAGAGCATCGCTTTGCTCCGAAATACGATGAGCAGGACACCAAGATTGTTCCGGCGGACACCGTGCTGCTGTCCATCGGGCAGTCCATTCAATGGGGAAGCTTACTGGAAGGAAGCCGGGTGCAGCTGAATCGGGGCGGCACAGCAAAGGCCGACAGCCTGACTCTCCAGACGGACGAACCGGATGTTTTTGTGGGCGGCGACTGCTTTACCGGACCTAAATTTGCCATTCACGCCATTGCCGCTGGAAAAGAGGGCGCGATTTCGATTCACCGCTTTGTACAGCCCGGCCAGACGCTGACCCTGGGCCGTGACCGGCGGAATTATCACGCTTTTGACAAGTCTAATCTTGCCGTACCGCTCCTCAGCTTTGACAACACGCCCCGTCAGAAAGCCAGCCATTCCTCAGCGAAAAAAGACCGCTTTGCGGATGATCGGCTTACCTTTACGGAAGAACAGCTGAAAAAGGAAACCGAGCGCTGCCTTGGCTGCGGCGCGGTTCAGGTAGATAGCTACATGTGCGTGGGGTGCGGAATGTGTACGACGAAGTGCCGGTTTGATGCAATCCGCTTGGAACGCCGCTATCATTCCGTTCCCGATACATATGAAAAACTTCCCTTTAAAATTGCGGCCAACGCCATCCAGCGCAGCGGAAAAATTGTGGTCACCTCGGTGAAAGAACGGCTTGGGAAGGGATGATTCCATGCATGAATTGGGCATTCTCAGCTCGTTGGTTCATACCATAGAAAAAATCGTAACCGAGGAAGGACTTACCGAGGTCGAAAAAATCGTCATCGAGGTCGGGGAGCTTTCCGGAATAGTCCCACGCTATATTGAGCAGTGCTATCCTGCCGCCGTTTATAAAACTTTTATGGAAAAGACTGCGCTTGAGCTGGTCACGGTACCGGGAATTGTGAAATGCCGGGATTGCGGGCTGGTGTTCAATGCCGCGGCAAATGACCTTCGCTGCCCGGACTGCAGCGGGCAGAATCTGGAAATCCTCGAGGGCAACGATATGATTGTCAAGGAACTCGTCTGCCGGTAAACCGGCAGCGCATATAATAAGGAGGAATCTTCTATGTTTGTATTTTATGAAGGCATTCCCACCGTATTGGTACTCCTTGTCTGGCTTTGTGTGTTCGTCAGCCTCTTTGTGCTCAACGAGGTGGGCCGCCGCTTTAAATGGGTTGGGTTCAGCTTCTTTGTCATTCTGCCCGTTGTACTGACAGTACTGTGGCTGACCGCTTTTCGCGGCAGTGCTTACATGGACTGGTTCCACTTGGCAAAGGTTTATTCCTCAACGGCGGGCTGCATCGGTTTCTGGTGTATCCGTCATGTAAAGGGGCTGTCTAAAAATAAGATTGCCTTATGTTTTCCTCCACTCATCCTCGCCATTAATATCTGCGAGGCGGTTGTGCGCGACTTTCAGGTTGGCCAGTACACCACCCCGGTGGTTGAATATGCCAATAACCAAATCCAGTACTACATTGGCGGCTCATGGAACTATATGAACGGAATTGCCGGCATCCTTAACATTCTTACCATTACCGGCTGGTTCGGTATCTGCATCCGTACCGTGACCGAAAAGGATAAAAGCTGCGACATGCTGTGGCCGGATATGCTTTGGTTCTGGATTATTGCGTATGACCTTTGGAATTTTGCGTATACCTACAACTGCCTGCCGACCCATGCGTGGTACTGTGGCCTGGCGCTGCTTTTGGCACCAACTCTGTGTGCGTTCACCGTGGGGAAGGGTGCATGGCTGCAGCACCGTGCGCAAACCCTGGCTTTGTGGTGCATGTTTGCGCAAACGTTCCCTTCTTTCCAGGACGCGAGCCACTGGATGGTGCAGTCCGCGGCCAGCCATTCCATCGCGCAGGAGGCGGTAATACAGGGGCTACTTGCTCCGGACGGATACACCATGAACGCCGCCCCTGGCATCTACACAGTTGCCTCAGCTTCGCCGGATACCACGGCGCTTTTTGTGGTAAGCCTTTTGGCGCTGCTTGCGAATGCAGCGGTCTTTGTTTATATGATTGTTCATATTGCGAAGACAGGACGCAACCCCTATACCTCTGAACTTTATACCGACCTTACGGCGCACGCCAGAGTCAAAAAGCTTGCGGCATAAGGCGAAATTTTTCCGCGTTGCTTGCGGTAAAATGTGAATTAAAAAAGAGGGTACCGCGAAATGAATCTAAATTCATTTCGCGGTACCCTTATTTTGATGAGACAAGATGATTGCTTTTTTCTGCTTCGCCTTGTGAAATTTAAACTGGCGTGAAGTCTTCTGTTGTATAAATTTATCGGAAGCACCCGGCCTACGGCTCCGGGAAAGCCGTTACCCGTTTGCACACACTCACTGGACAGAACTTCCTACTGTGGTGGTTTCTCCGGAATGAAAAAGCAAAGTTCCTGTCGCTAACTGTTTTCCATCAGACGGAAAATCCGAAATAGCGGATCGCATTATTATAGGAAATATCCTGAACCATTTGCCCAAGCGCTTTCATGTCGCAGGGGTATTCGCCGTTTTCCACCCAAGTGCCGATCAGGTTGCAGAGGATGCGGCGGAAATACTCATGACGGGTATAGGAAAGGAAGCTGCGGGAATCGGTCAGCATACCCACGAAATTGCCAAGTACGGAAAGGCTGGCAAGGCTGGTGAGCTGATCGATCATGCCGTTCTTGGTGTCATTGAACCACCAGGCAGCGCCGTGCTGGATCTTGCCCGCTGCCTCGGTGCCCTGGAAGCATCCGATCACGGTATCAAGGTAAGCGTTGTCATTCGGATTCAGGGAATAGAGAATGGTCTTCGGAAGGCTGTTTTCCTGATTCAGCACGTCGAGCAGCTTGTAAAGTCCTTTGCCGCCCATTTCCGGAGAAATGCAGTCAAAGCCGGTGTCCGGGCCGAGCTTGTTGAACATTAAGGTGTTGGTGTCGCGTGCGGTGCCGTAATGGAACTGCATGACCCAGCCGCGTTTGGCATACTCGTGTGCAAGGAAAATCAGTACCGCATATTTGTATTCGTCCACTTCCTGCGCGGAAAGCGCTTTTCCGGCAAGACCGGCTTCCAGAATTTGATTCAGTTTTTCTTTGGAAGCGGGGGCGTAAATAACCTCGTTCAGGCCGTGGTCGGAAGCTTTGCAGCCCATTTTTTCAAAATAATCCAGCCGATTGCTCAGCGCTTTGCAAACATCGTCAAATTTCGAAATGGTGACGCCGGAAACCTCCGCCAGCTTGTCCATATAAGCGGCAAAGGTGTCCTTTTCAATATTCATGGCTTTGTCGGGGCGCCATGCGGGAACTACCTTCACTTTGCAGGACGAGTCGGACTGAATCTGCTTGTGGTATTCCAGTGTGTCCACCGGGTCGTCTGTGGTGCAGATCAGGGTGACCTTGGACTGATCAATAATGCCGCGTACACTCAGGGCATCCGATTTTAGCTTTTCATTGCAAAGGTTCCAGACCTCTTCTGCGGTATCCCCGTTCAGAACGCCATTGTAACCGAAATACTTTTTCAGTTCCAGGTGAGTCCAGTGGTACAGCGGGTTGCCGATTGCCTTTGTCAGGGATTCGGCGTAAGCCTGGAATTTTTCGCGGTCGCTTCCGTCGCCGGTAATATATTTCTCATCGACGCCGTTGGAGCGCATCATTCTCCATTTGTAATGGTCGCCGCCGAGCCAGACTTGTGTAATGTTTTCAAATTTGCGGTTTTGCGCAATTTCCGCCGGGTTTATGTGGCAGTGATAATCGACAATCGGCATTTGTTCCGCATATTCGTGGAACAGTTTTTTTGCAGTTTCGTTGGAGAGCAGGAAATCCTTATCCATAAATTCCTTCATTGTGAGTGTCCTCCTTAATAATGTATCGGTAAATCATTATCGGGTAGAATAATGATTATCGTATCAGTTTCCAGCGCGATTATACATGGGGAGTAGAGTCCATACGAAATGTTTCCCGCTCTGTAAGCTGTGCGGAAAGAAGAATTTTGTGCGGCGCCGGTTTGCCATCCAGAAGATCCATCAGCAGATTGACCGCGGTGGGACAGAGTGTGTCTAACATATTATCCACGCTGGACAGGGAGGGGGAAGCACATTGTGCCAAAACAGAGTTGTTGAAGCCAATAATCGGCAGAGTCAGTCCCCTGCCCGCGAGCGCCTTTTGTGCGCCCACTGCCAGCAGATCTTCGGAAGCGAGCACAGCATCGAATGATTCTCCGTTTTCCAGCAGGGACTTCACCTTGCTGCGTACTTCCTCTAGATTTTTGTTCACCTGAACAGCCAGAAGATCTTCTTCGGGAAGCCCACAGCTGCGCCAGCCTTCCCGGTAGCCGGCAAGCTTTTGGCAGCCGCTGTAAGTCAGTGTATCATATAAATACAGAATCCGGCGGCTTCCCTGCCGGTAAAGTAGTTCCACATTGCGGGTGAGCGCCTCCTTTTCGTCGCAGAGAACGCAGTAGACATTCGGCAGTTCCACAAGACCGTTGATGATAACCACGGGAACCTGTTTGGATGCTGCGCCAATGTGAGAGTTATCCGTATTTTCCTGAAAGGCAGAGCCGATTAGAACGACGGCATCCACGCGCTTTTGCAGCAGCAGTTCCAGGTACTTTTTTTTGTCCTCCAGCTGGCTGCCCGTGCAGCAGAGTAACACGTCAAACCCGTGGCGGCGCAGGTTGCCCTCCACCAAGGAAAGGGCCTTGGCATAAAAGGTGTCGGAAACGTCCGTACAAAGGATACCGACCATTTTCATTGTATTCAGGCCCAATCCCCGCGCAAATGCATTTGGGGTGTATGCTTCCTCCTGCATAACGGAGAGCACTTTTTCGCGGGTTTTCTGACTTACGTTTTTGCCGCCATTCAACACGCGCGATACGGTGGCAATCGAAACTCCGCTGCGCTGGGCAATGTCATAAATGTTCATAATCAGGGTGATCCTTTCGGACCGGCCAAACGTTTTGACCGGCGCTGGCTTGCGGAATTCTGCGGTGTGCCAAACCGCCCGTCGAAAAATATGATTTTCAATTAATATCTAATATTGATTTTATATACGGATATCTTCATATTTTTCACATACAATAATGTAAGCACTTTCATCCAAAATTATAACATTATGCACCAATAAAATCAATACTAACTAAATTTTTTTATTTATTGGATAGTCTATTGACTTTTAAAAGCGACGTGATAGAATACGTAATTGTAAGCACTTACAATTTTACAGGAGGAGACACCATGAAAAAAATTAATGAAATCTATACTCGCATCGAAAGACCGATTAAAGTGGTTCAGTTCGGCGAGGGAAACTTCCTGCGCGCCTTTGTGGATTATATGATTGACGTTGCAAACGAAAAGGGCGTTTTTAACGGTGATGTTGCGATTGTAAAACCGATTCCATTCGGCAGCCTGAATCGGTTTCATGAACAGAATAATCTTTACACCGTATCCATGCGCGGAAAGATGAATGGCAAAAAGTACGAGGAAAACCGTGTGGTTACTTCTGTGCAGAAAGTGGTCGACAGCGGCGAGGAGTACGGCGATTTCATGGCTTTGTCTCACCTGGATTCCCTCCGCTTTGTGGTTTCCAACACTACGGAGGCTGGCATTGTGTACGACCCGGAGGATCGATTTGAAGCGGAGCCGCCGAAATCTTACCCGGGCAAGCTGACCAAGTTTCTGTATGAGCGTTTCCGTCATTTCAACGGCGCTGCGGACAAGGGCCTGATTCTTCTGCCGGTGGAGCTGATTGAAAACAACGGCGGCAAGCTGAAGGAATGCGTGCTGAAGCTGGCCGACCAGTGGAAGCTCGGTGCGGAATTTACCGCCTGGGTGAAAGAAAATAATATTTTCTGCAGTACATTGGTAGACCGCATTGTAACCGGCTACCCGAAAGCAGAAGCTGAAAAGCTTTGGGAACAGCTTGGCTATGAGGATGATTTGCTGGATACCTGCGAGCCGTTTGCCCTTTGGGTGATTGAAAGCGAAAAGGATATTTCTGCGGAATTCCCGCTGGATAAGGCAGGGATGCACGTGGTGTTCACCAAGGACCAGCGCCCGTTCCGTGAGCGTAAGGTCCGCATTCTGAACGGCGCCCATACGGCAACGGTGCTTGCTTCGTACCTGATGGGCAAGAATATTGTTCTGGACTGCATGGAAGACAGCCTCATCCGCAGCTATATGGACACCATTGTGATGAAGGAAATCGTTCCAACTGTAAAACTGCCGCGGGAAGAGGCGGTTGCTTTCGCAAATTCCGTATTCGAGCGGTATGAAAATCCGTTTGTGAAGCACGAACTGCTCTCCATTGCTCTGAACTCTGTTTCCAAGTGGAAAGCCAGAATTCTGCCGACTTTCCGTGATGTTTACCAGGCAACCGGCAAGATCCCGCGTCTGCTTACTTTCTCATTTGCGGCGCTGGCAGCGTTTTATACCTCTGATAATCTGAAGGATGGAATGCTGGAGGGCACCCGCGACGGCCAGCCTTATCCGATCCGCGATGACAAGGCGGTTCTGGACTTTTTTGCCGCGAACAGCAAGTCCCTGCCAACCCGTGAATTCGCCCAGCTGCTGGCGGGTAAGAAGGAATTCTGGGGCGAGGACCTGAACCAGTACAAGGACTTTACCGATACCGTTGCCAAAGATCTGGAACGTTTGAAGAAGGACCCGATTTCTGCCATGGCGTCTGTCATGGATGAAATCAAAGAGTAAGAGGTATTCCATGATTAGTAAAATTTATCGAATTCATACATCCGATAATGTTGCAGTGGCAATCGAACCGATTTCCAAAGGGGAGACGGTTGGGGAACAACTGACCGCGGCGGAGGACATTCCGGCCGGTCATAAGATTGCGCTGAAAAAAATCCCCGCCGGGGCGGATATTGTAAAATACGGGTTCCCCATTGGCACCGCGGTCCGGGATATCCTGCCCGGGCAATGGGTGCACACCCATTGTGTGGCAACAAAGCTGGGCGGCCTGCTGAATTATGAATATCATCCGAACGGCAAACCGCTTAAGCCGATTGCTCCGAAAACCTTCATGGGTTACCGCAGGGCGGACGGCAGCGTTGGCATCCGTAACGAGGTCTGGATTATTCCAACCGTTGGGTGCGTGAGCGCGATTGCCAAGAAGATTGAGGAAGAATCGCAGCAGTTCAAGACGGACGCGCTGGACGGAATTACGGCGTACAGCCATCCGTACGGCTGCTCCCAGCTGGGCGACGACCAGCTGAATACGCAGAAAGCGCTCTGCGGCCTGATTCGCCACCCGAACGCCGGCGCAGTGCTGGTGCTCGGCCTTGGCTGCGAAAACAATAACCTGGACGAATTGAAAAAGGTTTTGGGCAGCTGGAATCCTGACCGAGTCAAGTTTATGAACTGCCAGGACCACGAAGATGAGGTGGAAGCCGCGCTTGTACTGATGCGCGAGCTGTGCGCCTATGCTTCCTCCTTTACTCGGGAGGAATGCAGTGCTTCCGAACTGATTGTAGGCCTGAAATGCGGTGGTTCCGACGGCTTTTCCGGCATCACGGCGAATCCGCTGGTGGGTTCCTTCTCCGACCGCCTGATTGCACAGGGCGGCAGCACCATTTTGACGGAGGTTCCCGAAATGTTCGGCGCGGAAACCATCCTGATGAACCGGTGTGAAAACGAGGAAGTTTTCCACAAGACCGTGGATTTGATTAATAACTTTAAATCTTATTTTATGCGCTACGGACAAGAGATTGACTCCAATCCGTCACCCGGCAACAAGGCGGGCGGCATCACTACGCTGGAGGACAAGTCACTCGGCTGTGTGCAAAAAGGTGGTACCGCTTTGGTGCGGGACGTTCTCCGCTATGGCGATCCACTGCAAAAGAAAGGGCTTAACCTTCTGCAGGGCCCCGGCAACGATCTGGTGGCGGCGACGGCGACTGCAGTTTCCGGCGCGCATATGGTTTTGTTCACCACTGGGCGGGGCACACCGTTCGGGTGCCCGGTTCCGACTCTGAAAATTTCCAGCAATACCGCGCTGAAAGAGAAGAAGAGCAAGTGGATTGATCTGGATGCGGGTCGGCTGCTTTCCGGCGCTTCGATGGAGGAGGTTACCGACGAACTGTTTGATTTGGTTCTGCGTGTGGCTTCCGGCGAAGCACAGGCAAAATCCGAAGCGCTTGACAAGCGCGACGTGGCAATTTTCAAGGATGGCGTAACGCTGTAATGGGTGGCAGCCGCAAGATGTAGGGATTCCTTTCATTTTACGGCTGCCATTTTTTCTATCGATTTGGTTTTGAGCAGGACCGCGAAGTCTGGATGAGAGCAAGTCATAGCCTGCTGTTTTTAGGCAGAATTTGCAGAAACAGTCTTTGTACCGGAATACCCCGGAACTGGAATGGGATGCTAAGAAAAAGCAAGCTGAAGACTCCGTTTTAAAAATATACAAAATGGCAGCGTGAAATTCTTGCTTGTATCCAAATTGCATTTTTGAATACAACGTGGTAATCTGGATACATAGGAAAGAAATCACACCACAAGATATAAGGGGTATGCTAATTGGAAAATATTCCGGTAAACAGCAGCGAATATATTTATCGGTGCTTGAAGGAAGAAATTCTCCATTTAAAATTGAAGCCGGGGCAATCCATCAGTGAAAACGAACTATGCAAACGCTTTTCGGTGTCACGCACGCCGATTCGTTCGGTTATGCAGCGCTTGAGCGGCGAAGGGCTTATGAATATCGTTCCTTATAAAGGTTCGTTTGTGGCACTGCTGAATTTTAACGACATCGAACAGATCATCTACATGCGCATTGCTGTGGAGAGCGCCGTCCTGCGTGATTTTATTCCTCTCTGCACGCCTCTGCTGGAAGAAAAACTGCGCTATATCATCCGGAAGCAAATGGTGCTGATGGAAGAGAAAGACCTTGATATGAGCCGGTTTTATGAGTTGGATTCGCAGTTTCACGAGGTATGGTTCAAAACGGCAGGGCACAATATGCTTTGGGAACTGATTCAGAAATCCGAGGTCGATTACACTCGGTTCCGCATGCTGGACATTGTGGCGGTGCAGAACCTGCCCGCTATAATTGAAGAGCACAAGGAACTGTTTCAGCTGATTCACGAGCGCCGTCCCGAAGGAGTACAGCCCCTGATTGAAAAGCATCTCAACGGCGGAATCCACCGCCTGCAGACCCGTATTCACACCGAACTCCGGGATTACTTCCAGCCGGAATCCGGTACAGACGAATAAATTAAACCGAAAAGGAGAGTTTAAAATGGACATTCGCTATTCTGCCAATCAAAAGGATTTTCAGCGTTACACCACTGAGGAAATCCGCAAGGAATTTTTGATTGAAAACCTTTATCAACCTGACCAGGTGGTTGCTGTCTACTCCCATGTGGACCGCATGGTAACCCTGGGGTGCATGCCGGTAAAGGAAACCGTCTCCATTGAAAAAGGAATTGACTGCTGGAAAAACTTTGGGACAAACTATTTCCTGGAACGCCGTGAAATCGGTATTTTCAATATCGGCGGCGACGGCGTGATTCAGGCGGACGGGGTTTCCTACGACATGGGCTTCGAAGACTGCCTGTATGTAACCAAGGGCACCAAGCAGGTTCTGTTTTCCAGCAAAGACCCGAACAAACCGGCTAAATTCTACATGGTTTCCGCACCGGCGCACAAAGCCTGCAAAACCACATTTATTTCCATTAAGGACGCAAACAAACGCCCGCTGGGTTCCACAGAAACCGCCAACAAGCGCGTCATCAACCAATTTATTCACCCTGATGTGCTGGAAACCTGCCAGCTTTCCATGGGAATGACCTGCCTGGAACCGGGCAGTGTTTGGAACACTATGCCCTGCCATACGCATGAACGCCGTATGGAAATCTACACGTACTTCAATATTCCGGAAGGAAACGTGGTATTCCACATGATGGGCGAAGGCAATCAGACCCGCCACATTGTGATGCAGAATGAGCAGGCGGTCATCAATCCTTCTTGGAGCATTCATGCTGGCTGCGGCACCTCCAACTATACGTTCATTTGGGCCATGGGCGGCGAAAATCAGGCCTTCGATGATATGGACGACATTGCCAACACAGATTTACGGTGATCTTTTTTAGTATAATTTAGATAGAAGAAGGAGAGAACAATTATGATTTCAAATGAAAGCTTTCGCCTGGACGGAAAAGTCGCGCTGGTAACCGGCGCTTCCTATGGCATTGGTTTTGCCATCGCCTCCGCTTACGCCAATATGGGTGCAACCATTGTGTTTAACGACATTAAGCAGGAATTGGTGGACAAAGGGCTTGCCTCTTACAAAGAAGCAGGGATCAATGCACACGGCTATGTCTGCGACGTAACGGATGAAGCCGCGGTTCAGGCTCTTGTCAAAAAGATTGAGGAAGAGGTTGGCACCATTGATATTCTGGTGAACAATGCCGGTATTATCAAGCGTATCCCAATGCTGGAAATGGAAGCAAAGGACTTCCGTCAGGTGATCGATGTTGACCTGAACGCGCCGTTTATTGTTTCCAAGGCGGTCATTCCGGGTATGATCAAAAAAGGCCATGGCAAGATCATCAACATCTGCTCCATGATGAGCGAACTTGGCCGTGAAACGGTCAGTGCTTATGCAGCTGCAAAAGGCGGCCTGAAAATGCTAACCCGGAACATTGCTTCCGAATACGGCGAGTATAATATTCAGTGTAACGGTATTGGACCTGGATACATTGAGACTCCGCAAACCGCTCCGCTGCGTACTCCGGACCATCCGTTCAATAAATTCATTATTTCCAAAACTCCGGCAGCGCGCTGGGGCAAGACGGATGACCTGATGGGACCTGCCGTTTTCCTTGCTTCGGACGCATCTAATTTTGTAAACGGACACATTCTGTATGTGGATGGCGGTATCCTCGCATACATTGGCAAACAACCCTGATCTTATCCTGATCCGGGGGTAAGATGGTAAAATGGTTCGGACCGGGCCGGGTATTTCCCTGCCCGGCCCGAACCATCTAAGCGGCCGTTGATTCAGGTAGTTCCCCAACGCCGCTCTATCTGTGTTTTCGCGGCTTTTGACTGCCGTCTTCGACGGAATCACCGGTTACTAACAGGAGGGAAATCTTTTGGGTAAAAAACTTCTTTTGGTCGGCGAACCGATGGGCCTCTTTATCGCGCAGGAGGAAGCATCGCTGGAGGATGTAGCGCATTATTCCGCCGCCGTAGCCGGTGCGGAATTCAACGTTGCCGTCGGCCTTTCGCGCCTTGGCCATTCGGTGGGTTACATGACCAAATTGGGCAATGACCCATTTGGTCACCGGATTGTCAAGACGATGAAGCAAAACGGAATCGGGACCTCCCTGATTACTTACAGCGACGACCGTTCCACCGGATTTATGCTGAAAGGTAAAACCAGCCACGGCGATCCGGAAACCTTTTATTTCCGCAAAAATTCCGCTGTTTCCACCATTTCCGTGGAAGATGTGGAAAAAGTGGATCTTTCTGAATACGGGTACCTTCATATGACGGGAATTTTACCCTCACTGTCAAAAACAACGCAGGAAGCGGCACACCACCTGATGAAGCGCGCGAAAGAAGCTGGTCTGACGATTTTTTTTGACCCGAACTTGCGCCCAAGCCTTTGGCCGGACACGTCCACCATGGTGCGGGAACTGAACCGCCTGGCGGAGCTGGCGGATTATGTTCTGCCCGGCTGCAAGGAAGGAAAAATCCTTTGCGGAACGGACGACCCGAAAGCGATTACCGAATTTTACCTGGCGCGCGGCGCAAAGGCGGTCATAGTAAAAACCGGACCGAAAGGTGCCTATGCTGCAACCAAAGAAGGTGGGTTCCAGTCCCCCGCGTATCCGGCGGAAAAGATTGTGGATACCGTGGGTGCGGGCGACGGTTTCGCCGCTGGAGTGATCAGCGCGGTGATGGAAAACCTTCCTCTGGAGGAAGCGGTTCGCCGCGGCAACGCCATTGGTACGATTCAGGTTATGAGTGTGGGCGACAATGAAGGACTGCCCACACGGGAAAAGTTGGAACGTTTTATGCGGGAAAACAAACAGGAATCCGTCGATTAAGCGGGCGGAGGTTCAAACGGTTGATTACGGATGCGGATTCAAAGCAAAATCCGTATCATACGAAAGGGTGGCTTATCAATGAGTGATTTTTTTACAGAACTGCATGAGGTTGGCATTGTCCCCGTTATTAAAATGGATACTGCGGAAAACGCAGTACCGCTGGCTAAGGCGCTGCAGGCGGGCGGTCTGCCCGCTGCGGAAATTACCTTCCGCAGCGAAGCGGCGGAAGCATCCATCCGCGCCATTGCGGAAAGTGTGCCCGGCATGTGCGTGTGTGCCGGAACGGTGCTGAATGTGGAAAACGCACGCCGTGCGGTGGAAGCGGGCGCAAAAGCAGTAATCAGCCCCGGTACCAATCTGGAAGTGGTGCGCTGGTGCGTGGAACATCATGTTCCGGTTATTCCGGGCTGCGCTACCCCGACCGAGGTGGAAGCCTGCATGCGGGAAGGCCTGAAGACCGTAAAGCTGTTCCCGGCGGAAGTTGTGGGCGGCGTAAAAATGCTGAAAGCACTTGCTGGCCCTTACGCAGGCATGAAATTTATGCCGACCGGCGGCATCAGCCTTGCCAATGCGAAGGATTACCTCCTGCTGAAAAACGTCGTCGCGTGCGGCGGCAGCTGGATTGTCCCCGGAAATCTGCTTGCGGAAAAACGTTTTGACGCGATTGAAAAGCTCGCGGCGGAAGCTGCTCAGTTAAGGGACAGCGTCCGCAGCTGATTCCTTGTACTAGTAAGAAAACAGCCGTGGCCCATTGGCAAATGGGTCACGGCTGTTTTTGTTGTGTGGGAACTCCTAGTTGCGTTACCGGCTATGCAGTGCAGATGGTTCGCGCAAGGGGAAACGGGTCAGTGGATATTCCCCGGTGACGGGGTTTTGGTCGCGGTATTCCGCGCGCACCACGCAATGTTCCGTGTAAAGAATCGCGTATCCGCGGCGGACACCGTTCGGAGAACGGGTCAGGTCTTCCTGTTCCAGCCGCTTCACGGCACGAAGCAGTTCCGGGTCGTTCCGGCGAAGAACGGGTGGTAGTTTGCCGGAAGCGTTCGTGGCCAGACGGTCGCATACCATACAGTCACGCAGCACAAGGGGGTCCACCCCGTTCTGCCCGCTGAAATAACGGAAAACAAGTTCCGTGTAATCGTCCAGCGAAATTTTCTGGGTTCCTTTTGCTGCGGCATATTCCCCGAATTTTGTAAACAACTCAAACGGAGTCCACCCGGTTTGCCGGAACAGGTAGTCCAGTGTGCGCGGGAATCGGCCGCTGTTGGAAAGGCGCTCCAGCGCGTCCTCCGTCCGGTGCAGGCAGAGCAGCTCCGCCGCCGAAAGCCAGGGCGTTTCCAGTACCTCATAGGGTGGCTCAGGCGCGTAGCGGCAGGGGTATTCCTCCGGCTGCTCGCGCATGGGTGCTCCGTATAAAAGTTTCAAAAATCCAAGCTGCAGCATATTGGGGTGCAGGGCATAGGCGGTGTTAAAGCTTTCTGTGAAACAGGTCCAGTCTTCGTATGGCAATCCGGCAATAAGGTCAATGTGAATGTGCATATTGGCGTTATTCGTCAGGCGTTTAATATTGGCTTTCAATTTTTCCACGTTTGTTTTCCGGTGGATGGTTTCCAGCGTTTTTGCATGGAAACTTTGCAGCCCGATTTCCAGCTGCATGGAGCCCACGGGAGCCGAAGCGAGAATCTCCAGCGTTTCCTCATCCAGCAAATCGCCTGCAATTTCAAAATGAAAGCAGACGCCTTTCGGGATATCGGTTCCGTAATGCCGGATAATAAAGCGGAAAATTTCGTTTGCACGCTCCCGGTTGGCGTTGAATGTGCGGTCCACCAGCTTCACGGTTTGTGTGCCGCTGTTTGCCAGCAGAAGCAGTTCCCGCTTGGTGCGTTCCAGGTTGAAAAACCGTGCGCCGCCGCACCGGCCGGAAAGGCAGAATGCGCAGGAAAATGGGCATCCGCGGCTGCCCTCTAGGTATGCGATGCGCCCGTTCAGCGCCTGAAAATACTCCGGCGAGTAAGGGCTTGGCGGGTCCTCCTTCGGCGTATAGGGTTCCGTGGTCCAAATGCGTTCTCCATCCCGGCAGCATACGCCGGGAATGCCCTTGCCGCTTTCGCCTGTGCGGATTGCGTCGAGCAGCAGGGCAAACGGCTTTTCCCCTTCGCCGGAAATGATATACTGCACCAGTGGTTCTTCTTTCAGCAGGGCCTCCGCTCGGTAGGAAACTTCCGGCCCGCCCAAAATGACAACTGTTTCCGGCAGACTTCTTTTGATTCTGCGCACGAGCGCGAGGGTTGTCTGAATGTTCCAGATGTAGCAGCAAAAACCGACCGCCTGCGGCTTGCAGGCCAGAATGCGTTCAGCTATCGGTTCTGTTTTTTCATTGATGGTGCCCTCCACTACATGGGCGGTGATTTCTTCGCCGCAGTACGTCTTGACTCCGGCCAGAAGGCACCAAGGCGCGAGGGAAGAATGAATGTATTGGGAATTTAATGCACAAATTACAGCGGATAATGTTTTCTGCATGATGTAAACTGCCTTTACTTAAATTTGTTTTGGATTCTATTATACCATAAACATGAATCAACGACCCAAGAAACCATAACCGCAGCAGGCGGGAAGTCACGGTGTGCCTGCGGCAGAAGCGGGGCAACGGTCGGGATATCATGAAACTGATGCCCGGTGCACCCGCACTACGGGGGAAATGCTGGTCTGGATTCGCTGCACGGACTAGGCTTTGTCAATAAAAATGTAAGATGGCACAATAACAGATTTTCCCGGTATGACGGCAGCATTTTTCTGTTTTAAGTTCTTTGCTGTAGCTTTTGTCTGAATTAGAGCAAAAAATGATCAGGAAAGCGCAAGGAATGATGGGACTTCTTTCCGCGGAACAGTTATCATAGTGTAAGACCGGTAACTATAGGAACGCGGAGGATTTGTAATAATGCCACAAGAGCCGATATATAGAAACGAAGAATACAGTTTTGAAGAACGGGCGCGCGATTTGGTGTCGCGTATGACCTTGGAGGAGAAAATCGGGCAAATGCAGCACAGTGCGCCGGAAATCACGCGGCTGGGTGTTCCAAGCTACAACTGGTGGAGTGAAGCACTGCACGGTGTTGCGCGCGCGGGCGTTGCCACCATGTTCCCGCAGGCAATTGGTATGGCAGCAACGTTCGATCCGGATTTACTGGAAAAAACCGCAGATATTATTTCCACGGAAGGACGTGCAAAATATCATGAATTTCAGCGGAAAGGCGACCATGATATTTACAAGGGACTTACATTCTGGTCACCCACCATTAACATTGACCGTGACCCACGCTGGGGGCGCGGCCAGGAATCCTATGGGGAAGACCCGTACCTGACTTCCCGGCTTGCGGTTTCCTTTATCCGCGGTATTCAGGGCAACGATAAAAAATATCTGAAAGCTGCCGCCTGTGCCAAGCATTTTGCGGGTCACAGCGGGCCGGAAGGGGAACGCCACCGCTTTAATGCAGAAATTTCGCAGAAAGATCTTTGGGAAACTTACCTGCCGGCGTTTGAGGTCGCCGTCCGCGAAGCGGGAGTAGTGGGTGTGATGGGCGCCTATAACCGTGTGAACGGGGAGCCCTGCTGCGGCAGTAAAACGCTTTTAAAAGATATTCTGCGCGGCGAGTGGGAATTTGACGGCTATGTCACTTCCGACTGCTGGGCAATTAAGGATTTTAATGAAGCACATAAAGTGACGAAGAGCATTGAAGAGTCCTCCGCTCTGGCGGTAAACAATGGATGTGACCTAAACTGCGGCTGCGCATATGCCAGCCTGACCAAGGCGGTGCGCAGCGGGCTGATCAGCGAATCCGCTATTGACGAAGCGGTTTACCACCTGATGCTGATTCGCATGCGCCTGGGAATGTTTGATAAGCCGGAGCATGTGCCCTACACCACGATTCCTTATGAAAGGGTGGACTGCGAGGAACACCGCCGCGCCGCGCTGGAAGTAGCCAAAAAATCACTCGTTTTGCTGCGGAACCGGAATCAACTCCTTCCGCTGAATAAAAATCAGCTGAAATCCATTGCGGTCATCGGGCCGAACGCCGACAGCCGCGCCGCGCTGGAAGGAAACTACAATGGAACCGCCTCCGAGTATGTTACGGTATTAAACGGAATCCGTGAGGCGGTCGGACCGGATACCCGTGTGTATTTCGCGGAAGGCTGCCATCTTTATAAGAACAGCATGAGCGGCCTTTCGGAAAAATACGACCGAATTGCGGAGGCGGTTTCCGCAGCGGAGCGCGCCGATGTAGCGGTACTTTGCCTTGGACTGGATGCCGGTCTGGAAGGTGAGGAGGGCGATACTTCCAATGAGTTTGCCTCCGGCGATAAAGTCAACCTGAAGCTGCCCGGCACCCAGCAGCAACTGCTGGAAGCGGTTCAGAAAACCGGCACCCCGGTTGTTTTGGTCCTTCTTTCCGGAAGTGCGCTCGCGGTAAATTGGGCGGATGAACATGTAAATGCTATTGTGCAGGCGTGGTATCCGGGCGGGCAGGGCGGCCGAGCTGTTGCGTCCCTGCTGTTTGGGGAGTATTCCCCAAGCGGAAGGCTGCCGATTACCTTTTACCGTTCGGAAGAGGATCTGCCGGATTTCCACGACTATTCCATGGAAAACCGTACCTACCGCTACTTCAAAAAGGCGCTGCTCTATCCGTTTGGATACGGCTTGAGTTACACCAGCTTCCGTTACAGCAACCTGGTTCTCAGTGCGTCGCAGCTTCCGGCGGGAAGCGGGCTGGAGGCGCGTGTTACCGTGGAAAACACCGGAACGCGTGCTTCCGATGAAATTGTTCAGCTTTATTTGCAGGATATGGAAGCCAGCGTGCGGGTTCCACGGTGGCAGCTGAATGGCATTCGCCGCATTACCTTGAATCCGGGCGAAAAAACGGAGGTTTCCTTCCCAATTACCGCCCGTCAGATGGCACTGATTGACAATGACGGAAACTGTGTGCTGGAACCCGGCAAGTTCCGTGTTTACATTGGCGGAAGCCAGCCGGATGAACGCAGCAGGGAACTGACCGGCTGCGAGGTACCCTGTGCGGAATTTACCGTAACCGGCGAACCGCTGCACATGCACAGATGACACGCTAAAAAAGAGAAATTTGGGGCAAGCCGCTAAAACGGCTTGTCCCAAATTTTTTGCTGTCGTCTAAACAAAATTGCAAAGTTACCAGTCGCAAATTTAAATGGTTGGCTGAACACTGAATCAGCAATTATTTCGACCTCCAATAAGTCGGAATTCCATATAATTATGGAAAGAGGCATTCCTTGCCGTTTCGCTGCATTTTATTAAGTAACATCTTCCTTCGTAATCAGAATTTCTTTTTGCATCCAAAGCGTATGGAGAAAGCACAGCGGGGCGGCTTGCTGCGCTGCCGCAGAAAGTTACATTTTTGTTCATTGTTTTATTTCTCGCAATAGTATATTATTAGCTTAAAATAATGTTAAATATTGCCACATCTCTAAAATTTTTTAGGATTGTTGTCAGCACTGCAAGAAAGGGGAATTGGAATCGCTTTTTAAGGAACCTGCCGTTTTGGATGGATTGCCCCCCGTTCTGCACGATGGCGGATGGGTTGGGTTACAGGCAGGGCGCGATGCGCAAAGTTTCAGTTACGGAAGGAGAATGAAATGAGCTTGATTTCCGTGAAAGATATCCGCAAGACTTACCGGGTCGACCGTGAAAGGGTGGTCGCCCTGGAACGGATTAATTTAGAGATTCAGCCGGAAGAAGTGTGTTGTATCCTTGGCACCTCCGGTTCGGGAAAGTCCACCCTGCTGAATATCCTTGCGGGACTGGAAAAACCGACAAAAGGAACCGTAAAAATCGGAGGGCAGACGGTTTCGAATTTTTCAGAGAAACAGTGGGCGCTGTTCCGGCAGAAAAATATTGGGTTTATCTTTCAGTCGTACAATTTGCTGCCCACCCTTACGGCGGTCGAAAATGTTGCTATACCGTTGGTGTTTAAGGGCGTTGACAAGACCGAACGCACCAAACGGGCCATACATATGTTAAAGCTGGTGAACCTGGGGGACCGGCTGTTCCACAAACCCACGCAGATGAGCGGCGGCCAGCAGCAGAGGGTTGGCATTGCGCGGGCGTTTGTTTCCCGCCCTCAGATTATTTTTGCCGATGAACCGACCGGGAACCTGGACAGCAAAACCAGCCGGGAGGTCATGGAAATTATGGTTTCGCTGGCCAAACGGTACCGAGAAACGCTGATTGTGGTAACGCACGACAACGAAATCGCAAAGTATGCTGACCGGATTATAACGATTCACGACGGAAATGTCAAAAGCGATGAGCCGAATCTTTCAATTTTACAAACGATCCACAGCGAAAAACAGGAGGAGAACGCATGATGAAAAACAGAATACGAAGGATGGTTTCTCTGGCAATGGTATTTTGCCTGATTACCACGGTTGTTGCTTTCAGCCGCACGGCAAGTGCGGCGGGGACTGACGACGATATTACGCCGCGGTTGTCATACCATATCATTTCGAATGCGGATAAGCCTTCTATCAGCCGGGGCAGCAGCTTTGAGGCGGATTTTGTATTTTTCGACCAGAATAGTCATGACCCTGATAACGTTCAAATATCGGTAACCAGCCCAAACGGTTCCATTTCCGGTCTGCCGAGTGGTAAAATGACTCCGAAGAAGTGGGAACCGGATGATGACAGCAGTTCTACCCCTTCTAAAGGGAATGCGTACTATATTCATATTGGGGAAAAAAATATGAAGTATGTCGGCATGGGGCCGGCCATCCTCAAATTTACCATTGTTTTTGTATCAGAAAAGAAATCGTGTACTATTCAGAAGACCATTACCGAGTGTCAGCCGACCACGACTTCCTCCGGCACAGAAAAGTCCGACCTGTCGCTTGCCAGCTACACGGTCAGCCAAAGCGGGATTAAGGAAGGGGAAAAATTTGACCTGAACCTGACCCTGAAAAACAGCGGCAGCCTTGCAAACCACCATGTGACCGTGGTGCTGGACGGGTTGAATGCCGACGAAATCACCGTAAACGGGCAGACGGATACCAAAACTGTAGATTCACTGGATGCCGGAAAGACCACGGTGGTCACCTTTCCCATGGTCTGCAATCCGAAGATGGTGTCCAAAAATTATATGATAAAAGTCCAGATTTCATCGGATGAATGTCCAACGACAGTGGCCACTAATGTGTTTGTGCCGGTCACTGGTACCAAAACGGACACGGAAAGCGGAAGCAGTGGAACCAACGCGAGCAAGCCAACCATTATTATTGAAAGCTATGATTACGGCGGGAAGGCTGTTCTGGGCGGCAAGGAGTTCAACCTCGCGATGCGTTTCCGTAATACAAACCCCACCACGCAGATTGAAAACCTGAAAATTACGGTTTCTTCTGTGGCGGGAAACGACGATAAATCCGTAGCGGGTGCATTTACCCCTGCAAAATCTTCCAACACCTTTTTTATCGATAAAGTTGCCCCCGGCGCGTTATTCAGCAGAGAAATCGCGCTGCTGCCGAAGTCGGACGCAACCCCGAACTCATACGGTGTGAATGTGGCCTTTCATTATGAAGCGGTTCTGGACGGAAAGCGGGAAACGATTGAGTCTACCGAAGTCATTTCCATTCCATTAACTCAGCCGGACCGGTTTGAAGTGGGTGGGGTGGAACTTCCGTCCCCCATGTTTGTTGGGGAATCCGGGCAGCTGAGCATTAGTTACGTGAATAAAGGAAAAAGTAAAATATTTAATCTGTCCGTCAAGCTTAGCGGCAACTTTACCTCCAGTGAAATGGACTCCTACATCGGCAATGTGGAGTCTGGCGTGGGGGATACGTTTCAGGCTTCTTTAACCCCAAACGAGGAGGGGACGTTAAAAGGAACCGCTGTGTTCAGCTATGAGGACGCAACCGGCGTAAACCGAAGCGTGACCAAAGAATTTTCCTGCGAGGTGTCGCAAATGGAGGATGAACCTGGTGAGGGTGGTTCCGAACCAGCTAACGCTCCGGTGGAAAACAACGGGCTTCCGTGGTACCTTTGGGCCGGTGTGGGCGTTGGCGTCATCGCAATTCTAGTCGTTTTGCGCATCTTTCTGAAAAAGCGGAAGGCAAAAAAACTCCGCCAATTGGAGGAAGAGGACTACTATGACGCTCCCGAGCCGTCTTCACAGGAGAAACGGTTATGAAGTGGAAAGATATGATTTCCATGGCGCTCGGGAACCTTTTCAAACGAAAGGTGCGCACGGTTCTGACCGTGGCCGGCGTGGTAATTGGCACCTGCGCCATTGTGGTTATGCTTTCGTTTGGATTCGGAATTCGGGAAAGTATGGAAGCTATGATGCGGGATATGGGCGATTTGACTGTAATTCAGATTCATGCCGATTCGGGGTCATCCAAGTCCACTCCGCTGGACGACAAAGCGCTGGAAAAAATCAAAATGATGGAGCATGTTGTCGCGCTGACACCGGTTTGCATGCTGGACCCATCACAGGTAACGGTCAAAAGCGGAAAATACCGCTATGACAGCATGATTTACGGCGTAGATATGGGGGCGCTGGAAGCGTTCGGCTATAAGCCAACGCAGGGAACGCTTCCGAAAAAAGAAGAGGAAAACCGTACCACGATTCTGATGGGGAAAGACGGGGCCTATGACTTTATTGATACCCGGAAAACCAACAATAACATGGTGTATGCGGAACCGGACAAAAACGGGAAGCTGCCGGAACCGTTTTTGGACCCGATGAAGGCAAAGCTTCAGGCGGAGCCGACGCCGCCGGAAAATTCCACCGCAAAGGTCAAACCCGTTAAACTGAACTGCATTGGTATTCTGGAGGAGGATTACGGCAAAAGCCCTACTCCGAGTCATTGCATTTTTATGGACATCAGCCTTGCGAAGGAACTGCAAGCGAAATACGAAAAGCTGAACAATGTGAAGAAGGATAAAAATGCTCCGGAGGGATACAGCGAAGCGAGTGTGAAGGTAGACGCGGTGGAACATGTTTCTGAAGTAGAGGAAGTGATTAAAAAGTCCGGCTACAGCACTTACAGTATGAACAGCATCCGCAAGCCGATTGAAGAGCAGATGCGGACGATTCAGATGATACTGGGCGGCTTGGGGGCCATTTCCCTTTTGGTTGCCGCGCTTGGAATCGCCAATACCATGACCATGTCCATTTATGAACGCACGCGTGAAATTGGAATTATGAAGGTTCTAGGCTGTGTAGTGGGAAATATACGGTCCATGTTTTTAATGGAAGCCGGTGCCATTGGTTTTTTGGGCGGCATCGTGGGTGTTGGAATCAGCTATCTGATTTCTACCGTAATCAATACGCTGGCCGCGCAACAAAAGGGGGGCGACGCCATGGTGGGGCTGGTTTCCGCCGGTTCGCAGATTTCCATTATACCGGCCTGGCTGGCGTTGAGTGCCTTGGCTTTCGCTACGCTGGTTGGGCTGGTTTCCGGTTTTGGCCCGGCGAACCGAGCGGTTAAAATTAGTGCGCTTACCGCGATTAAGCAGGAGTAAAGGAAACAACGCTCCGTTACCGGGTTTCAAACTTGTTATAAGCCGGGAAAACAACGGTTTTCCCGGCTTAAATTTGTTGTTTTTCCATATTTTATTTTATAAAAGAAATGCTATAATATAAAGGTAATTATAAAATATAAATGCATACATAAAATTGGACAAAAATTCTTATGCTGCACGGTTTCAGCAGCGGCTGATGCGGAATCCCGGTGTCAAAGGGGTCGCAACTCCGAATCCGGCGGCAAAAGCAGCAAAGAGAGATATTTCTGTTATTTACTGGAGGAATGGAAATGGGAAAACTAATTGTCAACACCAAAGTGAAAAAAAGTAAAATCAACCGCAACATCTATGGCCATTTTTCGGAACACTTGGGCCGCTGTATTTACAACGGCATTTATGTGGGTGAAAATTCGGAGATCCCTAATGTGAACGGGATGCGCACCGATGTGGTGGAGGCCCTAAAGCACATCCGCGTTCCTGTACTGCGCTGGCCGGGCGGCTGCTTTGCTGACGAGTATCATTGGAAAGATGGGGTTGGACCCAAAAACAGCCGCAAAAAAATGATTAACACCAACTGGGGCGGCGTCGTGGAGGACAATTCGTTCGGTACGCACGAATTTTTGGAGTTTTGCCGCCAGGTCGGCTGTGAGCCGTACATCAACGGAAACTGCGGTTCCGGCACCGTTCAGGAAATGAGCGAGTGGGTGGAGTACATGACCTTCGACGGGCAGTCCCCCATGACGGAATGGCGCAAACAGAACGGCAGGGAAGAGCCCTGGAAGGTAAAGTACTTCGGGGTAGGAAACGAAACTTGGGGCTGTGGCGGCAACATGCGGCCGGAGCATTATCTCGACCTGTACCGCCAGTATCAGTCCTTCCTTAAGAATTACGGGGAAAACAAGATTTTCCGGATTGCCAGCGGCCCCAGCGTAGGCGACTATCATTGGATGAAAACCATGATGGAGTACGCGGGCAAATTGATGGACGGCATTACCCTGCACTATTACACCGTTCCCGGCGAGTGGAAAAACAAAGGCTCTGCAACTAAGTTTACCGAGCAAGAGTATTACATAACGCTGAAAAAAGCGCTCTACATGCAAGAACTGGTGGAAAATCACTCCCGAATTATGAACTATTATGACCCGGACCATAGGGTAGGGCTGATTGTAGATGAATGGGGAACCTGGTATGATGTGGAACCGGGGACGAATCCAGGATTTTTATATCAGCAGAATACCATGCGCGACGCCATAGTGGCGGCCCTAAGCCTGAATATTTTCAACCAGCACAGCGACCGTGTGGTAATGGCCAATATTGCCCAGATGGTGAACGTTCTGCAGTCCGTGATTTTGACTGAGGGCGAAAAGATGGTGCTGACCCCGACTTATCATGTATTTGATCTATACCGTGCGCATCAGGACGCCACACTGGTGGAAAGCTTTGCCACGGGGGAGATGATCGGAACAGAAGACGCTCAGGTTCCGAATCTCAACGTATCGGCATCTGTGGATGACCATAATGTTCTTCATGTTACCGCGGCAAACTTGTCGGCCGATGCGGCTGAGCCGATTGAGTGCGATCTGCTCGGGATGAAGCCGAATCAGGTCAGCGCGCGAGTTCTGACCGGCGGCGCAATGGATGCGTACAATGATTTCGACCACCCGGACACCGTCAAAATTCAGAACTTCCAGTCGATTGAAACCATGGAAAACCGCCTGAAATTCACCATGCCAGCCTGCAGTGTGATGGAAATTACCGTAGCGGAATAATCCGCAGGCCCGGCGGCACCGGAAAGCCGCCCCGCGAACGGGGCGCGCACAACGTTCCGGCCAATGCCCGTGAAAGGATGAGCGGAAAATGGACATCGTTTGCAGGCGCTGCTTGTTAAAAGATATGACCGACAGCGAGTATTACCGGAGCATTTTCGAGTATGTGGAAAGTCTGGACGAAACAATGCGGACACCTGCGCCGGATTATGAAGCCCGCCTGGCGTATTGCAGGCAGTGCAGCCATCTAATCAACGGAATGTGTGAACTGTGCGGCTGTTTTGTAGAGGTTCGCGCCGCCAAAAGACAGAATCACTGCGCAAAGGACAGCCGTATCTGGTAACGCGTACTGATTTTATAAAAAAGACTTTCTTCCTCAGCCCATTCGGCCGGGGAAGAAAGTCTTTTTTATGAAATGAAACATCAGGAAAGTTCAAACATGCCTGTGTAAAGCTGATAATATTTGCCCTTTTGCGCAATCAGCTCTTCATGGTTGCCGCGCTCAATAATATTGCCGTTTTCCAGCACCATAATTGCATTGGAGTTGCGCACGGTGGACAGCCGGTGGGCAATGACGAATACCGTACGGCCCTGCATCAGGCGGTCCATGCCTTTTTCAATCAATATCTCCGTGTGGGTATCGATGGAGGAAGTCGCTTCGTCCAGAATCAGCACGGGCGGATTCGCCACCGCGGCACGAGCAATGGCTAGCAGTTGGCGCTGTCCCTGAGAAAGGTTGGAGCCGTCGGAGTAAAGCATCGTATTGTATCCTTTTGGCAGATGGCGGATGAAGTGGTCGGCATTGGCCAGCTTTGCCGCCTCAATGCATTCCTCGTCGGTTGCGTTTAAGTTGCCGTAGCGGATGTTTTCCATCACGGTTCCGGTAAACAGATGGGTGTCCTGTAGCACCATGGAAAGCGAACGGCGCAGGTCCGCCTTTTTAATCTTATTGATGTTAATGCCGTCGTAACGGATTTTTCCATCCGGCACGTCGTAAAACCGGTTAATCAGGTTGGTGATGGTTGTTTTCCCAGCGCCGGTGGAACCGACAAAGGCGATTTTCTGGCCCGGTTTGGCGTAAAGGGAAATGCCGTTCAGTACGGTTTTGTTCGGCTCGTAGCCGAAGACCACGTTGTCAAATTCCACACGGCCTTCCAGCTTGGTGTAAGTTACGCTTCCGTCTGCACTGTGGGGATGCTTCCAAGCCCATACGCCGGTGTAGTGATCCGTTTCAGTAATGCTGCCGTCCGGCTCTACTTGGGCGTTTACCAGTGTAACGTAGCCGTCGTCCACCTCGGGTTCCGAATCAATCACCTCAAAAATCCGTTCTGCACCGGCCAGTGCCGTCAGCACGGTGTTCATCTGCTGGGAGATTTGGGTAATCGGCATGGAGAAGTTTTTGGTCAGCTGCAAAAACGCTACCACTGTACCCGTTGTCAGGCTTCCAGCCAGAACCAGTAACCCGCCGCACGCGGTGGTCAGCGCGTAAAGGATGTTGGAAATGTTGCCCATAATCGGCATTAAGATATTGGCGAATGTATTAGCGCTGGTCGACGCGTCGCACAGTTCCTCATCCAACTGGTGGAACTCTCCCTTGGTCCTGTCTTCGTGGCAGAATACCTTTACGACCTTCTGTCCTTCAATCATTTCCTCAATATAACCGTTGACCTTGCCAATGGCCTGTTGCTGCTTGCGGAAATACAGTTCACTTTTTCCGCCGATTTTCTTTACCACGTTAATCATGACAAACAGCATCAGAATCACAACGATGGTAAGCTGCCAGCTGTAATAAAGCATCATGACAAACGCGCTGACAACCGAAAGGGCGGAGGAAATAAAGTTTGCCACGCTGTTGGAAAGCATCTCACGGATGGTGTCCGTATCGTTGGTGTAGCGGCTCATCAGTTCACCATGGGTGTGGGTGTCGAAATAACGGATGGGAAGCTTCTCCATTTTGGTAAACAAGTCGGTACGGATGCGATACAGGGTTTTGGTGGAAATCACCAGCATAATACGGCTGTACGCATAAGTGCAGAGCGCACCCATCAAATAAACCACGCCCATAATCAGCAGCATGCGCACAAAGCTCGCCATCAGGGTGGAGGAAATGCCATTTTGCAACATGGGCATCAGTGCATTATCAATGATGCGCTGCAGCAGGGTGGTGCCGACAATCTGAGCGCTTGCACTGATGACGATTGCCACCAGAACAAGGCAGAATCGGAATTTAAAATTCCCCAGATAGCCGAAAATGCGCTTCAGTGTTTTTCCGGTGTTCTGTGGTTTTGCGCCTGGTTTTTGTTTATGCATTGGTCCTGGCATATTCGTCCACTCCTTTCTGCTGGGATTCATAAACTTCCCGATAAATTTCGTTTGTTTTCATCAGTTCTTCGTGGGTACCAAAGCCGTTGATTTTTCCTTCGTCCAGCACAATGATTTTATCCGCATCACAGACAGAGCTGATGCGCTGCGCGATAATCAGCGTGGTGGTACCTTTCAGCTTTTTGCGGAACGCCGCGCGGATTTTGCTGTCCGTTGCGGTATCCACCGCGCTGGTGGAATCATCCAGAATAATGATTTTGGGCTTTTTCAGCAGGGCACGGGCAATGCAAAGGCGCTGCTTCTGCCCGCCGGAAACGTTCACGCCGCCCTGCCCCAAATCGGTGTTGTAGCCGTCGGGGAAAGACTGCACGAAGTCGTGTGCCTGGGCGGATTCGCACGCCGCTTGAATTTCTTCATCAGTTGCGTTTTCGTCGCCCCATTTCAGGTTGTCGCGGATGGTGCCGGAAAACAGCACGTTTTTCTGCAGAACCATGGCGACTTCCTCGCGCAGGTCGCGCAGCTTATAGTCGCGCACGTCATGGCCGCCCACGATCAGCTGCCCGTCCAGGACATCATAAAGCCGTGGAATCAGCTGCACCAGCGACGTCTTTGCTGAACCGGTTCCGCCGATGATGCCGATAGTCTGTCCGGAGGCGATGGAAAGATTGATGTGCGACAGCGTCAGGTTTTCCGGGTCGTTTGCGTAGCTGAAAGATACATCGCGGAATTCAATGGAGCCGTCTTCCAGGTGAAGCTCTGTTTCCCCTGCGGCATCCTGAATGTTCGGGGTTTCGTCTAGGACCTCCATAATTCTCTGAACGGAGGCGTAGGAAATGATCGAGATGATAAAGATCATCGAAAGCATCATCAGCGACATTAAAATCTGGGCAATATAGCTGAGGAAGCTGGACAGCTCGCCGATTTCAAACGAACGGTTCAGCACCATATTGCCGCCGAACCAAAGCACTGCCAGAATGGAACCGTACATGCACAGCTGCATAACCGGCACGTTCATAATGACGAGCTTTTCCGCGAAGAACTGGGCTTTGCGCACCGAGTCTGCATGGTCGCGGAACTTTTTATCTTCGTGGTCCTCGCGCACAAACGCTTTTACCACGCGAATTCCAATCAGGTTTTCCTGCACCACGGTGTTCATCGTGTCGTAGCGCTTCAGCATTTCCAGAAAACGCGGGTGCGCCTTGCTGATAATGAAATACAGTGCGCCGCCCAAAATCGGAATCGCCACAAGGAATACCAGGGAAAGCCGCGCATTGACACGCACCGCCATAATGGTTGCGCCGATTAGCATGGTCGGCGCGCGGAAGCCGACGCGCAGGATCATCATAAAGGCGTTCTGTGTATTGGTCACGTCCGTGGTCAGCCGGGTGACAAGCGAGCCGGTGGAGAATTTGTCGATGTTGGAAAAGGAAAAATCCTGTACTTTGTCAAACAGGCTGTTGCGCAGGTTTTTGGCGAATCCCATCGCCGCCACGGCGCCGGCCCGGCCGCCTGCTGCGCCAAAAAAGAGGGAAATAAACGCGAGCATCACCATAATCGCACCCATTTTCAGGGTGTAGTTCATGCCACCGGTTCCCTGAATGCCGTTGTCAATAATTTGAGCCATGACCAGGGGAATCAGGACTTCCATCACGACTTCGCCAATCATAAAGAGCGGCGTCAAAATCGCGTATTTCCTGTATTCGCCAACATAGCTGAGCAGTCTTTTAATCATATATTGTGACCATCCTTTCTCTGCCAGTCGGAGGTTTCAAACGGGCTGTCTGTAAGTTGGATTTCCGTTTTGTTTTTCAAGGAAAGTGGCAGAACCTTCTGCTTGAAAGATAGGTTTATCAAGAATTACCATCCCTTGCTTCTATGATGTTGTTGATTACTCGATGAAGAAAGTCGTGCAGCTGAACCTGCTCTGCGGAAGAAAAACCCTGGATGATTAGTTTTTCCTCCATCTTTCTTTCATTCAGAATCACTTCGAAAAGGTTGTGGGCCTTCTGTGTTTCGGTAACGATTTTGGCCCTTGCATCCGTTTTGCTGGTGGTTCTTAAAATAAATCCGCCTGCTTCCAGGTAGTTTAGCGCACTATTGATGGTGGATGGGCGAAGGTTGAATTCCTCCTCAATATCGTGCTGTGTGATTTCTTTCCCTTTGTTGAAGCACAAGAAAGTGAGAATGGCAGCCTGTTTTCCCGTGATTCCATGCGGTTCGTACAGCCGGTTCCGGTATAGTGCCAGGTGGTGGGCAATTCCCGCCAGAAGGAACGAGTTGCTGTCTTTAAAGGAAGTCAAATCTTCGCTTTTGTTTTTCACAAACGGGACACCGCCTTTCCGTGAAAATTGAAAATACTTAGATATAGAAAAGTTAGAATTCTAAACAAATATAGCACGATTGCATTTTATTGTCAACGAGAACTTTTATGACTCCATACTTTCGCGCATTACATTGACAGATTGCTCTCGGTCAGTTATCATATGGTTACCACAATGGCATTTCTTATCAATCTATCCCGCCGTCCTGTGTTCGTCCGTGGACGACCGGAAACAAAGGAGCATACACAGCATGAAACTGGGGTTTATCGGATGCGGCAACATGGCGTGCGCCATGATGGGCGGCATCATAAAAAATCAGGTTCTTAGCGCGGAGGAAATTATTGCATCCAATTTGGGTCGTGCCCCGCTGGAACGCGCACAGCGGGAGCTTGGCATAAAGACTGCGCAGGATAACCGGGAAGTGGTTCGGCAGGCGGAAATTGTAGTTCTTGCCGTAAAGCCGCAGGTTTATGAAACCGTTATTCGCGAAGTGGCGGAAACGGTGCGGCCGGAGCAGGTCATCGTTACCATTGCGCCAGGCAAAACGCTGAACTGGCTTACGGAAACGTTTGGCAAACCGGTCAAACTGGTGCGCACCATGCCGAACACTCCAGCCTTGGTGGGGGAAGGCATTACTGCGGTTTGCGCTAACGAATCCGTTACCGCTAAGGAACTGGAGGAAGTCTGCCGGCTTCTGCGCGGGTTTGGCCGCACCGAGGTGATTCCGGAGCACCTGATGGATGTGGTGGTTTCGGTAAGCGGCAGTTCCCCGGCGTATGTTTTCTTATTCATCGAAGCCATGGCCGATGCCGCTGTGGCGGACGGAATGCCCCGGAAGCAGGCATATGAGTTCGCGGCGCAGGCCGTGCTGGGAAGCGCGAAGATGGTGTTGGAATCCGGAAAACATCCGGGTGAGCTGAAGGATATGGTCTGTTCCCCCGGGGGTACCACGATTGAGGCAGTGCGCGTACTGGAAGCGAAAGGCTTCCGCAGCAGCGTGATCGAAGCGATGAAAGCCTGCACACACAAGGCAAAATCCATGTGAGCCCATATGGGGTACAGAAAGACAGCCCGTGAATCTTCACGGGTTGTTTTTCTGCAAAGGGACTTTTGGGGCGGAATATGTTATAATACATCATACATAAAACCGGCAACTCTTTTTCTCCGTTGGAACCGCTTGCCAAGAAATTTCAACCGCTGCGGTTTCTTGTTTCGAAAGGAGAAAGCGATTGTAATTGGTAGTCATTATTAATAGAAACATGGAGGACGCATTTTGGACAAACTCGGCGCGCTGAAGCAGTATTTCGGCTATGACTCTTTTCGAAACGGACAGGAAACGCTGGTGGATGGACTTCTTTCCGGCCGGGATGTATTTGGGGTGATGCCGACGGGCGCGGGAAAATCGCTGTGCTTTCAGCTTCCGGCGCTGATGCTGGAGGGCATTACGCTGGTGATTTCCCCGCTGATTTCCTTAATGAAAGATCAGGTGTATTCGCTGAACCAGGCGGGAATACGGGCAGCTTATCTGAACAGCTCCCTTACACAAGGGCAGTACCGGCTGGCGCTGGAGCGTGCGCGGGAATACACCTACAAAATTATTTATGTTGCGCCGGAACGTTTGCTGACGGAAGAATTTCAGGAGTTTGCCCGGCATGTGAAGCTGGCCATGATTGCTGTGGACGAGGCGCACTGCGTTTCCCAGTGGGGGCAGGATTTCCGCCCGAGTTATTTGAAAATACGTGAGTTTACGGACGGGCTTCCCGTGCGCCCGGTGATGGGCGCGTTCACCGCCACTGCGACCGAGCAAGTGCGCAGCGATGTGGTGCGTCTGCTGAATTTGCGCGACCCGGTTCAGGTTTCTACCGGGTTTGACCGCAGCAACTTGTATTTTGAGGTGCAGAAGCCACGGGATAAGTTTTCGGCGCTGCTGAAATTACTGAATGAAGCGCGGGAGCAGTGCGGAATTGTGTACTGTTCCACGCGCAAAACGGTGGAAGAAGTGTGCGACCGCCTGAACGCGGAGGGCATCCCCGCTGCCCGTTATCACGCCGGGCTGAGCGACCGGGAGCGCCGTGAAAGCCAGGAGGACTTCCTTTTTGACCGCGTTTCCGTCATGGTGGCGACCAACGCGTTCGGAATGGGCATTGACAAATCTAACGTGTCTTTTGTCATCCATTACAATATGCCGAAGGATATGGAAAGCTATTATCAAGAGGCGGGGCGCGCCGGGCGTGACGGTGAGCCCGCACGATGCACTCTGTTTTACAGCGGGCAGGATGTGCGAATCAACCAATTTATGCTGCAAAACGGTCGGGATAACGAAGAGCTGGACGAAGCGACCCGTGCGCTGATTTTGCAGCGCGACGAGGAACGGCTGAAAAAAATGACGTTTTACTGCTTTACCGACGACTGCCTGCGCGCTTACATCCTGCGGTACTTCGGGGAATCCGCGCCGGGGTACTGCGGCAACTGCGGCAGCTGCTGCGCAGACACGGAGGAAACGGATATTACGGAGGATGCGCGGAAAATTCTGGCTTGCATTCAGCAGTCGGGTGAACGGTTTGGCGCGGCGATGCTTACGGAAATTCTGCGCGGCGGGGGAAACGACCGCATTTACCGGTATGGGCTGGACGCCCTGCCCGTTTACGGCAGCCTGAGCCGCCGTACGGAACAGCAAATCCGTGCCGAGCTCCGTTATTTGGAGGGGAATGAATATGTGTCTACTTCTCAGGATGAGTACCGGGTGCTGGGCTTGACCGGAAAGGCGGAAGAAATTCTGCTCCGCGGCGAAACGCTGCGGATGCGTCTGCCAAAAGAAACACAGCCTGCGCTGAAAAAGAGCAAGGCAGCAGCCCCACAGGGGCCGGTGGACACCCGCCTGTTCGAGCGGCTGAAAAAACTGCGTGCCAAAATCGCGGGGGCGCAGGGCGTTCCCGCTTACGTGGTGTTTTCGGACGCGACGCTGCGCGGCATGTGCGCACGCCTGCCGCGCACCCGGCAGGAATTGATGGAGGTCAGCGGCGTTGGCGCGGAAAAGGCGGCGCGCTATGGGGAGCGTTTTCTTGCCGCGATAGCAGAGGAAGAGGCTCCCAATCCGGCACCGGCCGCAATTCCAGAGGAAGAGAAGTTCCAGCTGAGCGAAGAACAGAAAGAACAGCTCATTTTCCTCGACGAACCGGTTCCGGTCAGCTTTCTAACGAAAAAAATCGCTTCCGTAACGGGCGGCGCGTACAAAGTTTCCGCCGTTCGGGTGACCAACTGGCTGCTGCGGCAGGGTTATCTAATGGAGCAGCACACAGCGGGCGGCAAAATGCGCGTGGCCTCCGATTCCGGCCGGAAAATCGGGATTCTTACCGAGGAGCGGGAAAGCGAATCCGGGGAAGTGTACCGCATCAATTTGTACGACAGTACGGCACAGCGTTTCCTTCTGGATCATCTGGGGGAGATTCTTTCCTAACGGCCGTAACTTGACTTTTTGGATGAGAATGGTAAAATCGAAACAAATATCTCCTGTCATACAACAGGACAGGGAAGGGACGGTTACAAGGAATGGATGATTTTTCAGTAACACCGGAAGAGGAAGAGAAAATTTTGAAGAACTGCTTCAGCTCGCTTGACCCGCTGAAATTGAAGGTATTTTCTTCCAAGGCCAAGAAAAAAGCGATCATTATCAAAAAAATCGCTGGTCAGTTTGAGGCGGGGAAAACCTATACGGAGATGGAGGTCAACGGAATCCTCAAGCAGATTTATCCGGAGGATTTTTCCACCCTGCGCCGCGGCCTGATTGAAGCGGGTTATCTGGACCGCAAGCCCGACGGAAGCGCCTATTGGGTAAAAGAAGCATAAAATATAAATTTTAATTTAATGCTTGACAACGCTAAAGAAATTGAATATTCTATATATTAATAGGATAAGTGAAATGCGCAGATGGGGACGGAATGCGGATGTCCCGTTTTCAGAGAGCCGCCGGCAGGTGCGAGGCGGTACGGAGTTTGCAGGAGATCACCCCGGAGCAGGCGGCTGAACGGTAACTAGTAGGCTCGCCCGGGTTCTTCCCGTTATCAAAGAGTGCATTGTTGGATGCATACAGAGATGCCGCTGCGGCGGTGAATTAGAGTGGTACCGCGAAGCTGAAAGCCTTCGCCTCTATGTTTAGAGGCGAAGGCTTTTTTGTTTTCGATGCATCGGCTGTTTGGCCGGAAATTTTAAATAGAATTAGGAGGATAAGGAAATGCTTTTGACAGGAGCGCAGATTGTCATGGAATGTCTGCTCGAACAGGGCGTGGATACGGTGTTCGGCTACCCGGGCGGTGCCGTGCTGAATATTTACGATGCCCTTTATGAGTACCGGGACAAAATCCGCCACATCCGTACCGCGCATGAGCAGGGCGCGGCACATGCTGCCGACGGGTACGCCCGCTCCAGTGGGAAAACGGGCGTCTGCATCGCAACCAGCGGACCCGGCGCAACGAATCTGGTAACGGGCATTGCCACCGCTTACATGGATTCCGTTCCGATGGTGGCGATTACCGGAAACGTAAGCAGCGATCTTTTGGGGCTGGACAGTTTCCAGGAAGTTGATATTACCGGAATTACCATGCCGGTAACCAAACATAACTTTTTGGTCAAAGACGTGGAGAACCTTGCCGATACCATCCGCCGGGCATTCCGCATTGCCAATACCGGGCGCAAGGGCCCGGTACTGGTGGATATCCCCAAGGACCTGACGGCGAAACGGTGCGAATACACCCGTTCTGAACCGCTTGCACTGCCGAAAACTGCCCTGCCCAAACCGGAGCGGCTGGAGCAGGCATTGGAAATGATTCGGAAAAGCGAGCGGCCGTTCCTCTATGCGGGCGGCGGCGTGGTGGCGTCCGGGGCAAATGACGCACTGAAAGACTTTGCCGAGCGCATCGACGCCCCGGTTTCCTGCTCGCTGATGTGCCAGGGCGGCTACGACCAGACGGATGCCCGCTATATCGGCATGCTGGGCATGCACGGAACCAATACGTCCGCCTTGGCCATTAAAAACTGCGACTTGCTGATTGCCGTCGGCACGCGCTTTTCCGACCGCGTGCTGTGCAATGCCGGTTTGTTCGCGCAGCATTGCCCAATTCTGCAAATCGACATTGACGCAGCGGAATTCAATAAAAATATCGACGTGGATTTAAGGCTGCATGGGGATGCAAAGGAAGTCCTTACCTGCCTGAACGAGCAGCTGACCCCGGTCCGCCATAGCGAATGGATGGGCATGATTCAGGGCTGGAAAGCACTTTATCCGTTGGAGCAAAAGGCGCCTTCCGACGAGGCGGTGACCCCGAAGGAATTGATGGAAACGCTGGACCGCCTGACCGGTTCCGAAGCGATTATTGCGACGGAGGTCGGCCAACACCAGATGTGGGCCGCCCAGTTTTACCGCTTCCGCCATCCGCGCCAGTTTATTAGTTCCGGGGGACTCGGCACCATGGGCTTCGGCCTTGGCGCGGCGCTGGGTGCGCAGGTGGCCAACCCTGATAAACGGGTGGTGAATATCGCGGGGGACGGCAGCTTCCACATGAACTGCAACGAGCTTTCAACTGCGGCGCAGTACCGGATTCCCGTTATTGAGCTGGTGGTCAACAATACCGTGCTCGGCATGGTGCGCCAGTGGCAAAAGCTGTTTTATGAAAGCCGTTTTTCCCAGACGGACTTGGACCGCGCTACCGACTACGAAATGCTTGCCCGGGCTTTTGGCGTAAAGGCGCTCACTATTCGTACCAAGAGCGACATTGAACCGGTGCTGAAACAGGCACTCGCCCTGAACGAACCGGTGCTGATTAACTGCTATATCGACCCCGACCTGAACGTGCTGCCCATGGTTCCCGCGGGCGGCTGCGTTGAAAAACCGATTCTGGAAATGTGAGGAGGTTCCGTGATGAGCAACCAAACTGGAGAAAAAGAATATATCCTGTCCGTGCTGGCTCGCAACAATCCGGGCGTGCTGCTGCGCATTTCGGGGCTGTTCAGCCGCCGCTGCTACAATATTCTGAGCATTGTTGCCGCGCAGACGGAAAATGCCGAATATTCCCGAATTTTGATTGTGGTTCTGGGGGATGACCGCATTGTGCGTCAGGTGGATAAACAGCTTAGCAAGCTGGAGGACGTGGAAGACGTAAGCGTTTTGGACCGTGACCGAGCCGTTGTGCGGGAGCATCTTTTGATGAAGGTGGAACGCACCCTGCAGAACAGTGAAAAGCTGGTAGAAATCGCTAACGTGTTTCATGCAAATATTCTGAACGTGGAACCGGATTCTATGATATTGGAGTTGACCGGCGACGCGGCATCCATCAACTCGTTTATTGAGCTGTATAATCCGTACCATGTGGTGAAAATTTTGCGAACCGGAACCATGGCAATGATGAAATAGAACCGACCATTTCAACCGCTGAGCTCCGCCCCTTGCCGGAAAACACCCGGCAGCCTTCGCGCCGAATCAGTGGGGAGCAAATCAAACTGACTGATGGGGGAATAAAAAATGCTGACACTGGATAAAGTGTATCACGCCGCTTTTGTTTTGAAGAATGTCATTCGCACTACGGATTTAATCAGCGCACCGCTGATCAACCCGGAAAGCCAGATTTACCTAAAAACAGAAAACCTGCAGATTACCGGTTCCTTTAAGGTGCGCGGTGCGTACTATAAAATTTCACAGCTTTCCGATGAAGAAAAGAAAAAAGGCGTCATCGCCTGTTCCGCCGGCAACCACGCGCAGGGGGTGGCGCTGGCGGCAGCAAAAAACAAAATCCGTTCGCTTATCTGTATTCCTGACAGCGCACCAATTTCAAAGGTAGAGGCCACCAAAAGCTACGGGGCGGAGGTGTGCCTGGTTCAGGGCGTTTACGACGACGCGTTCCAGAAGGCGTGCGAACTTCAAAAGGAAAGCGGCGCAACCTTTATTCACCCCTTCAATGACCCGGATGTCATTGCGGGTCAGGGTACAATCGGGTTGGAAATTCTCAATCAGCTCCCGGAAGTAGACGCGGTGATTGTCCCCGTGGGCGGCGGCGGACTGATTGCTGGCGTGGCCTTTGCGGTAAAGTCGCTGAACCCGAACTGCAAGGTGTACGGCGTTCAGGCCTGTGGCGCGCCGAGCATGGCGCAGGCGCTGGAAAAGCACAAGGTGGAAGCGCTGCAGAATGTTTCTACCTTTGCGGACGGCATTGCCGTTAAGTGCCCCGGCGACCTGACCTACGAGCTTTGCAGCAAATATGTGGATAAAATCGTAACGGTAACGGACGATGAAATTTCCACTGCCATTCTTACGCTGATTGAAAAACATAAGATGATCGCAGAGGGCGCGGGCGCAGTATCCGTGGCGGCGGCCATGTTCAACAAGGTGGATGTAAAGGGCAAAAAGGTGGTCTGTCTGCTTTCCGGCGGCAACATCGACGTGACTATCCTTTCCAAGGTAATTAACCGCGGCCTGCTGAAGGCTGGGCGTTCCAGCGACCTGACCATTGAAATGATCGATAAACCCGGTCAGCTAAAGGAAGTTTCCGCACTGATTGCCGACCTTGGCGCGAACGTGGTAAGCGTGCACCACGAACGCGGGGGCGAAAACACGGGCATTAACGCCTGCACGCTGCGCATTCGCATGGAAACCAGGGATTGGCAGCATGTGCAGCAGATTCGGGAGGCTATCACTGGCGCGGGATACACGATTTTAAATCCATAAAATTTATTTTTATGATAAAGGAAGGGTTTGTTATGTTTCAGGTGATTTCCACGAAGGATGCGCCCGCCGCAATCGGGCCGTATTCTCAGGCAATTGTTGCAAACGGTATGGTTTTTGCTAGCGGACAGATTCCGATTATCCCGTCAACGGGCGAAATCGCCGAAGGGGATATTACGGCTCAGGCGGAGCAGGTGATGAAGAACGTTGGGGCGATTCTGTCGGCGGCGGGAACGGATTACAGCCATGTGGTAAGAACGACCTGCTTCTTGGCAGAAATAGCTGATTTTGCGGCGTTCAACGCCGTATATGAGAAGTATTTTACCGGAAAGCCAGCCCGTTCCTGTGTGGCTGTAAAACAGCTACCGAAAAACGCGCTGGTTGAAGTCGAGGTAACTGCGGTTCTTTAAAACGGCCGGCGCTTTCCCTGCGCTGCCGCTCGAAAAGTCCGTGGAGAATGCCGCTGCCAGTGGGGCCACAACGGACAATGAAACAGAAAGGCGCTGCAAAATGAACCTGGATTCATTTTGCAGCGCCTTTCCTGATTCCTCTTTTTATGTTTGCAGGATTCAAGATTTACCGGCGCGTGATTCGCTGTGCCCGTTCGGTAATTGATCGTTTTAAACGCTGTAAGGACTCGTTGTTCTGAATGGAGGTCATCGTCGGGAATGCATCAAGCAGGCGGCGCTGAATCCGCTTGCTGGTGCTCTCCAGTTTATCCATCTGTTCAAATAGGGCCGTAAAGCGGGACTTTGCGTCTTCATCCAACAGCCCGGAAAACGCAAGGCGAATGCTTTCCACGGTTTCCTCTTTCGCCAAAGAAGCGCGCTGGCGCAGTTCGTTCAGGGAGGCGCGCTGCTTGATTTCGTTTAGAATCTGCTGCAGCTCGTCCAACTTTCCGTTCAGCTGATATACCGCGTTGACGGTAATCGCGGTGTCAAACAGGAAATAGACCACCAGAACGGCATCAATTGTCATCAGCCCATTTTGCGGGATGTAGTCCAGCAGACTCATCAGCGCAGGGTACACGCACCGAACACCGACCACGCACATGACCCCGAACGCAAGTGAATTCCCCAGACAGATGCGCCCATGAAGATTGCATCTGCGGTGGCTGTAGTCCCAGTATTTCGTGTGGAAAAGCTTTTCCAGAATGGCACCCGTCAGGTATTCCACCAGTGTGGTAATGAATACGCTGGCTGTATAAAGCAGAATCAAATGATTTTGGAACGGCATCAGCGTGACGGTAACAAGAATACCGCCTGCTCCATAAATCGGGCAGAATGGGCCGTTCAGAAATCCGCGATTGATAAATTTATGTTCTGGAATCGAACAGACAATGCTTTCCGTCAGCCAACCGATAAAGCTGTAAACGGAAAACAGAAAAAACAGAACCCAAATATTCTCCATTCAACCCCTCCGTTCGTTAAGGTAGAAATCAGCTTGATCCGACAGAAAGCAATGGTAGAATGGTTATAGTTTAATCGGTTTAAAACGGTTTGTCAAACCCCCGAAAATAAAATCCGGCGCGCCAGAATCAGTACGTAATAAAGCAGTGCCGCGGCGACCGCAGGGGTGAGAATCCAGCCGGTAATATCCACTTCCAGCGAGGTAACTTTCAGCAGGCGGTTGATGCTGAGCGATGCGTTGAAAATCTCGCTTAAAAACAGAATGGCAATGTACGCTTTCATACCGGCGGCAGGAATGGTGGTTGCAACCAGCAGCACGCGCATAATAGAATCGGTAAAGTTATAGGTCATGGAATAGAACTGCTGGTCCAGCCCTTTCAGCATGCCGTCCACCACACTGTCAAGGTACATCAGCGGAACAATGGGGGCCATTACCCGCAGAAGCGTGCCCGCCTGCGTGTTGTGGTAAAACGCCATGCCAAGGTCGTCGGCAAATACAATCAGCAGCGTTGTTACAAAGAAGGAAAATGCCAGCGTAAAACGGATGGAGCGGGCGGCGGCCCGCTGAATGGTTTTCTGGTTTCCAGCGGCGTTTGCCTCGGCCATTTCCGGTACCAACAGCACGGCCAGCGAGCTGAGGAAAGCCGAGGGGAAAAGCAGAATGGGCATGACCATGCCCTGCATTACACCGTACTGTGCGAGGGAGGATTGGGCGTCGGAACCATTTTTCCGCAGCCCCCTCGGAATTAAAATATTTTCCACACTTCCGAACAGTCCCCGCAGGAAAGTTCCGCCCAGTACGGGTGCCGCAATGTGGATAATGCGCCCAAAGACCGGTTCGGCCTTTCGCTTCGGGAAATTCTTTCTGCGGATGAAGATGCGGTACAGCAGGACCATATAAAGGAAAGAGATTACTTCCCCAAGCGTGGAACCGAGCATGAGCGCTTCCATCGGGCTGACCAGCTTCAGCAGAATCAGGGTTGCACCGATGGTTGCGGATTGCTCCAGAAAATCGCCGCAAACCGGTACCACCGTATTGCGGATGGCGATAAAATACCCGCGCAGGCAGGCGCATACGGAAATAAACGGCAGACCCGGCATCAGCAGGCGGATGGGGTAGGCTGCCGACGGGCTGTTTATCCATTTTGCGGCGATGAAATCTGCGCCGAAAAAAAGAACCGCACTTGCCGCAAGACTGAGGGAAAGCGCGCATCCAAGGCATAGCCGCACGGCGTGGCGGGTTCCATGCCCCTCCGCGACCAGCCGTGTGACCGCAAACCCAATGCCGGAGGTGCACAAAATAATGCCGAGCGCAAAAATGGAAAAAATGAGCTGGTACAGCCCCATGCCGCTCGCACCGATCAGGCCGCTGATCAGGGTGCGGAACCAGATGTTGAACAGGCGAATGATAACCGAACTGACGGTAAGGATAACAGCGTTGTAAAAAAATACGCGATTTTTCATTTGACATACACCTTTAAACCTTTATAGTCAAATGTATTCGCGTAAGGGTTGAAATAAGTCTATAAATTTGAAAGGATTTGCATTATAATAGAGTTCGCATCAAAAAACCGGGCGGAACGTTCCGGTCAGCGACGAAAGGATGGACAATTAATGGATTGGACGGAAGTAACCGTAACGGTGGACGCCGCAGAAATCGACCGCGCGAGCGATATTGCACAGATGGTGGTACCGTACGGGATTTATATTGAGGACTATTCCCACTTGGAGGAAGAAGCGAAGGAAATCGCACACATTGACCTGATTGACGAAGAGCTTCTGAAAAAGGACCGCACCAAGGCGATGGTGCATGTCTACATCAGCCCGGAGGAAAGCCCGGCAGAGGCCATTGCGTTTTTGAGCGAACGGTATAACGCAGAAGGAATCCGCCACACCATTACCACCGCAAACTGCGTGGAAGAGGACTGGATTAACAACTGGAAAAAGTACTTTAAGCCGATTCCGGTGGGGGAAAAGCTGCTCATCCGCCCCACTTGGGAAGAGGAGTATGAGGCCGACGACCGCGTGGTGCTGAATCTGGAACCTGGCCTTGCGTTCGGCACAGGCACGCACGAAACAACCCGGCTTTGCATGGAACTGCTGGAAAAAACCATTCAGCCCGGCATGGATGTGCTGGATGTGGGCTGCGGAAGCGGCATCCTTTCCGTAGCCGCCCTGCTGCTGGGGGCGCACAACGCCGTTGGGGTGGACATTGACCCGCTCGCGGTAAAGACCGCCATACAGAATGCGGAGCGCAACCAGGTTCAGGAACGCTTTACCGGAATTTGCGGGGACCTGACCGAAAAGGTCAACGGCAGGTTCCACGTAGTGGTTGCGAACATTGTGGCGGATGTGATTGTGAAACTCACGGAAGACATCGAGCAGTTCCTGTTCCCGGATTCCGTGTACCTGATGAGCGGAATTATTGACACCCGTGAAGCAGACGTACTGCGCGCACTGGAAGGCAAATTCGAGGTTTTTGACCGCAAAACCGAACGCGGCTGGGTGGCCCTTGCCGCAAAGCTGAAAAAATAGCGATAAATAAGATAAAACGTTGTCCTGTTTCTTGTGCGATCATATGTATACGGTTGTATATTGTTAGGAGATGCGGGAATCTCATCATTTCACCGTCGTTCGCAATGGAGAGCATATTGATCGGCGTTGCGAAAGCTGTGAATTTAAAGGGTGGTATTTTATGGATTATCAAATTTCCATTCATTCGCTCTATATCTGTGTTAAGGACATGGAGCGTGCTGTCCGTTTTTACGAGGAATTTTTGGGGCAGAAGGCAGATACACACGACCCTGTGTTTTCGGTTTTTTCCATTGGGGGATTCCGGTACTGCCTGTTTCAGCCGGATTTGATGGGCGAAACCGCCGTATGGGGCGACAACTGCCTGCCCAGCTTTGAAACGAACAATATCGAATCTGTCCGGAAAAAGGTCATCGAAATGGGAAGACCGATAGTTTTTCCGCTGAAACAGATCGGTGACAACCTTGTATTTGAATTTACGGATTCCGAAGGCAACGACATTGAGGTTTACAGCCCGCTGGCACAAGAGCCCCTCCTGCTCGAAAGCGGAACTACACAATGCCCTTGTAAGCGTGTGAAATGCCCGCGTCATGGAAAGTGCACCGAATGCATGGAACACCACAGTACGAAGAAAAGACCGCCTTACTGCAAACGAAAATAAAAAAGCACCAGCCTGCGGACATTTGTTTTCCGCAAGCCGGTGCTTTTCAGCCGGTGTTATAAGTTGGATTCATATTCCACATAATTCCCCAGAAAAGAAAAGCGCGGCAGTTCATCGTAAAGCGATAAAATCAGGTTTTGTGTGGGCTCTTCCCGAATATTACCAGTAAAGTCCAGATAAAAGTCGTATTCAAAGGTCCGGTTGGCGATCGGGCGGCTTTCAATTTTGGTCAGGTTCAGGCCCGCCACCGCAAAGCGGGAAAGAATCTTGTAGAGCGAGCCGGTCTGATGCGGCAGGGAAAAGCACAGGCTGATTTTCCCCGCGGATTTCGGAATCACCATCCTGCGGCTGATGACGATGAAGCGGGTGCAGTTGTTGGCGCTGTTCTGAATATTCCGCTCCAGAACCCGCAGGCCGTATTGGGCTGCCGCTTGTTCGGAGCAGACGGCGGCAATACCGGGTTCGTTCCATTGGGCAACCATCTGAGCGGCGCGCGCGGTGCTGCTGAATTTTACCGGGTTTAAGTGATGCATCTCAATATATTGGGAGCACTGTGCCAGCGCTTGCGGATGTGAATACACAGTTTTAATCTCTTCGGGGTTGCTTCCCTGTGTGCAGGCAAGGCAGTCATGCACCCGGAGCGTGATGGCCGCGGCAATGTAAAAACGGTATTTTAGAATCAGGTCATAAACTTCGCTGACCGAACCGGCGGAAGAGTTTTCCACGGGGACAATGCCAATGTCGGCGTCGCCGCTTTCTACCGCGGCGAATATCCCGCTGAAATGTTCAAAGAAAAGAGGGTTTGCGTCGGGATAAAGTTCCATGGCCGCTTCGTGAGAAAACGAACCAATTTCACCCAGGCAGGCAATTGTGTCACACTTCTCTAGTGCGGGGTCTGCCGCTGCAATCTGGCTGCGAAGCACATTTCCGGTGCCAAGCAGCGTGTGCTGGCGCGCCCTGCTCAAATCCATCAGTGTGGAGTAAAGAATGCGCGCTTCGTTCCCGTATTTTCCGGCGTCTTTTTCCGTGCGGTTCAGTATTTCTTGTTCACGTTCCGGGTCGTAAACGGGAAGGCCGCCCTGCCGTTTGATTTCGGCAACCTGTTCCGCACACTTCATGCGCTTAATCAGGAGAGGCAGCAACTGCTCGTCAATGGAATCAATTTCCGTTCGAATTTCATCCAGCGTCATTTTATGCATCCCTCAGTTTTAAATTATTTATATTCAGATTATTATGGATTCGTTTGCCAACGGGGTTCCGGCGGGACGAAAATCAGTCCCGCCTTTTTGACAATGGGAACACTTTTATTGGAAAGCAACCCTATAGTACCATATCTAGCAGCGCTATCGCAGCGGCGGCTTCCACCACTGGAACGGCGCGCGGAACAATGCAGGGGTCGTGGCGGCCATGTACATTCAGCTTGGTGTTTTTGCCCGTCTGCAAATTCACGCTGTCCTGTTCGCGGCCGATGGATGAGGTCGGCTTGAACGCGGCGCGGAACACGACCGGCATACCGGTGGAAATTCCGCCCAGAATTCCACCCGCGTGGTTTGTCTTAGTGTGGATCTCGCCATATTCCGTGATTTCATACGGGTCATTGTTTTCGCTGCCGTGCAGCTGCGCCGCGCCGAACCCGGCGCCGAACTCCACGCCCTTGCACGCCGGAATACCGAACAGCATGGAGGCAAGCATCGGCTCGATTCCGCCGAACAGCGGCCCGCCGATTCCGGCGGGCAGGCCGATGACGGCACATTCCACCACGCCGCCCACGCTGTCGAGCGCAAGGCGCGCCTGCTCTATGACTTGCCGCATTTCAGCTTCTGCCCCGGCACGCAGGACGGGAAAGTAAACCGAAGACAAACGGCGAATCAGCTCTTCCGGAATCTGCACCGGGTCAAAGGCGTCGTCCTGAACCGTAGAAATGGAAGCAACGTGCGCGCCGATGAGAATGCCCCGCCGTTCCAAAATCTGGCGGCAGACGGCACCGGCAAACACAAGCGGGGCGGTCAGCCGCCCGGAAAAATGCCCGCCGCCGCGGACATCGTTGTACCCTTCATAGCGGACAAACGCGGGGTAGTCGGAGTGACCGGGCCTTGGCACAATATCGAGGTTTCCATAGTCGCCGGACTTGGTGCTGGTATTTTCGATGATGGCGCAGAGCGGCGCCCCGGTAGTTTTTCCGTTTAGCATACCGCTTAAAACGGTGGGAAGGTCGGCTTCCCTGCGCGGCGTGCTGGAGCGGTCCCGGCCCGGGGCGCGCCGAGCCATTTGCAGTGCGACGGCGTCAAAATCAATGGGTTCCCCTGCAGGCAGGCCGTCCAGCACTACGCCAATCGCTTTTCCATGGCTTTCCCCGAAAATCGATATTTTAATCTTATTCCCCCATGTGGATGACATTGGCTTTCCCTCCTAATGCTTGAAAATCCTGAAAAAATGACGGGTAACTTTTTCGAATGCTCTGCGCGTCGGTAATCGTCACGGGCGCGTCAGCGTTCAATGCCGCTATGGAGAGTGCCATTACCACGCGGTGGTCGTTATACCCCAGTGCCGAACCGCCGCGCAGACGCGGCACGCCCTCAATCAGCAGGCCGTCCGGCAGTTCCGTAACCCTGCTGCCCAGCCGGTTCAGTCCGTCCGCCATGGCGGCGAGCCGGTCGCTTTCCTTGATGCGCAGGCGCCGCGCGTTGTAAATGCGGGTTGTTCCCCCGCACAACGCTGCGGTGGCTGCCAACGCGGGAACTAAGTCCGGAATCTGCGCCGCGTCGATTTCGACGCCGTGCAGATTCCCCGGGGAAACGGAAAGAAGCGTTCCCTCCCAGTGTACATTTGCCCCGAACGCATGGAAAAGCGTTTCCGCCGCGCGATCTCCTTGTGCGGAAGCAGGGTTCAGTCCTTCCAGCGTGATAGAGCTGCCCAGCGCGCCCGCTGCGAGGAAAAACGCGGCCTGGGACCAATCACGCTCCACACGGTATTCCCGTGTGCGGAAGGTTTGGTTCCCCGCAACGTGCCAGCCGTTTTCCGTTCGCTCCACGGCAATGCCGAAGTCGTGCAGAATTTCCAACGTCATGTCCACATATCCCGCGCTTTCCAGCGGAGAAGTTAAAAGCAGCTCGCTGTCGCCGTTCAGCAGCGGAAGGGCGAGCAGCAGTCCGGTAATAAACTGGGAACTGATGTTGCCCGGAACGGGAAACGTTCCGGGGCGCAGCTGCCCATGAATGGTCAGTGGAAGTCCCCCGGCGGTCGTGCACGAAACGCCGTGCGCTGGAAGGCACTCGGCATACACGCCGATCGGGCGTTCCGGCAGCCTGCCCCGGCCGGTGAATTCCGCCGGGATGCCGAGCGCCGCCGCGACCGGAATCAGGAAGCGGAGGGTGGACCCGGATTCCCCGCAGTCAATTTGCAGTGTGCCGCCGCGGTAAGCGCGGATCTCCTGCATGGCGCGCAAGGTGGTTAAAATGTCCTCGCTCAGCGGTTCTTCCTGGGAAAACGGTGCGGCTGCGCCCGCAAGAGCGGAACAAATGATTGCGCGGTGCGCGGCGCTTTTGGAGGGCGGGGGAAGAATCCTGCCGTTCAGAACGCCGGGCTGTATGGTGACCGTTTGGTTTTCATTCATGCCACATACCGTCCTTTAGCCCGCAGAACTTGGAAAATTCTTCTCTGCTGTAGGTTTGAATCAGGCTGCTGCCGATTTCTTTCAGCAGGATTACGCGGAGGGAATGCCCGTTGCTTTTCTTATCGACCGCGGTCGCTTCAAAAATCTTTTCCAGCCCCATTTCATCACAAACCGGCAGTTGGTACTTTTGCAGAACCTCGGCAATCTCATCCGCAGTGCCCGGTTTGGTCAGGCCCGCTTTTTCGCTCAGCCGGGTCATCATCACCATTCCGATGCCGACGGCTTCCCCGTGGGACAGCTTCCGGAAGTCATACAGCTTTTCCAGCGCGTGGCCGAACGTGTGGCCGAAGTTCAAAAGCATACGCTCGCCGGTGTCCAGTTCGTCGTGTTCCACGACTTCTCGTTTGATATCGACGCAGTCGGTAATCATTTTTTCCAGAAATGCCGGGTCGGAACCCACGTTTTCCCCGGCAGTGCGGAGCAGGTCGAACAGCGCGCGGCTTTTAATACAGCCGTATTTCACCGCTTCCCCCATCCCGTCAGAAAAATAGCGCGGGGGCAGTGTGGCAAGCGTCTGTGGGTCGATCAGCACCAGGCTTGGCTGGTGGAACGCGCCGACCAGATTTTTGCCCTGCGGCAGGTCCACACCGGTTTTTCCGCCCACGGAGGAGTCAATCTGCGCTAGCAGGGAAGTGGGAATTTGAAGAAACCGGATGCCGCGCAGAAACGTTGCAGCGGCAAAGCCTGCCATGTCGCCGGTAACACCGCCGCCCAGCGCCACAATAAAGTCGCTCCGGGTGAACCGGCTGTCTGCCAGCGCGCAGTAAATCTGTTCCACCACCGACAGCCGCTTGGATTGCTCCCCGGCTGGGAACATGAACCGGAAGCACGAAAATCCGTTTTGTGTCAGCGCGTGTTCCACCGCATCGCCGTAAATCGGCAAAACATTCGTATCGCCAACGATCATGGCTTTTGCGCCAGCGGGGAACAGCTGCCCCGCGTGCATGCCAACTTGATTTAGACAGCCGCTTTCAATCCTTATTTTATAAGGATGGGAGGTTTTTACCGTCAGTTCCATTATTCACCAAGCCTTTCTTTTACCAGTCTGCCCTGCCGCAGGAGGGAACGCAGCGTTTCCGCATCGCTGCGCGCCACCGCGTCCTTAATTTCTGTAATATGGCCGATTAGGGTATCCAGCTCTTCCGTCAGGTGTGTTTTGTTATCGATAAACAGCTCGGTCCAGAGCGTTTCATTAATATTTGCTACCCGGGAAACGTCGCGGTAACTGCCGGCGGAGTACCCGTTGTGCTCCGGGCAACGCGGGCTCATCACATAAGCGCATGCGAGCACATGGGGGAGCTGGCTGGTAAACGCAATCATGCTGTCGTGGTGTTCCGGCGTGGTCACCACCGTGCCGCCGAACCCAAGTTCCACGGCAATCGCTTTCAGCAGGTCCACGGCCTGTGCCGGGGCACCGCAGGGGACAATCAGGTAGCTTGCGCCCAAAAACAGGTCCGCGTCGCTTGCCGAAAAGCCGTTTTGCTCTTTTCCCGCCATGGGGTGCCCGCCCACAAAGGAAAATCCGTTTTCTGCCGCGATTTGGGGCAGCTTGGAACAGATTGCCGACTTGATGCCGCAGGTGTCCGTAACCAGGCATCCGGGACGGATCAGGGAAAGATGCGCGGTGACAAAATCGATATCCGCCTGTGGGTAGAGACACAAATACAGCACATCTGCGCTGCGGATGTCATCATCCGTTCCGATTTTATCGATGGCACCGATTTCCAGGGCGGCTTTCAGCACCGATTTGTCCCGGTCGATTCCTACCACCGAGCATTCACTATACTTTTGGAACGCTTTCGCGAGCGATCCTCCAATCAGTCCCAGCCCCACAATGACGATATTTTTTTTCACGCGGCATTCCCCCAATCTGATATTTTGTAAATTCTCTTCGGTTTTTCGGCACGTTGCCGATATATCTGAATGTTGTGAACCATTATATCAGATTTTAACGCTTTAATCTACTACTCTTCCAAAGCTTTTTGCCACCGCCTTAACCCGCTGTGCCACTCGGTCAAACTGATCCGGTGTCAGGGACTGTGCGCCGTCCGAAAGGGCCTTGGAAGGGTTGTTGTGTACTTCAATAATCAAACCGTCGGCACCTGCCGCAACGGCCGCGAGGGCCAGCGGTTCCACCAGCCAGGAGATGCCGGAAGCATGGCTTGGGTCGACCACAACCGGAAGGTGGGAAAGCTTTTTCAGAATCGGTACCGCCGAAATGTCGAGCGTATTCCGGGTGTAGGTTTCATATGTGCGGATTCCACGTTCACACAGGATGACCTTGTCGTTTCCGCCCGCCATAATGTATTCTGCGCTCATCAGCAGTTCCTCAATGGTGTTGGAAAGACCGCGCTTCAGCAGAATTGGACGGTCGATTTTTCCCAGTTCCTTCAGCAGTTCAAAGTTCTGCATGTTCCGTGCGCCCACTTGGATGATGTCAACCCCGTCTTTTAAAAACAGTTCGATGTGGCGCACGTCCATCAGTTCTGTAACAATCGGAAGCCCGGTTTGCTTTTTGGCCTCCATCAGCAGTTCCAGTCCTTCCGCTTTCAGCCCCTGGAACGCATAGGGCGAGGTTCTCGGTTTAAAGGCTCCGCCGCGCAAAAACTGTGCGCCCGCCGCCTTGACCCGCTGCGCCACACCGCAGATCTGTTCTTCGCTTTCTACCGAGCACGGCCCGGCAATCAGGGCAAGACCGTTCCCGCCGATGCTCTGCCCGTTGGGAAGTGTAATAATGGTATTGTCCGGGTGAAACTTCCGATTCGCTTTTTTGTAAGGCTCCTGAACCCGCTTTACGCTTTCCACAATTTCCTGTGCAGCGACGGAATCAATATCAATCACGGAAGTATCCCCAATCAGTCCTAGTACGGTGCTCTGGGTTCCTACCCAGGTGTTTACTTTAATGTGGTATTCGTTTTCCAGTGATTGGGCAAACTCCTCGGTCTGTTCTGTGGTACACCCCGGTTTCAGTACGATAATCATGTTTCATTCCTCCAAAAATTTTTCGGTTGTGCTGTGGGTAGGTTCCCCAGAACCGCGTCAGCGGTTCGACATGAAAGTGTAAAAAAATAGCGGAGCTGACATCAGCTCCGCTAAAAATATCAACCGTTTTTCAGTGCCCAAAAGGTGGGCGTATCCGGCTTGATTTTTTCACACGTAAAAGCTTGCAGTCAGTTTCATTGCATGCACGAAAAGCCCACGCCAAAAATAGCGGGGGTAACCATAACCTGTAAATCGTGCAGTAGCGGCAATGAAGCTCATCGCAATACTCCTTTAATAATCTTGTTTAAAATGGTAATACAGAATGACTTCTCTGTCAATATTGAACGGGGATAATTTTAATAATTATTTTATAATTAACAAATTACACCAAAATGGTGATAAAACTCAAGTAATAATTGATTATATTATCAAATTTTGTTAGAATAATACTAGAAAATGAGTACAGGATATCTTATGCCGTATTTCACAAAATGTAAAGGAGCCAAAGTATGCACGACGCCTCGTCACCTCCGGTCCGCTTGGAAACCATATCGGATTTCCTCGCGAGCGGAATCCTATGCTGCCGGCACGACGCAAATTTGACAATTACATATGCCAATCGAAGTTTTTACCGCATGCTGCAATATCAGCCCGGGGAAATTCAGTCGCTGTTGGGCGGCGGAACGGGCGGTGTTCTGCGCGATACTTCTGCTGCCGACTGGGACGCACTGGGGGATGAGCTCCGCCAGGGCGGCTTTGCTGACCACACTTTGAAGCTGTACCCAAAAGACGGACACCATATTTGGGTGTCTGCACGCATTGGGCTGATGCGGCCCGAGGAGGCGCGCGGGGAGGAATATTTCTGCATGGTGTTAAACGACATTACGCAGGAACGGCGCAGCCAAAAGCTCCAGCAGGAGCAGCTTGAGGCAATCCGGCGTGCGGAATCGGAGCTGGCCGAAAGCGAGCAGCGTTACCGCATTATTATGGAACAGGCGGCGGATCCCATTTTCGATTACGACCTCAAAACAAAACGAGTTTACTGCTCGCCATCTTTCCGGCAGCGATTTGATTTTGAAATTAATGGCGGAAATTATTTTGAAAAATTGCGAAATACGGATTTTATTTATGAGGAGGACCGCCCGCGTGCCCTTGCCAATCTAAGCGCGGCGCTGCACGATGGCCGGGACACCCACATTGGGGAATATCGTCTCAAAACAAAATGCGGCCGTTACTGCTGGCACCGGGTGCGCGGCACGATTGTTCGGAGCGACGGTAACGGGTCCGTGCGCCTCATCGTCTTTTTCACCGATACCGACAAACAGAAGCGCGAAACGCTTCGTCTGCGGGAGCAGGCGGAACGCGATCTTTTGACCGGACTTTACAATCACGTGACCACCACCGAGCTGATCGACAAGGCGATTTTAGAGAGCAGCCCGGAACAGCGTCATGCACTTTTTGTCATCGATATTGATAACTTCAAAACCGTAAATGACAAGCTGGGCCACCTTTACGGGGATGAAGTGCTGGAAGAAATCGCGCTTAAGCTGAAAGAGCAGTTCCGGGAAGAGGATGTGGTAGGAAGAATCGGGGGCGACGAATTTGTGGTATTCCTGAAAAACATACCATCCCAGAAAATTCTGTCTTTGAAATCCCGAATTCTGAACGACCTGTTCCGTGGAACCCAGTCGGACGGCAAAGTTGTCTGCCCGTTTTCCTGCAGCGTTGGGGTGGCGCTTTACCCCAGGGACGGCAGGAATTACCACGAGCTGTTCCACAAGGCAGATATCGCTATGTACGCAGCGAAACGAAGCGGCAAGGATCGGTTCCGTTTCTATTCGGAAGACCTTGAAACTATAGAAGAATAAGGATTCGGGCGGCGTGAATGGCCGCCCGAATCCAATAAATAAATCGGAAACCAACGCATTTTTACAAAAGCCCGCGGCTGTAAAACCGCGGGCTTTTGCTGTTATGTTCTTATTCCTGCTCTTTCTGGAAGAGTGCTTTGACTGCTGCGGCGGTCTCCTCCGGGCTTTGGTCCGCCGGAATGGTGAAGTCTGCCGCCGCGCGGTAAAGTTCCGTGCGTTCTGTATACAGCCGCTTCATGGCTTCTTCCCGGTCTGGTCCGGCGAGGAGGGGGCGTGTTTTGTCCCCCTGAAGCCGCGCGCGCACGGCATTCAAAGATGCATCTAGAAAGACGATGATGCCGTTTTCCCGTAATGCGGCAGCGTTGCTGGGGTTCGTCAGCGTGCCGCCGCCAGCCGCAATGACCAGACGGCTTTTCTGCCCGAGTGTTTCAGCGGCCTGCCGCTCCAGACGGCGGAATTCCGGCTCCCCGCGCCGCTCAAAAATTTCGGCTACCGTCATGCCCTCGTTTTTCTCAATCCACTGGTCCAAATCGATAAATTCCCGGTTGAGTTCCTGCGCCAGCAGTTTTCCAATGGTGGTCTTGCCGCTGCCCATAAAACCGCATAAAATCACATTGCCGAACTCCCGTTTCATTTCGATGACCGCGTCACTGCAAATCTGCGCGATCCCCTCCGGGTCAAATTCGGCCCCGTACCAGATTCTATGCGCTTCGGCCGCCTGCCAGACCAGCATGCTCATGCCGCCGACGGCTTTTTTTCCGCTTTGCCGCGCCAGTTTCAGAAAGGCGGTTTCGTTTGGGTTGTAAACCGCGTCGAACACGCAGGACGCCTGCGAGATGATTTCCCGCGGGACGGGGCTTACTCCGGTGTTCGGGTACATGCCGACCGGCGTCGCGTTTGCCAGAAGGTCGATCGGCCCGCGGAGCTGATCCATTTTTCGCGCGTCTGCGTGCACCCCGGGAATTTTTTCTTCCAGGTCACAGCAGAGCCGCTGTGCCGCTTCCAGGCTGTGTTCACGGGCGGCAACGGTAACTGTGCCGCCCTGGAGCGCCGCTTCAAATGCAAGCGCCCGCGCGGCGCCGCCTGCACCCAGAATGACAGTGTGCCCGTTCAGCGGAATGCCCGCCGCCTCAAGCGCCTTGCAGAACCCGGTTCCGTCGGTGTTAAAGCCGGTCAATTGGCCGCCTTCCTGCTTCACCGTGTTGACGGAATGAAAAAAAGACGCGGTTTGATCCAGCGCGTCCAAATATGGAATAATCGTCTGCTTATGGGGAATTGTTATGTTGAATCCATCCAGCTGCTTCAGCTCACTCAGGCAGTCCGCCGGCGATGGCAGGTCCAGTACGCAGTACTGCGCTTTTTTGCCGCTTAGAGAGAATAGACGCGAATGGATAAACGGAGACATAGTGTGGGCAATCGGATGCCCGATTACCGCAAACCGATTCTGCTTTTGGGTATTCATAACAGATTACCTCACAGGAAAGAAAATAAAAAATGATGGAAAAGATATTGACAAAGTCGGGGTTTGCTAATAATATGTGGTTAGGCAAAAAAGGGCGGAGCGATTTATCTCGTTTTTACTGTGGCAATTGTATCATAATTTGGTTTCTTTTGTCCACATAAACAATAACGTTTCCCGTACGCCGATATCTTAATTAGTAAGGAGGGTGAAACATGGTTTTTGAAAAAGTGAAGGCAATCCTCAGCGAGCAATTCGATGTAGAAGAGGATTCCATTACCCCCGATACCAACATCTCGGAAGATTTGGGTGCGGATTCTTTGGATGTGGTAGACCTTTTAATGTCGATCGAAGATGAATTCGAAATCGAAATTCCCGATGAGGAAATTGACAATATCAGGACGGTCGGTGAACTGGTTAAGTACATTGAGGCAAATGTATAAAGTGGTTATTCCGCTAACCGCCGTGCGTTGCACGGCGGATTTTTTATGTTTTCCCCCAGCAGCGGACCAGAAAAACCGTTTTTTTACAGGGAAATGAAACAAGCCCTTGAAAAGGGAATCGCGTTCCGATATAATATTACGTAGTTTATCCGCAAAAATTTTGGCAGATTAAACAAAGGAGTTGTGAGTCGTTGGAGGGTTTGAGTTTTTTAACCGCCGGATTAACCGCAATTACCTGGCAAATGGTTTTAATGTGGCTGATTGGTGCGGTGCTGATCTGGCTTGCGGTCAAGAAGGATTTTGAACCTGCTTTGCTTTTGCCGATGGGTTTCGGTGCGATTCTAGTCAACCTGCCCCTGAGCGGCGTCATTGGGGACAACGGAATTATCCGCTGGCTGTTTGAAAAAGGAATCTCTGTTTCCGAAGCGTTCCCGCTGCTGCTGTTCATTGGCATTGGCGCAATGATCGATTTCGGCCCCCTGCTCAGCAATCCGCGCATGCTGCTGTTCGGCGGCGCGGCGCAGTTCGGTATTTTCTTTACCGTGTGCATGGCTGTGCTGCTTGGTTTCCCGCTGAAAGACGCCATGGCGACCGGAGTAATTGGCGCGGCGGACGGCCCAACCTCGATTCTGGTCTCTCAGGTGCTGAAAAGCAATTACATCGGCCCGATTGCAGTTGCCGCGTACTCCTATATGGCACTGGTGCCGATTATCCAGCCGGCGGCAATTCGACTGGTTACCACAAAGCACGAGCGCATGATTCGTATGCCCTATAACCCACAGTCGGTTTCCAAAACAACGAAGATCCTTTTCCCGATTATCGTCACGATGATTGCCGGACTGGTGGCGCCGGATTCCGTCGCTCTGGTCGGATTTTTGATGTTTGGCAACCTGATCCGCGAGTGCGGCAAGCTGGAATCCCTTTCGCAGACAGCACAGGGTCCGCTTGCGAACCTCATTACGATTCTGCTTGGCATCACCATTGCGTTCCAAATGCGTGCCGATGTGTTTGTAAAACCCGGCACACTGGTGGTTATGGTGCTTGGTTTGGTCGCCTTTATCTTTGATACCATTGGCGGCGTGCTGTTTGCTAAAGTTCTGAATTTGTTCCTGCCGCACAATAAAAAGGTCAATCCAATGGTTGGCGGCGCAGGAATTTCCGCGTTCCCAATGTCCGCACGCGTCATTCAGAAAATGGCGCTCAAGGAAGACAACCAGAACCATATCCTGATGCACGCGGTCGGCGCGAATGTGGCTGGCCAGATCGGTTCGGTGGTTGCAGGCGGCATTATTTTGAATCTTGCCAGAATGTGGGGGATGATGTAAATGGGAAACCTGTTGAATTGGAACTTTCTGACCGCGTTTACCAGCGTGGTGGGAGAAGTCAAAAATGCGGATATTACCAAGTCCTTTGAACTGATGGGCAAGGGAATGCTCGGCATTTTTGTCGTAATGCTCCTGATTTATCTTGTCATTGTGCTTCTGAACCGGTTTACTGGCAGCAATAAAGAAAAATAATTATCTTCGCCATTTTGGCGGTTTTTGTACGGTACAGCTCACATATGGGGAGAATATAAACAGACGTGTTCTTATAAATAGAACAGCACATATTGAATGAAATGAACCCCGCCGCCCTTTCTCGGATTGGGCTGCGGGGTGGCTGTACCTTTTTTGCTTTTTAGATCATTGCAATAATTCGGGGCGGTTTGAAAACTTCTGCTCGGGTGGAACCGTATACCGCATTTCCTGCGGCGGGTTTGGCAGAGCTTTTGTTTTCAGAAATGTCCCAAGAAATCAAGGAGAAATTTACATGGCAGAACAGAAGAAGATGGTGGAAGCCATCACCTCCATGGAGGAAGACTTTGCACAGTGGTACACCGATATTGTGAAGAAAGCGGAGCTGATGGACTACACCAGCGTACGCGGCTGCATGGTGATTGAGCCGTATGGTTGGGCCATCTGGGAAAATATCCAGAAGATCCTGGATGCGGAGTTCAAGGAGCTGGGGCACGAAAATGTGTCCATGCCGCTTTTTATTCCAGAAAGCCTGCTGAATAAAGAAAAGGATCATGTGCAGGGCTTTGCGCCAGAAGTTGCTTGGGTTACGCACGGCGGCAGCGAAAAGTTGACGGAAAGACTGTGTGTTCGCCCAACCTCGGAAACCCTGTTCTGCGAGCATTACGCCAAGGTGATTCAGTCCTGGCGTGATCTGCCAAAGCTGTACAATCAATGGTGCTCCGTGGTGCGCTGGGAAAAGACGACCCGTCCGTTCCTGCGTTCCGTCGAGTTCCACTGGCAGGAAGGCCATACCATGCATGAAACAGCGGAAGAGGCGAAAGCCGAAACTGAGCGCATGCTGAACGTGTACGCCGACTTCTGCGAAAAGCAGCTGGCGATTCCGGTTGTTAAGGGCCGGAAAACCGATAAGGAAAAATTTGCGGGAGCGGAAGCCACCTATACGATTGAAGCCATGATGCACGACGGCAAAGCTCTGCAGTCCGGAACCAGCCATTATTTCGGCGACGGCTTTGCCCGGGCGTTCAACGTGACTTTCCAGGGCAGGGACAATTCGCTCTGCCATCCATTCCAGACTTCCTGGGGCATGAGCACCCGTATCATCGGCGGCATCATCATGACGCACGGAGACAACAACGGACTGGTTCTTCCGCCTGCTGTTGCACCGATTCAGGTTGTGATTGTTCCGGTTGCTCAGCATAAGCCCGGTGTATTGGAAAAGGCGAAGGAGCTGCAGGCACAGCTGAAAAAGCAGTTCCGCGTAAAGCTGGACGATTCCGACCAGACCCCCGGCTGGAAGTTTGCGCAATATGAGATGAAGGGTGTTCCGCTTCGTCTGGAAATCGGCCCGAAAGATATTGAAAAGGGCCAGTGTGTGCTGGTGCGCCGCAATGACCGCGAAAAGATTTTTGTCCCGCTGGAAAACCTGGAAAGCGCTATTGCGGAGCAGCTTGAGCTGGTTCGCAAGGGAATGTACGAATCCGCGCTTGCACGCCGTGAAAATATGACCTATACGGTTAAAACGCTGGATGAGATGAAGAAAACCGCCGATAACAAGCCTGGCCTGATTAAGGCTATGTGGTGCGGCGACGTAGCCTGCGAGGAAAAGCTGAAAGAGGTCGCTGGCGTGTCTTCCCGCTGCATCCCGTTTGAGCAGGAACACATTTCCGACACCTGTGTTTGCTGCGGAAGACCGGCCAAGTCCATGGTGTACTGGGGCAAAGCGTATTAATCCCGGCCAATCTGCTGAAAAATATTATGAATCCAAAGCGTCGTTACGGCTTCAGCCGGCGGCGCTTTTTTGTTGCTAGAAAATTTATCCCGAAAATGAGAAGGCAGCACCTTATGGTCCAGAAGAAGAAAGGTTGCACCAGAATGCCCGGAATAATTTTTTTCATAACGTTTTTTTACCAAAAAACGGGTATACTATCTTTAAAATTGCAGTCAGGCGAGCAGACAGACAACTTTTGAAAGGAGCGCTTCACATGAAGAAGATGATTGCAGTACTTACATTGATTGCGGGCGGCGCTGCGGTTACGGGCACGGTTCTGCAGCGGATGGAGAAATTGCAGAATGTACGCCCGCGCAAGCTTTACCGGGTTCGAACATTTCAGGGGAAAAACGGATGTGTCGCGGTGGCTGCGGCGGGTAAAGTTCCCCCGGACAGCATACCGGAACGCCTGCGCAACAGGGGCAGCAAGGTATGGGAGAGAGGGACAAGGTATTTATCCAGGACGCGTATTGGAGCGTAACCGGACAGACGGCAGGTCAATAATTCCATTATGTTACTCAGGAGGTGTGCCGCGTTGAATAACAGGAGGTGGCTGCCTGTTCTTGTACTCTGCATGGCTATTTCTTTTTCGGGCTGTGCAAAGGGCGTTGGCGGGCAGGGTATGGACTCGGTTGGAAGCATGCCGGTGCCGAGCCAAGTGGAGGTAGGATTGGATTCGGCATTGCAGTCGCAGGATAGCTCCTCCTCGGAGGAGGAATCCGGAGGATCTTCATCGGAAGAATCGGCAGCCAGCACGGCGGCAAAGGCATATTCCACAAAAGCCGAGGCCAATCTGAATTCCGGGATTTATCGGATTAAAACCGAAACGTATTCCTACCAAAAGGACAATTTAAACTATTCCGCAGAATATCCTCAGTTGGTCAGCGATACAATTCGTTCCAATCAGGTTAACCAGCTACTAAAAAACTGTGCAATGCAGACTATCCGCACACTTGGAACGGCAAAGCGGCCGGAAACAATTCTGGTACGGTGCACCGGGGACGTCACCTACGAGGGAAAAAATTTCATCAGTGTTGGGTTTAACGAGTATGAAAAGCTTTCTCCGAAGGCCGAAACCACTCATACCATGCGCACGCTTAATTTTGACCTAAAAACCGGGAAGACAGTCGGATTTTCCGATTTGATACAAAAGGGGGATGCGTTTTACGCGGCGCTTTTGGATGCCGGAAAAAGCCAGCTGGATGCAGATCAGGCGGCTGTACTGGATGTTTCCACGATCCGGCAAGGGCTTGACTCCAACGTCATCTATTTTACAGATGAAAGCGTTGGCTTCTGTGTGCGGGTTGTTCGGCCCGAGGTGAAGCTGGTGCGCATTACGCTTGCTTTTTCCAAGGTAAAGCCGTTTCTTATCGCAAATTCGGTTTGGGATAACTTTATATAAGGATAATATGATACGATAAAATACGGCAAGTTCATGCACCGTACCGGTCCAGTTGGATCCCTTTTTTCAACTATGGCAGGTTGAACAAATTTTGGAATAAAAATTTTTACAAAAAAGAGAAAATAGGACTTGCGTGAATGAGGATAATATGGTATTATAATCAAGCATGACTGCGACAGATATGCGTTGAAGCGGGAGGTTGCGGCCAATATGGCCGGTTTTTCCGTGGAGTATGTCCGATTTTAAACCGGGCGACAGATAATTTGAGTCCGCAGTGGGAAGATGATGGAGCGAGCTGCTCTACCGCCGTGTCCTTTCTGCGCTCAGACGTTTTTTTGCCTACACCCGGATTTCACTTGCAGAAGTGAATCCGGTTTTTCAATGTGTTAACAGGGAACACCCGGCACAGTGTTAGGATTTAAAAAACGCCGCCCGCCAACTACAATAAGGAGGCGATTACAGTGGCAGTCAAAGAGAAAATCAGGATAAGAATCAAGGGTTACGATCATCAGTTGGTGGATCAATCCGCCGAAAAGATCGTGCAGACGGCCAAGCGTACGGGCGCAAGAGTTTCCGGCCCGGTTCCGCTGCCGACCGAAAAGCAGATCATTACGATCCTGCGCGCGGTTCACAAGTACAAAGACAGCCGTGAGCAGTTCGAAATGAGAACCCACAAGAGACTTATCGACATTCTCAGACCTTCCAACAAAACCGTTGAGGCTTTGATGGGTCTGGAACTCCCCGCCGGTGTTGAAATCGAAATCAAGCTTTAATCGCTTGAATGGATTTGAACCGACCAGCGGCCGAGGTCAAGTTGGCAGTGCCAACCAATAACCTGCATAGGAGGTAAAAAAATGCAAAAAGGAATTATCGGCAAGAAGATCGGCATGACCCAGATCTTCGACGAAAAGGGAAATGTCGTTCCCGTAACCGTTGTGGAAGCCGGTCCCTGCGTGGTATCGCAGAAAAAAACGGTTGAAAACGATGGCTACGCAGCCGTTCAGATGGGCTACGGCGACCTGAAACCCGTAAAGGTCAACAAGCCTTTAAAGGGGCATTTCGCAAAAGCGGACGTTGCGCCGAAGAAAACGCTTCGTGAATTCCGCGTGGAAAACACAGACTCCTACAACGTAGGGGACATCGTGAAGGTCGACACGTTTGCGGCAGGCGACAAGGTAGACGTTGTTGCTACCAGCAAAGGTAAAGGCTACGCCGGCGTTATTAAGCGCTGGAACCACAGCAGACTGAAGGAATCGCATGGTACTGGCCCGGTTGCCCGTCACGCCGGTTCCAACGGCCCGAACTCCAGCCCGTCCCGAGTGTTCAAAGGCATGAAGATGGCCGGTCACCTGGGTGCGGAAAGAGTTACTGTTCAGAACCTGACCGTTGTGAAAGTGGATGCGGAAAACAACCTCATCGCCATTAAGGGCGCGATTCCCGGACCCAACGGCGGTATCGTAGTAATTCATGACAGCGTGAAGGCGTAAGGGAAGGAGGAATTGGAATGCCTACAGTAGCAGTACTTGATATGGCCGGCAAAGAAGTTGGTAAAATCGACCTTTCCGACGCCATATTCGGAATAGAACCCAATGTTAAGGTTCTGCACGACGCGGTGGTCAATTACCTTGCAAACCAGCGTCAGGGCACACAGTCAGCGCTGACCCGTGCGGAAGTTTCCGGCGGCGGCAAAAAACCTTGGAAACAGAAAGGCACCGGCCACGCAAGACAGGGTTCCACCCGTGCTCCCCAGTGGACTCACGGCGGAATTGTGTTTGCTCCCAAACCGCGTGATTACAGTTATTCTTTAAACAAAAAGGTTAAACGTCTTGCACTGAAATCCGCTTTGTCCAGCAAGGTAAACGACAACGCTCTTGTCGTGTTGGATAAGATTTCTCTTGACGAATACAAGACGAAAGCCATTGCGGCAATGCTCAAGGCGATTGGTTCCGGAAAGAGAACCTTGATTGTTCTGCCCGAAGTGAACGAGAAGGTTATTGCTTCCGCTTCCAACATCCCCGGAGTGAAGACAGCGATGGTCAACACCTTGAATGTCTACGACATCATCAATGCCGATCGGTTCATCGTATTGAAAGATGCCGTGGCTCAGATTGAGGAGGTGTATGCATAATGGCAGCACAGGATATTGTTATCCGCCCCATTATCACAGAACGCAGCATGGCCGGTATTGGCATGAAGAAGTACACCTTCGAAGTTGCCGAGAGCGCCACTAAGATTGATATTGCAAGAGCGGTTGAAGCCCTGTTCGGCGTAAAGGTCAGCAAGGTGAACACCCTCCACGTAAGAGGCAGAATGCGCCGCCAGGGCAGAAGCGAAGGATACACCCGCTCCTGGAAAAAGGCTGTTGTTACTCTTACGGAGGACAGCAAAACGATCGAATTTTTTGAAGGCATGATGTAAACTCTGCCTGAGATTACGCAGAGAAGCAAGGATGGGGAAACGGCATTTCCCCGCAAAGCCATCATGAGGAGTGTGAAACCGAATGCCGATTATTAACTTTAAGCCGACTACGGCTTCAAGACGCAATATGTCCGTTACGGACTATTCCGTTCTTTCGAAAGTCGATCCGGAAAAGAGCCTTCTTCAGTCATTGAAGAACAAATCCGGTCGCAACAGCTACGGCAGAATTACCGTCCGTCACCGCGGCGGCAGCAACCGTAAAAAGTATCGTTTGATTGACTTCAAGCGCCAGAAGTTCGACGTTCCGGGCACGGTCCAGACTCTGGAATACGACCCGAACCGTTCCGCTTTTATTGCACTTGTTCAGTATGAAGACGGAGAAAAGAGATACATCATCGCGCCAAACGGCCTGAAGGTCGGCGACGTTGTGGTTTCCGGCACCGGAGCGGATATTAAGCCCGGCAATGCACTGCCGCTCGAAAACATCCCCGTTGGTACCTTTATTCACAACGTTGAGCTTTACCCTGGCAAGGGCGCACAGCTTGCCCGTGCAGCCGGCAACATGGCTCAGCTCATGGCGAAGGAAAACGGCATGGCTCTGTTAAGACTGCCTTCCGGCGAACTTCGCAATGTGCCGATGAGCTGCATGGCCACCATCGGCCAGGTCAGCAACATCGACCATGAAAACGTCAAAATTGGTAAGGCCGGCCGTAAGCGCCATATGGGCTGGAGACCGACTGTCCGTGGTTCCGTTATGAACCCGAACGACCACCCGCACGGCGGCGGCGAAGGCAAAGCACCTGTTGGCCGTCCGGGCCCTGTTACCCCGTGGGGCAAACCGGCCCTGGGTTACAAGACCCGCAAACATCACAACCGCTCCGATAAGTTTATCGTGAAGCGCAGAAACGGCAAATAAGGCGTACAGAAAGGAGCTTATGAACTATGGGCAGAAGCATCAAAAAGGGTCCTTATGTTCAGCCTGTGCTGCTTAAAAGGATTCAGGAAATGAACGCGGCCGGCGAGAAGAAAATCGTGAAAACATGGAGCAGAGCCTCTATGATTTTCCCGGATTTTGTCGGTCACACCATTGCGGTTCACGACGGCCGCAAGCATGTTCCGGTTTATATTACGGAAGACATGGTTGGTCACAAGCTCGGCGAGTTTGCGCCGACCAGAACCTTTAAGGGACATTCCGGTTCCAAAACAACAGCGCCGTCGAAATAACGGCCGAAAGGAGTGTATGACATGGAAGCAAGGGCTTATTTAAGATATGCCCGTATTTCTCCCCGCAAAGTCTCGATCGTGCTTGACCTGATTCGGAACAAGCCGGCGGACGTTGCCATGGCTATCCTCAAGAATACACCAAAGGCCGCCAGCGAGTCTCTCGTGAAACTGTTGAAGTCGGCTATGGCGAACGCTGAGAATAACCATAATATGGATGTTTCCAGACTTTACGTTGCGGAGTGCTTCGTAAGTCCGGGCCCGATCCTCAAGCGCATTCGTCCAAGAGCGCAGGGTCGCGCGTTCAGAATTGAGAAAAGAACCTCGCACGTTACCCTCGTGCTTAAGGAAAAAGAATAAGGCGGAAGAGGAGGTAAATTATGGGCCAAAAAGTAAATCCCCACGGTTTTCGTGTGGGCGTAATTAAAGACTGGGATTCCCGCTGGTTTGCAAGGGATGATGTCTTCGGCGATACGCTCGTAGAAGACTACAAACTGCGCAAGATGCTGAAAAAACAGCTCGCGGCGGCGGGTGTGCCGAAAATTGAAATTGAGCGTGACGCTTCCAAAGTCCGCGTTCATATTCATTGTGCAAAACCCGGCATGGTCATCGGCAAGGGCGGCGCTGAAATCGAAAAGCTCCGTCTCCAGTGCGAAAGCATGCTGAAGAAGCCGGTTTCCATTAATATTGTTGAAATTAAATCCCCTGATTTGAACGCTCAGCTTGTTGCGGAAAACATTGCTCAGCAGCTCGAAAAGAGAATCTCTTTCCGCCGCGCCATGAAGCAGTGCATCGGCCGTGCCATGAAGCTTGGTGCCAAGGGTATTAAAACCCAGGTTTCCGGCCGTTTGGGCGGTGCTGAAATCGCAAGAAGCGAGCAGTATCATGACGGTACCATTCCGCTTCAGACCCTTCGCGCTGACATTGACTACGGCTTTGCAGAGGCTGCAACCACTTACGGCCGTATTGGCGTAAAGGTCTGGATTTACAGAGGCGAGGTCCTTCAGGACAACCGTAAGCCTCGTAAGGAAGGAGGCAGTAAATAATGCTGTTGCCAAAGCGTGTTAAATACCGCAGAGTGCACCGTGGCCGTTTAACCGGCAAGGCGTACCGCGGCAACAAAGTGACATACGGCGATTTCGGCCTTCAGGCTTTGGAGCCGGCATGGATCACTTCCAACCAGATTGAAGCAGCTCGTGTTGCTATGACACGTTACTGCAAAAGATTTGGTAAGGTATGGATTAAGATTTTCCCGGATAAGCCGATTACCCAGAAACCGGCTGAAACCCGAATGGGTTCCGGTAAAGGTTCGCCAGAATATTGGGTTGCCGTTGTAAAACCGGGCAGAGTCATGTTCGAAATCGGCGGCATTCCAGAAGAAACCGCAAGGGAAGCTTTACGCCTTGCGTCCAACAAACTGCCGATTAAGTGTAAGTTTGTGAAAAAGGAAGAAACGGGTGGTGAGCAGTAATGAAGGCCTCAGAAGTCAGAGAATTAACAACCGAAGAGCTTGAAAGCAAGCTGAAAGACCTCAAGGCCGAGCTTTTCAACCTGCGTTTCCAGCTTGCCATTAATCAGCTCGACAATCCGATGCGGATCTCTGCTGTCAAAAAAGACATTGCACGCATTAAAACCATTATGCGCGAGAATGAGCTTAAAGACAGCGCGAATGCGTAACGGAAGGGAGGATTAATCTGTGAGCGAAAGAAACATGAGGAAAACAGAGGTTGGCAAGGTCGTCAGCAACAAGATGGACAAAACCATCGTGGTTGCCATTGAGGACAGCGTAAAGCACCCGCTGTATAAAAAGATTATTAAACGTACCGTGAAGCTGAAGGCACATGATGAGAACAATGAATGCTCAATCGGTGACCGCGTGCGTGTGATGGAGACCCGTCCCCTTTCCAAAGACAAAAGATGGCGTCTCGTCGAGATTATAGAAAAAGCCAAATAATTTCGGCTTTATGCAAAGGAGGAACGCACTGTGATTCAACAACAGACTTACCTCAACGTTGCCGACAATACCGGGGCAAAGCAGCTCATGTGCATCCGTGTCCTTGGCGGTACGGGCAGAAGGTATGGCAATATCGGTGACGTTGTTGTCGCTTCCGTGAAAAAAGCGGCTCCGGGCGGAACCGTGAAGAAGGGCGAAGTCGTGAAGGCGGTCATTGTCCGCACAGCTTCCGGCGTTCGCCGTGATGATGGATCTTACATCCGCTTTGACGAAAACGCGGCTGTACTCATCAAAGATGATAAAAATCCGAGGGGAACACGTATTTTCGGGCCTGTCGCCAGAGAACTGCGTGACAAAGACTATTTGAAAATTTTAAGTCTTGCCCCTGAAGTGCTGTGATGGAGGTGTTCACAATGAATAATAAAGTTCATGTAAAAACCGGCGACACCGTCATCATTTTAAGCGGAAAAGAGCGCGGCAAGAAGGGCAAAATTCTGGCCGTTAGCCCGAAAGAGGGCAAGGTCATCATCGAAGGCCGCAACATGGTTTCCAAGCATGTAAAGCCCCGCAAGATGGGTGACCAAGGCGGTATCGTCAAGGCTGAAGGCGCTATGTATGCCTGCAAGGTTCAGGTCGTTTGCCCCCGCTGCGGCAAGCCTACACGTGTCGGACACAAGGTTTATGAGGACGGCACTAAGGAACGCATTTGCAAAAAGTGCGGCGAAGCGCTGTAAGGAGGATAAAACTACATGGCCAGACTGAAGGATTATTATAAATCGGAAGTCGCACCTGCACTGATGAAGAAGTTTTCCTACAAGAGCGTAATGCAGATCCCGAAGCTCGAGAAAATTGTCATCAATGTCGGCGCTGGCGAAGCGAAAGACAATTCCAAGGTGATTGACGCCGTTACAAACGATCTTGCAGCGATTACCGGTCAGAAGCCGGCTGTCTGCAAGGCAAAGAAGTCAGTCGCTAACTTTAAGATCCGTGAAGGCATGAACATTGGCGTAAAGGTTACGCTCCGCGGGGATAGAATGTATGAATTCCTGGACCGGCTTTTCAACATTGCTCTTCCGCGCGTAAGAGATTTCAGAGGTATTGACGCAAACTCGTTCGACGGCCGCGGTAACTACAACATGGGCCTGAAAGAGCAGTTGATTTTCCCCGAAATCGACTATGATAAAATCGACAAGGTTCGCGGAATGGACATTTGTTTCGTAACCACCGCAAAAACCGACGAGGAATCCAGGGAGCTTCTGACTCTATTGGGCGCCCCGTTTGCGAAATAAGGAGGGAAAACTGTGGCCAAGACTTCAATGAAAATTAAGCAGCAGAGACCGGCGAAGTTCTCTTCGCGCGAATACAACAGATGCAAAATCTGTGGCAGGCCGCATGCCTACCTTCGCAAATTCGGTGTTTGCCGTATATGCTTTAGGGAACTTGCTCACAAAGGCGAAATCCCGGGCGTGAAAAAGGCCAGCTGGTAAAGCTTAGCAAAGGAGGTAACGGTATGCAAATTACTGATACAATTGCTGATTTGCTCACCCGTATTCGCAATGCGAATTCCGCAAAGCATGATTCTGTGGAAATCCCCGCTTCCAACATGAAGAAAGCCATTGTGCAGATCCTTGTGGACGAGGGTTATGTTAAGAATTATACGGTTGTCGAAGACGGCAAACAGGGCATCATTAAAGTGAATCTGAAGTACGGCGAAGGAAAGACCCCGGTTATCAACGGACTTCGCAGGGTTTCAAAGCCCGGTCTTCGCATTTATTCCAACGCAGAAGAACTGCCAAAGGTAATGAAAGGCCTTGGCGTCGCAATCATTTCTACTTCCAAGGGCATTATGACCGACCGTCAGGCCCGCAAAGAGAATGTCGGCGGTGAAGTTCTCGCGTTTATTTGGTAATAAGGGGGTGCAGTAATGTCACGAATTGGAAGAAAACCCGTAAATATTCCCGCTGGCGTCAATGTAACTGTTGACGGCAACGTTGTAACGGTGAAGGGGCCGAAAGGCACCTTGACCCAGAAGTTTCATCCGAACATGACAATTTCCGTCGAGGGCAACGAAGTGCATGTCACCCGCCCCAACGATGAGAAGGAAAACAGATCCCTGCACGGCCTGACCCGCACGCTCATTCACAACATGGTGATCGGCGTAACGGAAGGCTTCAAAAAGGAACTCGACGTCAACGGCGTCGGCTACCGTGTGCAGAAGCAGGGTAAGAACCTTGTCATGAACCTGGGCTATTCCCATCAGGTCATCGTACCTGAGGTTGATGGAATTTCCATTGAATGCCCGACGGCAAACAAAATTGTCATTTTAGGTCCCGACAAGCAGAAGGTTGGCCAGTTTGCCGCGGAAGTCCGTGAGAAACGTCCGCCGGAGCCGTATAAGGGCAAGGGCATTAAGTATGTTGATGAAGTCATCCGCCGCAAGGAAGGTAAAGCGGGCAAGGGTGCCAAGAAGTAATGAAGGAGTGAATCACAAATGGTGAATAAGGCTGACAAAAACAAAGCCAGACTGAGACGCCACCGCAGAGTGCGCGGCAAGATTTCGGGCACGGCCGAGTGCCCGCGCCTGAATGTATTTCGCTCTACCAACAACATCTATGCCCAGATCATTGATGACATTAAGGGAGTTACTCTCGTAGCAGCTTCCTCGCTGGACAAAGAGTTCGAAGGTAATGGCGGAAACAAAGACGCCGCACGAAAAGTTGGCGAGCTGATTGCCAAACGTGCCGCTGAGAAGGGCATCACCGAGGTTGTTTTCGACCGCGGTGGATATATATTCCACGGCCGCGTCAAAGAGCTGGCCGAAGGCGCCCGTGAGGGCGGCCTCAAGTTCTAAGAAGGAGGAATACTTTTGGCTAGAATTGACGCATCATCCATGGAATTGAAAGAACATGTTGTTGCGATTAACCGTGTATCCAAAACCGTAAAAGGCGGCCGTATTTTCAAATTCGCCGCTCTCGTCGTAGTCGGTGACGGCAACGGCACGGTCGGATTCGGCATCGGCAAGGCGGGCGAAGTTCCCGACGCAATCCGCAAGGGAATTGAAGACGCCAAAAAGAACCTGATTAAGGTTTCCCTGCGCGGCTCTACCATTCCGCACGAAATTATCGGTGCGTACGGAGCCGGCAGAGTTCTGATGAAACCTGCTGCACCTGGTACCGGTGTTATTGCCGGCGGCCCGGTTCGTGCGGTTGTGGAAGCAGTCGGTATTAAAGATATCAGAACAAAGGCGCTTCGTTCCAACAATCCGTGCAATGTTGTGCGCGCTACTTTGGACGGTATGTCCAAACTGCGTTCAGCCGATGAAGTTGCGGCAATCCGCGGCAAGTCGGTAAAAGAGATTCTTTAAAAGGGGGTAGCAAGATGGCACAGATTAAAGTAACGCTGGTAAAAAGTCTTATCGGCGGTAAGAAAGACCAGATTGCAACCGCCCAGGCTCTAGGTCTTTTCAAAGTGGGCGATAGTTCCATCCAGCCTGATAACGAACAGACAAAGGGCAAGGTGGCTAAGATCACCCACCTCATCGAGGTTAGCAAAGCGTAAACAAGGAGGTGCGAATAAATGAAGTTGCACGATCTGACTGCGGTGCCCGGTTCCACAAAAGAGCCGAAGCGTATCGGCAGAGGACATGGTTCCGGTCAAGGAAAAACCGCAGGCAAAGGCCATAAAGGCCAGAAAGCCAGAGCGGGCAGAGGAATGCGACCCGGCTTTGAAGGCGGTCAAATGCCTATGCAGAGACGCATCCCGAAAAGAGGATTTAATAACATTTTTGCTAAAACCATCGTGGCAGTCAATGTCGGTACCCTCAATCAGTTTGAGGATGGTGCCGTAGTTGATACTCAAGCTCTGATTGACGCAGGTATTGTAAAAACATGCTGCGACGGAGTAAAAGTTCTTGGAAACGGTAAGCTTGAAAAGAAGCTGACGGTGAAAGTGAACGCTTTCTCCGAATCCGCCAAGAGCAAAATAGAATCTGCAGGTGGGAAGGCAGAGGTGATCTAAGTTGTTTAAAACACTTAAGAATGCCTGGTCTATTCCCGATCTTCGCAGGAAGATCCTGTTTACCCTTATGATTATCATTGTTTTCCGTTTCGGTTCCGTCATCCCGGTTCCGTTCCTGAACACCACTGCGTTAAAGGGACTGATGAGTACGGTAAACGAAACGGGTTCGGCATTGAGCTATTTGGATATGCTGTCCGGCGGCGCTTTTGCAAATGCTACTTTGTTTGCAATGAGCGTTACGCCATACATCAACAGCTCCATTATCATGCAGCTGCTTACGGTTGCCATCCCGCCGCTGGAGCGTTTGGCGAAAGAGGGCGAGGAAGGCCGTAAGAAAATCGCTACCATGACTCGCTACGTTGCTGTCGCACTTGGCCTGATTCAGGGACTTGCGTATTACTTCTATCTGCGCAACAGCTCCTATCAGGGCACTCCGATTGCAAAGTACACAAGCGGTTGGGAGCAGGTCTTCTCTGCTGTCATCATTGTTATGGTGTTTACCGCCGGCACGGCGCTGATGATGTGGCTTGGCGAGCAAATCAACCAGTTTGGCATTGGCAACGGTATTTCCATCCTGTTGTTTGCCGGCATTGTCGCGAGACTGCCCTCTACAGCTAACCAGCTTGGAAGATATCTGCAGGCTGCCAATCAGGATCCTGCCAGCTACGGCCAGTACTATTTCCTGGTCCCGCTGTTTGTTGTGATTTTCCTGGGCGTCATCTGGGTGATTGTATTTATGAATGACGCCGAGCACCGTATTCCGATTCAGTACGCGAAACGCGTAGTCGGTCGGAAAATGTACGGCGGACAAAGCAGCCATATCCCGATTAAGGTTTCAATGTCCGGCGTTATGCCGATTATTTTCGCAAGTTCGATTCTTTCCATCCCCAGCACGATTCAGCTGTTCCTGGGCAACCGGGTGACAACTGGATTCTGGAAGAGCTTTTTCGATGCTTTCTCCACGACTGGCTGGATTTATTCCATACTTTATTTCCTCCTGATTATCATGTTTGCATATTTCTATCTGCAAATTCAGTATAATCCGCTGGAGATGGCCAATAATCTTCGTCAGAACAACGGTACGATCCCTGGCATCCGTCCTGGAAAACCGACCGCCGATTACATTGCGAAGATTCTTGCCAAGGTGACCCTGATTGGAGCGCTCTTCCTGGCGTTCATTGCTCTGCTTCCGATTGTTTTCGGCGCTGCGGCCAACATGCACAATCTTTCCATGGGCGGTACGTCCATCCTGATTGTCGTCGGCGTTGCTCTGGAAACCGTAAAGCAACTGGAATCCCAGATGATGATGCGTCATTATAAGGGCTTCCTTGATTGATGGGAGGAACCTATGAACCTGATTCTTCTTGGCGCCCCCGGCGCCGGAAAAGGGACTCAAGCAGAGGTAATCTGCTCACATCTCAATATTCCTGCAATTTCCACGGGTAATATAATCCGTGAAGCGCTGAAGAGCGGCACTGAAATGGGATTGCGCGCAAAATCCTTTATGGATGCGGGCCAGCTGGTTCCCGATGAAGTCGTGATTGGCATCATTCGCGAGCGCCTTGCTCAGGATGACTGCAAAAAGGGTTTTATTCTGGACGGCTTCCCGCGTACCATCCCTCAGGCCGAGGCTCTGGATAAGATGGGCGTAACAATTGATAAGGTAATTGATATTGAAGTGCCCGACGAAAAAATTGTGCTCAGAATGTCCGGACGCCGTGTCTGCGAAAACTGTGGCGCCAGCTATCACATCCTGTACAAAAAACCGGAAGTGGAAGGCGTTTGCGGAAAGTGCGGCGGCACCCTCGTTCAGCGCAAGGATGACCACCCCGATACAGTGAAAGAACGCCTGAAAGTATACCACCAGCAAACTGAGCCGCTGAAGGATTATTACTCCAAGCAAGGTAAGCTGCGTGTTGTGGAAGGCCAGGAGGAAGTAGCGGATACCACAAAACTTACTCTTGCAGCATTAGAGGCGTAATTATGATCGTGCTTAAAACCGCTCGTGAACTCAAATTTATGAGGGAAGCGGGCAGGGTATCATCAAGAGCATTAAAGCTGGCCGGCACCATGGTAGAGCCCGGTGTTTCCACACTGGAAATCGACCATGCCGTCCGCCGTTTCATTGAGGAACAGGGCGCAAAGCCTACGTTCCTCGGCTACGGCGGTTTCCCGGCGAGCGCATGTATTTCTGTAAACGACGTGGTGATCCATGGCATACCACATAAGGGTATCATCCTAAAGCAGGGGGATATCGTCAGCATCGACATTGGTGCGACGTACGAAGGCTTTGTAGGCGACAATGCCTGGACCTTTCCATGCGGTCAGGTGAGCCCGGAAGCACAGGCCCTTATGGATACAACGCGCGAATGCCTGTACGAAGGCATTAAGGCCGCAAAAGCCGGTTCCCGAATCGGCGATATCGGCAGCGCGGTACAGAAGTATGCCGAAGCTCGCGGCTACTCGGTGGTACGGGATTTTGTCGGCCACGGAGTAGGTGCGAAGATGCATGAAGACCCAAGTGTTCCAAATTACGGCACGCCCGGCAGGGGCGTGCGCCTGTTGCCCGGCATGACTATTGCCATTGAGCCGATGATCAATCAGGGCGTAAAGGAAGTGAAAACGCTGGCGGACGGTTGGACGACCGTAACCGCTGACGGCAAGCTTTCCGCCCATTTTGAACATTCCATCGCGATCACCCCGGAAGGACCCGTCATTTTGACGCTTCCGGACTGAAGGGGGAAAACCATGGACTTTGTCAGGGGCCTGATTGTTCGGTCGGGCGCCGGCCGTGACAAGGGCGGCTTTTTCGTAGTGCTTGAGGCGGATGATCGATACGCTGTGATCTGCGATGGAAAGCGGCGCAGTCTAGACCACCCCAAGCGGAAAAAGCAGATGCACCTGTCCGTAACCAAAACCGTGCTGCCCGAAAGTTCTTTGCAAACCAACCGTGAAATTCGAGGTGCTCTCAGGGCGTTTCAAGCCGGGAGCCGTTTTCCACAAGAGGAGGCTTAATATATGTCGAAACAGGACGTAATTGAAACTGAAGGCATAGTAACCGAAGCGCTGCCGAATGCAATGTTTATGGTAGAGCTTCCGAACCACCATACAATACTCGCGCATATTTCCGGTAAGCTGCGGATGAACTTCATCCGGATTCTTCCGGGCGACAAGGTCACGATTGAATTGTCGCCGTATGATCTGACGCGCGGCCGTATTACATGGCGATCCAAGTAAATCGATGACTCGCTAAGGAGGGCACACCAATGAAAGTAAGACCTTCTGTAAAGAAAATATGTGAAAAGTGCAAAATCATCAAACGCAAGGGTAAAGTCATGGTTATCTGTGAAAACCCGAAGCATAAGCAGCGCCAGGGCTGATATTGGCGCGATAACAATGGAGGTGCAACCATCATGGCTCGTATAGCAGGTATTGATCTGCCCAGAGACAAACGCATCGAGATTGCTCTCACCTATGTCTATGGAATCGGCCGCAAAACCGCTTCCGACATCTGCGCTGCAACAGGCGTTGATCCGGACATCCGCGTAAGAGATTTATCCGAAGATGATGCAGCAAAGCTCAGAGAATATATTGACCACAACTGCCGCGTAGAAGGCGACCTTCGCCGCGATGTGGCTTTCGACATTAAAAGACTGATTGAAATCGGCTGCTACCGCGGGATTCGTCACCGCAAGGGCCTGCCGGTAAGAGGCCAGCGCACAAAGACCAATGCGCGTACGCGCAAAGGCCCGAGAAAGACCATGGCCAACAAGAAGAAGTAAGCAGGGAGGGGATTTTAGAAAATGGCAGCAGCAACAAAAGGCGCAGCTAAGAAAGGCGCTGTTACACGCAGACGCCGCGAGCGTAAAAACATTGACCGCGGAGCCGCTCATATCCAGTCTACTTTTAACAATACGATTGTGACGATTACCGATATGCAGGGCAATGCGGTTTCCTGGGCCAGCTCTGGCGAGCTGGGCTTCCGGGGTTCCAGAAAGTCCACTCCTTTTGCCGCTCAGACTGCGGCAGAAACCGCTGCAAAAGCAGCGATGGAGCACGGCATGAAAACGGTTGAGGTTTACGTTAAAGGACCGGGTGCAGGCCGTGAAGCCGCAATCCGCGCTCTTCAGGGTGCTGGGCTCGAAGTCAGCATGATTAAAGACGTTACTCCGATTCCGCACAACGGATGCCGTCCGCCGAAAAGAAGACGCGTCTAATTTTGAAACAACAGGAGGTGCAACCCAAATATGGCAAGATATACCGATTCTGTGTGCAAGCAATGCCGTCGTGAAGGCCAGAAGCTTTTCCTGAAAGGGCAGAGATGCTACACGGACAAATGCGCCGTTGTGCGCAGACAATACGCCCCGGGCCAGCATGGCCAGGGCCGCAAAAAGACTTCTGAATACGGCTTGCAGCTGCGTGCAAAGCAGATGACCAAGCATTATTACGGCGTGCTCGAATCCCAGTTCAGGGGTTATTACGAGCTTGCTACTCATAAAGAAGGCAAAACCGGTGACGAGCTGCTCACCATTCTGGAGAGCCGCCTCGACAACGTGATTTATCGCCTTGGCTGGGCAACTTCCAGACCGGAAGCCCGCCAGCTGGTTGTTCACGGCCACTTCACCGTGAACGGTAAAAGAGTTGACATTCCGTCCTACCTTACAAAAGTGGGCGACGTGATTTCCATTCAGGACAAGAGCCGTTCGAGCGAAAAGATTAAGGCTGTTCTGGAAGCGACTTCGGCTCATCCGGTCGTAAAGTGGCTGGATCTGAACCGCAATACCCTTGAGGGTAAAGTGATTGCCATGCCAACCCGTGATGAAATTGACCTTGCAGTCGACGAAACTCTCATCGTTGAGTTGTACTCCAAGTAATGCCGTTGCGTAACAGCATAAAAGCATCATGGCAGATATCATACATCCGCTATATGTCAAGGAGGGTCGCTAATGATCGAGATTGAGAAGCCAAAAATAGAAACCGAAGTTTTATCGAATGACGGAACTTATGGTAAATTTGTTGTGGAACCGCTTGAAAGAGGGTTCGGCACTACGTTGGGCAACAGCCTTCGCCGTGTGCTTCTTTCTTCCCTGCCGGGCGTCGCGGTCACTTGCATAAAGATTGACGGCGTTCTTCATGAATTTTCCACCGTTCCCGGAGTGAAAGAGGATGTCACCGAGATAGTACTGAATATCAAGGGATTGACCGCAAAGCTCCACTGTGATGGACCCAAAACCGTAGAAATTAACGCGGAGGGTCCTTGCGAAGTAACGGCCGACTCTATCAAGTGCGACAGTGAGGTTGAAATTCTGAACCCCGAGATGCATATTGCAACTTTGGGAGACGGTGCAAAACTGTATATGGAATTGACCCTGGACAAGGGTCGCGGATATGTTCCGGCTGAAAGAAACAAGCAGAACATGGCTACGAACATCATTGGCGATATCCCCGTTGATTCCATTTATACTCCGGTTCACAAGGTGAACTTCAATGTTGAGCCAACCCGTGTAGGCCAAAATATCGATTATGACAAGCTTACACTGGAAGTTTGGACCAACGGAGTGATCGGTGCCCAGGAAGCGGTTTCGCTCGCCGCAAAGGTGCTTACAGAGCATCTGAATCTTTTTGTTGACTTGTCCGATAAGGGCAGCAGCACCGAGATTATGGTTGAAAAAGACGATAAAGGCAAGGAAAAATTGCTCGATATGACGATTGAAGAGCTTGATCTTTCAGTCCGCTCTTTCAACTGCCTGAAGCGCGCCGGAATCAATACGGTTGAAGACCTGATCAACAAGTCCGAAGAGGACATGATGAAGGTTCGCAACCTTGGACGTAAATCCCTGGAGGAAGTTGTCTGGAAGATGGCTTCCCTCGGTTTCAATCTGCGTAAGGATGATGAATAATTGTATCTCCTTCGCTAACCCCAACCTAAGGTAAAGGAGTGATATTTCGATGCCCGGAACCAGAAAGCTCGGAAGAGACACTGACCATAGAACCGCCATGCTCAGGGCAATGGTAACCTTCCTTTTAGAGAACGGAAAAATCGAAACAACGGTTACCCGCGCCAAGGAGGTTCGCTCTTTGACCGAGAAAATGATCACGATCGCAAAAGAGAACAACCTTCACAACAAACGCCTTGTGCTTGCTTTTGTAACTAAGGAAGATGTTGTTAATAAATTGTTCAATGAAATCGCACCGAAGTATGCCGACCGCAATGGCGGCTATACTCGTATCAGCAAGCTTGGTCCTCGCCGCGGCGACGCCGCCGAAATGGCTTTGATCGAACTGATGTAATCTGTAAACAATCTGTAATAAAGAGGGGCAGCCGGTTCCGGTTGCCTCTCTTTGTATTAATACGCCGATGAACCATTAAATGAAATGCTTTTCATATCTGTTTATGAAATACGTTCCCGTGAGGAGAAAGCAGGTTATACCAGAATTGCTTTTGCCACTCCGAATAGAACGGAAAGAGCAAGATTGACGGGGAAATTAAATTCTGGAAGAGTTAGGTAAAAAATAGAAATAATTACCTTAATGTTTTCATAAATATGGTTAAAAATTTTACATAATTCTCCAAAATAATTAAATTTAAGAAATTTTCTTATGCAGGATATTCCTTCTTAAAGAACTGTTTAAAATGTACTGGATGTCTTTGGTATGGAATCCAGACATATTATTACAAAAACGGAAGGATATAGCACATGAGAAAAAGTACACGCATTCTAAGCCTGCTGCTTTCGCTCACGTTGATTGTCGGTTTATTTTCCGGCACGATGGCGTTTGCAGAGGAAACGGCCCCGTCCTCCATCCTGTTTACCGACGGCTTCGATTCCGTAAAACAGGTGGAACTGAATTCTATTGGTCATTACAACCTGGAATTAAGCCAGCCGGATTTGACACTGACTGCGGAATCAAGCAATGACGCCATACTGTCCGTTCACCTGTTTCAGGATGAGGAATACCCGGACGAGTACGAGCTGCAGATGGTCGCTTGGAAAGAAGGAGAAGCAACCATCACATTGAAAGCATCCGATAATTCGGTCTTTACGCAGAACATTACTGTTGCCAATACGGGGGCGGAACGCACCTACACTATGACCTCTGATGTGACCGGTGATTTTTCACTGCCGCAGGGTTCCAGCAAAATTATCAAAGTCAATTATAACGATGTGGATCATTATTCTTACCCTGTGTTAACGACGGATGATCAGGAAAACAGCCTGAAAACCAGTTTATTGGCAGTGGATTACAAGAACGGGGATTATTATTACCGTGTAGACGCGGTCGGAAGCGTCGGCCAAACCGGAATGCTTTATCTGGGCAGCTGCGACTATATTCCGGATAAACTCGGAACCGTAACCATTACGCAGAATAAAAACCTTCGGCTGGATACGTCATCTTATACCTGTAACCTGTATGATACATATCGGTTTGTCGTTTACACAAATTCCACCACTCCGCCGGTTGTGTCCTCCTTTATGGACAAGCTGTCCGTGGAGTATCTTGGGAAAGTGTCTGGCGGCTATGAATATCGGCTGTCCGCTGACGAAGAGGGGGATTCCCTGATTCAGGTCACCGCAAACGGAGAAACCGCAACCTTCCCGGTAACGGTAAACTACAATGACCCGCCAATGGTGACATCGGATACGCCGAAAGCAATTACCATTAATCAAAATGCTTCGTACACCTACAAGTTTACCATTCAGGGCGGCGGCGAACCCCTTGTTGTTACCGGAGACAGCAGCGTGGCAACCGCCCAGATTGTTCAGAAAGACGGTATCAATTATTACTGCAAGGTGACTGCACTGGGGCAGCCCGGCAGCACAACGCCGATTACTGTTACTTTCCCGGACACCGGCGACGAAAGCTTTAATGTGGAAGTCGGCACTGTTACAGTGGGTAAGTCCGCCATGACCTCCGATACGAATTATGATTTTTCGCTGAAGAAGGGTGCAAGCTATACGTTTAAAATTACCGGAGCTACCAGCTTTAATCCTGGAAGCAGCGGGGTTTTCAAAACGGAACTGGTTAGCAAAACGTCCCAGTACTCTCTGTATAAAATCACGGCGATTGGCGACCCGGGCCAGCAGGCAGGTTTCTATATGTCCGCTCCGGGACTGGCTGCGCAGAAGGTCTGTGTAGTAACCATCGCGCAACCCGCACCGGTTGTTATGACCTCGGATACCAACTCTAATTTCTCACTGAAAAAGGGTGCAAGCTATACGTTTAAAATTACCGGAGCTACCAGCTTTAATCCTGGAAGCAGCGGGGTTTTCAAAACGGAACTAGTCAGCAAAACGTCCCAGTACTCTCTGTATAAAATCACGGCGATTGGTAACCCGGGCCAGCAGGCAGGCTTCTATATGTCCGCACCGGGAGTAGCCGCACAAAAGGTTTGTGTGGTTACGGTCGCGTAAGAAATTTAATCGTCATTTTGGCCCCCTATGGATTTAAATTCCATAGGGGATTTTTTATGATGAAAGATAACGGAAAACAAAATAATTTTGGTTCAGGAAGCCCCGTCGGTTTTTCAGAAAATATATCATCAGGTCATTCAAGTAATATGATATCGTGCTACAGTATTCCATAGAAAGATTACTATTTCTGAACGGTATTTACATTCCATAACCAGGACCATAATTATTTATTGAGAAAGACTTGAAAAAATTATCTTTCAGTTTATAATGAAATTATGGATAATATTTTCAGAATTGAGGTCTGACTTATGATATTAAAAAATGCTTCTGTTATGGATGACAGCTTTAACCGGGTTTCCACAGATGTTGCGATTACGGGCGAGCGGATTTCTGAAATGGCTCCCGGCCTGTCCGGGAACGATACAGTGGATTTGTCAGGCTATACGCTGGTGCCTGGATTTGTGGATATCCATATTCATGGCTGTGTTGGTTCGGATACCTGCGATGCAGATGCTGCCGGTTTGGCCAAAATGTGCGCGCACCTGGTAACCAAGGGCGTGACTTCTTTCTGTCCGACCACCATGACCATTTCGCGCGACGGTATTCTGGAGTCCCTTCAAACAGTGCGCAAGTGCATGGAACAGCCGCCGGAGGGAGCACGCATTGTCGGAGTGAATATGGAAGGCCCATACATCAATATCCATAAAAAGGGAGCTCAGGCGGGCGAACATGTGAAGGCACCGAGTTTTCAGGAGTTCCGGGAGTATTACGAGCAGAGCGGAAGGATTATTAAGCTGGTTGACGTTGCGCCGGAGTGCGAGGGCGGCGATGAGATGATTCGGAACGCCTCCAAATTATGCACGGTTTCCATCGCACATACCGAGGCGAACTACGAGACGGCAAAGCACGCATTTGACCTTGGCGCTACCCATGTGACGCACCTTTACAACGCGATGCCAGGAATGTCGCACCGCGCGCCCGGAACCGTCGGTGCGGTTCTGGATGACGAGCGTGTGCGCGCAGAGGTTATCTGCGATGGATTCCATATTCATCCGGCGGTGGTGCGCGTTACCTTTGCGGCGCTGGGGGAAAACCGGAGCGTCGTGGTCAGCGATTCTATGCGGGCGGCCGGTCAGCCGGACGGTACCTATACGCTGGGCGGTCAGGAAGTGTTTGTAAAGGACGGTCAGGCAAGACTGGCGGACGGTACCATTGCCGGTTCCACAACCAATCTTCATCAGGAATTGAAAAACTTGCTGAGCTGGGGGGTTCCTTTCCGTCAGGCAATTAAGTCCGTCACAATCAACCCGGCGAAAGAAATCCATATGGAAGATCAAATTGGCAGCATCCGCGTAGGAAAGTACGCTGATTTGGTCGTATTGGATTCCGACTGGAATATCAAAATGGTGTTTGTGCACGGAAAACTTGCTGTGGATAACCGCTGATGAAGCATCGAAATCGAACATAAATCAAGAGAGAGCTGCAAATGAGTTTCAACTCATTTGCAGCTCTCTCTTTTGCAATAAGGGGGGTATCAAAATATTTTACTTAATAATTCTTACCTTAATGATTTCCGGCAGCTTTTCTATGTTGGCTGCCGTGGAATCTTGCAGCTCTCCGGTTACGTCCAATATGGTGTAGGCATAATCCTTTTTCGACTTGCTCTGCATGTTTTCAATGTTGATTCCCTTCTCTGCCAGCGCACCGGACAGGCGGCTGATGGTGTTGGGCACGTTGCGGTGTATGATGCAGATTCGCGCGCAGGAGCAGTCGCGCGGCATGGAAATGGAGGGCAGGTTTACGGAATTGCGAATGTTGCCGTTTTCCAGATAATCAATCAGTTCAGAAGCAGCCATGCTGGCACAGTTGTCTTCCGATTCCGGCGTGGAAGCGCCCAGATGCGGGATGGCGATGACTCCTTCTACACCTATCACGTCATCGTTCGGGAAATCGGTCGCATAGGCGGAAACCTTTCCGGAAGCGAGTGCAGCCAGAATATCGGCGGAGTTTACGAGTTCGCCGCGTGCAAAGTTCAGCACACGCACGCCGTCCTTCATCTTCGCGATGGATTCGGCATTAATCATGTATTTGGTATCCGGGGTAAGCGGAACATGAACGGTAACATAGTCGCTCACGGCAAAAATTTCATCGAGCGTACGGGCGTGGTGAACGGAGCGGGAAAGTCCCCATGCGGCTTCTACGGAAAGGTACGGGTCATAGCCGTAAACCTCCATGCCAAGGCTCTTCGCCGCGTTGGCAACCAGAATTCCGATTGCGCCAAGGCCAATAACGCCAAGTGTTTTTCCGGCAATTTCGGGGCCAACAAATGCGCTCTTTCCTTTTTCTACTAACTTGCCGACTTCGTCGCCCTTGCCCTTCAGCGTTTTTGCCCATTCAATGGCGGGCACAACTTTTCGGGAGGTGAGGAACAGCCCGGCAAGGACCAGCTCCTTCACAGCGTTTGCGTTGGCACCCGGGGTGTTGAAAACAACAATCCCTTGTTCAGAGCATTTGTCGATCGGAATATTATTGACACCTGCGCCGGCACGCGCAATGGCGAGCAGATTTTTTGGCAGCTCCATTTCATGCATGGAAGCGGAACGAACCATAATGGCGTCGGGGTTATTCACGTCTTCCCCGCAGTGGTAGTTGTCGTTAAAACGGCTTGTGCCGACGGGGGAAATTTTATTTAAATAACGAATCTGATACATTTTCATACCACCTTTCCCAAAAGCCCGTTTTGTTATCCATTCTTCTTTTCAAAATCTTCCATGAAGGCAGCCAGTTTTTCCACGCCTTCCACCGGCATTGCGTTGTAAATGGAAGCACGCATTCCACCAACGGTGCGGTGGCCCTTTAGGTTGACAAAACCATTTTCCGCAGCTTCCTTTACAAATTTTGCGTTTAGTTCTTCGCTTTCAGTAACAAACGTAACATTCATCAAAGAGCGGTCCTTGGCCACAACGGTTCCGTGGAACAGTTTGGAGTGATCCAAAAAGTCATATAGGATGCCGGCCTTCTTTTCATTGATTTTTTTCATTTCTTCCAATCCGCCGATGGTATTTTTTAACCAGTCCAGCACGAGCATGCATATGTAAATCGTGTAGCAGGGCGGGGTGTTGAACATGGAGCCGTTGTCCGCATGCGTCTGGTAGTTCAGCATAGTGGGGGTAATATCCATGGCATGGCCAATCAGGTCTTCCCGGATAATTACAACGGTCAGGCCGGCCGGCGCCATGTTTTTCTGCGCACCTGCATACAGAATGCCGAATTTGCTTACGTCAATCGGTTCGCTCAAAATGCAGGAGGAAACGTCCGCCACCAGCGGAACGTCGCCTGTTTCCGGCAGTTTAGTAAAGCGTGTGCCGTAAATGGTGTTGTTCATGCAGATATGGAAATAGTCCGCATCTTTCGAAAAGGTGGACGGGTCCAGTTCCGGAATGTAGGTGAACGTTTTATCTTTTGAGGAGGCGACTACGTTGGCAGTGCCGTAACGCGCCGCTTCCTTGTAAGCTTTGGTGGCCCATTGGCCGGTCAGAACGAAGTCCGCCTTGTTGTTTTTTGTCATGAGGTTCAGCGGAACCATGGCAAATTGAGAGGAAGCGCCTCCCTGTAAAAACAACACTTTGTAATTGTCAGGGATGTTCATAACTTCACGGAGAAGACTTTCCGCAGAACTGATAATTCCCTCATAAATTTTAGATCGATGGGACATTTCCATTACGGACTGTCCACTGCCCTGGTAATCCAGCATTTCATCCGCCGCACGGCGAAGGACCGGTTCAGGCAGCATTGAGGGGCCTGAGGAAAAGTTATAAACGCGTTTCATTCGGTGCAACCTCCAAAATAATATTAATAGATTAATTATATTGCTTTAGCTTATTAAAGTCAACAAATTTCAAAGCTTTCGATTTGTTGTTTTATCCATAAAAAAGCCGGATGGTTACGGAATTTTCTGCTGAGAAAAAATCACTTTTCCGCCGAAATGGAACTGATTCGCAAAACAGCTTCCGAATGAATTTTCAACGGCTGCTTTGTGCTATAATGAAAAATAAGATTCTTTAGCGTTTATACACAACGAGTAAACCGGGAGGCTGCCATGAAAAGTCGTCTGATTCGTTTGGTTTTGGGGATGCTTGCCGTTGCCGGCATCATCTGGTTTTGCATTCCGTTTGGCTGGGGGGTGCGCAACATCGGCAGTTTTTTCGGGTTGGCGGTATGCGGGGTACTTTTGCTAGGATGCCTGTTCTGGCCCGCCATCCGAAAAGCGTGTGACAGGTCGCGCGGATGGCGCATGTTCTGCCGAACCGTCGGAATTCTGTTCAGCGCGGGCATGGTCTGGTGCGCAGTGCTGACGGGACTGATATTTTTCGGTGCTTCCGCTGTCCCTCCGCAGGATGCCACGGTGGTGGTGCTGGGCAGTAAAGTCAGTGGGCATGTTCCCAGCGCAGATCTGATGGCGCGTATTCAAGCCGCGAAGGACTGGATGACCGCACACCCCGGCACTGCCTGCATCGTCAGCGGCGGGCAGGGTGCCGGAGAACTGGAAACGGAAGCCGTCGTCATGAAACGGACGCTGGTGAATATGGGGATTGAATCCTCCCGCATTCTAATGGAGGACCGCTCCACCACCACACAGGAAAATTTACAGAATGCGCTGGCTCTAATAGACCAAAAGGGTATGAGCCGGAATCTTGCGATTGTAACGGATGAATACCACCAGTACCGCGCCGGCTGCATTGCTCGAAAGCTCGGCGCACAGCCTTATTCCGTGCAAGCGCATACGCCGTGGTACATTTTTTCTGCCTGTTATGCGCGCGAACTGCTTGCGCTGACGAAGTATCTTATTTTTTCCTAACTTTTTTCATTCGACTGTGAAACCTGCCGAAAACCGCTAGATACAGGAATTTCTTATGGACAAGCTCTTCCCGCGCGGTTATAATAGAAAAAATGCCCGAAAAATAGTTTCTTGATTAGAATTATAATTTGTTAACCTATTGAGAAAAGGGAGGCGCACGATGGAAACTCTTTTGCTGAAAGGAGCCCGGTATCTTGACCCTTCCAACAGCTGCGATGAGATTGGTGATATCCTTATTCAGGAGGGGAAGATTGCCCGAATCGGCGGGAAAATTGCCTGTGAATCTGCACAACTGGTGCCGGCACAAGGCTTGGTTGCCGCTCCCGGACTGGTAGATGCCCATGTGCATCTTCGCGACCCGGGGTTTACGGAAAAGGAAGATATTTTGACCGGGTGCCGCGCGGCGGCGGCGGGCGGGGTGACCAGTCTGCTGTGCATGCCGAATACGAATCCGGCGGTGGATACCCCGGAAACGGTTCATTATATTCTAAAAAAGGCCGAACAAGCCGATGCCCGTGTTTATGTGGCCGCTGCCATTACAAAAGGCCTGAAAAGCGAAGAGCCGGCTGATTACCGTGCACTGAAGGAAGCGGGAGCCATCGCGCTGAGCGACGACGGCAGGCCGGTTGAAAATACGGCGTTCATGGCGAACGCTATGCGTCAGGCCGCCGAATTGGGGCTGCACGTGATGTCCCATTGTGAAGATTTGTTTTTATCTCAAGGTGGAAAGCTGAACGAGGGGCAAGTGTCCGCTCAGCTCGGCGTGCGGGGGGTTCCCGCTGCGGCGGAAGACTGCGGCACAGCGCGTGAAATTGCCCTTGCAGCGGCTTATAGTGTTCCAGTTCATATTTGTCATGTCAGTACCAAAACTTCGGTGGAACTGATTCGTGACGCAAAACGGCGGGGCGTTCCGGTTACGGCCGAAACAGCGCCGCATTATTTTGCCCTGACGGAGCAGGAACTGAGAAAGCGGGACGCGGATTACCGCATGAGCCCGCCCCTTCGCACAGAGGAAGACCGGTTGGCAGTTATCCAGGGAATTCGGGACGGAACGATTGACCTGATTGCGACCGACCACGCACCCCACACGCCCGAAGAAAAGGCGGATTTTCTGTCCGCGCCCAACGGCAGCATCGGCATGGAAACCAGCCTTGCCGCCGGCATTACGTTTCTGGTTCAGCCGGGGTTCTTGACCCTGGGCGAGTTGATTCAAAAAATGAGCACCACGCCCGCCCAGCTGCTCGGCATTCCGGCGGGGACTCTGTCGCAGGGGGCTCCTGCCGACTTGGTTTTGTTTGCCCCGGAGGAACGTTGGACGGTCGATACTGCCCGCCTGCACGGGAAGAGCCGAAACGCGGTGCTGAAGAATCGGACGCTGACCGGAAAGGTGAAGCTGACGATATGCCGGGGAAAAATCGTTTACCGGGATGAACCGCAGGACAAGCAGGTAAAATAGTTTTAATTCCACAGTAAAAACTGTTTTATTAAAAAGATTATAAAAATTGGAGGAATGACGATGTCGCTGGACAGACTGATTGAAAAAATTGCGGAGCTGCAAAATCCCACCGTGGCGGGGCTTGACCCCAAGCTGGATTATATTCCCGCTTTCATCAAAAGCGCCGCATTTCAGCAGTACGGGGAAACGTTGGAAGGTGCCGCCGCCGCCCTGCTGGAGTTCAACAAGGGCTTAATCGATGAACTCTGCGGGATTGTTCCGGCGGTAAAGCCCCAGTGTGCTTATTATGAGATGTACGGCTGGCCGGGTGTAAAAGCCCTGCACGATACGATTGCGTATGCGCACAAAAAGGGCATGTTCGTTATTACCGACGGCAAGCGCAACGACATTGGCACCACCATGGAGGCTTACGCAGCGGCCCATTTGGGCAGTGTTGCGGTCGGGCAAACAAACTGCGTTCCGTTCGGAGGAGACGCGCTGACGGTAAACGCGTATCTTGGTTCCGACGGCGTCAATCCATTGCTGAAAACCTGTGAGCAGGAGGATAAAGGCATCTTCGTATTGGTCAAAACCTCGAATCCGTCTTCCGGGGAGCTGCAGGACCGGATGCTGGAGCAGGGCGGCTCGCTGTACGCGGCCATGGGCGAGCTCTGCGAACATTGGGGCCAAGCCCTGCCGGGCCGCCATGGGTATTCCGGCGTGGGGGCCGTAGTGGGCGCCACCTATCCGCAGCAGCTCGGGGAGCTGCGCGTAAAGCTGCCGCACACGTTCTTTCTGGTGCCGGGTTACGGTGCGCAGGGCGGCGCGGCAAAAGATGTTGCCCCGGCGTTTGACGCCAACGGCTGCGGCGCGGTGGTGAACGCGTCCCGCTCCATTCTCTGCGCCTGGCAGAAAACCGGTGCGGCTCAGCAGGATTACGCCAAAGCGGCGGCGCGCGAAGCCGTGCGCATGCGGGATGAAATCAGGGCGGAAATCGGCTCTATTCGGGTCTGACGGCGGCGAAAGGATGGAGAAGCACATGAAATACGATACCGGGTCGTGCCGCATTCTGGAAAAGCAGCAGCTGACAGTGGATATTTATGATGTTACGGTTGACGCGGGGAAACTGGCGCTGCTTGCCAAACCGGGGCAATTTGTCCATGTTTTGGTGCCGGGCCACACCCTGCGCCGCCCGATTTCCATCTGTGGAATCGACCGCGCGGCGAATACACTGCGTCTGGTGTTTCAGGTCCGCGGCGAAGGCACGGCGCAGCTTGCCGCGCTGAACTGCGGTGATTCCATAGATTTGCTGGCTCCGCTTGGCAGGGGCTTTTCCCTCGGAAATACCGGGCGAAAGGTGCTGTTTGTCGGCGGGGGCATTGGGGTGCCGCCGCTGCTGGAAGCGGCAAAGCCGTTTGGAGAAAACGCGGCGGTTGTGCTTGGCTTTCGCAGCCGGGAAGCCGTCATTTTGAAAGAAGATTTTGAGCAAAACGGCAATCGGGTGCAGATTGCAACGGACGACGGTTCGCTGGGGCACCACGGCCTGGTGACGGACTGCATGGAAGCGCTTGAAGCGGAACACTTCGCTTTTGAAGAGGTGTTTGCCTGCGGCCCCGCCCCAATGCTGAAAGCGGTCATCCGTGCGGCGGAGCGCCTGGGCGTTCCGTGCCAGGTTTCCATGGAACAGCGCATGGCGTGCGGCGTGGGTGCCTGCCTCGGCTGCGCGGTAAAGCTCCGCCGGGAAGACGGCGGGGAATATTACGGCCATGTCTGCAAAGACGGGCCGGTATTTCGCGCGCGCGATATTGTGTGGGAGGACTGAGCACATGGCAGATTTAAAAGTAACCATCGCCGGGGTCCCATTTCAAAATCCTCTGATTGCGGCGTCGGGGACTTTTGGGTTCGGGCGTGAGTATGCCGAATTTTATCCCCTCAGCACTTTGGGCGGAATTTCCTGCAAGGGCATTACGCTGGCGGAACGCCCCGGCAATCCGCCGCCGCGCGTGACGGAAACACCCGGCGGAATGCTGAACGCCGTGGGGCTGCAGAACCCCGGTGTGGATCATTTTATAAAAGAAGACCTTCCCTGGCTTCAAAAGCAGGGGACGGTCGTTATCGCGAATATTGCGGGTAATACGCCGGAGGATTACTGCCGTATGGCGGAAAAGCTTTCGTACACCGCGGTGGATATGGTGGAACTGAATATTTCCTGCCCTAATGTGAAACAGGGCGGGGTTCAGTTCGGTACCAGCTGCGCCGGGGTGGAGGATATCACCGCGCAGGTGCGCCGTTTCTGCAAAAAGCCCCTGATGGTGAAACTTTCCCCGAATGTCAGCGATATCGGGGAGATTGCCGCCGCGGCGGAAAGCGCTGGGGCGGACGCAATCTCTATGATTAATACGCTGACCGGGATGCGCATCGACATCCGCACTCGCCGGCCGGTGCTGCGCAACAACACCGGCGGGCTTTCCGGCCCAGCGCTGCTGCCCATTGCCGTGCGCATGGTTTGGCAGGCGGCACAGCGGGTAAAAATCCCGATTGTCGGCATGGGCGGAATCTCAAAATGGGAAGATGCGGTGGAGCTTTTGCTCGCGGGGGCTTCCGCCTTGCAAATTGGCACTGTGTTTTTTACGGACCCGTATGCGCCGGTAAAAATACTGGACGGCCTGAACCAATATCTGGATCGCAGCGGGTTTTCTTCCGTATCGGATTTGACCGGAAGAGTATGCCCGTGGTAAAATAAAAAAACAGTGATCGAAGGGAAGCGTGAATGGAGGTTTGACAATGACACGAATTCTGTTGGTGCGTCACTGTGAGGCACAAGGAAATACAGACAGCGTTTTTCAGGGACATACCGATTGTGAAATCAGCGGAAACGGGGCAACGCAGCTGGAGCTTTTGTCCATACGCTGCCGCAATATGCCGATTGAGGCTATTTATTCCAGTCCGCTGAAACGTGCCCGCCTTACGGCAGAAGCCATAAACCGATTTCATCAGCTTCCTATTCGGATTGACAACCGCCTGATTGAAATTAACGGCGGCGTGTGGGAGGGAAAGTCATGGTCGGAGCTCCCCGTGCTGGACGCGGAGCAGACGGATGCGTGGTACCATCGTCCGTATGAATTTGCGCCGAAAGACGGGGAATCCATGCGCGAGGTGTACGACCGCATCTGGGACGGCGTAACGGATATTGTGCGCGCTAATCGGGACAAGATGGTCTGCATTGCCTCGCACGGGTGTGCCATCCGGAACTTCCTGTGCCGTGCGCAGGGCTGGCCGGTGGAACGCCTGAACGATGTGGACTGGTGTGACAACACTGCCATCAGCATCATCGATTTTGATGAGGACATGAACAGCAAGGTAGTCCTGATGAACGACGCTTCCCATCTGACGCCAGAAACCTCGATTTTCATGCATCAAACCTGGTGGAAGCGCGAGGATGCATAAGAACGCTTTTTAGAAATGTTTCAGCGGTCTGCCGCGAAAGGGTGAAATACGAATGAAGATACTGGCAGTGGATTTAGGTCTGGTGCGCACGGGCTTGGCTTTGTGCGACGAGGCGGAAACACTGGCATACCCGGCCGGGGTTCTTCAGGAACGCAGCCGGGAACGCCTGGCTGGGCAGATTGCGGAACAGGCGCGGCAGCACGGGGTTGGCGGCATTGTGGTGGGTCTGCCGCGCAATATGGACGGCAGCGAAGGGCCAAGCGCGCAGGCGGCCCGTGCTTTTGCGCAGCAGCTGCAGGAGTTGGTCTCGGTTCCAGTAGAAATGCGGGACGAACGCGGCACCACCATTACCGCGCACGGTTTTCTGAACGAAACCAATGTGCGTGGGAAAAAGCGGAAGGCCGCGGTGGATGCGGTTGCCGCAACTGTTATCCTGCAGGATTACCTCGATTACCGCAGAAATCACCGATAAAAAACCATAAAAAACGCGTGTGTGAATCAAATTTTCCTTTTCACACACGCATTTTTTCTGTCCATTTTTATAAGAAGCTTTTTAGTCTTTACTTTTTCCAAGGTAAAACAAAGCCACCGTGCCGGGACCGGAGTGAGCGCCGATAACTGGGCCAATCGGATTAATTTCAATACCCTTGACAGGAAATTTGCGTTTGACCTGTTCTGCCACGTATTGTGCATCTTCCAAGCTGTCCCCATGGCTGATAAAGATAATCTGCTCTTCCGGATGCTCTACCGCAAGCTCCATGTGTTTTACCAGCGTGTCCAAAGACTGACGGCGCCCGCGTATTTTTTCCATCGGAATCAGGTGCCCTTCGTTGTCCACATGCAGCACGGGTTTAATTCCCAACATGGTACCCACCAGCGCAGCTGTGCCGGAAACCCGTCCGCCGCGCTTCAGGTGATTTAAGTCGTCCACGGTAAACCAGTGCGCAAGGCGGTTGCGGTTTGTTTCCACCCAGCGGCATAATTTGTCGATGCTCAGTCCTTCGTCGCGCTTTTTCGCGGCGTGGTACACCAACAGTCCCTGCCCCATGGAAGCCCCAAGGGAATCCACCACGTGCAGCTTATGTTCGTATTTTTCATTCAGCTCGTTTGCAGTTAGAACCGCATTGCTGTAGGTTCCGCTCAGGCCGGAGGAGAAGGCAATATACAGAACGTCTTCGCCGTTTTTCAGAATGGGTTCGAAACACTCAGCAAACGTAATGGGAGCGAGCTGGTTGGTTGTAGAATCCTCGCCGGCGCGCAGGCGTTCGTAAAATTCATGGGATGACATTTCCCGTTCGTCCGGATAGTTGTTGTAGGTCTTTCCGCCAATGGAAAAGTTCATGGGGATTACTTCAATATCCAGTTCCTCCACCAATTTTGGAGGAAGGTCACAGGTGGAATCGGTAAAAATTTTATATGGTTTCGTGCTGCTCATGAAAACCGCTCCTTTTCAGAATGACTGGCGGCAGCTGCCCCCCTCAGTTCGGCCGCTGCCGCCCGGAAATGCCGAAAAGCCCTTTCCGGCCGTCGGCATAGTATTTTCTTTTTTTATGGCTTCATTATAAATAAATTATAAAGGAAAAAGAAGGATTTGTCTATGGCATCTAAATGCACAAGACCGGCGTGTTTATTCTAGATGGAACGCTTCTTCCAAACTGCGTATTTTCTGGTCGTCGATGGTTACGATATCGCCCAGCTGTCTGGAGGAAATTACCGCCTTTGCGCTGTATTCTGCCACTTCAAGCCGGTCGAATGCATTAAGCAGGTTGTTTCCGGTTACAATGACGCAGTCGTTTTTAACCATGACAATCGGCGTGGAGGGAACAAACTGTTCCGCCACCTGTTCGGGATTCATAAAGACAGAGCCGTAGGGCAGCTTGGGAATGTTGCGCAGCAGAATGTAGCTTTCCGGAATGGTTTTGGAATCAAAATTCTGGTCAGTTACGCAGAACGCCATGATGTTCGGCGCATGGGCGATGAGGACGGAGTTGATGTGGGGATGCTTTTCGTAAATCGCTTTGTGCAGCATTACCGAGCGGCTTGGAATTTTACCGGCTTCCTTGCGGCCGTTCTCAATGCGGACCAAATCCTCCGGACCCAAATATTTGCGGTCTTTTTCGTAAGGGGTGATGAGGAAGGAATCGTCTTCCAGCCTGCAGGAAAAAGTACCCTCTGTACTGGTAAAAAGATTTTGGTCATATGCGCGGTGGATCAGATTGCACATAACCCGACGTGCATCGCGCTCCGCGCTGCTGCATCCGTTCGGCGTAAACTCCGGCATATCCGCATTGCGTTCGTTTTTGCTCAGCTCCATGTCGGCATCCGTCAGGGAAATGGTTTTGCCAATGCTTCTAGCCTGAATATCCAGGCGGGCGCAGAAGTCCAGTGTTTCAAACGATTTGAAGGCGTCCAGCAGGCTTGCTCCGCCGACTACAACACCATGGTTTTCCAGCACAACGGAGCGAAACCCTTTGCGGAAGACCGCCGCAATTTTTTCTCCCAACTCGGTACTGCCTGGCAGGCCGTACTCTGCCATGCCGATTTTACCGCATACCAGCTCTACGTTGGGGAACAGGCGGGTATTTGGCAGCTTGCGAACAATGCTGAATGCAACCAGAGCGGGCGGGTGGGCGTGCAGAACGGCTTTAATGTCCGGCCGGGTTTGGTAAATCAATTTATGGAACGGGAATTCGCTGGAAGGATTATACTTTCCGATGATTGTTCCGTCCGGCTTAACCTGAATGATGTCGTTCCGGGTCAGGGAACCCTTGTCCACGCCGCCGGGCGTAATCCAAATGTCGCCGTTGTCGTCGAGAATGGACAGATTTCCGCCGGAGGTGGTGGTCATGCCGTAGTTATAAATGCGCTCCATAATCAAAATAAGCTGATCGGTTGGATGGAGTAAATTGAAATTCATTTTTTTACCTCGTTTCGTTGCTGAAATTTCGGCTGCCGCAGCGCCCTGAGCGGTATCCGAAATAAGAAGTATTTTTCTTTATTTGCTTATCATTATATCATTCCTGCCGTGAGATTCAACCGATTCTCCCAAAAATGAAGACGGTCCTCTAGAAAGAAATGCGGGGTAGACCGGTTTTAAAAATCGGGTGAAAAACAGTTGGTATAATTATGTGCACAGGCGGATAAAATAATTCCCAAAAGGAGGGCATGTCTATGATGGATAAAATTGCTTTAATACTATCAATTATTGGAGGCTTGAACTGGGGCTGTATCGGAATCTTCAACTTTGATGTTGTGGCATGGATTTTCGGAGGACAGACCGCAATCGGCAGCCGAATTGTTTATATTCTTGTGGCGCTGGCCTCGATTTGGTGCATCACATTACTGTTTCGTGACACAGAAGCCGCAAACGATTGACGTGGGCCCTTCCATACGGAGGGGCCTCTTTCTTTCTTTCTTGTTTTGTCCCATTTTGGCTTAAGAAATTTATAAATTCTATTTACAAAAGAGGAATCTGGCAATATACTTGAGATGACGATATCTTGGGAAAAAACAGATGGAAAGAACGTGATCAATGTGGAGATTGTATTGAAAAATTATATGGAAAATTTGGTCCTGGAGAAACTGGATGAACTGATCGATCAGCTGGATTGCTGCAAATGTGAAAAATGCCGGATGGATCTGGTGTCTTACGCGCTGAACCGGCTTCCACCGAAATATGTGGCGTCCTACAAAGGGCAGGTCTATTCTAAGCTGGACACGCTTTCCATTCAATATGAAACCGACTTAATCAATGCGATCTACCAGGCTGCGAAAATTGTTTCGGAAAATCCACGCCATAATCAGGAAAGCGAAGACCAATAGGGTACATAGCACGCTTGACGGTATGCGGCGGCATATTTTAGAAAGGACGGTTGCGACAATGGACTTTATCGAACAGCCCAATCGAATTTATGCAGTGAACGGGAGCGGAACCCCGGTTGCCTCCATCTCGTTTCCAAACCGTTCCAACACGGAAAGTCCGGTGCAGTTGGTAGAAATCAACCACACGTTTGTGGATGATTCCCTGCGCGGTCAGGGGGTCGCCTCCAAGCTGGTCGAAGCTGCGGTCGCAAAGCTGCGCAGAGAACATAAGAAAGCTTATGTGACCTGCTCCTATGCGCAAAAATGGTTTCAAAACCACCCGGAAGCTGCGGATGTTCTGGCCGAGCCCACCGAACACATACCCGAATCGCCGCGTGTACTCTAATATGCGGTAAAAATTTACTTCAAACAAGAATTCTTTGCAAAAAACAACTTGAATAATCCTGAATGATATATTAAACTTATAATAAAATTCGGGTGGTGAGCAAGAAAAATGCTTTACAAAGTCTGGTCGAAAGACGGGGAGTCCCGCAAATGGTGTTATGACTTTTTTCTGGCGTCGGTGGACGGCGCGGTTTATTCTTATGACATGGAAGGCCAGACAGTGCGTTCTGCCATCTTTATTGTGAAAAAGCCCATTCCACAGGATTTGTTTGACCACTTTTTCTTTGACTATGAGCTTCTTTCCAGCGATTAAACGAGAATGACACAGAATGAAAGTATGAGTTAAGGGGCGTCCCGGCTGAAAATAGCCGGGGCGCCCTTTTTGCCGAATCTGCGTAATCAGTGTGCTCAGTCAATCAGATGATGCTGATACCACTTTTTACCTTTGTATCTCAGCAGGAAAATGGTGGCGCGCACGCCCCATTCGCAGTCCATAGCCACCCATACCCCCACTATTCCGAACGGGAGCAGGATTCCTAAAATGTACCCAAGCACCACACGGAACAACCACATGGAAAGCATGGAAACCATGGAGGTAAATTTGGAATCCCCCGCGGCACGCAGCGCAGAAGGGGTGATAAAGCTTGCGGACCACAGCGGAATTTGTGCAATCGCGTTAATGATCAGAATAATAAAAATTGTGGGAATGATTTCTTCCGGTGGGTGGAACAAGGAAACCAAAGGCCGATAAAACGGCATAATTAGCGCGAACATAACCATAAAGGAAAAGCTGGAAAGAAAAATAAATGATTTGATAAATTTGCGCGCGTCTTTAATGTTTCGCTTGCCCATGCATTGGCCGACCACGGTAACGACGGAGAGCGAAAGCGCGTTCGCCGGGATTTGAAACAGCTGGGCGATAGAGTTGCAGATTGCGTTCGTTGCCATGGCGTAAGTGCCAAGGCTGACAATAAAGGTCTGCGTCAAAATTTTCCCGCCGTTAAAAAACATTTGCTCCGCAGCAAACGGAATCCCGATAAACATAATGCGCTTGAGCATGGAAAGGTCAAACGTCAGAAGATTGCGTAAATGAAAATCCAGGGAGGTATTCCGTTTTATCAGATAAATGATTGCACAGACGGCGGCAAAATAACGCGAGATATTCATGGAAGTAATCATGCCATAAACGCCCATGTGCAGGGTGTTGATGAACAGAAAGTTCAAAAGCACATAGATGCCGTTCATAATGAGGGATAAGGTGAGGGAAGACTTTGTTTCACCCACACCGCGCAGTGCGCCGCACACAGCTTCTTCCACGGCAATGCCGCAGTAGGAGGAGGCGCTTCCGATTATGTAGATTCTGGCGTTAGTTAGCACGGCCGCCTCCGCTTTGCCGAACAGCAGATCTAATACATTGTTGTGCAGGCCGATAATCGTAAGGCTGATGGCAAGGGCCAGAAGAAAGACGGATGTAATTGAACCGGCCGCCGCCTTCGACACCATCGGGCCGTTCCCGCTGCCTTTGTATTGTGCAACCACAACCGTTCCGCCGGTTGAAACGGCAATAAACACATTGACCAGAAAAATATTCAGGGAGTCCACCATGTTCACCGCGCTGACCGCGGAGACCCCGGAGGAACTGATCATCGCCGTGTTCAGCAGATTCATGCATACCACGAAAGACTGGTCCACGAGAATCGGAATGATAATACTGATGACCGTTTTGTAATTCATGGACTCGCCGGAAAAATGTTTATTGAAAAAAACGTTCAGGTTTGATTTTACATTTGCGAGTGTCACATTATCACATCTTTATTTATTTCTATTAATTGCTATTAACATTGTCGTAAAATTACGGATCATTGATTCCATTCAATTTGACTTGATGAGATTCGTAACGATTTCTGAATCTTATTCTAGCACAATTTTCAATGGTGGGCGTAAGAAAAATAAGCAAACAAAAGGAATTGGCAGAATAGCCAACTCCTTTCACTACAAATAATTATTTTTTATAAGAGCTTAAAACTTTCGCCGGAAGAGAGAATATTATGCTTCGGCAAGACCGCTTAAATATTTTTCAGCCATGGTAGCCGCCACCGCTCCATCCGAAACGGCGGTTACAATTTGGCGAAGCGCTTTTTCACGCACATCGCCCGCCGCAAAAACGCCGGGGATATTGGTTTTGGTTGTTTCATCGGCCAGAATGTAACCGGCTCCGCTCAGGACCAGCGTTCCCTGGAATAGAGAGGTGTTCGGTGTGTGACCGACCGCCACAAATATGCCGTCGCAGTCGATGGTGCGGTCGGCGCCGGTCTTTTTATTATGCACGGTAATACCGCTGACTTTGTTTTCTCCAAGAATTTCCTGAACGGCGGAATCCCAGACAAATTCCACATTTCCGGCACTTTCCAACGGCTTTAAATAGGCTTTTGAGGCACGCAGGCTGTCCCGCCGATGCACCAAATAAACTTTTTTGCATATTTTAGATAAGAGGACGGCATCGGATGCAGCGGTATCGCCCCCACCGACCACAACCACAGTTTTTCCGCGGTAAAAGGCCCCGTCGCAGGTTGCGCAGTAGGAAACCCCCTTCCCGCGGAGCTCTTTTTCGCGGGCAAGGCCCAATTCCCTCGGCGAAGCGCCGGTAGCCGCGATGACAACACCCGCTTCATACTGTGTGCCGTCTTCTGTAGTTATCTTTTTGGGATTGGATTCCAAATCAATTTCTGTTACTTTCTGAAACATGCTTTGAGCCCCAAAACGCTCCGCCTGTTTGCGCATTTCGGTCGCCAGGTCAAAGCCGCCCACTCCTTGGGGGAAGCCAGGGTAGTTATCTACCATATCGGTGGTCCCCATTTGCCCACCCGGAGCGTATGATTCCAGCAACAATGTTTTTAAAGCCGCGCGGCCGCAGTAAAGAGCTGCTGTGTACCCCGCGGGGCCGCCTCCGATAATAATTACATCAAAGCTCTGGCTCATCCTTTAATCCTCCTAATTGATTGCGATAAACTATATTGCATAAAACTAAATTGATTATAACAGTTTTCAAAAATATGATACCCCAAATTGATGAATTTTACAACTGATTTTTTATTTCCGGTTTGGTTTCGGTCCCTGACAAAAACAGGGCTTCGGCAAATGCCGAAGCCCATTCTTATCAATCATGTATTTCATTGTGGATTTTCAATTAAAACATTGGAATCACCAATTATTTTATAATTTTCGGAGTATGTGGACGAAACTTTGGACCCACCCCTTTCCGAAATCCTTTTCACAAGGAAAAACCGGGATGCTTCAGATCGACACACATGCTGTCTGCTTTGGACTCAATCCTTTCTATTTATTAATGTTTTCAAAGTTATAAAAAGCACTTCACTTTTCGCAGCTGCGCCCAACAGGGAACAACTGTTGGCTTGACGCCTCGTCTGACTGGCCCATTGGACTCATTCCTTTCTGCTGAAACATTAATCAAGGGGAACTTTGGAGGGAATTTTTTTGGCGCCCTACTCAGCGTTGCTTTGCTTGGTTTGGTAGCAACTTATCGGTCACACAACCTCTGGCGCCTTTTTGATTTCCTTTTTTCTCTCTTTCTGTCTATATTATAAGAAATAATATGTAACTTGTCAACATTTTCTTCTTATATTTTTTAAAAATTTTTATATAATATTTTCTAGAGCGATTTTCCTGTTGACTTAAAGGCCGCGAAAGGTTACAATGAGAACACGGAAAACAAAGTGAATTTAATCGTGAGGAGCTGATCCCAATGAACGATGATTACGGCGCCGATTTACTGACCCTCGTGGATGAGGAAGGAAAAGAGCACGAATTCGAAATTCTGGACGTTATAGAGAATGAAGACGGTTGCTTCTATGCATTGCTTCCGACTTTTGAAACTCCCGAGGAGAAGGTTCAATCCCAAGGTACTTATTATATTTTTGAAGCGATCGAAGAAGACGGCGAACAGCAGCTTGCTGAAATTGAGGATGAAGCTCTTCTAGATAAACTTGCCGCACAGTTCGAAAGCCGTTTTGAAGAACTGTACGACGATGATTACGATGAGGACGACATCGATTCGGACGACGAGGATTAAACTGAATCGGAGTTTTGTCTGCACCCTGCCTGGTGCGCGGACCGTGCATGAATAACCCTACAGATAATAATAGGGAGCTTAGCTCCGGTGGCGGACTTCAGACCTCCCGGCTTTTGCCGGACGAAGGGAGTATGAAACCATTGGGCGGCACCCACCTGCTTTGAAAGGCAGGGTATATCAGCACATTACGGCCAGGCGGGATCTATTAACAAAACATGCGGGAGGCGTTTCGCCTCCCTTTTTTCATATACATAATTAATCAATAATATATACAATCAGTCGGCGGGTTTAAACACACACGCCTAACCGAAAAAAATTGTCTGGGGGTCTCATCATAACCTGCAGGCATTTTTGCTTTTTTGGGAGTGCTGTAAAAGGAATGAGCATTTATATTGCAGTGCTTCCATAATGCACAATGCACGGAAATTTTCCGCTAATTTTTATCCACTTTCACTAGAATCCGGGAAGCTTATTTATCAGAAATTGAGAAATGGAAACAGAAGATTGACTTCCGCTAAAATCAGAATATACTTAATATCAGAAAGAATGTGCCCGGGCACGAAATTTCAAATTCAGACGATAAATACAATATTTTTATATGGAATATTGCTTTTTTATCTATATTAAGCAATAAAGAAACGGCTCAAAAGTTTGGAAGTGAACCATGTCAATTACCATTCGGGAAATCGCTAAAATGGCCAATGTTTCTAGAGGAACTGTTGACCGCGTGCTGAACTGCCGCGGCGGGGTCAACCGAGAAGTGGAATTGCGCGTGCGGAAAATTGCCGAAGATTTCGGCTATAAGCCCAACCGTGCAGGAAAAGCACTGGCGGCCAGAAAAAAACCATACCACATCGGGTGTCTTCTCCCGGGAATCGATAATCCGTTTTTTGACGACGTCATTTCCGGAATGCGCGCCGCGGAGCGGGAATATTCTGATTACGGCCTTTCGCTGGAAATACAGATGATAAAAGGCTACGATGCCCAAACACATCTGGAGGCAATGGAGAACCTGGCGGGGAAAGGTGTGGACGCGCTCTGCCTGACCACGGTTGACGTGCCTTCGGTTTCTGCCAAAATCAATGAATTTGGAAAGGCGGGCTTGCCGGTTGTAACGGTCAACTCCGACGTAAGGGGAACCACACGCCTGTTTTATGTGGGATGCAATTACCTGAAAAGCGGCCAAACTGCTGCCGGAATGCTGTCGCTGATGCTCGGTGAAACGGGGAATACCCTGATTGTAACCGGTTCGCTGAAAATGCAGGGCCACAACCAACGCATTCAGGGCTTCAGCAGCGCCATCAAAGAAAAGAACCTTAGAATTTCCGTTGCGGATATTGTGGAAAGCCAGGATGACGACGACACGGCATACCGCTATACCAAAGAAATCCTGCAGGCAAACCTTACTATTAACAGCATATACATTACCGCGGCCGGCGTCGCAGGTGTCTGCCGGGCGGTGGAGGAGCTGGACCTCGCGAAAAAACTGCGGTTGATCGCCGTGGACGACGTTCCCGCTACACGGGAGGCAATTCAAAGCGGGACCATCGACGCCACGATTTGTCAGGAGCCGTACCAGCAGGGGTACCGCGCCGTAAAGCTTTTGTTCAATTATTTTATCGAAGGGGTAATTCCTAAAGACGGCACCGTATTTACCGACAATGTCATTAAGATTCAGGAAAACCTGTTTTAATTGGGTACCAATCAGTTTTCATATAAAATTTATTAATGAGGGTGAGAGATTTGAAAATTTGGAATGTCGATGACCCGGAATTCAGAAAATACGGAAGGGTGGTTAAGGGGTACGACTGCTCCCAACTGATGGAGGCAATAGGGAAGACTCCGCTGACCGCCGAAGTAGCCTATGTTCCGGCAGAGCCAACGCTGGAAGCACTCCCGATTTTTCAGGAGCTGCAAAACCGTGCGTACGGAGGACTGCCGATTCAGATTGGCTACTGCAACGGCAGCAACACCAAATTGAACGCAGTGGAATATCATCGTTCTTCGGAACTGGATATTGCCGCTACGGATTTGATTCTGCTGTTGGGCTGGCAGCAGGATATTGACCCGGAAAATTATACCTATGATACGTCGCGGATTGAGGCATTCTTCGTACCGAAGGGCACGATTGTGGAACTGTATGCCACCACACTGCACTATGCACCATGCAATGCAGAAAAGGGCGGTTTCCGCTGCGCAGTTGTTCTTCCGCGCGACACAAACCTTCCGCTGGAAACGGAACAGCATGAACATGAGGATCGCCTGCTGTTTGCCAGGAACAAATGGCTGATTGCTCATCCGGAAACGGACCTTGGGGAGCAGGGCGCCTTTGTCGGCCTGACCGGGGCAAATGTATCGGTGGAGGGATAATATGACGACAAGATGCATTTTAGGACTGGATATCGGCACCTCCGGCTGCAAGGTGCTTGCGCTGGATGAATCCGGCACGATCCTTGGCTCTGTGGTGGAGGAATATCCTCTTTATACGCCGAAGCCGGGTTGGTCGGAACAGGACCCGGAGGACTGGTGGCAGGGTGTTGTGACCGGAATCCGTAAGGTCTTGCAGAAAATCGGTGACTGTCAGGTCTGTGGCATCGGCCTTTCCGGCCAGATGCACGGCATGGTGCCGCTGGACAACGAACACCGGGTTGTGCGCAAGGCGATTCTCTGGAACGACCAGCGTACCGGCCGCCAGTGTGAGGAAATCACTGAGCTTGCGGGCGGTTTGGAATCTTTGCTTGGCTACACCAATAACCGGATGTTGACCGGCTTTACCGGCGGAAAGATTTTATGGATGAAAGAGAATGAGCCGGAAAATTATGAACGTACGGTTATCATTTTAAATCCGAAGGATTACATCCGGTTCCGCCTTTCCGGCGCATTTTTCACCGAAGTTTCGGACGCTTCCGGAACGGGCCTGTTCAATGTGAAGGAACGCACCTGGGCTGTCGAGCTGATTAAAAAAATCGGTTTGAAGCCGTCGCTCTTTCCACAGGTGGTGGAATCCACACAGGAAGCCGGCCGCGTAAGCCGTGAAGCGGCGGAACTGACCGGAATTCCGGAGGGCACCGTCATTTCCGGCGGCGGCGGGGACGCGGTTATTTCTACAACCGGGCTTGGGTTGATTCGCCCGGGCCGCGTGGGCATCACGCTCGGCACAAGCGGCGTGGTTGCCATGGGTTTGCCCGCTTACATGGAAAATCCGAACGGGCTGCTGCAGGTTTCGTGCAATAACGCGCCGGGTACCTACCATGCCATGGGCGTAACGCTTTCCGCAGCGGGTTCTTACCAGTGGTTCCGAAACGCATTGGGAGATTATGAAACCGAGAAGGGCAAAGCGACTGGAAAAGACCCGTTTTACCTGCTGGATCAGGAGGCAGCGGCCACCAACCCCGGTGCGGACGGCCTGGTGTTTCTGCCTTATCTGATGGGCGAGCGCGCGCCGATTAACGATCCCGAGGCCACCGGTGCCTTTTTGGGCCTAACCATCCGCCACGGCAAGGGCCATTTCTCCCGTGCGGTGATGGAGGGCGTAGCATTTTCTCTGAAACAGGTTTACGACCTGATTTTGAGCGTGAATCCCGATACCCATCCGGATGAAGTCGTTCTGGCGGGTGGCGGAGCAAAAAGCCCCATTTGGCGCCAGATTTTCGCCGATATTTTCAACCTTCCGGTGCGTACGGTATTTGGCAGCGCAGAAGGCGGCTCCTTCGGTGCGGCGCTGGTTGCCGGCGTAACGGCGGGCATCTGGAACAGCCTGGCCGATACTGTGGCGCTGATTAAGCCGGAAAGCGAAACGCTTCCGATTGCGGAAAATGTGCCGGTGTACGCCGCGCAGTATGCGAAATACATTCGCTATTATGACGCGCTCAAATGGAGCTATCGTTCCTAAAAAGCAGCAAATTGTTTTCGTACCTTTTTGCAGATTATTTTTAAATACATAAAGTATGGAGGATTTTGAAATGACAAATATTCCTGAGGTTAAGCTTGGCATTATCTCCGTCAGCCGCGACTGCTTCGTGATTTCCCTTTCCGAGAAACGCAGAAGAGCGATTGTGGAAAGCTACGAGAAAAAGGGCGGCTCCATCTACGAGTGCAAAACCACCGTGGAAAATGAAACCGATATGCTCAAAGCAGTCGCAGAAGTGAAAGAAGCCGGCTGCAATGCACTGGTTGTGTTCTTGGGCAACTTCGGTCCGGAAACACCGGAAACCCTGATTGCACAGGAATTCAGCGGCCCGGTAATGTACGCGGCTGCCGCCGAAGAATCCGGTGACGACCTGATCAACGGGCGCGGCGACGCATACTGCGGCATGCTGAACTGCTCCTACAACCTCGGCCTGCGCAAGCTTAAGGCCGTCATTCCGGAGTACCCGGTCGGTACAGCGGACGACATCGCCGATATGATTGTGGACTTTGTCCCGGTTGCCCGCGCTCTCATCGGCCTGAGCTCCCTGAAAATCATCACCTTTGGTCCGCGCCCGCAGGACTTTTTTGCCTGCAACGCGCCGATTAAAGCGCTTTATGACATCGGCGTTGAAGTTCAGGAAAATTCCGAGCTCGACCTGCTCGTTTCTTACAAAGAGCATGCAAATGACCCGCGCATTGCCGAAGTGGCCGCCGACATGGCTAAAGAACTGGGTGCCGGCAACCAGTACCCGGACTTCCTGCCCCGTATGGCACAGTTTGAGCTGACTCTGCTCGATTGGGCGGAAAAGAACAAGGGCAGCCGCAAGTATGTGGTGTTTGCCGACAAATGCTGGCCGGCATTCCCGAAGGAATTTGGCTTTGAACCCTGCTATGTGAACAGCCGCCTTGCTTCCAGGGGCATTCCGGTGGCCTGTGAAGTTGATATTTACGGCGCGCTCAGCGAGTACATCGGCGCCTGCATTACTGGTGATGCCGTTACCCTGCTGGACATCAACAACTCCGTTCCGGCTGATCTGTTTGAAAAAGAGATTAAGGGCAAATACAACTATACGCTTCAGGATACCTTCATGGGCTTCCACTGCGGCAACACTCCGCTGTGCAAGCTGTCCAAGGGCGCAATCAAATATCAGCTTATCCAGAACCGTCTGCTGGAAAACGGCGGCGAGCCGGACTTCACCCGCGGTACCCTGGAAGGCGACATTGCTCCCGGCCAGATTACCTTCTTCCGTCTGCAGAGCGCCGCAGATACTACGCTGCACGCTTATGTGGCGCAGGGCGAGGTTCTTCCGGTGGCGACCCGTTCCTTCGGCGGCATCGGCATCTTTGCAATTCCCGGCATGAAGCGTTTCTATCGCCATGTTTTAGTGGCGAAGCACTATCCGCACCACGGCGCGGTTGCGTTTGGCCATGTGGGCAAAGCCCTTTATACGCTGTTTAATTATCTGGGTGTGGAAGACATTGAGTTCAACCACCCGGATGGCATGCTCTACAAGGGCGAAAATCCGTTTGCAGAATAAGTCTGGGAACGATAAGCAAAATCCCATTCATACAAAAACAGGCGCCGCTGAAAACAGCGGCGCCTGTTTGTCTTATTTTATGTGGTGCTTGCCTTTGTACCACGCGATTTTACAGTCGATTTTGGCCAGATTTTTCTGTAGGGTTTCAATCTGTTTTAAAATGTGAAGACGCTGCTGGTTGAAAATTTCCAGGCGTTCCTCTACGGTAGAATCTCCCTGCGCACAAAGGTCAAAATACCTCCGAATGTCCTTAATTGACATACCCGTCGCTTTTAAGCAGCACACCATTTCCAACTGATCCATATCCTCTTCCGAGTAGATGCGGATGCCGGTTTCCGTTTTACGGGGGGAAAGAATCCCTTCTTTTTCGTAGTAGCGCAGGGTGGGCGGCTCCAGCCCGAATTTTTCTGCAGCCTGGCGGATGGTATAATTCATGAACGTTCCCTCCGTTTGTGATGATGCTGCGGCGTTTTCAATCCAGTACCCGTTTGTGTTCTGCGCGTTCTAATCGCAAAATAACAGGCACTGCATTACGCCGGTTTTCAATGGATAAGCATACTTCTGAAAATCGTTTTTGTCAATCCTGCGGAGCTTGTAAAACATTTATGAAAATTTTTAAAAAACTATTGACTTAAAGTTAACTTTAAGAGTTAGTATTATTCGTATGGAATTAAATTGGAGCCGCTCAGGGTATGGTTCCATTTGGCCTGCGGGGGAGTCCGCGTGCGGTACCGGCAAGGCCGAAACCGCTTTTTTGTGGAACAATTTAGGCTGAGCAGCAGAGTTCAGATTTGCAGAATGTAAGGAGGAATTGGAATGATTTATCGTAATTATCGGAACGAAAAACGTTCCCTTTTAGGATTTGGGTGCATGCGGCTTCCAAAGCTGCAGGAAGACAAACAGGAAATTGATTATGAAAAGGCTCAGGAACTGATTGATTATGCGTACTCTCACGGTGTAAACTATTTTGATACCGCGTATCCGTACCATGAAGGCCAGTCGGAGCTTTTCATTGGCCAGGCGCTGAAAAAGTATCCCCGGGAATCCTTTTATCTGGCCGACAAAATGCCAAGCTGGCAGTTAAACAGCCTGGAAGACGGCAAACGGATTTTTGCCGAGCAGCTGAAAAAATGCCAGGTTGACTATTTCGACCACTATCTGTGCCATTCTGTCGGAAAGTCGCTGGAAGAATTCATCAAGCGGTATGAAACTACCGGGGTGCTGGATTACCTGCGGGAAGAAAAAAAGAACGGCAGGATCCGCTTCCTGGGATTTTCCTTCCACGGAACTCCGGATGTTTTGGAACAGATTGCGAGCCGGCACGAATGGGATTTTGCGCAGATTCAGCTCAATTATCTAGACTGGAACATGCAGAACGCGAAAAAGCAGTATGACATTCTGGCTTCGTGTGGGATTCCCTGCATTGTCATGGAGCCGGTGCGCGGCGGCAGCCTGTGCAATCTGTGTGATGAGGCGGCGGGGCTTTTAAAGGCTGCCCGGCCGAATGACAGCTTTGCTTCCTGGGCCATTCGATTTGCCGCTTCCCAGCCGAACGTCATAACCGTTTTGAGTGGAATGTCCGCTATGGATCAAGTGGAAGACAACGTAAAAACCGCTGCGGATTTCACCCCCATTACCGAGGAGGAACGCGCGGTTTTGGAACGGGTGGTTGCCGCAATCCTGAAAACCGGAACCATTCCCTGTACCGGGTGCCGGTATTGCATGGACTGCCCTGCCGGAGTGGATATTCCAAAGGTGTTTTCGGTTTACAACCGGTGTGCTTCTACCAATTGTCTGCCGATTTCCCTGGGAAAGCAGTCTGATTTTGAAAAGAACCGGAAGGATTTCCTGCAGGCGTTTGAAGTGGTGCCGGAAAAGAATCTTCCTAACCACTGCGTCCGGTGTGGTCAATGTATGAAACATTGTCCGCAAAGCATTGAAATTCCGGACCGTATGCATGAAATTGCAGCCTTGCTGGCCACGGTTTAAGGGCAGGCGCAATGATTTTTAGAACAGCAGGTGAACAAAATTTGACAGAACGGATGAAACAGGCCGAACAGATTTTACAGCAAACGCAGGCAGCGTGTGTTGTGATTCAAAAGGATGGCACCGTGGTTCAATCGGAACTGCCCGGCATTCGGCCGCTGATGGGCTGGCTGGAGCAATCCCCTGAAATTTTGAAAGGCGCGTGTGTCGCCGATAAAGTTGTGGGCAAGGCCGCCGCCCTGCTTATGCTTTACGGAGGTGTCGCCGAGGTTTGCGGCGAACTCGTCAGCCAAGCGGCGATTGAGTGCTTGAAAGAGGCCCATGTGCCGCTGACTTACGGAAAAGCGGTGCCGTATATCTTGAATCGGGATCACACAGGAATGTGCCCGATGGAACAGTGCTGCCGTGAAATTGATTCCCCTAAGGAAGCGTACGAGGCGTTAAAACGTATGATTCAGAATCGAAAAGCGAAAAGCGGGACATAATTTTCAATCCGTTGAAAGGATGGTTCATTATGGTAGTCATTGATTCGCAAAGCTGCATTGGGTGCGGTGCCTGCGTGCAAGACTGCCCGCAGGCGAATCTCAGCGTGGAGGAGGGCACGGCGAAGGTTCTTGGGAACTGTATGCAGTGCGGGCACTGCGTGGCAATATGCCCCGCCAATGCGGTGCGGATCCCGGAGTATGACATGGAAGATGTGACGGAATATGACCCGGAAACGTTCCGTTTGGCTCCGGAGCAGGTACTTAATGCAATCAAATTCCGCAGAAGTATCCGGCACTTTAAAAACACGGCGGTGCCGCCGGAAACGCTGCAAAAAATCATAGAAGCCGGACGCTACACGGAAACCGCCGTCAATCGACAGGATAACCGGTTTATTGTGGTGCAGGAAAAGCTGCCGGAATTCCGGAAACTGATTTGGGAAGGCTGGAGGAAAACCGCGGAGATTCTTCGGGAGCAGAGCGACCCGCAGGCGCAATGGTATCGCTCTGTATATGAAAAATATGAGAATCACCCGGAACGCGATCCGCTGTTTTTCGGTGCTCCGGTCTTACTGGCCGTTGCCTCCGGGCGTGCGCTGAACGGCGGCATGGCCAGTGCGAATATGGAAACGATGGCAGTGTCACTCGGTTTGGGTGTGCTGGTCAGCGGCATGATTGAGCGGGCGATAAAAGCAAACCCGCAGGCGCAGGAATGGCTCGAACTGGGGGAGAAACAGCTGGTGTCGTGTATGCTGGTCGGTTACCCGCAACTCCAGTATCGCCGTACGGCGCCAAGACTCCGCGCAGATATTACATGGAAATAGGGAGGTATAAACATGAATGTCTTATTGATTAACGGCAGCCCACATAAAAATGGTTGTACCTATACTGCACTTTCCGAGGTGGCGGGCCAGCTGAATCAGGAAGGGATTGAAACCACCTTTGTCCATTTAGGCAGCGGGCCCATCCGGGACTGCAACGGATGCGGCGGCTGTGCGCAAACGGGACACTGTGTATTCCATGACGGCCCAGTCAACGAATGCATTGACCTTGCGAAACAGGCGGATGGAATCATCGTGGGTTCTCCGGTTTATTATGCCGGCCCGAGCGGTGCGCTTTGTTCCCTGCTGAACCGCATGTTTTATGGAAAATCCGAGTTGTACGCCTACAAGCCCGCAGCTGCTGTGGTAAGCTGCCGGCGCGGGGGTGCAAGCGCAGCTTTTGACCGTTTAAACAAGTATTTCACCATTGCCAATATGCCGGTGGTGTCTTCCCAGTATTGGAACGCGGTGCACGGAAATACGCCGGACGAGGTGCGCCAGGATTTGGAAGGCCTGCAGATTATGAGGACGCTGGGACGGAACATGGCTTGGCTTTTAAAAAACATGGAGGCCGCAAAGGATACGGTTTCTCTTCCAAAGAGGGAGCCTCCCGCCAAAACAAATTTTATCCGGTAACAGAATCGAAAAAACAGGCTTCTGAGCATTTCACTCAGAAGCCTGTTTTTATTTCTTGTAAGAGGAGTAACCCTCTACGCCACTTCCTTTTCCGCTGGTCGCTGCACCGGAAACATCGCTCATAGACTTTTTCCCGCTCATGCCTGCGACGTTGCCGCCGCTCATACCCGCGACGTTACCACCACTCATGCCTGCAACGTTGCCACCGCTCATGGTTGCGGTTTTACCGCCACTCATGCCTGCAACGTTGCCACCGCTCATGGTTGCGGCTTTGCCGCCACTCATGCCTGCGACATTGCCGCCGCTCATGGTTGCGGTTTTGCCGCCGCTCATGCCTGCAACGTTACCGCCGCTCATGCCCGCGACATTGCCGCCGCTCATGCCTGCGACATTGCCGCCGCTCATGCCTGCAACATTGCCGCCGCTCGTACCTGCGACGTTCATATTTGGCATTTTATTTTTACTTGTGCCCTTTACATTACGGTTCATCATTTTGTCAAAAGCCGGGTTAAAGGCATAGAAGTTCCTGGAATCCAGCTGATCCGTTATAATACGCAGACCTTCGCCAAAGCGCTGGAAGTGCACAACTTCACGCTGGCGCAGGAATTTAATCGGGTCGCGTACATCGGGATCATCCGCAAAGCGGAGAATATTATCGTACGTGGTGCGCGCCTTTTGCTCTGCCGCCAAGTCCTCGTGAATGTCCGTGATCGGGTCGCCCTTTACCTGCATGCTTGCTGCGTTGTAGGGAACTCCGGTTGCGTCGGCGGGGTAGATGCCGGTGGTGTGGTTGATAAAGTACGCGTCAAATCCGCCTGTTTTGATTTCCTCTTCGGTTAGGTTGCGGGTCAACTGATGCACAATGGTTGCAACCATTTCAAAATGTGCAAGTTCGTATGTACCAAATGCTTATCGGTGTCAGCATATCTCTGGACTTCTGGTCAAATTCCATTTTAGCGGAAATACCCTAGACTCTAGGGAGTTTTCATATAGGTTTCAGACCTTCTTGGGCGGAAGCTTTGGATACAGAATCAGTTCAAACTCATCCGCACGGTTATTCCATCGGCCGTTTACCGTTTTGGTATAAACCGCTTTTTCTATTACTGTTTTCAGCAGATTGTTTTTTTCTTCCGCGGTTCGCGCTTCCTCATATTGCTTCCATATGGATTCATTCGTGCATATGGGATGTGCCCCGGGCGGACTGCACGGCGCGGCCTGCGCTTCAAGCATTGGAAGACGGGCTTGAACTTCTTCCATCTTCTGCTGGATTGTTCGGGATCGCTGCAGAAAAACTTCATCGGAATAGATCCCTTTTTCCAAAAGCTCATAAATGGAATCTTGCTGTTTTTTCAGTGCGAGCAGCTCTTTTTTGGCCCTTTTGAGTGCCTCCTCGCGCATGTCGGGCAGGAAAGGGGAGCGTCTTTCCACATCACCCGGATTTATCGGGTACGCGCCAAGCCAATCCTGAAGAACGGTCAAAATCAGCTGTTCGACATAGTCCAGCCGGGAACTTACATTTTTACAGGAGGGCGCCGCGCACAAAAGAAAATCCGGCTCGTTTGCCTTTCGATATGGCCTGCGAACCATCCGGTGCCCGCAGACCCCACATACGACCAGCCCGGCGAGCGGATTTTGAACCGGATACTGATTAGGGCAGGGGCGGCCTGGATTTTGGCGGAAACGCTGCTGCACCAGCTCCCATGTTTTGTTATCGACCAAGGGCTCGTGGAGCCCGTCGGCAAGAATCACATCCTTTTCGTTTGCGCGCGGACGTTCTTTTACCAGCCGGCCGTTGCTGATTCTTTTCTTCAGGGGGCGCGAACTCCAACGGATTTTTCCGATGTAAACCGGATTTTGAAGCATATCGCGGATGCTTGCGTAGACCCATTCCTTTTTCTTTCCGGCCGGGATGGAAAGCTGATTTAGCTTTCGAGCGATTTTAGGGATGCTCATAAGCTCTGTGGTACCATCCGGCTGCTGCTCCCCGTAAGCAAAAAGGGAAAAGATAATTTTTACAATGGGCGCTTGTTCGGGGTTGGGCTTCAGCGTAAATCCCCGATCGTGGTCCAGTTTTACGCGCGTATAGCCAAAAGGCGGCACGCTGCCCACAAATTTTCCTTCCCGAACCGAAGCAATTCGCCCGCGCTGCAGACGGCGGTTAATGGTTTTGTATTCGCGCCGGCTCATAAACAGGCCGAATTCAAAATATTCTTCATCAAATTCATTATTCGGGTCGTAGGTTTTCAGGGGCGTTATGATTTTGGTGCCGCTGAACCGGAAGGTTTGTGCGACAATTCCCTGGTCAATGGTGTCGCCGCGGGCCAAGCGTTCCACTTCCATGACCAGAACGCCTTCCCACATTCCCTGCTCAATTTCGGAGAGAAGCTGCTGCATAACCGGTCTTGCCGCAATGGTTTCTCCCGATACGATTTCTCGGTAAATCCGATCAATTTTTAGGCTCTGCCGCCTTCCCAGTTCCAGCAGCGCTTTTTCGTGGCGTGCAAGTGTTTCCCCTTCGCCGCGGGCTTCGGCATCAAGGTCGGCACGGGATTTGCGCAGGTAGAGACAGTAGGACATGAAACTCCCTCCCTAAGTAAAACACCCCCACGCCAATACGCGCGGAGGTGTTTTTTACATCAAATTGATTTTTTCAGTCGCTGGGAGAGAATTTTATAGTCGCTCCCGTAATTTTTAAGGTCTGTCCTTTTTGGAATGTGACATTTTTAAATCTTCTTTGATTTGCATCGCTGGTGTCGGATCCCACGGAAATACTGAATTTTCCATCGGTTGTGGCAACCGTTCCGCTGCCATCTTCCGTGTAAAGATCGTAGGTTCCGGCTTCCATATCGTTTCCAATGGTATAGCTGCCCGGCTTCAATTTATAGGTCTTGGTTGCCGTATTTGTGCGTTCCTTTAATTTGGATAGATCCACTTTTTCTTTGCATACAATTTTTACCGTTACTCCGGTTACGGATACCGTTGTTCCATCGTGAATCGCGACGTTTTTAATTACCTGCTGGTGGGTGGCATCGGCTACTTTGCTCAGCTTTGCATTCACGCTGTTGTCGCTGGTTGCAAAGGTGCCGGTTCCTTTATGTGCAGTAATCTTATAAGTACCCGCTGGAAGATCAACGCCCACGGTATAATATCCGCTGAGAAGGGTCGTGCTGAACGACTTTAGGTTGGAAGGCGTGGCCTTTATAATAACAGCAGATGATGGAGACGAGGAAGACGCATTCGAAGGCGTTGAAGCGGCTGGGGATGAGGTTGCGGAGGAGGAAGAAGATATGGACGAAGAAGAATCGGGCGAAGATGGATTTGCTGTTGCATCGGAGGAGGAACCGGACGTGGGCGAACCGGATGCGGAGGCCGGCACAGGGGACTGTGCCCCGCTATAAAAGCTTGAGAAGAAAATTGCCGCGAATAGAACCACCGGAATAAGATATAAACAGGCTGTCTTTTTTGTTTTCTGATCGCTCCAGAAAACCATCCATTGTGGTTTCAGCATACCGACAAGAAAGGCAAGCAATGCAATAATCGATAATACTCCAAAGAAAATACTCAAGTAAACGACTCCTTTTGCTTTATAATAATGCTTCCGGAAAGGGAATTCCTATTAAAATATTTTACCAACCCTTAGCCGAATTGTATACCCTATATTACCTGTTTAATATGTCCAAATTATTACGTAAGGTCAATAAACGATTACAAAATTTTAAAATTTTAATGACAAATTTAATATTATTTTCAGGTGTGTGGGGGTTAGAAAAGTTTCCTCCAGTTTTCCAATTGTGAAAACCGGTGCCCCAAGGCCCGGAACATATATATGCCCGAAGGGTACCAAGCTATTTCTATGTAGGAATGTCGAATGCTTTCAAGAGTTTTGGCAGGAATCTTTCTTTGTATACAATGAGGGCTCGCACTGAAAAGTACGAGCCCTCATTCATTACGGGAAGTTTATATTATGATAAAATTATGACCTGATTTTTTCCGCCAGGCTGGCAAGCGAGCGCAGATTCGACAGCGCGTCTTCCAGAAAATTATCCGGAAGATCTCGCATGATTTCAAGCGCTTCGGTAATTCTTGGGTCTGTGTTTTCTGTGTCAACCGGTGTTTTGTTTCTTAGTTCCGTTCCAAGCAGAGAGTCGGCTGATTCCTGATAAAGGTCGGATAGTTCCACCAGCATTGCAACATCCGGCATGCTTTTTCCTGTTTCCCACATGGAAACCTCGTTAATGTCTATTTTCAGGTGCTTTGCCACTTCTATTTGGGTAAAACCCTTCAATTTTCGAATCGTTTTTAATCGTTCTCCTAAAACAATCGGTTCCATGATAAAGCTCCTCTAATCCAATCGTTTATTTTTCAATATCAAATTCTTTATTTTTATTTTAACACAGAGTTTTACTTAAATCGAGCGCGAAGTAGAAATTTGCTTATAAAATAATAATTTTACTAATAAATCAATCATCATGAGATTAATACATAGAATCAAGAAAATAAATTTTGTGTCATAAGACATGCCGGGAAAGCAATACAATGAAGCAGGGTGATGATGATGTGTAATCTTCCTGTGGAAGGAACCATTGTAAAGGAATTCTACATCGGGCACACCCATATTCTCATCAGCGACGCGGCGTATTCCAATAAAACACCGGAAGAACTCAAACGGATTGAAGAAGAGTTTCGTCAACAAGGGTTGAACCTTTATCTGCGAAATTCAACCAAAGAAAGCACTCCGGTTGAAACCGACCGATAAATTGCTGGTTTGTGGAATGGATGCCGAAGAACCGCTGATGACCGCAATTCAGGGGCCTGCCATGCGGTGTTTTCCGGCCCGGAACTGCGGCCTGACCAATGAAATCAACAAGTGCCTGAAAATGAACGCTGGAGGGATCAGAAAACATGATGTTTTCACAGTCACCTTGTCTGGACTGCTCAAAACGGCACGTGGGGTGCCATGCAAATTGCGCGACCTACTGCCAATGGAAGAGGGAAGAGGCAGAAAAAAACGAGATGATTCAAAAATCACTGCAGTTGGAACGCGCCTTCGATGAAGTGCGGGCAAAGCGCAATATCCGCATCCAACGGATGCTGCACAATGAGCCAAGGGGAAATTATCGTTTTCGATAAGCCTTGTTTGTGCTTGTCAGGGGACTGGAAGGATACCGTTTACAAAACCGGGGAAAAGTCGGTATTTACCCCTTCCATGTTGGACAAGCCTTTTTGATCTGTTATTTCGGAGTATCCATTCGGAACAAGGCGTCGGATACGAAGAAAGCGGAAACACATTGATAACCGTGTGGAACCGATTCTTCTGTACCAATATCAGTTAGTATCGCTTTCAATTCCGGGTAGGGCATGCTGTAGCGCTGGCTCAAATAGCGAAGGGAAGCGCCAAGTTCGCCGTCCGGTCCACCGTATTCCAAATCGTGACGCTTTACAGTGCGGAATAGTAAAGTTCAATCCGGTTGTTTTTCCGGTCAAAGACTATTTTATCCAGAAGACAGCGGAGCAGAGCATTTTTTACATCGGGCCCAACCGTCGGGCTGCGCAGCAGGGAAACAGCGTCCGTATACATCGGGGGCATAGGGGAGAGTGCCTGTGTGTTTACAGTTTCGGCGGCTGATTTTTCCGCGGCCAGCTGTTCCATTCGCGCGTTGATTTTTTTCTTTGCCTCCTTGTATTCTTCCAGGGAGTCGATTCCGTTTTCATATGCTTCCCGGATTCGGGCAAGTTTTTGCTCTTCCCGCTGAATCTGGCGGTCAATCCACTGGATTTCCTCCTGCCTCGGCCAGCTTTCCGCACCGGGTATTTCAAGGCTGCGGCAGCGCAGGGTTTCCTGAATGGCGGACAAAATCATTGCTTCCAATTTATCGGCTGAAATGCTGTGGGAAACGTGGCATTTTCCGTGCGCGTATGCCTGGCATTGCATATAGGTTCCGTTAGAGCGCGTCAGCGTGGCGCCGCAGCTTTCGCACCGAACCAACCCCTGCAGCGGGTATTCTGCCGGCTTTTTTCCCCCGCCAGTTTTTCCGTACTTTCTCTTGTTTCGTTGGAACTGATTTTGCGCCTGCTGCCAGGTTTCGTCGTCAATCAGGTGTTCATGGGCTCCATCCGTTATCTTTAAATTGGGGTCCTGAAAGTTGCGTCGGGTTTTTCCTTTGGGATTCCAGCGGATTTTCCCAATGTAGACCGGGTTGCGCAGAATGTACTCTACGGTGCGGTTTTCCCACAGGCCTCCGCGTTTTGTCCGTATGCCCATAGCGTTTAATTTGTCTGCGATGGCCCGGCACCCCATGCCGCCGATGAAATCATGGAATATCATGCGCACCACAGGTGCCGTATCCGGGTCGACAACATAGCCTTTTTTCTCAATCCGGTATCCGAACGCGGGGGCGGTAACCGGCTCCCCACGGCTCACCTTCTCATTCATGCCGCGGCGCACCTCTTCTGCCAGATTAATACTGTAATATTCGTCCATTGCTTCAATCATCGCTTCCACAAGAATGGACATTTTGTCATCGCCAAGCTGTTCGGTAACCGAAACAACCTCGATGCCGCACTGTTTGCGCAGCATGGATTTATAAACGATACTGTCCTGCCGATTGCGCGCGAAGCGGGAAAACTTCCAGACGATGATTCCGTCAAAAGGCTTGGGCTTCTGTTTGGCAATCCCAATCATGCGCATGAATTCGGGGCGCTTTTCCGCCTTTTTTCCGCTGATTCCCTCATCTTCCCGAAAAATATACTCTGCGGGCAGTATCCAACCATTTTTGTCCGCATATTCACGGATTTTTTCCAGTTGGCTGTCCGGGCTGTATTCCAGCTGATCGTCTGTAGAAACCCTGATATAAGCCGCCGCAATTTTCATAGACTGTATCGCCTCCTGTGAAAAATCCCCGTGCCGAAAATACGCGGGGATTTATATATATGAAAGCAAAAGCCGTAAATGACACCGGAAAGGGCATAGGACAATCCGAACAGCGAGTAGATATTTTTGAGGTGGTTGTCATGTCTGAAAAAAAACCGTTTACGTTTACAGCGGTCAGCTATGTTACGGACAAAGCCAGTGATGCCGCACGGTGCAGGGAAGAGCTTGTGTTGGAACAGGTTCGCCCCGGCCGGGGAACCGATGCGTTTCGGCTGGTTCGCCGAACGGTTTTTCTGCCGGAGGAGGAGCAAAAGAAAATGGATGAGAAACGAATGAAACAGGTGGGAAAAGCTTTGTCCAAATTTCGGAACCGTTTGAAAACATTGTAAAATTTAATTGCTGAAAATTCTGAAAAGATAAAATGCCGTATAACCTCGGACAAAAATCGGACGATATAATTAATAATTAGAATTTGTGATTGGGAATTATGCGGGGAATACCGTTCCCCATTGCGGTTCCGCGCATAGACACAGACAGGAGGTTAAGCAAAACATGAACGAAAACCGGGCCACTGTTATCTTAAACAAGACGATAGAGGGGCTGAGCGTGATAGGGATTGATCTTTATGTAGCAAGCAGAAGACTACACACGGAACCCTCGCGAAGGTTTATAGATGATTTGAATAAGACTCCTTTGCTGGACCGGGAAATGATTAAAAATATGATTACGAAAACATTCGGAATACCAGGTAAGAATATATATTTTTCGGATTGATGGAAGGGTCCCTGTGCGCTTTTTTACCGGTTGTTCAGTCTGACCGCAGAAAAGTGTTCCATGCAAAGGGTGGAGCCTCTTTCTGAAAAATCCGTTGAATGCGAACCGGCTGAAGTGCTCAAAAAGCATCCGGTATCATTGTAAATTTCAAAAAATATGCTATACTGTATTCCAGAGGGAGAAAGCTCCCTTTTGGAAATATTCGAATCGCTGGAAAACAGCTGACGGCTTCTACAGGACCGTGTAGGGGCTGTTGACTGTTTTTTATTTTTAGGTTTCTGTCCGGCGCCCCATACTTTGCAGCATTTTTTATTTTCCGAACATCATCGGCAGGGAGAGAACACTATGAGTCAGGATATGGTTTGGCATGAAGTGTATGAAGCGCTTGGCCATGAGGAATGCCCGGTTTGCAAACTGGTGAAAAAAGCAGTGAACAGCTATATTGACGGGTTTCTGTATGAGAATGTCAATGACCCGATGTTTCAGGAGCGGCTTCGAAAAGAGAAAGGCTTCTGCAACGCGCACTCCTGGCTGATGCACAGCTTCGGGGAGCCGCTTGCCCATGCGATTCTTTACGATGCATTTCTGCGGGACGCACTGGCTGAGTTCAACAGTGCACTCCCGGCAAATGCCAAACGCAAATTAAGATTTCGTTCTAATTTGGGCAGCCAAAGTAAGGAAAACCAAGCGGAATGCAAGCTGTGCAAGTTGGAAAGCGATTATGAAAAATCGTATTTAAGAGTAATCGATGAAAATGTAAGCAGTCAGATCGATTTTAAAAATAAATTTGTGGAGCAGGGGATTTTATGTGTTCCCCATATGAAGCAGTACATCAGCCTGAGCCGAAACAGCGAAAGCCTCAATCTGGTTCAGGAGATCGTTTATGCAAAATACCAGGATCTTTTGCACTGCCTGGCTGAAATCCGCCGCAAAAATGATTACCGGTTTACCGGGGAAGCATGGACGGATGCAGAGCGAAACGCGTGGACGAAAGCGGTTGAAATTATGGTCGGGCGCAAGATGTATGAGAAGTAATATTCGAGGTTAATAAAAAAGGGAGGCGTTTTCTGCGCTCCCTGAGGAAAAGAAATTCACATGGCCCCGGTGTTCCGCACAATCAGCCCGCAGGCGATTTTTGTGCCCGAGTTTCCAGCCGGCTGGGTTGTAAAATCGTCCGGCGAAGCGTGCACTATGACGGTGCGGCCAATGATGTTGTTGACAGTAAAGCGATCGGTCAAAAAAGCGGTAAATGCATATCCGTGATTGCCGAACAAGGGTGGCAGGTCGCCCGCGTGAGCGGGGTGGGGACAACCGGTTGGATTATAGTGCGGGCCAGAGCTTACAAAAGGATATTCCGCGGTTCCACTGCAGGAACGGCCCTCGTGGATATGGAATCCAAATATGGAGGATGGGCAGGCTCCCTCGCCTTTTGGAAGACCGCTTACGCGCGCGATGACCATCACGCTGTCCGAAAGCTGATAAAAGAAAATCGTTCCTTCCAAATTAGGGTAGTCGTCACTTCCTTTTACATTGGCGTAAGCATCCGGGCGGCTTTTTAGCAACTCAATAAACTGACTGAACTGTGTTTCGGTAGACAAAGGTAACACCTCCTGGTCCATTTTATGCTTCCTGTTCCAATTCGGCTGTATCTTAAGGTGTATTTGAAAGAAAAATTATCACGGAACGCTTTTGCTGGCATCTATTGAGTTTTATGGGAATCGTGATATGATAAAGGATACGGCACCTGCGTCGTCAATGATCCGAAACCGGATGCCGGACTCAAAACGCGGAAGATGCACAGGCAATCTTTTCAAACGTTATGACTTAACAGGAAAGGACGAACATAATATGAATTCTTTAGATGAAATTATAAAGCAGCTCAAAAATCTGACGGCAATTGACAGCCCAAGCGGTTTTACCGCGGAAGTCACCGAATATACGACGAATGAGCTGAAAAAGCTTGGCTACTCGCCGTATCTGACGAAAAAAGGCTGTGTGGTGTGCGACTTGGGCGGGGAGGGCGACCCGCTGATTCTTTCGGCACATATTGACACTCTTGGCGGCATGGTAGCCGAAATTAAAAAGAACGGCAGACTTCGGATTACAAACATCGGCGGGTTGAATGCTAACAACTGTGAAACGGAAAATTGCCGAATCCGCACCCGTTTCGGACGGGTTTTTGAAGGTACCCTTCAAATGAACGACCCCTCGGTCCATGTGAACGACGATTATTCCAAACAAAGCCGGACGTTCGATGAGATGGAGATTGTTCTGGATGAAGCCGTGACAGAGAAAAAGGATACGGAGGCATTGGGAATTCGGAACGGAGATTTTGTCTGTTTTGATCCCCGCACAACGATTACAGAGAGCGGGTACATTAAAAGCCGTTTTTTGGATGATAAGCTTTCCGTTGCAATTCTTCTTGGCTTGGCAAAGGAAATTCACGAAAAAAAGATTGCATTAAAACGGAAGGTTTACGTGTTTATCACGGTCTATGAGGAAGTCGATCACGGTGCCTGCGGCGCCCTGCCGGAGGATGCGTCGGAAATCATCAGCGTAGATATGGGATGTGTAGGGGAAGGCCTTACCTGCACCGAGCGGATGGTTAGTATTTGTGCCAAAGATTCCCGCGGGCCCTATAATTATGAGGTGACCACGAACCTGATTCGCTGCGCAGAAAAGGGACAACTTGATTTTGCCGTGGACGTGTATCCATATTATGGTTCGGATGCGGATGCTGCACTTGCCGCCGGGTATGACCTGAAGCACGGGTTGATCGGAGCCGGGGTCTATGCCTCCCACGGGTACGAACGTTCCCATGTGGACGGCGTTCGAAATACGCTGCGCCTGTTGGAGCTTTACATAGGACAGGAATAATAGTTACCACCCCCGAAATTCTGAGGAACAATCGGTTTCGGGGGTAATTTTTATTTACAAAATGTATAATTTTTAAATAAAGCAACAATCTGTTATGATACTTTACAGGAATTGGTTGCGCAGAAGCGATAAATTGGATTGATTTTCGGAATCGCTTGCAAAGGATGTTCGAAACTGATATAATCGGTCTGCTTTTGTTTTTTGAATCGTGTTCCAAAATTTTAAAAAAGGCGGCTTTGAAAATTAATACTCAAAAAATGACGTTTCAGTTGACGGCGAAATATTCGTTGATACACTGCTGCTATTGGTCGATTATGTGCAGCAGTTTGAATTTTGCCTCTGTATTTTTGCTTTCCAAACACTTCAGCAACAGTCAGATCGGCCTGATTCTGGCCCTGGCCAATATTTTTGCAGTGGTCCCGCAGCCCGCGGTGGCATCGTTCGCGGATCATACCAGCAAGATATCCATTCAAAGCCTGTCGGCGCTACTTGCTTTTTTTGCCGGTCTGCTTGCCGCGGGCCGTATTCTTTTATCCAATTGCTTTGCGGCGCTTGGGGTACTCCTTGTTTTGGAGCTGACGGTCCTTTTTACCCTGCAGCCGCTGCTCAACTCGCTGGGAATGCAGCTGATTAACCAGGGGGTTCCGTTTAATTTCGGATTTGCCCGTGGAATGGGTTCTATGGCGTTTGCTGTTTTTTCCGTCATACTTGGTTCCCTGGTTCAATCCTTGGGAACGGATTTCCTTTCTGTTTTTTCTACTGTGCTGTCTGTCTTGCTTGGAATATCCATTTTAATGCTTACTAAGCGGCAGAAACTGCCAAAGGGGGCAGAACAGCACCTTCCCTCTGCGAAGGCCGACCCGGTTCCTGCCCCGGATTTGAATCAGAATTCTTCGGGCCTGATTGCGTTTATTTCACAAAATCGAAGATTCTTTCTGCTGATGGTCGCTGTTTCCCTGACGTTCTGCTCCCATACCATGATTAATAATTTCCCGATTCAGATTACCGAGAATGTCGGGGGTACGGAACGGGAAATGGGGATTGCAATCGGTCTGGCCGCAGCGATTGAGTTGCCTGCCATGTCCATTTTTGCTTTTCTGATGAAGAAATTCCGGTGTAGTTCGATTCTGAAATTTTCGCTTCTTTTCTTTATGGTGAAAGCGGCGGTTACCCTGTTCGCCACAAACGTATGGACCTGGTATGCGGCACAGCTGATTCAATGCGGCGCATACGCACTGTTTATCCCGGCATCGGTTTATTATGTCAATACGATTATTCAGCAGAAAGACCACGCAAAGGGACAGGCCTTTGTCACAACAGCCATTACGGTAGGCGGAGTGGTTGCCAGCCTTTTCGGAGGATGGCTTTTGGATGGTCCGGGCGTGGGCGGAATGCTTTTGGCCGGTTTGATTTTTTCTGCTTTGGGGCTGGCAATCGGTCTCTTCGCCACCCAGAAAACGGATCAAAAAGGGGAAGCGGATCTGGATTCGCTCCCTGCTGAACCTCCCACAAATTAATACGCTTTAAGAGGATTCTACTTTTCGGGGATAACATAATATCAATATTGTTGATGAAACGAATACTAAATGTATTCTGTGAAATCATCATACATGAAACTGATAGCTAAAAACAATCATTTGTGAATATTTTATGATATCATTTTATAAAGTTTTTTATTTATATCATTGACAGAACGGGAGTAAAAAAGTATATTATTAATAAAAAATGAGTTCCAATTTATCGAGATTCTTGATAAAATAAAAATGATTTAGGTGGTACCATACCTTTTCTACTTTATTCCTGCGGCTTGTTTCGGGTTTTTGCGAAGAAATTTGCATCCCGAAGCGGTGCAGGAATTTTCTTGTGAGGTTTTTCGTTTATGAGTCTTTCCCGGCTGTCGCGCAACATGAACTGCCATTTAAAACCGCTATACAAGACAGAGCTGACCTTGGAGCAGAGGTTGGGAACGTTCTCAAAATGAAAAAGAGAGGAATTTGTTATGGCTACCATTATTGATGTCGCCAGAGAAGCTGGCGTTTCAAAGTCAACCGTATCGCGGGTGCTCAATCGAACCGGACCAGTGAAGGCCGAAACCAAGGCAGCAATTGACGCCGCTATGAAAAAACTGGAGTATTCCCCCAGCTATTTCGCCCAGGGAATCCGAACCGGCAGAACCCATACCATCGCCATGCTTGTACCGGAATACAGCAATATTTTTTACAGTGAAATGTTTCAGGGTGCGGAAGATGTTGCACTGAAAAACGGGTACATGGTTCTGGTCTGCAACACCGAAAGAAGTTCAACGTCTGAACTGGAATATACCAGGGCACTAATCCGCCGCAGAGTGGACGGAATTATTTACAATACATACGAGAACAATCCGAAGATGGTTGAGTTTTTAAAGGATATTTCCAGAAACATCCCGGTCGTTTTCATGAACCGGGTATTCAGCGACCCAAAGGATTTTTCCTATGTCTGTACCGATGGCTTCAACAGCACCAGAAAAGCGGTACAATACCTCTATCAGCGCGGGAAAAGAAAAATCGGTTATATTCGGAATGTAAAGCAGATTGACGTTGTAAACGAGCGGTACGAGGGATATTTAATGGGACTCAAGGAATGCGGACTGCCTTATAATGAAAAATGGATTCACCAGGAAGAATGCCGCAACCACACTTCGGATTATATTAAATTAGGCTGCATGGCCGGCAGCTATTTTGCCGGGCTGGATGACCGCCCGGATGCGGTTTTGGCTTCAGTCGACCTGATTGCCTTGGGGTGTGTAAAGCAGCTGAAAGAATGCCAAGTACAGGTCCCAAGGGATATTAACGTAGTCGGTTTTGACAATCTGTTTCTAGATGAAATCTATGAACCGGCCCTTACCACAATCGGCCAGCCAATTCGGGAATTGGGGCGGCACGCGGCGCAGATTATCATTAGCAAAATCAACGGAAATCCGGTAAACAGCCAGGTTTTGTTTGACGGGAAACTGATTCTTCGCGGTACCACCGATTAACTACATAGACAGAACAGGAAAGCGGAACTGCCCTGCACGGGCAGTTCCGCTTTTGCCATTTGGCCGAAAAGAACTGGATTTTTCGAAAAAGCAAATTTTGTTCACAAACAGGGTGACGGAACCGCAATAGAATGCAATTATTGAATTTTAAGAATAATATCATTATTGTCAAAAACCTACGAAGTTCGACCGAAATATTAGTAATAAATGATAAGTCAACTAGATTATTGAATATATTATATTTGAGTTTAGAACTACACCAGCGAATATTGACGGTTTTTAATAAAAAATAGAACGTTGTTCTAAAACTGAAAAATATATGTGTTGCATATCAAAATAGGACCAGTTATAATAAAGTCGACAAAAAAATTCAAAATACAAACAAACTTTTGAACACATTTCAGAACCTTCAGAATGTTTGATAGGAGGTGAGGATCGTATTGTAGCTGGTCTGACGTCTGACAGGTATAATGCTAGCGCTTAGTTTTTGCACATGATATTTGACTTTTTATAAAAATGAGTCATAATTAAAGACGTCTGATGTCATACATCAGACGAATATCTACTAAGCCTTGTGTTATCCGGGGCGTTTTTGGGAGAGATTCAAAAATGAGTCAAATTTTAACAGTACCGAAGGAACTTTCTGTCATAGCGGCGAAACGGCTGCGTGAAATGATTGTGGATAAAAAGATGCAGCCGGGCGACAGACTTCCAAGCGAAAGCGAATTAGGAAAGATGTTTGGAGTGAGCCGTTCCACCGTGCGTGAGGCCGTCAAGCTTCTGATTGCGGAAAATGTTGTAGAAATACAGCGTGGTAAGGGTACATTTATTACCATGCAGCCCGGCCTGGGAAAAGATCCTTTGGGGTTGGAATTCACGAATCAAAAAAAGCTGTTGACCAATCTGCTGGAAACCAGAATGATGATTGAACCACAGATCGCTTATCTGGCGGCGCAAAGGGCAACTCAAGCCAATATAGACCAGCTTGCACAAATTATCCATAAAATTGAACTTGCAGGAAGCGACAGGAGCAACCACACTCCGTATGACGTTGCCTTTCATAAAACGGTAGCGGAGTGTACTCAAAACGATGTTTTGTATCGGATTCTGCCGATTATCTGCGAATCCATTCAGGAAGGTTATCTGGAAACAGCAAACGTACCGGGAAGTTATGAACGAGCCATTCAAAGTCATTTACATATTTTCCATGCAATTGTGAACCATAATGCTGATGCCGCCAAATTTGAAACAGAAAAGCATTTAAGGCAAACCATGGAGGATATGAATATTACAGGAGGATAAGTATGAAAAGGTTCTTATCGATTACTCTTGCGTTGACAATGTCGATGACAATGTTGACTGCGTGCGCACAGAAACCCGCCGAATCACAGCCTGCGTCCAGCGCAGCGGAGACTTCGTCCGCAGCAAGCAAGCCGGTTACCATCACACATTGGTATTGGGCGGACAACTCGGACTATTCCGCTAAGATGCAGGAAATGGTAAAAGATTTTAACGCTACCAATAAATCCAACATCACAGTCGTCGCTCAGGAATATCCTTGGGACGGCGGCGCTTACAGCGAAAACCTGTTTACAGCAGCCATGGGCGGCGGCGGCCCGGATACAGCGGCCTGGAAGCTTACTTCTACTCCGCTTTTCACTTCAAACAAACTTTTGGCAAACCTAGATAATTATATTGCAAACTGGAAGGACAAAGACGATATTGATCCCAGCCTGTACAATACGATGAAGCAGGCCGGCGGTTCCGACAGCATTTATGTAATGCCATGGAACACACAGGTTCTTTACGTGTACTATCGTCCGTCCATGTTCAAGGCGGCGGGCGTAAGCGTGCCGAAAACGTACGATGAATTCCTTGAGGCTTGCAAAAAGCTGACCAGAGATACCGACGGCGATGGAAAAATCGATGTTTACGGCTTTGGCATGAGAGGCGCAAAGGGCGGCCAGGAACCGTGGGGCAGCTTTGTCTGGGCGCGCGGCGGCGACTTTGAGAACCTCACCACCCCCGAAGCGATTGCCGGTATGCAGGACTTCATCGATCTTTATAAAAACGGCTACGCGCCGAAAACCGCTCCAACCGACGGTTTTAATGAAATTATTGCGAACTTCAAGTCCGGCAAGACAGCAATGACCATTCACCACATTGGCTCTTCCAAGGACATGGTGAAAACCTTCGGCGACGATGTCGCGGCATTCCCCTTCCCAGCAGGCAAAAAGCAGTGGACTTCCATGGGTGACACGGAAAACGTCATCTTTGAAAAGTGCCAGAATAAGGACGCGGCCTTCGAGTGGCTGGCTTACCTTGCTACCGGCAAAGGACAGGAAACCTGGTGCGTGACCACAGGCAACGTTCCGGTCAGCAAACGCGTACAGCAAATGGATGAATTCCAGAATAATGAATTTATGAAGGTTTCTATTGAAGGACAGTTCAGCGCCGGTATCTTCCCGATTCTTGATACTACGACCGAATGGATTAACACAACTTGGCCGAATACGGTTGCGTCGGCTCTTTCCGGGAAAACTTCGGCAGCAGATGCCATGAAAACTTTGCAGGAAGGTCTTTACGGAAAAAAATAACTAATTTGGTTCAATCGGTAGATTTAGGATGTCTTTGTGGGGTCGCAATTGAAAAACATTGCGGCCCCGGATTTTAAAGAGGTGATTGGTTTGCTGCACAAGAAGACGACGATTTGGCCGTATTTGCTGATAGCGCCGGCGCTGATTGTAATTTTAGCAGTGGTTTTTGTCCCTGCTGTAAACGCAATTTTAATGAGCTTTCAGAGTTATGACCTTAGAAGACCGTCTCAAATCGGTTTTATCGGTTTGGAAAATTACATGGAGGTTTTTCAGGATTCCTTGTTTTGGTCCTCTCTAGTTCGGACCGCATTATGGGTAATATTTGGTGTAGGGTTCCAGTTCATATTTGGTTTTATTTTGGCGTTGCTTTTGAATAGAAAATTTAAAGGCAGAGGAATTGCCCGTTCCATTAGCTTAATCCCGTGGGTCACACCGGGCGTGCTGATTGGCCTGATGTGGCGATGGATTTACGACGGCAGTTACGGTGTCTTAAACGATATTTTATTGCGACTTCATCTGATTCAGGATAAAATACCATACCTTGCACAGGAAAGTACTTCGTTCCCGTCCGTGGTTGTCACCATTATCTGGCAGGGCATTCCGTTCTTTGCCCTCATGTTGATGGCTGGCCTTCAGGGGGTTCCGAACGAATTGTACGAGGCGGCCGATATTGATGGCGCCAACAAATTGCAGCAGCTGTTCCGGGTTACAATTCCTTCTATAAAAAATACGATTTACGTAACGACGTTGCTCCGTATTATCTGGGTGGCAAATTCCGTAGACGTTATTTTCAATATGACAGGCGGCGGCCCGGCCTACTCTTCCCAGACGCTGAGCGTTTATATCTTTAACAAGGCGAACTCGCTGAATCTGGGCTACTCTTCGGCTATGTCCATTTTGCTGACCCTGCTTCTTTTACTGGTGGCCGTCCCTTATTTGAAGAATATGTTTAAGAATCAGGAGGCGTAAAATGAGAGAGAGCAAAAATAAGACTTTAAAAATTTTCACCCTGTACCTCCCGCTTCTGGTACTCCTTGTTTTTCTGCTTTTCCCGTTTTACTGGACTTTGGTCACGTCCCTGAAACCGGAACAGGAACTGTATGGCAGTACCGTCACGTACTGGCCGATGCATACGACCTTCGATTCCTACCATAAGCTTTTTGTCGACTTTAACTTTTTAAAACCAATGTCCAACAGCTTTGTGGTCGCTATCATTACCACTATACTTTCACTTGCGGTTTCCGTGCTTGCCGCTTACGCGTTCTCCCGCTACCGCTTTAAGGGAAGAAAAGCGTTTATGATGCTGTTTTTGACCAACAACATGTTCCCAACGGTATTGCTTTTGATTCCCCTGTATTCCATTATGAGGAACATTGGAATCCTTTATACCCCCATGTCGCTGGTCCTTTCCTACACAACGTTCACCATCCCGTTTTCCGTCTGGCTGCTCAACGGCTATTTGAACGATCTTCCTATGTCTTTGGAGGAAGCCGCGCTGGTTGACGGCTGCAATCGCGCGAAGGCCTTTCTCCGGATTATTCTTCCGATTCTGATTCCGTGCCTGGTTGCAACGGGGGTCTATATCTTCATGACTTCATGGAACGAGTATACGTTCGCTGTTATGTTTACGAATGAGGCAAACCGGACCATACCGGTTGCGCTGAAAAACCTGATCGGTCAGCTTGGCGTACAGTGGGATTTGCTGACCGCAGGTGGAATTATTACCATTATCCCGGTCTGCATTATGTTCTTCTTTGCACAGAAAAGACTGGTGGAAGGCCTGACTGCCGGTGCTGTAAAGGGTTGAGAAATCGAATTTTAAGGTTAAAATCCCCGCGGGCAAAAGCCATAAATATAAAGGAGATAAAAAGATGAGTGAAGAAAATTTAGAACAGAAAGCGAAGCAAATCCGAGCGGATATTCTGAAAATGCTTTATACCTGTCAGTCCGGTCATCCGGGTGGATCGCTTTCCTGTGTGGAAATGCTGATGGCACTTTATTATAAAGTGGCGAACATCGACCCTTCCAATCCGAAGATGGAAAACCGTGACCGCATTGTATTAAGCAAAGGGCACGCCTGCCCCGCGTTGTACGCCATTCTTGCGGACAAGGGTTATTTCCCCAGAGAGGACCTTTGGACCCTGCGCCAGCTCAACAGCCATTTGCAGGGGCACCCGGATATGATGAAAACTCCCGGCGTAGACGCCAATACCGGTTCCCTTGGGCAGGGTGTTTCCATTGCCATGGGCATGGCGATTGCCGCGAAATATAAGAAAGCAGATTATAAGGTCTATGCCATTATCGGCGACGGCGAAGTGCAGGAAGGTCTTGTATGGGAATCCGCTATGGCGGCTGCCCATTATAAACTGGATAATTTTGTGGTCATGCTGGACCACAACGGGCTTCAGATCGACGGCTCCAACGAACTGGTGATGAGCATTGGCAACATTATGGCGAAATTCCAGGCGTTTGGGTTTGAGTGCATACAGGTGGACGGCCATGATCTTGATGCCATTGTAAAGGCGCTGCAGGCGCCGGTCAGCGGAAAACCAAAATTTATCTGCTGTGAAACCGTGAAGGGGAAAGGCGTTTCCTTCATGGAGAATAATTTTGGCTGGCACGGAAAAGCACCGAGTGAAGATCAATATAACGCGGCAATCAAAGAATTGGGGGTAGCGGTCAATGGCTGAGAGTAAATCGTTAAGAGTAGCATACGGAGAGGCTCTGGTAGAGCTGGGAGAGAAAAACAAAAATGTAGTTGTTATGGATGCGGACCTTGCCCATGCCACAATGACCAATTCTTTTGCTGCGGCATATCCGGACCGCTTTTTCAACTTCGGCATTGCGGAAGCAAACATGATGTGCGCGGCGGCCGGTTTTGCACATTCGGGGCTGATTCCGTTTGCCAGTACCTTTGCACTGTTCGGTACGGGAAGAGCGTATGAGCAGATTCGCAATTCCATCAGCTATGTAAACGCAAACGTTAAATTCGGGCTTTCCCATTCCGGCCTGAGCGTGGGCGAAGACGGAGGCAGCCACCAGAGCATTGAGGATATTGCGCTGATGAGAGGCCTTCCCGGAATGACCATTTTTGTTCCGTGCGACCCGCTGGAAACGAAAAAGGCTGTTTTTGCAGCTGCGGAAATTAACGGCCCGGTTTATATCCGTGTGGCACGTCCGGTGGTGGATACCATCACTACTCCCAATACGCCCTTTGTCCCCGGCAAAGCCAATGTTATGCGCGACGGCTCCGACGTCTGCATCATGGCGACCGGACTGATGCTGCCGGTTGCTTTGAACGCCGCCAGACTGCTGGAAGAGGACGGCATTCACGCAGCTGTGGTGAACTTCCATACCATTAAACCGATTGATTCGGATTGCATCCTTGCTATGGCGGATCGGTGCGGTGCAGTTGTTACCGCAGAAGAACATTCCGTCATCGGCGGCCTTGGCTCCGCAGTGGCGGAAGTGCTGGCCGGCCATTCCTCCGCGAAATTTGCCCGCGTAGGAATTCAGGACAAGTTCGGCAAATCCGGAAAACCGGCCGACCTTTTTGCAGCCTACGGACTGACTGCGGAAAATATTGCCGCACAGTGCAAAAGCCTGAAACAGTGAGAGGAGAGTCAATCACAATGAAAATCGAACAGTACGAATTCGAAGGCGAGGGCATGACCCGCGTATTTGAAAATGAAAAATGGATGGTTGGCATAAAAAACTGGAAACCGGCAAATGATATTTCCAACCTTAACTGTCTGGAGCGCCACAATAAGACCGATGAATTGTTCATTTTGATTTCTGGCAAATGCGTTCTGCTCTATGCGAACGAAGTAAACGGTGAATTGGTGATAGAAGCGGTTGACATGCAGCCGAAGAAGGTTTATAACATTCCTAGTACCCTTTGGCACAACACGGTAACCAATCATGAAACCAAACTGATCCTAGTGGAGGATTCTTCCACCGGTATGGATAATAGTGATATTTTGGAGCTGAACGAAGCGCAAATTGCGAAAGTCAAAGAGCTTGCAGCCGGAATGTAATCGCAGAAATCTAATCGTCATGATTTGTCGGCCGATCGCCTTTGGTGGTCGGCCGACTCTTTTTGTAATTTTAGGGGGATATTGAATATGGTGAATATGACAGAGGGCAACATTTCCAAGCATCTGCTGAAATATTCAATTCCCCTGATTTTAGGGAATCTTTTTCAGCTCACTTACAACGCGGTGGATTCGATCATTGCCGGGCGGTTTGCCGGGAAAGACAGTCTGGCTGCCATTGGAACCGCCAATCCGGTGATGAGCATCGTGATTTTGGGTGTTTCGGGCATCTGCCTGGGCGCGTCGGTGCTGATGAGCGAGTTTTTCGGCGCGGGTGACGAAGCCCAGCTGAAAAAGGAAGTAGCCACTACCATTGTGGCCGGCGGCATTTTTTCGCTGGCCGTTGCATTGCTGGGCCTGTTTTTGTCACGCCCGCTGCTTGTGCTGATGAGCGTTCCAAATGAGATTTTGGACCTGGCGACCCTTTATTTAAAGGTGATCCTTTTAGGGTTCCCTTTTACCTATCTTTACAACGCGGTTTCCGCCGCAATGCGAAGCATCGGGGACTCTCGAACGCCAATCTATTTTCTGGCGTTGTCATCTGTCATCAACGCTTCTCTGGATATGCTGTTTATAGCAGGATTTCACTGGAATGTGGTTGGCGCCGGATTGGCGACGGATCTAGCGGAAGGCGTTTCCGCGCTGCTATGCGTCTATTATGTCTACCGAAAAATCCCGATTCTCAGCCTAAAGCCGAAACAGCTTCGCATTGACCGGCCTCTTCTGAAAAAAACGCTGGATTACGGTGCTTTTACAGCCCTTCAGCAGTCCAGCCTGCAAATCGGGAAGCTGTTGATTCAAGGTGTTGTCAACCCGTTGGGCGTGGATGTGATTGCGGCGTTCAACGCGGTGAACCGGGTGGATGATTTCGCTTTTACGCCGGAACAGAGCATTGCGGGTGGAATGACCACGTTTATCGCCCAGAACCGGGGCGCGAAAAAGACGGAGCGGATTCAAAAGGGATTTCACAGCGGAATGTTTTGGGAAGTGATTTATTGGCTTTTAATCGGCTCTGTCATCCTGTTTTTGAAAGAACCGATTATGAACCTGTTTGTAACGGGCAGTGACCATAAAATTATTACGCTGGGTACGAATTACCTGCACATGATGGCATTTTTTTATCTGTTACCCGCCATGACGAACGGCTTGCAGGGCTATTTCCGCGGAATGGGAAATATGAAGATTACTTTTTTGTCCACGCTGACGCAGATGATTTTCCGTGTTCTGTTTTCCTATTTATTGGTTCCTTCCATGGGTATGGAGGGCATTGCTTTTGCCTGCCTGCTGGGTTGGGTGGCCATGCTGCTCGTAGAAGTCCCATATTATGCCGTTTACCAAAAGCACAAAGAGGATTTCGTGCAATAAACTTTTGCCAAAATCTTTTTCCTGCTTTCGGACTTTTCTTGACTTTAGACATCATACAAGTTATAATGACATCATACAACTAAGGCGGGCGAAAACCACGTCTGAACCATTCAGATGATCGAAAAAACTGTGAAGGGTGGCAGGAAAATGAACAGTGAAGCAATTAAGAAAACCGCTCCGCACCGCGCGCTGCTCCACGCGTTGGGGCTGACCAACGAAGAAATCGAACGGCCTCTTATCGGAATCGTGAGCTCGAAAAACGATATTGTTCCGGGACACATGAATCTGGATAAAATTGTGGATGCGGTCAAGCAGGGCGTTTCCATGGCCGGCGGCACGCCGCTTGTGTTTCCGGCTATCGCGGTATGCGACGGCTTAGCTATGGGTCATCAGGGAATGAAATATTCCCTTGTAACCCGCGAACTGATTGCCGATTCCACCGAAGCAATGACGCTTGCGCACGCGTTGGACGCATTGGTTATGGTGCCGAACTGCGACAAAAACGTGCCCGGACTGCTCATGGCGGCGGCACGCATCAATATTCCGACCATTTTTGTCAGCGGCGGGCCGATGCTTGCCGGTAAGGTGGACGGCCAGAAAACCAGTTTTTCTAGTGTTTCCGAAGCAATGGGCGCATTTTATTCCGGTAAAATTACGAAAGAAAAGCTGCTGGAATTTGAAACCAAAGCCTGCCCAACCTGCGGTTCTTGCTCCGGCATGTATACCGCAAACAGCATGAACTGCCTGACCGAGGTGCTGGGCATGGGGCTGCGCGGCAACGGCACCATTCCGGCCGTTTACTCGGAGCGCATCCAGCTGGCCAAACACGCCGGCATGCAGGTTATGGAACTGCTGAAGAAGAATATCCGCCCGCGCGATATTATGACGGAAGGCGCATTCCGCAACGCGCTGACCATTGATATGGCGCTCGGCTGCAGCACCAACAGTATGCTGCATCTGCCTGCTATCGCCCATGAATGCGGAATTGAGCTGAATCTGGACATTGCAAACGAAATCAGCGACCGCACGCCGAACCTCTGCCACCTTGCGCCGGTCGGCCATACCTACATAGAAGACCTGAACGAGGCCGGGGGCGTGTACGCGGTCATGAACGAAATCAGCAAGCTGGGGCTGCTGGATACGAGCCTGATGACATGCACGGGCAAGACCGTAGGCGAGAACATTGCCGGCTGCGAAAACAAGAATCCGGAAGTGATTCGCCCGGTGGAAAACCCGTACAGCAAAACCGGCGGCATTGCGGTGCTCCGGGGCAACCTTGCGCCGGATTCCTGCGTGGTGAAACGCTCCGCCGTTGCTCCGGAAATGCTGGTGCACGAAGGCCCCGCCCGTGTGTTTGACTGCGAAGAGGACGCGCTGCAGGCGATTTATTCCGGAAAAATTGTGCCAGGCGACGTTGTGGTTATTCGTTATGAAGGGCCGAAGGGTGGTCCCGGTATGCGTGAAATGCTGAACCCGACTTCTGCCATCATGGGCTGTGGGCTGGGCGACAGTGTTGCGCTGATTACGGACGGCCGGTTCAGCGGTGCGACCAGAGGAGCGGCCATCGGCCACGTTTCCCCGGAAGCGGCCGTGGGCGGCAACATTGCTCTGGTAGAGGAAGGCGATTTGATTCAGATTGACATCATGAAGAATCAGATTAACTTCAAGGTCAGCGACGAAGAACTGGAACGGCGCAGAAAAGCCTGGAAGCCGAGAACGCCGAAAATCACCACGGGGTACCTTGCACGTTACGCCGCGCTGGTTACATCCGGCAGCAAGGGCGCCATATTGCAGGGATGAAAATATTCAGAAATTTGAATCAATCAGAAAAAGACTGCCGCAGAAGAAACTTTGCTTTCCTCTGCGGCAGTCTTTCTTTCTGAAAAGAATACTCTATTCGTTCTCGATTTTACACGGTTTATAACTCAATGTTCGTGGTTTGCTGCATGTTCGCCTTCTACGGCATTTTCCAGCGTATGCCACGCCAGCACCGCGCATTTCACACGGGCAGGCATGTGGGAAATATCTTTCAGGGCAATAGCCTCGTCCAATGGTTCCAGCTGGTCTTCATCGGTGATTTCGTTTTTAATCATGCCGAAGAACAGCTTGGAAAGCTCGATGGCTTCTTCTTTGGTCTTTCCCTTGATTAGGTCGATCATAATGGAGGTGGAAGCCTGCGAAATTGCGCAGCCGATGCCGGTAAAGGCCGCGTCCTCAATGACGCCGTCGCGTTCACGGAGCTCCAACTCAATTTCATCGCCGCAGCTGGGGTTTACGCCCTTCAGCACGGTGGTCGGATTGTCGATATGATGTTTGTTTCGTTTCGAATTATTATGTTCCGATAAAATTTCCGAGTAAATCTGCTCAAGCCCCATAGCCGAGCCACCCCCTGACTTTTTTCAGACTGGCAAGGAAAATGTCAATGTCTTCTTTGGTATTGTAGAAATAAAGGCTTGCGCGGCAGGTAGCGTTAACCTTCAGGTAACGCATCAACGGCTGCGCGCAGTGGTGCCCGGCACGGATTGCCACACCGTCTGCGTCCAGAATGGAGGACACATCGTGCGGATGAACGTCATCTACATTAAAGGACACGACCCCGCAGCGTTCCGTCGCACCGGTGGTATCGCCGTAAACAGTAATATGAGGAATCTGCGCCATGCCGTCCAGCATGTAGCGCAGCAGTTCGGATTCGGTCTTCATGATGGTATCGTAGCCGACCTGCTTTAAATAGTCGATTGCGGCTGCAAGTCCCAGCGCGCCGCCAACGTTCTGCGTACCAGCTTCGAATTTCTGGGGAAGGGGGGCAAACGTAGCTTCCTGTTCATACACGTATTCAATCATTTCTCCGCCGGACAGGAACGGGGGCATTTTATCCAGCAGTTCCTGCTTGCCGTACAGCACACCGATCCCCATGGGTGCCAGCATTTTATGGCCGGAAAACGCGACGAAATCCGCATCCAGCTCCTTTACGTTTACCGGGTAGTGGGGGATACTCTGCGCACAGTCTACTACAACCACCGCTCCAACAGCATGTGCCTTTTCCGCGATTTCACGGACCGGGTTTACGGTGCCCAGCACGTTGGAAACGTGCGCGACCGCGACAATTCGGGTTTTCGGCGTGATTTTGGAGTTGATTTCCTCCTCTGTCAGGTGGCCGGTCGCGTCCGGATACAGGTAAACCAGCTTTGCACCCTTTGCTTTTGCCACCATCTGCCATGGCACCAAATTGCTGTGGTGCTCGGAAACGGGCAGAACAATTTCGTCGCCTTCGTTCAAAAAGTTCAAACCGTAGCTGTACGCGACCAGATTTAAAGACTCCGAAGCGTTGCGCGTAAAGATGATTTCTTCGTCCTTGTCTGCACCAATGAATTCTTTGACCTGATGGCGCGCGTTTTCATACGCCTCCGTTGCCCGGACGCTCAGCTCGTACAGGCCGCGATGCGGGTTCGCGTTAAAGGCGCGGTAATAGTCCTCTACCGCGCGGAGTACGGAAAGCGGCTTCTGCGTGGTTGCGGCATTGTCCAGGTATACCAAGCGCTTGCCGTTCATCGGTTCCTTCAGAACCGGAAAATCGTCAAGATACGGGTTCAATGGTATTCAGCCTCTCTTTCACATACTCGGAGATCGCGTTTTGCAGGCTTTCTACCGGTATTTTGTCGGTTGCCGGCTGGAACTGCGCTTCAATGATCAGCTTTTTCGCCGCCAGTTCGTCCAACCCGCGGGACATTAGGTAAAACAGCTTGGTATCGTCGATTTTTCCAGAGGAAGCGGCGTGCTGTCCTTCCACGTCCTCTTCCGCGCACAGAATCAGCGGAACGGTACGGTTGCGTACCTTCGGGCTGAACATCAGGTTGTATTCGCTTTCATGCCCGACCGCCTGCTTGGCTCCGCGGACAAAATCGATGGTGCCGCGGAAGGTCTTGCGGCTTTCGTCCAACAGAGCGCCGTTTACATGAATTTCACTGGCGGTTTTCTTGCCGATGTGCTCCGCTACATAGTTGATATCAATGGAACGCTTCCGGTCGCCAAAATAAATCGTTTCCAGATTCAGACTGCTGCAGCGGCCTTCCAGCTTTGCGCGGCAGCCCGCGAACGCCTGACTTCCGCCAAGCTCTGCCTGCATAATGTCAATGATTCCGTTTTCTTCGGCAATCGCCCCAACATCATCAAAATGCAGGCAGCTGTCGTTCAAAAGCTGAACTTGTACCAAATGGATGGTTGCGTTTTTCCCGGCAATCAGTCTGGTACACCCGCCGTGAAAGCCCGCCGTCGCTTCGTCCGAAGCGTAGCTCATCACCACGGTCACTTCGCTGTTTTCCTCTGCAATAACGGTGTTTACATCCACAACCGCGGGGTTTTTCGAATCCAGACGATACGTGAGGACAATCGGTTCCGCGGCCTTTACCCCGGCGGGTACCCGTACAGAAACGCCGCAGCTGCGGTTTGCCTCGACAAAGGCGGCGGCTTCCGCGCCCATGCCGGTTTCCGGCATATTTCCGGGAAGCGGCTGACTGCTTACGGTCACACCTTCCGGTAGCTTTTCATTCAGCGGCGTGCCGTTGTAGGATTTGATTTCCGGAAGCTCCGCCGCAAGACTGGTTTGGTTTACACCCAGCCGGTTCCAAGTCAGGAACGGCAGAGCGTTAATTTGTTTGAAAGAAAGATTCATAATTCTTAACTGCTCCTTTCCGCCGTTCAGCCAATGGAGCCCTCCATTTCCAGTTTAATCAGATTGTTCATTTCAACGGCGTATTCCACCGGCAGCTCCTTGGCGATCGGTTCCGCAAATCCGGTTACGATCATGGCTTTCGCGTCATCTTCGGAAATGCCGCGGCTCATCAGGTAGAAAATTGCCTCGTCGCTGATGCGGCCGATTTTTGCTTCGTGGCCGATGTCCACATTATCGTTCTGAATGTCCATCGCGGGGATGGTGTCGGAACGGGAACGGTCGTCCAGCATCAAGGATTCGCACGAAACGGACGATTTGCAGTCGTTCGCATTCGGCAAGACCGTAACGGAGCTGCGGTAAGTGCAGTTTCCGCCGTCCTTGGAAATCGACTTGGTGTTGATGTTGGAATAGGTGTGCGGCGCAGCGTGAACCACCTTAGCGCCGGTGTCCAGCGACTGGCCGTTGCCGGCGAACGTAATGCCGGTAAACTCCATGCGGGAGTTTTCCCCTTTTAAGATGCTCATGGGGTACAAATAGGAAACATGCGAACCGAATGAACCCGAAACCCATTCAATGGTGCCGCCCTTTTCTACAACGGCGCGCTTGGTGTTCAGGTTATACATGTTTTTGGACCAGTTTTCAATGGTAGAATAGCGCAGACGCGCGTTTTCAGCCACATAAAGCTCCACGCAGCCGGCGTGGAGGTTTGCAACGTTGTATTTTGGTGCGGAGCAGCCTTCAATAAAGTGGAGGCTCGCGCCTTTTTCTACAATGATAAGCGTGTGCTCAAACTGCCCGGCACCCGGCGCATTCAGCCGGAAATAGGACTGCAGGGGAATTTCCACCTGCACACCCTCCGGCACATAAACGAACGAGCCGCCCGACCAGACCGCGCCGTGCAGCGCGACAAACTTGTGGTCTTCCGGCGGAACCAGCTTCATAAAGTGCTCTTTTACCATGGGACCGTAAACCGGGTCGTGCAGCGCACTTTCCATATCGGTGTAAATGACACCCTGGCGGCGCACTTCCTCGCGCACGTTGTGGTAAACCACTTCCGAGTCATACTGCGCACCCACGCCGGCCAGCGATTTGCGTTCCGCTTCCGGAATGCCGAGCCGTTCAAATGTATTTTTAATGTCGTCCGGAACTTCCTTCCAGTTGCCGCGCATGGCAGTGTTTGGGCGAATGTAGGTAACAATGTTATCCATATTCAGACCCTCCAGCGACGGTCCCCAGTTCGGCAGGCTTAGGCGGTTGTAAATTTCCAACGACTTCAGCCGGAATTCACGCATCCATTCCGGGTCGTTTTTCGCCTCGGAAATTTCACGGACAATTTCCGGGGTTAAACCCTGCGCCACCTGATAAGCGGCGTCGACTTTATCTTTGATGTCGTAAACGCTGCGGTCAATGTCTTCCACATACGTTTTATTGCCGGTTGTTTTCAAGTTCATCCCCTCCCATTAAACCGCAGGGGCGGCGGAAAGATGCTGGAAGCCGGATTCGTTAATTTGATCGATCAGCGTACGGTCGCCGGTTTTCGCGATTTTGCCGTCCATCAGTACATGCACGGCGTCCACCTGCAGATATTCCAATATTTTCGTATTGTGCGTAATAATCAGGAGCGAATTGTCGGAGTTTTTATACTTTTCAACGCCCTGTGAAACGATGCGGACCGCGTCCACGTCCAAGCCAGAATCGGTTTCATCCAGAATGGCAAGTTTCGGGTTCAGCATCAACATTTGCAAAATTTCGGACTTTTTCTTTTCTCCGCCGGAAAAACCGACGTTTAAGTAGCGGGAAGCATACTCTTCGCTCATATTCAGCTCGTCCATTTTCTGGCGCAGTTCCTTTTTAAAAGCGAACAGTTTGACCGGCTGGCCGGTTACGGTATTGCGCGAAGTGCGGATAAAGCTTTCCAGTGAAATGCCCGGCACTTCCTCCGGGTTTTGGAACGAAAGGAACAAGCCGGCTTTCGCGCGTTCGTTCACCGGCGCGTGTGTAATATCTTTTCCTTCAAAATATATCGAACCACTTTCAACATGATACTGGGGGTGCCCCATTATGGTGTTGACCAGTGTGGATTTTCCGGCGCCATTCGGGCCCAACAAAACATGAACCTCTCCTTTTCCAATGGATAGATTCAGGCCATCTAAAATTACATTGTCGTCAACGCTTACTTTCAGATTTTTAATCTCCAACAGTTGCACGACTTTTCACTCCTTATTCTTGCAAAATCACATTAATATATACCAATTTTGTAGACATTCATATTATAGTATACCCTATCTAACATTTCAAGTTGCCTGCATGACAAATTGTCGGTAAATATTGCATAGTTCTGTATGGAATATGGAAAACATTCCTGTTGAAAAAACAGAGAACGCTTTCCAGCGCGGTCTTTTGCATACAGCTTCCTTATTATAATCCCTTATAACAGAAAAAAATACACACAAACAAAAATGGATCGGAAGCCTTCGCACTGCTTCTCAACTGGCAGTCCCGACCAGTCATAGTACCCTGGATTTTGGACAACCTATGACCGGGGCGGAGTTGAAAAGAAAACTTTTCAAAAGCCGCAACGAAAGGATGGTGATACGCATGAAGGTAAAAGAAATTATGTCGAAAAACATTGCAAGCGTAAAATCGGACGATACCGTTGAAAAAGCAGCGCAAATGATGAAACAGTACGATGTCGGCTCCATTCCGGTCTGCCGTGAAAACTCGGTGGTCGGAATTGTTACGGACCGCGATATTACCCTGCGCTCCGCGGCGGAAGGCTGTGATACCAAGCAGCAGAAGGTCAGCGAAATTATGAGCGCAAATCCTGTGGTTGGCGACCCCGAAATGGATGTGGACGATGCTGCCAGAATCATGAGTGAAAAGCAGATTCGTCGGCTGCCGATTGTTCAGAACAACAGTCTGGTCGGTTATGTGGCGCTGGGCGATATCTCCGTAGAACCGGCTTTGAAGGAAGATGCTGCGGAAGCCTTGTCCGATATTTCCCAGCCTGGTCACAACCAATTCTCATAATAAACAGAAAGTGTTTTCAATCAGTAGGATGCAACAGGGGGAACGGAGCAATTCGTTCCCTTTCTTCATAAAATGCGCCGTTACTCTTCTAGAAGCGGTAATCCAATCCGTTCAATGGCTTTCAGACCCCCAGATTTTCCTCACAAAACGGGATTCGGTCCGCCGTACTGCGCAATAATAAGCTGCGCAAGCTTTGGGTTGGGGTTTTTAATATTAATCGGATATTGCAGACGCTTTTCGTAAGTCCACATTATTTCTCCGCCTCCTCACTTGGATCCCACGGCCATGGGTCGGAAATCCATGCCCAACGGCTGGCCGTTTTGGGCGATTCGTTCATCGGGCCGTAAGCGGCCTCATATTGCGCGATCAGTTCGTTGACCGTCTTCTGGTATTCTGCATGCTTTTGTGCCGCCTGGCAGTCGCCCGGGTGGGTGTCAAGGTAAATGTGAAGTTCCCACAGTGCGAATCGATAGGCATTAATGCGGCGCATTAAGCGTTCCTGTTCACTCACTTTGAGCCACCTCCCAGAAACGGCTTATCCAGATCTGGAAAAATGGTTCCCATTTCAAGACCTTTTTCGGGCGTGTAAGTTGAGCTAAATTGCTGAAATGGTACGTAAGCCATTGCGACTACTGGCATCGCTGGCAGCGGTGTCGGATTGAGCGTGCAGGCCTGGCCGTCCATATTAGCCATAACATCCATAATAGATCTCCTTTCTTGTGCTTTGAGCATATCTCAATCACATATTATGCGGAAAGAAGATGAAAGTGTTATCGCATATCTGGAAATTCGCAAAACCGCCTATCAACGAAAAACCGTGCAGAGCAAAATCCGGTTTTCCTGCTGCACGGTTTGATTAGTTTGCCTTATGCCCGTTTTGGTTTAGCCGGTCCTCCACACATCTGCGCAGCGCATCAAACCCATGAATTCCGGTAGCGTGCTGCTGAACGGTCTGCTTCATAGCGTATGGCAGGGAGTTGTAATATCGTTTGGCTTCCCCGTTTTGTTCCACCAGACTGTTTAGGTTTTGATAGAAATCTTCCATGGGGTTCACCTCCTGGATTAGTGTTTGCAGCATGACCGTAAATACTATTGCCTTTTTGAATTTTCCCCGTTTTCCGGCCGGCAGTATTTTACCGGCCATCATCTTACGGAAGCATCTTCGCTTTTTATTCGAATGCGGATAAAAGGATCCTGTATTATTTTTCGATTTATGAAAAAGAGAGAATCCGGTTTATGCTACAATAACAATGTTTCTGCACGAATGGATGTCAACTGACAGAGCAAATGAGGGGACTGCGAATGATACGACTGATTGCTTCCGATATGGACGGAAGCCTGTTAAATGATGAGAAAAAAATTCCTCCGGAATTTTTTGAAGTGCTGCCGAGGCTGCACGAAAAGGGGATCCGGTTTTTCGTGGCAAGCGGGCGTTCTTACTGTACGCTGAAAGATAATTTTGCCGCCGTTGCTGACCAAATCGGCTATATTTGCGACAATGGTGCAAATGTTTATTATCAGGATGTTTGCCGGGTGAAACTGCTGCCCGGGGAACTTTTAAAACCGCTGCTGCTTGCCTGTGAGGAACTGCCGGGGATTCAGATTTTACTCTGCGGTGTAAACGGTACTTACGTCAAAAGTTATTCCAAGGAATTTGATTTTGAAATCGGAAATTACTATCATAACCGCCGCTTTGTGGAGCGCCTGACCGATGTGAACGACGATATTTTCAAGGTGGCTATCTGCGATATGAAAAATCCGATGAACCGTACCTATCCCTTTTTAAAGGAACGCTTCGGGGATAAGCTGAATCTTCAGGTTTCCGGCATGTATTGGATGGACGTCATGAACCGAGAAGTGAACAAAGGCACCGCGCTGGAAACCATTCAGAATGAACTTGGCATTTCTCCGGAGGAAACGATGGCGTTCGGGGATTTTTACAACGATATCCAGCTTTTGCAGCATGCGAAATACAGTTTTGTTATGGCCAATTCCAACGAAGACATGCGACAGTATGGGAATTATATGGCGGAAAGCAATAATGATAACGGTGTGATGAAGGCTATTCGAAAGTATGCTTTACAAGAGGAATGATCTTTCTGCCTTTTCCGTTAAGCCTTGTATAATTTCTTAAAATAGTATAAAATATAACAACACTGTTTTACTGTTTTAATACTATTTTTGTGTATCTGGCATCCGGCCGGTCGGAAAGGCAGGCCGGATGTTCCGCGCCACTGGAACAGAAACGGTTTTCCAACCCGAGAAAACAGAAATCAAGTTGGGATATTTTATGAAAATAAAGATTAAGAAAAAAAATATTTTCACGATCGTTACCCTGGTGCTGACCGTCAGCGTTTTACTATACTGCATGATTACAACCGACAGCATCAGCACGCTTTGGCACTTGCTGCATCAGCTGAAGCCGCAATGGGTGTTTGGGGCGGTCGTTGCTGTTATTGCCACCTGGTTATTAGAGGGCTACTGCCTGCATCTACTCTGTGCGCATCTTTACCCGGAATGGACGTATGGGCGCTCTGTTTCCGTTGGAATGATCGGGCTGCTTTACAGCGCGCTGACCCCTTTTTCTACGGGTGGCCAGCCCATGCAGATTTACTCCATGCACCGCATGGGAATGGACACGGGCAGGGCCGGTTCCATTATTGCGGTAAAAACTCTGACGTATCAGGTTGTTATGGTGCTGTATTCGCTGGTGGCCGTTGTAGCAAAGCTCCATTTTTTCCAGACCAGCGTCAGCAATTTTTCCTTTGTTACCATTATCGGACTGATTTCCAACAGCGTTTTCATCGCGCTGGTTTTTTTATTTACGCTCAGTGAAACCTTGACGGACCGTCTTGTGACCGGTTGTATTCAGTTCCTGCACCGCATTAAGCTGGTTCGCCACCCGGACGAACGCTACCGGAAAATTCACGATCAGCTTCAGACGTTCCATGACGCGGCCAAACTGATGGGAAATTCTGCAAAGCTTTACCTTACGGTCATGGGGCTGTCTGTCGTTCAGATTACTTTGGGCAGTCTGATGCCGTATTTTATTTACCGCAGTTTCGGTTTTCACACGGCGCCGGTTACCACCATGGTTGCAGCGCAGGTTTTTGTGTCCATGGTTTCCGCGTTTGTTCCGCTGCCAGGCGCTTCCGGCGGCGCAGAAGGCAGCTTTTACGTTTTCTTCGGAATGTTCTTCCAGTCGACGATTTTGCCCGCGGTTTTGCTCTGGCGTTTTCTTACGTACTATTCCAATATTCTGGTGGGGGGAATTGTGTCTTCCGTTGCGGGAAGAATCTTTTACCAAAATAAGCCGCAGGAACAGGAATTGCCCGGGGAACCGTCCATTTCAGGGAATTTGGAGGATTCGGTTCCACAACCACCGGCTCCGGAAGAGCCACACAAGGAATAAATCGATATGGATCAAAAGCGCATCCGTTTTCTTCGGTGTAAAGCCGGAAAGATGGATGCGCTTTTTTTTAAAACCTTGTGGGAATGCGGTTTGCGCATTCCTCGTTCGCAGATTGACAAGCCGTGACGCTTCTACATATGATATAGCAGTCGGTTGCCGGGAGGTGATGATATGAGCTTGTACCGTTATTCGAATGAGCACGATTATCCGAGCTTCAAGGGATACCGAGAAGAAAAAAAGGAAGAGGATAACTTCCGTGGCTGCCATTACGGGGAAGACAAAAAAGACGATTGGGAGTATAAAAAAGAGAAGAAAGATGACTGTTATAAAGATTGCGGCGGTGACAGTGCCAGAACATTAAAGAAGATTTTGTATCTGTTGGAAGAATTAAATATTCATGACCTGCACATCCTGGACCAGATCATTGAGCGAGCACTTTGCATCCGCTCGAAAAAAGTATATTAACTCAGTATAATCCGTAAAAAAGAATCTCCTTTCCAGTGCGAAGCGGCGCCCCGTCAAATTATGACGGGGCGCCGCACGGCATATGGAGCTTTTTCTACCATCAGCGGTATCGGGAAGACAAAATCGCTTTTTCCAATTCCACCACAGCCAGTGGAACCAGGGACAGAAGCACGACAATCAGCCACTGAAAACCTGTCAGAACCGCGGTCTTAAAAATAACGGCAAGCGGCTGGAATAGAATGACGGAAGCCTGCAGGAAAATGCAGACGGCGGCAGCGAGCACCAGCCTGGGGTTGGCAAACAGGCCGGCCTGAAAAACAGAGCTTGATGAACGCATGTTGAATGTGTGGACAATCTGTGAAAGGCTTAAAATGGCAAATGCCATCGTCCGACCAATCAGCGGCGACGCAGGGTCCACGTCGAACCACAAACGCCCGATGCTGTAGCCCAGAAGGGACAGCGACCCGATTAGGCAGCCTTCCACAATGATATTGTACCCCATGCCGCCGCTGAAGATGCTCTCGCTGGGTTTGACGGGTTTGCGGTTCATAATATCGCCCGGAATAGGTTCCACCCCCAGCGCAAGCGCTGGAAGCGAATCGGTGACAAGGTTTACCCACAAGAGCTGAATGGCCAGAAGCGGGGAGGGAAGACGCAGCAAAAATCCAACAAAGATGGTCAGAATTTCCCCTATGTTGCAGCTGAGCAGGAAATGTACGGTCTTACGGATATTTTCATAAATCCCGCGTCCTTCGCGAACTGCCGTAACAATGGTGGCAAAGTTATCGTCAGTTAAAATCATGTCGGAAGCCGCTTTGGCCACGTCCGTTCCGGCGATTCCCATAGCGCAGCCGATGTCTGCCGTTCTCAGCGCCGGGGCATCGTTCACGCCGTCGCCCGTCATGGCGACAATTTCTCCGTGGGCTTGGAACGCTTTCACAATCCGCACTTTATGTTCGGGCGATACACGGGCGAATACCGAGTAGCGATAGATGCTTTTTTCCAGATCTGCCTGACTGGTGCGGTTCAGTTCGGCGCCGGTCATAACACTGCTTCCCTTTTCCAGAATGCCCAGCTGCTTGGCGATTGCAGAGGCGGTGGCGGCATGGTCCCCGGTAATCATAATGGGACGGATGCCGGCACTTTTGCAGAGCTTGACGGCCGCCTGAACCTGCGGCCGCGGTGGGTCAATCATTCCAATTAAACCGCAGAAGGTTAGGCCGCTTTCAATCGAACGGTCATCGGACGGAATCGTGTCCACATCGCGAAACGCTACGCCGATTACGCGCAGGGCACGCGAAGCCATCTCTTCGTTTTGAGAGGCGGCTCCGCCGTTTATGCAGTGGGTGAAAAGAACATCCGGCGCACCTTTTGAAATAATGCGGAAGCGGTTTTTGTCTAGCCGGTGCACGGTTGTCATCATTTTTCGTTCGGAAGAAAAGGGGATTTCCCGAATTCGAGGGTATTTGGCGTCCAAGTCGATTTTATTTATCGGACAGGCAGTGACAATGGCAGCTTCCGTCGGGTCCCCGTAAACCTTGCCCCCGTTTACCGTGCAGTTGCTGCACAGGGAAGCAAGGCTGAGAATATTCTGGGCTTCGTCGGAGTGCAGGCCGATTTTGCCGGAGTTGTTCTGCACTTCCACCACCGTCATACGGTTTTGCGTAAGCGTTCCCGTTTTGTCGGAGCAGATGACGCTGGCGCTGCCCAGGGTTTCCACTGCCGGCATCCGCCGCACTATTCCCCGCTTTGCCGCCATTCTGCGCATTCCGATGGCAAGCACAATGGTGACAACGGCGGGCAGTCCCTCCGGTATGGCCGCGACGGCAAGGCTGATGGAAATTAAGAACATTTCCAGGGGCTCTACGTGCTGAAACAGGCCCATAATAAAAATGATCAGGCAGATAATCAGCGCCCCAATGCCGAGGATCCGCCCGGTTCTCGCAAGCTTTTTCTGCAGCGGTGTCTGGGGTGCTTCCTGGCTGGTGATCATATGAGCAATTCTGCCAACCTGGGTATCCATTCCGGTGGCCACGGCGATTCCTTCCCCATGGCCCGAGGTAATGGAACAGGTGGAAAACAGCATGTTGTGCCGGTCACCGAGAGGCGTGTCGGAAGAGCAGACAAATTCAGCGCTCTTCTCAGATGGAAGGCTTTCACCGGTCAGCGCGCTTTCTTCGGATTTTAGGTTGACTGCCTTGGTCAGCCGGATATCGGCGGGAACCAGGTCACCGGTTTCCAGCAGTACCAGGTCGCCGGGCACTACATCTGCCGCGTCGATTTCGAGCTCCTTTCCACTGCGGATGACCCGCGCCTTGGGGCTGGAAAGCTTTTGCAGCGCTTCAATGGCCTTTTCCGCGCGGCTTTCCTGAATCAGCCCGATGACGGCGTTCAGCACTACAATGACAAGAATGATAATGGAGTCAATATAATCGTCGTTATGTTGGATATAAGACGTTGCAAAAGAAATCCCAGCGGCGATTAACAAAACAATAATCATAAAATCGGAAAACTGGGCAAGAAAACGCAGAATCAGGCTTTTCTTTTTCGGGGGTTCCAGTTCGTTCGCACCGAATTGTGCCCGACGCTTTTCCACTTCTTGAACCGACAGTCCTGCATGCAGATCGGTGTCCAGCTTCCTTGCACAGTCTTCTCTGGTTAGATTTTGGCAATCCACTCATATCGACCTCCTGTTGCTTAAGTATATTCCCAGTAGAGGCCGAATATGGCATTTGTTTATTTTTCCGATGGCAGGTCTGTAAATAACAAGAAAAATCTATATATTTTTCCATAAAACAAATAAACATTTTCTTTCGTTACTAGATATGCAATAATTCTAAAAAAAATCCAAATATATTGCGCAAAAATCAAATTTCTGCAAATTGTGGGAATTCCCACCTTGAAAATTTTCCCATGTTGCATTATGATAATATTACTTTGGGTGGTAATATTTCACATCAAGGAGGGAATTTAAGAAATGAAAAAGTGTGTGGGGCAAGTCAGGCTGCATGGGAAACGCCTGTCCTACTATGTCATTGGGGATCGGAATACGGGTTATGGAGTGAGGATTACAAAAACCTGTATGGAAAAAGCGGACCAGTTGGTGTCCGGAAACTTTGCGGAGGCTTTGAACCTAGCACACCAATTGAGACGTGGAGTCGTATTTCCATCAAACTTGACGGAAATAATCGATGACTATCGAATCGATGACAATGAATTTAATTGACAAAAGATGGCTGCTCATCTATACTTAGCTTAATCCAATTTAACTAAGTTAGGAGTGTTTGTTATGAAAAAATATATCTGTGATGCATGTGGTTATGTTTATGACCCGGAAAAGGGAGATCCGGACAATGGCATTGCCCCTGGTACCGCGTTTGAAGATCTTCCGGACGATTGGACATGCCCTGTCTGCGGTGTTGGCAAAGATATGTTTTCTCCGGAATAAGCTTTGTTGTTTTACCGAAAGGCGTTTGCTAGAAATCGTTTTGCAGTAAAACAGCCGGCTTGATTTTCTATGTAATCAATATGTTCATACGCAGGAGTGCCCGCCCCGAAGTTCCGGGGCGGGCACTCCTGCGTATTTCATGTGTGTTGTATTGCGGGACTGGCGCCTAATTGAGCCAGCCCATTTTTTGCATCAGCTGGTAGGTGACGGTATCTTTACGGATAATATTATAGTTGCCGCCGCCGTTCAGGGAGATTTTTCCCTGGTAGCTGCCAACCTGGCTTTTCACAAAGTCATCCCTTACTGGAATGGCGTCTTTAAAGTTGACACAAATCGAAATGTTGCTTTCTTCTTTTTGCCGCGTGTTGGACATATCCAGTTTTCGATTCAAAATATCTTGCTGAAGGGCGTCCAGTAATTGTTGTTTGGCGGCTTCATCCGGTACAAAGGAATTTTGCCCAGATGAATTCGTCACGTCCACGCTTTTTACGTCTGACGCAGATACATGGAAAATCATGTCGGTTCCCTTAATGTATTCTGGTATGCTGGTAATCGCTTTAAGCTGTTGGTTGTATGCTTCCCAGGATACGAGCTCTCCGGAGTTTCCGTTGTAGTAGTACTGATAATCCCGGTGGATAGAACGGCCGTTTTTCATATGATAGGTAACGGTCAAAAGCCTACTTGCAGTATTTCTCAGCTGGTACGGATAAGAGTCGGAGCGGTAATGTTCAATGACCTTTTTCTGTGTATCAATGACTGCCTGAATATTTTTTTGATCCGTTAGTAAGGGAGTAATGGTGCTGTTCAGTATGCGGTGTTTTTCCGAAAAGATCGTGCGGCATCCGCCTCCGGCGATGATATCTGTATCGCCGGCATTGACCGTCACGCTGGCAACGTCCTGAGCGTTCGGCACTTTCGTGTCATACCCAAACAGTCCTGTGGCCAGCACTCCGTAAAAGGCCACGAAGACGGCGGCGAAAACGCCGTACCACTTCATGCTTTTTTTCAAGTGGCTGAAGCCGCGGGAATAAACCGCTTCCACTGCAATGTGGGTAATGACGGAGCCGGTAACAATGCCAATCAAGAAGCCGTTCGCGATGCTGCGGAGAACGAGACCGAAGCCGATTCCACCCACCGCGGTCAGAAGAAATCGGATGATGATTTTGGGGATTGGAAACGCAAAATTGTTTTCTGCTGATTCACTTTTCCGTTTTTGGTACAGAATGGTGGAAGCGGACAGAAGAAGGAGCGTCAGAACTACCCACCAAATGGGAAAGACAGCGGACGCTTCGGTAATAACGGGGACAAGGATTGCGCTGAACGGCGCCAGAGCGGTGATGATGAGCAGGTGGCTTCTATAATCAAAGGAAAGTCCCGGTACAATCATGGTCGCAATGGTCATTCCCAGCAAAATGAGAACGGGATACCCGGCGTTTACGCCAAGGATGGAAAGAATGGTGTCCAGGGTGGTGCCACTGCAGACTGCCATAAACAGGCAGAACGTAAAGGAAGCCATGGTAATTAACAGTGCCCACAGCATTTGCAGCAGCGGGGGCGCGGATACCGCTTCCAGCGTAATTCCGTAGGAGAGGCGCACAATTTCCGCAATTCCCGTGTTTACAATCATGGGGACAAACAGCACGGTCAGTCCTGCGCACCAACGCCCCAACAACATGGGAGTGCGGCCGACCGGCAGGGAGTGGAATAAATCGACGCTTCGTTTGTTGTGCATGTAAGAAAACAGCTGGATGCACAAAATCAGCGTGAAAAGCAGCAGAAGAGAAGTAGAAAATGGGATAGCAACTTTTAAAAATGAATTGTAATAGCTGGAGATGATTTGCTGCAATGACAATGCAGCAGTTTGCAGCCCGGATTCCGTAAAAGAATTGAACTCCTCCGCTGCGTCTTTCAGCCAGCCGGGAGCGGAGAGCAGCAGAATCATCGGGTCTGCCATAAAGGTCAGAAGAAATAGCAGGGCGGCCATACCGCGACTTTTTTTCAGCGCCCAGCAATACGTCTGAGTAAACTCCTTCCAAGTGTTATTTGAGGATGTTTTCAAGGTCATAACCAGCCGCCTCCATTTCACTGATAAATACTTCCTCAAGGGTCAGGGGAAGAATTTCCGCAAAAACCGGATTGAGAGAATTAATTTTTGCCATAATTTCTTCCTTGCCGCCGCGCACTACCAGATTGATTAATGAACCGCGTATTTCAGTTTTTACAATATCCAGCGGCGCGAATGCGCTTAGTTCCGGCATGGGCTTTAGCACGGCCTGAACTTTGTTAATTCCAAGCTTCAGTTCGTCCAGTTCGCGCTCGAAAATTACACCGCCCCGGTGGAGTAGTCCGATGTGGTCGCAGAAGTCTTCCAGTTCGCGCAGATTGTGTGATGCAATCAGTACCGTCATACCGCGTTCCGAAACGTCGCTTGAAACGACGCGCTTTAACAGCTGGCGCATGACCGGGTCCAGACCGTCGAAAATTTCATCCATCAGCAGGTAATCTGGCTGTGCGGCAAAGGCGCAGATCAAAGCGGCCTGCCGCTGCATTCCCTTTGACATATTACTGATTTTTTCTTTTACGCCGATCGGAAATACAGAGCAAAGCTCCTCATAGCGCTTCCGGTTCCAGTTCGGGTAAACCCTCGAGTAAAAATCGGCCATCTCCGCCAGTGTGGCCTGGGGAATAAAGTAAGGAAAATCAGAAATAAAGAACAGCCTTGATTTTACCGTGGAATTTTCAAAAGGTTCCGCGCCGTCTACCAGAATTTGGCCGCCGTCCGGCGAATAAATACCGGCCAGTGTGCGGAGAAAGGTGGATTTTCCAGCTCCGTTCGATCCAACCAATCCAAACAGGGAACCGGAGGGAATATGGAATGAGATTTTGTCCAGCGCTGTTTTATCCTCGAAGTGTTTTGTCAGATTTTTCACTTCAATCATGATGCTCAGCTCCTTCCGCGGAATAATATTGATGAATGTGTTCTTTTAGTTCTGCCTCGTTGATGCCGCACTCCACGGCGATGCGCACGGTTTCCTTCAGCTTTTGGAAAACGAGTTCACGCTGCCGGTTAATGGCGGAATTGCTTTCGGAAATAAAAGAACCTTTTCCCGGTACGGTATGAATGATTCCGTCCCGCTCCAACATTTGGTAGGCTTTTTGAACGGTATTGGGGTTTACGCCAAGCTCCTGCGCCACAGACCGGACGCTGGGAAGGGGCTCCCCAGGGTCGAACGCGCCTACGGCGGTCATTTTTATAATGGATTGATATAACTGTTCATAAATTGGAAGCCTGCTTTTGTAATCTAGGGTAAACAATTTGCTCACCTCTCTGTCCGAACTGTATTATTGTGATTAATACAGTTATAACTGAAACCGTGCGGAAAGTCAATAGGGCACACAAATAATTTTCTAAAATAAAAAATCCGCCCGTTTGGGCGGATTGGAAGTTTCTGATATTATGCCTGCTTGGAGGAATCTTGAGCCGGAGGGCCCTGCTTTTCCTCGTCCGGATTTTCCGGGAAAAGTTTGGGCAGCATGCCGGAATGCGTAAGTACCTGATACAGAATTGCCAGCAGGGAAAAGTAAATCAGTACCCAGAAATTTGCGGAAACCAGCGCAAAATAAATGGCGGCAAGCATGTACAGAGGATGAATGTTGATGGAGGAGGATACCAGCTTCGGCTCAATCACCTGACGAATGGCTGTAATCAGCAGCCAGCAGACCAGCAGGGCAACCGCATTGAAAATTTTGCCCGTGCACAAATAGATGACTGCGAGCGGAATGTAAATGGTGCCCGGACCAAAAACGGGGAGGATATCGGCAATCCCGGTAACCAAACTTAGAACAAGGGGATACGGTACGCCGAGTACGAAAAATACAATCAGTGTTTCGATAAACGTGATAAAGTAAACCAGCAGATAGGACATGACAAAGCGCCCACTGATATTGGCGCCGTGTTTCGATGCGTTTTTCAGGCCGGTGGCGGTTTTCGAAGGCATCAGCACGATAAAATGACGTTTAATGGAATCCAGGTCCTTGGAAAAAAAGTAAGTCGAAAAGATCATAACAATCAGCATGGTAAAAATAGCCGGGAGGGAAGTGAGAAACTTCAACGTGGTGCTTAGTACGGCGGTAATGACTCCCGCGCCCGATTTGGTAATTTCCAGCAGCTGGTTCTGGTTTTGCTGGATAAATTTCATGTCGACTTTATTCAGGTACGTGCCGATTTGCGTAAGTACGGCGTTGATCGGCGCCGAAAGATCCCCAAAATTATTTTTGGAAAGTTCCGTCACGTAATTTAGTAGATTGCTGATTTCCGTAACCAGCCAGAAACCCAGAAGAAACAAAAGTCCGAATAAAATGGCAAATACCAGAAGCGTGGCCAAAGCGGAAGCTAGTCCCTTTTTCCAATGGAAGCGGCTGCTCAGCATGCGGATTAGCGGTTGAACAATCATGGCCAGCAGAAGCCCGGCTAAAAATGGAAAGGAATATTTCAGTGTGACGGCGAAAATGTAAAAGCATATTGTAAAAACAGCCAAAAAAACCGCCAGTGGCTTCAGCCGAAGGAACGGTTGTTCAATCAATTTCGTATGCCCCCTTGTCTTTCCTTGAAAACAATAGTATTATTATAAACTGAATTCAGGCAAAAAGAAAGAAAAAAGAACGCTTCGCATAGAGCGAAGCGCCTGTTCGGATTTTCATTATTTTTCCCTGCCGAGTAACCAGTCGACAGAAACATTCAGAATATTGGCTAATGCCGCAAGTTCAAAATCGGTGACGTAACGGATTTGACCTTCCAGTTTGGACAGACCGGAAGCATTCATATCAACTCCGTTCACCTGCAGCTGTGCCAAAAGTTCCTTTTGCTTCATTCCCTGATTTTTTCGCGCCATTTCAACGCGGGCGCCGACTAAGTTACGGGTGCCTAGTGCCTGCTTGCGTAATCTCATTAAATTCATCTCCCACCTAAACTGATTTGGTTACATACTTCCTGCCAATCATCTCTTCCATCAAATACCAAAATTTTTCATCATTATGGGATTTTACGGAATTTTTTGTCTCATCATGATATAGTATAATATCTTTTTGTGAAAAATACAATAAAATTGTGAAAATTTTTCATTTGATTATTGAATTAAATTTGAGAAGTTTATATTTTCACTAATAGATAATTTATTTTATTTGTTATTTTCTCATAAATTTGTTATAATATTCCTGTTATTTATTTTAACTTGAGTTGTGACAAATTTTATTCATTTTAAGCATGTTAAGCATCGTAAGGTTTCTGTTTCAGGAATCGGTGCCGTTCTATAATATGACAGTCAATGAGGTAGTAGTGACTGCGAATTTCAAACATTTCTAGGAGTGGAGAAAATGGAAAATCTAAGCACGGAAAAAACAAATCTGACGATGCTGACCGACTTTTATGAGATCACCATGGCCAATGGTTATTTTTCAAGCGGTTTTCGCGATAAAATCGTATATTTCGATATGTTTTTCCGTCAGGTTCCGGACAATGGCGGTTATGCGATTATGGCCGGTGTGCAGCAGTTGGCGGACTACCTGAAAAATCTGAAATTTACTAAGGAGGACATTCAGTATCTTCGCGACTGCAAAATCTTCCGTGAGGAATTTATTCAGTATTTGGAGAATTTTCGGTTTTCCTGCGATGTTTGGGCGGTGCCGGAAGGAACGCCGATTTTTCCAGGCGAACCGATTGTTACAGTGCGCGGCCCGGTGATTCAGGCACAGTTTATTGAAACCATGGTGCTGTTGTCCATCAATCATCAAAGCCTGATCGCAACGAAAGCCAACCGGATTGTACGCGCGGCTGCCGGCAGGGCTGTCATGGAATTCGGCTCCCGGCGCGCACAGGGCGCGGACGGCGCGATTTTGGGCGCGCGCGCGGCTTATATTGGCGGATGCGTGGGAACGGCATGTACCATTTGCGACCGCGATTTCGGTGTGCCGGCGCTTGGCACCATGGCACACAGCTGGGTTCAGCTGTTTGACAGCGAGCTCGAAGCGTTCCGGGCTTATGCTAGGGAATACCCACAAAGCTGCACGCTTCTGGTCGATACTTATAATGTCCTGAAATCCGGGGTCCCGAATGCAATTCGGGTATTTAACGAAGAACTCCTTCCGCGCGGCTACCGCCCCGCGGGAATCCGCATCGACAGCGGCGATATTACCTACCTTTCCCGGAAGGCCCGGAAAATGCTCGACGACGCTGGCTTCCCGGACTGCAAAATCTGCGCTTCCAATTCTCTGGACGAGTATATCATCCGCGATATGCTGATTCAGGGAGCCTGTGTGGACAGCTTCGGCGTGGGGGAGCGGATGATCACATCCTCCAGCGAGCCGGTGTTTGGGGGCGTGTACAAGCTCAGTGCGGTGGAAGGGCCGGATGGGGAAATTATTCCCAAAATTAAAATTAGCGAAAATGTTGCGAAAATCACCACGCCGTGCTTCAAAAAACTGTGGCGTCTGTTTGACCGTGAAAGCGGAAAAGCAATCGCCGACGTGATTACGATGCACGATGAAACGATTGACGATGCAAAACCATATGAAATCTTTGACCCGGAGCATATCTGGAAACGCAAGAAGCTGGTGAACTTCCGCGCTGTCCCGCTGCGTGAAAAAATCTTTGAAAACGGCGTGTATGTCGGGCGGGAGAGAGAGTTGAACGAAATCCGCGAATACTGCCTGAATCAAGTGGATACACTTTGGGATGAGGTAAAGCGGTTTGAAAATCCGCATCAATATTACGTGGATTTATCACACCGGCTGTGGTCGAAGAAAAACCGCTTGCTTTCGGAATACACTTATAATTGATGAAGTGATAAAGAAATCTTTTTACATGGATAAATTATCCAAAAACAGTTGACAGGTTTCGCTTTTCTCGTTAAAATAAGAATCGGCGAGCAGACTGAACAGCTGCGGACACAGTTCGAAAGGGCGTGCCCGAGGAAAGTCCGAGCTCCACAGGGCAGAATAGCGGCTAACGGCCGCCGGGGGCGACCCCAGGGAAAGTGCAACAGAGATATACCGCCGGAAACGGTAAGGGTGGAAAGGCGAGGTAAGAGCTCACCAGCGTGCGGGGAACCGCACGGCTCTGCAAACCCTATTCGGAGCAACACCGCAGAGGAACATAGAGCGCCTGCCCGGCGCGTTCCGAGAAGGTGGCGTCGAGCCTGGATGGCAACATCAGGCCAAGATAGATGGCTGTTCACGACAGAACTCGGCTTATAGGTCTGGTCGCATATACGAATAAAACCCGCTGATTAGGCGGGTTTTGTTATACCCAATTAAGGCTCGTCCGAATCGAAATATCCGTTCTTTCCCTAACCGGAAAAATCAATGGATTGAAAGAAGTGTACTGATTGAAATAATTCGACCGGATGTCCTGGAAATCATATAATAGTTTTCACGAATTATATCGTGGGTGGAGATGTTTAGAAAAAAGTTCATACCGTGTTGCTTGGAGGGTAGTATATTTGAACTTTTCAATTTTGTTACGGATGCAGCTTCAGGAAGGAAAATGGGTGACAATGGGCGACACGCATATCATTCCATGGGAAAACCGTGATTTGATCACTGCCAGCAGTGACTGGTCGGTGATGAACCAAGAGGTGGTTCGGCCGGCTTCTGTCCTGATACCAAAGCTGGAAAAAGGAATTTGGGAACTTTCCAACTGCCCGGATTGCTATCAGGAGTATGAAGTAAAACACGGCATAGGGACGATTGTCGATATGCTGAAATTTTACAGGGATTTGCTTCAGGATTGTTTGGAACACCCGTTTGCAGAACTTTACGGATCGCTTGTTGTTTAAAGGAATTCAGCTGCGGCCGGACTGCCAAAAAAGCAGTCCGGCCGTTTTTTTCTACCTGTTGCTTGGGACATGCGAAAAACGACCCGCGCCCCGGTTCCATCTGGATGGAACCGGGGCGCAGGTATTTCTATAACTTTTTACGCTTTCCAGCTTTTGTACAAGGCGGCGATGACTTCTTCAATTGGCGCTTTGCGGATTTCCACATTGCGCACGCCTTCCGCTGCTGAAATTTCAGCCAAAACCGAGCGAATGGGTGTTTTTCCGCCGTCGAAGGCATATTCGTGTTCATTTCCTTCCGAGAAAACGTATGTCAGCTGCTCAAATTTACAGGGAGTGGAGGATGTGGTGGTCACGCGAATCCTTCCAAGGCTTCCCTGCGTCAGGCGAAGCTGGTCAAAATCACCGTCGAAAGCGATTTTTCCATGGGAAAGCAGGATGATGCGGTTTGCCATTTCCTCCAGATCGTCCATGTCGTGGCTGGTTACCACAATGGTGGTGCCACGTTCCTGGTTCAACCGTTTCAGAAACGCAATCATCTGCTGCTTAGCCAAAACGTCCAGACCAAGAGTCGGTTCATCCAAAAAAATCAGCTCCGGGTTGTGCAGCAGCATCATGCCCAGGTCGGCGCGCATCCGTTGACCAAGGCTCAGTTCCCGAGAGAAGGTGTGCAGCAGTTCGCCAAGGTCGAGCAATTCGGTGACCATGCGCAGGTTTTTCTCGTAAACATCGGCTGGAATATACCAGACCGCGCGTTTCCATTCGTAGCTTGTAATAACGGGATGGTCCCACCAAAGTTCGGTACGCTGACCGAACACAATGCCAATCCGGCTCATCAACTCCCGTCGCTGCTTGGCTGGGTCAAGCCCCAGCACGGAAACGGTGCCGGAGGAGGGCTGGAGAATACCGCACAAAATCTTGATGGTTGTGCTTTTTCCCGCGCCGTTAGCCCCGGCGTAGGCGACGAATTCTCCCCTATCCACACGAAGGGAGAGGTGGTCAAGCGCTGTCACAGCGCGCTGTTCCGGCTTTACCAGATTTTTTATTATATCTTTTACTTTTCCACTTCTTTGCCATTGACGGTACTCTTTTGTGACATTATCGATGACCAAAACCGGTGTATCGGTTTGAACTGTATTTTCCATAATGAATTAACCCCTTTCGAAATAAAAGAACGGCTGCCGCACACCAAAGTGCCGCGGCAAGGTAGAACGTTATGCCGGGAAGTCCAGCCGGTGTTTTTCCAAGCATCATTTCCGCCGGAAACCATGCAGCAAGCCCGACCGGAAGAATGGAGCAGAAAACCGTTGCCCCGCGTTTGGTTAAGCCGGCCAGCGGATAGGTTTTCGTATCGCTGAATAAATCGTGGATTACCATCGCAATTTCTTCCGCCGCGACCGGCGCGTAGAATGTGCAGCACGAAAAAACGTAAACAAAGGATAAAATAATGGCGGCGGAGCACAGTATGTTCAGAATCAGCCAAAGCACCCACAGCGGCGTTACGGTAAAGGCGAGCCGCCGCAGGGAAATGACCGTGAGAACGATGCCGCAGAGCAGCTTGCTGCTGCCGGAAAATGGCATAAATCCCCCCGTCAGCAGTTGAATCCACAACGGAACCGGCTGAATCAGCATGTGGTCCAGCTGGCCGCGCCCGATAATGCGGCTAATGTAAGCTATATTGTTTCCGCCGAAAAACAGCAGAATAAAGCCGTCGATCAGAACGGCAAAGCCGCATAGAAAGAGCATTTCCTCAAAGGACATCCCTGCGATCCCGCCGAATTTTCGGCTGATGAGCAGCACTGCGCTGACCGAGGCCAGCGCGGTCACTGCATCCGAAAAAATTTGAATCAGGCAGTAGCGCGTGTCGCGCAGAAGCCAGAGCAAATCCATCTTCGCGTACTGATGCCAAAGCCGGAATATAGTTTTAATATTTGATAATATGGATGACATAAGTCTTATGAAACCTCCTGAATTAGAATGGAGCGAATCGTGTTTCTCAGCCTCCGAAAGAGACCATTTTTTCCTGCGACCTGCGGAAATACAGAATGCAAACCGGCCACAGAGTTAGGTTCCAGAAAACGGAAAGCATAATTAACTGCGGAGCGCTGCCGGAACCGACGAAAATGCTCAACGGGGCTCCGGCCAGCGATCCGAACGGTAGAAGCTGGAACACCGCGGCCACTCCTTTCGGCAGAAGCGCAAAGGGAATCAGGGAGCCGGAAAGCAGTGTGGTAACGGCGTCGCGAATGGCGAGCGCCGCCCAGCATCCGTTTTTCATCCGCATGGAAAACGCGGCGAAAATAAAATCAACGGCAAAGCTGAGCGAAATGCCCAGCAATAGGCTGACGAGGAAAAGAACCCCGTTCCAGGCGCTTGCGGGCAAAATGCGTACGCCAAACAGCGGAGCCGCAAGACAGACCGGGAGCGTGTAAAACAACAGGGACGGCACCCACTTTCCTATGGTTTCCGCAACAAATGTTCCAATGACGGGAACCGGCCGTGTAAAGCGGTTGATAATGGAACCTTCCCACAACGCGGTGGTAGCCGGTGTGTAAAGGAAAAGCTGCTCGCTTAAAACAGAGGAAAGCAGCGCGTAAGTCAGCATCTGGGAAAGCGACAGGTCCGCCGTGTCTGGAATCGAGCGGAAAACTGCCGTCATAACCAGCAGGCGAACCATGCGCACAGCGTATCCGGCGAACACGAACAGAAAATTGCCGTCAAACGCCTGTGTGGCGCACAGCCAGGCGGTTGCGGTATATTCCGAAAGCGAAAGGAATCGTTTCTTTTTCAGCATATAGCTGGTAACCTCCTAAAAATGGGCATAAAAATACCCGGGATGCGGCCTAAGCCACCTTCCGGGTTTCAAACGTATGATTCTGAACGGACTAAAACAGACCGAACCGAACTATTTGAAAAGGGAAAGATGAACACGCGACCGCGCAGTGAATTTCTGCAAAAGGGCAGACTGATACACGGAACGGTCGATTTTACCTAAAATAACGGCAACTTCCCCGATGTTATTCCAGATTAAGCCTTGCTTAAATACGGTGCGGTTCATTGCTTTCACCTCCATAATCCTAGATTTTTCCTTATCATACTGAATTTTGAAGATTTTGTCAAGCCCCGTGTCCCGGGGGAAAGCGCAGTTCTTATGGAGTAGTAACAGGCTGTCCAACAGAACTTTATTACCAGTGATTTGTTTATAAAACTGCCGAGTCTATTTATGATTTCTTCCATGAATGTATAATTTATGTATAGCTATTTAAATGTTATTTAAAATTTACTAAATACGTTTTATAATGATCCACTCATCATTTATTACCATTTGCATATATAGTCCTTTTAAACTATTTCTGAGATCTAGTTTGACTACTTTGACCGCAAGAATTCCATCTTGTGTTAATAATGAATATGCTTTATTAATAATACGAACAGGATTTTTTTGCTTTTCAATGCTACCTTCTATGATAATATACTTAAAGTGAATATTATCATAAAGAGTTTTTATCATTTCAATGTTTTTAACATACTGAAATTTGTCTGATACTCCCCTTAAATCGTCACTAAAGTTGGAATTATTTGTTATATTGTATACTATGACATTTATATTGTGGTAAGTCTCTTTTAATATTTCCTTGATTTTGAGTGGATCACTTCCTATACCACAGTTAATTCCTAAAATATTAGTTGGCTCTGTTGGTTCCACATTAGAAAAAGAAAGCGATGATACTAACTTTAAATCGTAGCAGAGACCCTCCCCCCAAGGGTCAATTCCAAAAGTATCATAAAATCTTTTGCGCCCGATTTGATAAAAATTTTGCTTTTTCGAACTATAATCTTTTAACGCGTTATCTCCAAAATGATATACATATGTATCTTTGGCCAGAATTAATTTGTATCCATTGCGCCTCATTAACAAAGACATCAAATCATCGGAAAATCCAAAAACCCGATCAGGAGTATATGGATAAGTGTAACAAAATAAAGCATAGAAAAAATAATTATTACTTCTGGCTAGAGCAACCGGAGGAGTAAGTCTAGCCCGCTGTTCCCAACGATATGGATTACTAATATTATTTTTTATCGAGAAGTCTATCATCTCTTTTATAGAAGAATATTCTGCTGGTATTTCCTGAAGATTCGAAACATTAGGACAAGTAGGCGCTACGCACCCTATTGTTTCATCTGATTTAATGCATGTTAGAAGATTACTGATTGCATTGGGGGTTAAAATAACATCATTTGATAAAAAGAGAGTATATTTGCCTTCTATAATTCTACTTACAACAGAGAAACTTTTTGTATTTTCAATAATATCTATTTGCTTATTGGGGTGAATACTTTCAAAGAAAAGTTTTGTTTCGTCGTTAGAACCATTATTTATGCAAATTAATTCATAACTCAAATTATCAGGTAAATACTTAAAAAGATACTTAACGCACTCTTTTGTAAAATTCAATTTATTATAAGCAGGCAAAACAATAGAAAGATCGTATTTATAGGAGTTTATTTTTTCAGATTCTTTAATATATGGCAATGGACATAAATCATTCATTTCATTACGATAAAAATTCCACATTTTATTATTATCTGGATAACAAAATCCCCAAAAATAAAAATCTGTGTAAAGCTCTTGCGCTAAAGGCAGTAACTCATATTCAATTTTTTGACAGGCCAAATTGCTGCTATCTTGCAAGAGATACATTATGTTAGCTAAGGAATATTCTACATTTTTACATAATTTACCGGACATTAGAGCAGATTCTTCCTTGGCCAATTTTTCAAAAACAGGGTACATGGCAGTCAGCATTGCTTGCATTTCTTTTGAAAATTTATAAATTTTACGATCTTTGTTTGTTGCTAATTCATATAATTCTACAATAGCCTGTTCTAACGTGTCAATCATTTCAAGAATTTGCTCTCCGAGAGAAATACTTTTTATCATTTTTTCACCATTCCAATTAATCCAAGAGTTACTAAAACTTTATCGACACTATCTTAATAATATTTACCCCTCTATTGACGATCAATCAAGAATTCAAACTATAAACTCAAACATGTTCAAATTGAATGGGAAACTCGTGTATATGGTATATCTATTAAGGGTTAACAATTCCCATATTATCTCCGCCTTCTATGAGTAGATAGTGATGCTTAATTTATCCATTCAACCGATGGTTCCCCGATTGACCTTCGATAGAAGGGATTTATCTGAAGTTATCCGAATGATTGTGTGGTGTTCATAAAAGTTCACAATTGTCCCGGGGGAAAGCGCAGTTCCATCCATGCCTTGACAGCCGGTGTGATTAAGCCTATACTTCATTTAATGTATGATTCTGGCTGTACGGGCAATCTTACGTATTCTCCGTACGGTTCAATTGATTTCACGGAATTTTCGTAAAAATACTTTGTCTGTGCCTGATGGCGCGGTCTTAATAGAAGGAGTAGTGAATCATGGTCAGTGTGAATGAAAGAATTGCCGCCCTGCGCGGCAAAATGAAGGAATACGGTGTGCAGGCCTGCATTATCCCGTCTTCCGACCCGCACATGAGCGAATATCTGCCCGCCCACTGGGAAGCGAGAAGCTATTTTTCCGGTTTCGACGGTTCTGCCGGTACGCTGGTGGTGACGGAAAAGGAAAGCGGCCTTTGGACGGACGGCCGGTATTTTATTCAGGCGGCGCATCAGCTGGAAGGCAGTGAAATCGTCCTTTACCGCATCGCGGTCAAGGGCGTTCCGACCTATATTGAATTTTTAAACGATAAGCTGAACGAAGGGGAAACCGTCTGCTTTGACGGCAAACTGCTTTCTGCCGCGACCGTCCGTGAAATGAAGGAAGCTTTTGCAAAGAAGGGCCTGAAAGTTAAGACAGCCGACCTGATTGCTGATATCTGGCCCGACCGTCCGCCGGTTCCGGCCTCCAAAGTATTTGTACATGACGTAAAGTATGCCGGATACACCTGCAAAGAAAAGCTGGAGCAGGTGCGCGCCGAGTTGAAAAAGCAGGGCGCCGACGCAGAGCTGTTTACCCAGCTGGACTGCGTGGCTTGGCTGATGAATATCCGCGCGGATGATATCGCTTACAATCCGTTCGCTATTTCTTATGCCATGGTTTACCCCGATTCGGCGGTGCTTTTCATCAACACGAAACGCGTTCTGCCGGAAACCATGCAGTACCTGAAGGAAAACGGCGTGACCGTGAAAGAGTATGAGGACATTGACGCGGAGCTTCACAGCATCCGCGAAAAGATGACTGTTCTGGTGGATGCGTCCGGCACGAACTATGATTTGTATACGATCCTGAAAGAAAATGCCGCCGTTACCCTGAAAGAGGGCGAAGATACGGTGACCTACCTGAAGGGCGTTAAGAATGAAACCGAACTGAAAAACATTGAGGAAGCGCATATTCAGGACGGCTGCGCCATGGTGGAATTCTGCGTCTGGCTGGAAGAACGCATGGCCGCGGGCGATACCATTACCGAATGCGACGTTTGCGATAAGCTGAAGGAATGCCGCCTGAAACAGCCGGGCAGCATGGGCGAGAGCTTCGGCACCATTGCGGCTTACGGAGCAAACGCCGCCATGATGCATTACCACCCGGAACCGGACGCGTGCAGCAAGCTGGAAAAGAAAAGCTACCTGCTGATTGATTCCGGCGGACAGTATCAGGAGGGCACAACCGACATTACCCGGACGTTTGCACTTGGCGAGCTGACACAGGAAGAAATGGAACATTACACCTATGTGCTGAAAGCGCATATCGGCCTTGCTACCGCGGTATTCATGGAAGGCCTTTCCGGTCAGAACATCGACATTCTCAGCCGTGTGCAGGTGTGGAAGCACGGAATCGATTACCGCTGCGGCACGGGCCACGGTGTGGGCATGTACGGCGGCGTGCACGAAGGCCCGCAGAACATGAGCATGCGCGGCCGTGCACCGCTGAAAAAAGGCATGACCATTACGGACGAACCCGGTATTTATGAGGAAGGCAAACATGGAATCCGTACGGAAAACATCCTTCGCGTCACCGAGTTTGTCAACAACGAATATGGCCAGTTCCTGAAGTTTGAACCCGTTACTTATTTCCCAATTGACACAGCGGGAATCCTTCCGGAGCTTCTGACGGAAGAGGAACTGGAATGGCTGAACAACTACCACCGCTTGGTTTACGAAAAACTTTCTCCAAGGCTTTCCGGCAAAGAACTGGAATGGCTGAAAAAGAATACCCAGCCGATTTCAAAATAATAGGCAAACAAAAAGAACCACCAAAAGGTGGAACGTCATAGGGAAGTTTCAAGAAAATAAGTTTAAGGCTGTCAACAAATCGGTTAAGAGTTTATTATCTATAACAATCTATGTCATGGTAAATTCCCTGCATCTCTTTATCGGAGGTGTGGGGAATTCTTCATTTACAGCTGATTTCTGTGCTCGTGGTTTTTTCGGGTATTATTTAAATAGTACAATGACATATTTGTCAAATAATGCTATAATCAAAATAAAATTAGTAGAAAGGCTCTGAAACAAATGCAGGCAAACAAGGTCGCCCGTATACTACAGGTATTTGGGTTCCCCGCTATATAAAAATTGAAAACTGTCGCAAAACGAGATAGTTAATTGTTATATTTAGAAAGCACTCTTACAAAAGACAGAAAAAGATTATAAATTGAATATTCAGCAGACCTGTCGAAAGACAGGGACGCAAAGCCACGGGCCTAAAGTTAGTTCAATGACAGCCGGGTCACAATCAGAATACCGGCAGCTGGTTGCATCCCGGCTTTCTATAAGTAATAGCAAAATGAATCCGGATATTTCCGGTATAGTAAAATCAAATCAAAAATTAAATTATATGAAAATAAAGTATCTCCATAGAGTTGGAGCGTGCTGGAATAAACAGGCATGCTTCGCTGGCAATATGAAAGGAGGGGAGAAAATAATGTTCCGATTTCCAGTGAAAAGAAGCAACGAAAAGGAAAATGATGATGAAGAAGGTTTGAAAAAACTTTATAACCAAATTCTGAGCTATTGCCGCCAGCATTTGCTTGATGATACTGCCGCCGAGGAATGCACACAGGAGGTTTTTGCGCTTTATTTTCAAAAGACATCTCAGACTGAAATTCATAATCCCAGAGCATGGTTATACCGGACGGCGGACAATTATCTGCATCGGTACAACAGAAATTTTCAACATGAAAAACAAATGACCTTACCGTTGCCTAATTCAGAGGATGGCGCTGATAGCGTGGAAGATAAAAGATTTAGGGAACCGCTGATTAAACAGCCTTTCCCCAGCTCAGCGGGCGCGATATGGATGCAGCAGCGTGAAATCCGCCCGAATTTGCGCAAAAAAGGACTCTAATTCGGCGTTTTCCCTCTGTTCTCATA
>DUNN01000036.1 GCA_012839345.1 Clostridiales bacterium | reverse complement strand
TTTTTATTGATTTTACTTTGCTTATTTTCCTATCCTGCATATTATCAAGAGAACCCATCCTTCGTTTAACCGCGTTGGATGGGTTCTTCGACAATCTGGCACGCCGCGCCTTCTACGAAAGAAGGCGCGGCGTGCTTCTTTATTGCCGTTTATTTGGCGGCATCCTCTTTTACTTCAGCTCTTCGTCCGGATTTGCGGCTTATTTTTTGCCCAATTCCCCACGAAAAGGGATTCTGCGAAATTACCAGCCCAATCAGGGTTAGCGCAGTTCCGCCAACAATCAGCGCAGTAATCTGTTCCTGTAAAAAAATCGCCGACGCGATAATCGTAATCACCGGACCAAGGTAGGTATAAATACTCGTTTTTACAGCCCCCAGGGACTTTACGGCCAGATTCCATGTTACAAAGCAAATTGCCGAAGCGCAAAGCCCCAGATACAGAACATTCAGCAAATTGGTTGTTTCCAAAAGGCGGGCAAAGCGCGCTGCATCCCACTGAACCTGAAAAATCTTCATCGTCGGTATCATCAAAATCACACCGTACAAAAAGATTCTTCGGGTAGTCTGAATGGTATTGTATTCAAACCGGCTGATTTTCTTCACCAAAACGGAATACAGCGCCCAAACCATGGCCGCCAATATAGTCAGGATATCGCCCAGAGGATTTAATTTCATTTCCCGGCCGTTCAGGCTGATCAGCACAATTCCTGCCATGGCAATCACAAAGCCAAGAAAAAAGCGAGCGTTTAATTTCTCTTTATTAAAGAAGTAGGAAAATATGGCGGTAAAAAATGGAATCACGGAAATAATTACTCCGACATCGGAGGCAGTAGAATATGTTAACGCGATATTCTCGAGCAAAAAATAAAGAACCGTTCCGAGAAGACCGGCCGCGGCAAAATACCATTCGTGCTTTCGGTTAGTTACCTTAAGCCGGTGCGGATATGCAATCGACAGTGCAATCAAGGCAATGAAAAAGCGGATAAACAGGACTTCGACCGGTGAAAAATCCCTCAGCAGAATCTTCGTTGAAATAAACGTGGTACCCCAAATAGTAACGGTAAACAAAGCCAACAGATGGCCGGCAGCAATATCCTTTTTCGTAGTAATTCTCCTAAATCATTTATTTTTATTTTCCATTATAACTGATTTTACAGCCGACCGTCAACACAGAATAATCCGGCCGTGTCCTTTCGGTGTCTTGAATAAACGCATCGATTTTTTCATATATGTAATTATCCGAAATATGGGAGGATTTTACATGACGCCAACCAGCAACAAGGTGATTTACCGCGGGTACTCGGATTCTTCTCCCTACCCGCCGATCAAGGTTCAGGCCCCAAACCGGGATTATGCAGATCTGCTGATGGATGATCTTGCTGGGCCAAGTGGTGAATTTACAGCCATGAGTCTGTACTTTTACCAGCATTCCGTGGCAGACAAACAATTCGGGGATTACAGCATAATGACAATGCGAATTGCAATAGCCGAGCTGCACCATATGGACATTCTCTCTTCCGTAATCCGCGAACTGGGTGGAAACCCGGTGTTCCAGAGCAGTACACGGTCAAATGCGCGCTATTGGAGCGCGAAAAACGTTGTTTACAGCAGTGATCTATGCAAAAGTCTGCGCATCGCCCTGGATGGCGAAACGAACGCCATTGAAACATATGGAAGGCACATTCAAATGATTGACGACCCATACCTGAAAAATATTCTGGAACGAATCGTAGTCGATGAACGGCTGCACAGAAGCTACATCTATCATATGATAGAAGAATATTGCAGATAAATGTTTTTCTTTGTTTCCTTGCATCCCCGCCGGTACACATACCGGCGAGGATGCTTTTTGCTTGCGAACCACTCTTATTATGCCTTATGAATCTAGCTGCCGGAACGCAGGAATCATTAACATCGTTTTCAGATATTCTTTATAGAATCGACACACCTGATTTGTATACTAAAAATATCAAATCAAGTGATCGAAGCTTCCATCGCTTTTCTTACTGCAAATACCCGCTCGGGCTAACAGAATACCGACCCAGAGGGTAATAGATAAATTACAAGTGCCTCGGTATGAGGAGAATATACTTTTTCATAATTCCTCTCTCAAAAGCCGCCCGAAAGAGCGGTTTTTCTTTTTGTCCGTAAAAAGGCTGGTGGTTTTAACCAGGCTTACAGCATAACGATGATTGCCAAACCAGCCAAATAGGAACGGCAGATTCCATTTTGTGTATGCTGCAGCGCAGGATTCCGCACGGGCAATCAAAATTCTCTGCCGAACCACGCCCTTTCACCCAATGAGATATTGATTTCTGCATTTCGTATTTATTGAAATATTTGACTTTAAAATTCTTGACAATTAAATAGAAAAGGAGTAACATTAATATAAACAATGCATATATATATACTATGAATTTGAAGGAGAGACAACAATGAGCAACTGCAAAAAGATTCTAAGTACCAAAATCACTCGTAAAACTGCGTGTACCTGCCGCAGCTTTGCTGATTGCTGCCTTTTTCTCGGTAAAACCGGAATAAACCGCCGATGTTTGCCTTTCGGATAAAGTGTACTTTTCTATTCGGGCTTCGGCAGCAAAACGCCGGGGCCTTTTTTAAAGCTTCAAAATATTCGAAAGGGTTTGATTGATATGAAAGGTCACATGTTTAACACAAAGCTAATTCATGGCGGAGTTGACGGGGATGAACTTACCGGCGCAGTAAGCGTACCAATTTACCAGACTTCTACATACCGGCAAAAGGAGCTTGGGGGAAACGCCGCGTATGAATACTCACGAACCGGAAACCCCACCCGTGAGGCACTGGAAAAGCTGATTGCCGAACTGGAGGAAGGCATCGCCGGATTTGCCTTTGCTTCCGGCATGGCAGCCATTACAACCGTTCTGCTCCTGTTCCGCAGCGGAGACAAGATTTTGATTTCCAGCAATGTGTACGGCGGTACCTTCCGCATCCTTGACAAAGTGTTCCATTCGTTCGGGTTGGAATATGAAATTGCCGACACCTCCGATTTAAAAGCGCTGGAAAGCCGCATGGGTCCCGCCGTAAAGGCGGTGCTGACGGAAAGCCCCGCCAACCCCTTACTAACAATTACGGACATTGCCGCGGTTTCCGAACTGGCGCACCGACATGGTGCGCTCTCCATTGTTGACAACACCTTCATGACCCCGTACCTACAAAAGCCGCTTACGCTCGGAGCAGATATTGTGGTCCACAGCGCAACCAAGTACCTGGGCGGGCACAGCGACCTGGTTGCAGGGCTGGTCGTGACAAACAAGCAGGAGCTTGCGCAGCGCCTTGCATTCCTGCAAAACGCCGCGGGCGCAATTCTGGATCCTTTCGATTCCTGGCTGTTGATTCGCGGGATAAAAACCCTTTCGGTACGCATGGACCGGCATTTGGAAAACGCTGCATTTCTGGCAGAGTTCCTGCGCAGCCACCCTGCGGCGGAAAAAGTGTATTATCCTGGATTTCCCGATTCGGAAGGATATAATATTCAAAAAAAACAAGCATCCGGCGCAGGTGCGATGATTTCGTTCGTCCTGTCCAACCGATACGATATCCGGGAATTTTATAAAAATGTCAATCTGATTGCACTGGGCGAAAGCCTTGGCGGCGTGGAATCCCTTGTCTGCCACCCTGCCAGTATGACCCATGCTTCCTTCCCCTATGAACTGCGGGAAAAAATCGGGATTGTAGACAATCTGGTGCGACTTTCCGTCGGAATCGAAGACAAATACGACCTTGCAAACGACCTTACCAATGCATTTCAAAAAGCGGAAAAGAGGGAAGCCTGATGAAATACTACAATGACATCCGCGATTTGATTGGGCATACCCCGCTGGTGAAGCTGAATCATATGGAATTTCCGAAACGCGTAAATGTATTCGCCAAATTGGAGCTTTGGAATCCCGGAGGAAGCGTAAAAGACCGCATGGGTGTCGCTTTGGTGCAGGACGCCGAAAAGCGCGGTGTTCTAAAACCTGGCAGCACCATTTTGGAGGCAACCGCTGGCAATGCCGGAATCGGCATTGCTCTGGCGGCACTCGGAAAGGGCTATCGCGTTATTTTCATTGTTCCGGAAAAATTCTCGTTGGAAAAGCAGGCCGTCATGCGTGCTTTGGGAGCAGAAATTATTCATACCCCGCTGGAAAAGGGAATGCAGGGTGCGTTTGAAAAGCTGGAAGAACTGCGGCAGAAAGTGGAACAACCCGTTTTGCTCAGCCAGTTTACCAATCCTCAGAATCCCCAGTCCCACTATGAAACAACCGGGCCGGAGATTTACAGCGACCTGGACGGAAAAGTGGATTATTTGGTTGCCGGGGCGGGCAGCGGCGGAACGCTTACGGGCACGGCACGGTTTTTAAAGAAAAAACTTCCGGGTCTAAAATGCATTATGGCGGACCCTTACGGTTCTACAATGGGAGGAGGCACCGCCGGGTGCTATGCCATTGAAGGCATTGGAAACACGTTTATGCCGGAAACAATGGATATGAGCGTTGTAGACCAGGTAATCAAAGTTGCCGATCGGGAAGCTTTTGAGGAAGTACGGCTGCTGGCCGCCAGAGAGGGAATCCTTGCCGGGTCATCCTCCGGCGCCGCGCTGACCGCGGCAAGAAAAGCCGCGTCGGATACCAAAACGGAAGGCAATATGGTTGTTATCCTTCCCGACCGCGGCGACCGTTATCTGAGTAAGAATCTGTTTTAAGTGGGTGAGGTGAAACAATATGGATTCGTTGGAATTACATTCGTTTCAGCCATCCGGCTGTGTAAAAGCAAATCTCCACAATGTTCACGAAACCCTTCTTCTGCCCCTGTGGTGCAGGGCAAAAGCTGCGGAGCTGAGCAGCGACAAATTCAACGATTTTCAAGCGATTCAAATGGTGCACCGCATCGACTACAATTTTTCTAGGTTCCACGCAAAAATCCGTAAGTTCTTCATCGTCATGCTTGCGGCACGGGCAAAGGAGCAGGACGGCATCATCCGCAGATTCCTGCTGGAACACCCGCACGCCACCATTGTTAATATTGGCGCGGGACTGGACACAACCTTTTACCGCGTAAACAACGGAACCGTTCAGTGGTATGATTTGGATGTTTCCGACGTGATTGATCTTCGGAAAACCCTACTGCGGCAGGACCCGCAGATTCATTATATTGCAAGGTCGATGTTTGAGCCCGACTTTCTGGAGGAAATCGCTCCGCCGGAGGATGGAATCCTGTTTTTGATCAGCGGGGTGCTGATGTACTTTAAAGAACCGGATATTCGTTTGTTTTTGAAAAGGATTGCCGACCGTTTTCCGGGCTGTGAAATCGCGTTTGATACACTGACTCCTTTCGGTGTTTCCATTGCGAACCGGATCATCCGAAAATCGGGAATTTCAAACGCACGAATTCAGTGGGGCATTTCCAGCGTCAACAACATTAAGAAGTGGGATTCTCGGTTTCTGGTGAAAGAACGAAAACCGGTATGCTACAGCGTTTTCCCTTACCGCCGGTTTGGTTTTCTTTCCTGCGCATTAATCTTGCTGAACCGTCTATTTCATGTTTACACACTGAATTGGATACAATACAATGCAGAGGGCACACCCTTATAAAGAGAGGAAGGACAGCCGCAATTAAACGGCTGTCCTTCCTCTCTTTAAAAATGTTCGAATCCCTCAAAATCTTTATGCCGATTATAGACTGCACAAGCTGCTTTAATCAGCAGGTAAAAGCGAAACTCGGCGACAGAGCCCGTCCGCTATAGGAATTACCGGGAAACGAGAACCGCGGCAAGGTAAAACTCCGCAGCCGGTTCTGGTTCGGCCTTCGTGATGCGGATCTCGAGGCAATGTTTCCCTGCCGGAAGATCCTGCGCCAGCGTGGTAATAAAAAGGCAGTCGCCCCATGTCTCATCAAAATTGCCATCCAAAATTACAGCGGACGACGGATTCCCATCCAGAACCGCCTGCGCTACCGGCGCCGGATGAAGAACGCTCTTCCGGTACTGAACAGCAACCCCCGTGCCCTCAAACTCAAACGAGATGGCATCGCCGACTTTGCAGGCCATCCACCCCTGTTTAAAACAGTCTTGAATGCTGTTCTGCTTCCGGTCATCACATCGAAACCCCAAACAATGCGGTGTGTAGCTGTAATTTCGAAGGCGGAAGGAATCCTCAAAGCGATTTTTCGTCACCGGTTCGGGAAGCAAACTGCAGGGCGGTTGTGCCGCAGCCGGTTGTAGGTAAATATCCTCCAAACAGGCCGCTACCGTGTCCGCGATAAGAGAATGCCCAAAATCGTTCGGATGCAATCCATCTGGGGAAATCTCGTCTGCCCGAATTAAGCCGGAAACAACACACGGGTACAAACTGGCTTTCATGCTGACACATGGAAGGTCATACGTTCTGCCGATTTTCAGGTGGCGTTCCTCCGCGCTGATTCCATTGTCGTAACGGACATTATGGAGCAGCAAAACTGCCGGGTGGTTAGCGCTTTTCAGTACCGTGCGCACGAGTCCCTCGTAAGTCTCTTCAAAAAAGTCCGTGGGGCCGTCGTTTACACTGAATTCAAGGATGATAAAATCCGGTTTTGCCGCCAAAAGATCTTCCTTCACGCGAGCCACGCCAAACTGCGAGGTCGTTCCCCCAACGCCGGCGTTGATGTAAGACACCGCCGACTTTGGAAATTTACGCTTCCACCACTGGTAAACCAAATGGGCATAGCAGGTTTCTGGAGAAGAAGCGAGGCTGCCCTGGGTAATGGAACCTCCCAAAAATCCCAGGGTTACAGGCTGGCCTGTCTCCGCTTTTTCCATGCAAAGCTGAATGCTGCGCCGGTTGCCCCGGTTTACCATGCCGTTTGGCGCAAATTGCTGAAAATCTTTGCGGTTCACACAGCCGCCTCCTTTTGGTCTGTTCTCGGAATGTGGAGATGCCTATGTATTTCCTAATATGGCACGAAAATAGCAACACGACCGAACGTCGAACGGTTAAGCAAATCCGGCAAATTTACATCATGGGTTGTCTTCCTCAAACAATGACTGCAGGGAGGCCCCAAGTTCTTGTTCCGGGTGGAATGCACCGCTTCGGACGTAGCTGAAAAGGCTGAACAGGAGCTGCCTTCCCTCCGCATGTTCCAAGAGCTTTTCATAGTCGCAGGCACAAACCAGCAGATTGCCTGAAAACACTTTACACTCAAACAGGAATCCCAGTTTATGGTTCCGTTCGAAATTATCGATGGTCTGGACAATCGGCCTGAAATTTTGCAAGGTGTTATCCAGAATCACCGAGCAAGAATTTTGAATAATATGCCACCACGGGTAAGTGGAATATTCTTCGCATGGGAAATATTTTAACGCCGGGTGCTGATTTTGAATCAGCAGTCCCATGGTTCCAACCGCAACTTCTTTTCCCATACTCTCAGAAATCGAACGAAACATCGGGTAGCACCAGAAATCAGTGCAGTAAAAGCCTTTTACTGAATTTTTCACCGTGTCCGGTTTGGCAAAAAGAACGACTTTCTCCCCATGTTTCAGCTTTGCGTCCACTTGCGCGGAATAGCCGTTATACACATTCAGGCCGGATAAATCAATCAGTATGTCTTTTGGGTACGCCCATATTGCATAGCTTTTTTCTATCCCCAGTTCTTCGATTTTCAACTGGAGAATCAGCTTTTTCATTCCAGCTGTATCCGGAATGGGAACGTTGATATCACAAATATCAATATAATTTTCCGTTCCGGGGTCTGATATTTTGGAAGCTCCGGATTCATAAACGCGGCCGTCATCCCTGATTTTCCATATGAGCGTAAACGGCGGCAGCGGGGCGGCACGATAGCAGCACAATTCCAAATGCGCGTGGAATACTTCCCCCGAAACATAATTATACTTTGGAAACCTCGCCAAAAGCACCGTATCGGAGCAGAATGTACGCCATTCTTCCGGTGAAACAAGCCCTTTGGAATCCAAAAACGAATCCAAAATTCCTACCAGCGCCGTCCCCTGGCCGCTGTAATCCTGCAGGTCAAGAAGCTGAAAACCCGCCAGCTTTCTGGAACGAAACGCCGTTTCAAGCTCGTCTTTGTAGCAAGCGACCGCCAGCTTTCCGGAACAATAAAAATATTTTTCCGCAAGATCACCCAGTCCCTTTTCTTCCAGCCTTTGACGGAAGATTTCAAAGTTTTTTGGTTTAAGCGGGCCGGTATATTTCTCGATTTCCTTATAATTCGGGTAAATTGCATATTGCCCGATTTCATGTGAAATCACGGGAATTTTGGGAACAAGGGCTTTCTCTTCTTGAGCACCTTGTGCGCGAACGGTTTTTATCCCGGTTTCAACCTGAATTTGAATGGTTTGGCTTTCGCTCTTGGAGCTCTCCTTTTGCAAATCGGCAGAAGGAACGATATCGCTGTCATAATCCTTCTGGGTTCCCGGCACATCGGCCTGCACATGCCCCAGAGGGCCGTCGCACGTAGCGTAAGAACTGCGGATCAACCTGTTTTCGGAAAAACGGACGCCGACAAAAAAGTCATCGTTTTCCAGAATATCCGGACAAAACTGAAAATTGTTTGAACCCTGCGTATAAAGGTGACGGCAGTCATACTCCTTGTACATGCCCAACACGGAATTCAGCACTTTTTTGCTGCCCCAAAGCTCATTACCCAAGGAAAACATAACAAATGAAGGGTGGTTGCCAAAGCATCTCAAAATCCGGTAACCTTCTTGCACTAAAAATTCCTGCTCTGCCCCGTTATGGTTTTCATCACCCTCATCCGTAACGGTTCCCCAAAATGGGAGTTCCGGTTCCAGATAAATTCCCATTAAATCGGCGGCCTCAAACGCGGCTTCGAGAGGGCAGCAGGTATGACACCGGTAATGGTTAATGCCGTAGGACTTTGCAATTTTAAAAACCCGAAGCCACTCGTCCACACCGGTAGGCGCAAAACCGGTGCGGGGAAAATTCAAGCACTCCTGTTTTCCACGGAGAAAAACCGGCTGTCCATTTACGGTAATCTTATCCCCGGTAGTGGATATTTCACGCAGGCCGCAGTTCACTTCAGTCGTATCAACTGTGATTTCGTCCTGTTTCAGCGCGATTTTCAATCGGTACAAGTTCGGGGTGTGCTCGTTCCACAGCACGGCATCCCGGCCGAGGAAATATTCTACGGTCGGTTCGTCCGAACGAACGGCAAAATCCTGTTCCGGCACAATGTGCTCTTCCCCGCCGTTAAAGCTCTTTGCCGAAACCGTAACCGTCCCGCTTTGTGTACCTGCTAGTTTGATTTTCAGTTTTACAGACCGGCTTTGCACATTCGGGTAAACTTGTACGTCGCTTATGTATGCTTGGTTAAATACCCGCAGCTCGATTCTGCCGGTAATGCCGTTCCAATTGGATTGCGAATCGGGGGAAGTTAGATGCCCGCCTTTCGTCGGATAATCCGTATTATCCACAAGAACTGTTAGGGTGTGACGGCCTGCCGTCATTTGGTCCGAAACATCGTAAACGTGCGGCGTACACAGACTGTTCCGACTCCCGACCTTCCTGTCGTCGATAAAAACGGTTGTTTTGCGCGTTCTTTCCAGCAGCAGAAAACACTTTTTCCCGAAAAGATCCGGCGGGATTTCTACCTCCCTTGAATACCACGCATAGCCTTCAAATTTGTATTCATCCGTCAGGCATCCGATCTCTCCCTTGGGATTTTTCCTGCCCTTTTTGCAGTAGGAAGTGGTTCCTGGCAAATGAATGGAGTCCCGGAATGTTGGCTGCGACAATTTTTTCTCCTCATCCAAGGCCAAGCCCCAGTTACCGCTTAAATCAATTACTCTTTCCATAACATGCCTTTCTCCGATTTAGGTTTGGATGCCTGCCCCATCGCAACAACTCCGAATCATCGGTATTCAGTCCGTGATTCGAACCGGAAACCAAACGACAGGAGTTTGTTTTTGCTCCTATGCCCTGCGTGGCTTTTCTCTTTAAAGGATTTCCCCATTGGATACAATCAGGTCATGGTACCACCGGCCGGAATCTTTTATGGGGCGCTGCTGTGTTTCGTAATCCACATACACCAGCCCGAAGCGCTTGGTGTATCCTCTTTCCCACTCAAAATTATCCAAAAGGGACCAGTAGAAATAGCCCCGAACATCGACCCCATCCTGAATGGCGCGAAGATTTTCCCGTATGTAGCGCCGCATAAACTCGATGCGCTGGGGGTCATGCACTTTGCCGTCGGCGGAAACCCAGTCCAGGTTTGCCATGCCGTTTTCTGAAATGATGATCGGCTTGCGATACCGCTCATAAAAGAACTTCGGACCCCAATATAAGGATTGGGGAACAACATTCCATCCCATATCGGTCATTTCGCCTCCGGCTTTTGGGGCAACGTATTCCGCCCGGCCATCGGCAGATTTTCGTACTACGGTTCCATGATAAATATTCTGGCCTAGAAAGTCAATCGGCTGATGGATGATTTTCATGTCATCCGCACCGATTGGAGGCAGATCCTTTTCATAAGCACGAAGTCCGTCTTCTGGGTATGAGCCTAAGAAAACAGGGTCTAGCCACCAGGTATTGTTGAAGGTGGTGCCCGCTTTTACACGGAACGTTTCGTTTCTTGCAAGTGCGGTATCTTTCTCGTTTTCCGGGCAGACCACCATGCAAGCCGGGGCAATTCCGATTTTAAGCGGCTGCTTTGCGGCGGCGCGCATCGCCATCACCATTTTTCCGTGAGCCAGCAGCATATTGTGCGCGGCGCGCAGAACTTCGTTCATCGGCAGAGTTAATCCAGGCGCATGGAACCCAATGCGGTGCCCCAGGTCGATATAACACTGCGGCTCGTTTAAAGTAATCCAGTGGGAAACTAGAGTAGAAAGCTTTTCCGTTACAATGCCGGCATATTCAGCAAACCAATCCGGGCTTTCATCGTTCAGCATTCCGCCTTTGCGGTACAATGCATAGGGAAAATCCCAGTGAAAAAGCGTGATGTATGGCGTAACCCCATTTTTCACAAGCTCTTCCACAAGGCGCAGGTAAAAATCCAGCCCCTTTTGGTTGATTTTCGAGGTACCATCAGGAAGAATCCGGGGCCACGAGATAGACATCCGGTATGCCTGAACCCCAATTTCCTTCATAATCCCGATATCTTCCGCCCAGCGATGGTAATGGTCGCATGCCGGATCACCGCTGCGCCCGTCCTGTACAATGCTTTGGTAGCGGCAGGCCTCGTCCCAAACGGAGCTCCCCCGGCCGTCCTCGTTTACCGCCCCTTCGATTTGATAGGAGGACGTTGACGTACCCCAGATAAAATGATCCGGAAATTTCAAAAAAACACCCGCCTTATCATTCAGATGGATCCGGGAATCGAGTGGTCGATTCCCGGAAGATGATTTTTCCTTTAATTAAAATTCGGTTTTTATGCTTGTTGCTGCCAATATCACGAATCATGGCCTTGGTGGCAAGATGTGCCATTTCTTCCAAATTGACCTGAACGGTTGTAATTTTCGGATTAGAAAGCATGGAGTGATTCGTATCATCAAAACCGGTTACCGAAATGTCATCCGGTACTTTATATCCGTGTGCTTTCAGATTGTTGATGAACAACATTGCGACTTCGTCGCAGTTACAGACAAAGGCGGTGGGCAGCGCCTTTGGAAGCTCAATATTGAGATAGGTGCCGTCGCTCTCGCGGTCATTTAAAATCCATTCTTGATTTAACGGGATATGGTGTTCAATCAGCGATTTATAATACCCTAAAAAACGGTCCTGTATGCTGCTGGTGGCATCCAAGGTTCCAACAAATCCAATTTTGGTATGGCCGAGCTGAATCAGCTTGTTGGTTAACTCATAGGTGTTGAAAAAGTTATCCGTATTAATGCTGGTAACGTTGAAATCATCGTAATAAAAATCCAAAAACACCAGCGGGATTTTCAGCGCCATCAAGCTTCTAAGGTATTCCCGGGAAAGCTGACCCATCACGATAATTCCGTCCACATCCCGGTTCTTCAGTTTCTCCGGAATCGTGATTTCCATTTCGCTCTGCTGGTCTACGATGCTCAGCATAACATCAATATTCAGCTTTTCAAATTCTTCCGAAAGGCATTGATACAGTTTCACATAAAAACAGTCGCTGCCTCCGATTCCAAAAAAGTGCCCGGCGGTCAATACGGAAATTTTGGAGATATCTGCTTTTTCTTTTTTATTATCATACACATACCCAAGGCGTGTTACCGCATCCATGATTTTTTTGCTCATTGCTTCGCTGACATCGCTTTTGCCGCGCAAAACTTTTGACACAGTTACCTTGGATACGCCCACACTGTCAGCAACATCTTGCATACTTACCTTATTGCTCATTCTTTGCATGCTCCTCAAATGATTTTTAAATACGGCGTAAACCTATGTTACATTAATTATATAAGGCATTGGGCAAAATGTCATGATGAAATCGAGTAAATAATTTATTATTCCGGACATCTTTGTAAAATATCGGAGACATCGTGAAACTATTTACCGGTACTTATCGGTACTCGATGCTGTCGCCGTCCAACAACCTGGAATTTGCTTTAATGTAACGAACCAGTTCGTCCACCTCTGCATAAGCTACAGAAACATATGTATCGGCAGATCCATAGTAAATGGCAATGCGGCCGGTTGCGGCGTCGCACAGCGTGGAACATGGGAAAACAACATTGGGGACAAACCCAGTGGTTTCGTATTCTTTCTGTGGAGTCATCAGATAATCACGGGTTCGGTAAAGCACCTTGCTTGGATGGTTAGAATCCAGGATCGCCGCACCAAAGCTGTAAACATAGCCGTTGCACGTTCCGCAAACTCCATGGTAAAACAGCAGCCATCCTTCGCTTGTCTCAATCGGTGCTGGTCCGGAACCGATTTTAAGGTTTTGCCACCAGCCGCCTCCTTTCGTCATAACGCGCCGGTGTTTTCCCCAATAAATAAGATCCGGACTCTCGCTTAGAAAGATATCGCCAAACGGTGTGTGCCCGCTGTCGCTCGGCCGGCTGAGCATTAAAAAGTTGCCGTTTACTTTTCTGGGAAAGAGCACCCCGTTGCGGTTAAAGGGAATAAACGGATTTTCCAGTCTGGTAAACGTTTTAAAATCTTCGGTAACGCCAAGGCCCAGTGCAGCCCCGCCAAAATCCGTGCACCATTCAATATAATACTTGTTTTCAATCTTAATCAGCCGAGGGTCATACGCGTAAACCGGATCATACGGCTTACCGCTTTGGTCGACCCAGTGGATTTCCTCGTTTTCAATCTCCCAATGCAAGGCGTCCTTGCTTCTGCCGAAATGCAGCTGTGGAATTCCATCCTTATGGTCTGATCGGAAGATGCCAACAAATTCATTTTGATAAGGGATTACGGCGCTGTTGAAGATACGGGATGATTTTTCCGTGGGCTCCCAGTCAATAATCGGGTTTTCACGGTGCCTCCACACAACGCTTTTGCAGTCCTCCGGCTTTTCCTGCCACGGCATGTTGGGTAAATTTTCTCCGATAATCGTAACTTTTCCCATTCATATCTTCTCCTAATTTAAAATTAATGCAGAGAATAAAGAGTTGCTTCACACAATTTGATAACGTCACTAAAGTAGATATTTAACGTAACAACAACATTATACTTCAACTATGCGCATTGTCAATATTGAATTTGCAACAATTATAATTTGCACAATAATTATGATATATGTTGCATTTAACAGTTCATGTTGTTAATATTGGCAACATTAATTATCTTAACTTATTCAAAATATATAAAACAAAATAATATAAACACAAACTATTGACAAGATGATAAACCAGAATATAATTGTATTGTATCGTTATTGTAACGTGACAAAAATACAATTAATGTCGTAATTTGATAAATGCATGTATTTGGCGTTCCAGTACCCAATACAGTTTATCCCGTCATTCGCCGGGCCGGTAAAGAACTATGGGATTACAGCAAGGAATCCGGCCAAGTCATAACCACATACGGTGACAGTACTGATTGCTGCAAATGCCTTTGTTGCTTCATTCGAGATTGGAATAAAAGCGAGAGGAGGGACAGCATGACCATGATTCTGATCGCAATGGATTTTCATCCTCATTAGCCGGATGGTTCTCGGAAAACCGAATGAAATTACTTGAAAGGAAAATGCGCAATGAAAAAGCAGATTAGCGTTATAATGGCGGCAATCATGATTGCCTCTGCGGCGTCAGGCTGTCAGTCGCCCGGAAATCAGGCAACAGGCGCAACCTCTGGAGGAGAGCAGAAGGAGATTAAAACATTTTCCCTGTACACCATGGGCCAGACAACCCCGCTGGATCTTTCCAACACACCCGTTGGCAAAAAGGTTACGGAAATTACCGGTGTCAAACTGAAATGCGACTATCAGGTGGGCAGCGACGAGGCGACCATTGCAACCACCCAAACCGCCAGCGGACAGTATGATGATTTGCTGAATCCGCACAATGAGCTGAACGTTTACCGCGATGCCGGCGCTTTGGTTCCTCTGGATGATTACATAGAAAAATACGGCACTAATATTAAAAAATGGTACGGCGACGACTTGAAAAAGCTGAAGGACCCGGAAACCGGCCACATTTATTCCCTGTCCCCAGCAAGAAAAACCGTCACCCCCATCTACCCCCTGTATGGCTTCTACGTGCAGAAACAGGTTTTAAAAGCAAATAACTGGCCCAATAAAATGACACTGGACGACTTTTTTGCCATGCTCGAGAAATTTGCAAAAGAGCATCCTACCATTAACGGTCAAAAAGTCATTCCGTTTGCATCCCGCGGCGACCGCGATGGTTCTTATTTAATCAGCGGCGTTCCGGCTCTTCTGGCCGGGTACCCCAACACCGGCGGAAACTATTATGACGCCGACGGCACCGCACACAACTTTTCGCTTTCCAAATGGAGTCACGATTATTATAAAAAGCTGAACGAGGCACAACAAAAAGGCATGATTGACCCCAACATGTTTTCACAGACTGCCGATCAGTTCTACCAAAACATAGCGTCCGGAAAAGTGCTGGCGTTCTATGGAGGAAGATGGGAAATCACTAACCAAATTGCTTCGCTGGAAAACCAGAAAATGTACGATCAGGTTCCGTTTGCTATTTCCGTGGTATTTCCGGGTGTAGAAGCAGAAAGTTACAACGGAATTGAATCTATTTCCGCCGGGCAGGGCATCTGCATTACCACAAGCTGCAAAGACCCCGTTGGAGCCTTTAAGTTCCTGGATGCCATGTGCAGCGAAGAAGTTCAAAAGCTTGTCCAGTGGGGAATTGAAGGCGAAGATTACACAGTTGTAGACGGAAAAATGACCCTGACCGAAGAACAGCTGAAAAAAGTCGACGATGCGGACTACGCCAAAAAGCAAGGCGTTGGTCAATGGTGGAACTTCCCGCATCCGAATCTTGATGCAAACACCAAATTCTCCGATGGCAACTACGTGCATCCCCAAAATCTGCCGCTGTATATTTCCTCCCATTACAAAGATTATGAAAAAGAGGTCCTGCAAGGCTACAAGGTATCCAACCTTTACGACATGCTGGCTCCCATGAAGAGCTCCAAATTTGGATATGGGTGGGATATCTCCATCCCCGACTCCCAGCCGGAGCTTCAAGATGCCCAGAAAAAATCGGGTGATATCACCAATAAATACCTTGCCAAACTAATAAACGCAAAAGCCGGAACCTTCGAGGACGTTTGGAATGAGTATTGCAATGAAATGAAGGCGGCAAAGTACAACAGCACCGAGTCTTACTTCACCCAGCAGGTGCAAAAGAGAATTAAGGAGTGGAACTAACCGGACTAAGGTTTTGATTTGAGGGTATGGTTGAGGCAACGGTGTTTGCCTCAACCATTGTTATAAACTGAAATCATTCCGCTTCATAAAAATTTCTTGCTGCTTTTGACCAAATGCAGGTATTTTATGAGGCCTGAGCGGCTTTTGAGCGGTAAGTGACATCGATAGGAAGGGATTTACTATGATAAAAGCTGAGGTCTCTCCAAAGCTTGAAAATGGTTCTGTGGCACTCATGCCAAAAAAGAAAAGTTTTTTTGCTTCGCTCGTGCGTCAAAAGGACCTTGTGCTCATCACACTGCCTTTTGCAGCGCTTTTGATTCTTTTTAATTATGTCCCGCTTTGGGGCTGGATTATGGCATTTCAAAATTACAAGCCGGGTCTTGGCATTTTTAATTCGAAATGGGTCGGTTTTAAGAATTTTTACGATTTGTTCCATGACTCTTACTTTTTCCTTGGCATACGCAATACGCTGGGAATCAGCCTGTTAAAGCTGGTAACCGGCTACTTGGGTTCCATTACTCTGGCTTTGCTCATCAACGAAATCAAAAATCTGGCGTTTAAGAAGACGGTACAAACCATTTCCTATTTGCCGCATTTTGTGTCCTGGGTCGTTGTTTCCGGTCTGGTATATACGTGCCTATCCACCGACGGCGGTGTGGTAAACGAAATTTTGATGAAGCTGCACATTATCTCTGAGCCATTTAATTTTATGGGAACCCCGAAACTGTTTTGGGGCGTTATGGCGGGTTCGGATTTATGGAAGGAAATCGGATGGAATTCGATTATCTATCTGGCTGCAATGTCCGGCATCAATCCAGATATTTATGAGGCTGCCGACATTGACGGCGCGGGGAGGTTCCGCAAAATATTTAGCATAACACTGCCGGGGATTTTGCCGACCATTAAAATTCTGTTGATTTTAAGCGTCGGAAACCTGCTGACGGTAGGATTTGAGCAGACTTATCTGCTTTCCAACAATATGGTGATTGACTATTCACAGACACTAGAGCTGTATGTATATAATTACGGCATGGGCATGGGAAGATATTCATTTGCAACCGCCGCCGGTATTTTCAACTCCGTCGTCGCACTCATTCTGGTTACGACTTTTAACAAACTCTCCAAAACGATCAGTGGTGAGAGCGCATTCTAAAATTGCGGGAAGGAGCGAACTATTTTGAAAGTGTTTCACCTTCACAGAAGAACAACCGGTGACGTTGTTTTTGATATTATAAACACCATTATCATGATTTTTCTGATCATTGTAACCTTGTATCCATTTTGGAACACATTGGTTTATTCCCTGAATTCCCCGGTCGATTCCCTGAGGGGCGGCCTTTACCTTTGGCCAAGACAGTTTACATTTAGTAACTATTCTTTGATTTTAAGCGAAGAAAATGTATATTGGGCAAGTGTTGTTTCCATTTTAAGGGCGTTGACGGGATCTGTGGCCAACGTGCTATGCACCGTAATCATCGGCTACGCGCTGTCGCAGAAATCATTTGTGCTAAACAAGTTCTATTCCTATTTGTTTGTATTTTCCATGTACTTCAGCGGTGGATTGATTCCGGGCTACTTCCTGATGCGGGATCTTCATTTGATTAATAACTTTTTGGTCTATATTCTTCCTGCTACCGTCAGTGCTTGGAACATTATGGTGGTGCGCAGTTATATCTCCGAACTGCCGAAGGGCCTGATTGAATCTGCGAAAATTGACGGCGCCAGTGAGTTTAGAATCATCTTTTCCATCATCTTCCCGCTTAGCATGCCCGTGGTCGCTTGCATCCTCTTGTTTGTTGCGGTAGGCCAGTGGAACTCATGGTTCGACACCATGCTGTATTGCGGAAACAATCAGTCCCTAAGCACATTGGCGTATGAGCTGCAAAAGGTGCTTCAAACCTCGCAAAGTCTTTCCACCCAGTCCAGCCAGGCGCAGGCCCTGATTCCCGCGGCGATGCGCAACATTGTTACGCCGCAGTCGGTACGTGCGACCATGACGATTATCACGATTGTTCCGATTATGTGTGTGTACCCATTCCTTCAGAAATATTTTGTAAACGGGCTGACGCTTGGAGGCGTAAAAGAGTAAATCCGTGTACACAAATTTGCGTGCAAAAGGCACCGCTGTAAGTAGCCGTTCAAAAAAATAAAAATGCACCTGAAACTGGCTTCAAAAGCCCGTTTTTAGGTGCATTTCTTGTGATGTAAGCCGCAGCTTTTTAGCAGCTTCTTTGCCGCGCTCCTCCGAACCGTTTGACTCCGACCCGGCTACCGGTCCCACTTATCGCAAAGCGAAATAATCTGGTCTGTAAACTTCGCCAGATCCTTATTGGAGCAGCCCTCGTTCTTTTTAATGACCAGTATCAGCCGTTTCCCGGCCTCCATCAAGCGGGCAAACGGAGCAGAAAACTTGCGGTCCTTTTTCTCCCCATGGCGAACGTCAGGCTCCAACCCCTCTTCCAGTACCTGATTTCCAATCAGGTCATAAACAGCGTCAAAATTCGGTGCGTAAGCGGGAAATCCAAGCACTCTCAGCTGCTGCGTAAACGCTTCGCAGACTTCCTGCTCCCCATGCACCACGAATACACGCTGCGGCTTTTGCCGGTATGCCTTAATCCATTTCAAAAGCCCCGTTTTATCCGCATGGGCGGACAATGCTCGGAAATTGTAAATGTGAGCCTGCACCGCAATTTCTTCGCCAAACAGCTTTACCTTTTTTGTCCCTTCCAGCAGCATCCGGCCCAGCGTGCCGTTTGCCTGATAACCGACGAATACAACAGCGCACTCCGGCCGCCACAAATTATGTTTCAGGTGATGCCGGATTCGACCCGCTTCGCACATCCCGCTGGAAGAAATGATCACCTTCGGCGTCCGGTCTTCATTCAGCGCCCGGCTTTCCTCCACCGTGCTGCACACGTTCAGGTTGGAAAAGGAAATCGGGCGGAACCCCGACTGAATCAGGCGGATGGTTTCTTCATCCGCGTAACCGGTCAGGTCACCGCTGTATATTTTGGTGGCCTCCACAGCGAGGGGACTGTCGACGTACACCGGAAAATCGGGATTGCTTTTCACCAAGCCTCGCTCTTTGATTTCCCGGATATAATAGAGCAGCTCCTGCGTGCGGCCCACAGCAAAGCTTGGGATAACCACGTTGCCACCATCCGCAAGCGTGCGGTCAAACAACTCGGCCAAAACGGGGATATAATCCTCGACTTCCTCATGGTCGCGGTCGCCGTATGTGGATTCCATCACGACATAGTCCGCCTCGTCAATATACTGCGGGTCGCGGATAATCGGCTGATTGGTGTTGCCAATATCCCCGGAAAAAACAATTTTTCTAGTGACCCCGCGCTCTGTCAACCACAGTTCCACGGAAGCGGAGCCCAGCAAATGCCCCGCATCGGCAAAGCGGAAACGAACCCCTTCGCACAGCTCCACCATTTCCCCGTAGCTGCACGGAACCATTCGAGACATGGTTTCCTGCGCGTCTTCCACCGTGTAAATCGGCTCCTCCGGTTCGCGTCCGGCACGGCGGCCCTTTCGGTTTTCGTTGATCGCATCCATTTCCTGAATGTGCGCGCTGTCGCGCAGCATGATGGAGAGCAGGTTGCAGGTTGCCCGCGTGGCGAACATTTTGCCCGAATAGCCGTTTTTCACAAGCAGGGGAAGCCGCCCGCTGTGGTCGATGTGGGCATGGGTGACAAGAACATAGTCAATTTGGGTGGCATAAAAGGGCAGCCGGTGGTTGTCGTCCTCATCCGCCCCTTGCTGCAGCCCGCAGTCAATTAGAATCCGTTTCCCGTTCACCAGCAGGCAGTGGCAGCTGCCGGTAACCTCTTTATCCGCGCCGTAAAACAGTAATTGCATAAATGCCCTTCTTCCATCTTAAAATTGGATTCGCTCTTAAATGATTTTGTTGCAATGAAGCGCGTAGGCGTTGCCATTTAGTTTTCCGAAAGTATTAGTTCCACCGGGCAGTGGTCACTTCCCATAACGTCGGCCAGGATATTGCTTTCCACAATGCGATCACGCATACGGTCGGATACCAAAAAGTAATCGATCCGCCATCCGGCGTTTTTTTCGCGCGCTTTAAACATATAGGACCACCAGGTATAGGCTCCCGTCTGATCGGGATGAAGGTACCGGAAGCTGTCTGTAAACCCACTGGACAGCAATTCCGTCATTTTCTGACGTTCTTCATTGGTAAACCCGGCGTTTCCCACGTTGCTTTTCGCGTTTTTTAGGTCAATTTCCTGATGCGCCACGTTCATGTCGCCGCAAACCACCACCGGCTTTTTGGTATCCAGCTGCTTCAGGTACGCCCGGAACGCGTCCTCCCACTGCATCCGATAATCCAGACGGGTCAGCTCACGCTGCGCGTTCGGCGTGTAAACCGTAACTAGGTAAAAATCTTCATATTCCAGTGTAATCGAGCGGCCCTCCCCGGTGTGCTCCGGCGCGCCGATGTCATATGTCACCTGTAAAGGCGGCCTGCGCGTAAAAATCGCAGTTCCGGAATATCCTTTCTTTTCTGCAGAATTCCAGTATTGCGTATAGCCCGGCAGAAGAATCTCCGCCTGATCCGGCTGCATTTTGGTTTCCTGAATACAAACGGCATCCGCGTCCACCTGATTAAAAAAATCTAGAAATCCCTTGTTTATACAAGCCCTTAGGCCGTTTACGTTCCACGAAATTAGTTTCATTTTGGCTATCCTTTCTTCGTTCTCTGGGGTTTAACCGATTCCCTGTTATTTCAGTTCCGAGTATTTATTTCCTAATTACTGTCCTTGATTTTATGATTATGCTATTTATGCCATAAACAAACGTGGCTCCCGGTATAAAAAATCAACGACAGCAAATTTATCTTAGCCTTCATGGAAATTGTGGCCGCCGTTCGGCGGGAAGGCGCTGCGCGTCGCTCAGCAATTTTCGAATGTCAAATTAGCCCCTGCTGATTTGACTATTATACCATAGAATTAGATGCAAAGTGCAAGCCGTTTGTAAAAGTCCAGAATTTATAAACGGGAAAAAGCAGAATTTTTCACAACACGAACATTTGTCTTGAAGTAAGCACTTTCTCTGGGTATAATAATACCATGACTGCAATCGAAGGCACTCACATTTCCTGGGACACCGTGCACCCAGGGGATTCGATTGCACTTATGGCACGGAGAAATGGTGGTTAACACAATGAAAAATCCAGTTGTCACATTTGAAACCAAGGGCGGTATCATCAAAGCAGAGCTTTACCCGGATGTTGCCCCAAACACGGTGAATAATTTTATTTCACTGATAAAAAAGGGATTTTATAACGGTACCATATTCCACCGGGTTATCCCCGGCTTTATGATTCAGGGCGGGGACCCGGAAGGCACCGGTATGGGTGGCCCGGGTTACAGCATCAAAGGCGAATTTACCGCAAACCGCGTAAAGAATAACTTAAAACACACCAGAGGGGTACTCTCTATGGCGCGTGCCATGAATCCGAACAGCGCCGGTTCCCAGTTCTTCATTATGGTAGAAGACGCTCCGCATCTGGACGGCCAGTACGCGGCGTTTGGCAAAGTCATTGAAGGAATGGATGAAGCCGACCGCATTGTTTCTGTAAAACGCGATTATAACGACCGCCCGCTGGAGGATGAAGTAATGAAATCCGTCACAGTGGAGACTTTTGGAGAGGAGTACCCCGAACCGGATAAGATGTAACAGGAGGATCCATGTCAATTTTTAAACGGTTTATTCAGTATTACAAACCTTACCGTTCTATATTTTACTTTGATATGTTCTGCGCGCTGATCGTTTCGGCGATCGACGTGGCGTTTCCCCAGATTTTGAACTGGCTGACCAAGGGCTACTACGCGCAGGGGACGCAGGTAATCCTGCGTTCCCTGCCGATTATTGCCGTGTCGCTTCTGGTAATGGAACTGGTTCGCCTTGGATGCCAATATTACATTACCAGCTGGGGACACATCATGGGTGCGCGCATGGAAAGCGATATGCGTCAGGATTTGTTCGACCACTTCCAGCGCCTGTCCTTTTCTTACTACGACAAAAACAATACCGGAGAAATGATGAGCAAGCTGGTATCGGATTTGTTCGACATCAGTGAACTGGCGCACCATGGTCCGGAAAATATTGTGATTTCGCTGCTTAAAATTATCGGCAGCTTTATTCTGATGATGCTGATCAACGTGCCCATGACCTTGATTTTGATGGTAGTCACCCTGGTGTTGATTATTTTCAGCATTCATCAGAACAAAAAAATGCGGGCCATTTTTATGGACAACCGCAAGAAAATCGCGGGAGTTAACGCAAAGGTTCAGGACAGTCTCGCAGGAATCCGCGTGGTAAAAAGTTTTGCAAACGAGCCGTTGGAACGTAAAAAATTCAGCGAAAGCAACCTGAAATTCCTGGATTCGAAAACCAGCAGCTACCGTGCTATGGGAATTTACCGTTCCGGCACTTCTTTTTTGGAGGGACTGCTGTTTATTACCGTGCTGATTACCGGCGGCCTGTTTATTGCCAACGGCTCCCTCCGGTTGGGGGACCTTGCGGTTTATGCCCTCTACATAAATATCATCATCAATCCGGTGGATGTTCTCATCGAGTTCACCGAGCAGTTCCAGAAGGGGTATTCCGGGTTCCGCCGCTTTGTGGAGGTTCTGGACACCCAGCCGGATATTCAGGACAACCCCGGCGCCACGGAACTGAAAGATGTTAAGGGCAGGATTGAATACCGCGACGTGTCGTTCCGCTACGATGAAAGCAGCGACGTTCTAAGCGGCATCAACATTCAGATTGACGCGGGAAAAACGGTTGCTCTGGTCGGTCCCTCCGGCGGAGGAAAAACGACCCTGTGTTCCCTGCTCCCCCGCTTTTATGATGTAACCTCCGGAAGTGTACTGATCGACGGTCAGGACGTGCGTTCCGTAACGCTGAAGTCCCTGCGTGATTCCATCGGGATTGTGCAGCAGGATGTTTATATGTTTGCCGGAAGCGTAAAGGAAAACATCGCCTACGGCAAGCCGAACGCGACGGACGAGGAAATTATCGAAGCGGCAAAGCGGGCCAATATTCATGACTTCATCATGGGTCTGGAAGACGGCTACGACACTTACGTTGGCGAGCGCGGTACGCGCCTGAGCGGCGGCCAAAAGCAGCGCCTTTCCATTGCCCGCGTATTCCTGAAAAACCCAAAAATTCTGATTCTAGACGAAGCAACCAGCGCACTGGATAATGAAAGCGAACGCCATATTCAGCGGTCGCTGGAGGAGCTTTCCAAAAACCGCACCACCATTGTCATTGCGCACCGCTTAAGTACCATACGCAACGCCGATGAAATCATCGTAATCGGCGACGAGGGAATTGTGGAACGCGGCAATCACCAAACGCTTCTGCAGCAGAACGGTCTGTATGCGAAATACTACAACATGCAGTTTGAAGGTTTAGAAGACTAACAAACCTTTCGAAATAATAAAGAATACGCCTTGAAACGGCTTTTTAGAGCCGGATCAAGGCGTATTCTTTTCCTGTACTATGATTTCCCATTCAGGCCGTTACACAGAATACTGTTCCACTCCGTCGCGGGTTACGCGCGCGTGGACAATCGGAATGGCCTTCGGCGGTTCGGGAGAGATGGTCACCGCACGCTGGAACAAGGCTTCCGCATCGCGGCAGCGTGCTTCGGTCGACGTGTAAAACGTGGCAATCGGCTCGCCTTTTTTGACCGCATCCCCAACTTTTTTCCGGAGCATAATGCCCGCGCTGAAATCGATGGGGTCTTCCTTCTTTTCCCGTCCAGCGCCAAGCTCTACGGAGGCAATACCGCATTGCTCGGTGTTCATGGCATAAATATAGCCGTCGCTGCTCGCTAGGATCTCCTGCTGGATCTTCGCCTGTTCAAATTTCGAGTTGTCCATCAGGACGGATACATCGCCGCCCTGCGCAGCAACCATTTCTTTGAGCTTTTCAAAGGCCGCGCCGCTTTCCAACTGGGTACGGGCCATGCTGCGGCATTCTGCAAGGTCACCCTTTCCGGCGAGGTACAGCATATTGGCGGCCAGTTCCAGGCAGATTTGCGTCAAATCCTGTGGGCCACGGCCTTTCAGTGTTTCGCAAACTTCGCAAATTTCCAGCGAATTTCCGATTGCATTTCCAAGCGGACGGTCCATATCCGTAATCAGGGCGATGGTCTTTCTTCCAACATGTTCCCCGATGGACACCATGGCCTGCGCCAAACGGATGGAATCCTCCGTGGTCTTCATAAATGCACCGCTTCCGGTCTTAACATCCAACAGGATACAGTCGGAACCGGCAGCTATTTTTTTACTCATAATACTGGATGCAATAAGCGGGATGCTTTCAATCGTTGCAGTCACATCGCGCAGGGCATACAGTTTTTTATCCGCCGGCACCAGGTTGCCGGATTGCCCGATTACGCTGACGCCGACCTTGCGTACAATGTCAAAGAAACGTTCGCGGTCCAGCGCAGTCTGCATGCCCGGGATGGATTCCATTTTATCGACGGTTCCGCCGGTATGGCCCAACCCACGACCACTCATTTTGGCTACGCGTACGCCCAGCGAAGCAACAATCGGGGAGATAATCAGCGTGGTCTTATCCCCCACGCCGCCGGTGCTGTGTTTATCCACCTTTACGCCGTCAATGGAGGAGAGGTCAACCATTTCGCCGGAACGCGCCATGCTCATGGTCAGCGAGGCGGTTTCCCGCGCGTTCATTCCCTTATAATAAACTGCCATTAGCAAAGCGGAAGCCTGGTAATCCGGGATTTCGCCCCGAACGTAACCGTCAATGAAAAACTGGATTTCTTCGTCCGTCAGTTCCCCACCGTCACGCTTTTTTGCAATAATATCATACATTCTCATTTTTATGTCACCTTCCTGTAAATCCGTTGCGATTGGATGCCGCTAATCGAGATCACTCTTTCCGAAACCAAGCGGCAGAAGATCACGCAGCGTATAAACCTTCCACTCCTCCGGCGACCGCGCAAGAATCACATGAAATTGGTCCGGGTCGCAGAATTCCATCATAACCTGCCGGCAAACACCGCAGGGCGGGCAGTAATCGCTGATGTCAGACTCCGCTTTTCCGCCGACGATAGCAATTGCTTCAAACTCTTTTTCTCCTTCACTGACCGCCTTAAAAAACGCGGTTCGCTCCGCACAGTTCGTCGGGGTTAAAGAGGCGTTTTCAATATTGCAGCCCCGATAAATTTTCCCGCTTTTGGTCAACAGAGCGGCGCCAACCTGAAATCCAGAGTAAGGGGTATAAGCCATTTTACGTGCGGCAATGGCGGCATCTACAAGTTCTTTTTCCCGCATAAAATCACCTTCCTTAATGGCTGGTTTCTATCCGAAAACCATTGTTATATAAGCATTCCTATGGTAAATTCCAATTCCATTTTCCGCCTTGACTGCGGTCTAAGAAAGGGCGGATAAATCCGCCCTTTCCCTTTTCTGAACCCGTTCCGTACAGAACCATCCAGTCTGCATATCTGGTCAAAACCGCCTTAGTATCCGTGCGCTTCCTCGTTCTTGATAATCTTGATAATCCGGCTTGTTCCAAGTCTGGAAGCACCCAGCGATAAAAACCGCTCTGCATCGTCAAGGGTTTTAATGCCGCCGGCCGCTTTAATCCGAACCTTTGGCCCAATATGCTTCGCAAAAAGCTCCACATCTTCGAAGGTAGCACCTGCCGTGGAAAATCCGGTGGATGTTTTGATAAAGTCTGCACCGGATTCGGTCACGACTTCGCACATTTTAATCTTTTCTTCGTCCGTCAGAAGACAGGTTTCAATAATGACTTTTAAGATTCGATCCCCGCAGGCGGCCTTGATTTGTTTGATCTCGTCCAGCTGCAGGTCGTAAAGCCCGTCTTTCACCCATCCGATATTGATGACCATATCAATTTCATCCGCGCCGTTCTGAATGGCATCGCGTGTTTCAAATACTTTTGTCGCTGTGGTCGCATACCCATTCGGAAAACCGATAACAGTGCAAACCGCCATTTTATCGCCGACATATTCTTTCGCACGCTTTACATAAGAAGCGGGAATGCAGACCGAAGCCGTGCCATATTTCATGGCGTCGTCGCAAATCTGCTTGATTTCTGCCCATGTGGCGTTCTGTGTCAGCAGAGTATGGTCAACCGAACGCAATATTTTTTGAAGTTCCATTTTATCCTCCAGATATTTTTGCTGCGGGCAGCCACCGATAAAAGCAATCCGGAAGCCGCCCGGGACGATATTTTTCGCAGCTTTCAAGCGCTGCATGACGGGTTCATAACTAGAAAAATTCTTTACCGAACGCCTTTTTCATACGGAATGCCGTCCTCTTTCGGAGCAACTGAACGGCCGACGAACAAAATCAGTACGATAATCGTCAACACATAAGGCAGCATAGCCAGAATCTGGCTCGGAACATTAATTCCGCTGTCGCTGCCGCCAAGCACAACCGTCAGCGCCTGTGCTAAACCAAACAGCAGGCACGCTCCATAAGCACCGAACGGAGTCCACTTACCGAAGATAACAGCAGCCAGCGCGATGAAGCCTTGGCCGCTGATTGCGGTCGGATTGAACTGGGAAATAATCGCCAGCGTCATGGAAGCGCCGCCGAATCCTGCCAGCATACCGGAAGCCAGAACGCACAGGAAACGTGTGCGGCTGACATTGATGCCGAGCGTATCCGCCGCGGCGGGATGTTCACCCACGGAGCGAATGCGAAGGCCCCATTTGGTCTTATAGAGATAGAACCACATAATTGCCGTTACAATCAGGCCGAGGATGACCGTGATATCAACATTCAAATTCTCCACCGGAGTTCCGTTAAACGCATTGTTGCCAAACAGCTTGGGAAGCGTTTGTACCGGGGGGGTGGTTGTTGCATTCTTAAACAGGAGCCGGCAGAAAAAGAGTGCAAAGCCGGGTCCGATAAGATTGATGGCGATACCAGAGACGTTCTGATCCGCCTTGAAGGTCACCGATGCAATGGCGTGCAACAAAGCAATTGCCACACCGGCCCCACCGGCCGCAAGAAGGCCAATCCACGGGTTTCCGGTGTAATAGCTGACCGCCGCCGCGGTAAACGCGCCCATCGTCATCATACCTTCAATTCCGATGTTGACAACGCCGGAACGTTCGGAAATTACGCCGCCCAAAGCGCCGAATACCAGAGGCGTGGAATACATCAGCGTAATTCCGATTAAAAGTAAAAACTTACTGAGCATGGCCGACACCTCTCTTTTCCAGTCTTTCCGCAAGTGCGGGTACAACCTTGGTCAGCGCGACAAAGAAGACGATAGTACCAATCATAATATTGATAATCTCGGTCGGCGCGCCGACTTCCTGCTGAACGCTCTGGCCGCCGTAAAGCAGACCGCCGAAAAGCAGACCGGCAAATACGCATCCAATCGGGGAAGAACCCGCGATCATTGCAACGGAAAGTCCGTTAAAGCCGTAGTTTTCAAACGCAGCGAGCGTTGAAATTTTATGCGGAGCAATTCCGGTAATGGAAAGCGCCCCAGCCAGGCCGGACAATGCACCCGCAATGAGCATTGCCTGCACGATGTTGCGGTTCACGTTGATTCCTGCAAACTCTGCGGCGTCGCGGTTAAAACCAACGGCGCGCAGTTCATAACCCTTGTTTGAGCGGTACAGTAAAACCCAAATCACCACTGCCATCAGGATGGCAATCACAATTCCAACATTCACATCTGTTTTCAGCATCATTTCATACAGCCATTTATTTGGCTTTAATGCTGCCATTCCAGCGTCGGAAGTCTTCCACTTCGGAAGAATCATGGTGTAGCTGGATTCATTGACCGGATAAGTACTTGTGGAATTCGGCAGATGGTAAGCCTGCGAACTCACAATAAAGTTAGATAGGTACAGAGAAATCCAGTTCAGCATAATGCTGGTGATAACTTCGTGGATTCCGAACTTTGCTTTCAAAAATCCAACCACCGAGCCGAACACCATTCCGCCCAGTACACCCGCCAGTACCACCAGCGGGACCTGAATCACTGCGGGCAGGTTCAGCTTTACGCCAACCAAAACCGCCGCAATGGATCCGGCCACATACTGGCCTTCTGCGCCAATATTGAACAGGCCGGTTTTAAAGGCGAACGCAACGCTTAACCCGGTCAGAATAATCGGTGTTGCCTTAATAATTACATTGGAAATGTACTTCGGTTTTGACAGCATTCCCTTAAACAGTGCTCCGAATGCCTGTCCGGGGTTGTAACCGGCAATTGCAAGCACGATTGCGGCAACCAGAAAACCGAACAGCAACGCAATGATGGTTGACGTAATCTGCTTTTTAAGTATTTTGGACAGCATTTTCATTCTGCTTGCCTCCCGCCATTAAAAGTCCGATGGTATTCTCATCCACTTCGCCCTGCTTGTATTCCGCCACAATGGTGCCGTCATAAATTACATCGATGGTGTCCGAAACATTCATGACCTCATCCAGTTCCAGGGAGATGAGCAGAATTGCTTTTCCAGCGTCCCGCTCGCGGACCAGGGTTTTATGCACATATTCAATCGCGCCCACATCCAGTCCACGGGTCGGCTGAACGGCAATCAAAAGATCCGGATCATTGGAAACTTCGCGTGCAATGATAACTTTCTGCTGATTTCCGCCGGAAAGCCCGCGCACCGGCTGGTTTTCACAGCCCGCCGGACGAATATCATAATCCTGAATCAGCTTCTTGGTGTATTCCTGCGCTTTTTCACGGTTCTGCATGCCATGCCGTTTAAACTCGGGAGTACGGTATTTTTCAATGACCATATTTTCCGCGACGGTAAACGGAAGAACCAGTCCGCGCCGCTGACGGTCTTCATGAATGGTGGAAACCTTATGTTCAATCACATTGCGCGGAGTGGTATTCTGAATTTCCGTGCCGTTGATTTTAATAGTGCCGCTTTCCGAACGGGTCAGGCAGGTAATTGCCTCCACCAATTCTTTCTGGCCGTTCCCGTCTACGCCCGCAATACCGACGATTTCGCCCTTTCGCACCTTCAGGGAAAGGTCTTTGACCGCCTCCAACCCGCGATCGTCCTTTACGGTCAGATGATCAATTTCAAAAACGACATCGCCGGGTTTTGCCGGCGTTTTATCCACCACAAGCTTTACGGCGTGACCGACCATTTTGGTGGCAAGCTCTTCCTCGTCCACATCGGCAACCGGAACCGTATCTATGTACTGCCCGCGGCGGATAATGGTGCAAACGTCGGAAGACGCTTTGATTTCCTTCAGTTTGTGGGTGATGATGATGATCGTTTTGCCGTCCTCGATGAGGCTGTGCATAATGCTGATAAGTTCCTCAATCTCCTGCGGCGTCAGCACGGCGGTCGGCTCGTCCAAAATCAGGATTTCCGCACCGCGGTAAAGTGCTTTTAATATCTCAACACGCTGCTGCATTCCGACAGAAATATCCTCAATCTTTGCGTCCGGGTCTACTTCCAACCCGTATTTCTTTACAATGTTGAGAATTTCCTCACGTGCTTTTTTCATATCCAATACGCCAAACCGGCTTGTTACTTCGGTGCCCAGAATAATGTTCTGAGTAACCGTGAAATTATCGACTAGCATAAAATGCTGGTGAACCATTCCGATTCCGTGTTCAATGGCAACATTCGGATTCTTAATTACAACTTTTTCCCCATTTAAGTAAATCTCACCGGCGTCTGCCTGATAAAGGCCGTACAGCACATTCATCAATGTACTTTTTCCGGCACCATTTTCACCCAAAATAGCGTGTATGGAACCTTTTTTCACATCCAAATTCACATTGTCAAGGGCGCGAAACGTTCCAAATAATTTGGTAATTCCGTGCATCTGCACGGCATATTCCTTGCTGACCTCCATGACAAAACCCCCTTGCCTTGATTCACCCCTTCACACAAAACGGGGCGCTGTGAAGAACGCCCCGCGTATGAAGAGATTTTGATTGGGTTTGCAAAATTACTTCAAGCTTGCTTCAAACGTTTTGAAATCCTGTTCGTTGGCCGGAGGAGTGATCGTCTTATCCTTAATCTTCTGTTCCAGAGCAATCGCTGCATTATAGGTTTCGTCGCTCATCAGGTCATGCTTTTCCGGGATACCGACGGCATCTTCCGTAAGACCGTAATCATAGGTCTTTCCACCGATCTGCTTGCCCTCCAAAGCATCCTTAGAAACGAGTTCAATGGCTTTGTTGACCAGCTTCATGGCAGAAGTCAGAACATTTTCCGGTGCAAGATAGGACTGGTCCTTATCCACGCCGATGACCAGTTTCTTTGCTTCCTTAGCGGCTTCAATAACGCCTACGCCAACATTGCCTGCAGCATGGAACACGATGTCGCAGCCGTTGGAATACATCTTAGAAGCGATTGCCTTGCCTTTTGCAGAATCGCTGAAGCTCTCTGCATACTGAGAATCAACCGTGATGGTCTTACCAAGTTCTTTTGCAGCATAGGCAACACCTGCACGATAGCCGAATTCGAACTGATCGATGACAACGCCCTTAATGCCGCCTACAAAACCAACTTTATTGGTCTTGGTGGTTTTGCCTGCGATGTAGCCAACCAGGAAAGAAGGCTCCTGAGCACGGAACACAACACCGGTTACATTGGAAGGAGTATTCTCGTAGGAGTTATCGATGATAGCATAGTTGATGTCCGGGTTTGCTTTAGCCGCGTTGGTAATCGCGTCTGCCATGGCAAAGCCAATGCCCCAGATCAGTTTGTTGCCATCGTCGGCTGCTTTGTCAAGGTTTGTAGCATAGTCGGATTCCTGCTTGGATTCGGTGTAGCTAACTTTCGCACCGGTATCCTTTTCAAACTGCTGCAGGCCTTCCCAGGAAGACTGGTTAAAGGACTGGTCGTTGACACCGCCGGTATCCGTTACCATTGCCACCTTAAAATCTGTTTTGGCTGCAGTGGACGAGGCTTCTGCCTGGCTTTCCGCCGCACTTGTCGCCTGACTTGCCGCACTGGAAGTCGTGGATGAGTTGGAGCACGCAGTTGCCGATACCGCCATGACGGATGCAAGCAGGAGTGCAACAATTTTCTTCATAAATTTTCCTCCTAAATTTTTTTGGGTTATTTATACCACAATATGTGATATTACTACCTTCGGCGGGATTTTGCAAGACTTACCCGCATTTGACAAACAGATTTTTCCTTTTTATATTGTCCTCAAGCTTTAAAAAAATTAGGCAAGCGCCAATGCGACTTCCATCATCTGCTTAAACCCGGTCTGCCGCTCTTCCGCCGAAAGCTCTTCGCCGGTAAACGGACAGTCGGAAATGGTCAGCAGGCAGAGTGCATTCTTTCCGGCTCTGGCGGCATTCATATACAGTGCGGCAGCTTCCATTTCCACCGCAAGAACGCCCATCTTCTTCCATGATTTCAGCGCGTTTTCATTGTCCCCGTAAAACACGTCGCTGGAAAGCACATTGCCGACTACAGTTTTTACGTTCAGTTCTTCGGCCGCCTTGACCGCTTTGGAAAGAAGGTCGTAGCTGGCAATCGGAGCAAACGTACCGGGCAGGCAATACTGAGCCGCGTAATTGGAATCGGTGCACGCGCCCATGCCCACCACAACGTCGCGCACATGAACATTATCAGCGATTCCGCCCGCAGAACCAATCCGAATAATATTGTCTACGTTATAAAAATTGAAAAGCTCGTATGTGTAAATTCCAACGGACGGCATACCCATTCCGCCGCCCATGACGGAAACGCGTTTTCCTTTATAGTTTCCGGTGAAGCCGAGCATATTCCGGACCGTGTTAAAACAATGCACGTCCGTTAAATAGTTATCGGCAATGAATTTTGCGCGCAGCGGATCGCCCGGCATTAAAACCGTTTGTGCGATCTCTCCTGGTAATGCCCCGTTGTGGGGAGTTGGTACGTTTGCCATGATAGTGATCATCCTTTCAATAAACGGTTGAAAGACTCTGCTCTTTCGAAATTTCTCAAATTTCAAATCATTATTTTAACAGCTGCTTTAACCGTGATGTACCATTAATTTTTGGTGATACTCCGAAATAATCCAGTACGGTTGCTCCGATGTCGGAGAAAGTCGGCAGTGTGCCGAGGTTCGCACCGGCTTTGACTGATTTTCCGTATACAAGCCAAGGAATATATTCCCTGGAATGGTCGGTAGAAGGAGTCGCAGGGTCGCAGCCGTGGTCAGCGGTAATCATGAGAATGTCATTCTCCTTCAAGCCCGCCAAAATGCGTGGCAGCTGCTCATCAAAATACGTCAGCGCCTTCGCGTAGCCATCCACATCGTTCCGGTGCCCGTAGACCATATCGAAATCCACCAGATTAATGAAGCACAGGCCGTTAAAGTCGTGCCCCAAATATTCAATCGTGCGCTCAATGCCATCCGCATTATTTTTCGTTCGGACCGCTTCGGAAATTCCACGGCCTGCGAAAATATCCACAATTTTTCCGATGGAAACAACGTCAACCCCGTTTTCCGTCAGCTGATCCAACATGGTAATGTGCGGCGGTTCCAAGGAAAAGTCATGCCGGTTGGAAGTTCTTGTGAAGTTCGGATATTCCCCAGTAAAGGGGCGGGCGATCACACGGCCTACACCGTGCTCCCCGGTAAGCAGCTCACGTGCTATTTTGCAGTAACGGTACAGTTCTTCCACCGGAACCACGGATTCATGCGCCGCCACCTGGAACACACTGTCCGCAGAGGTATACACAATCAAAGCGCCCGTTTCCACATGCTCTTTTCCGTAGTCGCGAATAACATCGGTTCCGGAGTAAGGCTTATTGCAGAGGACGCGACGGCCCGTCCGTTTCTCGAATTCATGAATCACTTCCGGCGGAAAGCCGTTCGGATAAGTAGGCAGGGGCTTGGGCGAATGGATTCCAGCGATTTCCCAATGGCCAATGGTAGTATCTTTACCTTTGGAAAGCTCTTGGAGCCTTGCAATTGCGGCCTCCGGCGCCTCGACTCCCTCCCTGCAGTTGACCCCGTCAATATTGAACAGGCCAAGTCGGCGCATATTGGGCATGTTGAAATAGCTGCTGGAAGCACAAGCGGCCAACGTGTTGCTGCCTGCATCCCCATATTCAGCGGCGTCGGGCTCTTCCCCAATGCCCACACTGTCTAGGACAACCAAAAAGATTCTTTTTTTATTTTCACTCATTGAACAAGATCCTTCTCTATTTATTTTTTCTTTTTGTAGTTTCCCCAATTTTCAGAGAAACCGGCAAAATATTTTCCTTCTGCTGAATGTTGTTTGTGGCAACCTGCTCGATAATGAGTTTCGCAGCCAGGCGGCCAATCTCCTCAATCGGCTGGGCCACCGTGGTCAGCGTCGGCGTAATCAGTTCGCTGAGCGCTACGCCGTCGTATCCGACTATCATCACGTCGTCCGGCACGCGCCGGCCCTGCTCACAAAGCACTTTATACAGGGACATTGCCATCATATCTGTGGAAGCAAGGATTCCATCCACTTCCGGAAAACGTTCAAGCAGTTCGCGGGAACTACGAATGCTTTCTTCATAGCTGTACTGGCTGCTCAAAAACAAAGGCTGAACCCCGCGTTCGTTGCACGCATCCACATACCCCAGAAAACGTTGCTGGGTACTGGTGTACTGTTGTGGACCGCGCATCAGCACAATCCTGCGGCAGCCGCAGTCGAGCAGATGCTCCGCGGCGATTTTTCCACCGGTATAATTATCCGACTGAACGGAGGCGGTATAATGCGTTCCAGCATTTTTATCCAGCACCACAATCGGAAGCGGGCAATTTCGGATTTCCTCATCCAGATGCTCATTGTTTGCGGTGATAATAATGCCATCCGCATTCATAGAAGTAAGCATATTGATGTAGGCGGCTTCTTTTCCCGGATCTTCATCCGAGTTGCACAAAATCATTTTAAAACCGTTTTGGAAAGCTTCATCCTCGATAGCACGGCCGATTTCATTCAGAAACACATTTAAAATGCTAGGGACTATATAACCAATTAGCCGAGATGACTTTTTGTAGAGAGAACGGGCAATCTCGTTTGGTTTGAAACCCGTTTCACGAATAGCCTCCTGCACACGTCGGGCCTTCTCCTCGCTTACTTTGGCAGAACCGTTAATCACCCTAGAAACAGTAGCGCAGGAAACACCTGCCATTCTAGCTATATCGCTGATTTGAACCAACAAAAATCACCAATTCTTTCCATACAACTGAAAGCGCGCTTTGTTTTAGTCTTGAAAGCGCTTTCATGTTTGCAAGAACATTGTAACGCAAAAGCACCACATTGTCAAGAATTTTTGTGAAATTTATTGATATTCTATATAAAGTGATACGGTACGCCTTGAGGAGCTTGCTCTTCTTTGCTTCACAAAGCAGTACTGCATTCCGCTTTTCCCGCTGTTTTTGGCATTTTCAAAGCATTGTAGATTAATTTTAGCACTCTAGCTATTTGAGTGCTAAAATTAATAATTTGTTCGTATTATGTTATTATATTGTTCACAAATAATTCCTATACTAAAACCGTAAACAGAGAGCGAAAGCTCCTGAAGATTCCGCCTTCGTCCAGGGCTGCCCCATAAAACGGCCCTCCCAAAACGAAAATGCGGGAAACAAAATTTTATAAATGGAGGTTTTGACTATGTTTGATTTGATTCCTTTTGAACAAAGAAGTAGAAACATGTTTGACTACTTTAACAGAATGAGTCAGGAGTTCTTCGGAGACTGGGATAAAGATTTTTATCCGTGCCGTACCGATGTCCTCGACCAAGGCGACAAATACGTACTCAAAGCCGACCTGCCGGGTTTTAACAAAGAGGATATTCATATTAACATAGAAGGCAACTACCTGACCCTGACTGCGGAGCACAGGGAGGAAAACGACAACAGCAACGGCAACTTCATCCGCCGCGAAAGAAGATATGGCTCTTTCAGCAGAAGCTTCGATATCACTAATATTGACGCGGACAGAATTTCCGCACGGTATGACAGGGGCGTTCTGGAGCTAAGCCTGCCCAAAAAGGAAACAGCCCTTCCGCCAAGCCGTCAGATCGAAATTCAGTAAAAATTCCCAAGGCCGCGCATGTTTTCAGAACATGCGCGGCCTTTTTATAAAATTTTCCTCTTCCGAAAGTAAAAAACCGATAGCGCCACAAAGAAAGCAGACAGAAGAATGGCACATCCGTAACCATATGGCCAGTCCAACTCTGGCATATTTTTAAAGTTCATCCCGTACCACCCGACCAAAAGGGTAAGCGGCAGAAAAATTCCGGTCACCACGGTAAAAAGCTTCATGATTTCGTTCAGCTTAATATCCACCTGCGACTGATAAGCCTCCCGAACCTGCGTGATATAATCGCGCAGGTTCAGCACATGTTGGTTCAGTCGGCTGACGCGAAAAGCCCGACACGGTTCGTGGTAAAGCGGTGTTCCTCATTGGCAACGTTCGGTAGAATAAAATCGTACCCGTCATAGACTTCCAGCTTGGAAGGCCCCTCATGCTCACATTCCTCAATGGTATGCTGTGCGAAATGCATAGTTTGGCGTCGTAATTCGTCCGGCGTACAAACGCAAACTGCACTTGTTTCAAAATCAGGAGCAAATTCTCTCAGCGTTTCTTCCTCGATTTTATAGCATTTCATTTCCCAGCAATCCAGTCCTTATAACGGATATGGCACCGTTCTTTTTTTATTTCTTGCGATTCACCGCGGAAGTTCCTTTTTCGCAGAGGTAGGTGCTTTCTAAATCGGAAAGATGCAGCTTCACCGCGATGGGATATTTTTGATAGGCAAGGCCGATGGAAAAGCTGCCGCCTTTCACCGACTCATCAAAGCCACCCATGTGCCAACGAATGGCAATTGCCTCCGACGTTTTCAGGCGCATAAACCGCTCGATTAAGAAGACCGACTTTTCCCCGTGACCAAACGGATAACTGTCTTCAATCGTATAATAGGGCCGTTTTTCCCACGCTCCGGTTTCCTCGTTCTTTACATTCCGGACGCTTTCTTTATAAAACTGTGCCTTGCAGACATCATGCAGCAATCCGCAGATGGCAAAACTTTCTTCACTGTCCGTATCCGGCTCGAAATACCGGTTCCGCATGACATGATAAACACTGACACTGTGCTGCACCAAACCGCCCAGGCAGGCGCAGTGGAATTTTGTACTTGCCGGAGCAATGAAAAAGTCCGTTGTTTTCAGCCATTCCAGCAGGTCGGCACTTCCGGCACGCGCGATATGCGTGCGAAAAATTTCCTCGAATTCTTCCTTATAGCCCATTCTGTAGCCCCCATATTAATCTAACAGCATTATAGCACAGATAGGAAGGTAATAATAGGAGGAAATTGGAATAAATAAACTTCGTTAAAAATCCCGGGTAAAAATGTCACTGTGCTCTAGCAGGCTCTCCACCGTGTCGAACCCAAGGCGATGCAAAAGTTCGATAACGTACGGATTGTCAATCGGAGTCGGGTACGCGGCTTCTTCCCCATACCGGTAAACATGCTCGCGCCCCTCTTCTTTGGGAATCAGGCGTTTCGGTCCGCCCACGCAGCCGCCCACACAGCCCATACCTTCAATAAAGTTCGCCGTAATTTTTCCTTCCATCACATCATTCAGCATGGCTTTGCAAGCGGGAACGCCGTCCGCCTGCGCAGCGCGGACCGTAATTGTACGGTGTGGGTTCAGACGTTTCACCGTCTTTTGAACCGCCTCGCTCACACCACCGGTGGTTGCATAAATGCGGCCGGCTCGGGAGGAATGGTCTCGCTCGTCCTCCGGCATTTCCGCCAGATTAATGCCTGCGAAATCAAAAATATCCTGCATCTCCTGAAAGGTCAGCACAAAATCTGTAGAATCGGAAATGTCCTTTTCCCTGGCCTCTGCTTTTTTGGCAAGGCAGGGGCCAATAAAAACGGTAATTGCATCGGGATACAGCGCTTTAATGGACCGGCCGCAGGCCACCATGGGCGACACCGCACCCGGGACATGCGGAACCAGTTCGTGGTATACACGGCGGATCATGGCAATCCACATGGGGCAGCAGCAGCTGGTCAGCTGGTAATCCTTTTCGTTGACAATATTCTTGTCAAATTCAAGGGCTTCCTTCAAGGTCAAGATATCGGCAAACAACGCCACTTCCACCATTCCGGCAAAGCCAAGCCTTTTGAAAGCGCTTCTCAGCTTGCCCGGCGTAACTTCCGGGCTGAACTGGTTAATGAACGCGGGCGCAATCATGGCATAAACAGGCGCTTTGGCATCATGCACCGCGGCAAGAGTTGGAAGGATCTCCTTACTTTCCGTCAGTTTCTTGGCGCGGCAGTTTTCTACGCACTGCGAGCACCCTACGCAAAGGTCTTTATTGATGGCTACATTTCCCGACTTGTCACGGTACAGCGCTTCAAACAGGCATTTCCCCGCACAGGCGGCTCTTTCATTGTCCGAACAGGTGCAGTCCCCAATGCGGATCACCGGCGGATGCAGTTCCGGATTCAGAAGGCAGTCTAAATGATGAGGGTCGAACTCTTCCTGCCTCAGTTTTTCAAGCTCCTCCGGCAATTTATTTTCCACCGAGGCTTTTACCAGTCGGTTATATAGCTCATTAAACGTTGTCATTTGTCTTTCCTCTTTACATTTTAATCTCAGGATCATTCATTTTGAAAATAGTATAACCCAAGTTATGGAAGTCCATAAGTTCAGGACAGGTCGCGATGCAAAAATTGGAAAGGAACATTTTCTCCCATCGCATTGACAGTGAAAATTAGCAATGGTAAACTGAATGTCAACGAAATACCTCATGATTTCCTTTTATGAAATAAAAATCCATAAAGTGGAATAGGATGTTTTCCCTTGGCTATGGATAATTTTACCCCCTTATTTTCTCTGTTTTAGAGAAACAAAAAAATCCTGCCCACGGATAAACCGTCTGCAGGATTTTTTGGAGCTACTGGTCAGACTCGAACTGACGACCTGCGCATTACGAATGCGCTGCTCTACCAACTGAGCCACAGTAGCGTTTTTCAACGACTAACCCATTATACATAACTTAGCCATTTCAGTCAAGGGTTTGATGAAAAAAATTATTTGAAAACTGTAAAATTTGCGGCCCGTTCGTGAATAATAATCACGCAATTACTGTCAAAAAGCAAATCAATTATATAATCGATTTAGGATAATATGATGTATATCAAAGCGAAAGGCGGTGTATGTCATGAGTGAAATTTGTATTAACGAAAGACTGCGTGAACTCCGCGTAAAAAGCGGATATACTCAATATCAGATAGCCAAAATTCTTAATATAGACCGTTCCACCTACTCTTACTATGAGATTGGAAAAACCATGCCGGACATCAATGTTCTGATGAATCTTTCGCGTATTTTCAATATCCCGATTAATGAGCTGCTCGCCGACGAAAAATCACCGGAGAGTGTGTCGGACAGCGGAAACTCATCCAGCTTTATTCAGGGAAAGAAGAATTCCAGCCATATTTATGAACTCTCGAATCGGGAAAAAGAATTGGTCGGCTTTTTTAGAGTATGCACGCCGGAAGAGCAGGAAAAGATTTTGCAAACCATTAAGACCAAATATGTGTTTAATAAATCAGGCCGTAATTCCCAGAATTCCGATTGAAACACCTGTCCGCATGTGGTAAAATAAAATAAAAGAAAACAGTCAAAGCAACCTGCCCTTGCCCCTGGGCGTGTGAGCTTTGGCTTTTTTATAGTCGGAAACAGCTGTATTTTAATACCGGAGGTGCTATAAATGGAGTTTGATGCTTTTACCGGCGGAGTAGAACCGGGCGGGCTGCGAACAAAAAACGAGATTCGAATCTTGATTTGTTACCTCCTGTCCAGCGTAAACGCCCCTCTTTCCAAAGAAGATATTTTGAACATTGTTCAAGATAACGGTTTTGCCAATTATTTTGAAGTAACCGATGCACTTTCGGAACTGGCGGAACACGGAAATATCATCGTCAGCGGTGAGAAGAAAGAACTCTGCACGGCCAGCGATACCGCAAAATTGATTGCAAAACAGCTGGACACCGCCCTGCCCCATTCCGTGCGCGATAAAGCGGTAGCGGCAGCAATTACCCTGCTGGCAAAAGCGAAGCGGGAACAGGAAAATTCCGTGGAAATCCTCCGGGATGAGCGCGGCTACCAGGTGCGGTGCCACATTTCCGGCGGCAATCTGGAATTGATGAGCTTTACGCTGCATGTTCCGGACAAATTCCAGGCCAATATGGTGAAAGAGCAGTTTCACAATTCTCCGGAAACCGTTTACCGCATGATGCTCGCCCTGGTAACCGGGAACCATGACGTTGCGGCTGAAATTCTGAAGGAAAACACCTGACTGGTTGGCTGCTGTAAAGATAAGCACCCAAAGACAATGAGTTATCCCCGGCTCAACCGGGGGTTCTGCATATATGGGAAAAGTCCAATATTACCGACTGCGCCTCTAGGCACTCGGGGCTTTCTTACGCTTGCAATGACTCTTCTCACCCCCTGCCCCCTCCCTGCCAAAGCCCTTCTTACCTTATAGAAGCTCCCTATTTTCAACGAAGAATTGTGGGTGAGGTCTAACCCACATTTTTGGTTACTGTTAAAGCTTGCTTGAACTACAAAAAGAGGGTGCTGCAGAACGAATGGAAATTCATTCTGCAGTACCCTCTTTCGCTCACTGGAACACCAGGTTCAACAGGAGTAAAAGGGTAACGCCGGGGATTCCCGCTGCACCGGAAACTCCGATTGCCAATGGGCTGAGCGGCAGCGAAACGCCGGTGAAGAATCCGGTGAAATCCACCGCGGCAAGTGCAAACAGCCCCGTAAGTACACCACCGAAAGCGCGCTGCACCGGTTTGGGCGCTTTGACAATGACCTGAATCAGAACAAGAAGTCCAAATACCCCACATGCCGTGAGGACAATGACCAGGTACGGCAAAATAACACCTCCGTGTATTTTACTAAAGTCAATTACGCTTTAAAACCCCTGGCAGACGCACACACTTTTCAGTCGTTTTCCGCTCTTCAGGAGACTTTCATCCGTTGGAAATTGACTTTGTGAAAGGGGTGCAGTTAACGCCCTGCTGTCTGGCCGCTTTTAACAGGTAACGATAGCGGGAATACAATTCTTCACGCTGATAGATGCATGCATCGATTAGGTTTTCGTCGCTTTCCTGTTCAAACCAGTTATCATTACATGCGATCAAGCGTACGACTTCCTTTATCTCTTCTAGCAGCCTTTGTTTTTGCTCTTCATTTTCTTGTACGGCTGCGCAATCCGTGCGCTGAATCAGCTTTAAAACAGACTCCATACTAACAGCTCCGCCTTTCGGTTAAATTTATGTTAGTATGATGGTCATTTATTCCAAATTTTATACCAATAAAATCAATTTGTACGCAATTTATAAAAATTTACAATTTCGGCAAATCAGTCCGCCGATATCTCCACTTCCGCATCCGCCGGCACAAAATCGATTCGTCCGCTGGCAACGTCCGCCGCAGCTACGCGAATATCAATCGTCTGCCCAATGGTCAGTTTGTTCCCCGTCCTGCGGTCCACCTGGGTAATCAGTCCGTCAAACTGATAATCGGCGTTTTCAAACGAGGCAATCGGGACAAAGCCCTCTACGGAATTCGGAAGCTCCACAAAAATTCCGCGCTGTGTCACGCCACTGATTACACCAGTGTAAGCTTCGCCGATATGCTGTGTCATATATTCCGCCATATAGCAGTCTTCCGCGCTGCGTTCTGCCTGCATGGCCCGAATTTCCGCCTGGGAGGACTGGGTTGCGGCACCGTTTGCAAACGCAAGGTAGCGGCGGTTCAGCTCTTCTTTTCCGACTTTTTGCAGCAGTGCGGAGAGAATGCGGTGTATGGCCGTATCCGGGTAGCGGCGGATGGGCGAGGTAAAATGACAGTAATCTGCCAGCGCCAGCCCGAAATGCCCCAATGGGTTTGTGTCGTACCGAGCCTTTGCCATCGTGCGCAGAATTTGATGGGATATGACTTTCTGCGCGGGAGTTCCCGCGGCCTGATTCATAATATCCGCGAAATCCGCCGTACTGAGATCGCCTTTATGCTTTAATCTTTTTGTATTTAGTCCTAATGCATCCACGATTTGTATTAAAGTTTCCACCCGTTCCGGACTGGGAAGTTCATGAACACGGTAGACAAACGGGATTTCTTTTTCCCTTGCCAGTTTTGCCGCCGCCTGGTTCGCGGTAATCATCAGCTGTTCAATCATCTGCTCGGCTTCCCCGCTGTGGCGCGGTTCCACATTCACGCAGATTCCATCCTCATTCAGCGTAAAACGGGATTCCGTGCTGTCCAAATCAATGGTACCGTTAGAAATGGAGCGTTTCTTTAAAATATTGGCCAGCTCACGTGCAGCATTGAGGGAACGAATCACCGGCGCGTATTTCTTTTTGAGCGCCGCATCCGCAGTTTTGTTAAAGAGGCGGTTCACTTCGGAGTAAACACCCCGCACCTTGGAATTGATGACGCTTTTTCGGAATTGATAAGACAGAATATTGCCCTGCTTGTCCAGATGAATGATTGCAGAAAAGGTCAGTTTATCCTCCCCGGCATTCAGTGAACAAACTCCATTTGATAGCTCCTGCGGCAGCATGGGAATCACCCGGTCTGCAAAATAAACCGAAGTGCCGCGCCGGAAGGCTTCTGCGTCAATGGCGCTGCCTTCCTTTACGTAATGGCTTACGTCCGCAATATGCACCCCTAGTTTATAGCCATTTCTCGTCCGGCTCACCGAGATTGCATCGTCCAGGTCTTTTGCGTCTTCGCCGTCAATCGTGCAGATATTCGTATCCCGCAGGTCCAGGCGGCCTTTCAAATCCTCTTCCGTGATTTTCTGCAAGGCAATCTCACGGGCTTCCGTCAGTACTTCGTCCGGGAAGTGCGAAGGGATTCCGTTCTGGTCGATAATGGCATCTGCGCAGATTTTCGCGCTTTCCGATTTTCCGTACACCTTGACAATCCGGCCGGAATACCCGGAGGTATGGGGAACCCGGCTGACTTCTACCTGAACTTTATCGCCGTGCCTGCCTTTCATTCCTTTTCTTTTTTCAATCGGAATATGGTAACGGATCGCGTCGTCGGGAATCAGCTCATAAGAACCACTTTCATGGTTCAGCGTACCGGTAATTCTGCGGCTTGCTTGTTCCGAGATGGTTCCTACCTCAGCCGCAGGACCTTTTTCATCGCGCCGCAGGTTCTTAAGTTCCACCGTATCCCCAAGAAACGCGCTGTTCAGCCGGTCCGCGTGAATAAACACATCTTCGCCGCCGTTTTCCGGGCGCGCAAAAGCAAACCCCTTGGAAAGGGAGATAATTTTTGCCTTTACGGTTTCCTTGCGCTTCGGCAGACGGACGCGGTGGTCTTTGCTGACGGAAACCTTTCCTTCCTGCTTTAACTCGTTCAGCGCCCGGTAAAACTCCTTATGATCTTTAACCTTCAGCTTTTTGATCAGGCCGCGGGATGAGATGCTTTGCGGTGACTGCTGCATATATTTCAGAATTCTGCTTTTTAATTCTTCCAAGTTGGTTCCTCCTGCGAAATCATCGCATTGATTGAATAAAAAAAGCCCCGCCGTATCAGCGGGGCCTTTTTGAACATTATTTTTTCGGAGCAAAGTACATATAAACATTAATTGCAATCACGAGAATAAAGAAACCGATTGCAATCACCTTTGTCCATCTTGCAAGAAACGCATCAACCGAACGAGCCTTATTCTTGGATAAGAAAGTATCGGCGCCGCCTGTAATCGCCCCAAGATCCTGCTGATGGCCTTCCTGAAGAAGAACAATGATGGTTATCGCTATCGAAAAGAGTAACAATATAATTCCGAAAATAATTTCAGCCGCTGACATGACGCACCTCCGAATAACGTTAAACAACTTACATTATATTACCACATAAAGTACGCCATTGCAAGCAATATTTTATGCGGAGAATAAAGGACTATGCATAGTGCCGAGATTTTCGGGAAATCTACGAACGGACTTATCCGAGCGAAAGCGTTTGCCGCTCTGAAACGTCCCGCCGCTGTCAGCTATTGGCTGTTCAGCGGCGTTTTTTGTTTTATTGTTTTTACAGCTTCAGCTGTTCCCCTTCAGTGTCCTCTGCCGTCGGCAGAGCGCCCGCAGCCGGAATGTTTTTACGGTAGCGGTCCGGACGTTTCAGCATGCCTTCCTCGTACGCTTCTACCTTGAGGACGCGTCCGCTCTTTTTCAGCGTCATAACCGCAACGCCCTGCGTGCTGCGCGTTGCCTTGCTTTGAATCGCGCCGGTATGAATCAGTAGCATCCGACCCTGCGAGGAAGTCAGCAGAAATTCACCGTCTTCCGGAATGTAGAAGATCGCTACAATGGGCGACTTGTCGCTGTACGCGCCGATGAGCTTGCGACGGTTGGTTTTGGTCGCATAGGCGTTCATATCAACCTTAGCCACCTTGCCGTTTTCAAAGAAGAACAGCATGTAACCAGTGTAATCTTTCGTCACCGCCATATAAACGGCGCTTTCGCCTTCGTCCATCCCCAACTTTGCCGGAATGTATTCGCCCAGAACGCTAGCCTTCGTATCGCTGAAGTCGCTTGCTTTTGCTTTGTAAACCTGGCAGCGGTCAGTAAAGAACAGCAGTTCTGCCAAATTGGTATCTTCTATGTGCTGGATAATAACGTCGTCTTCCTTCAACTTCTGGTCGCCGCCCATACGCAGGGAAAGCGGCGTAATTTTCTTGAAGTAGCCCTCTTTGGTAAAGAACAGGTTCACCGGATAATCCGGAATATCCTGCTCTTCGGAATACTCTTCAATCTCATCCGGATAAATCAGCATGGTACGGCGGGGCTGGCCATACTTTTTCGCCACTTCATTCAATTCGGCGATGATAATCGACTGGACCTTGGAACGGCTGTCCAAAACCGACTGCAGCTCTGCAATCTCCTGCTCCAGCTGGCCGATTTCCTCCGTACGCTTCAAAATGTATTCACGGTTCAAGTGGCGCAATTTGATTTCCGCCACAAATTCCGCCTGCGTTTCATCGATGCCGAAGCCAATCATCAGGTTGGGAACAACCTCAGCTTCCTCTTCGGTATGACGGACAATGGAAACTGCCTTGTCGATGTCCAGCAGAATAGCCTGAAGGCCCTTGAGTAGATGAAGTTTCTCTTTCTTCTTGGTCAGGTCGAAAAACGTACGCCGCCGCACGCATTCAATGCGGAATGCCGTCCATTCCTCCAGCAGTTCCGCTACGCCCATTACACGGGGAACGCCGCCCACCAAAACGTTAAAATTGCAGGAAAAGCTGTCTTCCAGCGTTGTCAGTTTGAACAGGCGCTGCATCAGCTTGTCCGGGTCAACACCGCGCTTCAAATCAATCGTGATTTTGAGGCCGTCCAAACCCGTTTCATCGCGGATATCGGAAATATCCTTGACTTTTCCCTGTTTCACCAACTCGATGATCTTTTCTACAATCACTTCCACCGTAGTGGTCGGTGGAATCTGGGTAATATCAATACAGTTGGCGGAACTATCATATGAATAGCGCGCGCGCACACGAAAACTGCCGCGCCCGGTGCGGTAAATCTCCTCCAGAACGGGACGGTCATAAATAATCTGGCCACCGCCCGGGAAATCCGGGGCAATCAGCGTGGAGGCAACCTCGTGCTGCGGGTCACGCATCAGCGCAATCGTTGTCTGGCAGACCTCGCTGAGGTTGAAGGGACAAATGGAGCTTGCCATGCCCACCGCAATGCCGGTGTTGGCATTGACCAAAACCGAAGGAAACGTAGCTGGAAGCAGCGTTGGCTCCTTCATGGTATTGTCGTAATTGTCTACAAAATCCACGGTATCCTTGTCGATATCGCGGAATAGCTCCTGGCAGATACTGTCTAGCCGTGCTTCCGTGTAACGGGAGGCAGCCCAGGCCATATCCCGGGAATAAAACTTACCGAAGTTTCCCTTGGAATCAACATAAGGATGGAGCAGCGCCTCGTAGCCACGGCTGAGGCGCACCATCGTGTCGTAAATCGCGGCATCGCCATGTGGGTTAAGCCGCATGGTCTGCCCAACAATGTTGGCGCTTTTGGTTCTTGCAGACCCCAAAAGGCCCATTTTATACATGGTATAAAGCAGCTTGCGGTGAGACGGCTTAAAACCGTCAATTTCCGGAATTGCACGCGAAAGAATCACGCTCATGGCGTAAGGCATGTAGTTGGTTTCCAGCGTGTCGGTAATGCGCTGTTCAATCACTTCCCCCGCACCCGCGATAACTCCCTTCGCACGCGGCTGAACCGCATGCTGCTCCGTTCTCTTTTTTGGCATTGATTTAGGCCACCCTATTCCATATAATCTTTTCGTTAAACCGCGAAAAGGTTTAACTTACATCAGCAGATTCAATATAACGATACCCGTTTTCCGCAATATAGTCTTTGCGGCCGTTCAAGTTATCCCCGAGCAGCAAGTCAAAGACCATGCTGGTTTTCTGCGCATCCGTCGGAAGCACCTTAATCAAGCGGCGCGTGGCGGGATTCATGGTTGTCAGGTTCATCATGTCGGGTTCGTTTTCACCAAGCCCTTTGGAACGCTGAATAGTATACTTCTTTCCCTCCAGTGATTTCAGGATGCTGTCCTTTTCCCGCTCCGTATAGGCAAAATACGTTTCGTCCTTTGTCTGTATTTCAAACAAGGGGGATTCCGCAATAAACACCTTACCTTCGTCAATCAGCGCCGGTGTCAGGCGGTAAAGCATCGTCAACAGAAGCGTGCGAATCTGGTAGCCGTCCACGTCGGCATCCGTGCAGAGGATGATTTTGTTCCACCGCAGCAGGGAAAGGTCGAACGAAGAAAGCTCTTTGTTCGCTTTGGATTTCACCTGCACACCGCAGCCCAGCACCTTGATGAGGTCGGTGATAATTTCACTCTTAAAGATTTTATCGTAATCCGCTTTCAGGCAGTTGAGGATTTTTCCGCGAATCGGCATAATGGCCTGGAAATTCGGGTCACGCGCCTGTTTGCAGGCGCCCAAAGCAGAATCTCCTTCCACAATGAAAATCTCGCGTTCATTGGCGTCTTTGCTGCGGCAGTCCACAAACTTTGCAACGCGGTTGGTCAAATCCATGTTGCTTGTCAGTTTCTTTTTCAGATTCAGGCGCGTTTTTTCCGCATCCTCGCGGCTGCGCTTATTAATCAGCACCTGCGCGGCAATTTTGTCCGCATCCATCGGATTTTCAATGAAGTAAATTTCCAGCTGATGGCGCAGAAAATCCGTCATCGCTTCCTGAATTCCTTTGTTGGTAATGGCTTTCTTTGTCTGGTTTTCATACGAAGTCCGGTTGGAGAAGGAGGAAATCACCAGAATCAGGCAGTCCTCCACGTCTGCGAACGTAATTTTACTTTCGTTTTTATTGTATTTTCCGTTTTGCTTTAAATACGAATCAATTTGATATACAAAAGCATTCCGCACTGCCTTGTCCGGCGCACCGCCGTGCTCCAGCCAGCTGGAATTGTGGTAATATTCCACCTGATGGTTTCGGTTGGAAAACGCCACCGCCACATTGATCTTGGTGTTGTACTCCGGCTTGTCCTCACGGTCGCGAACCTTGCGTTCCGTCTGCCAGAATTGAACCGGTGTCAGGGAATTCTCCCCGGCAATCTCTTTCGCATGGTCCAGAATACCCTGTTCGTAAACAAACACGGTTTCCTCAAACGAAGAACCGACCTGATTGCGGAAGATGAAGCGGATGCCGTCGTTTACAATTGCCTGTCGTTTCAGAATATCCAAATAGTACTCTACCGGAACAGCAATGTCGGTAAAAACCGCTAAATCCGGCTTCCAGCGAAATCTGGAACCGGTATCTTTTCCCTTGTACGGTTCCTTATGCAGGCCGCCTACGTTCTCCCCGTGCTCAAAATGCAGGGTATAGCGGAATCCGTCCCGGCGAATTTCGGCGTCCATATACTCCGAAGCATACTGTGTGGAACAAAGGCCAAGACCGTTCAAGCCGAGGGAATATTCGTAGCTTTCGTCGGAACCGTTGTTATACTTTCCGCCGGCATACAGTTCGCAGAAAGCCAACTCCCAGTTGTAGCGCTGCTCTTTCGGGTTAAAATCCACCGGGCAGCCGCGGCCGTGGTCCTCTATCTCCACCGAATAATCTTCATACCGTGTAATGATAATTTCTTTACCGTAACCCTGCCGCGCTTCATCAATCGCGTTGGACAGAATTTCAAAAATGGAATGTTCGCATCCCTCAATGCCGTCTGAACCGAAAATTACCGCGGGACGGCGCCGCACGCGTTCCGCGCCTTTCAGCGACGAGATGCTCTCATTTCCATATTCCGTTTTTTTCGTCATGTTCTGAATTCGCTCCTAATGCATTTTTGCAATCAATACAGCTTTCTCTTCCGAAAAGCAATCCCCATAGGCAAAAGCCGCTTTCAAGTCGGGCGGAATACCGCCAAAACCAGACCCTAAAAGAGTCCGACTTTGGCAGAAATCAGGTTCCCCAAAAACAAGTATGAATCAATGGGAAACTTTTGACCGTGCCTGGCTCTATAAAAAGCGGTATGTATCCTGCTAATTAATGTTGACTCCCCCAAAAACGGAAGTATACCGAATGATCAGCAAGGGCAGCGAAGGATCGTTCGGGCGCACCGCTGTGCACTGGCAGCCGCCAAGGAAAGGCGCGCCGCTCACCTGAATCCGACAATTCTGCGGAGCAAAAATCGTAATTCCGCCGAATACCGAATTGGCTTCCAACACCGCTCCATTCACCGGAACCGCGTTGCGCAGGTCAATGACAGCCCCACCAAACACCGCGGAAATCGTTCCGCCGAAGAATGCAGTGGAGGTATTTGCTACCTCCACCGAGCTGAAAATTGCGCTGTAGTTCACAGTACCGCTTGTGTCGTTTGCGCCCTTCACACCTTCAAACACCGCAGCGTCGTTCGGAGCATGGCCGTTCCACGACGGATGCCAGCGACGGTTGCCCACAATCAGGCGCAAGCCAATCAGCAGTAAAATCACGACCCATATAAGGCTGTTCGCCAACTGCCAGGGAAGCCAACCCTGTGCACGCGCCAGCAGCCACGTGCCCAGAAGCACCAGAATAAGGCTGCCTGTATTATAGCCATAGCTGATCAGTCCGGCCAAACCGGGAACAATCAGGAAAACCGTCCACCATCCGCTGAAATTCTGCACATACCACAAACCGGTGGCGTTTCCAAAAACGATAACCGCTGCAACAATAAACATGATGCCGAACAAAACCCGGGTAGTATTTTTTTGCATAACAGTACCCCCTATGTACAATGATGATGGGAACAAGCCGATGGTATCAATGAAAGCCTGCTGCCACGGGAACATCCACCGAATCAAATCTCCCGTTTGGAAGTTACAGGCAGCCTGAAAATCCAATTCACTTCTGCAGAATTTCCTATTATGAAATATCTTCGTGTTTCCGGTTTGCGCCGCACACCACGGCCAAAAGCTTTGCAAAAAGGAAGAGCCTATAGACACAGCAAAAGGGGAAATGCAGATTACATTCCCCCTGTGTTTTTATTCTACTGTGGTAACGGTCACTTCTGACCCGTTCGAATCATCCGGGGCGGTGGGCCTTTCCATGATTTCACGGAACTGTTCGCCCGACATTTTTTCATTCTGATACAGGTACTTCGCAACCTCATGAAGTTTATCCATATGCTCCTTGAGAATGTCTTCCGTCTTATGGTAAGCGTTCATCATCAAGCTGCGGATTTCCTCGTCGATTGATGACGCTGTCGTTTCAGAATAATTCCGGATGTGCCCCATATCACGGCCAAGGAACGGTTCACTGTCATCCTGACCGTACATAATCGGGCCAAGTTCATCCGTCATGCCGTATTTAGTTACCATGCTGCGCGCAATTTTGGTCGCGCGTTCAATATCGTTGGAAGCACCGGTGGAAATATCATCAAGCGTAAGCGCTTCTGCCACTCTGCCGCCCAGAAGAACATTCAGCTCTTCCAGCATTTCCTTGCGGGATTTGTAGGAACGGTCTTCCGTTGGAAGCTGCATGGTATAACCGCCCGCCATTCCGCGGGGGATGATGGAAATCTGGTGAACCGGGTCCTGAGTCGGGCAGAAATACGCAGTCACGGCATGACCGCCTTCGTGGTAAGCCGTCAACGTTTTTTCCTTTTCGGTCATTACATGACTCTTCTTTTCGGTGCCCATTACAACCTTAATGGAAGCTTCCTCAATTTCATTCATGGTAATGGCTTTCAGGTTCTTACGCGCCGCAAGAAGCGCCGCTTCGTTCAAAAGGTTTTCCAAATCGGCGCCGGTAAACCCAGCGGTCGACTTTGCGATGGTTTTCAGTTCCACATCCGGGGCAATCGGCTTGCCGCGGGCGTGAACCTTGAGGATTTCTTCGCGGCCCTTAATATCCGGATAGCCAACCATGACCTGACGATCAAAACGGCCGGGGCGCATCAGTGCCGGGTCAAGGATATCCGGACGGTTGGTGGCGGCGATCATAATAACGCCTTCGTTCGCGCCAAAGCCGTCCATTTCCACCAGCAACTGATTCAAAGTCTGTTCGCGTTCGTCATGCCCGCCGCCAAGTCCGGCGCCGCGCTGACGGCCGACCGCGTCAATTTCATCAATAAAAATAATGCAGGGGGAATTCTTCTTAGCCTGTTCGAACAGGTCGCGCACACGGGATGCACCGACGCCTACGAACATTTCCACAAAATCAGAGCCGGAAATGGAGAAGAACGGCACCCCAGCCTCGCCAGCAACCGCGCGGGCCAGCAGGGTTTTACCAGTACCGGGAGGGCCCACCAGCAGCACGCCCTTCGGAATCCGCGCGCCCAGCTCGTTGTATTTTCTCGGATTTTTCAGGAACTCCACAATTTCACGCAGTTCCTCTTTTTCTTCATCCGCGCCTGCCACATCGGCAAACGTGGTTTTGCGCTTCTCGTCGGCCATCTGCTTTACACGAGCCTTGCCGAAATTCATCTGCTTGCCCGCGTCGCCCATGCCGCTGTTGAGGCGCTTAATCATGAACCACCATACCAGCACCATGGCGATCATAATCACCAACATGGGGATCATGCTGGTCAGCCACGACGTTTCCGCCGGGCGTTTCAGGTCGAAAGTCATGGGCTTCGAGGGATTGTCCTTGTTGTACTGCTCAATGTACGGCGAAATTTCCTGATAAATCAACAAGGAATTCGGAGCAACATAAGAGATTTTCGTGTTGTCCTTCAAGGTGATGATCATATCCCCGCTTCCCATATCCAGGGAAAATCCCGTCACCTGTTGCGTTTTAAAATTGTTGACAATATCGGAATAATTATAAGTCTTCTGCGGCCGGCTGCCGTAAATCCACGCAATTAGAATAAACAGCAGAATTGGGACGCCAAGAACCAGAGCTATATTTTTAATGGTTTTCTTATTGTCCGTGGTAATCACTCCTTACCTGAGCCGAATCGGCTTGGATTATTTCGAATAAACTTCCGGCTTTAAAATACCGACAAACGGAAGATTCCGGTACTTCTCCGCGTAATCCAGACCGTACCCGACAATGAATTCGTCCGGAACAACCGTTCCAACATAATCCGCTTTAATATCGGCAGTACGCCGGTCAGGCTTATCAAACAGCGTGCAAAGCCGGATGCTCTTTGGCGAGCGGGACTGCAGCAGCTCGAGTATGTAGCTCAAGGTGAGGCCGCTGTCAAGAATATCTTCAACAACCAAAAGGTCGTAACCTTCCAAATTAATATCAAGGTCCTTTGTAATTTTTACAACGCCAGAGGTCTTAGTGCCGGAACCGTAACTGGATACGGACATAAAGTCAATGCTGCACGGGATGGTGACCGCGCGCATAAGGTCGGCCATAAACACCACAGAACCCTTTAAAACACTAATCATCAACAGATTTTTATCCTTGTAATCCTCGCTGATGCGCTTTCCCATATTCTTTACAATTCTGGAAAGCTGCTCCTCTGTGAACAAAACCGACTCAATATCATTTCTCAAAACCTAGCACTCCTTAAACAATTATAATTTCCGCTATATTCTGCGTCTTGTCTGTGATACAAAACCCCTCGCCGGCACCGAATCCCTCAAGCCATGCAATGGTTCCGCCGCTTTCCAGAATTACGGCATTAGAACGGAGCATCGGTTCCAGTCGTGCCTCGTTGAAGAGTTTTTTCAGAGTTTTGGTCACGCCCCGCCCCGCCGGGCGGAAAACGTCGCCGTTGCTTCGGTTTCTTACCGAAGTAATCTTAAATATTGTATCATAGTTAATCGCATTATTAAATAACAAATTATTAAATTTCAGCCTGTTTTCATATTCTTTTCGGGATATTGGGACCACGGAAAGCACCCGGCCGTCCGGCAGAACGGTTCTTTCCGCGCAAAACGGAACGCACCAGTGCTCCGGCATTTTTCCGGCCGCACTTTGGGGCGCAATAAAAAGAGTATTACCTTGTATGGTGCATTGTATTCCGCCCGCAGCCGTAACAGAACCGAAACCCGAACGTAAAATTTCCATAACTGCCTCAATATTGCCGGAAGACTGCCTCGCGGAAGAAACGGCGGATATTGCCTGCATCACAGCACGTGCCAGCACCGGCTGGGGAAGCCTGCGAAGAAGGCTTACGCGGTAGCCGCCGTGGTACTGCGCCTTTGAAAGACTCTCGCGTGCCAGTTCACTTAAATAAAAGTCGTCTTGGCTTAAGTGACGGGTCATTCCGGCAACAGCCGATTCAAAGGAAGGGTTGATTTCCTTCAGGGCGGGAATGACAGAATGGCGGATTTTATTGCGCGCGTATTCTTCCGAATCGTTCGTACTGTCCGTCACATAGGAAAGCTGATAATAAGCGCAGTAGGCTTCCACCTCAGCGCGCGTTACAGCCAGTAGCGGCCGCACAATTTGCCCGCGCACCGGCGGAATTCCACGCAATCCATGCGTGCCCGCGCCTTTTGCCAGATTCATCAGAACCGTTTCCGCCTGATCGGAAAGGGTATGCGCCGTGGCAATGCGGTCATTTTTCCCACAGATACTCCGAAAAAATTCGTAACGCACGGCGCGGCCGCATTCCTCCAAGCCCATTCCTCGTTCGCGTGCCAGCTTTGGAACATCGGCATGAAGCACTTTGCAAGGAATTTGATTTTTTTTGCACCAGTCGGATACAAACTGCTCGTCGCGGTCCGCCTCCGCCCCACGGATCCCATGGTTAATATGCGCCGCTGTGAGCGGAATATGACGTGCTTTTCCATATTGAAAAAGAAAATGAGCAAGCGCCATGGAATCCGCACCCCCGGAAAGGCCGACCACTACGCCGCAGCCTTCGGGGAGCATGTTCCACTCGGCGATTACTCGCTCAATTTTTTTCTGAATGTGTTGGATTTTTTCGGGAGAAACCGGTTCGGATTCCATCGGTGCAAAATCCCCGCTTTCTTTATTCACTCCGGACAACCTCCTGCGCAGTAAAACGCATGAATTCGCCCTGCCAGTGTAGCGGAACCGTTTTTGTTTCGCCGTGACGGTTTTTGGCGACGATACACTCACCACTGTTATGGTCGCTGTTTTCCGACGGGGTTTCGGAATCCTGATAGTACTCTTCGCGGTACAGGAACAGCACAATATCGGCATCCTGTTCAATCGAGCCGGAATCACGCAAGTCGGAAAGCACCGGCCGGTGGTTGGTACGTTTTTCACTGTCACGGGCCAGCTGGGAAAGCGCCAAAACCGGCACATTCAGTTCCTTGGCCATAATCTTCATGTTTCGGGTAATCTGGGAAATTTCCTGCACGCGGTTGTCGATTTTTTGGGATGAGGTCATCAACTGCAGGTAGTCAATGATGACCAGGTCCACATTTTTCAGCCGCCGCAGTTTCGCTTTCATCTCCGGAATGGTAATGGAAGGAGTGTCATCTAAATATATATCGGCCTTTGAAAGAATATCTCCAGCCTCAATTAGACGAACCCATTCGTCGTCGTCCAGTTTACCGGTACGCAGCTTGGTGCCGGAAACCATGGCTTCCGTGGAAAGAAGACGGGAGGTCAACTGTTCCCGGCCCATTTCCAAAGAGAAAAAAGCAACCTTTTTGCCCGCCTTCACCGCGGCGTGCCTTGCAATGTTCAGCGCAAAGCTTGTCTTTCCCATGCCGGGGCGCGCGCCAAGCAGAATAAAGTCGGTGCGGTTCAGCCCGGTAATGGTATCGTCCAGCTCTTTGATTCCGGTCGGAACTCCCTTGTAAAGGTCGGCATCCGGGGAATTGAGCAAGTCCAAACGGTCAAAGGTCTGCACAATGACTTCATCGATTCGCTGCAGCCCCTGCATATTTTTGCCGCGCCGGATATCGAAAATGCGCTGTTCTGCGGCGTCCAGCAGAGTGGAAGCGTCGGCCGCGCCGGAGGAAGCCTCCTCCAAAATATCACGCGCGGTGGTAATCAGCGTGCGAATGTCGTACTTGTCCCGCACAATGCGCGCGTAGGATTCCACATTCGAGATGGAAGGCACCAGCTGCGCCAGCTGAAGCAAATAGGTCTTTCCGTTTGCCTCGTCAAAACCTTTCGTTTCTTTCAGGTGCTCGAGTACGGTGACAAAATCGATTGGTTTCCCCACCGTAAACATATCGAGCATGACTGAATAAATAAGGCTGTTATTCGTCTGGTAAAAAAAATCGGGGCGCGGCAGGATTTCCGCCACGCGGTCCATGCAGGAAGAATCCAGCAGCACCGCACCCAGCACGGATTGCTCCGCTTCCAGGCTGAAAGGCAGGTTTAGCGCATTGTATCCGCCCGTTATACTGTCGTCCATTTTGTCACCCCCGAATTTTCAAGACCCGTTTTTTAAAAATCAAGCCGGAATGAATTATAATTTTCTGTTATAAATTTTTAGAAAACCAGGCCCGGCGCCCAAATCAGCGCGTTATTCCTTTTCCCCCACGACCGCATAAACCTTGGCGGTAATGCCATTAATAAACTTAACCTCGCACGAAAACGTTCCAAATGCCTTAATATCGCCGTCCAAAGCAATCTTGCGTTTATCAATATCCACTTTGAACTGCTTTTTCAGCTCCTCCGCAATTTCCTTTGCGGTAATGGAACCGAACAGGCGGCCGCCCTGACCCGCCTTGGCATAAAGCTTCACGCTTTTGCCGTCGATCATCGAAGCGGTTTTCTTCGCGTTGTCCAGTTCGACCTGCATCCGGTGGGCCTTGGCCTCTTCTGCGTTTTTCAGCTCATTCATGGCCTGCGCGTTTGCTTCTTTCGCGAGTTTGCGCGGAAAAAGATAGTTGCGCGCGTAACCGTCGCTGACATTGACCAGCTCGCCCTTTTTTCCGCTTCCCTTAATGTCTTGCAGCAGTATTACCTTCATATCGATCCTCCTGAATGAAATTACTTGTAAATTAATACGATAAGATTACTCAATCGCTTTCGCCATGGTGTCATGAATCACCGCAATCAGCTTCTCTTTCGCCTGATTGATGTCCACATCAGAAAGCTGCGCACCTGCCATGGTCAGATGACCGCCTCCGCCCAGCGCCTCCATAATCAGCTGAACGTTTACTTCGCCCAGCGAACGGGCAGAAATGCTGACGCAGCCGTCCCCCGGAAAAATCACAAAGGAAGCCCGAACCCCTTGTATGGACAAGAGTTCGTCCGCCGCCTGCGCGGAAGTGATGCGAACGTCTGCAAAATCGTGCTCCACACAGGCAATGGCGCAGTCGTCCATAATCTCTGCGTGGGAAACGATTTCATATTTTGCCTGATACGACTCGATCGAATCCGAAAAAAGCCGTTTCACCTGAACGGTATCCGCACCTCGCCCGCGAAGATAAGCCGCCGCTTCAAAGGTACGCACACCGGTTTTCAGCACAAAATTTTTGGTGTCCAGCATGATGCCGGACAAAAGCGCTTCTGCCTCTTGCTGATTGAGCACGCCGTCGCCGATATACTGCACCAATTCCGCAACCATTTCCGAAGTGGAACTGGCATACGGTTCATGATAGAATACAAGCGCTTTTTCAATGTGTTTAACCATCATGCGATGATGGTCGATTACCATAACGCGCGGGACCGCGTTTAACAGTTCCGCACTTTCCACAAAGTCCGGGGAATGGGTGTCCAGCACAATCAGCATAGTTTTCGGCGAAACCAGGCTCAGCGCCTCCATTGGGGAAATAAAAATCCGGCCCTCCTCGGAGGATTCCATGGAAGAAATCAGCTGAGCTGCCATCGTCTGATGCCGGTTCACCACAATGAAAGCCGGTTTTTTCAGCGCTCTGGCAGCCGCGCTCCACATACCAATGCAAGCGCCCACACTGTCCAAATCCGAATATTTATGTCCCATAATCAGGACATTGTCGCTGCTGCGAATGTGGTCGGAAAGCGTTGCCGCAATTACGCGCGTGCGCACCTTATCTCGTTTTTCTACTCCTTTGGAAAGGCCGCCGAAGAACTCATATGTATCGTTCTTTTGTTTGACGGCCACCTGGTCACCACCGCGCCCAAGCGCCATCTCAAGCGCCTTGCGCGCCCATTCTTCTGCTTCCATTAGGGTGGAAGCGCCGCGGCCTATCCCAATGGAAACCGTAGCGCTGCGCCGCTCCCCTGCTTTGATGTTACGAACGGTGTCCAGAATCTGAAACCGTTTTTCCATGGCTTCACGGGTATGCGCTTCATCCGTCAGGATCAGATAGCGCCCCCCGCTCAGCTTTTTGAAAAAGCCGTTCATACTGCGCGCCCAGTCGATGAGCGCGGCCTCTACCTCGGAGGTAATGCGGGAATCCTCGCTTCCGGTGGAATCACGGGCTAGTTCCTCCCGGTTGTCAAACGACGCAAGTGCAACCACCGGGCGGCGCTCCGTGTATTCGCGGTTAATCTCTTTATAATAGGTATCGTCCACAAAATAGACGATGCTGCCATACTCCGCCTTGGCGGCAAAAACCGTGTACTGCCTGCGGTCAACCGTAATATTGGTGCCGCTGTCCTCCATAATCTGCTGCAGGGTTTTGGGGTAGATGAACTTTAGAATGTTTTCGCCCCGGGATTCCCGCTTCGCGCTGACCGAACTTTGAAACGCCTGGTTGACCCAGATAATGTCGCCTTCGTCGCCGACCACCGCAACCGGCATGGTAAAGTTCTGGAGCGCACGGTATTCATCGCCGCTCAACACTTTCTGCGCGCTTTTTACCGCTGCGGCAACGTGCACGTGAAAATGCTCCGTTAAAAGCGCAACCACCGCGATGGCAACAACACAAACCGCCAGCTCCGCAAAAAAGACAATCCGGTTCCAGAACCAACTGATGCCGGCCATAATGAGCATGGCCCCGGTAATGATATAAAATACCGGCGAAGAAACCCATACTTTTCTTTTCAAGTTCATCACCTCTTTGCAGCTGCTTCGCGATCCTGCCTCCACCCTGCTACCAGCGGAAGAAACATTATACTTCCATAATAATCGGAAGAATCATAGGACTGCGCTTTGTCCTGTCGTAAAGCATGCGGGAAAGCTCATCCTTCACGCGGGTTTTGAGCGTTCCCCAGTCATGAATGTTATTTTGAATACAGGTATCCAATACGTCGGACACCAGTTTTCTCGCTTCGTCGATGAGGGGCTCGGACTCCCGCACGTATACAAATCCGCGGGAAACCACATCCGGCCCGGAAATAACCTGCCCGTCGTCCGCACTGATGGTGCAGACCACAACAATCAGGCCGTCCTCCGCAAGATGCTTACGGTCACGCAGCACAATACTGCCGACATCGCCAACGCCGAGGCCGTCCACAAGAACCCTTCCGGCCGGCACGGGTGCGAGTTTTTTCATATAATCTTGATTCAGTTCCAGCACGTCGCCAATATCCCCAATAAAGACATTGGAAGCGTCTTTCCCCATGGCATAGGCCAGACCGGCGTTCTTGCGCAGGTGCTTCTGCTCGCCGTGAACCGGAATATAATATTTCGGCCGGGTAATGCCCTGAATCAGCTTCAGTTCTTCCTGACAGGCATGGCCGGATACATGCACTTCGTACATGGATTCGTAAACTACTTCGCAGCCGCGCTTCATCAGTTCGTCAATTACGGTTCCAACGGTTTTTTCATTGCCCGGGATCGGTCTTGCAGAAATAATGATGAAGTCGCCGGGGCCGACCTCCACCTTGCGGTGGTCGGCAAACGCCATGCGCGTCAGCGCGCTCATCGGTTCGCCCTGGCTGCCAGTGGTAACCAGCACGACTTTTTCCTTCGGATAGCGGTTGATCATGTCAAGGTCAATCAGCACGCCCTCCGGCACATTCAAATATCCCATTTCCACGCCGATGCCCATCACGTTGATCATGCTGCGCCCGGAAAGAGCCACTTTCCGCCCGAATTTCGCGGCACAGTTGATGATTTGCTGCACACGGCTGACGTTGGAAGCAAACGTTGCAATAATAATACGGCTGTTTTCTGCGCGCTGGAACAGGCGCTCAAACGACTCGCCGACTTTGCCCTCCGTCATGGTATAGCCGGGCCGCTCGGCATTGGTAGAATCGGCAAACAGGGCGAGAACCCCTTCCTGCCCCAGCTGGGCAAAGCGGTTCAGGTCAATCATACCTCCCTGTGTGGGGGTGCAGTCGATTTTAAAGTCACCGGTATGCACCAGTGTGCCCGCAGGGGAATGAATCGCCACGCCAACCGCATCCGGAATCGAGTGGTTCACATGGATGAACTCCACATCCATGCAGCCTAATTTTACATGTTCACCCGGATTGACGATATTCATTTTGGTTTTGTTCGCCAGTCCGTGTTCCTTCAGTTTACCCCCAACAAGACCAAGTGTCAAACGGGTGCCGTAAATTGGCAGATTGAATTTTTTCAGCAAATAAGGAATGGCTCCGATATGATCCTCGTGGCCGTGTGTAAGAACCAGTCCACGAATTTTATCCACGTTGCGCTCCACAAAAGTAAAATCGGGAAGAACAAGGTCCACGCCGGGCATGTCGTCGTCCGGGAAAGCCATACCGCAGTCTAAAATAAACATATCGTCCCCGCATTCAAACAGGGTCATGTTTTTTCCGATTTCATTCAGTCCGCCTAAAAAATATACCTTAATAGACGGCTTTGGCGCACTTTTGCGCCCGCGTCTTCCAGACTGGCGGCGCGGCTGCTTGGCATTGGAAGTCGGTGCTGCCAACGCCTCAACCGTTGAAGCAGCTGCCGAAGCTGCCTGTGCTGCCGGAGCAGTCTGCTTGCCGCTGGGCTTCCGCTGCGAGCGCTTTTGCGTTCTGCGCCGCTGCTGCGGAGCCGGAGCCGTAACCGACTCTCCTTCAATTACCTGATCCGCCGGCTTTGCCGACTGGGTGCGCTTTGCTGCAGTTTCCGTTCTCTTTCCCCGGTTCTTCGGCGGCACTACTTTCTGATAAAGAGATGTGCTGGCCTCGCTGACCGCTTCTGTCCTTTGTTCCGCTGCTTCTGCGCGTTCCTCCGGCTTATTCTGATTTTTTTCCGTCACGAAATAACCTCCATTGTTAATTCAGGGTGCAGTCGAATAAGGTCCGCCGGTAAACGGTGCCAGCGAACATGGCTTTTCCCTGTTATTTTTTCGCATCTTTTTACACTGCTTCGGGCAGCTGTAAATCAATGACTTGTTAAGTATATTTAATGTCTAAAATAAACTTACAAAAGAAATCCGGACACAAATATCTTTTTTATTCTACCCTGATTCCGAAACACTGTCAAGTAATTGCATTCCGTGGTAAGACAAATATATTATGACCTCAAATCCCGCAGATTAATCGCGGTTGGAATTGTTTCATGAAATATGGTACAATAGTGAAATCGGCTGCGGTCGATTTCACTTTCGGAAAATACTGTTCGGCACACAGTTCCTCCCCGCCTTCGGCGGCGTATTTTCCCGCTCAATGTTTTCCTGTGTGAAGCTTATCGGCTGAAGCCGATTCGAATCCACTAAAGCGGATGCTTCTATTTTCTTGGATCGGAAAGTATGGATTTTCGAGAGCAGTGTTTCCATCTTTCTGCATTCAATCTATTGGATAATTAAATCATAACTATATAATAAGAGAGAGGATGGGGTACAATGAAACAGGTGGAACTGTTCACAGACGGCGCCTGTCAAGGCAACCCCGGGCCGGGCGGCTGGGGCGCGATTCTCCGTTACAACGGCCATGAAAAAGAACTCAGCGGCGGCGAACACAACACGACAAACAACCGTATGGAACTTACCGGGGTTATTGAGGCGCTCAAACAACTGAAAGAGCCCTGTGAAGTGACCCTGTGCAGTGATTCCAAATATGTCTGCGACGCGATTGAAAAAGGCTGGGCAAAAAGCTGGAAGCGGAACAACTGGCGGAAATCCGACAAAAAGCCCGCCCTGAACGCCGACCTGTGGGACGAGCTGCTTTCCCTTTTGGAATATCACCGCGTTACCATAAAATGGGTCAAAGGCCATGCGGGTCACCCGGAAAACGAACGGTGCGACCGGCTGGCCGTTGCCCAAGCGGAAAAGCACCGGTAAAGGCGGTCGCATGAATGGAGGCTATCTGACTATTATGAACCGAATCATTTATGTGGACAATGCGGCAACCACGCCGCTTTCCAAATCTGTACTGGATGCGATGATGCCCTTTTTTACGGAACGGTACGGCAACGCTTCCAGTTTATATTCCGTCGGCCGGGAGGCTAAACGCCACCTAGAGCTTGCACGGGAATCCGCCGCGCAATGCCTTGGGGCACAGCCGAGCGAATTTTTCTTCACTTCCGGCGGAAGTGAAAGCGACAACTGGGCTATTTTGGGAACAGCGCACAGCATGGCTGCCCAAGGGAAAAAGCACATCATCACTTCCCGCTTCGAGCACCACGCGGTGCTGCACACCTGCGAGGAACTGGAAAAGGAAGGCTTTTCCGTCACCTATCTTGACGTTCATGAAGACGGCATTCTTCGGCCGAAAGAGTTGGAAGATGCCATTCGTCCGGATACCGCACTGGTTACGGTCATGTATGCCAACAACGAAATCGGTACCATCCAGCCGATTGCGGAAATCGGTAAAATCTGCAAAGAGCACGGGGTAATTTTCCACACCGATGCCGTACAGGCCGCAGGCGCACTTCCCATTGATGTGAAAGAGCAGAACATCGACCTGCTTTCACTATCCGCACATAAATTTCACGGCCCGAAAGGAGTCGGCGGACTCTACGTGCGCCGGGGATTGAATCTTTCAAACCTGATTTACGGCGGAGCGCAGGAGCGCGGCCGCCGCGCCGGAACGGAAAACGTTGCCGGAGCGGTCGGGCTGGCCGCCGCACTGAAGGAAACCCGCGACGGCATGGAAGAACGGAACGCCCGTCTTACCCAAATGCGGGACAGGCTGATTGACGGCCTGTTGAACATTGAACGCTCTCGCCTAAACGGCGACCGCAACAGGCGGCTGCCCGGGAATGTGAACCTGTGCTTCGAGGACGTTGAGGGTGAATCTCTTTTGCTGATGCTCGACGCAAAGGGAATTTGCGCTTCCTCCGGTTCCGCGTGCACGGCCGGTTCCGTGGACCCCAGCCATGTTCTTCTGGCCCTTGGGCTCACGCGCGAAATGGCCCGCGGCTCGCTCCGCATCACACTGAGCGAACAAAATACACAGGAGGATGTGGATGAAATTCTCGCTGTTCTTCCACCTATTGTAGAACGGCTGCGCACCCTTTCCCCCCCTATAATCGTCTGCCCATAATTTTAATTTTTGCGGTACCTCTTTTCACATAAAAGCAGCGCCCCCTTTGTTCCGGTATCATACCGGATGACAAATGGGGCGCTGTTTTATGTTGCGCTTCTTTTCATGGAATCATTCTGCCAGAGCCTGTTCCAAATCGTAAATAATATCGTCAATATGTTCGGTACCGATGGAAAGTCGGATGGTGTTCGGCTTAATGCCGGACTCCAAAAGTTCCTGTTCCGTCATCTGGGAGTGCGTGGTGCTCGCCGGATGGATGACGAGCGACTTTACATCCGCAACGTTTGCAAGCAGGGAGAAAATTTTCAAACGGTCAATAAAGGCTTTGGCCTCTTCCGCACCGCCCTTGATTTCGAAAGTAAAGATGGAACCGGCACCGTTGGGGAAATACTTCTGATACAGGTCATGATACGGACTGTCCGGCAGGGACGGATGATTGACCCGCTCTACCTTCGGATGGTTTTTTAGGAAATCCACGACCTTCAGCGCATTCTCCACATGGCGTTCCACACGGAGAGAAAGCGTTTCCAACCCCTGCAGCAGCAGGAATGCGTTGAACGGGCTGATGGTAGCGCCCGTGTCGCGGAGCAGAAGAACACGGATGCGAGTCACGTAGGCCGCGGCTCCAACATCTTTTGTAAAGCTGATTCCATGATAGCTCGGGTCAGGATCGGTCAGCCACGGGAACTTGCCGGAGGCTGCCCAGTCAAACTTGCCGGAATCCACGATGACGCCGCCCAGCGTTGTGCCGTGCCCACCAATAAATTTTGTTGCGGAATGCACCACAATATCCGCGCCGTATTCAATGGGGCGAAGAAGATACGGAGTGGCAAAGGTGCTGTCAACAATCAGCGGAATCCCGTTTTTATGGGCAATATCCGCCACCGCCTGAATATCAATCAGGCTGGCATTTGGATTTCCCAAAGTTTCAATAAAGATCGCCTTGGTGTTTGGCTGAATAGCCTTTTCAAAGCTGCCCGGCACGTCCGGATCCACAAATGTGGTGGTAATGCCGAACGCCGCAAGGGTGTGGGCAAACAGGTTGTAGGTTCCGCCGTAAATGGTGGTGGCGGAAACAATATGGTCCCCCGCGTGGGCAATATTCTGAATTGCATATGTAATCGCCGCCGCTCCGGAGGCGGTCGCCAGCGCGGCAACTCCGCCTTCCAGCGCTGCAATACGCTGTTCGAACACGTCCTCCGTCGGGTTCATCAGCCGGCCGTACACATTCCCGCTTTCTGCAAGTCCAAACCGAGCCGCAGCCTGCGCGGAATTTTTGAAAACGTAAGAAGTAGTCTGGTAAATAGGAACTGCACGCGCATCGGTTGCCGGGTCCGCATTTTCCTGCCCCGCGTGGAGCTGAATGGTTTCAAATTTATATTTTCTTTCGCTCATCGTAAATTACTCCTTCTGCATGTTGTTATAAATCAAAAGAAAAATAGGATGGATTAGCAACAGAAACCACACATTCGCTCATGCAGAAGGTAGACATCCGGGGTTCCAAAAGATAGTTTTTTGTTACTCATTGTCCCACTCCTATCCGTATAATACATATCTGATTAGTAATATTTTCTTCTTGCTGATATAGTAACATGGAATTTAACCGCTGTCAAGCAGTCTTTTGAATTTTATAAAAAAGAACCTGCAGAAATCAAACTTTCTGCAGGTTCTTGGTAAATGGACTTTATACGATTTGAAAGATGTAAAACTTTAAGTAATTGGTTTCCGGTACATTCCACAAAATGGGATGATCCGGGGATTGCTGGCGTGCTTCCACCTGGCGGAGCATAACCTGCGCATCGAACGCAGCGCTGCGCAGCATGGAGCAAAAGAACTCCTCTGTCATGAAATGTGAGCAGGAGCATGTTGCAAGATAACCACCCCGCGGTAAAAGCTTCATGGCGCGCAGGTTAATCTCTTTGTAACCGCGCATGGCGCTTTCGACCGTGCTGCGCGACTTGGTAAATGCTGGCGGATCAAGAATGATCATATCGTAAGGATTCTTTGCGCCGCCGGGCATTCCCGCCAACAGGTCAAACACATTGGCAGTTTCAAAGGTCATCTTGTCCTGCAGGTTATTGCGCCGTGCATTTTCCTCCGCCATGGCAATCGCATCCGCGGAAATATCCACCGAGTGCACCCGTTCCGCACCGCCTTTCGCGGCATTCAGCCCAAACGAGCCGGTATGGGTAAAACAATCCAGCACACGCTTGCCCGCGCTGATTTTGGCAACCGCCTTCCGGTTGTATTTCTGGTCCAGGAAGAACCCGGTTTTCTGTCCATTTTCAAAATCTACCAAATATTCAATGCCGTTTTCCACGATGGTTGTTTTCGTGGAATCCGGCATCGGCATCCCCTCAAGCGGGAAAAAACCCTTATTCTGCTCCATGCCCTCCAGACCGCGGATAGCAACATCGTTGCGTTCGTACACCCCGTCAATCTTTTGGCCGTCCTCCCGGAGGATTTTGCACAGAAGTGAAAACAGCATCGGTTTTATTCTTTCGGTTCCGAGCGAAAGCGTCTGCGCGACCAAAATATTATTAAACCGGTCCACCGTAAGGCCGGGAAAATGATCGGATTCTCCGAATATAATCCGGCAGCAGGAACTGTCTTCGCTCATAACCGTTTTGCGATATTCCCAAGCATAGCGCAGGCGGCGCTCAAAAAACGCTTCGTCAAACGTATCGTTTGCGTTGCGGGAAAGCAGCCGGATGCGAATTTTGGAATGGTTGTTGATAAACCCTGTGCCAAGATATTTCCCACGCGGATTGAGCACATCCACCAGGTCACCGTTGTGGTAATCGCCTTCCACCTTTTCGATTTCCGTGTTATAAATCCACGGGTGCCCCGTATGAATGCTGTTTTCCGCTTTGCGGGTTACACTGATTTTCGGATATCCTCTGTTTTGTTTCATTCAAATAGTTCCTCACATCATAATTTTTCGCTGAATTTCCGGATGACCGCAACCGACTGTTTAAAACGCGCCAGTTCTTCCGGAGTCATGCGCACTTCCACCACTTCTTTGACGCCGCTGCGGTTTAGAATTGCGGGCACCCCGGCAAAAACGCCTTTTTCCCCATATTCTCCGTCCAGAAGCGTGGAAACCGGAATCACCTTATTTTCATTCTGGAGCACCGCCTTGATAATGCCGACCGCCGTGGTGGCAATGCCATAGCTGGTGTTGCCCTTGCGTTGCAGAATTTCCCACCCGGCCGCCGCTGTTTCGTGCACCATGGCGTCCAGGTCGATTCCAGCCAGCCGCTGACGGTTATCCTCAATAATATTGAAAAAGTCCTTTCCGCCAATAGTCACACGGCTCCACGGCACCATCTGGGAATCGCCATGCTCCCCCATGACCGTGCAGTGAACGCTGCGCGGGTCCACGCCGACTTTGTTTGCAATCAAACATTTCAGGCGGGCCGTGTCCAGTGCCGTTCCTGTACCGATAACCTGGTTTTTCGGCAGGCCCGAAAGCTTCCAAATATAGTAGGAAATCACGTCGACCGGATTGGAGATCACAATAAAAATCCCGTCAAATCCGGTTTTCATAATCGGCTCCACCATATTCTTTACAATCTTCGCGCTTGCCTCCAGCATATCCAGGCGGTTTTGCCCCTGAACGTAGGGAGCGGAGGCGGTAATCACAACAATATCCGCGTTGGCGCAGTCCTCGTAGGAACCCGCGCGCACCTCCACATTCCGGTTCAGGTATTCTATGCCGTGGCGTAAATCCATCGCCTCGCCGACCGCTTTTTCCTGGCGGATATCGGTTAACACCACCTCGTCACAGACGCCCTGCGTAACCAAGCTGAACGCGGTAGAGGACCCAACCGCGCCCGCACCGACAATAACCACTCTGCTTTTATTAATCAACATTTCCGTAGCCTTCTTTCCCGTATTCCGTTACCCGGAACAATTTATGATGTTTCTAAAAAAATTAATCGCAGAAAAAATCAGCCAAATCTGACTCCGTTCATCACCCAATTCATGAAATTGCGCCACCGCAGGCGGGAAGGCGCTGCGCGCCGCACAGCAATTTCCCAATGAGAAATCAGCAAAGCTGATTTCTCTATTATATCAATGCAGATTTCACCTTTCAAGCGGTATGGAAAATTCCCGAAGAAAAGAAAGCCGAAGAACGTTTACAGTTTTGTAGTAAACGCTTACAGTTCTGTTGCTTTTGTTGATTTAACCCCCGCTTCCGGATAAGATAAGATTGAGGAAATGATAAGGATACAGGAGGCTTTGAAATGAAAAAAAGAGTAATTTCAGCAGTACTGGCACTGGCAGCAGTCTTTACCATGTTGGCCGGATGCAAAACCGTTTCAACGGTGCATAACGCTGCGGCTCCTGTTGAGCCGGCAGCGGTACAGACCGTGGCGGAAACAACCATAAATGTCAGCGAAGAAGAAGCGCTGAATGCCGTTCGCCAGACCATTCGTGTGGATTACAGCAAACACCCGGTTTGTTTGGTCAACAGCGCATTAAAATACAAGAATGAGGAATATTATCAGTTTCAGATTTCATCTTTGCAGCCATATCTGATTGTCAGCAAGGAAAACGGTGCTGTTTACTGCTATTATGACGACCAGACCGTGACGGAAGTTTACCAGGATAAAACATTCGGTTCCAAATGCTAAAAAGCGTGAATTTTTAATTCTTTCCGCCCCGCACAGGCCCTTGCCTGCGCGGGGTTCTTTTATAGATTTCCTTCGTAAACATAGTGCAGTGATTCCCGCGCAACGGCCGCCAGCCTAAAGATGGTGTCCGGCGGGGTTGGCGGCCGGTCGGTCATGTGGAACATTGGGAAAAAGCGCGTAATATGAAGCGGAATTTCCGGGTCAATGGAAGCAAGCCAGCGGGAAAGGGTGCGCATTTCTTCTGTGGAATCGTTCTTCTCCGGAATCACCAGCGTGGTAACCTCCACATGACACTGCTTTGCCGCCAGTCGGATGGTGCGCTTTACCTCTTCCAAATCGCCGCAAAGTTCTCGGTAAAAAGCCTGTGTAAATCCTTTCAGGTCGATATTCGCAGCGTCCAGGTAAGGCAGCAGGCGGAGCAGCGGCTCTTCATTAATATAGCCGTTAGTAACCAGAATATTGTTCAGCCCGTTTTCCTGGCACAGTTTCGCACAATCCAGAACAAATTCATAGGATACCGTGGGCTCATTATACGTGTATGCAAGCCCGATGTTGCCGCGCGGCACAAGCTCCAGCGCCCGGCCAACCAGTAGTTCCGGCGTAACTTCAACCGTATCTGCCGTATCGCTGCTCGCCATGGAAATGCTGCAGTTCTGGCAAAACGGACAGCGAAAGCTGCAGCCGTAGCTTCCCACGGACAAAACCTTGCTGCCGGGGCAGAACCGGCGCAGCGGTTTTTTCTCAATGGGGTCAAGCGCAATGGAAGTCAGCTGCCCGTAGCTTTCGCATACGATGGTTCCGTTTTGGTTGCGTCGTGCACCGCAAAACCCGGTTTTCCCTTCCGCAATTCTGCAGCGATGCGGGCAAATTTCACAGACCGCTTCCTTCATTTGTGGCGCACCACCTCAAAGCGCTGCAAGGAATACGATTCCCCTTTCGGAATTCCCGCCTTCTGACGGGCAATTTCAATCTGCTGCTCCGGGGTATCCACGCCGCTTAAATTCGGCAAAAGCAGCCCACAGCGGGCACCGCTTGTCACAATCACACCATACCGTTTCGCATCCAGCTCTTTTGCAGAGGCTACCGGTTCCGCTTCGCCCAGCACATCCACGCTGTAAACCAAATCTTCCAGTTCGTCTTTCGTAACCGGTTCAAAACGTGGGTCACGCACTCCCGCGCTGACCGCATTATGAATAATCTCATCCGCAATGCAATCTTGTGTGGCTTCAATTGTGCCAATACACCCGCGCAGTTTGCCATCCTTTTTCAAGGAAACAAACACGCCGGCTTTTCTTGCAGTCAGCTCGTCCGAAAGACCGGCGGGGCGGTGCAGTGGCCGGCCCTCTTTCACATACGTTTCCAGCGACAGGCGGGCCAGGCGGACATATTCGTCTTCCCCTTCCCTGAGCCGCGCCAGCTTTTCCCGCCGCTGTGCTTCGTACTGTTCGCCGAAACACCTGCTCGAATCAGGCCCCTGCGGGTAAACCGCACAGACGGCATAACCTACCCCGAACGGGCCTTCATAAGACAGCAGTTCCGACTTTACCGCCTGGCCGTCCATGGCACCGGCCATAATCTGAAAAGAGCGAAGCCCGCATTCGCCGGCCACTTCACAGAATTCGCCGTCGAAATTCAAGAATTGCAGGAAATTGCCCGTTTTCATTAAACCGACAATCATCCGGTCAAATTCGGGGCCTTCCTGAGCATATCCATACGGACCCTCCGGTTTGAGCTTATGTGACAAATCTCCACTGGCAATCAGAACCACTCTTCGGTGCAATTGGTTTACCGCCTGCGCAATACATTTTCCAAACGCGTAATGCACACCTGGGTTCAAGCCGGAAATGGAGCAACGCACCAACCGGTAATCGGAGTAAAAGCGGTTTACAAACGACAGTGGAACCATCGTGCCGTGATCCAACTCCGGATTCTGCTCTCCATAGGTTCCTGCGGGAATTCCTGCCCGGCCCGCGCACGCGGTCAGTGTGCGGACGAATTCCGAATCATAGCGAACCCTCATACTGCTCTGCGGTGCTCCAAAAGCGCCAAAATCGCCGTGGGCAGAACTGCCCGGCGAAATATGAAGATAGTCCGCATAGGCAACCGAGTGGGGGCTGACAACCACAATGGTCTCCGGACGAAGCTCCGCAATCCTCCTTGCGGCTTCCTCGTAAGCATCAATGGTTTTCTGGATTTTTTTCTCTTCTCCCTTACCGACCTCCGGAATAATCAGCGGCGGATGCGGCATGATAAATGCGGCTAAAATTCCCATTTTCTCACCTTCTGAAAAAACTGTTGAAAGATTAAATAGAATGCGATATAATAGTACAAAATCAGTTAAAGACTCTGATTTGTCAAATGCAGCTAGAGTCAGGATTCCGGCGCCATACACGAGCCGAAAAGCCCTTGCCCCGGGTTCACCTCACCGCTTTGAGCCAATCATCACGGACTTGAAGTACCATAGTGATTTTGTCACATACTATTGAAAAATATGTGATATAATACAATTAAATGCAGGGGCAATTTTCGTCGTTCGGAAACGCCTTAATAAATCAGTTTGGAAAAGAGGATATGTAATGTCAGTAGTAATGATTACACAAGATAACTTTAAATCTGAAGTGTTAGATTCTGAAAAGCCCGTTTTGGTCGATTTTTGGGCTTCCTGGTGCGGCCCGTGCCGCATGGTTTCCCCCATTGTGGACGAAATTGCAGAGGAATCGGACGGCAGCTTTAAAGTCGGTAAAATTAATGTAGATGAGCAGCCGGACCTTGCCGCGCAGTTCAACGTTATGAGCATTCCAACCCTGATGGTATTTAAAAACGGCACCGTCGCGGATTCCACTGTGGGCGTGCGCAGCAAGCAGGATATTCTTTCGATGATACAACAGGCTTAACAGAAAATGGGTATCCGTTAAAGTTCCGCCCCCGGCGGAACTTTTTTATTTGCAGATTCTACTCTTCCCGGTCCATATGAATATCCAACCGGCGGAACGGCAACTCAATCCCCTCTTCTTGAAAAGCCGCTTTCACACGCTCCTGTAAGTCGGAGTATAGCGTCCAGTAATCCTCCGTTCGGCACCAGACCTTCAAACTCACCACAATTCCGTCCTCTTTATATTCCCCAACCAGTACCTGCGGGGCGGGCTCATTCAAAACCATGCCGTGTTCTTCCGAAAGCTGCAGAAGAGTCTGCTTCACCTTAGAAAGATTGTCCCCGTACCCTACCTGATAGTTCAGGTCCAGCCGGCGGGTAGCCCGCGCAGAATAGTTGGTGATGACGCTGTCCGTTATTTTGGAATTCGGGATGACAATCTCTTTATTATCAAACGTACGCAGAACAGTAAACATAATTTCAATGCGCTCCACCGTACCCTCCACATTTTGCAGGGCAATGTAGTCGCCCCCACGGAACGGCTTGGTAAAAATAATCTGTGCGCCGCCCGCAATATTGGCCATGTTGTCTTTCAGCGCCAGACCAATCGCCACGCCCGCGGTAGTCAACGCGGCAATCAGCGAAGTAACATTCAGTCCCAGCTGCTGTGCGGCCATAATCACCACAATAATTTTGAAAACCACCCTTAAAAGGGAACAAATAAAGCTGACAATGCCGGAATCAGCTCCCCCACGGGACATCCCCTTGCAAATCAGCTTGGTAAGTACATTGGAAAGCCACCAGCCAAGGCCAAAAATGAGCAAAGCTCCTAAAAACTGCGGCAGCACCCCCTGCAGCCAGTGCAGAAAATTCTCGATTGTTTTTTCAAAGTGAACGCCCATAGAAGTCCTCCCTATTTCTTTGCATACTGCCGTTGATTCTCAGCCGGATTCTTGACATCCTGCGCTGCGGGTGTAAGATTAAAACAAGGCAAAACCGGCGGCAGCCCGCTCAAACCCGCATAAGGATTGAACTTGCTGACCTGCGGTCGGATTGCGTATTCTGCATTCCATTATACCACAAAAACAGCGCTTTCCGAATTGCAGCCGGCTATAAAAAAACAGGTCTGATTCCGAACTGGAGTGAAACAAATTGAACACGGAAATCTATTATTTATATCACAGCGGCTTTGCGCTGAAAACGGAAAATCACTTTTTAATTTTTGACTATTATCTGGACACCCCCAGAGGATGCGGGCTGAACAAGGGCGTAATTGACCCGCAGGAAATCAAAGACCATAACGTGGTCGTTTTTGTTTCCCACCGGCATCCCGATCACTATAATCCCAGAATTTTCAGCTGGCGAAAGACGATACCCAATATCCGCTATATTCTCGCCGATGATATTCGTACCAAAGAGGACGTGCTCACCGTTCACGCCGGTATGACCTATGACCTTGGTGACCTGAAATTCCGGGTGCTGGATTCCACCGACTCGGGCGCCGCCTTTCTGATATACGCGGACGGATTATGCATCTACCACGCCGGGGACCTGAACCTTTGGCATTGGAACGGCGAACCGGAGGCGGAGAATACGGCCATGAGGCGGCGTTACCGGGAACAAATCGACTCGATGAAAGGCGAAAAAATTGACATTGCTTTTGTTCCGGTGGACCCCCGTCTGGAAGAGCATTACCTGCTTGGTCTGGATTACCTAATGAAAACCGTTCCCGTTAAACTGGCGGTGCCGATGCATTTTGGAAATGACCTCTCAATCTTTGACGAAATCCGGCGCGACCCCCGGGCCGAACCGTACCGAAACCGTATTGCGTTCTTTTCCTGGCGCGGCGAACGGATCCTTGCTCCAGAAGAAGACCCGGCCAATGAAAAATTCAGTTAAATTCAGAAAACGGGTACCCCCAGGGCACCCGTTTTTTTCGTATTCCGAACCAACCGTTTCAGCAGAATCAATGGAATTGCAGCATCCGCTGCTCCACCGGAAGCGTTTCCTTCGCATCCGGCTCTGCGGTCGGCTTGCCAAACGGCATTTGTGCAATCAGTTTCCAGCTTTGCGGAAGATTCCAGGTCTTTTTCACTTCCTCATCAATCAGCGGATTATAGTGCTGCAGCGTGGCGCCCAGGCCCTCCTGCTCTAAAGAAGTCCACACGGCAAACTGAAGCATTCCGTTTGACTGCTGCGCCCAAACTGGGAAGTTTTCCCGGTACAACGGGAACTGCTGCATCAGCCCTTCGGTTACCGTGGTATCATCAAAATACAGAATAGTTCCATAACCGGCCGCGAACGAACGGATTTTTTCCTCCGTTTGGGGAAAATCTTTCGGCGGTACGATTTTGCGCAGGGTTTCCATGGTGATATTCCAAAGCTTTTGATGTGCTTCCCCGAACAGAATGGCCACACGTGCACTTTGACTGTTAAAGGCGGAAGGAACATGTTTAATTGCCTGCCCGACTACCTCGGCAATCCGCTCCTCCCCGACCGGGGATTCACCGCTGATTGCATAAATGGATCTTCTATCTTTTATTGCATCATAAAAAGATTTTTGCATAAAATCAACTCCTTTTTTCGTAATTAAAATTATTATTATAATTATTATAATGAATCCCCGATAGATTACAAGTATCCATAGCTACAGTTTAATTGTATCAAATTATATTTTTTATCTTTGTATTGTTTTCCGATTCAGAAAGAACAACAATTTCCTTTTTTCAGGATTCAGAGTATAATAAATATTATGCCTAGATAGGATAAATTTTAGGAGGGAATGGATTTGAGTTTGACGGATGAAACGACCGCATTTGTCCAATCAGCGCTTCCGTTCTGGGAAAAACTGACGCCGGAACAGCAGAAGTGGATTCTGGCGAACTCGCTTCCTAAAAAATATTACCGTGGGGAAAGCATGCACCGCGGTTCCCAGCAATGCGCCGGTCTTCTTCTGGTGAAGCACGGGCAGCTGCGTGTGTATATCATTTCCGATTCCGGCAAAGAAATTACGCTGTACCGTCTTTTTGACAACGATATTTGTATTTTTTCCGCTTCGTGTATGATGAAAAACATCCGTTTCGAAGTCTATGTAGAAACGGAGCAGGAATCTGAAGTGGTTGTTATTCCCACGCCGGTTTATCAAAAACTGAACGAGACCTCAATTGCCGTTTCCGAATATACGAACCAGCTGATGGCGTCCCGCTTTTCCGACGTAATGTGGGTGCTGGAGCAGGTGCTGTTCAGCAGCTTTGACAAACGGCTGGCCTCTTTTCTTCTGGAACAATCCGCCATTGACGGTACCGACCGGCTGAGCATTACCCACGAAACTGTGGCGAATCACCTTGGCTCTGCGCGCGAGGTTGTGACCCGCATGCTGAAATATTTTCAGTCGGAGGGGATGGTCACCCTGTCACGCGGGGAAATCACCTTGACCGACCGGAAAAAGTTAGAGCGTCTGGCACTAACTTAGGCGCTGCCCGTACAAAAACAGCCTGTGCGCCGCTTTTGAAAGCGCACAGGCTGTTTCTTTTAGGTAACCACTAATTCTGTCGTAAGAAATCAGCGGTTCCTTAGTCTTTTGCAATATAATATTTTCCCTGCCAGGTGTCCCGCCGTGCCAGAGTCTGATCAATAGAACCCAGCACAGATATTTTATCCACACACCAGCGCGGGGCAATCAGGCGGTCATGCGCACCGTCCCCGGTAATCCGCTCAATCACCGTTTCCGGCGGAAGAAGTTCCAGCTGACGGCAGACCGTATCCAAATAATCTTCCCGGGTCATTGGAACCACCAGCCCGTTTTCATACTCACGGGCCAGAGCCGTTCCACGCATAATCTGAAGAAGATGGATTTTCAGCGCATCCACTTTCAACCCGGCAAGCGCTCGGGCTGTTTCCGTCATCATGGCGGTGTCTTCCCCGGGCAGGCCGTTGATGATGTGGACGCATACCCGGAGTCCATGGGACTTCAGTAGCTCATATCCGTTTAAAAATTCCTGCCAGGTATGCCTCCGGTGAATCCGGCGAGCGGTATCATCGTGCATACTTTGTAACCCAAGCTCGACCGTCAGGTAAGTATTTTGCGCCAGGGCTTCCAAATACCGCACGGTTTCCGGCTCCAATGCGTCGGCGCGGGTCGCGATGCTAATACCGCAGACACCCTCCTGTAAAAGGGCGGTCTCGTACACCGCTTTCAGTTTTTCCAGCGGCGCATACGTATTGGTATGAGGCTGAAAATAAGCGATTACCTCCGCGTTGCTCCATTTTTTCCGGACGCGCGCCAGTTCCATACGAATCTGTTCTTCTACACTGAGAAACGGGTGGGTGAATTCCCCGCTTCCGCCCATGCAGAACGTGCACCCGCCCGTCCCTTTCGTGCCGTCCAGATTCGGGCATGTAAAGCCCGCATCAATGACTGCTTTGAAGACGCGCCTGCCAAAGCGTTGTTTCAGCGCATAGCTCAGCGTATGGTAGCGCTTGTTGTCGTTTGCATAGGGAAACGGATTCTTCTTCGTTTGCAGGACCATCCTTTCCATACCGGGAGCCATCGCCCTCTTCACGGGTTTTCAAGGTACATAGCAGTAAGGTATTCTTTTCCCAACGCGGTTTTAAAATACTTGTCCATTACCGTACGCGCCTGTTCTTGGCCAAGTTCCTCTTCATACAAGTTGACCAGGAAATCCGCTTCGATTAAAATCTGATAGTCAATCCCGTCAATATCGGTATATGTATGGTGATGCCCAATTAAAAAGCAGACACGCTTGGTGATTTCGCTGGGAATCCCCGCTTCCAGCAGCATTCTGCCGGCAACCTGCGGGCCTTCCAGTTCCTGATATTTTCCAGCGGAGGAACCATACTTTTCCTCACTGCTACGAATGCCGATGTCATGCAGAATAGCCGCAAGCTCCAGAATTTCCATCTGCTTTTCATCCAAGTGTTCCCGTTGCCCAATGGAAACCGCAAAGGAATGGACTTTCAGGGCATGGTGAATGCGTTTCGGATCCCCATGGTTATACCGGATCATGGAACGAATCATGGTATTGACGGATTCTTTCATTTTCATATCCTCCTGTATTCCGTTATTCCACATAATTTATTAAAACGGTTAAATTAACAAGATGAAACGTATTGCCTGAAAAGGTTAAAATTCCCTCGTCCCTCATACGGCCTAGCTCCCTTGACATGGAGGGGCGGGACACGTTCAAAAAATCGGCAAGCTCATTCCGGTTATACGGCAGGGTAAAGGTCGTGTTTCCGGTTTTTTTGTAGTATTCATAGAGAAAAGTGCAGAGCTTTCCGCGCATGCTTTTAATCACCAGAAAATCGATTTTCCGGTTTAAAAAAAGGGCCTTATCCGCTACAACATGAACCAGATTTTCCGTCAGGGTGCTGTGCCATGGGCAGACATTCCGGCATGGATTCAAAATTTTATGTGGCAGAATGTAAAGGACAGTACAGGCTTCCGCCGCAAAAATCGTGGCACGGGAAGACGGTTCCCCGGAAAGCGCGATGACTTCCCCGTAAATTCCGCCAGACGGAATTTTACTGAGCACAATGCGTTCCCCGAGCGGCGTTTCCTTGGTGACGGCCACTGAACCCGAAAGAACCACACCAATTTCATGAATCGGGTCACCAGCCTGGGTCATCAGTTCCCCTTTCAAATAGCTTGCGGTTCGCGGCTGAAGGCAACCGAGCATTCGGATCATGTCTTTTTCCTGAACATTTCGGAAAAGGACGCACTTTTGAAGAACGGAAAGATATTGCTCAAAAATAGAACCCACCTCCGCAAAATGTAGCCACGGCTACAGATCAATCCAAAAAATTATACTATAATCGCATTAGAAAAACAAGATTGATGCAGAACAATAAAGGAGTTTTCCGAATGAAACGTAACATAGTAAGTATCGATTCTGAAAAATGCAACGGCTGCGGACTATGCATAAGCGCATGCCACGAAGGCGCGCTCCAGCTGATTAACGGAAAAGCTGTACTGACCAGCGACAGCTACTGCGACGGATTGGGCAACTGCCTGCCCGAATGCCCTACCGGTGCAATCAGCATTATTGAGCGGGAAGCGGACGAATACGACGAACAGGCTGTTCAGGCAAAAATGAAGGCGGAAAGTTTAAACGAAACGCATTTCAGCGGCTGCCCCGGAGCACGAATACGCACGATGAACCGCGCACCCCAGGCGGCTCAACCCGCGGCCTCAACTGCCGTTCAATCCGAACTGCGGCAGTGGCCCTGCCAAATTAAGCTGGTCGCGCCGAATGCGCCATATTTTGCAGGGGCGCATCTGGCAATCTGTGCGGACTGCACCGCTTACGCGTATCCGAATATTCATCAGTTCATGCGCAATAAAATCACGCTCATCGGATGCCCGAAGCTGGACGACGTGGATTACAGCGAAAAGCTTACCGCCATCTTAAAATGGAATGACATTCAGAGTATTACCATTGTAAGAATGGAGGTACCGTGCTGCGGCGGCATTGTTCACGCGGTAAAGACCGCACTGCAGAACAGCGGAAAAATGATTCCGTGGCACGTGATTACCATTTCAACCGACGGACAGATTCTGGAATCCTAAATGCAAACTCTGTGTGTCCAGCACGCCGTGGGAAGGGCCGACACTCCGGCTAACGGCCACAGAGATTTTTAAAAAGGGCAAAAAGGGTGCTGCAAAATGATGAAAAATTCATTTTGCAGCACCCTCTTTTTCATTCCAGAATAATCCGGTGGTCGACCAGATGCATTTCTTTAATGCGGGCCTTTACAGTCTTGCGTTCCCCATAAATATTTTCCATATATATTTTTTCTTCCTGAGGAATGACTTTGTCAACCGCGTCCATCAGAAGTTTTTCTTCACCATCCGCATCCATCAGATAAACATTCGCTTCGCACATCATCCTTCACCTCGAATCAATCCTTTAATATAGGCCGCCGCGTGCCGTACATGATGAGGAAGCGGCTCGCTGTTCACTCCCACAACGTATATTCCGCAGCGGTTCAGAGGAATCAGCACTTTCTTTGCGGGGCTTTCCGCAACGGCGCGCGCCATGGCGGGCGTAAGCTCACCCAGCATGGAATTTGCCGCAACAATGGCGACGCTGCCCACAATCACATCTACCTTCGGGGCATTTACTGCAATGGCATTTTCCCCCGTGGCACCTTCGTTTGCCCCCGCCTTGAGCATCAGCGAGGTGGCAAGGGCATTCGTGCCAAGCGCGAGAATTTCAATATCGTCCCCCAATTCTTCCCTCAGGTTTTCAATCAGTGCTTTTCCAATTCCTCCACCCTGTCCGTCCACGACAGCAATCCGCATTCCACCACATTCCTCTCCACTATTTGCCGCAAAAACAGCATTCCGTAAGGTCAAAGCTGCTAAAAGCTGATTTGGCTATTATACTATTGTCCAATTATCCAAAACTGATTTCTCTATTATACTATCTATCTATAAAAGCCGACTGCCTTCCCAGAAATTGAATCCGCCAATGGCGGGAAAGCGCTGTGCGCCGCACAGCAATTTCCGAATGTCCAATCAGCCGCAGCTGATTGGACTATTATACCATATTCTTCTTTTAAATTCCACGAAGGAACGTTTTTCGGCAAAAATACTTTATCAAAATGTATAATTTGCAGCCTCGGTACGAAACTAAAAACGAGGTGATTGTATGGAAGAACTCCCACTTGGATTCGGCATGGCGCTGGCAATGAATCCAAAAGCCATGGAGCGCTTCAGCGCACTGCCAAAAGAAGAACAGCAAAAGCTGATTGAGCACACCCATCAAATTCAATCCCGCAGCGAAATGCATAATTATGTGCAAAGCATTGCAGACCAATCGGCGCAGGGATAAATTACCCTGACCGGTATATGTAAAATAAAGGGGATGGAGCAAATTATCCTTTTGCCCCATCCCCTTCTGCATACTCAAAACTGGCTTCGTCCCTTGTTAAGTCAAACAAAAGCCTGCCGTTGCAATAAAAGCGAAAACGAACTTGGCAGGAGGCACTTTCCCGGATAACGCGGTTCATGTTCCCACACTGCGGCGCTTTCAGTATATTCTGTCCGTGTGACTTCAACACTTCCGCCTCCAGAAGAAGCCCGCGCTGGCGAATTAAAAATCCGGTTCTGTCCCACCGAAGAATCCGCACACCCAGGTAGGTGGCCAGACGGTATTCTTTTCCACCGCAGTAAATAAGGGCAATACAGCCCGGAAAGACAAAGCCGCAAAACGGGATTTCTGCAATGGAAACCATAACGCTGAGGGAAGGCTCTTGCATGCTGCCGTACTGCACCCATAGGTAGCGTTTGGGAAAAGAGATTCCCCAGTCTTTTTCCATGTAGCCCGTACCACCTGTAAAGTCAACGGTTTGTCCGTTCAGTTCAAGGGTTCCGCGCAGCGTGTGTTTCATACTGAGAACGCCGTGATTACACTCCAGAAAGGGAAAAAGACGAAACGGCCCCATCACATCATAAGCAGGCGGTGTCAGGTTCCCGTAGTACAGCACTCCGCGGCATTGAAGGCCGGAGGTGTTAAAATCCACCCGAATGCCGCGTTCGCTGAACACCTGGCCGCCCACACGCACCGCAAACCCGCGCGGCTGCACGTGGAAATTCGCAGTGGAAAACGGAACATACCACGACGACTGTTCCGTAATAACCTGAACAAAAGCGGATTTTTCCCCGTCTTCTCCGGAATGAACCCCAGGTATGAAAGCAACCGTATGTCCGTCCTTCTGGTGCTTTAAATACCAGCCCTCAAAATAAGAGCGGTTTTTCTCCGCCCTGTTACCCATTTTTCAGTCCCTTTGTGGCCGGGTCGTTAATCAGTTTTCCGTCGCCTGTAAAGCGCGAACCGTGGCAGGGGCAGTCCCAGGTTTCTTCATCCGGATTCCACTGCAGCCTGCAGCCAAGATGAGCGCACCGCCTGCCGGGGGCGGACAGTGCACCGCTCGTAAGGCCCACAATGGAATGACCCAAATCGGAAATCAGGTTTTTCATGGAGGCAGATGCATTGAACCGGCGGGGAGAAAAAACGTCGGCGCAATCGTTTTTTTTCCCTAAAATCTGATCCGATAGAATCATAGCCGAAACCATGGAGCTTGTCATACCCCACTTTTTAAACCCGGTGGCAACATAAATATTCGGCATAGAGGGAGAATACGAACCAATATAAGGAACTTCATCCCAGGAAACGCAATCTTGGGCGGACCAATGATAAGCCTCCCGGCTTTGGGGATAGAACGAGCGTGCGGCATGACGAAGCTGCTCGTAGCAGCTGGTTTCCGGATGCTTTCCGGTTCGATGCCCCGCTCCGCCTAATAGGAGATAATCGCCGTAATCACGAAACGAGTAACCTGCCGAATCCTCATCAATATACATTCCGTCCAACCGAGCAGCATTTTCCAGCGCAAGCACATAGGAGCGCTCCTGATGCATTCTTGCAAAATACCAGCCCGGAACATTGATGATTGGGAAATGGGTGGTTACCACAATATGATCCGCAGTTACGCGGCCATGATCGGTAATCACCTGATTGTTCCGAATTTCCCGCACCATGGTATGCTCATAAATTTCGAGATTCTCGGCAATATATTTTAAAAATTTTAATGGATGAAACTGCGCCTGATTGCGGAACCGAACCGCCGCTTTGATGGGAAACGGAAGGTCGTCGGCCTGCGTGGTATAGTCTGCCTCAATTCCAAGTCTGCCAGCCGCCGTCACTTCTGCTTCAATTTTGGCGGGGTCCCGCAGGGTGTACACATAGGCTGGCTTGTTTTCCAGTTCGCAATCGATATGATGTTCCTGGATTATATCGCGATAGGCCTGAAGGGCGCGCTGATTTGCCAAGGCATACTGTTCCGCCAGCTCCAGACCAAATTTCTGAATCAGGGAATCATAAAATAAATCGTGCTGAGAGGTAATCTTCCCCGTTGTATTTTTCGTTACGCCGCTCGCTGTAACCGAACCTTCCAAAACCACTACGCGGACACCCTGCTGGTTCAGCAGATAAGCGGTCAACAAGCCGGCCATTCCGGCTCCTACCACAACGGTATCGACCACAAGGTCGTTTTTGAAGCTTTCTCTCGGCTTAAATGAACAAGTATCACTCCAAATTGATTTCATTCCGGCATCCCTCCGCCCTTAGGATTGCGGATTTTGAAGAAATTATACTTTTACCGGATTTTGATTCACGTTTGTCCAGCTTGTCCTGTTAAGAAATTTTCTCTACCAAAGCCTCGACTGAGGCATCGTACGTGCCGTTCAGCGGGCTTCTCCGTTCCATCAGCACGGTATTCCGCCAGATTCCGGATTTGTCCCGCGCAATTTTTTCGCGGTATCCAACCTCCCGGAAGCCGCATTTTTTATGTAGGGCAATGCTTGCCGCATTATGTTGCAAAATCCCGGATTGAAGAAGCCAAATTCCTTGTTTTTCAGACTCTTCAATCATTGCATTCAGCAGAATGGTTCCATAGCCATGCCCCTGAAATTCCGGATGAAGATAAATGCTGATTTCGGCCACACCCGCATAAACCGCCCGGCTAGAGTACGGGCTGAGCGCCGCCCACCCGATGACTTTTCCGCCCCATACCGCCACAAGCCGACATTCTTTTTTGTGGGATTGATCCCATACCTCATAAGAAGGACATTCTGTCTGAAAGGTCGCAACGCCAGAATCAATGCCAAACTGATAAATCTGTGCCACCTCGTCCCAGTCTGAAGCTATCATTTGCCGAATTGTCAGGCTCATGCCGTTATCCTCTTTTCCTTTTCGAATCACAGGGGGTTGGGAAAATACCGTTTCATTTCATTGTCTTTTTCCGGGGCACAATTTTTTGATTTCTAAATTATAGCATGGCAAAACAGAAAGTCAATATTGTGATTTATGAAATTTCGACATGAAAGAACATCCCCATTCTGCGGCGGCTTGCCAGAAAAACCAACCCGTTTCCAAACCAACCATTAGCGGCCAGGCCGCTCCACATATTAAAATTCTCCGATTATTCCACCGCCATCTACAGATTCATTTTTCTCCTGCCCAGCTGAATATTTCTCGATATTTTAGCATTATATTTTTCGAAATTTATAACTGTATTTTGCTTCTAATTACAATTTATAGGAAATAAATATGGTGATTTTATCTTTTAATTGTAAAAATCAGAAGAAATATTCCGGTAAAAGTCGATAGAATCATATTGTTGACAGGGCCTATATCGCGTACTAAAATGATACCATGTTTCGAAAATACTTAATATAACAATGAAAGGAAATGGTTGGGTGAACGATTTAAATTTTCAAAACATTAAAAATGTTTCAAATGACCCCGTCAAGCTGTCGGCCATATACCATTCACCAGATTTTGAAAAAAACTATTACTACCCGGAAGAACTTGGAGCGATTTATTCCCCCGACGCCACAACATTCCGCGTATGGGCGCCACTTGCGGATTTCGTATCGCTTTGTCTGTACGAACAGGGTTCCGGCGGAAAACTTCTTCAGAAACAGGCCTTGCATCCGGCAGACCACGGCGTATGGGAACGGACAATCACCGGTGACTTGGACGGTGTTTACTATACCTATGAAATCTCGAATTTCGGTGTTTCCACTGAAACGGCCGACCCTTACGCGAAGGCCGCAGGAGTCAACGGCAGACGCAGCATGGTAGTAGATCTTTCAAAGACCAATCCCCCAAGATGGGAAAATGATACGTTCCAGAGGCCCGAACATCCAACCGACGCCATTGTATGGGAAATTCATGTCGGCGATTTTTCTAATGACCCAAGCTGCGGTGTGCGCAAGGAGTGGCGCGGGAAATATCTGGCATTTACGGAACCGAACACTACGCTTCCGGACGGCAGAACGCCAACCTGTGTGAATTACCTAAAGAAACTCGGCGTCACTCATGTTCAGCTCATGCCGGTATACGATTACGGAAGCATCGACGAAACGCAGGCGGGCAAGGCTTTTAACTGGGGATATGACCCCTTGAATTATAATGTTCCGGAGGGTTCCTATTCGACCGACCCCTTCCACGGTCAGGCACGCATTCTGGAACTAAAAAAGATGGTCGCCGCACTGCATCAGGCCGGCATCGGGGTGGTCATGGACGTAGTGTACAACCATACCTTTGAAGGCCCCGGCTCCTGGTTTCACCGTACGGTTCCCTATTATTACCACCGAACGACTTCAGAAGGAAAATTTGCAGACGGTTCCGCCTGTGGAAACGAAGTTGCAAGCGAACGCTGCATGTGCCGAAAATACATCATTGATTCTGTACGGTACTGGGCGAAAGAGTATCATATCGACGGATTTCGGTTCGACCTGATGGGCCTAATCGATGTGGAAACAATGAACCGCATCCGCGCCGAACTGGATAAACTGCCTGACGGCAGAAAGATTTTGTTGTACGGTGAGCCTTGGTACGCTTCCACGCCGGCAATGCCCGCGGGAAATTTTCCCGCCGACAAAGAACATTTGTCACTGCTGAATCCGCGGATCGGCGTGTTCTGCGACAATACCCGTGACGCGATTAAGGGCGATGTCTTTTTTCGGCACAAAAAGGGCTTTGTTCAGGAAAACCTGAAATTCGAAAACGACGTAAAAGCGTCCCTTCAGGGATGGACCAGGAATGACTTCGCCAAACCTCTCGCGATGGCGCCCACCCAAATAGTTTCATATGTTTCGGCCCATGACAATTTGACGCTTTGGGATAAATTAATCGCTTCCACCAAGCGGGGAAGGATTTATACCGCGTATGATGAGGAAATGGTCCGTCTGAACAAACTTTGCGCCGTGTTGTATTTGATGGCGCAGGGAATGCCATTCCTTCAGGCGGGCGAAGAATTTGCCCGCACAAAACGCGGAATGGATAACAGCTATCGCGCATCCGCCGCCAGAAATCGGCTGGACTGGAAACGGACGCTTGAATTTTCGGATCTTCTGGACTATTACCGTGGTTTAATCGAAATCCGTTTTGCTTTTCCAATGCTTCGTGATTCTTCCGTACATACGGCAGGCAAAATGAAGTTTGTAGATTCGGTTCCCGGAACGGTGGCATTTACCCTGCGTGATGGGAAAGAACTCCTTTTCGTATGTGTAAACGTTCTCTCAGAGCCTGCTGAAATTCAGTTGGATTCCGATTTGCCAAAGGATTGGATTATTATTGCCGATGGCTCCAAAGCAGGGATTGTTCCGTTTGGAAAATTGCATGGAAACAAATTTTTGCTTTCCCGTAAATCCGCTCTCATTCTGAAAGCAGAGGTTGTATAAAATCAACTGAATTTTCGTAACTAAAAACGTTTATTTCGTATATCGTTCGAAAAAATTCAACATAAATCGGGTTAAATTGAATCTTTAAAATAATGTAGATAAAAATTGTGAGAATATTATCCAATATATTTGTAAAAATATTATAAAACTTATTGACATTAACTGACCTCAATGCTATACTTGGTAACGCACTTAATGCGAAAATATTCGAAAAACACTTCAGCGTTATTCGAATATTAAATTTGTATTTTTTAGGAGGCAGTTATTCATGAGAGAAAAAGCGTGGAAAAGAGTTTCTGCAGGTTTTTTGGCAGCAGTACTTGCTGTTGGCGTAACGGCCTGCAGCGGCGGCAGCAATGCAACATCCGCTGCATCGGCAACAACACCACAGGCCTCTGAGGCGGCTTCAAGTGCGTCTGCTTCTTCGGAATTGGGCGAAACAGGCGCCAAAATAACCCTTTGGGGCTCCGGCGACGATCAGAAGATGCTGAAAGAAATGGCGGCTGCTTTTGAGAAACTGCATGCAGACAAAAACTATAAGGTTACCGTCAATGTGCAGGATGAAGACAAGGCACAGGCAGCCATTCTGAAGGATATTGACGCCGCGGCCGATGTTTTCTGCGTACCGCATGACCAGCTTGGTGCATTGGTGGAAGCAAACGCCTGCTATCCGAACACCGTATTTGCCGAAGAAGTGAAGGCAAACGATGATGCAAATGCCGTACAGGCTTCTACATATAAAGATACCCTTTATGGTTACCCGCGTTCCGTTCAGTCCATCTTCCTGTTCTATAACAAGAGTGTCCTGAGCCAGGACGATGTTAAGACGATGGAAGGCATGCTGAAAAAGGCGAAAGCGGCCGGCAAACAAGTCGGCTGGGATATGGGCAACAACTACAATACCGCTCCTTTCTATTTTGCAAACGGCGTTAAGTTGTTCGGCGACAAAGGTCTGGATGTGAACGGAAGCACGTTCAACAGCCCCGAAGCACTTGCAGTAGCCAAATACATCTCCACCCTGAAAAGCCAGGGCCTGAAGAATATCAACGACGGCGATGTTGTAAAACTGCTGAAAGACGGTTCCGTCGTTGCACAGGCAACTGGTTCCTGGAAAGCACAGGAGTATAAGAAAGCCCTCGGCGACAATTACGCGGTTGCCAAACTGCCTACCATTAACATTGATGGTACTGACAAGCAGATCGTTTCTTTCGCGGGCTATACCCTTTACCTGGTCAACGCTCACACCAAATATCCGCAGGCCTCTATGCAGCTCGCCGAATACCTGACAAATGAAGAAAATCAGATTAAGGCTTTCAAAGACAGAGGCGTTATCCCGGCCAATTTGAAAGCACAAAGTGACTCTTCTGTAACCAGCGATGAAACCGTTGCCGCTCAGCTGGAACAGGCAAAGACCTCCATTCCCATGCCTTCCCTTACCCAGATGACCAACTTCTGGTCGGACTCCAGCATGGCTTACACGAAAGATATTTTTGAAGGCAAAATTAAAGAAGCCGAAATGCAGACCAAACTGAACGCCTGGAATGACTTGCTCAAATCCAGTGTAAAGAAATAATTTTGTACTAGAATTTTACAACTCAATAATTTCTGATTCTTGCAGCTAAGTTCGTATTAGGTAACCGTTAATAAGTCAATAGACAGCAATTCAAAGCCGCAAATATTCTGACCTGAGCGGCTTTCGAATTGCTGTTCTTAGCGGTTACTTAAGGATACTTAGCTGCAAACACTATGAAACGCTGGGGTGATAATTTTGGAGATAGCTGACAAGGCAATAAAAGAGCAAAATAGTCAAGCGCCTTCCATGCTTACTTTTAAATCGAAAGAAGCAGGGTCGTATTTTATTATGGGATTTGCAAATCTTGTAAATCACCAAATCATAAAGGGGCTTCTTTTTCTGGCTGTTGAAGTTGGATACATCGTTTTCATGGCACTAAAGGGAGTCAGCCTGATTCAGGGGCTTTATACGCTCGGCACGAAAAAAGAGGGCTGGGTAACACAGCCGGGGCAGCTGCTTCCGGTTTTGCAAAAGGGCGACAACTCCATGCTGTTTTTGATTTACGGTGTTGCGGCCTTAGTCATAACCGGATTATTCATTGTAATGTACTTTGTAAACCTATCCTCAGCCAGAAAACTGGTATCCGACCGCGCACAGGGAAGACGTCCCAATCATTTTAAGCAGGATATCAAAGCATTAGCGGATGAGAAGTTCCACGGAACCATGCTGACGCTTCCGGTTCTGGGAATCTTGTTTTTTACCGTTTTGCCAATTATCTTCATGATTCTGATTGCGTTTACCAATTACGACAGTCACCATCAGGTGCCGGGCAATCTGTTCCATTGGGTGGGGCTGAGCAACTTTACCGACATGCTGGGTGGAAACGCGGTTCTGTCGGGCACCTTCTTCCATGTACTGGGTTGGACTTTGGTCTGGGCATTCTTTGCAACATTTTCGAACTATTTTCTGGGGATTATTGTTGCACTGATGATCAATAAAAAGGAAATCCGCTTTAAATCCATGTGGCGTTCCATTTTGGTCACAACCATTGCCATTCCTCAGTTTATTTCCCTGCTTGTCATGCAGAACATGTTTAATCAGTTTGGTCCCATTAATGAACTTTTGGTTGCTCTGGGCTTTGACAGAGTCGATTTCTTAGTCAACAATGCCACCAATGCAAGGATTGTGGTTTTGGTGGTCAATCTGTGGATCGGCATTCCATACACAATGCTGATTACTTCCGGCATTCTGATGAATATTCCAAACGAATTGTATGAATCCGCGAAAATTGACGGAGCCTCTGCCATTCAAGCCTTTTTCAAAATCACGCTGCCATATGTTTTATTTGTTACAGCACCTTATTTGATTACTCAGTTTATCGGCAACCTAAACAACTTTAACGTAATTTACCTTCTGACCGGCGGTGCGCCGTCCACCACAGATTATTTCCAGGCGGGCAAAACAGACCTATTAGTTACGTGGCTGTATAAACTAACCGTGAATAACTACGAATACAATCTCGCGTCCACCATCGGCATTTTCTCCTTTATTATTTGTGCCATCGTGTCGCTGCTGACGTACCATAATACCGCTTCCTATAAGAGGGAGGGAGATTTCCAATGAAACATTCGGGAATGAAGACAAGAAAAATATTAAGCACTTCGCTGATTTACCTGATTTTAATCATTATATCGGTCCTTTGGCTGATTCCGGTTCTGTGGGTTGTACTCACTTCTTTCCGCCAGGAACCCGGCGCTTTTACCTCTAATTTCATTCCGGAGCACTGGACCTTGGACAATTACAAAAATCTATGGACCAATACGGTATATCCATTTAAAGACTGGTATATTAACACCTTTTGGGTCGCGTGCTGCACATGCGCCATCAGCACATTTTTCACGCTTTCCGTGGCTTACGTGCTTTCAAGACTACGCTTTGCTTTTCGCAAGCCGTATTTGAATGTTTCCCTGATTCTCGGAATGTTCCCCGGCTTTATGTCGATGATTGCCGTTTATTTCATTTTAAAAGCGGTGGGCCTAACGCAAAATCTTTGGGCTTTGGTCATTCAGTATTCCGCAGGAGCAGGACTTGGCTTTTACATAGCAAAAGGATTTTTCGACACCATTCCCCGTTCGCTGGATGAAGCCGCCAAAATTGACGGCGCCACGAACGCGCAGGTTTTCTTCCATATTATCATGCCAAATTCCGGCCCGATTGTTGTTTATACCGCTTTAATGGCATTCATATCGCCATGGAACGATTTCATTTTCGCAAATATTATCATGGGTGATAACTACAACAAATGGACCGTTGCCATCGGCTTATATCAGATGATACAGAAAAACAACATCTACAACAACTTCACTCAGTTCAACGCCGGGTGTGTTTGTATTGGAGTTCCCATCATGATTCTGTTCTTCATCCTGCAAAGGTTCTATGTGGCAGGAATCACCGGCGGCGCAGTAAAGGGGTAACAACCCCGAAAATGGCCATCTGTTTCTGAACCGTCCATAAAGGAATCAACGGACCAAGTCACAGGCAAAGATAAATCCCCCTTTATACAAGCTGGCACCGACGTCGAGCGGTGCCAGCTTAATTTTATTGCTTTCGATTTTCTAGGGCCGCACCTTAAACGTAGATTGCAGTTTGATTTTTTCGGAGCAAGACAAGGAAACCGGCCTTCCTACTATTTAGTTGGAAGCAGCCATAGCGCTTACAAAGGCTGCCCGCAAATGCACCTGCAGACCGTACCGTACAACGGAATGTCTTTTATTCCTTCCCTAATATAATAGAGGGTGCCGCAAAATGAATTTACATTCATTTTGCGGCACCCTCTAGTTAATCTATGGAAATAATCCCATGATGAAGCGCTTTAACGGACTCTCTCCCCATCAAGGGAAAAGAGGAGAAACCTCACAGATTGAAAGACGATTGGCAGTACGTACTTTCCTATGCACACAGTTTAGGTTTCCTGCGGCACCGCTTCAGCGGCAGAAGTTTATTTGCGCTTCTTGGGTTTTTCCCGTTTAACACGTCCGTATAATTCCGTAAGGTCCCGAATGTCAGCAGCAAGCCGGGGAGTAAGGTCTTCCTTCCGGACACGCCAGCGCCAGTTCCCGCCAACTGTACCCGGCGTGTTCATGCGCGCCTCGGCCCCAAGGTGCAGGTAATCCTGCAGCGGGATGATGCAGGTGTTGGCCACACTTGCCTGAGCCGCCCGAATCATGGCACCTGTAAAATCATCTTCCGGACCTATGCCAAGGTATTTGCGGGCAAACGCAACGTCTTCTTTTGGGGCAGTTTGCTGCCAGTCCTCGGTCGTGGTGTTATCATGTGTACCGGTGTAAACCACACAGTTCCGAATATAATTGTGCGGCAGATAATCGCTTTCTTCCCTTGAATCAAAGGCAAACTGAAGCACTTTCATCCCCGGAAAACCGCTTTCCGCCAAAAGCTCCCGCACATCGTCCGTCAAAAAACCTAAATCCTCTGCGATGACCGAAAGATGCGGCAGCTTTTCCTTCAGCGCATGCACAAAATCAATACCCGGTCCTTTGCGCCATGTGCCGTGTACCGCGTTTTTGCTTCCTGCCGGAACGCTGTAATAGCCTGCAAACCCGCGGAAATGGTCAATGCGCACTACGTCGTAAACCTTTGCAGCGCTGGAAAGGCGACGTATCCACCAACGGAATCCGGTGGACGCATGTTTTTCCCACGCATACAATGGATTTCCCCAAAGCTGCCCATCCGCTGTAAAGGAGTCCGGCGGGCAACCGGCAACATCCGTGGGCCTGCGGTTCTTGTCAACCTGAAAAAGCTCGCTGTGTGCCCACAAATCGGACGAATCGGGCGATACATAAATCGGCAGGTCGCCAATGATATAAATTCCCTGTTTATGTGCGTAGGTTTTTAAAGCGCTCCATTGTGAAAAGAATAGATACTGCGTAACCTTCCAGAAGCGGATTTCCTTTTCCAGCCGCACCCGAGCGGCTCGCAATGCAGCAGGTTTGCGAAGGCGAAGCTCATCCGGCCACTCCTGAAACGAAACCATATCGTTTTCTTCTTTTAGCGCCATAAAAAGCGCATAATCTTCCAGCCAGCCGGCATTGGATCTTTGGAATGCATGAAAACCCGGCTCCTCCTCCGGAAACCGGTCGGCCGCCATGCGAAGCATACGAAAGCGGTTGTCAAACAACGCCTTATAGTCAACCTGCTCCGGATCGTCACCGAATTGAAATTCCCTGAGCTCCTCTTCCTTTAAAAGCCCCTGCTCGACCAGCAGTTCCGGGTCAATAAAGTAAGGATTTGCCGCAAATGCAGAAAAACTTTGGTATGGACTGTCGCCGCATCCGGTTGGCCCAATCGGCAGAATCTGCCAGTATTTTTGACCGGTATCTTTCAGAAAATCGATAAACTGAAACGCTTCTTTCCCCAAACTCCCTATTCCGTATGGGGAAGGAAGACTGCTCACAGGCAGCAGGATTCCGCTTGCGCGACCCGTTAATTCTTTTTTGTCGGATTGTTTTTTAGAGCGTCGCATTCGTCTAATCCTTTCCATATACCGAGATTCACGGCCTTATCTTCCAGATATTCTGAGCATATTCCTCCACGCTGCGGTCACTCGAAAAGCATCCTGCGTTTGCAATGTTCAAAAAACCTTTGCGTGCAAAATCGAGGCTGTTTCGGTAATCCCGGTTCGCGTTTAGGCGAGCATTCTGATAAGATTCAAAATCATACAGCAAGAAATATTGGTCCGGCCGGTGCCAGCTTGCTCCCACCAAGATGGAATCATAAAGCTCCTTGAATACGCCGGTGCCGTCATCATTCAGCGTTCCGTTTATCAAAGCGTCCAGTGCGCGGCGCACACGCGCGTTGGACCGGTAAATTTTGTTCGGGTCATATTCGTTGCGGATGGAGTCCAGTTCCTCCACACGGGCGCCGAAGATGTAGTTGTTCTCGAATCCGGATTTTTGCACAATTTCCACATTGGCACCGTCATAGGTGCCAAGCGTCGGCGCACCGTTCAACATAAATTTCATATTCCCGGTGCCGGAAGCCTCCGTTCCCGCGGTAGAAATCTGCTCGGAAAGATCAGCAGCGCAGACCAACTTTTCTGCGTAGGAAACGTCGTAATTCTGCACGAAAATGACGCGCAGATAGTTCCTGACCACCGGGTCGGAATCCACCAAACGTGCAATTTCATTAATCAGTTTAATAATTCCCTTAGCGCGAATGTAGCCGGGTGCAGCTTTCGCTCCAAACAGAAACGCCGTCGGGGTAAAGTCTTTAATTTTCCCCTCTTTAATCTCATAATAAAAGTCCAGAATGGAGAGCGCATTCAAAAACTGGCGTTTGTATTCGTGCAGCCGCTTCGCCTGAATATCAAAAATGAAATCAGGTGGCACCTGCAGGCCGTCTCGCCGTGCGATATATTCGGAAAGCTGCTGCTTTTTCTGCTTCTTAATCGCAATAAATTCATCCAGAACTCCCTGATCTCCAGCGTACGGTATCAGCTTTTCCAGTTCGAACAGGTTTGTCACCCACGCCTGCGAGCCTAACAGACGGGTAATCAGTGCGGAAAGCTCCGGGTTACACAAAGCCAACCAGCGGCGCTGGGTAATTCCGTTCGTAACATTGTGAAAGCGTTCGGGGTAAAGCTCATACCATTCCTTCAGTACGCTGTGCTTCAGGATTTCCGTGTGCAGCTTTGCCACACCATTGACCGCGTCGGAAGCGTAAACGGCAAGGTTTGCCATGTGAATGGTTCTCTTTTCCTTGCAGGGTGTGACTTGGGGTTTGCCTGATTTCGGTTTTTGACGCTCCATCTTTTTCGTTACAATGGCGCAGGCTTCCAAATTTTCCGCAAACTTGCCGCCAAGCGCGGTGAATTCCTTTTTTTGACGTTCCGCAATTTGATCAATAATTTCGCAGATTTCCGGCAAAATGGAAGCATACAGCTCCTCATCCCACTTTTCCAACGCTTCCGCCATAACGGTGTGATTGGTGTAGCGGAAAATCTTTCGCGCAATTCCAAAGGCCGTTTCAAAATCGACGCCGTGCTCTTCCAGCTGGCGGATTAGTTCGCAGACTGCCACCGTGGGGTGCGTATCGTTCAGCTGCACCACACTGAGTTCTGCAAGCCTTGTGAAATCGTTTCCGTATTTTGCAGTGTAAGTACGTAGCATATCCTGCATCGAGGCGCTGCAAAAGAAATACTGCTGCCGGATGCGCAGAATTTTACCCTCATCGGTCGAATCGTTCGGGTACAGCACACGAGAAATATCCTCTGCCCTGTTTTGGCCCTCAACCGCCTCATCATAAAGCTGATCGTTGAATTTCTGAAAATCAAACGGTACCAGGGGTTCGCTTTGCCACAGGCGCACGGTATTGATATGTTTTCCGCCGTAGCCAATCACCGGCATATCGTAAGGAACGGCGCGGACAGTCTGGTCCGCATATTTTACGATAACCGCGTCACGGTCCCTGCGCACCGACCACGGATCACCATACCGCGTCCAATCATCCAATTGTTCTGACTGAAACCCGTTTTCGAATTTCTGGCGGAACAATCCGAAACGATAGCGAATTCCGTACCCTTGAACCGGCAGTCCCAGCGTTGCCGCCGAATCCATGTAACAGGCGGCCAGCCGGCCGAGTCCGCCATTTCCCAGTGCGGCATCCTCCACCTCTTCCATGGCGTTCAGGTCCGCACCTAGTTTCTGAAAGAGATTACGCACCTGCTCCGTCAGCCCTAAAGCAAGAAGATTGTTGTAGATTGCGCGGCCCATAAGGAATTCTGCAGACAGGTAATAAACCTGCCTTTTGCGCGCATATTCCTCCTGACTCTCGTTCCAAACCGGTACAATCCGCTCCATTAAGCATTCCGAAAGTGCCTCATGCAGTTCCTGTGGGGTGGCCGTTTCCGGCGTGCATCCAAATTTCAGCAAAATCGTCCGTTTCATTTCTGCGGTGAATTCGGGATTTAAAACATCTAACATAAAGTTGGCTCTCCCCTGCATCTTATTATTGAAAAAAGAATAGCATAAATTTTCGATAATATCAAGTCCCTGTTTCGATGTTATCGAAACAGGGACTTGACCAACGGGGTAAGAACACAATCGGCAAAAACGCGGAAAACCGCTTTGCAACAGTGTTTTCAGTTTAAAACAGGGTACACCATGTGTGTGAAAAAATATCCGACCATTCTCACTTTTAAAATCAGCATCCTGACTAATTGTGCGGGGCGGCGTTTTTCGGCTTTCCGGTCGATTCCCGCACGACCAGTTCCGGAATTAGAAGCAGGCGGTTGATGCAGTTGCCCTGCATAATCTGTTCCATCAGCAGACAGGCGTTTCTGCCGATTGCCAGCCGGTCCTGACGCACGGTGGTAAGCGGGGGCGTCGCGTAAGCCGCAATGGGAAGATCGTCAAAGCCGACTACACTGATATCATCCGGCGCACGGAGGTTCATGCGGTAAAGTTCCCGCAGAACGCTGTGCGCAATCATATCGCTCGCACAAACAATCGCCGTCGCACCCGCATCCACAAAACGGCCCACAAACTTTTCCGCGCAATCCGCATTGTAATCTCCGTGGCCGATCAACTCTTCCCGGATCGGCAGCCCGAAATGCTCCATTCCTAGCCGAAAACCGTTCAGGCGTTCACTGGAAACACGGCTTTGCGGTTCGCCGTTCAGCATGGCGATTGAGGTGTGCCCAAGCTCTGCCAGATGCCGCACCGCGCGGAAAATCCCCTGTTGGTTGTCCACCCCAAGGCAGGCCACATTTTTATTGTAAATCACATTGTCCAGCAGAACGGTTGGCACCGTCGTTTTTTCCAGCTGACGGAGAAAATCATCGTGCAGCACAAACCCAAGCAAAAAGCCAGCGGAATAATGATTCGCGTGCATATATTCCTCATACTGAATACTGTTTTCCTGGTTCAGCGCCATGGGAACAATAGAAACGTCCCACTGTTTGGCGGCTGCAGCAAGCTTAAATCCCACAATAATATCGTAACCAAACTGCTCAATTTGTTCGTAGCCCATATTTTCAATAAACACGCAGATCTTCGTAGGTTCCGCTGTGCGCGCCTGCCGGGATGCATACCCCATTTTCAGCGCGGTGTCCAGCACCAGCCGCCGTGTCTCGTCGCTGACATCGCTTGCCCCGTTCAGGCCCTTGGAAACCGTGCTGACGGATAGATTCAGTTTTTTCGCTATATCTCGAATCGTAGTCATGCTGTTTACACCTGCATTTTATAAATTTTCGAATTTTTCGATAATAATTTCTGTAATATTTTCATTGTATCATGCATAGTGCCACACGTCAATAAAGGAAAACGCAGCACCCCCGGCGGTCTGCTGATTCAGACATGCAGAAGGCACAAAAACAGTCCGTGCTGAAAAGCACGGACTGTTTTTTCGAACGATTATAAAGATTATACAGATGATTCTATGAACACGTTTCTGCCGTGCCTCCCCAAACACCTGAATTTTCCCGGCTTAAACGGAGGTCAGCAGGAATTCGGCGCTACCCTGTAGCTGATATGTACCCATTCCTGCAGGAATGAAAATGCTGTCGCCCTTGGTAAATGCCATCGGTGGTTCTCCCTCCCGCACAAGCTGTGCATCCCCGGAAAGGCACAAAATTGACTGAAAGCTAGAAGTATCTGCACAGCAGGAAATCGTTCCGGAAAGCTCCACACGGGAAACAGTAAAGTATTTGCACGAAGCAAGAAGCGTATAAGTAGCGTCCCCGTCCTTCTTCAGTTCGCCCTGCGGTTTGCAGGAACGCTGCGGCCGCTCCAGCTTGGTGACATCCATGGCTTTTTCCACATGGAGCGCACGCGGCTTCCCGTCCGCACCCACTCTTCCGTAATCGTAAATCCGGTAGGTTGTGTTTGAATTCTGCTGGATTTCCGCCACCAGAATTCCCGCACCAATGGCATGCAGCGTGCCCGAATCAATAAAGAACACATCGCCAGGGTGTACTTCCACCCGGTTCAGCACATCCGTCAGGGTATTGCTGCGAATTCGCTCGGCAAACTCTTCCTTGCTGATGGACTTCTGAAACCCGTAATACAAAAAAGCGCCCGGTTCGCAGTCCACAATATACCACATTTCCGTTTTTCCGTATTCCCCTTCGTGCGTGAGGGCATACTCGTTGTTCGGGTGCACCTGTATGGAAAGGCGGTCGTTCGCGTCAATCAGCTTTACCAGAATCGGAAAATATTCGAACGAGTTGCAGTCGGTTCCCAACACCTGTTTTCCGGCCTGATCTATATATTCTTTCAGCGTCAGGCCATCATACTTTCCGCCGGTAATAACGGACAGCCCATCCTTATGGCAGGAAAGCATCCAGCTTTCCGCAATTTTTTCCTGATCGCTCTGTTGGTGATACTCGGTTCTTAATTTTGTGCCACCCCAAAGATAATCTTTGCACGGAGCTTTTAATTTTAAAGGTTCCAAAACACTCACTCCTTCGATAAATGTCAGGGAAACGGCACGCCGTTTGGTCATATTCCATCCCCTACGGAATAATGATACCCCATCGCATCTGGAACTTCAAGCATAAAGTCCTTTCCCCGGCCTTCGTTTTAATTGTAGGAAATTACAAAATTCGAGCAGACTATTTACTTTAGCATGCTAATAAGGTAATATAGTGGTACAAATTGATTTTGAATTAAGAGAGGGTTTCCTATGAAAAAGATATTTTCCCTGCTGCTTGCCGCAGCGATTGCCGTATCCTGTTCCTCCTGCGGGTTGGTCGCAAGCGTTGGCAAAACCGCCAGTACCGGCACATCAGCCGCTTCCACCGCCGATGAATCCTGGGACAAAGTCCAAAAGGCCGGAAAGTTGGTACTTGGTCTGGACGACGCATTTCCTCCCATGGGCTTTGTGGATACCCAAACCGGAAAGCTCGTCGGCTTTGACCTTGACCTTGCCCAGGAAGCGTGCAAACGCCTGAACATTGAACTGGTAACGCAGCCCATTGACTGGGACAACAAATCCGCCGAACTGAACAACGGCAATATCGACTGCTTGTGGAACGGGTTCAGCAAAACGGCGGAACGGGAAAAAGAATTCAACCTAAGCATTCCTTACATGAAGAACAATCAGATTATTCTAATTAAAACCGACGCCTCCTACAAGGGGCTTGCTTCCCTGTCCGGAAAAACCATCGGCGTTCAAAGCGATTCCTCTGCGGAATCCGCGCTGAACGAAAACTCCTCCTTTAAAAGCACGCTGAAATCCGTGGTGCAGATTGACGATTACTCCAAGGCCGTACTGGAGCTGCAGAACGGAACCATCGACGCCATCGCAATCGATGAAGTAGTCGCGCGGTATTACCTGACGAACAACCCAGGCGCCTTTAAAATTCTTTCGGATGACAATGGGAAAGACGCTTCCCTTGCCACGGAGGATTACGTCATCGGGTTCCGCAAGGCCGACAACGCACTGAAAGAAAAAATTGAAGGCGCCATGAAGGATATGGCAAAAGACGGTACAATGACTTCCATTTCGAAAAAATGGTTTGGGGAAGATGTAACCACCGTTGTAAAATAAGCCGTAACAAAACCACAGCAGCGGGCGGCATGGGGCGGAAATTCGTGTCCCCATGCTCCCTGCTGCTTTTATACGTTTCACACACAGAAAAAATCCATGATTAAATTACCAAGGAGGTTTCGGCCGTTTGAATTACCAGGTGCTTTTGCCGCAAATGCTGGAAGCTACGCTGATGTCGCTCCGCATCTTCTTTATAACGCTGATTTTTTCCCTGCCGCTCGGAATGCTGGTCGCCATGGGGCGGATGTCCCGACTGAAAATACTGAACCTTCCGATGCGTTTTTATATCCTTATTATGCGCGGAACGCCACTCATGCTCCAGCTGCTGTTCCTCTTTTACGGAATGAAGCCGATCTTCGGTATTCAACTGGACCGTGTGCTTTCGGCGGAGGCGGCGTTCATCCTGAATTACGCCGCTTACTTCGCAGAAATTTTCCGCGGCGGAATTGAAAGCATTCCGCGCGGCCAGCATGAAGCCGCAAAAGTACTGGGATTTACGAAAAAGCAGACCTTTTTCCGCATCATCCTGCCGCAGGTTGTAAAGCGCATTCTTCCCCCGATGGGAAACGAATTCATTACCTTGGTCAAAGACACCTCGCTTGCCCAGGTTATTGGTGTGGTGGAGCTGCTGAAAGTCACCTCCAACTGGGTTTCCTCCTCGGTCAGCATGACGCCGTTCGTGATTGCCGCGCTGTTCTACCTTGCCATGAACGCGGTCGTGACACGCTGCTTTACCGTGGCGGAAAACAAACTGAGCTATTACCGTTAGGAGGAGAACCATGCAGAATCCGCAGACTTTGACCGCCACAGACATTCGGAAAAGCTTTGACGGCACCCAGGTGCTGAAAGGAATTTCCATTCAGGTGACAAAAGGGCAGGTGCTTGCCATCATCGGGCCGTCCGGTTCGGGGAAAAGCACTTTCCTGCGCTGTGTCACCCAGTTGGAAACCGTGGATTCCGGAGAAATCTCCATCTGTGGGGAAACGCTGGTAAAAAACGATGCCGCCGGAAAAGCGGTTTACGCCAATAAGGCAGTTTGTGCAAAAATCGGGCTGCACATTGGCCTGGTATTTCAAAATTTCAACCTGTTCCCGCACCTATCGGTACTGCAGAACATTACAGAAGCACCCGTCCGGGTCCTGCATAAATCCAAAGAAGAAGCGGAAACAATCGCACGTGACCTGCTAAAGAAAATGGGGCTTTCCGAAAAAGCGGACGCTTACCCTTGCCAGCTTTCCGGCGGGCAGCAGCAGCGTGTTTCCATTGCGCGTGCGCTCGCCATGAACCCAGACGTTTTGTTCTTTGATGAACCGACCAGCGCGCTGGACCCGGAACTGACCGGAGAGATATTAAAGGTTATCCGCGGGCTGGCAGCGGAACACAGGACCATGGTGGTTGTAACGCATGAGATGAAGTTCGCCCGGGACGTTGCGGATTACGTGGTATTTATGGACAACGGGGTCATTGTGGAGCAGGGGCCGCCCGAAGAACTTTTCGACCATACGCAGAACGAACGTACCAAAGCCTTTTTGTCGCGTTTTAACGAAACCTGAACTGTACAGTCTGCTCTTGAAAATCGGGGGAAGATGGTTTATATTAGAACTATTAACCGCCGAAAGGAGAACAGATATGGCGTTGACCGCGCAGGAAGAAGCCTATTTTCAGGCCGTTGCAGGGGAGCTTTTGAAAAGTCCATCCGTACAGAAAATGACAAAATTTACACAACATGGCAGCATTTCCACCCTGGAGCACAGCGTATCGGTTGCGTATTACAGCTACCTCATCTGCAAGCGGCTGCACATCCGTGCCGATTACCGGAGCCTAATCCGCGGCGCGCTGTTGCACGATTTCTTTCTTTACGACTGGCACTGCGGAAGCGGGAACGAGGGCCTGCACGCGTTCAGCCACCCGAAAACCGCCCTGCGCAACGCGGAACAGCAGTTTACTTTAAGCGAAAAAGAACGCGATATTATTGTAAAGCATATGTGGCCGCTGACCATCACGCTTCCCCGGTACCGGGAATCCGTGATTGTGAGCTGTTCGGATAAATTTTGTTCGGTGATTGAAACGCTCCGCCTTTATCCCAAATATATCCCCGGCAGCTCTGGCCGTTTCTCATATAAAAAACTATAACAAAAACAGCTTACTTCCGGCTGCAAGGCCGGCCGGTAAGCTGTTTTTTATTGTCCGCGCAAGACTGCCTACACTGGCAGACAAATTTCCCGCATGAAACCAGACAGCAGAGCCGCCCGGGCATGGTTAACAAAACGCGTTTAAAGAAGCTTTGTTTCGTTGATAATCAGTTCAAACTGCAGGCCCAAAAATTCGGCCGCCTGCCGGCAGAGCACCATGCGCGTCATAAAGATTTCAAAATACTCCATAACGGGGCAAATCTGCGTGTCAATGGTAAGATCGAGCGTGACGGTTTTGCGCTCAGGGTCAATGCTCGTTTCCGCTCGTTCCACCGCATAGTTGACGCGGTCGTGAATATCCGCGCCAACCGTTTCCTTGTTGCGCACACGCGTGCGGCGGACGTCGCCCTTGTCGGAAAGTATCAGCGCAGCGGCAATGGGATTCACAGCGGCCGCCGTGCCTTCGTCGTGGTTTCCGATTGCCGCAACCACCAGCGCGACTTCTTCCGGCGGCATGTGGAGCCGGTTCAGAATTTGGAACGCCATTAGTGCTCCGCTCTGGGCGTGCGCCACCCGGTTCACCACATTGCCAATATCGTGCATATACCCGGCAATCGCGGCCAGTTCACAGGTGCGGTCGTCATAATTCAGGGTACGAAGAATATAGCCGGCATAATTGGAAGAACGCTTCGCGTGGGCAAACCCGTGCTCTGTGAATCCGATTACGCCTAAATTATCATTTCCGTTCTGAATGTAGGCGTTAATCTCACGGTTTTTCAGAATGTCATCCAGAGTAACATGGCTGTACTGTTCCATAATCGCCTCTAAGAATGATATAAAGAATTAGTCCATAGTAGCCATACGGTACATGGCTTCCAAACAAATCTGCGCATGTTTCATGAACCAGTCGATGTCGATGTGTTCACCCACATCGTGCAGATGGCGGTCCGGTTCTTCCGGGAAGAACGGGCCGAACGCCACTGCCCTGCCCTGAAATTCGCGCGCGTAGGTACCGCCGCCGGTGGAATATAGCTCTGCAGGTACGCCGGTAAACTCCTTATAAGAATCCTGCAGCAGCGAAATAAAGGGGCTGTCTGCCGGCAAAAAGAGCGGTTTTGTATGACCCAGAACCGTAACGCTCAGTCCGTTGTGCTCCGCGCATTCAGTGATGGTGCGGATAATCCCGTCGCCGTCGGAAAGCACGGGGTAGCGGATATCAATTCCTACGGAAGCGCCCTCACCGTTGATTTCCACCAAACCGAGGTTCAGGGTCAGCGGGCCGGATTCTTTGTCGCTCTGAGCAATGCCGAGGTTTTCTCCATGCAGCTGCGTTCCGATTTTATCCTTTAGGAAACAAAGGAAACCGCCAAGCTGTTCGGCAGAAAACACCGTGAAAAGCAGACGGATTAAATATGTGGCGGCATTTCGGCCTTCCTGCGGCTGCATGGCGTGGGAAGCCTTTCCAATGGAAGTAATCTGCACTCCGCCCGGCACTGTTTCAAACTGGAACTCACCCTCCAGCTTCTGCGCCGCCTGCTTTAACGCCGCAACGTCTTCTTCGGAACAGGCAAGCACCGCTTTTGCTTTGGACGGCACGGCGTTGATGACGGTACCTGCGGTCAGTTCCCGAACGACCGCAGAGTCATTAGCCGGTGCCGTAATGCGCAAACGCAGAATTCCTTTTTCGCGGTTGCAGATTCCATAATCGGAATCCGGCGTAAAGGCCATAACCGGAAGCGTTTCGGAAGAAAGGTACTGCTTAATATCGTCACTGCCGATTTCTTCCCCTGCACCGAAAATCACACGCATTTTGCGCTTTGGCGCAACGCCTGCGTCCTTCAGTGCCTTCAGGCAGTACAGCGCAACAATCGCGGCGCCTTTGTCGTCCGCCGTGCCGCGGCCATAGAACAAATTGCCCTTCTGCGTCAGCTGAAACGGATTCGTTTCCCAGCCTTCTCCCGCCGGAACAACGTCTACATGCGCAACCACAGCGGCCACTTCTGCGCCTTCTCCGTATTCCGCGTGGCCCGCGTATCCGTTCACATTCTTCGTGGCAAGCCCCATGCCATCTGCAATCGACAGAATCCGTTCCAGTGCGTCGGCGGCATGTTTTCCAAACGGCATACCCGGCTGTGCCTCTCCGTTTACGGAGGGAATCGCAATCAGCGTGGCCAAATCGCGTAAAATATCTTCTTTGTAATCCAGTATCTTGCTTCCAAAGCTCATTCGGATGCATCCTTTCACATCATGGTAAAATAAATCATAAGATAGGTTTATTATAGCACGGATTTCTCTTATTACATACCGGGATTGGCGAAAAGATGGAAAAAACAGCGGAAAAGAAAGGTGAACCCCCTTAACGCGGTTCTGTGTGGAAAATAAAACGAGGGGTCTGTTTAAAACAGACCCCTCGTTTTATTTCTGTTTATACCAGTTCCAGAGCAACGCCCTGCTCGGTAATTTTTTTAATCATCGACTGCGGCATACCCAAGTCCGTAATAATCCGGTCCAGCTCGTTAAACTGGCAGATGCGAGCCAGAGCCGTGCGGCCGAACTTCGTTTTATCCGCAAGAAGAATGACTTCTTTGCCAGCCTGCACCGCCAATGTTTTGATTTCGGTGCCGTCAAAGTCCGAATTGGCAACGCCGAACTCCGGGTCAACTGCGTCTGCGGAAAGGAAAACCTTGTCCACCCGGATTTGCCGGATGAAATTTTCCGTAACGGAACCCACCAAAATATTGTTGCTTCGACGGATACCGCCGGTAATAATCAGGCTTGAAGACGGATGAAGGACCACAGCATTCGCAATATTCAGGTCGTTGGTAATCACGGTGAGGTTCCGCTTTTCCCCAAGGTTGAGGGAAAGCTGCAGCACCGTGGAACCGTAATCCAGAAAAACCGTGTCGCCGTCGCTGACATACCGGGAAGCCAGCGCGCCGATCCGTCTCTTTTCTGCCGCCTGCAAATCGGATTTATCTTGAAACACCCGCTCATACGGCGTGTTATGCCCATATAGAATAGCGCCGCCGTGCGTGCGTTTGATGCTCCCCATCTTTTCCAGTTCCGCTAAATCCCGCCGGATGGTCGCCTCGCTGACATTCTGGGCCTTTGCCAGCTCTTTTACCTGGGCACTTCCCTTTTCTTCTATAAATGCTAGAATCAGCTTCATTCGTTCCGCAGGAATCGCCGTTTGATCATCCACGCTCATAAAAGGTTCTCCTTCGCGATTGATACTTCACACTTTTGTTTATATTATAACGTTGCAAACGAAAGGGCGCAATATTAAGCACAGTTTTTCCGAAACTTTCTTCACATTCTGCAAAACGGACAGAAAAGTGCCTTGAAATCTATGCAATTTTCGCAGAAAATGAACAATAAACAACGATTCAAAACAGGGAAACCGGCACGAAAATATCCTGTTTTGGCACCTTGTCCCATGAAAAAAGCGGAATCAGCTCACTTGCCCGAACCGGTTCCTTTGTGTCGGTCAGACCGGCCAGAAACGCAAGGCGGCCCAACAGTTCCTCCGGGCAAAAACGCGCGCGCAGCGCGCCCATATCCAAATCGTGCTCACGTTTGGAAAGCCTTCTTCCGTCCGGCGCAAGGAGCAGCGGGATGTGGTAAAACGACGGTGCTTCCCCCTGAAACAGGCGGTACAAATAAAGCTGGCGCGGGGTGGAACTCAGCAGATCGCGCCCGCGCGCAACCTGATTGATTCCCATGCGTAAATCGTCCACCACGACCGCGAGCTGATAGGAAAACACACCGTCCGACCGGCGCACAATGAAATCGCCGCAGTTCTTCGCCAAATTCTGCGAACATACTCCACAGTGTCCGTCCGTAAAAGAGATTACCTCATCCGGAACTAGAATCCGCACCGCGGGCGCACGCACACCTGCAAGGTGCGCGGCTTCTTCCCGGGAAAGCGAACGGCACCGGCCGGAATAAACGGTCTGCCCGTCGGAGGCATGCGGCGCCTGCGCAGCGTGAAGCTCCGCCCGGCTGCAAAAACAGGGGTATAATAGATTTTTTTGTTTTAAAATTTCATAATAAGAGCGGTAAATTTCAGAGCAGCGGCTTTGGTAATATGGTTCGCATACTCCCCCTCGGGAACCGCCCTCGTCCCAGTCCAGCCCAAGCCAGAGAAGGTCTTCCTCCAGCTGGCGTGCGTATTCCGGGCGGCAACGGTCTGGGTCCAAGTCCTCCACGCGCAGCACCATTTCCCCATGGGCGCTACGCACCGAAAGCCACGCAATCAGCGCACAGAACACGTTGCCAAGGTGCATCCTGCCGCTCGGGCTGGGCGCAAACCGCCCCCGAACCGGTTTTTCCCCCGGCTGTAAAGTACATTTCGCAGTGGAAACTTCCATCATCAAATTTCTTTAAAACAGGTTCCGTCCGGGGAAATGCAGATTCCTTCTTTGGTATGAATCATGTTTACATCCACCTTGTCCGGATGAAAGCCCGCACGCTCCAGCATTTTCAGCAGCCCATCCTTGTCCCTAGACAAGGTCCCAAGGTAAAGATACTCCAGACCGTTCGCCGCATCTAGAATCTCCTCCCGGATTCCCTTAAACTCGTTAAACAGAATACGGTACGCCCGGTAGGCCATAGCCGTTTCTTTCAAATATTTTCTTGGCACCCGGCGCATGGAAACGCTGTCGTTAAAAAAGCTTTCAGGGGCATCCATATCTGCAAAGGTCCCCATTTCAATAAGGTAGCTTCCGCGGCTCTTCGCAACTGAAACGCTCCGTTTGGTCATACCGTCCCGAAAATAATATGTGACGCAGGGCAGTGACCCCTGGCTTCTCATGGTCGTCAGCAAAACATCGTATCCGCCGTCTCCGCTGCCAAAACCGGCAACATGCCGAATGGTTCCATTGCTTGACACCTTTAAGCCGTTAATGAATTGTGGCATATGATTTTATCCCCTTTCTCAACAAAAAATCTGCCTTTCCCCATGTTTTTTCTATATTGATATTATATAATATGGATTTCAAACTGTAAAGGCATATTCCGACTAATTCCCTGTTTTTCGTGACCAAAGATTTTGGATTCTTGACACACCCTCACAAATATAGTATCATGAAGTAAATCTAGACGGATGGAGATGGAAAGATGCGCAAATAATCCTGCTTTTGTATAAGCCTAAATTTGGCTTACAGCGGGATAGTTGCGCCTTTCTTCCGGATGAAACCGAAATGGTTCTGCGCCCTTGCGCAGACTCATGCGGTTACTGGCTGTGGGGAGCAATTCCCGCGGCCGTTTTTTATATCTTCCGGAGGTGACTCTCGCGATGTCTATGATTGAAGTCGCCGGGCTGACATTCGGCTACGACGGCAGTTATGATATTATTTTCGACAACGTTTCCTTTCGTTTGGACACGGACTGGAAGCTGGGTTTTACCGGGCGGAACGGGCGTGGCAAAACCACGTTTCTCAACCTGTTGCTCGGCAAATACGAATACCGGGGCACCATCCGCACTTCCGTTTCCTTTGATTATTTTCCCTTTCCGGTTCTGCACCCGGACTGGTACACGGCCGATGTATTGGAGGAAATCTGCTGCGGCGCCGAGCTATGGAAATTGAACCGGGAACTAAATTTACTGGAGGTTCCGGACAATGTGCGGTACCGCCCGTTTGAAACACTCAGCAAGGGAGAGCAGACCAAAGTTCTGCTTGCCGCGCTGTTTCTCAAGGAAAACAATTTTCTGCTGATCGACGAACCCACCAACCATCTGGACCGGCACGCCCGCGAAGTGGTCAGCCGCTACCTGAACAGCAAGCGCGGCTTTATTCTGGTTTCCCATGACCGGGCATTTCTAGACGGATGCGTAGATCATATTCTTTCCATTAATAAAACCAACATCGAGGTTCAGAGCGGAAACTTTTCCTCTTGGCTGCGCAATAAGGAGATGCAAGACCAGTTTGAGCTTGCGGCAAACGATAAGCTGAAAAAAGAGATTTCCAGACTGTCGGCGGCGGCCAAGCGAACCTCCGGCTGGTCCAAACAGGTGGAGAAGACGAAAATCGGTTCCCTGAATTCCGGACTTAAACCGGATAAAGGATATATCGGCCACAAAGCGGCGAAAATGATGAAACGCGCCAAAATAATGGAAAGCAGACAGACCGCCGCCATTGAAGAAAAGTCAAAGCTGCTCCGCAATCTGGAGGAAGCCGAACCGTTGGCCATTCATCCGCTGCAGTACCGCACAGACGTGCTGTTGGAAGCAAAAGACCTGTGCCTTTTTTACGGCGAACGGCAGGTGTGCGGACCCCTTAACTTTCAAGTGTGCAGGGGCGACCGCGTTGCGCTCTGCGGACGGAACGGTTCCGGAAAATCCAGCATTTTAAAGCTGATTCTAGGTGAATCGCTTGTGCATACGGGCGAGCTGCGCCTTGGCAGCGGGCTGGTCTTCTCTTATGTGTCGCAGGACACCTCGTTTCTAACGGGGAACCTAACGAATTTCGCGCGGGAAAACGGAATAGATGAGAGCCTGTTCAAGACGATTCTGCGCAAACTGGATTTTTCCCGCGAGCAGTTTGAAAAGAATTTGGAAAGCTTCAGCGAGGGGCAGAAAAAGAAAGTGTTGATTGCAAAAAGTCTGTGTGAGCCGGCGCACCTGTACCTGTGGGACGAACCGCTGAATTTTATTGACGTGCTGTCCCGCATGCAGTTGGAAGCGCTGCTGACCGAATACCGCCCCACCATGCTGTTTGTGGAACACGATGCCGCGTTTACCAGCGCCGTCGCCACGAAGCAGATTGACCTTTCCGGCGAATTACACGAATAAAAAGAAAGAAGACAAAGCAATGACACAGCAAACCGCACTGGAATATTTACAAAAAGACCGGATTTTAAATATGGACATGATGGAATGCATCGTACATCAGGAAGCTAAAATCGTGCAGGTCTGCGCCGACGGGGTGCTTCTTTCCCATCCCGCCGCTCAGGTTTACATGATAAGCGCAGACAGCGAAGAAACCATGCGCAGACTGATGAGCCAAATCGATCATGCGCAGGAAGTCGTGATTCATCAGGAACAGTTTCTTCCCCTTGTGCAGGAAGCCTTCGGGCTGACTGAAGCCACGGTTTGCCATCAGGCAGTCTACACCGGCTCCACCCTTCTGCCAGAGCCTGAAAGCAGCCTGACGTTCCGCACGCTGGACGAAACCTACCTTTCCTTTTTATGTGAAAACTACACCCGCGGCAGCCGCGACTACCTGAGCGAACGGCTGCAGGCTGGGGTAATGACGGGCGCTTTTGCGGGGACCGAAATCACCGCGTTTATGGGAATGCACGCGGAGGGCTCCATGGGGCTGCTGGAGGTGCTGCCGCAATTCCGGCGGCGCGGCATCGCCCAAGCACTGGAAATCCACTACCTAAACACACTTCTGAGACAGGGGCGCATTCCCTACGGACAGATCATCGTGGGGAACGAAGCGTCCATACGGCTGCATGAAAAACTGGGCTTCACCTTTTCCAAAGGAACCGTAACTTGGGTTCATTAAGTCGTGCTTACAAAGTTAGATAACAACAAAATGGGCCTGTGGGGGCGAAAAGCTGCCCCACAGGCCCGTTTGATAAACAGAGAAATTACACCGTCATTTGAACCGTACTTCCGAAAACGCCTTTTTTAACAATAATCTGGCGGTCAATACGCTCTTTGAGCTCCGCAACATGGGAAATGATGCCCACCAGCCGGTTTCCGGCGGTCAGGCCGTTTAGCGTACGAATTGCCTGCTCCAGCGATTCTGCGTCCAGCGCGCCGAAGCCCTCATCAATAAACATGGTGTCCACTTCCACCCCGCCGGCGTAGCTTTGAATCACATCCGAAAGCCCCAGTGCGAGCGCAAGCGAAGCTTTAAAGGATTCGCCCCCCGAAAGCGACTTGACCGTGCGGATTTTTCCGGTGTAATGGTCCAGCACGTCCAGTTCCAACCCGGTCTGGCTGCGAAAATCCGTCGCTTCCTCCCGCCGCAGCAGTTGGAAGCGCCCTTCGGACATCTGCAGCAGACGCTTGTTCGCTTCTGCGATAATCTGATTGAAATACGAAGCCTGCACGTACTGTTCAAACGCCAACTTCTGCTTCCCGGGCAGTTCGCCGTTCGCTGTTTTGGAAAGCCCGCTGACCAGCAGGTAATCTTCTTCGCAGCGCTTTCCATCCCGCTCGGATTTTTGCAGAGCTTTCAGAATCTTCCCATTGGCATTCATTCTGCTCCAAATGGTCTGCATCCGTTCGTCCTCCGCAGCTTTTTGGGATTCCAGTTCCTGCTTTTGCTGCAAAAGCGAGTCCAGATTCTGCGGTGTTTTCCCGTTCAGTTCCTGTTCCAGGCGGCTCTGCTCCTCCTGTGCGCGTTTGCACGCATCCCGGTATTCTTCCAGAATACGGCGCGTTTTTTCTAGCTCATCCTCGGTTTGGAGAGCCGCATGGTAGTCCTCTTCCTTTTCAAATCCCCCAGCTGCCAGCGCCTGTCGATAAGCTTCCTTTGCCTGTTCTAACTGTTCCTGTGTAGCGGCCAGCCGCCCGGTCTGGTCAGCCAGCACCGCCTGGTTCCGGTTTTGCTCGGTTTCCGCCCGGCGATACTGCTCGTCCGCCCGCTGCAATGCCTGTTTCAGTTTAGAAAGGCTTTCCTGCGTGCGGTTCAGCTGCTTCTGCGCTTCCTCCTTCGAAGGATATTCCAGCGCGCCGCGCAGCATCGCCAGCCTGGCCTGTTTGCCAGACTGCTCCGCCGTAAGCGCGGTAAGCTGTTCCCCGTTTGCACGAATCGCCTCATCGGTCTGCTTCACCCGGGTTTCCGCCGCCGCAAGCCGTTGCTCGCATTGTTTGCGTTCTTTCCACTGGGCATCCAGTCGGTCGCATTCCTCCGACTTTTGCTTCTGCTCCTCCCGGCAAAGTGCAAGCTGCTCCTGCGCAAGCGCCTGCAGCTTTCCCACCGTTTCAGGCATCGCGGTCCCCGCAAGGCATTCTTGCGCACTCCGGTGCAGATGCTCCGCGCTGGTTTTGTACTCCGCTTCCAGTTTGCCGGACTGCTCGCTCTCCTTTTGCGCGGCGTTCTGCAGCCGTTCGTTTTTCTCTTTGGCCTGTTTCCAGTCCGCTTCGCTGGGCGCACCGGCAGTGCGCGCCGCTTTGTGGGGATGTTCCGTGGAACCGCACACCGGGCAGGGTTCGCCGTCTTTCAGGTCCTCCGCCAAAATTCCCGCCTGCTCCTGGAAAAATGCGGTTTCCTTTTGCAGATACTGAGTATGAAATTCCTGATATTCCCGCTGGGCATCCAGGAATTTCTGCTTCTGCGCCTGCCAGGAGCGGTACAGCACTTTCAGCGAAGCAGCAGAATTGAAGATACCCTGCCATTCGGCTTCCTTCTTATGCAGCTGCTCCAACGCGTGGCGGCAATCCGCAAGGCGGACCTCCGTGTCCGCGGTGCGCTCCAGCTCCGCGTTTAACGCGTCTTTCTCCGTTTCCAGCGCTTCTTTTTCCCTCTGTTTTTTTTCCTGCTGTTCCGTCAAAAGGGCCAACTGCTTTTCCAATTGCCCCAGTTCGCGCACAAGCGCTTCGGCATCTTCATACTGCGGCAGCGTTTTGGCAAGGCGGTCCGCTTCGGCGGCCAGGCGTTCACGCTCCGGTTCTTTTTCCTGTTCGGCGCGGAATTCTTCCCGCAGGCAGAGCGTTTCGGCGTTCTGTGTTTCCAGCCATTTTTGCAGGGAATGGATGCTCTGCACAAGTTCTTCGTAAAGTGTCGCCTCGCGGCGGTAAGCCGCTTCCGCCGGGGCAACGGTATGCAGCGCTTTCTCTGCGGCGGCAAGTTCCTTTTCCCGGGCGTTCATCTCCGCCTGCTGTTCCGAAAGCTCCTGCCGTTTCTTTTTTACCGTCTCCAGCTGCGCAAAGGCATTGTTCCAGTGCTGCGCGTCCGTCAGGGCGGCAATCTGGTTCGCCACCGCCTGTTCCAGTTCCGCAGAGCGCTGTTTCGCCTGCTTCCAGTCCTGTTCGTCCTCTTTCAGCACTTCCTGCAGAACATTCATAATTTTCTCCGTATTATGAATGCTCTGTTCTTCGATAAGCCCGGAAAGAGTATGGTAACGTTCCCCGTCCGCCAGTACAATGCCGGAGCAGTACTGCAGAATGCTCCGCTCATTTTCCTCACAGCGGAGTTTTGCTTCCTTTTCCTTCTTTTTCAGCACCTCCTGACACGAGCGGAACAACTCCGTGTTGAACACGCGGCGAAAAATTTCCGCGCGGTCCTTGCTTTCTGCAAGAAGCAGCTTTTGGAATTCTCCCTGTGCAATCATGGCAATCTGCTTGAACTGCTTATAGGTAATACCGAGCAGGTCGGTCAGGTACGCGGTTACATCCCGGTACCCGGCGACCACCGTGCCGTCCGGCAGGGTCAGCGAAGCGTCCGCCGTTTCCGTGGTGGTTCCGGTTCCGGATTTTTTGGGACGCTCGTATTTCGGATTCCGGTGTACCGTATAGGTTTTTCCCTTGTGAAGAAACGTAAGCTCCACATAGGTTTTGCTTTCCGGGGCTGCAAAATCACTGCGGAACATGTCCGCTGTGCGGGTCAGCCCGCTGGCCTCCCCGTAAAGTGCAAATGCAACCGCGTCGAAAATTGTGGTTTTGCCCGCACCCGTATCCCCGGTTATCAAAAACAGGCCGCTCCCACCAAAAGGCTCCAAATTCAGCTGAACACGCCCGGAATACGGCCCGAACGCACTCATGGTTAGGCATACCGGTTTCACTGCACGTCACCCCCTGCCTGTTCCAGCAGCATTTGCATATAATTCCGTTGTTCCAGATTCAGTTCCGTATGGTTCTGCACCTGGTAAAACTCCGAAAACAGTTCCAAGGGACTTTTCCGCGCAACATCCCCGGAGGCGACGGTAACGGATTCCCCCTGCCCACGCGTCCGGCTGTTGTCAAAATCCAGCCGCATCAGGTTTGGATAAACCTGGCGCAGCTTGCCGACAGCATCGTAAATTTCCTCTTCATCGGTAAGCGTGGCGTGAATGTAATCCTGTGTGGGTTCCGCGCTGCCCGCTTTCAACAGTGCTTCAATCGGACCGCGGATTTCACGCATGTCCCGCATGGGAATCAACGGAATCAAACGGTATTGCACCTCACCCTTTGGTCCCAGTTCCACCACCGTAACCGATTTGTGCTGGTGCGACTCGGAAAACGAGTATTTCAGCGGAGAGCCGGAATACCGCACGGTGTCGCGCCCAATGCGCTGCGGCCCGTGCAGATGGCCAAGCGCCACATAATCGAATGGTTCAAACACAGAAACGTCCACATTGTCCAGCCCGCCAAGGCTCAGGGTTTCGGAATCGCTTTGCTCGGGCTGCTGCATGCCGCTGGTAACAAACTGATGTGCTACCAGAATATTCCGCTCCTTCCCGTCCACCTGTGCACCGGCAAGTGCCGCGCGCACCGCACCGTCACACGAATCGACCGGGCCCTCACAGTATGGGCGGACCACAGCAGGTTTGAGGTAAGGCAGTAAATAAATATGAACGCTGCCGAACTCATCCACAAGCGTCTCCCGACGAACCTCCCCACGGTAGGTGCCGGCAATGAAAACACCGTTTTTCCCCATAATGCGGCTGCCGAAATTCAGCCGTTCCGGGGAATCGTGATTCCCGCTGATGAGAAAGACCGGAAGGGAAAGCGACGTTAGCCCCGTCAGAAAATCATCCAGCAGTTCCACTGCTTCTCCGGAGGGCAGACTTTTGTCGTAAATATCGCCCGCCATCAGCACAGACTGCGGCCGCTCCGCCTCCGCGATTTGCAGAATCTGCTGCAGAATATAACGCTGGTCTTCCAACATGCTGAATTCTCCGATGCGCCTGCCGATATGCAGGTCCGCCAGGTGCAGTAATTTCATAGCAGCCTCCTGTTGTAAATTACAAACATAAATTTCTTCTATCTGTTTTATTGTACCGAATCAGTTGGGAAAAGAAAAGTAGTATTTTGATTTTCGGTGGGCCGTACCGCCGAAAAACAAAAAACCGCCCCGAAAACGGAGCGGTTGAAACAACATAAATTGATTAGTCCTCGTCGGCATTCGGGTTATCCCAGTTATGCCACACGTTCTGCACGTCGTCGTTATCTTCCAGCGCATCCAGCAGCTTCTGCATTTTCAGCGCGGAATCCGGGTCGGTCAGGGTCGTGTAGGTGGTAGGAACCATTTCCACCTGAGCGGAAACGAATTCATAATTCTTCGCTTCCAAATCGGACAGAACGCCGCTGAAATCATCTGGCTCAGTGTAGATTTCAAACACGTCCTCATCGGCTTGAAAATCGGATGCACCTGCTTCCAGGCAGTCCTCCATTACTTTGTCTTCCTCATAGCCTTCCTTCTCAATGACAATAACGCCCTTCTGCTGGAACAAGAAAGACACGCAGCCGTTGGTGCCGAGGTTTCCGCCGAATTTGTCGAAATAGTGGCGAACATCGCCCGCGGTACGGTTACGGTTGTCTGTCAGGGTTTCTACAATGACCGCTACGCCGTTGGGACCGTATCCTTCGTATATAATGTTCTCATACTTGGTGTCGTCCCCGTCGCCGGCAGCTCTTTTAATAATACGCTCAATATTTTCATTTGGCACATTTGCCGCTTTTGCCTTCGCAATGCAATCCTTTAACTTGGAGTTCACGTTCGGGTCGCCGCTGCCGCCCTCTTTTACGGCGACGGCAAGTTCACGGCCGATTTTGGTAAAAATCTTCGCCTTTGCGCCGTCTGTTTTTTCCTTCTTGCGTTTAATATTATTCCATTTTGAATGGCCTGACATAAATTTCGTCCTCTCAAATAGTATTGGCACACTTTATCATATCACAATTCAGATTTGATGGCAAGCGCAAGGTCGCGCGCTTCCCGTCGTGCACGGTCGAACGTGGAGCGGCCGCTGTCGAAATCAGTTCCCGTCCACACGGCTTCCCCGCACAGGGTTGTATTCATCACGGAAAACACCATCTTTAACTGGCGCGCCATCACTTGAGCGCCTTCCCGGCTGGCAGAGCCGTTCGTGACCAACAGCGCGGCAGTACGGTGCTTTGCAATCGACGGATTGATTCCCAGGGAAAAACGCGCGGAAAAGTAGCGCTGCATTCGGTCAACAACCGCCTTGAGCGGCGCCGGAAAACTGAGCACATAAACCGGGGTGGCCACCACCAGTACATCGGCGCACCGGATCAGCGAATCCAACTCATCAAAGTCACTTTGGGAGCAGCGCTCGCTCCGGCAGCAGACGTCGCACGCGGTGCAGGGGCGGATGCCGCTGTCATATGCATGGACGACGCGAATCTGAACATTCTCGCCGAACGGGCTCAGAAATTCATTCAACAGTTTCGCCGTATAGCCGTTTTTCCGGGGCGAACCGAACAGAACCAGAATGAGTTTCCGGTCAGATGAGCGTTCTTCCGTCACAGTATCGGCATTCAAGCATGTCACCCGCTTCCCGGAACAAATGCGGAAGGTAACGCTCGGTGTGGGTAATGCATTTGGGATTGCTGCAGTTGTGCGGATGGGTAGAGGATAGCGTTTTGCTCTTTCGGCGCGTTTCGCCGTTCTGCAAAATCGTCAGAATAAGCGCCATGCGCGCGTACATACCGTACACCGTCTGGTCAAAATACTTTGCACGTTCGTCATCGTCCACATCTACGGTAATTTCATCCACACGCGGCAGGGGATGCAGAATGCGCAGATCCTTTTTTGCAGCAGTCAGCTTTTCGGAATCCAACACAAACACGCCTTTCTGCTCCTCATACTGGCGCGCACTGGCAAAACGCTCTCTCTGAATGCGGGTCATATACAGCACGTCCAACATGGGAATCGCCTCGCTCAGGCTGCCCGCCTCCACATACTGGCACCCCGCGGCGTCCATCACGTCCTTCACATACTGCGGAAGTGCAAGTTCGGGTGTGGAAATCAGCACAAAACGATTCCCCTTGTAGCGGGTCATGGTCTTAATCAGGGAATGAACCGTGCGCCCGTATTTCAGGTCGCCGCACAAACCGATACACAGGTTGTCCAGCCGTCCCTTTTCATTATATAGTGTAACTAGGTCGGTAAGGGTCTGGGTGGGGTGAAGATGCCCGCCGTCGCCCGCATTGATAATGGGCGACTTGGAATACAGGGTTGCCGCCGTGGCAGAGCCTTCCATCGGGTTGCGCATTACCACCACATCGGCGTAGCCGCTCACAACGGTAATCGTGTCCTTCAGACTCTCCCCTTTGGAAACGGAAGAGTTTTCCGGGTTGTCAAACCCGATGACTTCCCCGCCAAGCCGATACATAGCCGTCTGGAACGACATTTTCGTGCGGGTCGACGGCTCGTAAAAAAGCGTGGCCATAATCTTTCCCCGGCAGGATTCCTGGTAGGCCCACGGATTGTTCTTGATGGTGTTTGCCAACTTAATCAGTTCATCAATTTCGCTTAGAGAAAGCTGGTCCAAATCGATTAGATGATTCAGCATTACGTCACCCCATGTGCGATTTCTTTTTATTTTATCATTGATTTCTAAGAATAACAATAGAAATCAGATTCTGCCTGAAACGGCAGGGGATTCCATGTCATTTATTGGCCCCGCGCAGAGCGGTACTTTTCCTCCGACAAGACTTGACAAGCCTGTCAAGTAAGGGATACAATGTGTTATTAGGTTAATGGAATTTTAATTACTATTAGAATAAAGAAACGGCGGTTACGGTATGAGAGTAGGCTTAGACGTCGGCTCAACCACGATTAAATGTGTGGTTTTAGACGACACTGATCAAATCATATACAAATCCTATGAACGGCATTTTTCGCAGATTACACAGAAAATGACAGAGCTTCTTACGAAACTGAAGCAGGAAGTGCTGCACGGGGAACCGGTTCGCCTGACCGTGTCCGGCTCCGCTGGTATGGGAATTGCAGAAACCTGCAAGCTGCCGTTTGTTCAGGAGGTTTATTCCACCCGCGTAGCGGTGGGAAAGCTGATTCCCGACACCGATGTGATTATTGAACTGGGCGGCGAAGATGCGAAAATTCTGTTCCTTACCGGGGGCATGGAAGTCCGCATGAACGGCAGCTGTGCGGGCGGAACCGGCGCGTTTATCGACCAAATGGCAACCCTGCTGAACATTTCCCTGGACGAAATGGATCAGATTGCGAAGGATTATGAAAAAATCTATACCATCGCCTCGCGCTGCGGCGTGTTCGCCAAATCCGACGTTCAGCCGCTGTTAAATCAGGGCGCGCGCAAAAGCGATATTTCCGCCAGTATTTTTGCCGCGGTGGCCAACCAGACCATCGCCGGGCTTGCCCAGGGACGCAGAATTGCCGGAAAGGTACTTTACTTAGGCGGGCCGCTTACGTTTTTGTCCCAGCTGCGCTACAGCTTTGACCAGGCGCTGAAAACCACTGGCATCTGCCCGGAAAATTCGCTTTACTTTGTCGCGCTTGGCGCCGCGTTTGCAAGCGATACGGAAATCGACCTGGAGGCGGCCATTCAAAATGTGGAAGCCTATGGAAACACCGCGAATTTTCTTTCCATTCCGCCGCTGTTTGCAAACGACGCGGAATACGAGGAATTTCGGAAGCGGCACGAATCTGCAAAAGTGCCGAAAGGCGACCCCAGCCAGTACCGCGGGGACGCGTTTTTGGGAATTGATGCCGGTTCCACCACTGTGAAGGCGGTTCTCATCGGAAAGGACGGAGAGGTGCTGGATTCCATTTACCAGAGCAACTCCGGCAACCCGATTCCAATTGTAAAGAACTACATACTAAACATTTATAATAAATATCCACAGATTCACATCGCCTCCAGCGCGGTAACCGGTTACGGCGAGGAACTGCTGAAAAACGCGTTCCGCATTGACACCGGCATTGTGGAAACGGTCGCGCACTTTACGGCGGCGAAGCGCTTTTTGCCCGACGTGGATTTCGTCATCGACATTGGCGGTCAGGACATGAAGTGCTTCAAAATTCACAATGGCGCCATCGACAATATCTTTTTGAACGAGGCGTGTTCCTCCGGCTGCGGCTCTTTCCTGCAGACCTTTGCCAACACGCTCGGCTACGAGATTCCCGAATTCGCACGGCTCGGTCTGTTTGCAAAGCACCCCGTGGACCTAGGCTCCCGCTGCACGGTCTTTATGAATTCCCAGGTGAAGCAGGCACAGAAAGACGGTGCCACCACAGAGGATATTTCCGCTGGGCTTTCTGTCAGCGTGGTCAAGAACGCCATTTACAAGGTTATCCGCGCGGCTTCTGCCGAAGAACTGGGCCGCCACATTGTGGTGCAGGGCGGCACCTTCCTGAACGACGCGGTTCTGCGTGTGTTTGAAAAGGAACTGGGCGTGCCGGTCGTCCGCCCGGACATTTCCGGCCTGATGGGCGCGTACGGCGCGGCGATTTACGCGATGGGAAAATCCACCGGAGCCAGCACGCTGGTCAGCAAAGAGGAACTGGAATCTTTTCAGCATGAAGTAAAAGTGACCTCCTGCGGCCTGTGCAGCAACCACTGCCGCCTGACCATCAACATCTTTGGAAAAGACCGCCGCTACATCGGCGGCAACCGCTGCGAAAAGCCGGTGACAAAGCGTTCCTCCGGCAGCAGCCTAAACCTGTATCAGTACAAGCTGAACAAGCTGCGTTCCTACCAGCCGGTTGCCGGAAAACGTGGCAAAATCGGAATGCCCATGGGGCTGAACTTTTACGAACTGTTGCCGTTCTGGCACACGTTCTTTACTGACCTTGGGTTTGAGGTCGTCACTTCTCCCCTTTCCACCCGCGAGCTGTACCTGAATGGGCAGAGCACCATTCCTTCCGATACCGTCTGCTTCCCGGCAAAGCTGATGCACGGTCATATTCTTGCTCTGGTAGAACAGGGCATTCACAATATATTTTATCCCTGCATGTCCTACAACATTGATGAAGGACTGGGCGACAACCACTACAACTGCCCGGTTGTGGCATATTACCCCGAGGTTATTTCGGCAAACACCAGTGCGCTGAAGGATTTCAACTTTATTCACGACTATGTGGGCATTCACCGCAAGCATGATTTTCCGGTGAAAATGCACCGAATTCTGGAGAAGTATTTCCCGGACATTCGCTTTTCCGAAGTGAAAAAGGCGGCCAAAGACGCTTACAACGAATATGACCGCTACTTTGCCGACATCCGCGCGAAAGGCGACGAAATCATCGCTCAGGCACGGGAACAGAAGCGTGAAATCATCGTTTTAAGCGGCCGGCCGTACCATTTGGACCCCGAAATCAACCACGGAATCGACAAGCTGATTACGGAACTGGGCGCCGCGGTTATTTCGGAGGATGTGGTCAGCTGCAAGGTAAAACGCTTCCCCACTGCAGTTCTAAACCAGTGGACCTACCACGCCAGGTTGTACGCGGCGGCCCGCTACATTGCCAACCAGAAAGACATGAATCTGGTGCAGCTGGTTTCGTTCGGATGCGGCGTGGACGCAATTACCACTGACGAGGTTCGCCGCATTCTGGAAAATGAGAATAAAATTTACACCCAAATCAAGATCGACGAAATCACGAATCTCGGCGCGGTAAAAATCCGGCTTCGCAGCCTGTTTGCCGCTTTGGAGGAATAATCAATGGCGGAATTAAAATTCAACAGCAAGGGACGCCTGCTTTTTACCAAGGAAATGAAAAAGGAATACACCATTTTATGCCCTTCCATGGCTCCGGTTCATTTCCAGCTGATTGTAAACGTATTTAACAACTGCGGCTATCATTTCGAGCTTTTAACCAACGACGGGCCAAATGTGGTGCAGGAAGGACTGAAATATGTTCATAACGACACCTGCTACCCGGCTCTGCTGGTCATCGGGCAATTTATGGACGCACTGCATTCGGGGAAATACGACCTGGACCGTACCGCGCTGGTCATTACCCAAACGGGCGGCGGCTGCCGCGCTTCCAACTATATTCACCTGCTGCGCAAAGCGCTGAAAAAGGCCGGGCTTCCTCAGATTCCGGTCGTGTCGCTGAATTTGTCCGGTCTGGAGCGGAATCCCGGTTTTTCTGTAACACTGCCCATGCTGCGCAAGTTTCTTGCGGCGCTCGTATACGGCGATGAACTGGTGCTCCTGTATAACCAGACGGAGGCGTACGAGGTCAACAAAGGCGATAGCCAGAAGCTAGTTGACCGCTGGATTGAAGACCTGACGGAACAATTCAACCATGGAAAAGGACTTTCCGCGCGGGAATTCAACGTAAATCTGCGTAAAATTGTAAAGGACTTCGCAAAAATCCCGATTCATAAGGTTCCAAAAGTAAAAGTCGGCATTGTCGGGGAAATTTATGTAAAATACTCGGCGCTCGGCAACAACCACTTGGAAGATTTCCTGCGCGAACAGGACTGCGAAGTGAACGTCCCCGGCCTGATGAACTTTGCGTTGTTTAAAGTTGACAACCGTCTGGAGGACATTAAGCTTTACGGCGGAAACCCGGCCAAATACGCGGTTTGCAACCTGTTGATGAATTACCTGCTGAAGCTGCAGAACATTCTCATCGACGCCGTGAAGTCGGAGCCGAAATTCCTGCCCCCCTGCCCTTACGCGCACACAAAGAGCCTGGTAAAAGGCGTAATCGGCTACGGCAGCAAAATGGGAGAAGGATGGCTTTTAACGGCGGAAATGATTGAGCTGGCTGAGCAGGGGTACGAAAATATCGTCTGCGCCCAGCCGTTTGGCTGCCTGCCGAACCATATTGTCGGAAAAGGCATGGTGCACCGTATTAAAACCGTGAACCCACGCTCCAACATTGTGCCGATTGACTACGACCCAAGCGCCACACGGGTTAACCAGGAAAACCGAATCAAGCTGATGCTCGCCGTTGCAAGGGAAAACCTAGTGCATGGCGAAAATGATTAAATTTCTTTTGTTTTCTATTCATTCATACAAGAATGACATTCTGTATTAAAAATCAGTTGTAAAAAAATGCCAATTATAGTATAATAATGGAGAAATGCAAACTGATCTACCAAAGTAAGTAAAAAGGCAAACCGGATAAAAGTCCGGGACGCAAAGCCATGGGGCTAACCTTTTCATTGCGTTTCTGCCGTCGGAAAAGAAATCCGTATGGTAGAAGCGCTTTAAAAGTATGCCAGCCGGCTGCACTCATTGCGGTTAAGTAAATGCAGACTGCTTATCCGTAATAGATTTTGGGGTTGGTGTTTGTGAAGTACAAGAGTTACTTGATTGGAATTTCTCCTGCTTTCGTGTTTCTTGCTGTGGTATTATTTGAAACACAAAACACGCCGATTCGGTCGTTTGGCCTACGGGAATACATCATTGTGCTCGGCGCCCTTGTGGGGTCGCTCTGCCTTGTGTGGTACCGCTTTGTGGAAGGGCCGATCCGGGACTTAACTCGGTCGCTTCGGCGGGCAATTCAAGGGGATTATCAGGCGCGTTTTTCCTGTGATAACAGAAATGGCTTGTTTTATCAGGTTTCCCAGTTATTCAATCAGTTTATGGATTTTATGGAGCAGCAAACCGAAGAAGTCGCCAAAACCCGTCGTTTGCAAACCCAAATGTATGAAAATGAGAAAATCTACCGTTCTGCGCTGGAGCTGACCTGCGAGCGGGTCTTTGAAGCCGATTTGGCTCACAACCGGTTTCTTTACGGGCAGGAGCAGTACAGCCGCCATTTTTCTTTCCTGCAGACGGAACTGTATGATGATATCATCCGCTTTATTGCCGAACGTGCGGTCTTTGAAGAAGACGTAGAGCAGTACCGGAACACCTTTCAGCGTGCCAATTTGATGCAGATTTTCAAAGAAGGGCCGATTCGGGAAGTAAATTTGGAATACCGAGAAAAAACACCGGACGGAACGGTACAGTGGCGAATGGCTACGGTGATTCATCTTTCGGACAGTACGGGCGACAGCATGAAGGTCATTGGGTATGTGAAGGATATTGATTCCCGCAAACGCAATGAACTGGAAATGATTCAGCTTTCGCAAAAAGACGGGCTGACCGGGCTTTACAATAAAAAATTTACCCAGTCATTATGCGAAAGTTACCTGGCAGGCGAAGGCAGCCAGAGCATAAGCGCTGCGATTATGATCGATGTGGACAACTTCAAGAGCATCAACGACACGTTAGGCCACATCGAGGGGGACCATGCACTGGAACGTGTTTCGAACACCCTTCAATGCGTATTTCACGGCACCGATATTATCGGGCGAATCGGCGGAGACGAATTTTTTGTTTTATTTAAAGAGTATTCATCTAGGGACGCACTTCTTTTAAAGCTGAACCGGCTGTTGGAATCTTTAGATGAAATCCGGCTCGGGCCGGAACAGGATTTCCCCCTTTCGGCCAGTGTCGGAGTATCCCTTTACCCAGAGGATGGAAAAACCTATTCAGAGCTTTATGTAAAAGCGGATACTTCGCTGTACTACGCAAAACAGCACGGGAAAAAGCGGTTTTATATCTGCGGCGGTCCGTTTGCCCTTGAAAAGAAAGAATCCGTCTGATTTTTCAGAACCTTCCGCAATGCACCACGGAAACGTTAGAAAACACCATACTGCGCAAAAAGCGCGCCTTGATGGGGCTTAATTCGCCGTTTCAAGGCGCGTTTCTTTGCAATCAAAAACACTTCCTGCCACTTGCCGAATTTCTTCCTCAATGATAAAATAAACATATCATTTTCATCTGCGGTGGCTGGTCAATTTCATTCATTATTAGGAATCGGCCACGCGGATGATTCCGGTTGAAAATGGAGAAAAGACTATTTTCATCAGATGGGAGGAAGTAACATGGCAGAACTTTTCTATCAGGGGCACGCAAGTTTCCGAATTACCACGGACAGCGGCTGCGTAATCTATGTGGATCCGTATGCCGGAAAAGGCTATGACGAACCGGCGGATTTGGTACTGGTTTCACATGAACATTTTGACCATAACAACATCAAACTGGTAAAGCTGAAAAAGAACGGAAAGATTTACAGAAGCTCTGACCTGCTGGTCAACGGTGAATACCGTTCTGTTGAGTTTAACGGCGTTCAGATTCAGGCGACTCCGGCCTGTAATAAAAATCATCCCATTGAACAATGCGTCGGATTCCTGATTACAGCGGACCAGCGAACCATTTATGCAGCAGGGGATACTTCTAAAACAAGTTATATGTCTGAAAAATTAGCGAACATTGCGATTGATTATGCGCTTCTGCCAACCGACGGGGTATATAATATGAATGTGCACGAGGCTTCAGAATGCGCAAAAGTCATCGGGGCGAAGCATAATATTCCCATTCACATGGTCGTGGGGGACTTATTTGATGAAAAAATTGCGGACGCTTTTCAGGCAAACGGAAAAATCGTACTAAAACCGGGTATGAAAATCCGACTGTAGCCTATTCCCCAAAAAGATTCAGCCGGTTTTGAAAAACGCCCGAAAAAGCGGCGATGGTGTCAACTCCATCGCCGCTTCAGGTTTGGCATATTGGGCCGGTTCGGTTTATTCCGCCTTTTTCAGGATTTCGAGAACTTCCTCGGGAGTTTTGCCCAAACGGGAAATAAACTTTTGAAGTTCTTCCAATTTCTTTTGCTGCTGCTGATCAAAAATGACCTGTTTTTGATCGTTCAGCGCTTTTATTTTTTCCTCAATTTTTGTTTTTCTTGACTCCAGTTCCGCAATTTGAGCATCTAAAATCTGAAGTTTTTGTTCGTCGGTTTTCTGAACTCCGCGCGGCACAATGATCAACTCCTTAAACGAAATAACCGTTTCTTTTGATTGAATTATATTCACTTTTCAAACGGTTTATACACCACAGAAATCCGAATGTTTTTAATTCTTCTTATAAATTAGAAAAAACACCATTGTTAACAGTACGAAGGAATAAAACGAAGAAAGGAGGTTTGATAAAAGTATGAAAACATTGCATCACGTTTGTATTCAAACGGAAAATTATCAAGAATCGCTAAAGTTTTACACCGAGATTTTAGGTTTCGAACTTATATCTGAAACCGCAAATTTTCACGGGCGCGATTATAATACTTGGCTGAAATGCGGAACCTTTTCGATTGAACTGCAAACCGGCAAACACGGTGAGAAATTAAATCCGAACAGCTTAAAAGACACCGGAATTGTGCACATGTGTTTTAAAGTAGACGATATTCATCAGGAACTGGACCGACTTTCGAAAATCGGTGTTAAAAATTTTTTCGTAAAAAATGGAGCCATTCTTTATAAAGTCGAAAACGGCTATCTCTTTAAAATCAAAGCTCCGGAAGGTACGGTCATTGAATTTCGGGATACCGAAATGTAAAATTCAATTTTCCGCAGCTTTCCCGGCATTATAACGTATCAATGTATCAAAGAAAGGATTGCGAAATATGACTCAGCTGAAAGGCGCAATTTTTGATTTAGACGGAACCCTGCTCGATTCCATGGGCATTTGGGCAGCAATCGATAAACGGTTTCTCGCAAAAAGAGGTATCGCCCTTCCGGACGATTATGTAGAAAAAGTCACACCAATGAACTATGCGGACGCCGCTGCCTACACCATATCGCGCTTTTCGCTGAATGAAACACCGGAAGAGGTCATTCGCGACTGGGTGGAAATGTCCGAACAAGCTTACCGCGACGAAATTCCGTTAAAGCCCGGCGCCGAACAATATCTTCGGCATCTGAAACAAAGTGGAATCAAGCTGGCGGTCGCCACCGCGCAAACGCCAAGGCTGTATGAACCGGCGTTAAAGCGCAACGGAGTATTGGAACTGTTTGACGCCTTTGCCGACTTAAGTGAAGTAAGCCGCGGAAAAGGCCACCCGGATATTTATTTGCTGGCCGCAAAGCGGCTGAACCTTTCGCCGGCGGAATGCACCGTGTTTGAAGATATCCATGCGGGCATACAGGGCGCCAAGGCGGGCGGATTTTCGACCTGCGGCGTTTATGACCCTTATTCGGAATACGAGCAGGATCAAATCATTCGGGACGCTGACCGGTTTATCCGCTCGTATCACGAATTATGGAGCGCAACATAACCGCCGCACGTTCCCTATTCTTTTTCAATAACTTTGCAATAATCTGTTCCACACCTTTCTCTGGAAACACAAAGATACCGATTAGTGCGTCGTGCTCCGCGTGTCCTTTCGATAATCCCAGAACTTTGGTAAAAAACTCAAAGACCCGAACCTCGTTGGTATAAAGCTTGTTCTCAAATTGAACCCCTGCGGCGTAAACGTAATTTCGCCGTAGAATTCTTTTTGAATCTGTCCGTCCGCGGTCAATGCATTCTGCATTTTGGAAATGCTGGGGCGCTTCACCTTTAAAAAGGATGCAAGCATCGACGAAGGAACCTGATTTCCTTCTATGCCTAGTTGGCAGATAGCAAAAAGGTATTCTCTTTTTCGCGGATGAAAGCATTGGAATTTTTCTTTCCCATAATACAGAAGCTGCCGCTGCCCAATTCAATGGGCGGCGGCAGTTTCTTTACAACTTATTTTTTACTTCGGCTTTCTCAGGCTCCATCTGACTGCAGCAGCAGGATGAACAGCCGCTGCAGCCACTGCAGCCGGCACAACCGCCGCTTTTTCGGGTACGATAGATACGGCGGACTGCAAGGACAAACAAAAACGCCAGAACAGCACAAACAATCATCGTGGCCGCGTTAGCGGCTAACCACTGCAACATATACGGTCAAACCTCTTTTCTCTGATTCAAACGATTATGGACGGATTTAAGCCGCTGCTTCGGAAGTATGGGCGCAGAGCTTTATCTGCGGATTGGACGAATTGCCGCCTGCTCTGCTGCCATCATCTTTGCTTCTGAATGTTAGTCACGCCTAACCTCTTGCTCTTTTATAAGGAGGTAAGCTTATGCTAACCTCCATCTGCGGTTAGTTTACCATGGCTAACCAAAATTGTCAAGCAGCAATCAGGATTTCTTTCAAATTGTTTTCCTATCAATGGAATTCAGTTCAAAGATTCGTGCCAGATTGTTTGGCAGGCTCATCCCGCTTCAGGGTCCCATAACGGCTTTTGATTCCGTCGAACGAGTAACCTTCAGCGCGATCCAAACAACTTCGTAAGCGGCGTTGCACTTCGACGTATGGCAGGTCATACGTGGTAACGAAGCTGTTCCTTTTCAAATCCAACATTTTGGATATCAAATATGTAGAAAGGCGAGATACCATCTGGAATCGGCTGAAGCAAGCCGCTCGTCTGTCAGTCGAATTTTGTCACGTGATTACGGTTTATATTGCCGCATTGCCAACCAAAACATTTTGAACAACAAAAAAGCCGCACCTTCCGGCGCGGCTGTCACAGTCATAGGAAGCCGCCCGTTTTACGGGACGGCTTACTTGGAGAAACAAGTGATAAGATTGCTACTATCTCAATCCATGCTGTTTCTCATAGCACAGTCTTATATTACCTAATTCATTCAAAAATTTCAAATGTAATTTCTGGAAATGCGGTAACAAATATTGGAAAAAATTTTAGCATTTTAACAAATATCCCGATTTTTCACTATTATTCACAAAAGGAATTCAAAAAGCAAACCGCTGAGCAAACCAAGGGTTCCATTGCCTGCCTTTTCGCAGCAAAAAGTGGAAGCTGCAGTGTGAATAATGCTTTAGGAACGCACGCTAAAATATTTTTGCGCCTAACTATAATAAAAATCTTGCTTTTTGGCCGCTATTGTGATAAAATAAATTTTGTTGTCCGGGTGTGGCGCAGTTGGTAGCGCGCTTGACTGGGGGTCAAGAGGCCGTGAGTTCAAGTCTCGCCACTCGGACCAAATAATCCGCATGAACACTGGGTTCCAGAGTTTGTGCGGATATTTTTTTATTTGTGATTGTAGCAATATTGGCTCGTTACTATTTAATATCTTATTGCCTTAAAAGACTCGAAAAGCCACTTTTATGTGGACTAAAAAATACGCTCTACCACGAACGAGCAGGGTCAACACAAAGTGAAATCCATTATATCAGGGAAGAGCGGCTACGGTTGTACCCTCCCGGCTCCAATCTGGGTCAAGAGCGTCCTAAATACTCTTTCGGAAGACAACTCAATACTCACGGTGCGATCTATTTAGTTAATCAAAGAATGTCTATTGCTCCATAGCCGTCAATTTGCACGATTTCTCCAAGATGTATAGGCACAGGAGCTTTATAAAACGGTGCATAAGTTACAAGAGTATGATATTCGCCGTTTTCACCACAAACATCAGCTCCGGTTTGTCTTATTTTATCCACAAGTTCAATCGTGAGTTCTCTGCCTAAGAATTCATCATCAAGACACTTATGGTCAACAACTTTAATAACAGCAGTAATACCAGATTCAATTTCTTCTTTAACTGATGTTTCTCTGGAAGTTCCCCAAAGTGGAGCAATGCATTCAAGCTCTGCAGCATTACAAATGTTCTTATCCCATTCCAAATGCTCCTCTATATCTATATCACCAAAGACGCATGCCTCAGCACCCAGGGTTTTAGCTTGTAGCAACGCATTTGTAAAAGCCTCAACATATTTTTGTGTTCCAGTAGAACTGGCTGTTATAATCGGTAAACCGATTGAGTCGGCAATCTTCTCCGCTATGTTTTGTGATATGCCGTGGAACCACGATCTACCATCCCTTTCATTTATCGCAGTGATAAGACAGATAGGCTCGTGTCCCGCTTCAATCATTTTATACATAGCAAAAGCAGAATCTTTGCCAAAGCTATAAGACATTGCAAATTTCAAATCTTTCACCTTCTCTTTAGTTATTAGTTATATAAGCTTTTAATTTCTAAATAAATGAATTCACGTAGATCGTACATAGTTGCAGCTAGCTTATTCCCACATAAAGCATAAGTTATATGGCTGCAATTTACAAGTGCTCTTTTTATTTTTTCACACCCATTTTACACCTATAAAACGTGTTTTCTATAAATCTAATTTGTCAGTCGTCTTGCAGTTTTCGCCCTTTTTAGCTAAAACCCTATAAGCTAACAAATTACCAAAAAAGAAAATCTCCGTCAACCAATCGGCCAGCGGAGATTTGTTTTTGAGATGCTTGAATTCAATTAAAGCATTAGTATTAGAGTCATGCTTATTTTTTTATGCTAGCTTTTTTACCAATTCTGGGCGTTGAATCGCAAGTACATCCAGCGCTCCCTGATAACTATCCATCCACTGAGTAATTTCTGTGTTGCTCAGTACTACAGGCATACGGTTATGAATCTCTGACATTGACATATTTGCTTCGACCGTCAGGATTACAAACCGACGTTCACCGTCAAAATTGTTCCATAATCCAGCCATATAAAGCGCACCTGAACTTGGAAGATTAAACTGATATTTTTTCTTTTTCCCATCATGCGACCATTCATAAAATCCTGTTGACGGAATAACACAGCGCTTAGCCTCTAAACTTTTACGGAACATTGGCTTTTCCGGGGCAGTTTCCGCACGCGCATTTATAATTACTCCTTTATTACGAAAACTCGGAAATCCCCACTTTATGGCATCAGGCGTAATGATTCCGTGCTCCTGAATCAGAACCGGAGCCTTGTCTGTCGGGAATATTTCACCGGTTTTAACTCCATCCACTTTTCGCTGAACCTCATCAATAATATCACGGATATCCTGCATTTCAGTGTCACTGAAAAGTACATATCGTCCACACATGTTCTCACCCCGCATTTATTGTATGGTCTTTTGCTTCAACGAACCATCGCGATTCTTCAAGCCAAATATATTTTTCTCTCCCTTTGATTTCGCAGGTATAGCGTATCCCAGCGCCGCCGGCCTTTAAGGATGCGCAGGGCCGGATATCGGTCACCCGATCTATTTCAAAAATCTCTCCAGGCGCCCATCGCACGGCCAATGGAATTATTTTACCGTCTTCCGTGTACTGTACAATCATATCCACATATTTTTTATAAACTGGCATGACGAGTTATACCCCCTAAAAATATCCAACTGGATGGATTGTGTGGTCTTTCTTTGGATCAAATCCCGAGAGCCGACGGTCGGCCAGCAACACCGCCGGTTGTACCGCATAGGTTCCAAATCGACTCTTAAGCCAATCCGTTGCGGCATCTAAGCGCTCTTTTCGCTCTCGGCTTCGTTCGTCACAATACAAATCAGTCTGCGCGGGGACGCAGTCCGATACAAGGTCGGTAACGCTGATTCCAATACTCCGGATTGGCTTATTCCACCGATAATGTTTGTAAAAAAGCTGTAACCCACTCTTAGCAATTTCCGATGTAATGTTTGTGTACTGCTTCATGGTATGCTGTCGGGTAAAGCAAAATAAATCATTATCCCGGACACTAATACATACCGTTCGACCTTTAAAACCTTGTTCCCGCAAGCGGCGTGCTACACTGTCGGCCAACACCAGCAACACTATTTTCACGTCTTCATCATTTAACAAATCACGAGGGGCGGTGGTACTATTCCCAATAGATTTTACCGTGGGGCTATTATCAAACTTTGCCACTGGTGTCGTATCCATGCCATTTGCGAAGCAGAATAAAATGTCGCCCCATTTTCCGAAGTTAGAATGGAGAATGTTCTGCGGCATATTGGCTAGCTGCCCGACGGTGTGAATTCCCATAGAATTTAGACGACGTTGGGTAGAGTAGCCTACGTAGAGCAAATCTCCCGCGGGCAGCGGCCAGACAATCTCTTTGAAGTTTTGCCGGGTTATCTCCGTAATTGCGTCGGGCTTCTTATAGTCGCTGCCAAGTTTCGCAAAAATCTTGTTCCAGGATACACCAATTGAAACCGTGATACCAAGCTCATACTTAATGCGTGCACTAATCTCCTTTGCAATGGTTAAACCATCCCCTCTGACCGCACTTCCGGTCACATCGAGCCAACATTCATCCAGGCCGAACGGCTCGACTTGATCGGTATAATCCAAATAGATTTGCCGGGCAAGTTTGGAAAATCGCATATAAAGGTGATAGTTTGGCGGCAGAATGACCAATTCAGGGCACTTTCTTTTTGCCTGCCAGAGTGCTTCGCCGGTTTTGATATTGTATTTTTTGGCCAGCTGATTTTTAGCCAAAATAATACCATGCCGCTGCTCAACGTCTCCACCCACGGCTACCGGCTTATTGCGTATCTCCGGGTGATGCAGGCATTCGACCGATGCATAAAAGCTGTTGCAGTCACTGTGCAGGATTACACGCTCTATGATGACCACTTCCAAACAATTGTTCTATCGTACAAAAGTTATTATAGAACGTGTGTTCTAAAATATCAATGGAAAATTCAGGAAGTACCAAAAAATTTTCTCAGAATGTGCGAGGACTTGTACTTAGTGGGCAAAAGGACTTTTCGATTGACTTAAGCTGTTTTTCGAGTTTCCGAACACCTTTTCAAAACGCTGTTGTATCAAGGCCAATATAGCCGCAAAGAATATTTTCTGATGCCATGATTTAGTTTCCTTATGGAATATTTTCTGTTTGCAGAATCATTGCTTCAAAGGGGTGATTGTATGATTTTTGGGAAAAAAGATAAAGATGGAAACATTGCAGTCAACATCATGCTAAACGAAGGAATACCAAATTGGATGGGTGGAAGTAATGTTCGTCTTGACTTGGATGACAGCAATTCACAACTTCGAATCGAATCAAGGATAAACAAAAAATACCCGCCCGCTCTGCTGAAATACTCACAGCTCACGGCTGCTGAAGTTGTTACGGAACAAGAAATCAGAACAAAGTCAAAAAGCGTTGTTGGCCGTGCTGTGATAGGCGGGTTATTGTTAGGCTCTCTCGGAGCCACCATAGGCGGAATTTCTGGGATTGGAAGCAAGCAGAAAATATCAGAGAAGCAATACCTCGTCATTAACTACATTTCTTCTGTAGACAGCGAGCCTAAGGTGCTGTCCTTTGAAATCGTTGGCGCTACATTGCATTTGAGCGATTTTATTATTGCGCTAAAAAGCAAATTGCCAGCCCCGAACCCGGAGTTGGCAACCCCATATCTGTAAAATATATTTCCAATCTCGTCAGCCTTTTTACCACATATGGACTTGGATTTTTCAAAATATTTGTCCAGATTTGACATTGTTACAGACAACACTGATTTACCGTATTTATTAATTCAATTTATTTGATTTTTTGCCCCAGCTTGATCCGAATGCCGTCATATGCTACCTCGGTCTGGGGAAAAATACTGCGCGCTTCGTCCAGGTATTGCTCCGGAGCGGTAAGGGCGGGGCTGAAATGCGTAAGCCACAGCCGCTTTGCGCCGGAATCCCGTGCAATCCGTGCGCTGTCCGAAAACAGCATGTGCCCCTTCTCCTTCACCTTGCCACGCATGGATTCGTCCCCGTACATTCCTTCACAAATCAGCAGGTCCGCATTCCGGGCAAATTCCGTCAAGCCGTCTGTTGGCTGAGTGTCGGTGCAGTAGCAGATGCTTAGGGGCGCACGCTCGCCATCCAGAACCATCTCCGGTTTCACCATTCGGCCATCCGGCAGCGTGACGGTCTGCCCCGCGTGAAGAGCATGATACAGCGTGACGGGCACGCCGAGCTGTTTAGCTTTCTGCGGGTTAAAAATCGGCTTGCGCTTCACGGAAACACGATATCCAAAGCAGGGAATACCGTGCTTCAGCGGCAGACAGCGAATTTCCATCGCATCCGCATCCAGCTTTCCTGGTTTGTCCGCCTCCAGTTCCAGCAGATAAAGCGGATAGGGCAAAACCGGCGCAATTACGGTCAAAGCTGCCACCACCAGATGAAGGCCCATTGGCCCGATGATTGTAAGCGGTGTGGTCTTTCCGCTGTTGCCCAGGGTAAGCAGCAAACCCGGCAGCCCCGCAGTATGGTCCGCGTGGAAATGTGTAATCAACAGTGTGTTCAGGCGGCTCAGTTTGCAGCCTGCTTTTTTCAGTGCGACCTGCGTTCCTTCGCCGCAGTCAATCAGCAAGGCTTTCCCCTGATGCTCCACCCAGCAGCAGGTCAGCCATCGGTTTTCCAATGGAATTACGCCGCCGGTTCCTGGCAAACAAACCTCCATCCCTTTCCGCCTCCTTTGAACGTATCCTATTATCTTAGCCTGCATACGAATCTACTGAAGTGCAATATATCTTATTATTTCCATCATACTCTTCTTTTTACTGAAATCAACAAAATATAGTAGGAAATTGGGCGCCGCGAAGTCAAGTTGATTCCGCGGCGCCCTACTTTTTCTCGTTTTAACGTGTTTCGCCTTGGTCATATACAATCACCGCATTGGGATCGTGCTGCTTTTCCATCCGATGCCGAGCCTTACGGTTCGCCACCGTGTCGAACACAATGGAAAAATCATAATCCGGCGGATAGAGCTCATTGGCGGGCACCTTAATCTGAAGTCTTTTGTGGTTAATCCACTTTTTCCCACCTTTGATTTGCACCCCGATTTCACCACGCTCGTTCGCCGGATGAAATACAATTCCGATTTCCTTCTGTGGATACACCAGAACACTGTCCCCCATCCGGAATTTCGCCGCATGTGCGGAAACGGCAGGCTGTGGTTTGCTTTTCTGCAACCTGGGTGCACCGGGCAAATCCACTTTTTCGCTGGTTTGGGCAAACTTTGGTTTTTCTTCCGGGGTACGGCGATTCTTCTTTTCCCGGTAAGCTTCCTCATAGGCGCGTTCCAACAGGCGGGGCGGCAGCCCGAGCCGCTGTGCAATATACAGCGCGCAGCTTTCCCCCGCTTTTCCCTGTTCCAGCCGATAGGTGGGCTGAAGGGTTTCACGGTCAAACGCCATGCGCGCGTTCATCATGCCGTAAGCAGACTGCGCATATTCCTTGACCTCCGGATAATGCGTTGTAACGACAAACAAGCAGCCCCTTTGCCGAAGCTCTTCCAAAACCGCAATGGCAATTCCCATTCCCTCCGCCGGGTCCGTACCCGAACCAAGTTCATCCAGCAGGACAAGGCTTTCCGAAGTTGCCCTGCGGAGAATTTCGATGATGTGGGTCATGTGAGCGGAAAACGTAGAAAGATTTTCGGAAATACTCTGCCCGTCACCAATGTCGCACAAATACGCGTTGTTCATACAGAACACGCTGGAAGCGTCCGCCGGAACATGCAGGCCGCTCTGCGCCATCATGGAAAGCAGGCCAACCGTTTTGAGCGCAACAGTTTTCCCGCCGGTATTAGGGCCGGTGATCACCACGCCGGAACAGCTGCTGTCTGCGTTGAAATTCAGCGGAACACACACCTTGGGGTCAATCAGCGGATGCCTTCCGTTTTGTATAGAAACTCTACGTTCGGTGGTAATCACAGCCGGAACCGCATTCATTTGCGCGCTGAGCTTCGCCTTTGCGAACACAAAATCCAAAGTTTCCATCGCTTCCATATCGAGCTTCAGCTCCGCACTGGATTCGTCCACCAGTGCCGTCAGTGTATAAAGGATTTTGCGGATTTCGTTTTCTTCCTCAATCTGCAGGGAATGCAGCTCCTCCTGCAGCTTTGCCACCGAAGCGGGTTCGATAAAATAGGTGCCCCCCGTTCCGGACATACCAAGCACGCTGCCCGCAAACTGGTTTTTATATTCCCGTTTCACCGGCAAAGCAAACCGTCCGTTCCGCGTTACAACCATATTGTCCGAAAAATACTGCTTTTTGCTTCGCAGAATATCGTTCAGCTTATTCTGTACCTGTGCTTTTACGTTTTCTTCCCTGCGGCGGATGTCGCGAAGCGTGGGACTGGCGCTGCCGTCCACCTGATCGTTGCGGATACACCGGTCAATTTCCTGATGCAGCGCAGACAAATCCGCAATGCTGTACCCATAGCAGGCAATGCTGCTGTCCAGCGCCTCCGCCTTTTTCAGGTAGGATTTTACCCGATTACAGGAAATGATAAACTGCCCCACGGAAACCAGCTGCTCCGGAATCAGCATGGAACCCGCCTTGCAGAGCGTCAGAATCTGTTCCATCTGCGTCATGGCCGTCAGCGGCGGCACACCGAGGGCATCCAATACCGTGCGGGCCGCGGTGGTTTCCTCCATCCTGCGGCGGCATTCCTTTTCCTCCAGATAAGGGGACAGCGCCATCAGACGCTGCCGCGCCTGTTCCGAAAGCGCGTGCGCGCAGAGCATCTCTTTGATTTTATCGTATTCTAAAATGGTTTCGGATGAATTCATTTTGATTTCTCCCTTTAAAATAGTAACCCACAGGAAACATCCACCCACACCTTCCCCGCCGGAAAAACGCAGTACACGGCCCGCGCAATCTTTTCGGTTTGGGGAAAATGTCAAAATGCTCCTGTAGGTATAATTCATCCAGGGAAACGCCGGGTGCACCGCCTATGCAAATCCATTGTCATCGGTCACGTGTTCGTTGAAATGGATTTCAGAAAGCCAGGACACAGGCAATCAAAAAAGCGTAACGGGACAAACCCATTACGCTCCGATTGCTGACACAGCAAAATCTATAACTGGATGGTTATATTGCGGCCGGTCAGCCGCATGGAAGCAGTCTGTAAGGGCAGATGTCCGACGGCACAAACGTGCCGCCAGAAAGGTACGACAAAACCAGGGTGCCAAAACACCCGCTTCTGTCCGAACCTTTCACAACTGATTCAGTTGTCGCTCACCTTTACAGACAATGCCGACATCAAAACCATCCTTTCATTTTTAAGAATAGCTATACTATAGCATGGGCAGCAAACGCTGTCAATAAACTCCGAAAAATTTCAGCTTTCCGAGCTACGTTCCTCCGTCTTCTGCTTTTTTCGCAGCCTTTTTTCCACATTCTCTCGCAACAGGACGTAAAGGACGGAACAAAGGGGGATATTAACCAGCATTCCCACCAAACCAAAGAGATTCCCGCCGATGGTTACCGCCACAAGGACCCAGAGCGCCGGCAGGCCAACCCGGGAGCCGACCACATGCGGGTAAATCAGGTTCCCTTCCAACTGCTGCAGAACCACAAAGAACACAATGTACCAAAGCGCCTGAATCGGGCTGACGATAGAAATAATCAGCGCCCCGACCACGGTGCTCAGGAAAGATCCGATAATCGGTATCAAGGACATAAAAACAACAAATACGGAAATCAAAAGTGCATATGGGAAACGGAAAATACTCATTCCAATAAAGCACAGCGTTCCTAAAATGCAGGATTCTGTGCACTGACCGATGATAAAATTCGAAAAAGCCCGGTAGGTCAGCCGGCATAAACGAAAAATAACATGATTGTACCGCAGCGGCACATAGGCCACCATTACTTTTTTGACCTGCCTCTTGAGCTTTTCCTTTTGCATCAGAATGTTCACGGAAATGACAAAGCCAAGCACAAACGTTATGAATCCGTGGAACACATTGGTGGTTGCCGTGACAGTCGAATTCACCAAAGTGCTGGCAAGGTTCTTTCCATACAAGGCAATCATTTCGCTGACGTTCGCCCAATCGATCTTGATGTTGCTCAGATAATTTCCAATGTCGGGATAAGCCGTTTCTATCCGGGCCAGATACACCTGCAGCCCGTTGAAGAAAGTCGGGATCTGGTTGGTCAGGCTCGTAATCGTTCGGACCAGCTCCGGAACAACAATGAGCAGAATCAGCGCAATTACACCGAGAATAATCAACAGGGCGACCAAAAAACTAATCGGTCGGCGAATTTTCGGCCAGATCTTGGTACAGCGGCGGTTCAGCCCGGCAAACAGCCTGGTTTCCACCAGCCGCATGAGAACGTTGATAATAAAGGCAAATACAAGTCCCAGCAGAACTGGCGACAAAACCGCCCCGACGAAATTCACAAACTGCGGCAGTAAATAAATATTTTTTACCGCAGTATAAAAGATAACCGCAAAGGCAATTAGAAAAGCGATTTTTTTCATATTGGCTTTATTTAGTTCCATCTTATTTCCTTTCCTGAGGCCCGGTTGCGCAAAATCGCGGATTCCCGCGCTTCGGTAAAAAAATTCGAAACAAAGCCCCGCGTTTCAAATGAATTAAAATGTTCCGTGAAACACGGCAAAATTTCACTTCCAGCAACATTATGATCTAACGACATTATGCATGAAATCGCTTTAAATAGCAACCGTTTCGGCAAATATCTTTCCGAACATTCCTGAATTCGTTCCCTTTTCAAAATTTTCCCGCATGGCAGCCGCCTCACTTATTTGAATGATAAGCGAAAATGAAGTCCGTTATTCAAAAGGCCCGCTCCATATCCGCAAAAACGGCCCACAAATTCGCATTTCTATGTTTTTCTTCATTGTAATAATTATTTTTAATATTCACTTGTCGAAATTTGTCGAACGTGCTATAGTAAAAATACGAAAGTTAGGGGGATATCAATATGACACCCGAAGAAATGAAAAAGTTTGATCGAAAAGTCCGAGCCATACAGGATCCGTTCGGTACGGGGTACAAAGTGCTGCGGCGTCTGCTCCGCGAGGAAGCGACGAAACGCGGTATCCCGTACTTTGATCTTCTGCAGCTGTACCTATCCTGGAAAACCATTCAGGAGTGATGAATTATGCAATCATGCTTTCGTATTCCTTCTTCAGCCATTTCAGCATCTCCGTGCGGCCCTCTTCGGTTAAAGCAAATTCCGCCTGTTCGACAATTTCACTTTTCTCAAAGCAAAAGGGACCGTACCACACATATGCCTGAATGATTCCGTCAACCGAATCAATTTTATATCGGAATTCTTTGGTCTCCCGGTTTTCATAATCGGTAACGCTCCCGGTAAAAGACCCTCCGTTTTGAAAATAAAGCAGTCCCGGAATCAGACTGGGGTCAAACCAATCGACTTCTTTCATCGTGACAAGCATCCTTTCCATACAGATTATCCGTCTGATCCGATCCATTTTCAGGCGGCTCTTTACATCCGTAATCTACTATACATTATAAGTGGAGCAGGCTCGTTTTTCAACGTGATTTCTCCCAAGCAGGTTATGCATACTTCAAAAATCCCGGTTTGTTTTCAAGTAAATTTTTAGAACGGTTCTGAATTTGCATCGTTCTTCCCTCATGATTCCATCTTTTAAGCAAACCCTGAACCTGAATACTTTTGCAAAAGGCTCATAAATATTGGTTGAAAGGAGAAGACAAACATGATTAATATGTTAGGGCTATGGGAAATCTCGGGACTAATTTTTACCGTTGTGGTTGGAACCTTCCTGCATTCTGCTTATCGGTGGTCCGGAAAAAATCCGGTCATTGGGTTCTTCAGCCCGGTGAACGAAAGCGTTTGGGAACACCTGAAACTTCTGTTTGTTCCCATGGTGCTGTTCAGTCTGGCGGAATATTTTGTCGTGGGCAAAAATTACCCCAATTTTGCCGCGGCAAAATCGTATGGAATTCTCTGGGGCATACTGGTTATTCTGATGATTCACTATACCTATACCGGAATCATTGGCAAAAGTATTGTTTGGGCGGACATTACTACCTTTCTGGTCGCCGTAGCAGCAGCTACCATATACAGCTGGAAGATGATGCTTGCGGCGCCTGTTTCCGCCGAGTCAGCCATTTTTTCCGTGATCCTGATCATACTGTTTGCCCTCTTCTTTGCCCTGTTTACATGGGATCCGCCGAAAATCCCCTTGTTTCTCGATCCGATTAGCGGCGGCTACGGAATTCATCCAAAATCAGCAAAGAAAACCTGACTTTGTTTTTTCCTAAGTGCTAAGCAGATAAAAAGCAGGAGTCCGCATTTGTTTCCTTACGGAAATCAGATGCGGACTCCTGCTTTATAAGGAGAAAGGTCATTATATTGCTTTTTGTGTACTGTTTCAAGCAATTTGAAAGCAGCTAAGTCCTGTATTGCACAGCTTTAAGCCGCATATTCCTAAATTTGGGACAACTGATAAACTTTTTGCAGGAACCGCTTCTTCTGGGGCTCCTCCGGCACTATCACCCACGGTGCCCGCTGCAAGCTGGCCCCTGGGCCGGTGCTGCCCGCTTCAAAATAGCGCACCGTTTTGTCGTCATCCAACCGGTTGCACCAGCGCGACCAACCCTGTGGTAAAATATGCTCTTCCATGTGACAGTCCAGAAATGCGGTTGCGGCGTATTCCCGCCACGGCCGTCCCAGAAAAACGGTACCCGGCCCACAGTTGGAAACCAGATGGCACTGGTGAAAAATAAAGCCGAATTCCTGATCTTTCGGTGTACAGGCCGCCGTAATATAACCGTTTACCGGAAGACCTTTGCTGAGCGAACGAATTTCACAGTTGCAAAACGCGGCTGCCGCCCCACCGAAGATGAAATCCACATCGCCCTCAATATAACAGTTCTTAAAGTAATCTTCACAGGGCTTTCTTGGGGCCATTTCGCGCGGGCCGACAAAAGAGCCGGGGGTACGCGGCTGTTCCGGCAGAGGCGCTAAGAAAAGCGTATCCTGATGACCAAGAAGACGGATGTTAATGAACCGGCCCTGGTCCACATCCGAATAAAGTGCAATCGCTTGCCCCGCAGTGTCGCCGTCCCCAGCGGTATTGGCAATGGTCAGATTCCGAAGTTCCGCCCGTTCGCCACCAAGGAATACCGTATAGCTGCGGAACGTGCCATAGGTTCTGCCATCCGGGTGTGTGTGATACGCGCCGTCATGATAGGTAATGACAGTTCGCTCCGCATCTTCCCCAATCATTGTCAGGTTCTTTTTCTCAATCAGCAGCTTCTCATGGTAAACGCCGTTTTTAATCCATATTACCGCCGGTTCGTCGCCAGGAATAGAGTGAATCGCCTCGGTAATGATGGTATAATCGCCATCTCCCCTTTGGGAAACCACCCGTTTGACGCTCACTGCGTTTTCACCTGCCCAGCTGTTTTCGCCAAATCAAGCCGCAGCATTTCTGCATAGGCGAACAAGAAAGGCGCCACGCCCTTTCCCTCGTTTTTTACGACCGGTTCGCTGTAATAATAATCCGGCAATCCGCTGCGGTTTTGCTGCCCGCCCAACCCGGCGACCAGACAAATGCCGCCCAGGGAAGCCTGCTTTTCCGTTTCCTGCGTATAATACCGCTGCAGCGTGCCGTAAAACGCTTTTTCGCCATATTCCCGGTAGCACTCCGGGATCAACCGCAGACGCACCGCTTTTAAAATTCCGCAGGCAATCATGCAGGTACCGCTGGTTTCCAGGTAATTGCCCGGGTCATTGGGACGGTCTACCACCTGAAAAAACATTCCGCTTTCATCTTGAAAGGGCAGAAGCGCATCCACCAAGTCCCGCAGCATGGAGCAAAGCTGCCGGTACTCATAATACAGCTGTTCGTCCATCTGCTCCAGCGTATCGGTGAGCGCCATGACCAACCAGCCAATAGAACGCAGCCAGAAACTGGGAGAGCATCCCGTTTTTTTGTCTGCCCAGTCCATCGTGCGGGACTCATCACAGCCATGGTAATATAGCCCGGTGGTTTCATCCCGCATCAATTTGCGCACGTTCATAAACTGCGTGTAGATATCGTAATAATTCCGCATTGCATGGTACTTTGTTTCATACTGCATGTAAAACGGCATTGCCATATAAAGGCCGTCCAGCCAAATCTGATTGGGGTATATTTTTTTATGCCAAAAATTTCCCGACGGGGTGCGCGGAGACTCTCTCAGGTTCCGGTACACCAGTTCAATTGCCCGGTGGTATTTCTCTTTTCCGGTAAAATCGTACAACGGGAAAAACGCTTTGGCACCGTTGATGCTATCCAGGTTATAATCTTCCTTACGGAAGGTTTTAATCGTGCCGTCGTTACGGACAAAATCATCCATAAAGCGGTCCGCATAGGAAAGGAATTTTTTCTGCCCGGTAACCCGGTAAAACTCCAGAAAGGCAAGCATCATGCAGCCATCCACATAGTTCCAAGTGTTCTCCGTTTGTTTTCGAATATATTCCGCGTTCCATGCCGGATGGCGGGAACTGCTGTTCCGCATCAGTTCGTCCACGTAGCGGTTCAGGCTTTCCACCGGAAGCCGGCTGTTATTCATCGGCTGATTCCTCCTCTGAAAAATTCGCAACGTTTTCAATCGTGTATTTTTCTCCGTCCGCTCCGGTAATCCGTACATTCCGAAGTGTCAGATTCTGCACATTATTGGCGTACAGGCCTTTCCGACAGGTCGGTTCAATGTAGTCCATCATGGCGGGATAACCGGGCTGCGCGTCCTGCGCAAACGAAACGGAGACATTTTCCAGACGAATGCTTTCCACCGGCCTTTCCGGCAGGCCATAGAAAAACATACCGGCCACGCTGCACTCTTCACACACCACATTAGAGCATGTCATGCTGCCAATTTTAGGCGTGAATTCATCCACTGCCTTTTTCTCTTTCGACCACACCAATTCACTGTGGCCGTCCGGGTCGCAGTGGTAAAACATATTAATGACAAAAGGCGTAAGGACCCGGTGCATATGAACGTTTTCCAGCGAAATTCGGTCTACAACCGACAAATCGCCGCGCCCCCGCCGGGTTTTAATACGGATTCCACGGTCGGTGCCCTCAAAGGAACACTGGGTTACATGGATGTCATAAATTCCCGCCGAAACCTCGCTGCCAATGACGACCGCACCATGGCCGCGTTCCAACCGGCAGTTACGGATGATAATGTCGCTGGAAGGCGTTTTTAGTCGTTTTCCAAGGTACATTTTGCTGGATTTCAGGGCAATGCAGTCATCCCCCACGGAAACGACTGCGCCAATCAGGTTCATCCCACCGCAGGATTCGATATCAATTCCATCCGTATTAGGCGAATCTGGGTCGTTATAAACCCGAATATCCAGAAAACTGATTTGTTTGCTGTAATAAGGGTGAATCGTCCAAGCATAGGAATTCTGGAAGGTTACCCCATGCACGCGGACACCGCGGCAGTGGTTCAAAAACAGCATGCGCGGACGCCACGCACCGCGTTTCTGCTTGGGATTTTCCCACCAGTCGCCGCTGTCTGCATTGGCGTCAATCACGCCGCGTCCGATAATATCGACGTTTTCCACGTCCACACCGGTCAGGAGGCTTGCGTAGGAAGAAAGGGGATTTCCCTCCCATGCGCCCAAATAATATTCGTCCTTCGCATCGTCCGAAAAGGTTACACCCGGAAGAATGGGGTAATCGGCGCGACTAGTAACACCGAGCAGTGTTGCGCCCTCCTCCAGTTCCAGCGTAATATTGCTTTTTAAAAAGAGGGATGCCGTATAATAAATGCCTGGCGGGATCAAAACCGTTCCGTTTTTTGGGCAGCACAGAATCGCTGCCTGAATCGCCGCCGTGTCCGGCGTTACTCCGTCGCCTGTTGCGCCAAAATCACGGACATTCAGACGAAAGCTTTCTGCCTTCGTCCGAAAGCTGTGCGTACAGCTCTCCCCGTCCGATTCGATTGTGACGGTGTACTCCCTGCCGGGCGTAAGCCCGAACAGGCTGAACACGTTTTTAGTTTGGTTTTCTGCAACGCACTGCCCGTTGAGGACAATGCGATAAGGAGTTTTGCAAGAGTAAATTTCTGTGTTAATGAGTTCAAAGACAGCGCTCCGAACAAACACTCCGATTTCTCTAAAATTCATGTTGGTCCCTCACCGTATCGGAATCGCTTCAACCAGCCTAACAGCCCTCCGGCCAAGTGGTTTTACGACCCGGGGAATGATGTTTGAAGGTTGCAAAATTTGAAAGTTGAGATGATTGAAATTATAAAAAGTTATGCTAAAATAAAAATATTAAAAAAGGGGGCTTGGACTTTGCAGGAATATATTTATTCACCGCATTATGATTTTTACATCAATAAGGTCCGCCGAGTACCCGGCTATTATATGAAGACGTTTCATCTTCATAAAAAATACGAAATTTATTATCTGTTGGACGGTACCCGGAAGTATTTTATTGAAAACTCCGTTTATCTTGTAAACGCAGGAAATATTGTCATTATTGATAAAGACGAGGTACATAAAACAGGCCCAGTAGAAAACGCCCCCCATACCCGGTTTGTATTGAATTTCAATCCGGAGTATATCGGTGCAATTCTCGACTCGGTCAAGGACTGCGATCTTTTATCGTTTTTCTCCATGGGTGTAAAAGTATTGACTCTCTCCATCAAGGAACAGGGTTTGTTTGAAAGTATTTTCCAGCGTCTGAACGACCTGGTAGGAAATGAAAAGCCGGAAGCGATCCTTCTGCGCAAAGCACTGCTGACTGAACTGCTCGTAAACCTAAAGGAATGCGTTTGCAGGCAGGTTGAGCAAAACGTCAGCTCCAAGCAAATCCACAATAAAACCATTGATAAAATCTCGAATTATATTGCTTCCAATTACAGGGAGCCCCTCAGCCTGAACGGGATTGCCGCGGAATTCTTCCTCAGCCCGTGCTACTTAAGCCATCTGTTTAAAAAGACGACCAACCTGACGATTGTGGAATACATCAACAGCGTGCGCATACGGGCCGCGAAGAACTACCTGGAAACCACAAATTTATCCATTACCGAAATTGCGGAGCAAACTGGGTTCGGCACCACTTCACATTTCAGTAGAATGTTCAAACTGGGCTCGGGGCTTTCCCCAAATCAATACCGAAAATTCTACCATCGGAACTAAGTTCCATCAGCCTTTTACGCTGCCGGTGGTCAGGCCCTCCACAAACTGCTTCTGGCCCAATGCAAACACGACGATGGACGGAATCAGGCTGATAATGGACATGGCAATAATCTGATTTTCATCATAGCCGGCACCGGTCGCATCCATGGACATACGCAGTGCGATGGTGACCGGATATTTTTCAACGCTGGAAACGTAAATCAACGGCCCAAGGAAGTCGTTCATCGACCACATGAAAGAAAACAGTCCAATGGAAACAACACCGGGCTTAATAACCGGAACAAGAATATTGATTAAGGTCTTAAACCGGCCGCAGCCGTCAATTCTGGCTGCTTCGTCCAGCTCTTTTGGAATATTTCGGAAAAATTGAATCAGCAGGAAAATAAACACGCCGTCTGAAGCGAACAGGTGTGGAAGTACCAGAGGAACATAAGTATCCAGTACTTTAAACTGACTCCACATTACGTATTGCGGAATACGAAGAACGATCGAGGGTAGCAGCATGGTTGCAATCAACAAGGAGAAGCAGAGCTTTTTCCCCGGAAATTCAAACCGTGCAAAACCGTAAGCCGTCAATACACTGGAAACGATAGTAAACACCACAATCGGGATGACCATCAGAAACGTATTCTTAAAGTAATGGGTCATGGTGTATTCTGAACCCGTCCGCCAGCCGTTGATGTAAGGCTGCCAGTTAAAGGAGCTCGGCATAAACCAGATGGAGGAATGGATGTCGGCATTGCTTTTAAAACTCGCGCCGAACAGCCAGATCATAGGATACAGCATGACAATACTGACCAAAATCATTACAAAATAAAGAAGAATTCTACCGATGCGCTTTCTCGCCGCCATTTAGGCATCCCCCTTTCCGGTTTCATCGTCGCTGTAAAATACCCAGTATTTTGAATAGCGGAACACCAGAACCGTGAAAATTAGAATGATAACAAACAGGAACCAGCTCATAGCGGCTGCATAACCCATTTTATAGTCTTTAAAGGTGGCATCATAAATCAACATGGACAAAAGATAAGTTCCGTTCTGCGGGCCGCCCTTGGTGATCAGGTAAGGTCCATTGAATTCCTGGAATGCGGCAATCAGTTGCATAACAAGATTGTAGAAAATTGTGGGGCTCAGCAACGGAATGGTAATTTTAAAGAACTGGCGGATTTTTGTGCATCCGTCCACGCTTGCCGCTTCGTACAAATCCGTAGGGATGCTTTGCAGGCCGGCAAGGAAAATGACCATGGTGGAACCAAATTCCCATACACGCAGCAGAACGATAGTCATCAGAGCAGGGAATTCCTCCCCGAACCAGCCGACCGGCTGCCCGCCGAACAGACCGATTACCTGGTTGACTAGGCCGTCCGACTGAAAGACGAACTTCCACAGCACCGCGATTGCGACGTTCGAACCGAGGATGGAAGGAATATAATAAGCTGTACGGAAAAAGTTAATTCCTTTCAGCTTCATATTCAAAAGCATAGCGACTAAAAGAGATACAATGATTTTCAGCGGAACCTCGCAAACCACGTATTTCATCAGCACGGTAATGGATTTTATGAAAACCGGGTCGCGGAACATTCGCTCATAGTTTCGCAGTCCAATCCATTTGGGTGCGGAGACCAAATCGTACTTCGTAAAGCTCAAATAAAACGAGGAGAAAAAGGGATAGATTGTAAAAAGCACAAAACCGATCAGCCACGGCGCAATATAAAGCAGCCCGTGGTAGCGATTTTCACCTAGGCAGTTTTTGCCATTGGATTTCTTCTTCACAGCATGTTTTTTTCTAACGGTTGCTATATCATTCATCTGAGATCATCCTTTTTATCATGATACTGATTCGACTGAAAGCCTTCCGTACAAAACAGCAGGAACGGAAAGGCTCATTCGGAAAATCCGTTTTCATGAAATCCCTAAACGGGCTGCGCTGCACAAAGCAAGACTACACGCGGCGCATATGATAACGGAGGCTGCGGATACGCGTCATTGGCGCACCCGCAGCCGGCGATGATCAGAACTTACTCTACAATATCGGTAAGGGTATCCTGCATGGACTGATAAAGCGTCTTCGCCGCTTGCTCGGTCGTAGCAGTTCCGTAGGAAACGGATTGAACCGCAGTAACGTAAGCTTTTTTCATTTCGGAGTTATCCATGTACGGGCTTTCCAGGGTCGGCTTGCAGTTGTTAATCTGCATCGTTGCCTGATATGCAATATCTTCTTCCAGCTTCGGATCTGACTGCTTCAAAGCAGCGATTGCAGCCTTGCTGCTCGGGATGCCGCGGGAAGTGCCAAGAATCTTGGAAGCCTCCGGATCATTCAGCAAATAGTTGAGGAACAATGCGGACTGCTTCGGGTATTTGGTTTCGCCGTTAATTGCGAACAGAAGAGAAGGCTTTACAAACCAGCCGCTCATTTTCGCGTCCTTCAGAATCGGAAGGTCGCCGAGCACAAGGGTGTTATTTTTGCTGTCGAGAACCTGCTTAAACTTGCCGACAGAAGAACTCCACTCCAGGAACCCTGCAACTTTACCGGAAATGAAGTTGTTGGTCTGATACAGAGCAGTGGAACCGGCGTCGTTCTGAATCTGCTTCTGAGTTCTGGTAACATGGTTCTTTTCCATCTCTTTGTAGAAGTCAAGGGCATCCTTGAATTCATCCTCAGTAAACCCGATCTGGCCGTCCTGAGAAAGGAATTCCTTGCCGGTCTTCTGCTGTTCATAGGCTAATGCCATATAGAAAGAGGTAAAGCCGGAACCGGTATCAAAGTCACAAGGATAATAGTCCTTGCCCTTTGCCTGGAATTTCTGGCCGGCAGCCATCAAATCGTCCCACGTCTTCGGAATTTCGACACCTAATTGGTCAAACGTGGTCTTGTTGTAGAAGAAGCTGCGCCCTGTGGTTGAAACGGCAATTGCATTCAGGATGCCTTTGCGCATGCCAAACTTCAGAGTGTCTTCATCCCAGTTTGTCAGGTCGATAATGTCCTTGAGAGAATTCAAGTCATAGAAACCCTTACCGTCCTTCGACAGGGAAGCGATCCAGTCGTAATTGACCTGAATTACATCCGGCGCGGTATGGCCAGCCATTTGAGTGTTGACTTTTTCCTGCATTCCGTCAAACCCGCCGTATTCCGCTTTGATTTTTATGTAGGGATACTTCTTTTCGAACGCTTCAATTGCTTTCAGCGTTGCTTTATGGCGGTCATCGCCGCCCCACCATTCCACGCGAAGAGTTACTTCATCGGTGGGGATCCCGTTATTGTCGGATACGGTGCTACTGGTTGCTTGAGAAGACGCCGAGGCATCGGCCTTGCTTGCGCTGTTTGTGGCGGATTCACCGCAGCCTGCCAGTGTTCCAGCAAGCATTGCAGCGGACAGAACAATGGATATTAGCTTTTTCATACAATTTCCTCCGTTTATTTTATGGTACTGGTTTTATGCTCTGTCTTGCATAAAACTTTGTAGTTTTACTTTAACAATATATTTTTCAAATTACAACGCAAATTTTGCTTAATTTCATGGAAACCGTGCAAAAATTGCGCTTTTGTTATTTGTATGCCAGGAATGGCAATATTGCAGTTTACCTAATATCACCCCAATATTATTGTTAAAAAGAATACATATAATCTAAAATCGTAGGATTAACCGGCAGTCGAGTGCAAAATAGGCCTCAATTTGCAGCGAAAAATAAGCCTTGTACTACTTTCAGTTACAGACCTAAAAAATCGCCAAAAAAACGCAGGCGATACAACCCGCCTGCGTTAAACATTCTAATGGTCAGCGTATCCTACCGCTTACATGGTTTCCACCTTTTTACAGTTAGGACCTAAAGAAACGGAATCATTTTTCGTTCCTGCTTTGGAATGAGTCCTTCGCGCACCAAAAACGGGAAAAATGCCTGGAACAGTGCCACCAAAAGCAGCACTTCCACCGGAAGCAATATGGTATTCTTAATCAGCCCTTTCCAGAAGTAATAATAATAGGCCTTTCCGTATAAAACGGCACTCCAGAGAGAACCGAATCCCACATGAATCAGATAATTCACGGTGAATTTTGCGGCTAGAATGCGAACGACCGACAACTTCCTGCGGTACAGGAAAACTCCGTAAATAAAAAATTCCAGCATGCTGGAGAGGGTATATCCCGGAAAGAACATCCCGGAAGGCATTACCATAAATCCCACTAGGTCGTAAACCACACCTGCGGAAAGGCCCACCACCGGGCCAAATACCATAGAACCGAGCGTAACCGGCAGAAACGCAACGGAAACGTGCAGATTTTCCGAAACGGGGATGTTGAACAGATTCATCACAATCCCCAATGCAATGGTCAGCGCCGCAAAGACAAGTGTCCGCGGCTTTCGGAACTCCGCCGCGGCCGTGCTCCAGTAGGCGGGACCGAAAATGGAATTTCCTTTATTCTGTAACTTGTTGTTCAAATAAAAAACCTCCTAAATATGGCAGTATAATGCCACATAGAGGAGAAACTCCGGTATGCAGCAGCGGGATGCGATAGCTGTACGGCAACCGAATGGTTTCCGTTCCGGGATCAACTCCCCGTTTCCCGGACACATAACCCACAGTTATCTACTCTGCCATTTCAATTCAATTTTCAGGGCCTGTTTGTAAAAACGCAAAGAGAAATTGACGCTGCAAGCGCGGCAACAAACTTTTCAGGTAGGCCTTTTGCAGACCAGTCCCGAAAAGCCGATGGGCAAGCCGCAAAGTCACCGTATGAGCGGCTTTCCAACTGCTTTTATGCGCCGTTTATCCGAGTTTTCCGACAAAAGACGAACCCGACCTGTCAACCGGAAAATCACCCCCCTACCAGCCGTGATAAAAAAAGGAACCCTGCGAAAAAAGCCGACGATCCGGACGAATCGCCCAGACGGTCGGCTTTTCTCCGTCATACTCCCCTGTGGTTCCCCACTTCCGTCAGTCATATGACCCATGATTTCAGAGTACACGGAAAATGTTTTTTTGTCAAGAGGAAGATGTTTACTCTGCGGTTTCTTCCTTCTGATATTTCACATGCAGAAGTTTGTGTGCCTTGCCTTTCAGCAGACCGGAATATAGCGCGGTAACGACGGGATTTTCCTCCGAACGCTTGATGCTGCACATTTTATCGGAGGCATAAAGACCCACGCTGCGCTTCTTTTTGCCCTCCAGGTTGGTAATGGGCTGGCCGGCACCGCAAACGCAACCGCCTGGGCAGGCCATAACTTCTACAAAATCATAGTGTGATTCTCCCTTTTTCATTTTCTGAATCAGGTTCTCCGCATTCCGCAGTCCGCTGACAATCGCGATTTTCACTTCGCGGTCCTCATACTGGATAGTGGTTTCCTTCAGCCCTTCCATGCCGCGTACGCCGTTAAACGCTATAGCGCGCAGCGCGGAAGCGGATTTGTTTTCAGACAAGCGGCGGATTACCGCTTCGGTCACACCTCCGGTTACGCCGAAAATCACACCGGCACCGCTCTGTGTGCCAAACGGCATATCGATAGCTTCCGGCTCCAGCTCGGAAAAGATAATGCCGGCTTCCTGAATCATCTGAATCAGTTCCTGTGTGGTAATCACATAATCGATATACGGCTCGCCGTCTACTTTAAATTCATCCCTGGCCGCTTCAAACTTTTTGGCAGTGCAGGGCATGACGGCAATAACCACCACGCGTCGGTCGGACTTTTTATTTTCCTCCTTCAGAACGGAACCGAACATTTCCATCGGAGAACGGCAAGTGGAAACATTCGCAAGCAGTTCCGGATGCTTCTTTTCTACATACTGCACCCAGGCCGGGCAGCAGGAAGTAAACAACGGAAGCTTTTCGTCGGATTCTAAACGGCCCAGCAGCTCGTTGGACTCTTCCATAACGGTCAAGTCCGCGCCGGTGGCGGTATCGAACACTTCATCTACGCCCATGCGTTTGAGCGCCGCAACAATTTTTCCCATCAGGTTTTCCCCGGGCTTCGCGCCCAGCTTGTCGCCGATTCCAACACGCACCGCAGGGGCAATCTGAACGATAACCTTGATGGACGGGTCGTTCAGCACCTTCCAAATCTTGCTGACATCGTTCTTCACCACGATAGCGCCCGTCGGGCAGACCGCCGCGCACTGACCGCAGCCAACGCATACGGTTTCGGAAATCGGCACATTAAAGGTGGTACCCACCGTCATTTTCGAACCGCGGTACATAAAGTCGATGGCGCCTACGTTCTGCACCTCATCGCACATGCGCACGCAGTCGCCGCAAAGAATGCATTTGTTGAGGTCGCGTTCAATGCAGAGAGAAGAAGAATCCAGCTTCGGTTTTTCCGCCGTATTTTCAAAACGCACACGGTTGATTCCAAAGCGACCGGCCAGCTCCTGCAGTTTGCAGTCGCCGTTTTTGCCGCAGGTTGTGCAGTCGCGGCAATGATTGGAAAGCAGCAGCTCCAGAATCATCTTGCGGTATCTTCTCAGCTTCGGCGTATTGGTGTAAATTTCCATACCCGGCTTTGGCGGTGTGCAGCAGGCCGCTTCCATGCCGCCCCATTTGTTTTCCACCATGCACATGCGGCATGCGCCGTATACGGAAAGCTCGGAATAATAGCAGAAAGTAGGAAGGTCAATTCCCGCTTTGCGTATCAGGCTAAGCAGATTTTTTTCTCCATCAATTTGCACCGGTATATTATCAATTAAAACGAAATCGCCACTCATTTGCTTAGTCCTCCTTTACTGCCTTGAACGCACACGCTTCCACACATGCCCCGCACTTGATACACTTAGCTTCGTCTATCACAAACGACTCTTTCACCTTGCCGGTGATGGCACCGACCGGGCAGCCGCGCGCGCATTTGGAACAGCCTTTGCACAGGGCCTTATCAATATAAATCTTGCGGAGTTTTTGACAAGATTTTGTAGGGCAGCGTTTCTCCAGAATATGTGCCTTATACTCGTCGCGGAAATATTTCAGCGTACTCATAACCGGAGAGGCCGCGGATTTGCCCAAACCGCACAGCGCGGTCGCAGAAATTGTCTCCGACAATTCCTCCAGCAGTTCAATGTCGCCCGGTTCGCCGTTTCCGGCGACAATGCGTTCTAGAATTTCTAGCATGCGCTTGGTGCCCTCTCGGCACGGGACGCATTTTCCGCAAGATTCATTCTGTGTAAAGCTCATGAAGAAGCGGGCAACCTCCACCATGCAGGTGTTTTCGTCCATAACGACAAGGCCGCCGGAACCCACCATGGCACCCACTTTTTTCAAGCTGTCAAAATCAAGCGGAAGGTCAAGGTGCTCTTTGGTCAGGCATCCGCCGGAGGGGCCGCCGATCTGCACAGCTTTGAACTCGGAATCGCCGCGCATGCCGCCGCCAATATCGTAAATGATTTCGCGGAGCGTCGTGCCCATTGGGACTTCGATTAATCCGGTGTTTTTAATATTTCCGGTCAGGGCAAAAGCTTTGGTGCCGGGGCTGTTTTCCGGACCGATGGAACGGAACCACTGGCCGCCGTTGACAATAATGCCCGGTACGTTCGCAAAGGTTTCCACATTGTTCAGAACCGTTGGTCTGCCGTTAAGGCCGCTTTCCACCGTTCTGGGGGGCTTTACGCGCGGCATTCCGCGTTTTCCTTCAATGGATGCCGTCAAGGCGCTGCCTTCGCCGCATACAAAAGCGCCCGCACCACGGCTAATATGAATGTCGAAATTAAAATCGGTACCAAGAATATTTTTTCCAAGCAGGCCGAGTTCGTGCGCCTGCTCAATGGCAATGCTCAGGCGTTTGACAGCAAGCGGGTATTCCGCACGCACATAAATATACCCCTCGTCCGCGCCGCAAGCGTAAGCTGCCAGCATCATGCCTTCCAGCATACGATGCGGGTCGCTTTCCATTACGCTGCGGTCCATAAAAGCACCCGGGTCACCTTCGTCGCCGTTGCAGACCACGTATTTCTTTTCGGCTTTTTGGCGTCTTACCTGAAGCCATTTTCTGGCTGCCGGGAAACCGCCGCCGCCGCGTCCCCTCAGGTTGGAAATTTCCACCTCGTTGAGGACCTCTTCAGGGCTCATTTCAAACAACGCCTGTTCCAGCGCGGTGTATCCGTCCAGTGCTATGTATTCGCTGATGGAGGAAGAATCCAGATGGCCGCAGTTTTCCAAAACGACGCGCTTCTGCATTTTATAAAAAGGAATGGATTCCTGACGGCAGAATATCTCGCCGTCTTTATGGTAAACAAGCCGTTCCACATATTCGTCTTTTAAAATGCTGGTTTCTAATATTTCAAGGCAGTCCGACGGTTTCACCTTTACATACAAATAGCCCTGAGGTTCAATGCGAACCAGGGGGCCCATTTCACAAAAACCGTGACAGCCGCTTTTTTTGATTCCGATATGTTCGCCTTCCGTTTCGTGCTGTAAATCCACGGAACAGTTGATTCCTTTTTCGCGAATAAGGCGAAGAAATTCATCGTAGATGGCAAGGGAACCACTGGCAACGCAGGCTGTGCCAGCGCAAATTAAAATTTTCTTTTTCTGTTGGTCCAACCGGCTTTTCAATAAAGCCCGGAGATTCTGTAAATCCGCTCTATTCTGCAGCATCTGCGTTTTCCCCCTTCAGTTGATTGACAAGCTCCGTTGCCTTCTCCGGCGTCATCATGCCGAACACCTCGTCATTCACCGTCAGCGCCGGCGCAAGTCCGCACGCCCCAAGGCACGAAACCGTTTCCACTGTAAACAGCAGGTCATCTGTGGTTTTCTTCTGCTCTGACAGGTTCAAATCCTTACGCAGCTGCTCCAAAATCGGCATCGACTTGCGCACATGGCAGGCGGTACCGTTGCAGATTTTAATCACGTATTTTCCTTTTGGTTCCAAAGAGAAGTTCTCATAAAACGTAGCAATACTGAAAATGCGTGCCCGACTCATGCCAAGCTTCTCGGAATAATAATCAAAAATTTCCTTGGGAAGATAATGGTACACTTCCTGGGTATCCTGGAGAATTGCGATTATGTTTCCGGGGTCATACTTGTGGTTTTCCAAAATTTCGTCAAGTTTTGCGAAATCACACGAAGGGGACATAAGTTTTCTCCTTTCACTTTATACATCACCATAAATACTACCATATTGATAAATTATTGTCAATCAAATACAAGGCGGTTTCTACTTGCTAAAAACGTGGAAATTTTGTGGATTATTTTGTGTATCAAGATGATTTCATGGATAAACCCACGGTTAAGTTTTATCGGGAAATATTTCGTACCATTCCATTGAAAAGAAAGAGATTTCGACGTATGCTTAACACAGCAGAGCTTCTGATAAAATCTGCGGAGCGACCCACGCCTTTCCTCCCTTCTGGAACGCTTTCAAAAACAAAAATGACCTTTCCTGTTTGGAAAGGTCTGAAACGCAGAGCTCGTTTTTATAGAAAACTATTCCTCCTCTTCCGGTTCCACCAACACATCAACTTCGTCGCTGTCTGGTTCTTCGAACTGCTCCCCGAACAGGCGCTTCATATTTTCATCCACATAGTACGCCTTTTCAAGGCCCTTCCGAACGTTTTCGTTTCTCTTTTTCAGATATTCCTGCCAGGTTTGACGGGACACCTTTACATAATGCAGTTCACAGCTGATATCCTTTTGCAGCAGGCGCGCTTTCAGGCTTTGCCGTTCCGCCCTGCTCCAGAATCCAAAATCCAGTATTACGTTGGAGCCGGTGCGGATGATCTGCTCTGCCAGCCGGTAGAGATACACTTTGGTTCTTTGCAGAATTTCATCGTGCTTTTCCCCCAGGGAATCATCAAATAGATCAAGCATCAGCTCGTCGCAGGAAAGCACTACGGCACGCCGTTCCCACTGAATCCGTTTCGCGTAAGTGCTTTTCCCGCTGCAGATTTTTCCGCATACCAAAATAACCTTCGCCATCCCGTCCCCACCCTTTCATTGGATTTGCAATTTAGAAATGGAACATCGTGCCAAAAGGCTTGGCGCGTCATTTGCCGAAATTCACTCCCATCGCTCCGTCCTTTATTTTATGAATTTTATGGCACAATAAGAACTCCCGGAATCCATTTCGAAAAACGCAGCCGGGTGTTCTGAAATTAAAAATTCCTATTTTTACTCTTGACAAAGAAAAAGGACTGTCATAAAATAAGTGAAATAATTGAACAGCAGAAAAGCTTGGAAATGGAAGAGTACCTGTCTGGAGCAGCACAGAGAAGGGATGGCTGGTGAAAATCCCCGCTGCAAAAGCAGGAAAGTGACCATGGAGCTGCGAACTGAACGCGTTTATGCCAGTAGGATTTGCCGGAATTCCACCGTTAAAAGGAAACCGTATCGGAATAGCAGGGCGGTAAACTTTCTGCGATCCTGTACGGCACAAGCGTGTGCGGAGCGCAGGTTCCGTACAAAGTTAGGTGGTACCGCGGAGTGATTCAGCCTTCGTCCTAATGCAATTAGGACGAAGGCTTTTTTATATTCTTTCGCTTTCTCAATCGGATTTCGATCTTACTGTTTCCTGTTTAAATGCTGTTTTAAAGAAAGGAGCAAAAACGATGCTTGAACCGCACTATGATGCAAAAAAATGGGAAAAAGCTATGCAGGAGCTATGGGAAAAGGAAGGAACTTACCGCTTTCTTCCCGACGGGCGGGAGGTTTACTCCATCGATACTCCTCCGCCGACCGTCAGCGGAAGCCTGCACATTGGGCACATTTTTTCCTACACACAGGCAGAAATCATCGCCCGCTTCCAGCGAATGCAGGGTAAAAACGTTTTTTATCCCTTTGGTTTTGATGACAACGGCCTGCCTTCTGAACGGCTGACCGAAAAAGAACATGGGGTAACAGCAGCTTCTATGCCGCGAAGCGAATTTACCCGCCTTTGCCGGGAAACCACAGAGCAATACCGCAACGAGTTCCAGGCACTGTGGAAGTCCATGGGATTCAGCGTAGACTGGAGCCTGCGGTATGAAACCATCAGCCCCGCCGTACAGAAGCTGTCGCAGCGCTCGTTTCTCCGACTGGCGCGGGAAGGAAAGGCTTACCAGAAAGAGTCCCCCGTTCTGTGGTGCACCAACTGCCGTACCTCCATTGCGCAGGCGGAGCTGGACACCGCGGAAAAGGATTCCGCCTTTCACACGATTCCGTTTTACGTTGGAACGGAAATGATACCCGTCGCCACCACCCGACCGGAACTGCTGTACGGCTGTGCCGCGCTGTTTGTCCACCCGGACGACACCCGCTACAACCACCTGATTGGCAAAACCGCACGCGTCCCGCTCTATGAATTCGATATACCGGTTCTTGGCGACGAAAAAGCCGACCCGGAAAAGGGAACGGGCGCGGTCATGTGTGCAACCTTTGGCGACACCACGGATTTGGAATGGTTTGAAAAGCACCATCTCCCTTACAAGCGGATGATGGAGCCAAACGGCCGACTGCCGGAATCCGTCCCGCTGGTTGGCGGTATGAAAGCCGCCCAGGCCAGAGTACGAATGGCGGAGTTGCTAGAGGAGCACGGACTTCTGCTCAAAAAAGAGCAGATCCGGCATACCGTTTCCGTTCATGAACGCTGCGGGAAAGAGGTAGAAATTCTGCCGTCCCGGCAATGGTTTTTCGATATTTTATCGCACAAGGAGCGTTTTCTGGCCGCCGCGGACGAAATCAACTGGTATCCGGCTTCCATGAAAACCCGTTACCTGCTCTGGGTACAAAACCTGAAATGGGACTGGTGCATTTCCCGCCAGCGGTATTTCGGCGTTCCGTTTCCGGTCTGGTACTGCAAGCGGTGCGGAAAACCGATTTTCGCGGAGGAGTCCCAGCTGCCTGTCAACCCTGTGGAATGCCCGCCGCCGCACCCCTGCACCTGCGGCTGCACGGAATTTGTACCGGAAACCGCCGTAATGGACACCTGGGCTACCTCTTCTCTTACCCCCTTCATCAATGCTCAAAACGCGGAGGAACACGGCCTGCGCGACGCTTTCCCGCCCATGAGCATGCGCACACAGGCGCATGAAATTATTCGCACGTGGGCGTTTTATTCCATTGTCCGAAGCATTTACGAAACCGGGCAGATTCCTTGGAAGGACATCATGATTTGTGGGTTCGTTCTGGCCAAAAAAGGGGAAAAAATCAGCAAGTCCAAGGGCAACGCCGTCGTTTCCCCAAACGAGCTGATTAAGCAGTATTCCGCGGACAGTCTGCGCTACTGGGCGGCTGGTGCGCATCTTGGTACCGACACACTGTTTTCACAGGAAGAATTGAAGCAGTCCGCCCGCTTCCTGACCAAGCTGTGGAACGCGGCGAAATTCACGCTGGGCCGACTGGACGCTCTGGCGCTGTACGCTGACGAAAAACCGGAAACTCTTCTTCCGTTGGACCGCTGGATTTTGCAGCGCTGCGCCCAAACCGCCTCCTCTGCCGCGCAATGGCTGAACCGCTATGAAATCGGCGCAGCAAGGCACGAAATCGACAATCTGTTCTGGAAGGATTACTGCGACACGTATCTGGAGCTGGTCAAAAACCGCAGCTACAACGCAAAGGACGAAACGGAACTTCGCTCCACCGCCTGGGCGCTTTCGCACGGATTTCTGTCCATTCTAAAGCTGTACGCCCCGTTCGTCCCGCATATGACGGAGGTCATTTACCAAACGTACTACTGCAACCGTGAAGCAACGCCCTCTATCCACCTTTCCCGCTGGGACGAAAAAAGCCTTCCGGCGGAACTTCCGGAAGACTTTGGAACCATCATCAAGCAAATTTTGTTTGAGGTTCGGAAACAGAAATCCGAACGCAATTTGTCGCTGAAAGCGGAACTCGGCGATCTTACCGTTACCGTACCGGATGAAATACTTCCGCTACTGGAACAAACCCGTTCGGATTTGCAAAGCTGCTGCAACTGCAAAAACCTGCACCTGATTCCCGGTGAATCGTTTTCGATTGCGCTATCGCCCGAAGCGGTGAACTGACCGCCGTTTTTTCGCAGAGCGGAACAAAAACAGGCAGCAAACCACCGTTCCTACCACGCCGCCGCAAAAATCCAGAAAAATATCCGCTACGCTGCTGCCGCGCTCGGGAGTAAACAGCTGAATCAATTCATCGCAGGCCGGCACCAATAGCAGAAAAAAGCCCTGTGCAAAAACAAATTCCAGCCCTTCACAGCGGTACGCCCGTAAGGTGAGCGCAAGCAGTACGCCAAAAATAAAATATTCCGTAAAATGACCGGCCTTGCGGATGAAATGCTCCGTAAACGCATACGGAATGTTACAGGAAGCCAGCAGCTGATTCACAAAATGCATTACCGTCTGGCTTTGGGCACCGGACTGCGGCCCAGGAAACATGGAATTGTGGAAGATAAACAGCACAAACAGTGCCGTTGCCGCCGTAAACAAGATTTTAGGGTAAACCGATGGGCCTTTCCACTTCATTCGCACATTTCCTTACTAAGATAACTGCCAATGAAAGCAAGGAGAAAGCCGCTCCGGCCAATCCTCTTCACAGCTGTGCACAGCCGCCTACTAGCGAGTTCGCGGTTACCCGGAACCATGCTTCTGCGCGCTCCGGTTCAGTGGCTTCCGGTTTCCTCCGGAATGGAATCGGGAAAAAGGCGGGTCAGCAGCGCCTGAAATTTCTCCCAGGTCATCAGACTGTTCAGCACATCGACCATTGCGTTGGCGGAAAGGCGCTCGGGCAGATTCAGCTCTTTCAAAAGGGCCTTGCGCTTTTCTGCGCTGCCAGGGCCGCCGGAAAGGCCCGCCAAGTAAAGGTCGGTTTTGGTGATTTTCCGGCCCTGATTTTGCCCGTCGGCGGTGTTTTCCCGTGGTTCCTGCGTTTTAGGCATTTCCACCGTCGCTCCGGCACGCCGGAGCGCTGCTAAAATCACCTCGACCGGCACGCCCTCCACCCCAAGCTTTCCTTCGCTGGAAGCTTTTGATTTACGCTTTTCTTTTCCAAGAATATCGGGAATATACGCATGCTTAATCTGTTCGGCAGGGATGCTCCCGGTTAAGTAATGGCGAATCAGGAAACCAGCAGAGTCACTGTCCGTCAGTACCAGAATGCCGCGGGTTTCCGCCAGGCGGCGAATCAGTTCCATTTGCTCTTTATCCTTGAAAATGCGGAATCCTCCGGTTTCCAGAATCAGGCCGTCAATCACGGAGGAGAGCTTAATTTTATCGTATTTTCCTTCGACAATAATGGCTTCTTTTACCTGAATCAAGCAGTCTTCTCCCTTTCGGAAATATAAAGCAGCTGTGCCAGCAGCTTTTCCATCACAATGCGGCGGTCACCGCGCGCGCCTTTCAATGCCATATCCGCTTCCAGCAGCACGCGCAGGCTTTCGCGCAGCATAGCAGTGGAAAGCCGTTTGGAGTCCCGTTCCGCATTGGTCAGGCGGAACTCCTTGCGGGCATAATCAAAATGCTTCGCGGGCTCCAGCGCAGAATAACCGCTCTGCACGCTGACTCGCACGCGGTAAAGGTCAATATAGGCGGAAGAAAGCACCGCCAGAACGGAAACCGGCTCCTCGTTCTGATAAAACAGGAGGTCGAGGATCTCGTATGCCCGGTCATACTGACCGGACAAAATTGCCTTGGAAAGGTCATATACCCGTGCCTCCAGATTTTTCGCAACCAGTTGATCAATCACCTGCGGCGTAATTTTCCCCTCGCCGACAAAGGCGCACAGCTTTTCCAACTCGTTCGTCAACGTCTGCAAATCGTTGCCCGCCGCGCGAATCATACGCCCGGCATCCTGCCGGGAAAGTTCACACCCGCGTTTGGACGCACCGGAACAGAGCAGTTTTTCTAGGTCCGGATTGGAACGCCGTTTGAATAGAACCGTATTGCCTTTCTGGTTCGCCGCTGCCAAAAACTTTTTCCACTTTTTGGCCGTTTTCAGGTCGATTGCAACACAGGGCAGGTAAAGGACCAGCACGGTGGAAGGCGGAATGCTGTCCACAATCTGCTCCAGCTTACTCAGTTCCGCTGCGCGCAGGCCCTCCACATCCAGGTCGGAAACCGCCACGCATTTCCGTTCCGCCATAAACGGAAGCGCCTCGACGGCCTCCGCAAGGGTATCCATGGAAACGGTATCCCCTTCGAAGCGCTGAAGGTTAAAATCCTCAAACGCGGTTCCCTTGGCTTTGGCAATCAGCTTCTGCGCGTAATGGCTGACCAAATAGCTTTCTTCGCCGTACAGCACATACAGGTTGGAAAAATCGGATTTTTCAATCTGCTTTTTCAGTTCGGTTTCGGTGATTTCAGGCATTGTTGCCGCCTCTCTTTTCTGTGGATTCCATCGTGCGGAATGCGAACGAGATGGTGAGTTTTCTACACTTTTTCAGGGAAATATTTTGAATGAATCAATGTATTTTAAGACGCTCCCTGTTCCCTGCGAATTTGCAGGGTACCGTCTTTCAGCGCCAGAACGATATTGCCCTTTCCGGCGGTAGGAATCGGATTTTGCTTTCTCATATTTCCCAATGTTTTTCCCAAATCCTTTGCGTCTACACTCAGAATGGAGTAAAGCGGGTCCAGCAAAGAATCGTTCGGAAGCCGATCCTCCAAAACTAAGAAGTCGGACGCGCGCCATTCAGCGGGAAGCCCTGCTGGATCCGTCTCTTCCGGCAGAACCAGGATGGAAACCGAGTCCGTGCAGATGCGAAGCGCCGTGTGATCCCCAACCGCCAGCGACTCAACAAAAACAGCATTCCACAGGGTCGTTTCCGCATGAACGCGGAAGCTGTTCCAGCTTTGCGCGCAGGGAAGCTCCGCCTGCAGGAATCCGTCCAGGCAATCCGTTTCCTGCGTCACCAGCCGTACGGGGTGGAAACGGGCCATCAGTTCTGAACAGTTGACGGCCTCCTTACGCTCCTGCGTCAGCGGCTGTAGGTAATCCAACGTTCGGATTCCCTGCCCTGCCAGGTAGCGGCTGACCGCGCCAGAGGAATATCCGCCGCAGCCTAGCACCGCAGCGTGGCCGTCTTTGGTAATAACCACCGCCTCCGCCGTGCCGGTATCCAGTACAGCGACCCGCGTTACCCCACGCATGGAAAGCTGATGCGAAAAAATCCCGGTCATCAGCAGGATAGCGGAAAGCAGAGCGGTGGTTTTCCAAAGAAGATTCTTTTTGGAAAGGAGCATTGCCGCGGCAGCCAGAAGCAACGTGCCGGAAAGCCAGAGCGAAACGAAGCCGTAATAGGTGGAAATGCTGGCGTTCGGAATCTGCGCCAGCAAATGCGAACTGACCTGCATGTACTTTGCCAGCAGACCGGCGACCAGCGCGAACGGCATGGCCAGGAACGACTGCGGTAAAAGCGCGTTCAGCACGGCGGCGATGGCGGCAAAATTCATCAGCAGCGTGGAAGGCACCAGTTCCAACAGATTGGAAAGCGGCGCGATGAGCGACACGCTCCCGAAAAAGACGATTCCAATAGGCAAGGTAAAAAACATCGCAGCAAAGGTTGTGGCCAGCGTACCGTTAATTCCTCGTAGAAGTGAGTCAAATCGCTTTAAACAGACTCGCCGCGCATACCATTGATTTAAGAAAGAAGAAATCCGGCCCGCGTACAGAATCAGCCCCAGCGTGGCAAAAAAGGAAAGCAGCAACCCCACATCCGCGGCGGCATAGGGATTCATTCCCCCTATCAGCAGCACTGCCGCTCCAAGGGAATTCAACGAATCCGGCTGCCGGGAAAGCAGGATGCCGAATAAATACAGAATGCACATAATTCCGCTGCGCGTGACCGACGGTACAAAACAGGTAACCGCCATAAAAGCGAACACCCCGCCCGCCGCAAACAGAGCCGCCAGCCGCTTCGGTACTTTTAGAAACAACAAGAGCAGCAGAATCAGCTCCGCCATGGTGGACATGTGCAGACCCGAAACAGAAAGAATGTGTGAAATTCCAATGGTGCGGAAATCCGAGGAAACCTCCTGGGACAGCCCGGTCTGTTCCCCGAACACCACGCCGTTTACCAGCGAAGCCTGCTCCGGGGGCAGCATTTCCCGCATGGATTTCAGCAGCGCCTTACGCAGATTCAGCGCGTAACGGTAAAATGAATGCTCCGTCGGCGGCAGAACCTGCACCGGTTCATACTCATATCGGTACGCGAAGAGAAGAATCCCTTTGGAAGCGTAATACGTGCGGGAAGAATATCCGTCACCACCCGAAGGTAAAAACAGGTGCATTTTGGTGCGGATCCGCGAATAAGGCTGCACATTCAGTGCGTTTTGGCACGACAGGCGCAGCTTGATTTGCCTGGGCGTGTCCGGCAAGGAGCACTCATCCACCCGAATAATATAATACGTATGCCCGTACTGCCGGTAAGGAAGCTCGCACACCGTGCCCGTAATTACCGCGTCCTTTTCCGCAAGCGCCTGCGCGGGCAGCACTGTGGACTGGGAATATGCGGCAAAGCTGCCGAAAGCCAGTGACATGGTCAAAAGCGCCAGCGGAAACACCCCCGTTGCACGAAGCTTCGGCAGGAACAAGGTCAACACAAACCCGGCAAGGCAGCCGCAGGCAAGCGGCATTGCCCAGCCGGAACCGATAAAAACAGCGACCGCGAGCGTCAGCAGATAACAAAAACCCACCAACGCAAGCGGCCGCTTCATCGCATTTCCTCCGGAAATTATTTAAAGAAGAGCGGAAGGGGTTCCAGATAAATAATATCGTCCCTGTCCTTCGCGTCGCCCTCTGCAAGAACACAAGCGCGACCGACTATATTGCCGCCGAACTGCTTTACCAAATCTTCCATGGCAGCAAGGGACTCACCGGTGCTGATGACATCGTCCACAATCAGCACGCGCTTACCGTTCAAGCCCTTATAGTCATCCTCCGCTAAGTACAGCTTCTGCACATGGTCGGTGGTAATGGACTTTACCTCCACGTGAATCGGGTTGCGCATATAAGCCTTCACGCTTTTGCGCGCGACCACATAACGGCGGCAGCCCTGCCGTGCCATTTCGTAGCAAAGCGGAATCCCCTTGGTTTCCGCAGTGACCACAACGTCGTGTTCCGGGCACTTTGCCAACAGAGCCGCTGCGGCTTTCTCCGTAATTTCCACGTCGCCGAGCATAACAAAGCCTGCAATGTCCAACTTATCGCTGATTGGGCAGATTGGCAGCTCACGCTCGCAGCCGGCTATGGTCATTTTATAATAGTTCCCCATAATTAAATTCGACCTTTCAAAATGATTCGAAATACGCTGATTCCGCCGTCAAACAGCGGACAAAAGCCGCGGGAGTTCATACCCGGGCGGCTTTTTCATTGAATCAGCATTTTCGGAAATACCTGCATCAGCCGGGAGGCCACTTCATGGAACGGCCGCCAAGCAGATGAAAATGGAGGTGCGGTACGCTTTGACCGCCGTCTTTGCCAACATTGGTAACCACACGGAACCCTTCCGTCAGCTGATTTTCTTCCGCCAGCTTCGCCGCCACCTCAAAAATATGTGCGACGATTCCACTGTTTTCCGAAGTAATCTCCGCCGCGGATGAAATATGCTCCTTAGGAATAATTAAGATATGAACGGGAGCCTGTGGATCCAGATCGTAGAACGCCAACACCCGGTCGTCCTCATACGCTTTTTTTGAAGGAATTTCCCCTTTTGCAATCTTGCAAAAAACGCAGTCCAAACTCATCCCTCCTTGAATCGGTTTGCCCCGTGGGAACCGTATCATTCCCACGGAACACAAACACAACAGTAATATTATAAACTCACTTGATTAGATTCGCAACAATTTTTTTCGCTTCGGCCATTGCCGCTTCCAGCTTGGAAAGGTCCTTCGCACCCGCCATGGCACTGTCCGGACGGCCGCCGCCGTTGCCGCCCGCAAGCTGGGCAACCTGACGGACAATCTGACCCGCATTCACGCCTTTTGCGAGCGCGTCTTTAGCAACACAGGCGGCAATGTTCGCCTTGCCGTTTGTGGTTCCGGCCAGCACGGCCACCATGTTCGGAGCGTGGTCACGCACCTTGTCACACATGGCGCGCAGCGCGTTCGGTTCGGTTCCCGGGAAAATTCCGGTGATGACCTGTACGCCATTGATTTCTTCCGCGCTCGCGAACAGGCTTTCAATCTGAATTGCGGCCAGCTTGGAATTTAAAGACTCAATGGTGCGGTCCTTTTCCTTCAGTTCTGCGGCGAGCTGCGCAGCTTTGCCAGCCAGTTCCGCGGTGCTGTTCAGCTTCAGGATGGAAGCTGTTTCGTTCATCTGCTCCAGGGTCTGGTTCAAAAGCCCAAGCACGCCGAAACCGGTCACGCCCTCAATTCGGCGCACACCCGCCGCAACAGAGCTTTCGGACACAATCTTAAACAGGCCGAGCTTCGCGGTATTGTCCATATGCGTGCCGCCGCAGAATTCTTTCGAGAAATCTCCGGCACTCACCACGCGGACAATATTGCCGTATTTTTCCCCGAACAATGCCATGGCACCGAGCTTTTTCGCTTCTTCAATCGGCATTTCGCGGCATTCCACCGGAATGGCGCTCAGAATCACTTCGTTGACCAACGTTTCCACCTTATGGAGCTCTTCGGCGGTCAGCGCGGAAAAATGCGTAAAGTCAAAACGCACATGCTGTGCAGTGACCAGCTGGCCGGCCTGCTCCACGTGGTCGCCCAAAACCTTGCGCAGGGAAGCCTGCAGCAGATGCGCCGCAGTGTGGTTGCGCATGGTGGCAAGGCGAATTTCACGGTCGACACGCGCAGTGACTTCTTCGCCCACACGAATCTCACCCGCGTCCACCACAGCGTGGTGCAAAACGTTCTTTGCGTGGTTTTTCTTGGTGTCGTTGACCGTCAGCATCGCGTCGGAAGACTCGATTTTTCCAACGTCACCGACTTGGCCGCCGCTTTCCGCGTAAAACGCGGTCTGGTCCAGCACTAGGATGATTTCATCCCCCGCCGTTGCGGATTCCACGCGTTCGCCGTCGCGGATTATTGCCTGTACCTTCGCCTTGGTTTCCATGGTCTCGTAACCAAGGAACTTGGTTTCCAGGACTCCCTCCAGCAGGTCGCTTTCGCCCGCCCAGGCATCCGCGCCTGCGTTCCGGCGTGCCGCACGCGCACGGTCCTTCTGTTCCTTCATCAGGCGGTGGAATTCTTCCTCGTCCACGGTCATGCCGCGCTCCGCAACGATTTCCTTAGTCAGGTCGAGCGGGAAGCCATAGGTGTCGTTCAGGCGGAACGCATCCGCGCCGGAAAACACCTTGCTGTCCGCCTGGTCAATGTAGCTGTTCAAAAGCTGCAGGCCCTGGTCGATTGTTTTCGCAAAACTTTCCTCTTCCACGCTGATCAGCTTTTTAATCATTGCACGCTTTTCATCCAGTTCAGGATAAGCGTTTTTATTCTCATTAATGACCGTATCCGCAACCTCGGAAAGGAAAGTGCGGTCAATGCCGAGCAAACGGCCGTGGCGCGCCGCACGGCGCAGCAGGCGGCGCAGCACGTAGCCTCGTCCTTCGTTGGAGGGCATCACGCCGTCGCCAATCATAAAGGTTGTGCTGCGGATATGGTCGGTAATAACACGCAGGGAAATGTCTTTTTTCGGGTCTTCCCCATATTTTACATTGGCAATGCGGCAGATATGCTTCATGATGTTCTGCACGGTATCCACAAGGAACAGGTTGTCCACGCCCTGCATAATGCAGGCAAGGCGCTCCAAACCCATGCCGGTGTCGATATTCGGGTGCTCCATCGGAGGATAGTTGCCCTTGCCGTCGCTGTTGAACTGAGAGAACACGACGTTCCAGAACTCTACATAGCGGTCACAGTCGCAGCCGACGCCGCAGGTTGGGGAACCGCAGCCATACTGTTCGCCGCGGTCGAAATAAATCTCGGAGCAGGGGCCGCAGGGGCCGGAGCCGTGCTCCCAGAAGTTATCTTCCTTGCCGAGCCGCACGATATGGGAGGGGTCCACGCCGACTTCTTTGGTCCAGATATCGAACGCCTCGTCGTCGTCCTGATAAATTGTAACCCAAAGCTTGTCAATCGGCATTTCCAGCACCTTGGTGCAGAATTCCCAGGCCCACGCGGTTGCTTCGTGCTTGAAGTAATCACCAAACGAGAAGTTGCCAAGCATTTCAAAATAAGTGCCATGGCGCGCGGTAATGCCGACGCGCTCAATATCCGGCGTGCGGATGCATTTTTGGCAAGTCGTCACACGCTTGCGCGGCGGGGTGACTTCCCCGGTAAAATATTTTTTCATCGGCGCCATGCCGGAGTTGATGAGAAGCAAACTGTTGTCGTCCTTCGGAATCAGCGAAAAACTGGGCAAACGCAGATGCCCCTTTGATTCAAAGAAAGACAGATATTTTTCACGCAGTTCGTTTAATCCGGTCCATTCCATACGAATACTCCATTCCGCCAAAAGGCAAAAGAATCATTTATAAAAGTTAATCTAGAAGATTAACTTTGCAGCGCGAAGCTGAACAAACAGCCCACGCGGTTAAGCCAAATCAGTTCATACGCAATCGTTTTTAACCACTGTGGTTTTTACAAAAAAATAAGGCTTCTCCCTCCACAATGGGACGGAAAAACCGTGGTACCACCCAAATTGCGCAAAATGCGCCGCTCGAATCCCTTAACGCGGGGTACGCCGCGGCTCTTCGCCGCAGGGCTGGGGGCTGGCTGACACGGAGGCGGATGCGGAAATCTTTCAGCAGATGATTTCCTCTCTGTTGGCACTGCCCGGCGCGTTTCGACCCTTCATCGCCTTTGCTTGTCCATTCGGACTATTGCATTCTTTTTTGATTATAAACGGAAAAAGGAAAGTTGTCAATGAAAATGAACAACGAACAGAACCATAAAATATACCCCAAAAATTATTTAATTCACGAGGCCTTACTGGTTTTCCTGGATGGGAAGTCAAAGAATTCTTTCCGCTTCACGAAAACACAATCTTACATTATTCACTGTTTGGGGTACAGCGCATCCGCAATCTGTTGGAACACCGGTCCACAGGTAGTACCGCCGCCGGAGCCGCCCTCCGCGAAGACGGTGACCACATACTTTGGATGATCCAGCGGATAAAACCCGGCAAACCAAGATTGAACCTGCTCCACCTGATTCACATAGCGGCCGGTCTGAGCGGTCGCCGTTTTTGCGCCGGCTTCTACAAAAGAGGGCTTGCCCTTTCTGCTGGTACCGGTATCGATACTTGCTTTCATAGCCAGGCGAAGCAACTGGGCCGTATGCTCGGAAATCACCCGGTTTCCGGTCTGCGGCGCTGCCTTTTCCGTAAAATTACGGTTTTCATTGACCAGTCCTTCGTAAAGTGTGGGTGCTACGTATATGCCGCCGTCGGCAATCGCGTTCACCATTCCGGTAATTTGCAGCGGAGTAGCCGTCAGTTCACCCTGCCCGAACGAAAAGTTCGCCAACGCACGCGGAATTTTCAGGCTTTGCAGCGTGGGCAGATTCCCTGCACTGGAGGAAAACCCCGGTGCGATTTCAATGGATTTGCCAAAGCCCATGTTCTGGGCCATCTGCAAAAACTTCGACTGCGGCACCATCTGCATCAATTTGACAAAATAGGCATTGCAGGACTGGGCAATGGCCTTTTCCATGTTTTCTTGTCCATGACTTTCGGAATTAAAGCAGTGAACCATGCTGCCGCTTACATCAACCCAACCGGTGCAGGTATACTGGGTATCCGGCGAAATACCATATTCCAGCGCGGCAGAGGCGGAAACCAATTTGAACACGGAACCGACGTTGTAGGCGGAAAGACAGCGGTTTAAAAGCGGCGAATCCTCGCTTTTCAGCGCAGAAGCGACGTCATTCGGGGAAAAATCCGGCAGGCTGACCATAGCGCGGATTTTACAGGAAGGCACTTCGGCAATGACTACAGCCCCCTTCTGCAAATACTTTTTCGCGGCGTCTTCCGCAATCTGCTGAATGTTTTTATCAATCGTAAGTACGACGCCCCGGTTTTGTAAAAAGCTGGAATCGCTGACCTTTTTATCTTCCCCCGACAGCACGCGGTTCAGCGCATCTACTTTGTAAGTCACCGAAATGCTTCCCTGATTTTGCGAAAGCGTTTGGTCAAACGCCTTTTCGATTCCCGTTGTTCCTTTGCCGGTTCCATCCAGATACCCGATAACATGCGGGGCCAGCTGATGGTCAGAATACCGTTTTCGCACCTGAAAGCAGTCAACCCCCGGCGCTTGAACCGTTTGCGGCAGCTTCAGGGAAAATGGTTTCCCCGCGGTAAGGGACGGATAAATTTCCTCCACGGTTTTTTCCGGAAGAATCTTTCGGAGGGCGGCGGCGCCTTCCACAGTTGGGGAAATAGCGGCGACGATTTCTTGTTTTCCACCCGTCAGGGCATTGCGGTTGCAGTCATAAATGGTTCCCCGTGTCGATGCAATCGTCAGTTTATAGCTGCTTTGCCGGTCAGCGGTGGCAGCCAGCTGCGTTCCACTGGAAAGACGGAACAGATTAAGCACAGTTAAAAACATGCAGAGCATGAAAATTCCGAAAAAAACAGCGGTACGTTTGGCCATAAAAATCCCCCCTGTATGGCTATTCTTGCCAAACAGGAGGGTTTTAATCATCGGTATCAGGTTCCGTGTTGGTTTGTTTCGTCGGAACTGCTGCGTTTTTTTCGGAGAATCGCACCTTTGGCGATGGGACAGGAGGTTTTTGCGAATACCGTCATAGTCGCGTGCGGTGCGGACTCAATCGGGCAGCCATCCGCGTCGGTCAATTCTTCCAACGGCAGCAGGTAAGGCGGCTTTCCGGCCTCCAGCACATCCGCCACGTCGCCGCGGAAAAAACGGTTGCGCTGGGAAAGTCTGGCCACGCCGTCTTCGTACCCCTCACAAATGGCGATGACCTCATAGTCGCGTACATAGCCACCGGTGGCCGTTTCCTGCCCCGGTTCTCCACCCAGGTAAAAGCCAGTGCTGTACGCACGGTGGCTGATTTTGTTTAATTCCTCCACAATCCATGGAGAAACCGGTTTTTCCGGATTCCGACGGAACTCGTCAATTGCGCATCGGTAAGCGTTGGTCGTCACCGAAACATAATACGCGGATTTGGCACGCCCCTCGATTTTCAAGCTGGTTACCCCGGCCTTGGCCAGTTCCGGAATATGCTCAATCATGCACATATCCTTGGAATTCAGGATATATGTACCGCGGGCATCCTCTTCAATCGGGAAATACTGCCCGGGGCGCTTCTGCTCCATCAGCGCATACTGCCAGCGGCAGGGCTGCGCGCAGTCACCGCGGTTTGCGTCCCGGCCGGTCATATAGGCCGATAGCAGGCACCGACCGGAAAAGGAGACGCACATTGCACCATGGACAAATGCCTCAATTTCCAGTTCTTTCGGCGTTTTCGCCCGCAGCTGCGCAATTTCCTCCAGATTCATTTCCCGCGCAAGCACCACACGGGAAGCGCCCAGCTCATAAAATGCGTTTGCCGTTTCATAGTTGGCAATTCCCGCCTGTGTGGAAATATGGACCGGAACGTTGGGGGCGTACTTTTTTGCCAAACGCAGCACGCCGAAATCGGCAACAATAAATGCGTCCACACCCGTATCCTGCGCTTCACGCAAAAATTCCGGCAGCCGTTCCAATTCCTCATTGCGGGGAATCGTGTTGCAGGTCAAATAGACCTTAATCCCCTTTTGATGCGCGAGAGCAACCGCCTGTTTCAATTCTTCCGGGGTAAAATTGGCGGGCGCCGTACGCATGCCGAACTCACGCCCGGCAAGATAGACCGCGTCCGCGCCGAAATCGACTGCGGCCTGCAGCCGTTCCATATCGCCCGCAGGCGCAAGGAGTTCCAATTGATTTTCCGTCATTGCTGTGTATCCTGTCCTTTGCTCTCCGGTTATTTCAATCCGGCCTTTTTCAAATTTGCTTCGTGCTGGGCGTTGGTCTTTGCGTAATATGCCTTGCCCTTTGCATCGTGGCAGAAGTAGTAGTAGCTGGTTTTTGCCGGGTTCAATGCGGCGCCGATGGCTTCTGTACCCGGATTGCAGATTGGCCCGGGCGGAAGCCCTTGAATAGTATAAGTGTCGTAACGGCTCTTGTATGTGTCGCGGATATTGGACGGCACCGCCGCCTTCGAGCGGTACGGATAATAAGTGGTAGGGTCAGAACGCAGGCGGGTCAGGTCACCCTTTCCGCCGCTGGCCAACCGGTTATGGAATACCGAGGAAATGTTGTACATATCCTCTTTATCCGCAGCCTCCGCCTGAATCATGGAGGCAAGCGTAAGTAACTGATCCACCGTAAGCTTTTGAGCGGACGCGGAATTTCGAATTTCCTGCGTCAGCTTCTTGTTGCAGTTGTTCAGCATTTTCCGGATAACCGCCTCGGGCTTCTCATCCTTATAGAATTCGTAAGTATCTGGGAACAGGTAGCCTTCCAGCTTGTAATAGCGGTCTTTCGGATTCGTAATCTGCTGGATAATCTCGAATTTGCTGTCAAAATCCGTCGTGTTCAGAGCGGCAAGAAAGTCCTTGGCGGTGCAAACACCGCCCTTTTCCAGTTGATCGGCAATTTCAAGCGCGTTGGCGCCTTCCTTAAATGTCAGTTTCACGGTGTCGACACGGTTCAGGTTGGATTGAAGCGTATAGATGAGCGCCTGATAATCCATACTGGTGTCAAGCTGAAAGCTGCCGTTGTTATAATGGCCCTCTGCCTTTGTCAGTTTGGAATAAAGCTGGAAAAAGTCCGGGTTGCGAATCACACCGGCGCGCTCCAAAATATCAGCAACCTGTTTGCCGTTTGCATTTTTCGGGATTTCCACCGTCAGCGTAACTTTTTCCCTTCCCACCGCCAGCATATCATTAATGCCATTGATGGCGAACCGGGCAAGCAGGGTAGAAGTCAGCAGCACCATAACCAGCCAAATCATGCGGAAAAAAAAGCGGTTTTTTCGTCCTTTTTCCTTATTGCGCCATTGATGGGCTCTCTCCGCCCGGTCGCTCGCCTGCAGTTCCTGCTGTTTGGCGCGCTGCCGAGCGCGCGGGTCACTGAAACTTTGAAGCGTATTATCTTCTTCCTGCGGCTGTCCGATCGTGTCATCCTCGATATTCAGCCTGAAATTTTCTACTTTTCTGCGCCTTCTAAGCTCGTGCAGCTGATCGTCATCTTGCATCGGTTTCCCTCCCGTCGTATCCGGCGGATATCAGCGGTGCTGATTCGCCATTCGTCTGACATACTTTTCCGTAATCAGAATATCAACCGATTGATCGTAATAGCCGTGCGGCAAATTCCACTGCACACAGCCGGAATAGCAGATTCCAACCGTTGTGCCTTTAAAATCCGCCAGAAAACGGTCATAATAGCCTTTTCCGTAACCCAAACGGAACCCCTGCGCGTCGAAGCTTAACCCGGGAACAATGCAAAGCCCCTTTTTCCCGCGCGGAACCAACCGGCATTTCTCCGGCACGGGTTCCATCACGCCAAAGCAGCCTTTTTCCAGATCGTCCAGGGAAGTAATGTAGTAAAATTCCATATCGAACGTTTCCGGAAGGCAGCGCGGCACGGCAACCTTTTTGTGGTTGGCCAGCGCCGCTTGAATCAGGGCGTACGTATCCACTTCAATGGGTTTGCTGACGTAAGTAAATAAAGTATCCGCTCCGGCGTATTCGTTCAGCGCAAGCAGTCGGCTTTGGATTGCGGAGTCCAAAGATACCTTATGCTCCGGCTCCAGCCGTTCCCGAAACTGCCGGTAACGCGCCCGAAGATTTTGTTTCACCTGTTTAATATTTCTTACATACATTGCATATTTTTCCGGATTGCCTCGGATTTCTCCGACCCGTAAAGTACCTCCACCAGTTTCAGCGCGAAATCCACAGCGACTCCCGCGCCCTTTCCTGTAATGATCGTTCCGCTCACGCAGACCGCTTCGCCTGTAACCCGCTGGGCACCCAGTTCTTCCTCGTAACCGGGGAAGCAGGTTGCCTCATGGCCCTTTAAAAGCCCCATATGCCCCAGAATGGACGGCGCCGCGCAAATAGCCGCAATCGGCTTTCCCTGCTGTGCGCAGGTACGCACTGCGGTGCGCATGGTTTCACAGCGCTCCAGGTCTTTGGTGCCCGGGCCGCCCGGCAGAATCACCATGTCGATTTGGGAAAGTTCCACTTCCCGCTCTTCCAGATCGGCTGTCACAGGAATCCCGTGGGAACCGACAATCTGTTTCTTGCCAACCCCAACCGTTCTGAGCTCCGCGCCTGCACGGCGGAGAACATCCACCGTTGCCAGGGCCTCGATTTCCTCAAAACCGTCTGCCAGAAATAGATAAATCATACTGCATCCTCCTTCACTAGTCAAGAGAAAGTCCAAGATACGGCGCTCCGGTTTCGGGTGTTACCGCATCCAGTGCGGCGCCGCCAATGGGTTTTATCATGCCGAACGGCACCGTTTCGCTTTCCCCTGCGGGAAAAGCGCTGTCAGTCGAAAGACGGAACTGGTACTGTGCCGCCGGCATCTGCTGAATTAGGTTGGCGGCAAGGTCTGGAAACGTCGCTTCCTCTGCCATCAGCTCCAACACTGCGACCGTGTCCTCATTCAGCCGGCGGCAGAGCGCGTAGGCAGGGCGGCCGCCGGTCAGAGAAGTCACAAGGCGGTCGCCGTACACGCCGCCCATTCCGACCGCGAACGCAAACGCTTCGTCACTCCAAAGGACGGACCCGACGCGGTGCTCCAGCTTTTCCCTGCGAAGATCGTTTAAAAGCGGCACGGTCAGCGCCGCTTTTCCAATGACGCCGGTTTCTGCCATGGTGCACAGCTTTTCCATCGGGACCGTAAGCATGCGCGCCTGAAAGAACGGCTGATATTCCGATTTCTGATAAAACGGATAAAGCTCTTTTGTCGCGGGCAGCACCACGGAATACTGGTCCCCCCGCTGTGCGCCCACCAATGCAGCGGCGGCAAGCAGCGCAGCCATAAAGCCACGGGAGCGGTACTGCGGCAAAGTTGCCGCGGCGTAAATATAGTGTGCCTGCGCAGTGCCGTGTCTGGAAACAACCGAGGCCGGCAGCAGGTAAACCGCGGCAGCAGTCTTTCCTCCGATTTGATATACCAGACTGTTTTCCGGGCGAAAATAGTTGTTCAGAAAATAGCCCGCGGGGCGCTTCGGTTCCTCAAAACAAATTTGCCAAATTTGGGCCAGCTCCCTGCGCATTCCCCAGTCGGCAAAACGAATCATTCCGTTACTTCCTTTGTTTCTTCTTTCAAAGTTACCGCGTATTTTTCTAGAAGAATGGCCGGGTGATACGACAGCTTCGCCTTGCGAAGCCCCTCGATTCCCATGTCCTCTTCCCGGTTCACATATTCATAGCCGGCAAGATGCCGGGCTGCGAATTCATGGTTAATGGCAACGTAAAGACCGTTGTAGCCATCCAATGCCTTTTCAAAGTGAAGCAGGTAAGTTTTCGGGTTGATTTCCTCCCCAATGGTGAATGCCACCGGCTTGCCTTCAATGCGGATTAACCCGCCAGCCAGCTCCAGTTCGTCAAAATGGTCCAGCGCTTTTCTCAGCGCACAGCCTTCCATCTGGGAATCCCACTGTTCGCATCCGCCGTTTGCTTCACACCATTGCCGCGCCACAGTGCGGCAATCCTCCAGATTATCCTGCGTAATGTCCTCGTAGCTCCAGTCATAGGCGCGGTTGAACTGCGCCAGATGATTGCGCTTTCCATGGTACTTTCGTCCCGAAAGGTTAATTAAATCTTCCGTGCGATAAATATAGTCCGAGCCATTGCGGTCAAGCTGGAAAACAAACCGGCCGGGATAATAATTTTCCAGCTCCTGCACGCCCTCTTTCGTAACTCCCCACATTTTAAACGGGAAGCCGCGTTCTTTCGCGTCCTGAATCAGGTCTTCCACTGCTTCATACGGATTGGTTCCGCCAATCGGAAAATTATAGGAATGATACGGTCCGCCGGAAGCCAGCAGCATGTGGTCTTTATAACGGCAAACCTTGGAAAAGTAGCTGTCCTTCCAAATATACAGCGTGCCGAATGCAGCTTCACTTCCCATATTTCCGCTGTTCACCAAAAAAGGCTTCATCCATTTCCGATCCTCAAGCGTGGGAAATTCAAATTGAAACATAAAAAGGTAGTTCCTCCGATATTACTTTAATAATTTCACGGTGGATTTCCTCCACCGTGCGCGGTTCCGCATTTTCCCCGGTGCCATTGGCGCAGCGGATCACTTTCCAGTGAAGCCGCTTGCCGGCGTACAGGGCACTTTCACGGCATTCGCTCAGATATGCCGCATTCTTTTCGTGAATATCCTTTTTCTTTTCGTCGCCCTGATAGCGCTGGGTCAAAAGTTTTTGCGAGACCTCCTGCGGCATGTCAAGATAAAGAGTAAGGTCGGGCCTTGGAAGGCCAAGCTTACCATACTCGTAATCCTGAAGCCAGTCGATAAAGCTTTCCCGCTCCGCTTTGGGAACCTTGGAAAGCTGAAACACAAGATTGGAAGTCGTATAGCGGTCGGCTACAATCAGCGAACCGTTTTCGTATTCTTCCCGCCAATACCTCATATAACTCGCGTACCGGTCTACGGCGAAAAAAGAAGACGCCGCGTACGCGTTGACTGTGTTCGGATCCTTTCCGAATTCCCCGTTCAAATACATTTTCACGAGCGCGGAAGATGGTTCCGCGTAATCCGGAAAAGAAATGTGGCGCAGACGGATACCCCGCCCCGCAAGCGCCTCGCAGAGCAGAGAGGTTTGCGTCCCCTTTCCGCTGCCGTCAAGGCCTTCCAAGGCGATTAATTTTCCCGTCATGTTATTCTTCCCCTATTCCGTTAAAAAAATTTCGAACCTCCGCCATTCTGCCGCAGGACATTTTCCCCTCCGGGCACGCACCGCGCAGGCAGGGCGGGCCGGAATGGCCGAACAGGTTGGGGGCTACTTCGCGAACCAGACGAAGCATTTCAATCGCAACCGCACGGATTTCCCATTGGGCACGGTTGCAGCAACGGTGGGCAAAGAAATTATAAAGTGAACGCGCGTTGAACGTGCAAATCAGTTTGGTCGTGCACGCATTGGGCAGCACAAACCGGGCGTCTTCAATCGCCATCTTCTGTGCAGCCCGGTCCGCAGCTTTTTCGTCCAGACTCTTGTCCGCCTGCATCAGTTCTTTTTTGTGCTTCTCCTTCAGCAGTTCGGTCAGCTTTTCATAATGACGCTGGTCTTCCTCCATCGCGGCCAAAAATTCGGCCCGCGCCTCGGGGATAGCATCTATTTCCGGCGGTACCACATATTCAAAGTGTGTTTCCGTCACATAGCGCTGGCTCTGCACGCTGTAAGAAGCAATCCGGTGCCGGGTAATTTGGGCCAACAGGGAACGCGACACCCCTTCGATACCAAAGGTGAACGAAGCGTGTTCAATCGGGCTTTCGTGCCCAATTTCCGCCAGCATGTCCACAAAAGCAGCGGTTTTTTCCGGGGTAAGGCCCTGTGCAATCGTATCGATGGACGCCGGGGAATAGCACAGGCGGGCCGCCTGCGCAACCACTTTTTCCGGCTCCGGTGTATAGGCAATCAGCGTAACTTTCGCCATGAAGCAATCTCTCCAAACTGCAATTCTGCAATAAACTATATATGAACAGTAACATTGCGACGGTTCCGGCATGGGAAACGCCGTAATGAAAAGGTCGATATCGCGTTTATTATATCAAACTATAGGGAAGTGTTCAACACTAAAAAAGCTCACCCGGGCGGGTGAGCTTTTCCCAGTCCTGTTTGAAAGCAATCCGTCAGGCATACTGATTTTTGAAACAGGGCCGGGGGTAATTCATGTATTGGAAATAATTATCTGCTCCGCAATATCGGCGACATCTTCGCAATAATCCAACGCATTTTCCAGCGTATTGTAAAGATTCTGCAGTCGAATAACGTCAATCATTTCCATCTTGTTTTCCGGGTCAAACAGGGTACGCATGGCTTCGCTGAACACCGCGTCCCCTTCCTCTTCCAGATGGTTGACCATAACGGTCATTTCCTTAATACTCTTGCCGTTTTTCTTGAACTGCTTGAAATCGCTCATCAGTTTACAAAGGCCTTCGCAGCTTTTCACTACCAGATCGACCATCTTTACCGTCGTTTCGTTGGCCTTTGTGATATGCATCATGTAAATTTGATTGGCTATGTCGTCGATGCTGTCGGTAATCGCTTCAATGGAACGAACCATGCTCATCATATCGGAACGGTCAATCGGTGTCATAAATGCGTCGGAAATCAGAGAGGTACATTCATGCACATGCTTGTCGCCTTCATGCTCAATGTCTTTCAGCTTCTTGATTTCTTCCTTGTCAATTACTCCGTCGGAAAAAGAAGACTGAAGCACCTTTGCAGCTTTAAACGAAATACCGATTCCGGTTTCGAACAATCCAAAATAGTCAGGACCTTTTGAAAAAAAATTACTCATACTATTTCCTTACCCTTCAATTCATCATAATATATTGATATCTATCTTCAAACACGTTTTTACAGGGATTTCCTCTCCTTTTCCAATGTAAAAACGCTTTTCGATCCATAGAACCGAAATTTACAGGAAAAACATAAAAACCTTGGTCATTAAAAAGCCCAGAAGGATACATGCCGGGAATGTAAGCACCCAAGCCACCACCATTTCCTGCGCAATACCCCAGTTTACATCAGAAAACCGTCGGGCCGCGCCCGCACCCATCATGGCAGTACCTTTCGTGTTGGTGGTGGAAAGCGGAATTCCCGAAAACACCGTGGTAATCAGCATACAGGCAGATGCAACGATTTCCGCGGAAAAGCCCTGATATTTTTCAAGCTTCACCATATCTACGCCCATAGTCTTAATAATTCGGTAGCCGCCTATGGAAGTACCGAATGCCATCACCAGTGAGCAGAGGATCATAATCCACCATGCAATGGGAACCGTTTCCGGGACCGGCTGGTTTTGAGCGAGGTAAAGGACCAAAACGAACACGCCCATAAATTTCTGGCCATCCTGCGCGCCATGGCTGGTTGCCATAAGCGCAGCGGAAGCAATCTGCCCTATGGAAAAAAGGCGGTTGGCTTTGGCCCGTTTCATGTGCCGGAACAAAAATCCGACCAGCTTTGTGACAAGATAAGAAGCAACAAACCCGACTATGGTGGAGATTAAAATTCCCCACAGAACCTTTTCGAATTCGGCCCACTTAAACGCGCTGATCCCATTGTAGGCGATTCCGGCACCCATCAGCCCCGCAATCAGTGCGTGGCTTTCGCTGGTGGGAATCCCAAATTTCCATGCGGCCAGCGACCAGACTACAATCGAAAGCTGCGCTGCGCAAATTGCAACCAGCGGGCTTGTCCCGGTGCCGACATCCACCAGGTTGGCAATGGTGCTAGCCACAGCCGTACCAAAACAGGTAATACCTACCAGGTTAAAGAGGGTTGCCATAATAACGGCGAACCTGGGAGAAAGAACCCTGGTTGAAACGACGGTTGCAATCGCGTTGGGGGCATCTGTCCAGCCATTCACAAAAATGGATGCGCAGACGAGGAGTAGTGCAACAATAAGCACAGGTGACATGCAATAACCTCATTTCATTTTCTGCACGCCGCTGATTCGGCGCTTAACATTTTCGTTACAAATCTTTAACATAAAGTATAACAGAATTGTAATCAAAGATAAATAAGCAAGTCCAGCCCAATAAGACGAAATACTATACCGCGGCGGCATATGTTTTTGTACTTATTTTACAGAATCCGTTGAATTTTTTCACAATCAACTATATTTTATTTATCAATATTACTATATTTTTTATATTAAAAATCTCCAACAAAACGAAAAGACAATGGAAACACAACAGTAATATCCAATCGGGAATCTTTTTTAAGAACAGCATTGTTTCTGTCTTTATAAGAATCCTGTAACACAATTAATCCGCCGCCATAAAATGATATTGAGAAACATGGGTTTCAATAAGTAAAGTAAGCAAGGTTAGGAGGATTATTCTATGGATGGTAATTCAGAAACATCTGCAAACGTTCAGGATACAGGATATTTTAAAGAAGCAGTATGCATAGACGCCATGCGCGTATATGATTCATGCAGCGAACAGGATTGTTCAGCTTGGATAGAACCCCCAGACAAAAACTCACAAAATATTCTAAAATGCTATTGACTTTTTCAAATTTGAAGCGTAGAATAAGGTGATTTTGCCCGGGTTCGGCAAAATTCTTGGAATCTTCGCGAAGGATTACCAAAATTAATGAATGAGGTGTCGCTATGCAAAGAGAAATTATCCAGGTGGAAGAAAGAATTCCGATACCAAAAGCCATCCCGCTCAGTTTACAGCATATGTTCGCCATGTTTGGCGCATCCGTTATTGTTCCCCTTACCTTTCATATTAACCCAGCGATTGTGTTGCTTATGAATGGTATTGGAACATTGCTTTTCATTTTAATAACAAAGGGTAAAGCTCCCGCATATTTAGGCTCCAGCTTCGCATTTATCTCGCCGGTTTTAGTGATTATGGGTAATTCGTCCATGAATTATCGATATGCACTCGGTGGATTTATCGTGGCTGGAGCTGTTTTTTGCCTTGTTGCCATAATTATCCGGTTTTGCGGGACGAATTGGATTGATATCGTTCTGCCCCCCGCAGCCATGGGCTCAGTTGTCGCACTGATCGGTCTAGAGCTGGCAGGGAACGCCGCACAGTCCGCCGGAATTGTGGCAACCGCCGAAAAAGCAGTCGACCCGAAAGCAGTCGCCGTCTTTTTAGTTACACTGCTGATTGCCGTCTTCGGTTCCGTGCTGTTCCGCGGATTTTTCTCCGTCATTCCGATTTTGATTGCCATCGTTGTAGGCTATGTCCTCTCCTGCATCCTTGGCCTCGTCAATTTTGAACCGGTGGAACAGGCTGCCTGGTTCGCCCTTCCGAACTTTGAAACGCCAATTTTTAACATGAACGCCATTTTAATTGTCATTCCGGCCACTTTGGTGATTATTTCAGAACATATCGGCCACCAGCTGGTTACCAGCCAAATTGTGGGGCGCGACCTGATTAAAGAACCGGGCCTTCACCGCACCCTTTTAGCAGACGGTCTTTCCACCATACTTTCCGGTTTCTGCGGTTCCGTTCCGACAACCACCTATGGGGAAAATATCGGGGTTATGGCCATTACCAAAGTGTACAGCGTACAGGTAATCGGCGGCGCAGCCGTAATCTCCGCAGTGGTTGCCTTTATCGGTAAAGTTTCCGCGCTGATCCAGACAATTCCCGGCCCGGTCATCGGCGGCGTCAGCTTCCTTCTGTACGGTATGATTGCAACGTCCGGCATTCGCCTTCTGGTGGAATCAAAGGTAGATTACAGCCGTTCCCGCAATCTGGCGCTGACCTCCATTGTATTTATCACAGGACTGAGCGGCGTTTCCATCCCGCTTGGCGCAGTGCAGCTAACAGGCATGGCGCTTGCCACCATTGTCGGCATGATTCTGAGCCTGCTGTTCTTCATCATCGACCATTTCCATCTTGCAAACGACAGTGAATCCTAATCGTTAATTAAAATATATATTATACTGCAAGTATTGGAAAGCCATAGGATACGGATGAAACTATTCGTATCCTATGGCTTTTTCATTGCAAGGCCTCTTGAAAAACCTGCTCCACCTTTTCCAGCGTGGGTACCCCCTCCAGTATTTTTCGACCGTCTACAAAAAAGGTAGGCACATACCAATAATCGTAACCCTCGGTTTTTTCCGGTTCCTTGCTCTCTCCAATCACCTCAATCTGCACCTTCTCGTATTCCGGATGCTGTTTCCGGAGTTGGTCCATCATTTCAAATGCCCGCCTGCAATACGGGCAGGTATCAAGAATCATCATTTTTACCGGTTTCGGCACTTTTCATCATCCTTTCACAAACTGTATTTTCGTCCATTGTCCTCTGAAAAATCAGGTTCATTAAGTCAATTATATGCCAGATGACAACGGCTGTCACCCTTTGTTCCACAACGTCCATCGCACCGTAGTTCTCCCAATGTCGAATCAACCGAGCTGATTTGACTATTATTCCGCAACGGCAGCATTTTATCACCGGTCGGACTGATTCATTTGTAAAAATCCATCCTGGCTAAGTTTCTTCGTCGTATGAAGGCCGCTTATCTGTACCACTTTTACCGGTGTGCCGAACTGTTCGCTGCAGACCTGCCCGCAGACGTCCAGAAATTCCTCTCGGTTGTTCCCGATTTCCTCCGCGCTTCCGCTTATCATATGGATTTGCACCACCGGTTCTCCGCAATTTTCCATTTCTTCAATTCCTCCTTTATAAGCTGGAAACCTGGGCTTCTTCCGCCCGAAAATCAAGCCAAATCGCCTGTAAAAAATATGTCGGATACGGCACGTCCTATGAGAAGACTGATTCTAAATCGCCGTGCTGGAAAGTAGAATGTGGTGAATCCAATGAAAAGGCGGTGGGAACAAATGAATACGGCGATGTATCTGCGCAAAAGTCGTGCGGAAGAACTGAGCGATACGGTGGAGGAAACCCTGAAACGGCACAGGGAAATCCTGACGAAATACGCGATTCAAAATGGGCTGACCATAACCGGAATTTACGAAGAGGTGATCTCCGGCGAATCGCTTTACGCCAGACCAAAAATGCTGGAACTGATGGAAGCAGTCGAGCAAGGACAATACGACGCGGTGCTGTGCATGGATATTGACCGCCTCGGACGCGGAACCATGAGCGACCAGGGCATCATTTTGGAAACACTGAAAAATGCAGGGGTAAAAATTATTACTCCCCGTAAAATTTATGATCTAAATAACGAAATGGACGAAACTTATACGGAATTTGAAACCTTTCTTGCTCGACAGGAATTAAAAGCTATCAAGCGCCGGATGCAGCGGGGCATCCGAAAATCGATTGAAGAAGGCGGGTACCTTTCCAATGCACCCTACGGCTACCGGAAAACGACCCAGAATAAGCACCCAACGCTGGCGGTCAACGAGGAGGAGGCTCGGTTTGTACGGCTGATTTTTGAACTTTACGTCCACCAGAGCATGGGGTGCCAGCAGATTGCGGATACACTTAACGCCCTGGGTGCAAAACCGCACCGAGCAGCGTGCTTCGGGCGGACCTCCGTCCTGAAAATTCTGAAAAACCAGGTCTATATTGGGAAAATAGTCTGGAATCAGAAAAGCAGAATCCGCCACGGAAGCCGTGAAGTCATTACGATAAAAAATTCGGAGGAAAACTGGACCGTTGTCGACGGAATTCATCCGCCGATTCTGGACCCGGAACTTTTCCGGCAGGCACAGGCCATCCGCGCTTCCCGCAGCCGGCCGCCCGTGAAATCGGAAAAAACAGAAAATCCGCTGGCCGGGCTCGTCTACTGCGCGAACTGCGGCACCCGCATGCAGCGCCAGATTCTACCCAATGGGGTTCAGCGCCTGCTGTGCCCCCGGCGCGGCTGCATGGCGTCTTCTTCCCTGCCGCTTGTCGAGAAAACCGTTTTGAACAATCTGAAGGCAAGGCTTGGCGAACCGGTCCTTCTGCTGGAACCGCTGCCGTCACCACGGGAAACTGCCGATACAAGCCTGCTAGTTTCCGTCGAAACGCAGAAACGCACGGTTCTTCATCAGTTGGAAACGCTTCACGATTTGCTGGAACAGGGAGTTTACGATACGCAGACCTTCCTTTCCCGTCAAAACGCACTCAACCAAAAATTAGAGGAACTAAAACAGCTCGAATTCAAGCTAAAATCCATTTCTCATATTAACTATTATAAAATTAGTAATAAAACGATTGATTTCTTTTCTTTCTACTGGAACGGTTCCAGCCTTCAAAAAAATCGCATTCTGAAAGCCCTGATTCAAAAGATTATTTATCGCAAACAGAAAGGTGCGCCGGCATCCCAGTTTTTGCTTGATATTTATTTAAAACCCTTCTATCCATCCTGAACATTCTTCTGATAAAGATTGCCTTGAAGATCTGAGAGTCTACTTCCCAACGACTTATCACGACCTGATTGAACACGCGGCGAACGTCAGACTAAAGAGCGCCAGCGTAATCACCGTTTTCCTGGATTTGGAGCCGGTGCCGTTCAACAAGGGGTTTTATTCCATCGACATGACTTTCTTCTTCAATGTATATCTCGACGTCTTCGGGCCGCTGTCTTCGACTCCTACGACCGTCAATGGTGTCTCCATATTCAGCAAAAGAGCCATTCTGTATGGCAGCGAAGGAAACGTAAAAATGTTCAGCTCCGATTATTCGCCGGATAAGCTGGATCAGCAAAACAGCCCGGATGTTCTGCCCAAGGCAACAGTTCAGGTGGCAGAGCCGATTGGACTTTCCGCAAGAATCTGCGACTGCCCGCCGCACGGCTGCGACAGCTGCTGCCGCATTCCGGACAGCATCAGCAACCGCTTTGGCGGAGACCTGGACTTTGGAGGAAGCCGCGCCGTTTACGTTACACTTGGAATTTTCACCATTGTTCAGATTGTCAGAAACGTACAGCTTCTGATTCCGGCATACGACTTCTGCATTCCCGAGAAGGAATGTGTTGCTACATCGGATGACCCCTGTGCAATGTTCCGCCGCATCGATTTCCCGACCGACGAATTCTTCCCGCCGAAGATTACGGACTGCGGATGCGGAGACCGTGGCGGAAAATCCAGGTAAAGAATTCAAAAAGTGCGCAAATACGCAAAAAAACCCGCCTGAAAAATCAGGCGGGTTTTATCGTGTTCTAACCAGTCAGCATTTTTGCAGCCGCGCAAAATTAGCCATCAGCTTTTTGGTTCCAATGGTATCAAAGGCAATTTCCAGAAGGGTGTCGTTGCCCATCGGTGTGGCGGAAACAACCATGCCGTTGCCGAACGTTTTGTGGTACACGCTGTCGCCCGGCTTAAAGCGCACCGCCGGCACCGAACCGCGCGCAATTTCCGCGGGACCGAAGTTGCGCGCCGCTTCCGTAGAAGCCACGCGGGCGTCCCGGGAAGAAGTGGGAAGTACCGTTCCCGGCTGCGGTTTCTTCCAGGAACGCGAACGACTGGTCTCCACCAGTTCCTCCGGAATTTCCTGAATAAAACGTGACGGTTTGTTCCGCACCGTGCTGCCGAAAATCATCCGGCTTTCGGCGTTCAAAATATAAAGCTCTTCCTTTGCACGCGTAATGGCAACATAGGCAAGACGGCGCTCCTCTTCAATTTCCGTCGGATTGTAAATGGCCTGTATTCCGGGGAAAATTCCCTCCTCAAATCCAGGAAGGAAAACGACCGGGAATTCCAACCCCTTCGCGGAATGCATGGTCATCATAACCACGCTGTCGGAGTCTTCGTCGTAATTATCAATATCCGTCATCAGGGATACTTCCTCCAGGAAACCGGAAAGGCTGGCTTCCTCGCCGTTGTCCTCCTGATACTGAATCAGGTTGGAGGCAAGTTCGTTAATGTTTTCAATGCGGTCCTGCGCTTCGTCTCCTTCTGCCGCGCGCAGCGCCTCAATGTAGTTGGTCTTGTCCAAAATCATCTGGTACAGTTCGCTCAGCCGTACGGTTTCGTCCTCCGCCGCTTCAACGAGTTCCTTCATGGTAGAGGCAAACTGAAGCAGCTTTTGCGCGGTACGCTTCAGCGGCTCATATTCATCCGCATGGCAAATTACATCGTACAGGCTTTCGCCAACCTGCTCCGCAATTTCCGAAGCCTGCGCAATCGTTTTGTCGCCGATGGAGCGCTTCGGCTGGTTGATAATGCGGCGCAGACGAATTTCATCGTTTGGATTGTTGATCACGCTCAAATAAGCGATCATATCCTTGATTTCCTTGCGTTCATAGAACCGCAGGCCGCCGATTACACGGTACGGAATGCCGGACTTGACGAACATTCTTTCCAGCGTATTGGACTGGGAGTTCATACGGTACAAAATGGCAAAATCATGGAATTTGCGGCCGTTAGCGACTTCCTCCAGAATTTTTTTCGAAATCTGCTCCGCTTCATCCTGTTCGCTGAACGACGTATGTACCCCGATTTTGTCGCCGGTTTTATTGTCCGTCCAAAGGGTCTTGCCCTTTCGGGAAACGTTGTTCGCAATCACAGCATTCGCGGCATTCAGAATATTCTTGGTGGAGCGGTAATTCTGTTCCAGCCGAATGACCTTCGCCTTTGGGAAGTTTTTTTCAAAGCTCAAAATATTTTCAATGGTTGCGCCGCGGAATTTATAGATGCTCTGGTCGTCGTCGCCGACCACGCAGAGGTTCTGGCTTTTCTGGGCCAACAGATTAACTAACAGGTACTGCGCGTGGTTGGTGTCCTGATATTCATCCACCATCACGTAGCGGAACCGGTTCTGATAATAATCCAGTACATCGGGATGATTCTTCAGCAGGAGGACGCAGTTGCAGATTAGATCGTCGAAGTCCATAGCATCCGCGTCCTTCAAGCGGCTCTGGTAAAGGCGGTACGCCTTAGCAATCATGGCAAGCCGATTGTCGGTTCCCGCCTGCCGTTCAAATTCGTCCGGCAGAACCATGCTGTCTTTCGCATGGGAAATTGCAGATAAAATCGCCTTGTAGGACAGCACCTTGTCATCGATGCCAAGCGCCTTCTGGCAGTCCTTCATCAACCGGCGGGAATCGTCGGTGTCGTAGATGGTAAAATGGGCGGAATACCCCAGCCTGTCCGCATCACGCCGCAGCAGTCGCGCACAGGTAGAATGGAACGTGGAAGCCCAAATATCGTTTCCTGGTTCGCCTAGCATAGCCACCAGCCTGTTTTTCAGTTCCCCTGCCGCCTTGTTGGTAAAGGTAATGGCAAGAATCTGCCAGGGTCGGCAAGGATTCACCGCAAGGCGAGCGACGGTTTCCTCTGGAAGGGGAGTGCCCTGTGCCAAAAAGTTATTCACCGCGGACAGATCCAACTCGCCAAACTCCGGGGAAATCTGGCTGCTGGCATACGCGTTGCCGTAGCGAATAATATTGGCAATGCGGTTGACCAGAACCGTGGTTTTTCCGCTGCCCGCACCGGCAAGAATCAAGAGCGGCCCGTCCACATGAAAGACGGCTTCCTTTTGCATATTATTCATTCGGGAGAATTCCTTCTCCAAAACTTTCTTCCGTAAGTCCAGTATTTGATTGCTCGTCATTTTCAATATGAATCCTCCGCCAGAAATAAAAATTTATGAACGCGCTGATGGAATTTTCAGCCTATCAATTCGAAATCATGAAAAGCGATGACCGTGCCTTTCCGCTTCCGACATTCACGTTGCTTTTACTATCGTGCCACAAGTCCACGCACCCAGCCGCCATAAAATTGCGTCCGCCGCCAGGCGGGAAGGCTCTTTGTGCCGCGCAGCAATTTTTTGAATGTAAAATCAACGCAGTTGATTTTACTATTGTACCTTATTTCACCCGGAATAGCAAATGATTTGATTTTCTCGAAAAATAATATAGAGATTTCTGCAAAATACTCAAACGAGTTGAGCTAAAATACAGAATCCTCCGCCGGGCCGCCATGCTTCAAAAAGGAATGCCGTACAATGAACTGCAGTTCACTGTACGGCACCCCTGCCCGGTTGTATTCAGGAAAGCAGCATCCGGTCGTTGTCCATCGCGCTGCCGCTTGCTTTTTCAAAGAGTTCCAACAGGTCTTTCACCTGAAGGTTCTTCTTTTCTTCCCCTTTTATATCCAGAATAATCCGCCCCTCGTCCATCATAATCAAACGGTTGCCAAGTCGGATGGCGTCGCGCATATTATGAGTGACCATTAAGGTCGTCAAATGATCTCGGCTGATGATTTCATCCGTCAGTTCCAACACCTTACGCGCTGTTTTCGGGTCCAGCGCTGCGGTGTGTTCGTCCAGAAGAAGAAGCTTCGGCTTCTGCAGCGTGGCCATCAGCAGGGTAAGCGCCTGGCGCTGGCCGCCGGAAAGCAGTCCGACCTTGCTGGTCAGGCGGTCTTCCAGACCCAGCTCCAGCGTTTTCAGCTTTTCCCGGTACAGGTCGCGCTCCTCCCTGCGGATGCCCCAGCGGAAACCACGGCTTTTTCCGCGGCGGTATGCCATGGCAAGGTTTTCGTCAATTCCCATGTCAGCTGCGGTGCCGCGCATCGGGTCCTGAAACACCCTACCAAGCAGCTTTGCCCGCCTGTATTCCGGCAGGCGGGTTAGGTCCTCACCGTCCAGCATGATTTTCCCACTGTCGCAGGGAAACACCCCCGCAATCAGATTCAGCATGGTGGATTTTCCTGCGCCGTTACCGCCGATCACTGTAATAAAATCACCGGATTCTATCGTAAGGTTCAGATTCACCAGCGCACGTTTTTCGTTAATAGTATTGGCATTAAAGGTTTTGGATACGTTTTTCAGCTCAATCATTCGGTTCTTCCTCGCTTTCCGCCGGTTTCACTTTGGTAAAGAGTTTGCGCTTCATCACCGGAATCGACAAAGCGATGGCCACCAGAAGGGCGGTCAGCAGCTTCAGGTCGGAAGATTTCAGTCCCAGCTGAAGCACGACCGCAATCATCACACGGTAAATAATGGAACCGACTACCACGGACGCAAGCTTATAGGCAAAGGAAAAACGGTGGCCCATCAGCACCTCGCCGATAATGACGGAAGCCAGACCGATGACGATGGTGCCGGTTCCCATTCCTACATCGCCGAAGTGCTGGTTCTGGGCGACAAGGGCTCCGGATAACCCCACCAGACCGTTACTGAGCACCAGACCGATGATTTTCATCGTATTGGTATTAACGCCCAGGGCGCGTACCATATACTCGTTGTCACCGGTCGCACGAATGGAGGAACCCATTTCGGTGCCGAAAAACCAATATAGAACAGAAATGATTACGACTACGAACAGCAGGCCGATGATTAATGAAATCACATTGCTGCCCACTCCCTTTAAGACGGAGCCAAACTGGTCAAAAATCGTGGAAACGCCCAGCAGCGGCACATTCGAAGCAAAATTGGAAATGCGCAGATTGATGGAATACAGGGCAATCATGGTCAGAATGCTCGCCAGAATCCCGGGAATTTCAAGTTTGGTATGTAAGAAGCCGGTCACAAAGCCGCACAGCATTCCGCCGAGCAACGCCGCCAGCAGCGCAAGCATCGGGCTTACACTATGACTGACCAGCATGGCAGATATAATTCCACCGGTCGCAAAGCTGCCGTCCACCGTCAGGTCGGCAAAATCCAAAACACGGAAGGTAATGTAGACCCCCAGCGTCATAATGCTCCATAAAACACCCTGGGCAACCGCGTCCTGCATGGCCGCGAGCAGGGATTGAATAAATTCCATACTTTAACTTCTCCTTAATGCAGCGTGAGCGATGGGGCCGTTTTCCCTATCGCTACGCGGAATACTGTTCTTTTTTGAGTATTTTATTTTGTAGAGGTTTCTTCCGAATTAATTGGAGGCGGAACTGCTTTGGGAAGCCGCCTTGTCGAGCAGCTCCTGTGGAATGGTAATGCCGGTTTTCGCGGCCGCGTCCTTGTTTAAGGTCAGCGTGTAGTTTTTGGAGTACTCAATTGGCATGGTCGCCGGTTTCGCACCCTCCTTTAAAATTTTGACCGCCTGTTTGGCCGTTAACTGGCCAAGATCATAATAATTAATACCATATGTAGCAAGACCGCCTTTATCCACCATACCGGATTCCCCAACGATGACCGGCAGTTTTGCCTGCTGCGCTACCATGGCAACCGTTGCCATACCCGCAGCAATCATGTTGTCGGTTGGAGTGTAAATCGCATCCACCTTGCTCACAAGGGATTGCGTGACCTGCTGAATTTCATTGGAATTGGAGACCGTGGCTTCTACCGTTTCCAGTCCGAGCGCCGCGGCGGATTTCTTGGCGATCTCAATCTGGAATTTGGAGTTTGATTCACTGGAACAATACAGAAGGCCGACTTTCCTGGCACTGGGAAGAATCTGTTTGAGCAGCTTCATCTGCTCTTCCACCGGAGTCAGGTCGGAAGTACCCGTAACATTGCCGCCGGGCGCGTCGTTGGAAGCAACCAGCTTGGCGTCCGCCGGGTCTGTCACCGCGGTTACCAGAATTGGAATCTCCTTGGTTGCGTTCGCCACCGCCTGCGCGGCCGGTGTTGCAATGGCAAGAATCAAATCACATTTATCGTTTACCAGTTTGGAAGCGATTGTTTGGCAGTTTGCCTGTTCCCCCTGGGCGTTTTCAAATTCCAGCTTAAGGTTCTTGCCATCCACCAGCCCCTGCGCTTTCAGCTCTTCGACAAACCCTTTGTAGGCCGCATCCAGAGCCGGATGCTCCACCAGCTGAACCACACCGATTTTAAATTTTTTCTCTCCTGCGGGAGTAACCGACGCAGTGCTGCTTGCCGAGGAACACGCCGTACCGGAAAGCGCCATAACACCCGCCAGCAGAAGCGCAATCGCTTTTTTCATACATAGCCATCCTCTCATTTACTTTATCAATTTAAAGTTTTATGTATTTTATGCTTTAAACCAGTGCAATTATTGTACTCTATTTTCATTCCATCGTCAACTTGAATTTTCAAGGACTTTTTCCCAAAGTAAGTCCTTTTTTCAAAAAGCGGAATATGGATTTTTAAACTCCGGACTTGCACGAGGTTCCCTAAAAAAGCATATACTGCTCAAAAGGAGTGATGCCAATGTTTGGTGCCGCGTTGGGATTAGCACTTTCGGGTCTGTTGTTTTTTATTCTGCACGTAACAGGTTCCGGTTCCTTCCCCCGCCCACTGACAGCGCAGGAAGAAAAGGACTGTCTGGAACGAATTCAAAAAGGAGATTTATCGGCAAAAAATGAGTTAATCGAACATAATTTAAGGCTTGTAGCGCACATAATTAAAAAATACTACGCCAATTCCAATGATCAAGATGACCTGATTTCGATTGGAACCATCGGGCTGATTAAAGCGGTGAATACGTTTGACAGCAGCAAAGGGATCCGCCTTTCCAGCTATGCAGCCAGATGCATTGAAAATGAAGTACTCATGTTTTTCCGTTCCTCCAAAAAGAGCGCCCAGGATATATCAATTAATGAACCGATTGATACCGACAAAGACGGCAACACACTGACGCTAATGGATATTATGGCGACTGAAGACAACATTCTGGAAAATTTGGACTGTAAGATAAAGTCCGAACAGCTGAAAAAGTTTTTGACGGAAGCTCTGACTCCGCGGGAACGCAAAATTATTGAGCTGCGGTACGGCTTAACCGGTTTGGCCCCCCTGACACAGCGGGAAGTCGCGCAGAAGCTCGGCATCTCGCGCTCGTATGTATCGCGAATTGAAAAAAAATCCCTGAATGCACTGTACAAACGTTTTACAAAATGATGTTCTTTTTAAACTGGAAACCATTGGCTGGATACCTTCGCCGGCGCTCCAAAAAGAAATTTGGGGCGCCGGCGGCGGTTTTTTGGCGGAACTTTGCCGGTTCCGTATGTGTTCCAGTTGGGAATGTCTTAAGTGCCACTGACGAAGTCGTAATAATCAGCGATTCTGGGATGGATTTGTCCTCTTTTCTGAACTGAGAAAGCATTCTTCCAGTTCCGACACGGTTCTTTTAAAAGCGGCAGATTTTAAAAAATTTCTTTATATTTACCGCTTGTCATTGACATTGCGGAATAAAAAACTTATACTCAGAAATTGTTTGGTATCATTTTAATTCTGAGTGACCAGCTCTGAAATGCTGTTTAAAATTGAAAGGTTTGTTTCGGGAAATGATTAACTTAATGGTTGCTGTCATTATTCTTCTTGCTGTTATATTTGATTTCATCAATGGTTTTCACGATACAGCAAACTCCATCGCAACTTCGGTTTCCACACGAGTCCTGTCGCCGCGCGCTGCGACCCTGATGTCCGCTTCGCTGAACTTTATTGGCGCGCTTGTCAGCGTAAATGTTGCAAACACCATCGCATCAGGCATTTTAAACGGCTCCCCAGAACAATATATTATTGCATCCGCCCTATGCGGTGCCATCGTCTGGAATCTTTTCACCTGGTACATCGCTTTGCCGAGCAGTTCCTCCCACGCACTGATCGGAAGTCTGATTGGTTCCGCGATGGTTGCCACCGGCAGCTTGGAAGTGGTAAATTGGACAAACATATTGGACAAGGTGATTATTCCCCTTTTCTCCTCCCCTGTGATCGGTTTTGTCATTGGGTATATCGTAATGAAGCTAATTTACTTATTCCTTGGAAGGGTTTCCCGCAACAAGGTGAACAAATGCTTTTCCAAACTGCAGATTTTGTCCGCAGCCTTAATGGCTTACTCCCACGGCAGCAACGACGCCCAGAAAACCATGGGCATTATTACGATGGCTCTGGTAAGCGGCGGAGTAATTAAATCGACCGATGGTGTTCCGCTGGTTGTTAAGTTGATCTGTGCGCTGGCTATGGCCCTTGGCACATCACTCGGCGGATGGCGGATTATAAAAACAATCGGCGTTAACATGATTCAGCTGGAACCCGTGGAAGGCTTTGCGGCGGAAACCTCCTCTGCGGCGGTTATTCAGGTCATGACTGCCATGGGCGCACCGGTCAGCACCACCCACGTAATTTCATCGGCAATTATGGGCGTAGGTTCGTCGAAACGGCTGACCGCCGTAAGATGGACCACAGCAAAGGATATTGTCGTCACCTGGTTCATCACCATTCCGGCAACCATGCTGCTTGGCGCCGGATTTTCTTTCTTAATTGGATTAATAGTCCATTAAGGCTTTGGATTTTTATGCCGTAGTTTTTAATGGTCTGGATAGAAATAGGGCAGCCGGGGAAATTCCCTGGCTGCCCTATTTTCATCTAGACATATATAATGATAACACCGCACAAGCGGATGATCTATTTTTCCCTTGTGCGAAACGCAAAACAGCACTGCTGATTTCCAAACCGTTTACCATAAGTACCGGTTGGCGATATCGAAAAACGTTCCAGTTTATTCCTTTTTTCTAGTAAACCCGAACACTGTGACGCCGCACAGCATCAGGATTGCCCCGCCGTAGGTACAAACGGCATAGCATATGCTGCCCCCGGTTTTGGGGAAATCAAACCCGTCGCGCGGCGGTTTGCCAGCACTTTCCGAAGGGGATGAGGTCACTGCGGCTACAGGGGTGGACGAAGACGAGGGATCGGAGGAAACCGGCGAACTTTCGGTCGTTTCTGAGCTAACCGGGGAATGATGACCCGAACCTCCACCGCCGCCTCCCCCGCCTCCTCCGGAAGAATTGACCACCGTAATGGTCTGCACAGTACCGGAAGCGGTCACATACTTTCCATCCACCAGCTGAACCGAGCCCGAAGCCGTAATGGAAAAATTATGCGGCGTGGAATCATAGCGGTACCCCGCAGGCGCAGAAGTTTCAATAAAACGATATTGACCGTACGCAAGATTCGTCACCACCAGCTGGCCGTAACCATTGGTGGTCAGCTTTGTGACCACGGTGCTCCAGTAAAAGCTTCCGCCGGCATCGGAACCGGTCTTTACCCCCGGTGGCACACTTGCCGAATCGGTGTAATAAATTTTTTTATCCAGCTGAAAAACCGCTCCGGGTAGCGAAGCGCCCGAGCTGCTAATTTTATGCAGGATAACCGCTCCGTTCACCACAATACTTTTGGAGTTGGCCGTAATATCGTAAATCCAGCCGCTGTTCTCGCTGCTTTTAAACGGAACAGAAACCAGAAAAGGATCACAGATGCGGTGAATCTCCGAATTTTGGGAACGATTGGTCTGTACCACCAGATAATAGCCCGGCGAAAGGTTATTAAATTTTATCGCTCCGGTTAAGCCCGTAACGTCCGAAGTTCCGCTAATTTTCTTTGCAGACACATAGGCGACCAGATTTTTTGAAACAACGGAAGCCTCAAAGGCGGTCGACAGCTTATCAAGTTCTAATCCACACCCTAAAAAGTCATTCGTCAGAGTATATTTTCCCGAACTCGACAGGCTTGCAACTTGGTATATTGTAAATTCTACCCCCGAAAGGGACGCTCCCACGCCCACATCGTCGCCCGAAAGCTGAATGGTCAGGGAGCCGAGTCTGCCTCCGTCTATTGCAGAGGACGCCAGCGCCCGCGGCGGCGTGAAAAGTGCCAGTAAAACCGCAATCAGGAGTGCGATTCCTGCTTTTCCCCGTTTTGGCAGCACTTTCATCGTATCGCCATCCCTTCTCCTCCGGATATTCAAGGAAACTTAAAAGCCTTCCGGCACGCGGTCGCAATAAACCACATAACGCTGCGTGCTTTTCCCGTATGGGTGACAGCTGATCAGCGTTATCATATCCCGGCCCGGCTGAATCAGCGCCTTTTCAATCTCGTTTGGGGCTATAATGTCGGTAGAAGTCACACGGTAGGTGAGCGTTTTCCATGCATTGGTAATCATGACATTGTCACCGGCGCTCAGCTGATCAATATGTAAAAACATATCCTGATATCTTGTTCCGCGGTGCGCCGCAATCACCGCGTTGGTGTTAACCCCACCAATGGGCAGCGAGGTTTGCGTAAGATGAACTGCACCTTTGGACATGTTGGACGCGGTTGCGCCCAAGTAAATACCGAGCCTTACGTTTAGTTTTGGGATCTCAATAAATCCAAACAGGTTATTTTCGATTCCGTATTCCGAGAGGTCAAAACTGCTTACCTCATAGGAAAATGGGTCTGTCAAATCCTTCTGTCCCTCGTCAAAAAGTTCCTTATTATATGTTTCTACCTTGGTTCGCAGCGCTTCCAATCGGTTCGTTTCGCTCTGGGTACTCCCGGAAACAGAATCCGGCACCTTCATAGACTGGACGGTCTCCTTGAAAGACTGCATGGAAAGGTCGGTGTATTTTTCACTGAGAAAGTTGGATAAGATCGGGTAGGTATACATCAGCATACCGGCTACGACTAGAACTGCAGAAATTTTTGATCCCACGCTCCGGCTGATTCCTCCTATTTTTTTCACTTTCTGACCGCTCTCTTTCTTCTGATCAGTAAGACAACAGGCAGCGCAATCACGACAAGCAGCCCCGCAGGCACTACGGCTACTTCATTGACCAGCTTCAGTTCCGGCTGCGCCCGCCTTTGCACCGATTCGTTTTCCACCCGTGTTCCGCGCACCAGAAGTCTTTGGGTATTAATCCCATACGGGGTACACGTGACCAGCGTCACATAATCTTCCCCCTGCTGGATGACAAGATCCGACGTATCCTCCGGTTCCACCACCTTAATCTGGTCCACCCGGTACACCAGTTCCCCGTTGAGGATGTGAATATAAAACAAATCACCCTGAACGAGCTGGTCAAGGTCTGTAAAAAGGGTGGCCGTTGGCAGCCCACGGTGACCGGTAAGCACGGCGTGTGTGCTTTTCCCGCCGATTGGAAGGGAAGTATTCTGCAGATGGCCCACGCCCTTTTGAAGAATTTCCTCCGACGAGCCGTGGTAAATGGGAAGATAAACATTAATTTTCGGAATGTCGATATACCCCATGACTTCCCCAATATTTAAAAGCTTAACATAGTTGGCATCCAGCTCCTTTTTCTGCGAGAAGGGGTCGGAAAGAACGGTTTTGTAAAGTGTTTCATTGTATTTTCGTGCGTCCTCTTTCATGGCTTCAATCTCTTGATTGGAAAGATTCTGCACGGCACGCTGATAGTTCGAAATGGTGACAGTCTGCGTCATTTTGGCTAAAATTGCGCTGATAACAGGATACAGGATGACACAAACGCCAAGCAGCAGAACACAGCATGTAGCAATGACGGGAATATTTTTTTTCACAGTCCCGTGCCTCCGGTTTGTTATTGATTTTTCTATTCCGCGGGGAACAGACCCGCTGTCCCCCGCAATTAAAAGATCTTATTTTTTACAAGCAGGACTTAATGCTGGGAGTTCCTTCTTTTTCTTAAGTACAGATAAGATGCCATGAAGCATCCGACCAGGATGATTGCAATGCCGGTCACGGTAAAAATCGTGGTTCCGATTCCGCCGGTGCCAGGCAGAATGAAGCCTTGATCGTTTTGAATCTGGAATTTTGCGAGGATTTTCAAGGTATTCGCGGGAGAATCTGCATAGGTGTATGAAGTTTCTTTCGCCTCACCATCGTTTAGGCTGTAGGTGCAGGTAAAGTCTCCGGTAGGCTGATGGTCGGAACCCATCACCGCCGTAATGACTACCTTGATTTTCCCGGGAAGAATGCTATAGCCGGCGGGGGCTTTCAGTTCCTGAATAAAGTAGGTGCCTTCCTTTACACCCAAGAAGTATACCATGCCGTCCGGTCCTGTTACGACGGAAGTATTTGGCGAATTAATGATGACAACCTTTCCGGACGCGTCATAGGTGTAAACCGCGAGTTTCTTTGTTCCGGTGCTGTCCAGCAGCGCAAATTCCGCACCGGAAAGCTTGGTCTGCGGATTGGCCGCATCCTCCTTTTCAATTGCAATGCCAAAGGTATACACATAGGTTCTGGGATGCTCGGTTTCATGGGTCGTCTTGGTATCTGGGTTGTTCGTATAGATTAAGTAAGCTTCATTGGGGTTGCCCGCGCTTCCGATTACGGCATCCTGATTCAGCGTTGCACGATAGTAGACTCTTACGCTGTTGTAACTTTTGATATTGTCATATACAAAGCGGATGGAGATGATAGTTTCCCCTTTCCCGTTCTTTGCCGAAGTGGCCGTATAGTCTGTGGAAGGCGTTAAAGTTGTATCGCTTCCGCTGCCGTCAATGCCCACAATCTCAACGCTGTTTGTCTCAAAGGTAAGGCCCTTGCTCATAATATCGCTGATATCAAACGTAATGTCTTTCGCGCTGGGGTCGTATTTCGGAACGTCGGCGACCAGCCTATACTGGATGGTGTCGCCAATATTCTGGGTAACACGGTCCACATCCTTGTCATCCTTCATGATCGTTTTATCGAACGTGACCGTAGAGTCCTTGCATTTGGCCGTAACGTTGTAGTTCCAGTTCGTTACGCCGCCCGTTGTTGTTCCGGTCGGCACAGACACAAGAAAATCTTTGGAAGCGACTCTTGCGCCTGTTGTTGCGGTTTCGACAACCAGATAGTAGCCGATGGCAATGTCGTTAAAGGTCGCTGTGTATGTATCACCCGAGGTTTTCACCGCGGTTTCCGTCGCTGTCGCGGGAACAGCATCGTCGGTGGTGCCCACCAGATGGTCCGGACCGGAAATGTAGCTGCGAAGATCGGCGGTAAATTTTTTCAGCTGATTCGCGTCGTACCCGGAAATATCTTTGGCGGTCGGTGCGCCAGCCGCACTGAAGAAGCTGGAAAACTTCGCGTTGGCGGTATAGGTAAACGCATCTGCCCCCGCCGCAACCGACATGTCAAACAGTCGGTAAACCGCAAATGTGGACGCAGACCCCTCCTTGGTAATGTTGAGCGTACCGGTGGTAGAATCTGTAATTGACGATGCCAGAGCATTGGTTGGAATCATCAGCAAGACCATGAGCAGCGACATCAGCGCTGCAGCAACTTTTTTTACTAATTTCATAACCTTCACTCCTCTATCTTTCAGTAATCGTAACCGTGCACCATGCACACCGGGAGGTTGCGGACCGTTTTAGACCCCGCGTTTTCGCTTTTTCCTTTGTTTTTCACACGCCAGAGCAACCGCCATCCATACGGCTGCTAAAAGAATCATTCCTCCCCCCACACGATAGAAGATATTGATTCCAATCCCACCCGTATTCGGCAGGACGACAACGGAAGCAGATTCTGTGTTTTCCAGCGTCCAGACGACACTTTCCCCAATAAATCCTCCGGCAGTGCTGTGAATTTCGCCACCGTCGTTGGTTGCGTTTTTGGCGATAATTCTTCCGTTGTAAACCGCCTGGGTTTCCAGAACATCCGCACGCGGAGCGAGCAGAGTTCCGATCATACGGCCAGCAGATTTGATTTTGCCGGAATAAGCCTGATAGCTGTCCCCTTGTTTTTGGTATACATTGATGATGATATTGCCTGCCGTAGGAACCCAGTTGACGTTTGCACCACCTGTATTCCATACAAGATTGGACGGGAATGCAAAAACTGGAGTATGGTCTGAAGCATCAACCGGAGCATCCGTTGCATCAATATTGATTAAAAGCATCTTGCCGTCGTTGGCGGGAACGTCAAACACGGCGCCGTCAAGCTGGGAAACGGTGAAATTTCGAACCTTTACCGTATCCGATGAAACCGCCTGTGCAAGCGCCGCAGACAGCTCTGCCATTTGATTCAGCCCCGCGTCAATATCAATCGGGAAATCGGGCGGCGCGTTTACGATTGTTTGAGCGCTGGAGCAGCTCAATTTACCGCCGTTATAGTTCACGCATTTTCCCTGATTTTCATTGACAATCTTATATTTACTGCCGATTACCAGCTTATTGGGGGCATAACTGTTGGTGTTCAACTGGTGGCTGCCAACGATTGCCTCAAAGTCCTTGATATACGAGGTGCTGTTCATGGTAAGGACATTTGTCTGACTCGCACCTTTTTCCCATTTGGTCAATTTGAATCCATCGTGCTCCTCGCCCGAACGGATGACATTATTGCTGCCGTCCAGTTCATACACGGCGTAATCGTTCACATTTTCTGCCCCGACATCAAAGGAAACCGTTCCGTTGTTTTTCCCGTTCACAGGCAGCGTTAGGGTCTTTACCGTTACCAGCGAGCCGCTTCGGTCGTACAACCCGAATCGGAAGGTTTTGATTTCAGAGCCCTGGTATGTTTTTTCCACAAGAATAACATTTTTGTTGCTGCAGTAATATCGGTAATTGTCGTTGCTGTTGCCGAAATCCGCCGCGATTCTGGCTCGGTTCACCGCAATGCAGCCTTCCATGTGGGTCTCAAGATTAAAATAGTCGGCAAACACCGCATACGGCAGTACCGGGGAAAGCCTGCTCCATAAATCGTCGCAGGAAAATTTCGTCCCGGTTTTGGCGGTTGCGGTAATCGGCAGTTTACCGGAACCGTTTTTTACCGTAATCGTATTCGGGAACTCAGTAATCGTAAACAGTTCCTCAATTTGGGAATTTAATTGATATTTTACAAACCCCTTCGCTTTATAGTTGTTTTCATCCCAGCGAAAATCGCCACCGATGCTGACCGGATTACTGCCGGTCCCAGTGTATTGAAAAAGTACCGCTGTATAGACCGTTTGGCCGGAGCTGTCAATCAGCGGATACAGCGAACCCTGGTTCGTCTTACCGTTTTGATCGTACAGGCCGGGAATCAACACGCTTGCCGACCCGGATGATACCTGGAGGGCCACCGTGTTCCGGTATTCATTGCTGTTGTAGCCGCTGCACTTCAAATAAAGGTAATAGGTTCCGTTCACAGAGGGATCTACGTTTCCGTCGGTACCAACAAAATTCAGCGTTGCACTGATTCCAGAGCCGGCCGCCGCCGTGCCGGTCACTGCAAAGGTGGCAAACCGGTCAGCCGAAAATTCCACCGCATCTCCGGCAGAACTTCCCGACAGGGACTGCGTTTTTAGCTTCTGTTTGGTGCCGCTGCCAATATCCGCCACGTGAACCGCATCGGTCACATCTTCCACTGCGGTTCCGGTCTCCGGAAGAAGCAGCACTTTTACCGAATCTGTGGCCTGTTTGGTCTGGCTGTTAAATAGTTTGTTTTTATAACGAATGCTGACTGAAACCGTTCCCATTTTTGGCTCGAATCTTATTCCGTTCCACGCCAGGTAAATATCGTATGCCAAAAATCCGGTTACCGTTTGATGTTTCTGTTCCGCATTGCCGCAGATCAGAGTTCTAATTCTATTAAACTTTTCGCTGTTCTTCTCTTTTGTAACAGAAATTACACAAAGCTTCACATGGTCGGGAATTTCCTCAGTACCCGAGAGCACAGCCGTTACCGTAATTTCATCGTTTTGAAAGGTATACTCCGTATTCTGCGGGAGCATTTCGGTTGAACCGGATTTATTCGACCCAACGGAACTGGAGTCCGATGGTACGCTGGACGATGGCGGTACACTGGAAGCGGGCTGCTCACTGGAAGTCGGCCTTTCGCTGGAAGTTGGCCGTTCACTAGAAGTTGGCCGTTCGCTAGAAACTGGCGGCTCGCTGGAAACCGGCGGCTCACTGGAAACCGGCGGCCCGCTGGAAACCGGCAGTTCGCTGGAAACCGGCGGTTCGCTGGAAGCCGGCGACTCACTGGAAACCGGCGGTTCGCTGGAAGCCGGCGGCTCACTGGAAACCTGCGGCTCGCTGGAAACCGGTGGTTCACTGGAAACCGACGGTTTGCTGGAGTCAGGACTGGAACTGGTGGGCGAACCCGCACTGCTTTCCTGTTCCGAATAAGGGGGCTCGCTGTCGGAAGGGTTCGAGCCTGTCGTCTCCGCAAACGGCAGCACAATCAGCAGCATTGACACAAATCCCGCGAGCAGCGCGCAGAGCAATTTGTGCCCGAGTTTCCTTTTTCGTGTTTTCATTCTGCTGTCGCCCCTTTCTCCGTAATTTCAAGGGAACTCAGTTTGCCAGCCTTTTTACCTCAAAAAACACTTTTCCAATCAGGTTATTCACGCTGACCGCATCGAAATTACGTGAATCAAGCGCAGCCTCGCGGTTGTCACCCAGAACAAAAACATATCCGTCTGGAACCGTAAGCGGAAATTGCACCCCGCCCTCTCGCGTATATGTTCTTCCTTTTATTGAGTCCTCCTGCTGAACAGTGCCGTTAACCAGCAGTTCGCCTGTTTTATCGTCAATGTCCACCTGGTCACCCGCCACGGCCACCACACGCTTAATTAAAACCTCGCCCCTGCCGGGTGACCGAAAAATTACGATATCATTTTTCCGATAGGTTTCGTTCAGCCGATAAAACAAAGCGAGGCTGCCGTTCGTGAGATTGGGCTTCATCGAATCGCCCCGCACTACAGCAACCCCAGCTATAACACGAAAAACAACAAAAACAGTCACCGCCGTTATAACCAGCTCTGTAAACAGGCGCCGTCTGCTTTTTTTTCGCTGTTCCCTTAGAATTCGCTGTTCAAACAGATTCCGGGGATCATTTTCCTCTGGTATTTCATTCTGATGATGGAATCTCATTTTCTGGGACACTTCCTGCCATCACTTCCGTTAAATGGAACGTTTCATTTACATTGAACGCCTGTTCCAGACTGTCTTTCCGCAGCCCATCCACTTCCAGAAGTATTTTTTCTAAATCAGAATATATTCCATCCATGGAAACGCTGAACCGCTGCTTGGCATCGGTCATTTTCGATAAAAAGGATTCCATCTGCTGTTTCTGAAGCAGGCATTCCTGGTTGATTTTCTGACGTTGCTTTTCGGCCTTTTCGATCATTTTCTGCGCAGTTTCTTCCGCTTCCCCAATAACCTTTTCTTTATTCTCATTGACCGCTTCAATCGCCTGCGTAAGCGCATTGAATTTCAACTCATATTTGTTTTGGTTTTTCTTCTCTTCACTAAGCTGAAATTCCAGAAGCTGTATCTCCTGATTCGCCTGATTCAGCTTGCTGACAGCCGCTTCTTGCTCCGCTCGAAGTTCTTCCTTCTCCGCTTGAAGCCGTTCTATTTCTTTCTGATACATTTCGGTGAGTTCCTTCATGACGGAATAAACCGATTCTTTCTCGAAACCGCCGAGCAAAGCATCTTTTAACTTTAGGTCCCTGACAAACGACTGAATATCATTCATTTTACAGCCATCCTTTACCGTCTGAATATCCGTATGAAGACTCTTTGTTCTGAACTTTTTTAACGAGCGATTTGCCATTAAAACATATGCCGGAAAAAAGAATCGTATTACAAAATCTGCCGCTCATTAAAAAAATTTTTCCGGAAAAAACTTCTGCTTCTTCCGGAAAAGCTGCCGCACCTGAACACGGTTTTCTTATTAGTTATACCTATATCGTAAAGAGGCTGCGCCCGAATGGAATGCGGGAGGCTGGCCGAGGAGCGGTCTTTGGGATTCATATACTCCGATTTTTTCCATATATTTTACCGATCACAAAAGTGAAATGTTCTGGAGCCTTTGGCTTTCGGCGAACATCCGTAACTTTAAAGAATAGGGAGATCGGCGACTCATGATTGCAGTTTTATCCATTGACGGCGGCGGTATCCGCGGAGTGGTCCCGGCAGCGATTTTGTCGGAACTGGAACAGCAGGTTGGAAAACCAATCAGTAAAATCTTTTCCATCATCGCCGGCACATCTACCGGCGGAATCATTGCGTCGGTTCTGTCCGTACCAAACCAGAACGGAAATCCGAAGTTTACGGCAGAAGACGTCCGGCTTGCCTACGAGCAGTTTGGCGGCAACGTGTTGAAGCGGAAGCAACTGCATACCCTACGGACGCTCGGCGGTCTGACCGGCCCACGTTACCCGGACGGACCACTTGAGCACTTTTTGAAGCAGTACCTGGGAAACGTTCACCTGCACTCCTCCGTGACAAAACTTCTGATACCGGCTTACGACATGGTTACCTGCACCCCGTGGTTTTTTAAAACAACCTATGCTTCCCTGCATCGCTCGAACCTGGATGATCCACCGCTTTGGCAGGTAGCACGTGCAACCGCTGCCGCTCCGGCTTACTTCCGCCCGTTTGAAATCGGCAGCCACTGTTTTATTGACGGCGGCGTGTTCGCCAGCAACCCCGCGCTCTGCGCTTACGCGGAAGCGTGCAATGCATACCCAAATGAAAAAGATTTTTTGGTGGTATCCCTTGGAACCGGGGAGCACCAAAAAAGTCACTCTTTCCATGAAATACATCACTGGGGCGTGGTGAACTGGCTGATTCCTCTTTGGGGCGTACTGATGAATTCTTCCAGCGCGACCGTCAATTACCAAATGAAAGCACTGATTCGAAAAGACAATTACTACCGGATTCAGGTTCCGTTGGATGAAGCTTCAAGCAATATGGACGATTCCAGCCCGGAAAACATTCGGCATCTGCAGTCGCTGGCCAGGGCGCAAATCAGGCAGCACGCGGGCCAGTTTCAGCAGTTGTGCCAAATCCTGCGTCAGATTCCTGAAGAAAAAGGAAATGAACCCATTTCGAAAAAGCTTGACAAGCCAGCCCAAAAATGATATAGTTTATTCAGTTAGCAAAAGCTAACTGAAAACTGATTTTAAATAACGGAAATCAGTTTACTAGACCCTAAAGTTATGTGACTACTAACTTTAGGAACTTAACCATTTATTCCTTTCCATACATCATTTTATAGAAAACACCGCTGTCATTTTTCGGCAGCGGTGTTTTCTTCAATGGAAAGTCCAATTTTTTCAGCAAACGACATGAATGGGCTTCCGGTTCAAGTACGCCTGTATGTTGTCAAAAGCGATGGCCGCACGTTTCACCAGTGCTTCTTTTGTGGCAAACGCAACGTGGGGTGTGGCAATTACGTTTTTGGCCGTTAAAAGGGGATGCTCCGGCGAAATTGGAGGTTCTGATTCAAAAACGTCGATTCCCGCTCCGGCTATTCTGCCTTCGTTCAGCGCATCGGCCAGAGCCTGACTGTCCAGAACCGGCCCCCTCGCCGTGTTAATCAGTAAGGCGTTTGGCTTCATCCGCGCAATCAACTCTTTGCTGATCATACCTCTAGTAGACTCGTTATAAGGAACATGAAGCGAAATAATATCACAGGCGGACATTAAGGTTTCCAGATCCGTATATGCAATGCCTTCCACCTGTTTCACCGTGCGGGAATATGCGTAAACCTCGCACCCAAACACTTTTGCGATGGCGGCAGTCCGAAGGCCGATGGCTCCGGTGCCCACAACGCCAAACTTTTTGCCCTCCAGTTCAAATCCAATCAGTCCGTCCCTTGTTTTTCCCTTTCTCACCGCCTCGTTGCACCGGCCAATGTTTCGGTACAAACTGAGAATCATCCCGAAAACAAGGTCGGACACCGCCGCGTCAGAATAACCGGAGCAGTTGCAAACCGTAATTCCCCTTGCCCGGCACGCCGCCAAGTCAATGTGGTCCGTTCCGGTAAATGCCACATCCAGCAGTTTCAGGTTTTTGCAGCCGTTGATTACATCTGCATTGAGGGGAAGATTGGCGACCAGAATCACGTCGGCATCTTTTCCACGCTCAATCAGGGAAGCGGTATCGGTAACGCGCGTATCGTAAAACACCATTTTGGTCGATTCGGGAAGCTTTTCTGCGGAAAGTTCCATCAGCTTTGATTTTTCTACGCCTAAAGGTTCTATGGCAACAATCTTCATTTTCATTCTCCTTCCATTTTATCCATCGAAGTCCGATTTGCCCCCTTATGGGGAAGCTGAATTTTATCATACTCCGGTTCCCGGGGAAAGGCAATCTGCACGGGTAATTTTCAGGGAAAAGCTGCCATCAAGCAGCAGCGCGGCGGGCGGAACCATTTCCGCCCGCCGCCGTAAAAGAATCACACTATGGAATATAGGGATCCTGCGTAAACGCAACCAATTCCTTGTTGAACCGCTCCAACTGATCGTAAAAAAGGAAATGGCCGCACTGCTGAAGGGGAACCAGCTTGGAATTTGCAATGCCCCTGTTTTGTGCAATGGCAAGCGGGAACAGGCACACCTGATCGTTATATCCGTGCAAAATCAACGTGGGGACACGAATTTTCCCCAAATCATCAAACAATCCCTCTTCGTTCAGCCAAGCATTGGCAATGGATGCCGTGGACCAGCTTGCCGCCTGCAGCCCCAACTGGAAAATCCAATCGGAAAACGAGGCGCTTACCCGGTGGTAAAAAAGCATGCTGCCGAAGTTCCTCAGCATTTTTGGCCGATCCTTATACGTATTTTGTATGATATCCAAGACAACCTGCCGCTGCAGCCCATATGGGAAATAGGGCCGCTGAATCAGGCTAGGCGCCGCCGCAGCAAGCAGAGCCAGCTTGGAAACGCCGTACCCGTTGTGCCGCGCCATGTAACGGATGCAGATAGCCCCGCCCGTGGAATGCCCGGCCAGAGTAAAGTTTTTCAGCTGCAATGCATCCACAACGGCGCGCAGATCGTCGGCCAGGCGGTCATAATCGTAGCCGCTCCATGGTTTATCGGAAAGACCGAATCCGCGGCAATCAATAGCCACACAGCGGTAGCCCAGTTTCGGGAGTTGATTCAGCTGATACTCGAACAAATTATGATTGCCGGGCCAACCGTGTACGAATAAAATTGTTTTATCCCCAAGCGGGTTTAAGTCTTCGACGTAGATTTTCACATTCGGCTCCACCGTCACATAAATCCCCATGGAATCATCCCTTCCTTATAATAATACAGATTATTCCAAAATGGCATTTTTGTTACAGCAGACTTTTTTCTTCTTCATAATTTATGCTATAATCAAATTAAAAAGCAGGTAACCAGGAGGATATTATGCGAACGGAACGGGAAATGATGGACTTGATTCTACGGGTCGCACAGGATGACCCACGCATCCGTGCGGTTTATATGAATGGTTCACGCACAAATCCGAATGTTCCAAAAGACATTTTTCAGGATTATGATATCGTTTATGTAGTAACGGAAACTGGGTCGTTTCGTCAAAAGCCGGACTGGATTGACATATTCGGCAAACGGCTCTGCTTGCAGCTACCCGAAGAAATGAACCGGATGCTTGGGCACGAGGAGGACTGCGACAACTGCTACGGCTACCTGATGCTGTTTGCCGACGGAAACCGTATCGATCTGCACCTGCAAACCGTTCCCTATGCCCAAAAGGCAATCCTGCGCGACAAGCTCTGCCGGGTTCTGTTGGACAAGGACGGCGTGCTTCCCCCGGTGCCTGCCTCCACCGATGAAGACTATTGGGTACAGCGGCCCACGCAGGAACTTTTCACGTGCTGCTGCAACGAATTTTGGTGGCTGCAAAATAACATTGCCAAAGGGCTTTGGCGGGAAGAAATTCCCTATGCAATGGATATGCTGAATTTCTGGATTCGACCGCAGCTGACCAAAATGCTTTCGTGGCAAGTTGGGGTACAGACGGGATTTTCCTGCAGCGTTGGGAAATCTGGAAAATATCTGCCCCGTTACCTGTCCCAAAATATTTGGGAGCAATATCGAAACACCTATCCTGCTGGACAAATTCCTGCCATTTGGGATGCGGTATTTTGCATGTGCAATCTGTTTGACGAAGCTGCCCGCAAAGTTGCGGCGCAGTGCGGGCTGCATTACAACGAAGAGGAAGCACGCGGCAGCCGTTTTTTCTTAAACACGGTTCACCGCCTGCCGAAAGACGCCGCCGAAATTTTGTAAATTTGAAAAAAGTAAAAAAGGGGCGCCGCAAAATGAAGTTTACTCATTTTGCGGCGCCCCTCTTCTGAATTGCGCGAACGGTTAAAGTTTAATATAAGGTGACGCTTTTTCCACCGGGAACTTCTACCATTTTGCCGTCCACCGACAGATATGCCGTATCCGCACCGGGGTTATAGACAAAGCTTCCGTCCGCAGAAAAACGGAGCTCGTCGCAAAGGTGCAGATAATCGACGATTTGGATGTTGGTGGCGTACCAGGTATCTTCCTTGTTGCCAACCAATTTACAGAAATCCTCAATCAGATTCCAGTTTCCATCGTTGTTGAATTCGAAGCTGTGCCCCCACACATACATCAGATATAAGTACTGGGTTTTATGCAGCGCCAAAAACGCGTTTCCGTCCTCCATCAGGGAATGGGTGTGGTGGCAGGTGGATTTCCATTCATACAAATCGTTCGGCAGGCCAAAACCGTGTGTGTCGCCTACCACACGGGAATACGCAATTCCAAGCGCGGGCAGAACCGATTTGATGGCTTCACTGTAAGAACCGTTCGGGTACGAAAGGCCACGCACCGGGTAACCAACCAGACTTTCCAGTTCCTTGCGGTCGTCCAAAACCTGCTGCACAACCTGCGGCAGCGGGCTGCGGGCAATGGTTGGGTGCGTTACGGTATGGCAGGCCACTTCATGGCCGCTGTACAGCGTTTTCACCTCGGAACGAGAAATGTGCTCGTCATCGTCCAGAAAACCGGAATTCAGATGAAAAGTTCCCTTAATTCCATATTGGTTGAAAATTTCAACCAATTTCCGGTCATAGGTTCTTCCGTCGTCATAGCTCATGGTGAGCGCTTTGTGCTTTCCTCCTGGAAAACAGCGATAAATGTTGTGTGGCATACGATCATCTCCATTTATAGTTCGCATAATCTAAGGAAGGATTATGTGTGTTGAACCCTGGAACAGCGGTTCCGTATTAGAACTGCTGCCCGGATAGATTCCGGTTGAATTTGCGGTACTGTGCAGGGGAAAGCCCAAGCGATTCCCGAAAGACCTTGTCAAAATAAGTAACGTTTCCAAAGCCGGAAAGCGCGGCGATGCGTATGATGCTTTCGGAGCTTTCCAGCAGCATTTTCTCCGCCGCTTTCAGACGGTTAGCGTTAATGTACTGACTGATGGTCATGCCCGTCACTTCTTTGAAAATGCGGCACAAATAGTACTTGCTAATGTAGAACCGTTCGCTCAGCGCGTCCAAGGAAGGTATATCCGAGTAATTCATACCGATATAATTCGCAACCTCGTTCACCTTCTGATGTTTCGCGCTGTGAATTGCCGGGGACTTGCTTTCCGCAGAGCGGTCCTTACGCATAATAAAGATCAACAGCTGCTGCAAAACCGCTGTGGCGGCCTGCACATAAGCAGGCTGCTTTTCCCGGATTTCTTCAATCATTCGGAACAGCGCCGCTTCCACCCATTCCTGTTCCGTCCCGGTCAGTTCCAGCACGCCGCTGCGGGAGGAAAACGGGCCGTGCCCCAGCGTTTCCCCCTCGGGGTCCTGAACCAGCCTATGAATGAGGCTTTCTGATACTTCCAGTAGTATTCGCTCGTGCCGGTCGGAATGCGCCACCGTTGTTTTATGAATCTGGCCGCAGCCAATGAACACAAGGTTCCCCCTGCCCACGCGGTACGCTTTGCTTTTGATGAAATAGTTGCGTTCCCCTTCCAGCAGATAGTAAATTTCATAGCTGCTGTGAAAGTGCTGGCGGGTCATATTAAAGCTGCCGTCGCGCAGAATTTGTTCCACGGATAGGTCCGGTATTTTCCCCTGAAACAGAAGTTTTTCCATGTTCCCCTCATCAGAGCAATATAGTATAAGTTTCTCTTTAAATTAGCAATATATCATTAGATATTACACTTATATTATACTATACTGAAACACAGTAAAGCAAATATTTTTATGGGGGCGAACTTCATGCGTTTTGAAAAAAACAAAGTAAAAGACGTCAATATTGCATATATCGGCGGCGGCTCCAGAGGCTGGGCCTGGACCTTCATGACGGACCTTTCCATGGATGAGCAGCTCGGCGGAACCATTCGCCTGTACGATATTGACCGTGAGGCCGCAGAGCACAACGAAATCATCGGCAATGCCCTGACGGCAAGAAAAGACACCGTCGGCAAGTGGGATTACAAGGTGATGGATACCCTGCAGCAGGCGTTGACCGGCGCGGACTTCGTCATCATCTCGATTCTGCCCGGCACCTTTGAGGAAATGCGCTCCGACGTACACGAGCCGGAAAAGTACGGCATCTACCAGTCGGTGGGCGACAGCGTAGGCCCCGGCGGATTTATGCGCGCTATGCGCACCATTCCCATGTATGTGGAAATTGCACAGGCCATCAAGGCGTATGCTCCGCAGGCATGGGTCATTAACTACACCAACCCGATGTCTGTCTGCGTACGCACTCTGTATGAGGTATTTCCGCAGATTAAAGCGTTTGGCTGCTGCCACGAGGTGTTCGGCACCCAAAAGCTGCTGGCCTGCATGCTGAAGGATTTGAAGGGAATCGAAAACGTCCCCCGCGAAGAAATCGACATCAGCGTTATGGGCGAAAACCACTTCACCTGGATTACAAAGGCTTCCTACCATGGAATGGATTTGTTCCCGCTGTACAAAGAGTTTGCGGAAAAGTACTACGAAACCGGATACAGTGAAAAAGCCGACCACAACTGGATGAACGACTCCTTTGCCTGCGCGCACCGCGTAAAGTTCGACCTGTTCCTGCGCCACGGCCTGATTGCCGCCGCCGGCGACCGCCATCTTGCGGAATTCTTCCCGCCATGGTATTACCTGAAAGACCCCGATACTGTACATAAGTGGATGTTTGGCCTGACTACGGTGGATTACCGGATTGAAGACCTGCACAAGCGCCTGGCACGGAGCAAGCGACTGGTTTCCGGCGAAGAGCAGATTGAACTGAAGCCCTCCGGAGAAGAAGGAATTCAGCTGATTAAGGCTTTGGTCGGGTTAAAGGATAAGGTCAGCAATGTAAACGTGCCGAACCGCGGCCAAGTTTCCAATCTGCCGCTGGGCACCGTGGTAGAAACCAACGCACTGTTCAGCCGGGACAGCATTGCGCCGGTCTTCTCCGGAGCGCTTCCGTACGACGTACAGGGCCTTGTCATGCGCCACGCCATCAATCAGGAGGGTACGGTTCAGGCTGGCCTGACCAAAGACCGCGATTTCGCATTCCGCGTCTTTATGAACGATCCTCTGGTTGCACTCAGCGTAAACGACGCTCGGAGGCTCTTCGACAGCATGGTAGCTAATACCCAGAAATACCTCAACTGGTAAAATCCGTTTTCGCTGCCGCAAAGCGGAGAGGATTCATAATTAGTCGATAAATTTGCCTGCGAGTCCAACCGTGACCCGCAGGCATTTTTGCATAACAAAAGTGCTGCAAAAGGAAGTTATCCCCCCTTTGCAGCAACTTTTTTATTGCTCTGTCAAAGATTTCAGAAAACGGAAATCTTCCGCCCCATGCGCAGGGTCAACCTCTTCCCTCAGCACACTGAAATCCTGCGGAAGCTGGCGAAGATAGTGGAACAGCACATCATAATGCACCAGCGACTCAGAAAATGCGCACCCACTGATGGAACCGTTTTCTCCGCAGACCGCACCTTTCATGTGTACGGCGGCAATATTTTCCCCTAAGCAGTCAAACGAGCGTGCCCAAAGCCGGTCCTGGTTCGGTATTTCTTCCGGGGACAGAACGTTCACCGCATCGAAAATAATCTTCAGATTCGGGGAAGCCACCGTTTTCAGCACTTCCCGTGCAAGTTCCGGTGTATTCACCGTGTGGTAGTACACTGGCTCGATTGCCACCGTAACGTCCTGCCGCTCCGCTTCGGGCATAATTTCCCACAGGGAACGGTACAGTGTGTCCAGCGCTTCCTTTCGGGTTACATCCGGTTGTGCACTGGTGTGGGTGGTTTCCGTACCGATGCAGTCCACGCCCAGTTCTTTCGCAATCGGAATGCTGGCGATGAACTCGGCAACGTCCGCTTCCCGCTTGGCACTGTTATGAACCAGCGCGGGGTCTATGTAAACGCCGAGCACCGCTGTGTGCAGCCCATACTGTTTCAGCGATTCCTTCACCGTTTTCACCACATCGGGCGTAATATCGCTGAACTGGTCAACGCCCTGGATGGCCTTTTTAAAGGCGAGCTGCAGGGACTCAAAGCCGTCTTTGCGGATGCGCCGGAACAGCTCCTGCGGAGTGCTTTTCCCATAATCGTGCCCGCGCGCACCAATTTTTATCATAAATAGAATCATCCTTTCCTGCCGGAAATCCTAATTCAAACTTCCCTCCGGCATGAACAGTACCAATTTATACCTCTAAAATACGGATGTCAAGGGGCTTAAGAGCGACAGTTTCCACTTTGCCGCCCGGCAGGCGCACCGACGCAGTCTGCGGCTGTTCGCTGTTATTGACGACCACCAGACGTCCGCTCTGTGAAAAGTACGCGCATTCGGTCTGGGCATTGTCGGTAATGCAGTACTGCTTTTCCTGCTCCATGCCGGAAACCCACAGAATCGCGTTAAGCAAAGTCCGCGTATTTTCCGCCGAAAAGCGGTAGGAAGAAAAGTAAACGCTTCGTCCCTTTCCAAAGGAAGAGGCGGTCAAAACCGGGGCACTGCCGTTTGCCATAAGCACCTTGGTAGCCGCATCCGATACAAATACCCCTTCTTTCGGCGGCAGCTGCGCCGCGCACTCCGTAATAAAGTGCTCCTTTTCGACGGTAAACTGATATTTTCCAGAGCACATCCGGTCGCCTTTGTCCAAATCCACACCCAAAATATTGCTGAGCGTCAAGTAAGTATCCCCGTTGTGCCGTGCGGTCGCTTCGTTGACGGCGATCAGGCCGCCGCCTTCCGCGACAAAACGGGAGACAGCTTCCACAATAGCTGGGTCGTTCCAGTTTTCCCCGCCGCTCCACGCGCTGTCAACCGTGCCGGCGTTGATTAAAACGGAGATTTCGGAATCGATTCCGTGTTCTCGAATATCGTCAAAACTGAGGAATTTTACGTGGAACGGAAGTCCTGCGAGCGATTCCAATAGGTTGGTCAGGTCCAAATCCGGATGTTCATGCAAGTGACCGGAGCAAATCCAGCTTCTTAATTTTCCCCACGAAGTCAGCACTGCCACGGTCGGCTTCAGTGTATAAGGCTGGCCCTTTTCGTGCAGGCTTTTCAAAAGGCGGAATTCATTGGAAAGACTTTCGATATAATCGCAGAAATCCGGGAATGGTTCGGTCAGGTGCAGGTAGCCGCCCAGGCCGATGCGGTCCACCGGCGTGCGCAGCAACCCGCGGCGGACGTTCTTCCAGTACAGTGCTGCATCGGTTTTGGGGTCTCCACCTTCGGAAAAGGTGGGTTCCCCTTTGAGTCCGGTTGGGAACAGATAGGGATGCAGCCGGATTTCCTTCACTTTCGCTCCCTGCACCCCCGCGCAGAGGCGCACTTCAAACGCGTTGAACACGCATTTAATAATGCCGTCAAATCCAAACTGGGCAAAGCGTTCGGAATACGGCTCTACGCCAATCCAACTGTCGTCGTAAAACACGTAGGCTTTTTTCCCGTAACGGTGCACTAGATCTACGCATTTTGCACCGAATTCGGTGACAAAGCGGTTGGTAAAATCCATCCAGTCCCGGTATTTGCGAGTAGGGTTCGCGTGTGTAATATTGTATTTTCCCTGGTTGACAAAATCTTCGGAGGTCATGCGGTAGCCGTACTCTTGCTCAAAACGTTCCAGTGCAACAGGGTTCACTGTAAAATCATAGGAACCCCAGTCGGTCAGCAGGTTGCGGTTTTTCTCACTGCTGCCCCAGAACCATGCAAAATTGTAGAACATCGAAGTGAACCGAACCACGGTGGTGGCCGGGTGCTTTTTGCACCAATCCTCCAGCCAGCGGAGAAGCTCCCTTTGTGTTTCCGGGTAACGAGGTTCTACCGCCATCACATGCTCTTTGTCCAGGTGGTTCGTAATAGCGTTATACATGGAGATTTCTTCCCAGATGCGGTAAACCAGAAAGTTGACGGTATAGCGGTGGAACGGCTTGCACTGCAGCACCGTTACATCGCCGGTTTTTTGGTCAACTTCCCACTGTTCCGCCGGATGCTCCTTGCCCGTGGTGCGGTCAAAAACCTGCCAGTACTTTTTGGGGGAATCATGCAGGTTCAGGCGGAACTGCTCTGTATAATACCCATCCAGCGGATGGATAACCAACGTTTCGCCTTGCGCGGTCACGGGAAAGCTCATCAGAAAATTCTGCTGCAATTTATCCGGGTTTTGTTTTGCCCATTCGTTGACCTCCCGAACCATGCAGACGGTGGAATAAATTCCGTAACCGGATGACAGAATCTGGTCAGAAAGCGCAGTGCCGTCGCTGTCACGAATGACGTCGGCCCCCCATTTTTCCGCCAGCCGCAGGGTCAGGTCTTCGTATCCTGCTTCGCCCGGCAGCGTAAAATCGCCGCGTTTCAATCTTTGTTCCATTTCATCAGTCCCTTTCCTCACGTTCTTGTGAAAAGGAAACCATCGGCCTAGGCCGATGGTTTCCACTAAGCAGCCGCAGAGTAAGCCCACCGGCAGGAATTTATTTTTCCGTCAGAGCGGTAAGCATGTTCTGCGTTTCGGCGCCGGCCATCAGGAAGATGCCGATTCCGTGCGTATCATTCAAAATCCAATTTAAATCGTATTTATAGTAACGCGGGCTGAACGAGTGCCCGGAGCCCTTGCAGATTCCGTACAGGTTGCCGTCGCGGTCCACCGTGTAGCGCACTAACCCGTCCCAGCCGCGAAGCGCCGCCTCGGCATACATGGCGGTATCCTTCAGCCAGCCGTTGCGCACGCCGCGCGCAAACGCGCAAATGAACATGGAAGTACAGGAAGCCTCCGGATACGATTCGGGGTCGTTCAGCACCTGATGCCACAGGCCATGCTCATCCTGCAGGGCAAGGTAGCCCTCGCAAATTTCCCGGTAAAAGTCCAAAAGCTCTTCCCGCAACGGATGGTCCTGCGGAAGCACCGCCAGAAGCTCCGTCAGTGCGAACACGACCCATCCGTTTCCTCTTCCCCACGGAACACCGGTCGCCAGTTTTAAATCCGTGTAATACACATGGGAAAGAACCTTCAGCTGCGGAAGAAACATTTTTTCCCGGTAAAGCAGGAACTGCCGCGCCGCGTCGTCCACATACCGGCTGTCGCCAGTCAGCGTGTAATAGCGGGACAAAAACGGCACACTCATATAAAGGTCATCGAGCCAAACCGTATTTTTCATTTCAGGCAGAGAGGAAATATAGCGGTACAGGGAGCCATCCGGCAGTCTGGCCTGACGGTTGGAAATATAGTCTGCAACGCTGTCCGCGATTTTGCGGTATCCGCTCGGTTCCTGCTGTTTGGCGCATTCCAGCATGGTAGAGGCAAACGAACCGCAGTCATCCAGGCTTTCCACAGAAGCAATCTGCGCGTTAATACCCGGCGCGCCGAATTTTTTGCCGTCCCATATGGAATAATCGTAAAACCGGGTGCAAAGCTCGATGTGCTCCTTCACGTAATCGGCAAGGTCAGGGCGGTGCAGGGCTTCCCCTGTTTTCAGCAGGCCATATAGGGTTACACCGACCGGATAATTCCAGTTCGCAAAATTCGGTGTTTCCAAGAACGGCCGAACCGCCATATGGGGCAGATCCACACGCCAATAATCCTTGCCCTGTGCGGTCTGGAAAACCCGGTCGAGCACCGTGATTTTCGCCGGATTCTGCCGCGCTTCAAACGCGCCGACGTAAATCCACGGGTCGCTGGTTCCCTTCACGTCGCACGGACTGACAAACCGAACCCCTTGCTCCGGCTGAACAAGGAACAGCGAAAAGCCCCAGTCGTCCTGACCGCGTACAGATTCCGCGACCAGATCATGGAACCCACCGTGCAAAGAGAATCGAATGTTTTGGCATCCCACCGTATCGGTTTCGAGAACCTTATCTCCGTCCAGATACAGAGTCAGCGGGCTTTTGGTGCCAACGTTGAGCTGACATTCGGCGCCGCTCATCAGGAAAAGCTTTGACCAGCCGTATGCAAAGCGGCCTTTTTTGGCTCCGTAAAGGCGCATCATTTGGCCGCACTGCTTTTCTTCCTTGGTCCATGCGATGCGCGGATACCAGGTAACGGGGCTGCCCTCCTCACTTTCTCCGATGACGGGCAGCGCCTCCATCTCTTCCATCGGTGCAGTATAAAGAAAGCCCTCCTGCCCTTCACGTTCCGGTGTGGGAACCAAATAATGGCGGCCGGTGTATTTGAAGAAGGAGCTTCCAAATTCGCCGCCGAAACCAAGCGAGGTTTTTACAAAACGAATTACAAAGCTGTTCCAGCCGCGTTTCAACTGCACGTGAAAAACGGTGTGCTCCGACCTTGTTTTCTCTTCATAAAAGTTAGAATGGTAAACCAGCGTTTCGTTTACGTAAACATCCATCGGGCTGTGCGCAACCGCCATCAGGGCTTCGTCGCAGTCCTGGTCGCTCCACCGTTTTGCCCAGGCATAAACGCACTGCTCGTTTTCCGCGTTCGGAAAAACCCGGTTCAGGTCGAACACATAGCGGTAATCTGAATTCCGCTGAAACGCCTGTTCCGAAGTCAGGCGGAACACGAACGGCAGAGCGGGATTCTCCGCCAGATACCGGTTAGCCACCGTACTTAACACCGTGTTAATTTGAGTTCCGCAGGCATAAGCAATGCTCTGCGTATGGTCCAGATATGTTTCCATGATTTGTCACCGTTCCTATATACAGCGTTTTCTTGTTTTGTTGAAAGGAAAAGCATTTAAAAACGCATTTGCCCCTTGGTTATTCCAGCACTTCCGCCATTACCTGTTTCAGCAAAGCCGCCGCGCGGGCGCGGGTAAGCACTCGGCCGCTGTTCCAGGAATTCAGATGCACCGCCCCGGCAACCGCTGCGATTCGTTCTTCGCGGTCCAGTGAATTCAGCTTTTCCGCCGCCATTCCGCAGCGCTTGTGAATTTCAAATTTATCCTGCAGCATCCGTACAAGGATGGAAAGCGCATCGCGTTCCAAAATCGCGGCGTCTGGTTTAAACGTTCCGCCAATCAGCAGTTCCGGGTCCAGAAATCCGTTTTCCGCCGCAGCCTGAATATTTCCGGCATACCACTCGTCCCCGCGCACGTCGGCGCAGGCATTGTTCCACGCCGTTTTCGGCAGATAAATCAGCGCAATAAACGCGGAAGCCAGAAAATTTACCCTGCTGTACGCTGCATCCGGGCAAAAGCTGCGCCCCTCGCTCCGAAGGATTCCTTTGGCCGACAGTTCCCGGACAGCTTCCTGTTCCGGACTTTCGGCAAGATCGTCAAACTCCGCGGGGAATTCCGGAACCGGGTCCTGTTTCCACTCTTCCCCGCAAGCCGGCAACTCCATTAGGTATTTTGACAATTCTGGCGGACAAACCTTTTTCATTTCCTCCGCCACGAAGGACGCAATTAACGCCCCACCAATATCGTTAAAATGCGTAAAGTCGCCGGGATAAAAATACTTTCTGCAATATTCGCTTCCATGTGTACGGCCAAGCGAATAGAAAAACCGTTTCGTTTTTTCATGAAGGTCAATCAGGGCAATCTTCTTTTCGCGCGCGATAACGCGGCAAGCCTGCGCCCAGTCCTCCAGTAAATCGTTGAACCCGCCGTCCGGCGCGTTCCACAGGTTCCGGCTGACCGAAGTCACCAAAACCGGAATGCCCCCGTTTTCCTTTGTTTCGTCAATCAGGCGTTCCAAATTTCTGCGATACCCGCTGAATGCCGCCAAATGCGGTATTTTCTCATCGTTGTGTCCGAATTGGATAAAAACGTAATCTCCCGGGTGCATCGCCTGTTTTATAATCTCCCAGTGCCCGCCCTGCAGGAAATCTTCCGTGGTAAAGCCGGAATGTGCGTGATTGGACACCGTAGCCCCGCTGCGGAAAAAAAGCGGCAGCGCCTGCCCCCAGCCGCAGTAGCTTTCCGTGGGAAGATAAGGCGAATCTGCCTGCTGGTCGGTCACAGTAGAATCCCCTGCTAGAAAGATGGTTACGGCGCTGTGCGTTTCCTCAACCGTAATCCTGCGGAATGTAGCATGTTCCCCTATAAGCGTCAGATCAACAGCCTCATCCGGGTACGGTTCTTTTTTACCAGTCGGTATGACCGGGCAGACGTTTGCCGTAAAGGTATGGGTCAAGACCGCTCCCTTTTCTGCCTTTTCTTTCCAAACGAACCGGCGCCGTTCGGAAAAGAGCACGACGTCCTCCGAAGCTTCACAGGCAATGGTCACGGAGACCGTGTAATTTCCGCTGTGCGGCACCCGTACACGGAAATAGCGGGGAAGCACGCCTTTCCGGTGCTCCGCAGGCACAAAGCCGTTGTTGATTTCGGGAATTCCCCCATTTTCCCCCAAAGCGCTTTTTGCATCCGTAACAAAACCATAGCCGGCTTCTGCAAGGTAAAGGCAATCGCCGTCCACCGGAATATCACCCTGCGAGGGCACCTCCGGTGGAAACACAAACTTTGCTGAAAAACACTGTTCTGCTGACTGCAATAAAACGGCCTTCCTTTCAGTCCTTCATACCGGTTGTGCTAATGCCTTCCACCAAATACTTCTGCATCGTGATAAAAATGACAAAAATCGGGATAAGCGACAGGGAAGCCATTGCGAACATGCTGCCCCAGTTTGACTGCGCCGACGGGTCAGAGAACATTTTCAGGGCGAGCGAAACCGGATAAAAAGACGGCTTATTCAAGTAAAGCAGAGCGGCAAGGAAATCATCCCAGCGCCACATGAAGGAAAAAATTGCGGTGGTTACCAGCGCGGGCACAATCAAGGGAAGAATCACGCGGACAAAAATGCCGTAAATGGAGCACCCATCGATTTTCGCCGCCTCGTCCAGTTCCCTTGGAATTCCACGGATGAACTGCATAATGAGGAAGATGCCGAACGGAAGTCCGAAGAAGTACGGAACAATCAGCGGTGCGAACGTACCCACCCAGTTCAGCTGCTTAAAAATGATAAACTGCGGAATCATGATAATCTGGAACGGCATCATCATGGAAACGATCATGCAGGCAAACCAGAATCCGCGCAACTTAAAGTTGCAGCGGGAAAAGCCGTATGCAATCACAGCGGAGGAAATTACGGTTCCCACGGTGGCAAGGATGCAGATGACAAACGAATTGCGGAAGAACACCGAAAAGCTGATGCCACCGAATCCGGCCCAGCCGGTGGAATAGTTTGTCAGTTCAAATGTTTTTGGAATCAGCGATTTTGCGTTGGTGAAAATCTCCGTATTATCCTTAAAAGAACTCATTACCATCCAGAGCAGAGGATAAATCATGACGATTCCGAAAAAGCAGATTAAAATATGATAAATAACGGTACCGATTTTTTTTCTTTGTGTGTAATTCATGGTTTCCTCCTACTTTGACGCATAGTAAACCCAGTTGTTGGATGTTTTAAACAGTACGCCGGTCAGCAATGCGACAATTAAGAGCATGACCCACGCCATCGCGCAGCCGTAACCCATTTGATTGAACTGGAAGGAGTTCTGATACATATAAACCGTATAGAACAAAGTAGAATCAAGCGGCTTGCCCTGCGTAATAATATAGCACTGTGTAAATGCCATAAATCCGTTAATCAGCTGCATCACAAGGTTGAAAAAGATCACCGGAGTCAGCATGGGCAGCGTAATGCTGAAAAACTGTTTCATCTTTCCCGCACCGTCAATTGTGGCGGCTTCATAATAAGTAACCGGAATCTGCTTCAGGCCGGAAAGGAAAATCAACATGGAAGAGCCGAACTGCCAAACTGCAAGAATAATCAGGGTCCAAATTGCCGTGCTCGTGTTGGACAGCCAGGCAATCTTGCACGGAATTCCAACCAGCTGCAGCAGCGCATTAATAGCACCGTCGCTGGCAAAGAGTCTTTTCCACAAAACAGCGACTGCCACGCTGCCACCCATGATGGACGGCAGATAATAAATCGCACGGTATACGCCGGAAGCTTTGGACGGCCGCACCAGAATCATGGCGACCAGCAAAGCAAAAATCAAACGCAGCGGAACAGACACCAGTGCGTAATAGAACGTAACTCCCATACTTTTCCAGAATTTCGAGTCGTTCGTAAACATCTGTACATAATTGTCGATTCCGATAAATTTTGGAGCGGAAAGAACGTCGTAACTGGTAAAGGACAGCGCGAAGGAAAAGAAAATCGGAATAATGGTAAACGCCAAAAAACCGATAATAAACGGAAGAATGAAAACGTAACCAGCCGTACTCTCCCTGTTGAGTTTTTGTTTGATCGTCATCGTTATGACCACCCTTTCACTGTGGGGTCCTGTTTTGCCTCCGCCCGCGGGCAATATACCCCAGGGCAAAACCGACTTCCCTGTCGAATCATATAAAATTAGGCGCATCAACCCGACTTGCAAACTACGGCTGAAAGGAACTGCGCCCATACGCCAAATAAGCGATACTTTTTTTAAAAATGCCGTGTTTTGCAAAACCGTAGTTCACAAAACACGGCATAACGAAAATACAGTTCAGGAACTCAGATAGTCATCAACCGGCTGCTTTCTTCAGAATCGCATTCGCCTGGGTGAAGAACTGATCCGCGGCCTGCTGTGCGGTAAGCTTCTGGTACACAACCTGCTCTGTCAGGTTATGCGCAAGCGTTGCCACTTCGGTCATGCCTGCCGGCGGCGGCGGGTTGGTGTCAGAGCATTCCGACTCAATGGCGGAAATATAATCAAAGAGCTGTTTGCTGCTTTCGTCGACCTTCGGCTTAATGGCTTCCTGCACCTTGTTGGAAACCGGAACGCCACGGTCGGTCAGAAGGGTTTCATAGGCTTCGGCATTGTTGGTAAAGAAATCAATCACCTTGGCGCATTCTTCCACATTCTTGGAAGCGGCAGATACTGAGAAATACATAGAAGGCTTCAAGAACATTGCCTTCTGGGTGTCATTATCACCAACCGGCCAGGTTACAATGCCCAGCTTTTTGTCCTTAGCGGCTGCAGCATAAGCGGACAGCTGGTTAGAGGTGGTCATAACCTCCCACTGTTTGCCCAGAACCAGCAGGCCTTGTTCAATACCGGTGCCAACGGAAGCATCCAGATCTTCCGCGGAAGTCAGATAACCGCCCTTAACGCCGTCTTCAAACAGCTGGAAGAACGGAAGGACATCTTTGCTGCTGTCAATGCCGAGCTTGCCGTCCTGGAACAGCACCTTACCCTGACCTCTTACGAGATATTCCATCATGGTCTCGCCGTCGCTGTAAACAAAGTCGCAGGTCTTGCCGGTCTTTTCCTTAATTTTCTTCGCGGCGTCGATGAACTCGGACATGGTCATGCCGTTTTTCAGGGTGACGCCGGCCTGCTGCACTGAATCTATATCATAAATCATAGCAGGAGAGGTAACACCCAGGCTGACACCGTAGAGCTTATCGTTAAACTTGCCGACATCAACGGAGAATTGGGAAACATCGTCCAGTTTCAGCTGCTTGCCAACATAAGGAGTCAAATCCGCCAGCTGCTTTTTGTTTACATACTGCTTGATGTACTGATAGTCCATCTGAATAATGTCCGGCATGGAATTTGCGGCCGCCTCAGTAGCCATCTTATCCCAATAGCCGCTCCAGTCGGAAAATTCGGTTTCAAATTTTACGCCCGGATTTTTTTCCTCATACATTTTCAGAACCTTGGTGGTACGATCGTTACGCACCTGGTTGCCCCACCATGCCACACGGATTTTTTTGGTTTCGGTCGCCGCCTGGCTGGCATCGCTGCCGGCAGCGCTTCCTGCATCTGTGGATGTGGTTGTTCCACCGCCGCATCCTGCGAACGAAGCTACAATCATCGCACAGGCAAGCGCAATGGAAAGAATACGCTTTTTCATCAAACTTCCTCCATTCAATTGAATTGAATTTGTGAATTCTGATGTTTATTATAAGAGCGATTTCTCAAAGTTGAAATACAAATTTCCATGCAAAGTTGTTTAAAAAAATGTGTTTCGGTTTAATTCCATAAATTTTTCTTTACAAAATGGTGGATTTGTGTCTATATTAAAAGTAGTGATAACATGTTTAACAATAGGATTGGTTATTCCCTATGAAATTTTTACATACCCTCCGCCAGGCTATCAACAACCTGCGGCTCAAAAACAAGTTCCGCGCGATTCTCCTGCTGAATGTCGTTTGCATCGGTATCAGTGTAATTGTGAGCAGCCGGTATCTTCTGAAAAGCTATAACGATCTGCTCTATGAAAAATCCGCGGTTCCACTATCCATGGTTTCATCCAAAATCGAATCCGACATGGGCGAAATCGAGGATATCTCCCAGTTTATTGCCACTAGTAAAACAGTACAATCCGGAATTGCCACACTAAACTCCGCCAATGAGATGGTTATGGGGAAATGGAAGGCGAAACAGGCCATTACCGAAATCATGACCTCCTTTGCGGGTTCCAACCATAACATTATCAACATTGCACTGGAAGAAAACAACGGCACCATTTCCTATGGTCGGGACTCCTCTGCGGAGTCCGAAGCGGTACATAATAAGATTGTGGAAATCCAGAAGCAGAACGCCGGAAACCCGGTGTGGATCAGTACAGGGCGGGAAGATTCCAGCATTCTCTGCGTGCGCTCCATCCGCAAAACGGAAAACCTCAGCCTGAACAGCATCGGTGTTCTGGTTATTCGGGTAAACCTCAGCAATATGGTGGAAGATATTAAGAAAGAAACCGATTCTTCCAAAGACACCTCGCTGTACATTTGGAACGGCAATCTTCCGATTTACCCGGTCAATAACCCCGATTCCATGCGGATTCAGGAGGACCGCTCCTCCGGCCTTCCGTATCAGATTCTGGAGCGGAACCACATAAAATATTTCGTAGTCAGCCGTACTATGGACAAGGTCGGCTGGACCTGTAATATTGCAACCAACTACAATCAGGTCTTCCACTCTGTCATACTTTCAAACTTGATTTTTATCCTATTAGTCATCTTCTTCACATTTCTCTCTGTTCTGATTTCCAACCTTCTAATCCAATCGGTACTGGTGCACCTGAATACACTGATTGAAAAAATCAACAGCTTTAAAAATGGAACCAGAGCAAAACAGTCCAAACGGAATTACGACTACCGTCAGCGCCGTGACGAGCTTGGGCTGCTGCATCAGGAATTTGATTCCATGGTGGAACGGATTGAGCAGTTGATTGAAGAAAATTATGTCAAGCAGATTTTGATTAAGGACACACAGTTAAAAATGCTGCAGCAGCAGATTAACCCCCATTTTTTATTCAACACACTAGAATCCATCAACTGGCAGGCAAAAATTATCGGGGAAAACAATATTTCTCAAATGACCGAATCCTTGGGGGCACTTCTGCGGTACTCGATTGATACAAAAACCGACTTGGTCCCGATTGAAAAAGAGCTTTCCATTGTGGAAAACTACTTGCAGATTCAGCAGATTCGCTTTGAAGACCGCCTGAACTTTTCCTATCAGGTGGAGGACGACCTGATGAAAACGCTTATCCCCAAAATGTGCATTCAGCCGCTGGTGGAAAACGCAATTAAGTACTCGCTGGAACAAATCACAGATGTCTGCACCATAAAAATCATCGTTACCAGAAAGGAAGACCGCGTACTGATTTGTGTTAAAAACAACGGCTCGCAAATCGAACCGGACATTATGGAAAAACTGAAAACAGGAGAAATTAAACCGAACGGAAGCGGAGTCGGGCTTGAAAATATTAATCAACGGATTCAGCTGATTTATGGTACGGAGTACGGCCTTTCCTTTGAAAACAAGGATGGAAACGCCATTGTGATCCTTGCCGTGCCTGACGACGCCGCACAGAAAACGGAACGGAACAGCATTCCGGATCCAGCAGGGGATGAGTGATATGCTACGTTTAATTATTGCGGATGACGAAAAAATTATCCGGGAGGCTATCAGCCGGTTGATTCGGTGGGAAGACTACGGAATTGAATTAGCTGGTCTGTGCAAGGATGGAATCGAAACTTTCGACATGATCTGCGACGAATATCCGGATATTGTTTTAACCGATATTAAGATGCCTGGTCTGGATGGACTGAATCTGATTAAAAAAGTCCATGAAATCGATTCCGACATTGAATTTATCATACTGTCCGGATTCGGAGAATTTGAATTCGCAAAACAAGCCATGGAATACGGGGTAAAGTATTATCTGCTGAAGCCCATCAATGAAAAGGGCATTATCGACGCCATTCAAAAGGCCAAAGTTGATATTATGAAAAAACGTGCCCTAAAAAAGCTTCAATATGAAAAAGAGCTTTTGTCCAACCAGTTCCAAACCGTGCTTCAAAAGCAGTTCCTAATGGAAAGCCTAACCTTCAAGGCAGACTGGGAGGACGTTCTTTCCCGTTACGCCGGCTTGTTTGAATTTCAGCACAATATGTTCGCGCTTTACTATGTTTCCTTTTTGGAGGAACACAATCTGACGGAATTTACAAACCGGCTGAATGTTCTGTGTACGGAAAGTAATCTTTCCATCTGTTTTAATATTATTTATGTGAAAAATACTGCCATCTTTATTCTGAACACAGAAAGCACAACCGACCTGACCAGATTCAACGCAACCATTCTTTCTTGGAAATTTCCCCGCATGGCGGTGCATCCTACGTTGCAGCAGCTCACTTTCTCGAACATTAAAGAGCTGTTCCAAAACCTGATTCCAAAAGTCCAGCGTTATGAAAAGATTTATTTCATCGACGAAAACAACACCCCGAAAGGCATTTACAACTACTCCTCCATTATTGAGCGCGCCGATTTGGTATCGAAAGAAATCTGCGAAAACATTCAGAATCTTTCCAACAGCATTACCGAATGCTTCAGTTCGGTGGTGGATACGGAATTTGCCAAAACGCTGGCTTCCAAACTGACTGTGCAGACCATCGTGAATACGAATCAGATGCAGCCGCATGACCTGTCCCAGTTTTTTAAAGAGGTCAACGACTGCGGCAATGTGGACGAGGTTGCGGAGCGAACAGCCCAAGAACTGAAACGATTGATTTCAGAAAACATGAAAGACGACTTTCGGCACAAAGATTATATAAAGCAGACCCTGAACTATGTCAATAATCATTTGAGCGACCCGAACCTTTCCCTAAAATGGATTTCAGAGAACTACATTTTTATGAACGTGAATTATTTGAGCAAACAGTTTTATAAGGAAACCGGCGAAAAGTTCTCCGCTTATCTGAATCGAATCCGTATGGAAAAAGCGGAAAACCTGATTACAAAACATGGTTTAACAAAAGTTTCCTCCATTGCCAAGCAGGTTGGCTTCGGCGACAATTCCCAGTATTTTAGCCAGGCCTTTAAAAAGCACACCGGTCTGACCCCAAGCGAATACATTGAGCAGAAACGCGGTCAGGATTCCGGCTGCGCGGCACAGGATTTGGCATAAACGTTCAAAAAAGGAATCCCGCCGTTCCCAGCGGGATTCCTTTTTATAGTTTTGCGGTAAATTCACTGGACAAATCGTCTGATTCCCCAGAGAGCAGGTAGGGAAACATATCTTCAAATGTTTTTCCCGCCTGATTCATGGGTTCTCCGGCTGTTTCTGCATTTGTGCTGCCGTTCCAAACAGATGGTTTGTTTTGCTTGTCGTCCGTCATAATTAACGCTCCTTGCAGTCAGACTTCAAGCATAGTATCTGCTGGAATCCATGTAATATTACAGCCTGTTCTTTCTAGAATTTTCCCTTTCTGAATCATAATTTTCTGAATTTCTTGCATTTTTTGCATTCCAAAGATATAATATTTAATGCAAAGGGCATTCCACTTTCGTGGAAGGCCCAGTCGGCAGATAACCGCTTTCCTTAGCCCGGGGGCGGTTATTTTTTTGCCTGTTGCCGAACAACCAATATGTATCCTGTAGCAACAACCAAAAACAATACTGCATAGAGAATCTCCATACCAGTCACCTCCTTTCCGGTAGTCCTAAGCAACCGAAGAACAGTCCCTTCTGGAGGTATAACCTACAACCCTCATGCCCTTTACAAATTTCATTATATGCAATATTAGAAATTAATCAATAGAAAAAGCACGAATTTTTCCAAAAATTTAAAAAGTTGGAAATATTTATGACTGTATTCATCTTCGTAATCGGCAGCAAACCGTTGGATTGTGAAAATTAGTCGAACCCATATTAGTATTCGTCCGCCAACTCAGCAGGAGCGTGTTCGATGATACAGAAAAAGCGCAGTTCAGAATAACTTCTGAACTGCGCTTTTGTTTTTCCAATTTCTTTCCAAATAAATACAAACTCGTTTCTTACAGCCGGGTGCCGCCGTCGGCTACCAGACCAGCGTTTTGCCCACGGTGGTTTCGCCCGCCGCTCGGTCGAACACCACCACGTTGCCGAAGCCTGTGCAGCCATCTGCACGGAAGGTGTCCGTCGGACTGGCATACTCTTGATGGGCAACGACCACAGTATAGCGCCGCGCACCCTTGGTAATCGTCAACGCCTCAATGAGCCGGTCCTCAAACTGAATTTCTTTAAAGTTGGAGTAAACCGGCACCTTTTCCACCTCAACGCGTTCGCCTTCCCCTGCAGGATTCAAGGAAATGACCGTAAAGGCAGAGGTAAATCCATTGCCCGCCAATTCCGTTTGAAGCGTTACATTGTCTTCCGCCAGATTGTAATGCCGGGAAAGGCGGGTTGGGGTGAGCACCGCGGAACGGTGATTGCCAACCAGGCAGATCTCCGCGCGGTTTTTCGTGCTGCTGTAGACAAAGCGGTCCCCGCTGCCGGAAACGGAACCGAGGTTGTTAAAATGAAAATACTGCCGGTAAGTATGGGGATTTCCTGCATAGAATTCATCCGCTACCACATAAAGGTCGGAATCGATGGTCACGATGCGGCGGTTGACAAACACTCCGCCGGTTTCCAAATCGTAATATCCCAGGTGCCCGCCTTCGGCGTAACCGTATTTACCGCAGTCCGCAAACTTCTGGTTGACCGCACGGCTGAGCTTGGAGCAACCCCAACTGTCCTGACAAACATAGAAATTCCGTCCATCCACTGTACAGGTGTTGTGCGCGGTGGAATCCTTAAACTCGTAGCGTTCCGGTTTATCAACATAAGTATAACGGCCCGCGTCGATGAGGATATCCTCCCCGCGGCTGAACAGGTCGAAATGAAGCTGGTCCGAATGCCCGTGGCCCGCTCCCAGTGTGCCGCAGTGGAAGTGAAGGAAGGAAGCGTCCCTTCCCCAGTCGCTGCGGAAGTAATAATTTCCGCTGGAATGCAGGGCGTGTGCCGTTTTTTTCGGAGCCTTTGCTTCCAGCGCGGCATATTCATTCGCTGCCTCAATGCCAAGATCCCAAATGCAGTCAAAATCGAAGCGCTCGTAACCGCCCCACTTCAGTTCCGCGTCGTGGTAAAGATACGCGCCCTTGCTCACAATGTCGCGCACATCAATTTCGTCGCTGTCGCCCATGGAAACCTCGTTGCCGTCCGGCTTCTGGCCATAAAGGTCAACAAGGCACATGTCATGCGTTTTCTTCTCAAGGACCTCCGGCAAGGTGATGCCGTTGCGCCGGGCCAGAATCACAACATCAAGATAATCGTGCGCTACCTCGTTATGATACATGGGGCTTTGTTCCCACTGCATGCCGTCCTCATAAACCTGAATCGTGATTTCCTGCGTGAGCCGACGCAGCGCTTCCGCGCGGTACTCCGCCGTACGCGGCGTGGACGGCAGCATGACACCCGCAAGGAACAAACCATGGTTTGCTAGCACACCCCAGTTGCTCATCAGGTTGTAGCTGTTGTAAACGCCCATGATATATTCGGCATGCTCTGTCATGCTGTTGAGGAACTTTTCCATCACCTCATCCGTAATGGCGGGGCTGCCTTCGAAATAGCACATAGCTTTCAGCCAGTACTCCATACGCAGGCCGGCTTCAATGGTACGCCATGCCAGCTGGTTTTTCGGGTCGTCCTTTTTTACCGTATCCACCCAGCTGCAAAGCTGCTTTGCAAACGCCTGGGCGTACTTTTCATCTCCCGTCAAGGCGTATGCCTGCCCAAGGCAGATCCAGAAGCGCATCCGATTAAAGGCGTAAATCCATTCCGGGTCATCGCCAGGCTGGTGCAGCCAATCAATATCTCCCTCAAACACCACCGGGGAATACGTGCGTTCCATATCCCAGCGCAGATTAAACAGAAACTTCTGATTTACCACGTCGTTTGCAACCGCAATAATCTGCTCTGCCTGCTGCGCGCAATTCGCCTTTACATACTCCGCCACACGGGCCCGGTCATCAAAAAAGAATTGCTTTCCCTGTTTGAAAAATACTTCCTGCTTCATACCGTTTGCTCCTTTACCAGTACAGGTCCCAATCCTTGTGCAGGCGGGTCAGGGCCTCCATGTAGAAATAATCGCCCCACGAAACGCACTCATCCACGCCTTCGGGCGTGCAGGTGTTGTACGGAGACTTTTTGCTGTAGGTGCCGTGCAGTACCAGACCGTTGGAGGTCTTCGGGTCCTTGACACTGTAACAGTCCGCCAAACTTTTCAGCATCTGCCGGGCAAGTGTACGGTAGGTTTCCGCTTCCTGCGGCTCCACGTACTTGGCCATTTCCAGCAGGCCGCAGGCTACAATGCTTGCACTGGAAGAGTCGCGCGGCTCCTCCTCCCCGCTCATAAACGTCAAATCCCAGTATGGCACCAAATCTTCCGGCAGACGGGAAAGGTAGAATTCCGTCACGCGGCGGAATGCGTCCAGATAAGCCGGGTTCCGGTTGTAGCGGTAGCTTAAAGCCATGCCGTAAACGCCCCATGCCTGGCCGCGCGCCCACGCGGAGTCATCCCGGTAGCCCTGGCAGGTGGCACCGTGGTCGGGAGCACCCGTTTCGGGGTTCATAAAGAAGGTGTGGTACGTGGAATTGTCGGGCCGGATGGAATACTTCAGACAGGTAGCCGTATGCCGAAGCGCGATGTCGCGGTACTTTTCGTCGCCGGTTACTTCGCTGGCCCAATGCAGCAAAGGCACATTGAGCAGACAGTCGATGATGTAGCGGTAGTTTTCCTTCGCGCCGAGTTTGCCCCACGCCTGAAGGAACTCTCCTTTTGGCTGGAAACGGGTGATGAGCTGGTCCGCCGCAAGGATAGCCGCCTTCTTGCCCTTTTCGCTCCCAGTCAGCTTATAGGCCGCAACGCAGGACGGGGAGTAGAGAAATCCCATATCGTGGTGGTCGACTTCGATGTGATTTTCAATGCGGTGCAAAAAGCTTTCCACCTGAATCAGCGCGGCATACCGGAAAATGTCGTCCCCGGTGTATTCGTAAGACAGCCAGATTTCACCCGGCCAGAATCCACAGGTCCACTGGTTGTTGTCGCAGGGGGGGTAAAAACCGTTCACACTGGAGTGGTTCTGGCTGACATAGGTGAATTTCGGAAGATTGCGCCGCACTTGCTCCGTGGCGCGCACCAGAGCCTCTTCCACCTCGGAATCCGTCAATTCCGGTTTCCCCGGAAAAGCCTTGATCATCATGCAAATTCCTCCTAATTTACAGAAAACGGGCTGCCGGGCAACGGCGGGGGAAATACCGTTCCCACCTTGCTGCCGTGCCCGGCAACCCAAAGTACTATTTTTTCTTAACCCTTCAAGCCGCTGGTCGCAATGCCCTGCACAAAATACTTTTGCAGGCTCAGGAACACGATCAGGACCGGAATCAACGCAACCACCGAGGCCGCCATGATTAGTCCGTATTCCGTGGAATACTGGGAAATGAACATACGCAGACCGATTTGGAGCGTTTTCTTCTCCGTCGTGGTCAGGTAGATCAATGGCCCCAAAAAGTCGTTCCAAGTATTAACGAACGTGAAGATCGTCAGGGTGGACAGCGCCGGCTTGGAAAGCGGCAGCATGATTTTCCCCCAGATCTGGTATTCGTTCAGGCCATCGATGCGGGCCGCCTCGCACAGTTCGTTTGGAATATCCGCGTAGAACTGCCGCATTAGGAACACGCCAAAGGCGGAAAACGCCTGCAGGCAGACAATGGCGGTAAGTTTATCGTTCAGATGAAATGTATTGCGCATCATAATGAACTGCGGAACCATGTAGGCCTGCCACGGCACAGCAATGGTTGAAATGTAACCGAGGAACAGAGCGTTCTTCCCCTTGAAGTCCAGTTTTGCAAACGCATAAGCCGCAAAGCTGGAGGTCAAAAGCTGCAGAAGCGTTACAATTACCGTCAGAATCGCCGTGTTGCCGACGAACCGGCCAAGCGGAATAACGGTCCAGATATCTTGGTAGTTCTCCCAACGGGGATTCTGCGGAATCCACTGGATCGGGAAGGTAAACACGTCCTTATTCAGCTTCAGCGACGCGGAAAGCATCCAGACAAACGGAAGCAGCATCGTGAACGCTAATAAAATCAGGATCACATATAAAATTACTTTGGTTCTGGCTTTTCCCATTTATTTCTTCTCCCTTCCCGTCAATTCGATATTTTCTTCTCGCCGCGGAACTGTACAATGGTAACAATGAGTACCATCAGGAACAGCACCATCGAAATTGCGCTTGCGTAACCCAAATCCCACTGCTTGAACGCGACGTTATAAATATGGAACACGAGCACCAGTGTTTTGGTACCCGGCCCAGCGTTGGTAATCATGAGGACAACGTCGTAAACCTTGAAGCACTGGATGGTTACCATGATAAGCACCAGGAAAGAAGTATTGCCGAGCTGCGGCAGCGTTACATAGCGGAACTTCTGCACGGTGTTCGCACCGTCCAGACCCGCAGCCTCGTAAAGTTCGGGGCTGATGCTCTGCAAACCCGCAAGATACATAATCATATAATAGCCCATGTTTTTCCAAACGCTGAACAAAATCAGGGTTGCCATCGCCCAGTTCGAGTCGACGGCCCAGCCGGGTGGGTTTGAAATGCCAATGGCACGCAGAACCTGGTTCACCGGGCCCTTTTCCGGGCTGAACAGCGCGTTCCAGACTGCAGCCACCGCAACCAGCGAAGCCACATAAGGGAAAAAGCTGATGGTACGGAAGAAATTCCGCGCAAAGATTTTCTGGTTCAAAATAACTGCCAACAAAAGCGAGGTAATCATGGTCAGCGGAACCGTGGCTACGGTGTAAATGACCGTATTAATGAAAGCCTGCTTAAAGCGGCTGTCGGTAAACAGCTTGGCATAATTCGCCAGGCCGACAAACTGCGGTCCCTGTACGGCGGAACCGTTCCATTTCATAAAGCTCAGCCCCACCGCCATCAGGATGGGAACCAGAGTAAATACGGCGAATCCGATGAAATTCGGTGCGATAAAACTGTAAGCGATTAAGTTGTTGCGCCGTTTTCTGCCTTTCGACGATACGGTTTTGACATGTGTTGACATAGCAGTCCGTGTCCTCCTTTTTGATAATTAACCGCACAAGCTTCTTGCACCGAATGATTGAGTGCCCCGCACGGAGGGCGGATTCGGCAAAATGTGCGCAGGTTTCCTGTAAAAATCAGCGGGCCGGTTCGGGCAGGAGCCCTCCTCGACCCGCAGTTTTCAGCGCGTGCAATTGTATTTGCTGTGCAGGAGTGGATTATCCAAGAATTGCCTTAACGTCTTCGCTCATTTTCTTAAGGCCTTCATCAATGGAAATGCTCTTCGTCATAATGGCGTCATGATCGTCATTAAGTGCGGTTTCTACTTCCGCGCTCTTGGCGTTCATCGGCATTTCAAGATAGGTATGAGAGGTCTTCAGAGCTTCTTTGCTGTTTGGATCGGTCGGGAAGCCTTCCATAGAAGTAATGAACTCGATGACATCATCGCTCATAATCGCCGGGATGGTGCCGGTCTTCGCAACGACTACAGCGCCTTCTTCGCCGCTGGCGAATTTCACAAAGTCCAGAGCCGCTTCCTTATTTTTGGAGGAAGAAGCAACTGCGAGGCCGGTAATGGTAGCCAGTGTAGAACCTGGTTCTACGCCTTCTGCGTGCGGATATTTCACAATACCAAAGTTCTTAGCAGTGGATTTGCCAGCCTTATTGTCAGCCATCAGGGTGGAAATAAACCAGCTGCCCATGTTCATCATAGCAACGGAACTATTTTCAAACACGCCGGAATAATGGGTGCTGCTGGTTTTCAGTGTTGCGTAATCCATTACAACACCGTCGTCCTGCTGTTTGAGAACCATTTCATAATACGGCTTCATCCAGGTGTAGCCATCTTGGTAATCGAGCACCGTGTGCTTGCCGTCCAGAATGCCGAACAGCTGCACCGCACTGCGCCAGGTATGATAGTGCGCGCCATAGGTCTTGTCGTTGCCGCTGCCGCTTACCAGCTTACGGGCCAATGCGTCGTACTGTTCGAAGGTCATATCGTTCGTCGGGTAGTCAACCTTTGCCTTATCGAACAGGTCCTTGTTGTAGTAGAGGAGCCAGAAGTCGCTGCGGAACGGGAGCTCGTAAAGCTTACCATCCACCGTAACCTGGTCCGTAATACCGCCGTATTTCTTCAGGTCAATGTTGTTGTCCTTAATATACTGGGTCAAATCTTCCAACTGGCCTGCGTTTGTCATGGCCGCATAACCCGGAACATCCTTTACAGTAATGATGTCCAGTCCGCTGTCGCCGCCAGCAAGCTGCGTACCCAGCGCAGTCTGGTAATCGGTGGAACCGAGGTCTTTCATTTCAATGGTGACATTGGGGTTCTTCTCTTTGTAGGCATCAATTAACGGCTGATAATAGGTGGTCTTGTCTTTATCCCACAGAGCCCACACAAGCTTTACCTGGCCGCCGGCCTGGGAAGAAGCCTGAGCTTGGGATGCCTGAGATGCCTGGGACTCGGTGCTGCCGTTACCGCAGCCCGCAAGAACCGATGCAGATAAACTCATTGCAAGAATCAAACTGGTTACTTTGCGTAATTTGTTCATTTTTTCTCCTCCTTATGATTGGATACCACCGCGCCGCCTTTCCGGTGCGTTTGCTTTATTATTTTAGCCTCTCTGTGAAGAAATTGTAATATAAAAAATTAAAAGAACATTCACTTTTTCTCGAACTTTTCATGTGCGCTGCAAAAACATGTAAGATTTTCACAAAATCATGTAAAATCTTATGCGATGTCTACATTCTGCACAAATAGCAACGGATTTAGTTGACAATTTCTTCTCATCAAGATACCATAAGTACAGTTTCATCATAACTTTATAAATTATGCGTTAACTTATATACGCTTGCTTTTGCCTTCTCTGGAACGCTTAGGCAAAGCCTGCATTTTGGGTTTTCCGGCGCAATTTGCGATTGATAAAAGGGCAAACCGTACCCTAACCCCAACGCCGCGGAGGTTTTTATGAAGCGGAGATTTCTGAAAACAATTAAATCAAAAATCCGGATGGTCACCATTCTTTTTACCCTTTTTGTCACCATCTTCTTTGCCACGGTCAGTTACTCCCAGTTTCAGTCCTACGCAAGAAGGAATCAGATCCAATCTACAGAATTTAATCTGCAGCTGGTTTCCGGGCTAATCGCACAGGATTCCGCCGCACTGGACACTCTCAGCAAATGGTGCAGTACCAACAGCCAGATTATTTCTTATTTGGAGGCTGCGGAAGTAAGCCCCTCCGAAGCGTTTCGCACCTACAACCGTCTTAAGGAAGAATACCAGAACAACCGCGCGGGCAGCTACATTCGCCGGGTCATCGTCATGGATACACAGCATACCCGGTTTTTGCAGGTTGGCAGCGCCTCCACCGAAACGCTGCCGGTCAACGTTTACAATCTGAACCTGCTATTCCCTGGTGCCCCCAAGCAGGCGTATGCCTGGCAGAAAATTGAAACGGATCCTTATAACGTAGACCCTGCCGAACCGAAAAATACCATTCCCATGGTGCGCCCGATTTTCCGGCCCACCAACAAAGAAATTATCGGCTACGTCTATCTGGCGGTCGACATCCGCCTGATTACCGACCAGCTTTCCAATTATGTTGTCCCGCCGGACAGCAGCCTTTACCTGAAACTTGGCGGCAACACCTATCAGTACGCCGGAGCAAACTTTACTCTGCTTCCTAAGGATTTTGCTAAGACCCAAGCTAACAGCAATTCGGAAACACTGGACGCGAAAACCGAAATTTCCGTTCTCGGGTTCCAGCACGGTGTTAAGAAGACTTTGGTAAGCTACCCGGTGCGCGGTACCGGAATGACCCTTTCCAACAGTCTTTCCGAGCAGCAGCTTGCCGAACAGCGGAACAACTTTATCAGGCTGACCATTCTCATCTGCATCGGCATCATTGCCCTCGGCAGCCTTATCACCGCCTATTTAAACCACTTAATTAACACGCCGGTGGCCAAAATGAGAAAGCGGATGGTCCTGATTTCCCATGGAGATTTTTCCTACGATCCGGAAATCGAGTGGGATAACGAACTTGGCGAAGTGGGCCGTGGAATTAATCAGCTTTCCCACAACGTGGTCAATCTAATGCAGACCAGGCTGGCGGACGAAAAGAAAAAGCAGGAACTGGAATACCAGATGCTGCAAAGCCAAATTAATCCGCATTTCCTTTATAACACGCTGAACTCCATCAAATGGATGGCCACTATTCAGAACGCCACAGGCATTGCGGAAATGACAACCGCACTTTCCCGGCTGCTAAAAAATATTTCTAAGGGCACGGAAAAGATGATTCCCCTTGAAGAGGAACTCAGCCTGCTGGACGATTATTTTGTAATTCAACAATACCGCTATGGCGGAGCCATTACTATGACAAAAGAGATGGATGACGGCATCCTGCAAAACGCCATCCCCCGCTTCACGCTCCAGCCTTTGCTGGAAAACGCCGTGTTTCACGGAATTGAACCCAAAGGCGGCGCGGGTCACATTGAGGTAAAAGGCCGCCGCCGGGAAGACGGCGACGTGGAGCTCACCGTGACGGACGACGGGGTGGGCATGGACGCCGAAAGCATTCAGAAAATCTTTGATGGGGACGGGGATGCCCCCTCCGGCATGTTCCGCCAGGTCGGCATTCTAAACGTTCACAAAAGAATTCAGTACGAATTCGGCGAACACTATGGAATTACCATTACAAGTGAACCGGGCATTTACACCAAAACCGCCATTCTGCTTCCCTGGCGGCCGCTTCCCGAAACCGGTTCCGAGGGAGGAAGTCGTAAATGATTAAACTGCTTCTGGCAGACGACGAGCCGCTTGTGCTGGTCGGTCTGCAATCCATGCTGAAGTGGGAGGACTACGATATTGAAATCTGCGGCACCGCGCACAACGGCGGGGAAGCGCTGGAAATGATCCAGCGGTATTCGCCCGACCTTGTAATCGCCGATATTAAAATGCCGCTGAAATCCGGTCTTGAGGTCATGAAATACTGCCGCGAAACATACGGTCGACTCCCCTTGTTTATTCTGCTGACCAGTTTTGAAGAGTTTCAGCTCGTCAAAGAAGCCATCAGTTATCAGGCGGTGGATTACCTCATTAAGTTGGAGCTTACGCCGGAAACGCTGGCCGCCTCCATTGCCAAGGCCGTTGACCTGCTGCGGGATTTGAAAAAAAGTGAAGGGGTCCGCCAGGCGCCGGAAGAGCGTGGCGGAATGCAGGCTTTTTACGACCGCTTTTTTGTGCGCCTGCTGAACAATCTGTTTGAAAACCGGGAGCAGTACCGGATGCAGCGCACAGAACTCGGCATGGATTTTTCCTTTGAAGCCTACGCTGTCTGCTACTGCGAGGTTCTCGGGATCAACAGTGCGGGGATGAGCGACGAAAAGCTCGTTAAACTGTATTCCAGCACCATCCGCATGGTGCGCGAAACCATCACCAAATACATGGCCTGCTATATCACCAGCCTGGACATGCGCCATTTCAGCATTACTTTCTGCCTAAGTGAGCAGGAGGTGCCCACCTACTGCGATGTGCTGAAAAACGTACTGGAAAAGACAATTTCCATTGTCTACAATTATTTCAACGTCCGGTTGATCTGCGCTGTGGGTACCAAAGTGGATGACCCTTTTCGTCTCTCAGAATCGTTCTACGCGGCACGGCAGATTTTTCACAGTGTCTCTGCTCAGGACCCCATTCTGTTTGCCGAGCGTTTGGGTGAAACTGCAAACAACACCGCAGTGTTCGACCTTTCCCAGTATAAGGACCGGCTCGCCAAAGCTTACACCGAGCTGGACGGCAACGCCTTGTATACACTGATTACGGAGATTGCCGAAAGCTTCCGCGACAGCCCGGCCCGCCGTCTGCAGGCAATGGACGCTGCGTGCAGCCTTCTTTATATGGCGATTTCTATGCTGCCGGACGGTGAACAAACTGTTTCCCAGATTTTTGCTGACGACCGCGAGGGATTCCGCAGCATTTACGCCAAACGTACGACCGACGAAATTCTCGCCTGGATTCTTAAATTCCGGGATGGCTTGCAGGAAGTGCTGCAAAACCGGAAACAAAGTTACAAAGACAGAATTGTGGTCGAGGTGCAGGGTTATATTCGCGAAAACCTAAATAAAAAGCTCTCCCTCAACGAGGTAGCGGCTGTTTTCGGGTTCAGCCCAAATTACCTGAGCCAGCTTTTTACCCGCTCCGCTGGCTGTAACTTTGTGGAATACATCACACAGGAAAAGATCGCGGCAGCGAAAAAAATGATGGCAGACGGCAACGAAAAGATTTACGAAATTGCCGAAGCACTTGGATTTGAGAGCGCTTTCTATTTCAGTAAAGTCTTTAAAAAGGTGGAAGGCTGTTCGCCCAGGGAATATATGAAAAATAAACTTTGAAACGGGGATCTTTATGTTTTCAGAAATACTCAGTTTTCTGCCGACGCAGCTGGCGGACTTCACTCCCTTTGCGCAAAACGGTCGCATTGACCGCGCCGCACTTTCCGAAGAAACCGCCACGCAGCTTATAAAGCGCGGTGAAGAGGCGCTGAACCAACCTTACCCGGCCATTCCGGCAACCGCCTACATGGACTTTTGCCGCACCGGAAACCGCGTCCGGTTTGAAGCGCTTTACATGGCTCGGCGCAGAACGTTGAATGCGCTTGCGCTGGCTGAATTTGTCGAGCGGAAGGGACGCTTTCTCGACGGCGTCATCGACGGCATTTATGCCCTTTGTGAGGAGAGCGGCTGGCAGCTTCCAGCGCACAACAGCTACGTGCGCGACACGCCGCAACGGATTCTTCCGGACACCGAAGCGCCCGTACTGGACCTGTTTGCCTGCGAAACTGGCGCTCAGCTGGCCATGGTGCGCTATCTGCTGCGCGAGGAACTGGACGCGGTAAGCCCGCTCATCTGCAAACGCATCCTCTCCGAGCTGAACACCCGCATTGTCACGCCTTACTTAAACCGTCACTTCTGGTGGATGGGCAACGGGGACGAGCCCATGTGCAACTGGACGCCCTGGTGCACGCAAAACGTGCTGATTACTGTATTCACCACGGACCAGCCGCAGGATATTAAACAACATACGGTGCGGCAGGCCGCTTACAGCTTGGACTGCTTTTTGAAGGACTATGGTGAGGACGGCTGCTGCGAGGAAGGTGCGCAGTACTACCGCCACGCCGGACTCTGCCTGCTAAACGCGACAGAAGTGCTCAACGCCGTTTGCGGGAATGTATTTGCGCCGCTTTACCGCAAACCCAAAATCCGCAATCTTGCCGCCTATATTCTGAGCATGCATGTGGATGACAAATACTACATCAATTTTGCCGACTGTTCCCCCATTGCAGGCCGTGCCGGGGTACGTGAATTTCTGTTCGGGCTGCGCACGGAAAATCCTAACCTCACCGCGTTTGCCGCGGAGGAATGGCAGAAAAGCGAAGACCGGGACCTACCAGATGAAATTAACCTGTTCTATCGGCTTCAGGCCGCTTTTCTAGCAAATGAAATCAGTGCATACCACCCAGAAAAGCCAGTGCGTCACCCGGAACTCTACTACCCGAGCGTTGGCATTTTTATCGCGCGGGATTCCGCTTACTGCTTGGCTGTGAAGGCTGGCGACAACAACGACAGCCACAACCACAACGATACCGGCAGTTTCACCGTCTATAAAAATGGTCTGCCGTTCCTAATTGACGTCGGCGTGGAAAGCTACACGAAAAAGACCTTTTCCCCGCGCCGCTACGAAATTTGGACCATGCAGTCCGCCTACCACAATCTGCCCACCTTCGGAGGGGTGATGCAGAAAGACGGTGCGGCCTTTGCCGCCCGCGATGTGGAGGTTTCCTTTAAGGAAAACCAAAGCAGCATTTCTATGGATATTGCCGGGGCCTATCCGCCCGAGGCGGGGGTAGAACATTACCTTCGCCGTGTCACGCTGCATAAGGGCGCCGGCATCACCGTGGAGGACCGTTTTTCCGGCAGCCGAAGCGAAGCGGTGCTGAGCCTGATGTTCTGCGAAAAGCCCGGCTTCACCGGCCGCACCATCGCGGTGGGCAGCCTGGGCACCGTTTCGGCGGACCGTGGCGAGCTTCGTGTGGAAAGCATCCCGATTAACGACCCCCGCCTGCGCCTTGCCTGGCCCGAAACCCTTTGGCGCGTACTCATCCGCTTTGAAGGACAGTTGACCCTGAATCTTCAATAACAATTAGTTTTAAGTAATTCCACGAAAGAAAGAGGAACCTAAAATGAGCCTTACCCTGAAAATTACGAATGCTTCCGGCGAAACGCTCGCCTGTGCGGCGGGCAAAACCGAAGTGAACCTAGTATATGACCCCGAATATACGCAGGGTGACTGCCTGGTGATAGAAAGCAGTGAACCCGGCCGCTTCGTAGTACTCCAGTTTGACGATACCCTTGCGCCTGCTTTCACCTTTTTAAAAACAGACCGCTTTGTCTTTTACATTCCGTTCGGCGAGAAGCGTGTTTCTTACTCTCCCCGCGCTTTTTCCGGGACTCGGCACCTGTTGTATGCGCGCTACGCTTCGCCCGATGAAATCGCCGCGCGCAAAAACCTTGCCTTTAACCCGCTGGACGAACACGAAAACAATAGTTTGTTCCCACATGCAAGCGCCAACGTCGAAACGCGGGGAGAAGCCGTATTCGCCGCGCGCAATGCAATCGACGGGCTGAAAGCCAACACCTTCCACGGGGAATGGCCGTATTCAAGCTGGGGCATCAACCGAAATCCGCAAGCCGAATGGACGCTGGATTTCGGGCGCAAGGTACGGCTGGATGAAGTGGTATTCTACCTGCGCGCGGACTTCCCGCATGACGCTTGGTGGGAAAGCGCAACGTTGCATTTTTCGGACGGCAGCAGCCAAACGTTCCCGCTGGTGAAAAGCGGAGAGGCACAGTCCTTCCGCATTGAGCCAAAAACAGTGGAATGGGTAAAACTTGACACACTTCGAAAAGCCGATGACCCCTCCCCATTCCCGGCGCTGACCCAGTTGGAGCTCTTCGGTACAGAAGCCTAAACCGGCTAACCAAGAGCGCCCATAAAGGACGGATTCAACCATAATTTTTTACCATAAAAGGGTACCGCAGAATGATGAAGCATTCCTTTTGCGGTACCCTTTTTCTGCCTGGTATACGTTATAAAACAGATCTGTCTACCGAAAAAGAAAGCTCCTGGTTCCAGCTTTCACCAGTTTCGTCAATGCAGCCAATATTTAGTTTCGTTCAAGGCGGAAAATCGCCCTTGCAGCGAAGATTCTGGGTACCGCGCCGAATGCCCAACAGTACCGTTTCTTACATTCTAGTTTTTTCCCATACAGTTTCAATCACAATTCTTTCGCGGCCTTGTATCTTTGAAATAGGCATAGTAAAATAAGTGCAACACCAACAAAATACCATGGGCGATTAAAATTCACGGAAAGGATGCTATGATGGAAAAAGCGAATAAAAAAGCTCTGCCCAGTTGTGCAAACTGTAAAAACAGCATTTGGTGCACACAAACAATCCCACTGTTCAGCGCACTTCCGGCAGACGTACAGAGAAGCCTTACGGATCACTCCATTCAGACAACCAAGGCAAAAGGCAGCTTCCTGTTCCGTGTAGGGGAAAAAGTGGACTCTGTTTTAATCATCCGAAAGGGAAGAATCAAGCTCTGTAAATATGATGCCGACGGAAACGAATACATTCTTGACATCATTCACGACGGGGACGCCATATGGGAAAACCTCTTCCTTGAAAATGCCGTTTTTCCGTATTCCGCGGTGTGCCTGTCCAAAGTGGAGTTGTGCGAAATTAAAAAGAGCGAATTTATGCAGTTGATTGCGGAGCGTCCGAACATCGCCATGAACCTAATTTCGCTTCTCTCCCTTCGGCTAAAGGACTCCAATGAAAAAGCACTGCTGCTTTCCATCCGCGACCCGAAGGTACGGCTGGCGGGATTTTTGCTGGACCGGGACATCCGGTGCGTCGGGCCGGAAATCAAGCTGAAGCTGGAAGACATCGCCGCAAGCATTGGGCTGCGCCCGGAAACCGTAAGCAGGAACCTGAGCCAGTTTGAAAAAGCCAATCTGATCAAACGGCTCGGCCATGGGAAAATTATGGTTACCGACCGCAGCGGTTTGAAAAAAGTCTATGGGTCCAGCCATTGAGCGGCCTAACAAATCAGACCATTCGAATAAAACAGTCGTAAGGGCTTGCCGCCTGTAAAACGCAGGCGGCAAGCCCTTTGTTTTTGAGCATCTTCGGGTGTTTTACTGTCCGCCGATTCAAAACTTGATTATAATCAAAGAAACAGAGCAAAAGTGGGAGTATGATAAGCGTACAAGAAAGGGGGATGCATATGATTCGAGGAGCAATCCATTCCACAGAGTCCTTCGGTTCCGTTGACGGCCCGGGCATTCGATTCCTAATCTTTTTAAAGGGATGCAAAATGCGCTGCCGCTACTGCCACAACGTAGATACATGGGACCCACATTCCAACGATTTGCGTACGGCAGACGAACTGCTGGAGCAGGCGCAAAGATACCGCAGTTATTGGGGTAAGGAAGGCGGCATTACGGTTAGCGGCGGGGAACCCCTTTTGCAGATTGACTTTCTTCTTGATCTGTTTCAAAAGGCTAAAGCGCTTGGAATTAATACCGTCATCGACACAGCCGGTCAGCCTTTCACAAAAGAAGAACCGTTTTTCTCGAAATTTGAGGAGCTGATGCGGTACACCGACCTTCTTCTGATGGACATTAAGCATATTGACCCCGAAGAGCATAAAAAGCTGACGGGCCAGCCGAATGATAATATCTTGGAACTGTTCCGCTATCTGTCCGATATTGACAAGCCCATCTGGATTCGGCATGTGCTGGTTCCGGGGATTACGGACGATGATGGTTACCTGCACAGAACGCGGGACTTCATCGCTACGCTTCGAAATGTAAAGAAGATCGAAGTGCTGCCTTACCACGCCATGGGCGAATATAAATGGAACGAACTCGGCATTCCCTATTCCCTCAAGGGAGTGGAATCCCCCAGTGCACAACGTGTCAAACACGCCGAATGCATTCTTCGTGGTGAAAGCGATATCGTCGGTAAATGAATGGAACCGTTGACAGGAAAAAACTGATTTATTGATTACAATCAAGGAATTAGCATGTGAAATACGTTAAAGTAAAGGCACAACCGCAGAAGAGAGCTGCAGAACATCTCAAGTAAGGAGTGGTACTATGAAGCAGGAATGGAGAAGTTTCAAGGGTTCACATTGGACGGATGATGTCAATGTGAGAGATTTCATCCAGAATAACTATACACCATATGACGGGGACCAAAGCTTTTTGGAAGGCCCGACCGAGGCGACCAACAAACTCTGGGCAAAAGTACAGGAGCTGCAGAAGCAGGAAAGGGCCAAAAACGGTGTTTTGGACATGGAAACCAAGGTGGTTTCCGGCATTAACGCCTATGGCCCTGCTTATATCGACAGCGATACCCGGGACCTGGAAAAAGTTGTGGGACTGCAGACAGACAAGCCCCTGAAGCGGGCGTTCATGCCCTACGGTGGAATCCGGATGGCAGAGGAAGCCTGCACCACCTATGGCTACACCCCGGACCCCGAACTGCACAAGATTTTTACAGAATATCACAAGACGCACAATCAGGCCGTTTTTGACGCGTATACACCGGAAATGAAGAAAGCACGTCACAATAAGATCATCACCGGCCTTCCGGACACCTACGGACGCGGACGCATCGTCGGCGATTACCGCCGTGTCGCGCTTTACGGCATCGACTTCCTGATTGAAAAGAAGAAGGAAGACCTTGCCTACTGCGGCTCCGGTATTATGACGGACGATATCATTCGCCAGCGAGAAGAGCTTTCGGACCAAATTCGGGCATTGAAGCAAATGAAGGAAATGGCAGCAGGATACGGCTTCGATATTTCCAAGCCTGCCAGCAACGCAAAGGAAGCCGTCCAGTGGCTGTACTTTGGGTATCTGGCAGCAATCCGAAGCCAGAACGGCGCGGCTATGAGCGTTGGCCGTGTGTCCACCTTCCTCGACATTTATATTGACCGTGACTTGAAGGAAGGAACGCTGACCGAAAAGGAAGCGCAGGAACTGATTGACCACCTGGTATTAAAGCTCAGAATGGTGAAGTTCGCGCGTATTCCGTCTTACAACCAGCTGTTCTCCGGCGACCCGGTTTGGGCTACCCTGGAAACCGCAGGCCTTGGCATGGACGGCCGCCACATGGTAACCAAGAACGATTACCGTTTCCTGCATACGCTGGAAAACATGGGCCCTGCACCGGAGCCGAACCTTACGGTTCTTTACTCCTCCAAACTGCCGGAAAACTATAAGAAGTATGCGGCCTATATTTCCGTGAAAACAAGTTCCATCCAGTACGAAAACGACGACGTAATGCGTCCAATCTGGGGCGACGACTACAGCATCTGCTGCTGCGTGTCCGCAACACAGACCGGTAAAGAAATGCAGTTCTTCGGCGCTCGCGCAAATCTTGCCAAGTGCCTGCTGTATGCCATTAACGGCGGTATTGATGAAAAGAGCGGCGATCAGGTTGGCCCCGCCTACAAGCCCGTTACCTCTGATGTGCTTGATTATGACGATGTCATGGCAAAATACGACGTCATGATGGACTGGTTGGCAGGACTTTATGTAAACGTTCTGAACCTGATTCAGTATATGCATGATAAGTATTACTATGAAGCAGCAGAAATGGCGCTGATTGACACCGACGTAAGAAGAACCTTTGCGACCGGTATCGCCGGGTTCTCCCACGTGGTCGACTCCCTATCCGCTATTAAGTACGCAAAGGTAACGCCTGTGCGCAATGAAAACGGCGTGGCTGTGGACTTTAAGATTGAGGGTGATTTCCCGCGTTACGGAAACGACGACGACCGCGCGGATGAGATTGCCGTGTGGCTGCTGAAAACCTTCATGAAGAAGCTTCGGAAATACCACACCTACCGCAATTCGGAACCAACCACGTCCATTCTTACCATTACCTCCAATGTTGTTTACGGTAAGAATACCGGTACGCTTCCGGATGGCAGACCAGCTTGGACACCGCTGGCACCTGGCGCAAATCCATCCTACGGCGCAGAAAAGAACGGCCTTCTTGCTTCCCTGAACTCAGTTGCAAAACTCCCTTACGAGTATGCGCTTGACGGTATTTCCAATACGCAGACCGTCAACCCGGGTGCACTTGGGCATACGGAAGAAGAACAGACCGAAACTCTGGTCCATGTTCTGGATGGATATTTTGACCGCGGCGCCCATCACCTGAACGTGAACGTGTTTGGCGTAGAAAAGCTGAAGGACGCTATGGAGCACCCCGAAAAGCCGGAATACGCGAACTTTACGATCCGTGTCTCGGGATATGCCGTTAAATTCATTGATTTGACAAGAGAACAGCAGCTCGACGTTATTGCAAGAACCTGCCACGATAGGATTTAATTAGGGATTCATTCGAATAAAAGCAAAAGCAGTCGCCGCCGCCCATTTACACGGGCGGCGGCGACTGTTGCTTTTTACCGGTTCCATTCAACCGGAATCAGGAAGATTTGGCATCTCATGGTGAGAAACGTATTATCGTAAGAAGTTGGCTATCACTTTTTCAGCTTTTTCCCGCCCACGCCGGCGATGATGGCCTGAAGAACAATGAAGAAGCAGAGCAGCGCAGAGAGAACGATTCTGACCCACCAGCTGGAAAGCGTGCCCTGTGTGGTAATCAGGCTTGCAATCGTACCTTTGATGAGAACACCGAACAGGGTCCCCACTACGGTTCCAACGCCGCCGGAAAGCAGAGTGCCGCCGATGACCGCCGCAGAAATGGCGTCCATTTCCAACCCTTTCGCCTGCTCTACAAACCCGGCGCAGCTGTTCAGGCAGAAAAGGAATCCGCCGAGCCCGGCCAGCAGTCCGTCCAAAACATAGGCCTTCATTTTCACCCTGCGGACATTCAGGCCCATCATAAGAGCGCTTTGCTGGTTGCCGCCGATCGCGTACAGCTCTCGGCCAAAATTACAGCGCTGCAGCATAATAGTGATGAGAATCACAATAATGAGTGCAACCACAACCGTGGGATAAATGTATGAGGGAATAAACGTACCGTTCTTTTTGGTGTACCCAATGGGCAGGTTGATTTTTGCGTTGGCCCATTGCAGGAACTCTGCGTTTTTCACTGCAATCATCTGTGTGCTGACCACAGCCGTCATGCCGCGCCCAAAAAACAGCCCCGCCAGCGTAACGATAAACGGCTGAATGTCAAGGTATGAAATTAAAAATCCTTGCACCACGCCAAAAGCAAGCCCAATAAGCAGCGCGGAAAGCAGCGCCATGTAAACGCTCATGCCTTTGTGTTCCATCAGGTCTGCCGCCACCATACACACCAATGCCGTCACGGAACCGACGGATATATCAATTCCCCCGGTGATCATCACAATAGTCAGCCCACAGCTGATGACAATCAGCCCCGCATTGGAAATGAACAGATTCATAAACATCTGCGGCTTGGCAAAGCCTTTGTTGACAAATACAATCATGCCAATGGAATACATGACAACAAAAAGCAGAATCGTAATCATGAGCAGAAAGGCAACCGCGCCCGGCTTTTTGCTCTTTTTCACAAGGGTCAACTTATCCAGCATTGACGGTCACCGCCTTTCCATGCCGCATGCTCCGGAATTTTTTCTGGAAAACCGGACTTTGAATGACGACAATAATGATGACGACAATCGCCTTGTAAACTGGGAGCTGATCGGCCGAAACCTTCATCGCGTAAAGTGTTGTTGTCAGCGCTTGAATGGTGTAAGCGCCAATTACGGAGCCCATCAGGTTAAACCGGCCTCCGCCAAGGTTGTTGCCGCCCAGCGCCACCGCAAGGATGGCGTCCATTTCAAGGTTCAGACCAATATTGTTTGCATCTGCCGAATAAATGCGGCTGGAAGCGACTATCCCCGCCACGCCGGAGAGCAGCCCCATAATCACATAGGTCAAAAACTTAATGTGGGTGCTGTTCAAGCCCACCAAACGCGAGGCCGAGCCATTGACTCCTACGCTTTCTATGTACAAACCGAGCGCTGTTTTATTTAAAACCAGGTTGACCACGAGGACAACTCCAATGGCAAAGAAGACGGGAGTTGGCACGGGGCACGCGCCAATGTAGCCGCCCATCACCCGATAAGAATCGACGCGCACATAGGTAATCTGCCCTTTGGTCACCAACTGAGCGATGCCGCGGCCCGCTGTAAACAAAATCAGTGTGGCAACCATGGGCTGAATGCCCAGCACCGAAACAAGAAAGCCGTTAAAGGCGCCGCAAAGGACGGACGCTGCCAGTGCCGCAAGAATAGCAATCGCCATGGGAGCCATAAGCGTGTTCGTGCTTACCGCACCGCCGGAAAGAATCTGACAGCAAATGCCCGCCGCAACCGCCATAACCGCACCTACGCTGATGTCCTGCCCACCGGAAGCCGCCGTTACCAGCGTCATGCCCACCGCAAGGATAACAAGCTCGGAAGCGCGGTTGATAATATCGATCAAATATCCGTACAGTACTCCATTGTTAATGGATATTACAAAGAAATCCGGTGTTTGAATAACGTTGACAAGAAGAACCAGAAAAAGACATACAATTGGCATAAAAAAGCGCCAATGCACCAGCTTTCCCCAGTCAAACTTTGTTTTTGCGTTCATGCGTCTGCTCCCCCTGTCCCGCCGGTCTGGTTCCCGGCAATCGTCTGCATGATGTGCGCCTGCGTAAGCTCTTCGCCCGTCAGTTCGCCCACCATTTTGCCGTCGCGCAACACCGCGATATGCGAGCAAGTGCGCAGCATCTCATCAATTTCCGAAGAAATAAAAGTGATGGCCTTGCCCTCATCCGCCATTTGCAGCACCAGCTTTTGGATTTCCGTCTTGGTGCCGATGTCGATGCCGCGGGTCGGTTCGTCCAGAATCAGGTAGTCCGGGTTAGTCAACAGCCAACGTCCAAGGATGACCTTCTGTTGGTTGCCGCCCGAAAGGCTGCCAACCGGTTTTTCTCGGTCCGGCGTTTTAATATCCAGCAGGTCGATAAACCGGTCTGCCGCTTCGTCCATTTCTTTCCGGCTCATCAGGTGGAACATTCCCCGCTTCGCCTGCAGGGCGAGAATGATGTTTTCCCGCACGGAAAGGTCCGAGATGACGCCGTCCTTCTTCCGGTCTTCCGGAAGATACGCCATGCCGTTTTTCATGGCGTCCAGCGGCTTCGTGATGTTGACTGTTTTTCCATTTACCTTCAGTGTTCCTCCGGTGGGCCGGTCGGCGCCGTAAATGGTACGCACCAGTTCGGAACGCCCGGAACCGAGCAGACCGGTCAGGCCAATCACTTCGCCTTTGTTTATCGTCAGGTTAAAGGGCTTGATGGTCCCCGCGTGGGTCAGCCCCTCCGCCTCGATCACCGGTTCCGCAGGGATTGCTGAATTTTTCCGCTCACTCTTAATTTCGGCCAGGTCGTCGAACTCCTTGCCGAGCATTTTCGCCACAAGCTGCACACGCGGCAGACTTTCCGTTTGATATTCGCCCACCAGTTCGCCGTTGCGCAGCACGGTAATGCGGTCGCACACTTCATAAACCTGGTCCAGAAAATGGGTAACAAAAATAATGCCGACGCCTTCGCTCCGAAGCTTCCGCATCAGGTCAAACAGCTTTTCCACCTCTTCCTCGTCGAGCGATGAGGTCGGTTCATCCAATATCAGCACACGGCACTGCATATCCACGGCGCGTGCAATGGCAATCATCTGCTGAATGGCCAGCGAGCACTCCCCAAGTAGTTTTCCCGGTTCCACGTTAATATCGAGGCTTTTCAGAATCTCTGCGGATTTTCGGTTTATGGTTTTCCAGTCGATGAAGCCATATTTTTTTGGTTGGCGACCGATGAACAGGTTTTCTGCGACCGTAAGATTCGGGCAGAGGTTCACCTCCTGATATACCGTGCTGATGCCGTTGGCCTGCGCCTCCTGCGGAGAACGATTGACAATCGGATGGTCGATGCCATCCATCCTGATTTCTCCACTTTCCAACTCATAAACACCTGTCAAGACTTTGATGAGCGTCGATTTCCCTGCACCGTTTTCTCCCATCAGCGCGTGAATTTCCCCCGTGCGCAGGGAAAAGTCCACATTCGAAAGAGCCCGCACACCCGGAAAAGTCTTGCTAATTCCCCTCATGGACAATAACAAACTGTCACTCATTCTCTGCACCTGCCTTTGTTTGTTGTCTGCTTCCGACATATAACGCACCCGCCGATAAAAAAGAATGGCGTGATACCGTTTCCAAACGTCCCGTATCACGCCATTCTTTCACTCCGTTCCTCCGGAACAGTGGGACTTTCTTCAGCTTTTCTCTGCGGTGATGGCGCCTCCCATGCTCAAGCAGATCAATATGCTCTCTTATCGAGAACTTCCTGTGTCAATTTGGTCACGTTGAAATTCTCGCCGCCAACCGAAACCTGGGTAACGGTTGTGTCGGCACTGAACATTTCTTCGTCAACATAAGCTTTTTTGTCTACCGTGCCGCCGGACTCGAGCGTATCAATAATCTTTTTTACACGGGGACCATGAAGCGGGTTGCATTCTGTGTTCAACGTAATTTTGCCCTTCAGTGTGTCGGTCAGTCCGGCCTTGGTGCTGTCGAAGGACAGGACCATAATCTGGCCGTTCTTAATGTCGGGACCGACCGTCTTGCCAGCGGCAGTTAATGCGTCAATGGCGCCGAATGCTTCGTTATCGTTTTCGCAGTAAACCACATTGAGATTCGGGTACTGCTTGATGAAGGACTCCATGACTTCCTGGCCCTTGGCCTGAGTAAACTCGCCGGATTCCTTCGCCAAAAGATCCCAGCCGTATTCCTTCGCGGCTTCCTCCAGACCTTCCGTACGCCCAATCTGAGCAGATGCACCGATGGTGCCCTGGATGTCAACAATGTGCAGGTCCGAACCCTTCAGGCCCTTTGCATCTGCAAAATTCTTCAGCCAGGCGGCGGCCTTTTGGCCTTCCAGCTTAAAGTTGGAACCGACCCACGCGGTGAAAAGGCTTTCGTCCGAAACCTTTACCATACGGTCTACAATAATGACCGGGATATTGGCGTCTTTAGCCTCTTTCAGCACCGTGTCCCAGCCGGTTTCAGTAACAGGCGCCAGTACGATGTAGTCAACCTCTTGCTGAATGAAATTGCGAATTGCGGTAATCTGGTTTTCCTGCTTCTGCTGCGCATCGTCAAACACTAGGTTGAATCCGTTGGCCGTACTGAATGTGTCCTTCATGGAAGTGGTGTTCGCCGTTCTCCAGTCGGACTCCGCGCCCACCTGAGAAAAACCGACCGTAATGGTTTTGCCGCTTTCCGTCTTCATGCTGGCGGTGCCGGTGTCCGATGATGCCGCAGCGGAAACCGCAGCAGACGCATCGCCGTTCGCCGCGCCATTTGTGGCCGTCGAACTGTTGCCGCAGGCTGTGAAAGAAACCGCCATTACCGATGCCAGGATAACAGATAACCATTTCTTCATACTACAACTTCCTCCTTTTAGGTTCCGTATTGGATTTCAATTCCTTTATGATAATAAACCAAAACATTCAAAATTCCCATAGAATAATTTATTTGTTTTGTAATATTTTTTCTGAACTTTTTTTGATGTCTTGATTTTTGGGAAACAAAAATGCGAACGAAGTTGGTTTTTTTCCTCCTTTCGTTCGCATTTTTCCGATTTTTGAAAAAACAGGAATCCACTCAACGATTGTCTGCCTCAAACCCACCGCACCGCTTTGCCGGAATCCGAACCGTTACCGTGGTGCCAACCCCATAGGTACTTTCCACTTGGAGGCCATACTGTGGGCCGTAGTTCAGACGAATCCTTTCGTTCACGTTCAGCAAACCAATCCCATGAATATTGTCGGCTGCGTCCTTTGTGCGGCCGCTGATTCTTTCCCGCAGATCGTCCAGTTCCGCGGGTGTCATGCCCACACCGTCGTCCGAAACGGTAAATTCCATCTCCTGTTTGTCCGTCCTACGCGCGGAAACGCAGATGACCCCCTTGCCGCGCTTGTTCTTTATCCCATGGTACAGCGCGTTTTCCACAATCGGCTGCAGCGTGAGCTTCAGAATGGTGTAAGGATACAGTTCTTCCTGAAAACAAACCCGATAATCCAGAATATCCTGGTAGCGGAACTTCTGTATTTTCAGGTAACTGCGCACATGAAGCTCTTCCTCTTTTACCGTAATATAATCTCTTCCCTGGCTGAGCGTGGTGCGGAAAAAGTCCGACAGGCTGGTAACCATAGAAACCACCTGCTCCTTTTCACCCGCTTCCGCCAGCCATACGATGGTGTCGAGCGTATTGTAAAGAAAATGCGGGTTAATCTGCGCCTGCAACAGCTTCAATTCGGTTTTTCGCTGATTCACCTGTTCCAAGCGAATGTTGTCTACCAATTCACCGATCTGCTCGGTCATGCTGTTGAAGCTGTCGTTCAAAATCTGAATTTCATCGGCGCTTCCGGTTCTTACGCGCGTTTCAAAGTTGCCGTTGGCCACCTGTTTGGTCAGGGCACACAGGTTTCCTAGTGGAATCGAAATGCTTTGCACCATGTTCCGGGTCAGCAGCACGGACCATATCAGAGCCGCCGTAAACACGATAAACGTCAGGGTAACGGCTTGATCTTTCTTGGCCTGCAGCTCGGTGCGCACATTCTCCATTTCCGTAGCTTCGTAATAAATGTATTCCTGCGTGTTTTCCAGCACGAGCTCCGTCACGTTGCGAATATCAAGATCAAGCATCTGGCTGTTTTCGTTGTACTTTCCGCCCTTCGATATGTTGCTGTCGATAATCTGTGTGTATTTTTTGAGATTGGTCAGCATGCGGATGGTAGACTCAATGCGGTGTTCGTTTTCCTGCCCCGTAGTGCTGCCCCGCAAAGAGCGGTAGCGCTGCGTAACCCCGTCCAGCATGACGTATGGGTTCTGCAGCCCCAGTTTCTGCTGGGCATCCTTTGCATTCACCGAAGAAATGATCATGCGGTACAGCACGTAGTCGTAATCTTTTTTAAACTCAATGTTATAGCTGTTTGCCACCGTAATGTTCCGTACAATCCGGTCGTAGGAATCGGTCAGCTTAATCAGGCTTGTCGTAAGGTAGACCGCCATCACCACAAAAGGAATCAGAATGCCGAACGACAATATGTAAAGGCGGTTGCGAATCGAATGCTTTCTTGACTGTTTCATCGTTTCTCCCTGTATTCCCGCGGGGAACAACCGTTGATTTTCCGAAACAGATAACTGAAATAGTGCGGATCCTGATAGCCCACGCGGTAAGCAATTTCAGAAGTTTTGGCGTCGGTACAGCGAAGCATTTCTCGTGCCTTCTTCATGCGCAGGTTAGTCAGGTATTCAATGAACGTGACGCCGGTTTCCTGCGAAAAAATCGTACTGAAATGATTGGGGCTCAGGTTGACGCTTTGGGCGGTTGTATTTAGGGAAATTTCCCTGTTCGCGTAATTTTTGTCGATATACGCTTTTGCTTTCTCAATGAGCCCGCCATAGCGCTTGGTCGCTTTATAGTCGCGCGCCACAATGGTCTGCCGGATGATTTTCGTCATGCAGGCTTTTGTCTGCTGCACTGAAACCAGAGCAGCAGATATCGCGTGGATGCTGCCGGTGTACTTCCAGATATTTTCTTCACTGTACCCAATTTCCCGAAGGAACGCCGCCGCACAGAGGTAGAGGTCCATCGTAACGTACTGCCGAAACATCATGGAAGCAAGGTTGTTGTTCCCCAGCTGGATAAAAAAGTTTTCCGTGAAGGCAGGGGCTTCCGAGAGCAGACCGTTCCGCAGAAAATTGCGCACCACATTCCGGTCAAGCGCGCTGGCGCTTATTTCCACACTATTCTGCTGGCAGTCATCCACCACTTTGAAGCTCTCGGACTCATCGTAACGGACAACCCGATTTTTCTGCCCAAGATAACGGTAAGCAAATACCCGCCTAGCGCCGTAAAACGATTCTGCAATTCCTTTTGGCCGATGGGTCGGGCTGCCGATTGCGGCAAAATATCGCAGCTCCCCCACGGATTCCCGCAGGCTGCCGAGCAGGCTCAGCAACGACTCGGTATTTGCTTCCAGCTCGGTCTGCGTATCCGCTTTTACCAGAAAAGCAAGCCCCTCCACGCCGCGCGGGAAAACATCCACACGCGGAAGTTCTTTTTCCTTTTTCTGAAGTGCCTCCATAAACTGCACGACCTTGTCGGAGTAGCACACCGTTTCTTCGCTTTGCGCCGCGTCGTTTACCTCATACAGAACAATGCGGAAATAGCCCGCCACAAGGTCGATTTTTCGGCTTTTCCCTTTGGAAATAATCTCAGCAGAGGAAAGTTGCCCAGAAATTACTTCGTCAAAATATTTGCTTCGTGCAAGGTCCTCATTTTCTTTCATTTCTTCTTCGAACCGACGCAGATTTTCCTCTTTTTCACGCTCCTGGCGAACAACACCTGCCACATGCTGTACGGCTTCCAACAGCTTTTCCGATGAAATGGGTTTCAGCAGGTAATCGGTAACCCCAATGCTGATGGCCTGTTTAGCGTAATCAAAATCACCGTAGCCCGAAAGAATCATAATCTTTGTTTTGGGAAGCTCTTTGCGGATAAGGCGGGAAAGGTCAAGCCCATCCATAAACGGCATCTTGATGTCTGTTATGACAATGTCTGGCTTCAGCTTCTGAATCTGCGGATAGGCCAGTTCCCCATCTGCCGCTTCGCCGAGAAATTTAATTCCGCTGCCGGCCCAGTCCACATTTTTTTTCATCCCCTCGCGAACAACAAACTCATCCTCCACTAAAAACACACTGACCATTTTCTCACCCGTTTCGTCCGTATTCCAAAATCAGCGCAGAGAAAAAAAGATTGAAAAAAGGTGATAGCTGAATGTGCTAATACCATTCCGCCTCATGAGGATCTAGAGCAGCGCAAAATGGGGACTTTCGAAAATAGATTTCATTTCGCATAGACAAAAAGGGTGCCCAGCAGGGTCAAACAGAACGGTCCAACTGTCTGAAAACTGCTGATCTGCAATTCTTGCTCCACTATGGACCGCATATTGAACCGCTTTTTCTAAATTATTTACAGCAAAGTCAAGATGCGCCATTTGCTGTTGGGCATCCGGCTGTTCCGGCCACACAGGCGGTTGATACTCCGGATTTCTTTGAAACGTGATACCGGGATATGCTCCCTGATTTGTTCCTGGAACCCCTACACATGCATAGTCCTCATCCTGAAAGACAATCTCCCAGTTGAGCAGTGCTGCATAAAATTTTGCTAATTCATACGGGTCTTTGCAGTCCAGCGTGCATGCATACATTTTTATTTTCAGCTCATCACCCATAATTTTACCCCCTCCAATCCTTTAAATTTCCGATATTTTTATTGATAAAATTCAATCGATAAATAAACACATCAAAGCATTATTATCTGTTGATTCCGAAAATTTTTCTCCTAATCCTCTGGTAAGTTCTTTAGCTGATATCAGCCTGTGATGGTACTGCGTTGGTTGAATTGGCTTTTGGATGTCTAAATTCCTCATGAAACAAAGAAACCACCCTGATCGGGTGCTTCTTGCGGTATTGGGGGCCACTTAGTTTTAGTAAGCCAGAAGGAATTTAATCCTTGGTTAACTCGAAATTTGTATGCAAACATCAGAAAAATTGGCTTTCTTCTGGTGATTGGCGGTAATTGAAAGCCCAGCGAAAGATCCAATCAGTATCCGCACGTAGATTTGGTTTCGAAACAGACAAAAAACAACCCAGAAGCCACACATCTTCTGGGTTTTGTTTGGTTGCGGAGGCAGGATTTGAACCTACGACCTTCGGGTTATGAGCCCGACGAGCTACCGGACTGCTCCACTCCGCGATATTTATTTGCCTTGTTTAGAGCGCTTAACTATAATAGCATTGAAGGCAACGAATGTCAAGACTTTTTTTAGAAATATTGTAATTGATCGAACCACCAATCCTGGCTACTGCTATTCTTTACGGAAGCCATCCGCTTTTGATGAAACAATGATATTATTTACTTCCCTTTCGATTCTATGCATCTTTCGCGAACTGATTCCCTAAAAATTACGAAATTAGAGCCGATTAATCATATCTGTTTAACTTCACATTTGGTTGTTTTCTTATATACTCCCCGTAACATCATTGGGCTTCAGGTGTTCAATTTCTTTATTTCCAATCCGATTTTACGAAAAAAGCTGAAAGAAGAAATCGAAAAAACCGGTTACTCTCGGCTAAACGTGGGGATGGTCGCCTGCCAGGCGGTATACCTTTCTCTAGCTGGAAGAAACACTTACAAAAAAACCGAAGAACTGAACAAATTTTGTTTTCTACCGCCGCGCAGCATAAAACGAAAATAGGCAGACCACACGGGCATTTCACTATTACTCAAGAGCCGCCAAATGAACGAAGATGCATTTGACGGCTCTATTTTTCAGCGGATTTTTATTTTAACGGTCACAGGCATTTCACTGTAAAAACCGTTGGTTTTTACATGAAGCCCGTCTTCCTGAACCGACCACTCCGTTTTTTCCCCGCAGCCCAAAACCGATATGGATTCCAGGATTCCATGAAATTCCGGTAGATTTTGATTGTGGGAAGGGGCAAAGGAACGGATCCGCACCTCTCCCTCTTTCGGATACCTCAAAATAATAGCGTAAATGGAATCGCCCCGCACGGTGAAACGGATATCCTCCGGAGTATACTCCAAGGGATGATTATCGGTGAACTGACCCTCCTGCGTTTTCGTCGGCCCTTCGGAGGATCTCTTCCACGGTCTGCTGCCGTATATGGCTTCCCCGTTCACCGCAAGCCAAGAGCCGATTTCACGCAGAATGGTCTGGTCCCGTTCTGCAAACGTACCGTCCGCTTTCGGCCCGACATTCAGCAAAAGGTTGCCGTTTTTGCTGACGGTATCCACCAGACCGCAAAGAATGTCTCGCACCTCCTTGTAGTCCAAAGAATCCGTATAGCACCACGAATTTTTCGCGATGGCGGTGTCCGTCTGCCAAGCAAACGGCTGGGTCTGCGCAAAGCCGCCCCGTTCCATTTCAACAATTCCGGTGCCGAACATCATTGCGTCGTGTTTATAGCAGATTGCGGTATCAACACCCCATTGCGTTCCGCGGTTGTAATAGTAGGCAACCAACTTTTTTAGGTATGGCTTAAAAGCCTCATGCTGTATCCACCAGTCAAAATACAGCAGTCTGGGTTGGTACCGGTCAATCAGCTCACAGGTGCGCAGCAGCCAGTCCGTCAAAAATTCTTCGCTGGGGTACGGGCGGCTATGTAAATTCTCCGGGTCACCCTCCGGCATGGCAGGCCAGTAAAAATCGCCCCGGTGCAGCGGCTCGTGAATATCGCTGGGAAACTCTTTTCCGTGCCCCATGAAAAACCAGTGTTCGGCCCGGTGCGACGAGGTGCAGAACACCAGCCCCGCGGACTCCGCAGCCTGTTTCAATTCTCCCAAAATATCGCGCTTCGGCCCCATTTCATAGGCGTTAAAATGTGAAAGTTCGCTACGGTACATCTGAAACCCGTCATGGTGCTCCGCCACAGGGAAAATATAGCGCGCGCCCGCTTTTCGGAACAGAGCGGCCCACTCTTGGGCATTAAACTTTTCCGCGCGGAAAAGGGGAATAAAATCCTTATAACCGAATTGATTCTGCGGGCCATAGGTTTCAACATGGTACCGGAATTCCGGACTGCCCTGAAGATACATATTGCGGGAATACCACTCGTTGCGGTACGCGGGCACACTGTACAGGCCCCAGTGAATAAAGATTCCGAACTTCGCTTTGGAAAACCATTCCGGCATGTGGTGGTGCGCCAGCGAATCCCAGTCCGCGCGAAAGGGTCCCTGTGAAATCACCTGATCAATTTCTTTCAGACGAATTGAATCGCTTGTACCGTTCATAACCTTCCTCCCGTTTACAGATCGTTCTTGCTGCAGCCTATTTTACGCTTTTATTCCAAAAGAAAAACTCTAAAAATTAGAGAAGTTAGGCGATAGAATCCGTGTTTTTTGCAAGGATTTCTCCCACAGGGTATTACCCAAAAGTAAAAATGTCTAATTTTCAAAGTAAAAAATGTAATTTTACCGGTAGGAATTATTTGCCCAAGATGGTAAAGTATTTGTGATATCAGGCAATAATATTCTGACAATAGTGAATGTTTTGTGCAATACATCAAAATTTCTTGCTTCGTTTCATGCAAAAACATGGAGCAAAGCAGAAGAAGGGGGTTTTTCAATGCCGCACACCATAGAAACCACAGGAACCACATCCGCCGTAAAAGAAAACACGTTACATAAGCGAAACAGGCTTCAGTCGTACAAACTGTTTTTGCTGATTCTCCCATTTTTGGCTCTGCTCTTTATCTTTTCCTATCTGCCGCTTTACGGATGGGTTTACGCGTTTTTCGATTATAAGCCGCCCTTAAAATTATCGCAGTGCCAGTTTGTCGGCTGGCAGTGGTTCACCTATCTGTTTTCCAATCCAATGCAGATTTCGGAGCTGGGAAAAGTCATTGTCAACACTCTGGCCATGAGCAGCCTGGGAATTTTAACGTCCCCGCTGTCCATGATTTTTGCCATCTTCCTAAATGAAATACGCTGCAAACCCTTTAAAAAGGCCGCGCAAACCCTGGCCACCCTGCCGAACTTTATCAGCTGGGTCATGATTTATTCCGTGGCGTTCGCACTTTTTTCCACCACCGGAATGGTCAACAACGTAGGTCAGGCTCTGGGCTGGTTTTCGGAGCCGGTTCACTTTCTGGACAGCGACGACCACACCTGGCTGGCGATGCTTCTGTGGGGAACCTGGAAAGGGCTTGGCTGGGGCGCGATTATGTATTTGGCCTCCATTTCGAATATTGACCAGGACTTGTACGAGGCGGCCAAAGTGGATGGCGCTGGAAGATTCAGCCTAATGTGGCATGTTACCCTGCCGGGCCTGCTGCCGACTTACTTTGTCCTTTTGATGCTGCAAATTGCCAACTTCCTGACAAATGGGTTGGACCAATACTATGTGTTCCATAACTCCTTTAACATGGAGCACATACAGGTGCTGGATTTGTACGTTTTCCTTCTCGGCCTTGGCAACGGGAGCTACGCGCTTTCCATCGCGCTCAGTATGATGAAAACCATTATCAGCGTGTTCCTGCTGTTTGTGGTAAACACCCTGTCTAAAGTAACCCGTGGGGAATCGCTCATCTAAAAATCGCCGTGAAAAGGAGGTTATCGGCATGGAACAAACGATTCGCAAAAAGCGTCACTATACGAGCGGTGATATTATTTTCAACATTATTAATTATACGGTTTTTACCTTAATCACCTTGTCCTGTATTTATCCGTTTTACTATATGTTTATCAATACCATCAGTTCCAACCAGATGAGCGCCAACGGACAGATAAACTGGTACCCGCAGCAGATTCACTGGAAAAACTATATCGATGTGTTCCAACTCAGCGGTCTGCCGCAGGCATTCCTGATTTCCGTGCTTCGTACGGTCATCGGAACCGTTACGAACGTGCTGGCGTCCGCTTTCCTCGGGTTCATGTTTACGCAGAAAAAAATGTGGAAACGAACCTTCTGGTACCGGTTTGTGGTCATTACCATGTATTTCAACGCCGGTCTGGTGCCCCTGTTCCTGGTTGCCTACAATCTGCACCTGACCAATAATTTCTGGATTTACATTCTCCCCATGGTGGTGCAGCCGTTCAATATCATTTTGGTTAAAACGTACGTGGAATCGATTCCGGCTTCCCTGCAGGAAGCGGCGGAAATAGACGGCGCTGGAATTGTATGTATCTTTACAAAAATTATTCTTCCGGTCTGCAGCCCCATTCTTGCCACCATTGCGATTTTTTCCGCCGTCAACCAGTGGAATTCCTTTCAGGATACACTGATTTACATTACCGATTCGCGCCTGTATTCCCTGCAGTACCTTCTGTATACTTACATAAATGCTTCCACTTCCATTGCCACATTGATTAAAAACAACCCAAACCTGAGCGGAGCCGCCATTGCTAATCTGGCCACCCAGCAAACGCCAACTTCCGTGCGGATGACCGTTTCCATTATCGTTATCATCCCCATTCTTCTGGTTTACCCCTGGTTCCAGCGGTATTTTGTAAAGGGAATCATGATTGGTTCCGTAAAAGGATAACGTAAATCCGGTTGTCATGCCCAATGGGGCATACAGATAGATCAAAATTCAGTAAAGGGAGGATATCTATTATGAAAAAGACAGGCAAAAAACTGTTGACCGGTCTATTGGTCACTGTCCTGCTTGCCGAATCACTTGCCGCCTGCAGCGGCGGCACAAATACCGGTTCTTCCTCGGCTGCCGCCAATCAGGCGGGCTCCAGCCAAACCACCGCTTCCGGCGAAGCAACGGGAGCCGCCAAGTACAAAGATTTTATTACGGTGGATGTATTTAACTCTCAGGCAAACTATCAGGGGATTCAATCCGGATGGTTCGGGAAAATTATAAAAGACAAATTCAACATGGAACTAAATATGATTGCCCCGAACGTTGCGGGAGGCGGCGACACCCTGTTCAAAACACGTTCCGCAGCCGGGAACCTTGGCGACCTGGTGCTCATCGGTTCCGAAAACGGCCGCCTGAACGATACGGCAAAAGCGGGGCTGCTGCTGGACATTACCGATATGGTAAAAACCAGAAAGAACCTTGCCCAGTACACCAAAGCCATTGAAACCGCCAAATCCCTTGTGGATGACCATAAGCTTTACGCCATGCTGAGCCAACTTTCTTCCCAAAAGGCCACGGATCCTTCCGAAGGGCTTGACCTTACATACGGCCCGTACATCCGCTGGGATTACTACACGGCGCTCGGCAGCCCCCAGATTAACGACATGGACGATATGCTGAATGTTTTGAAAGACATGCAGCAAAAGTTCCCGAAGAGCGACTCCGGCAAAAAGACCTACGCCTTCTCGCTGTTTAAGGACTGGGACGGCAACATGATGTGCCTGGGCAAGAATATTCTGGCCTGCATTTACGGTTACGACGAAAACGGATTTCTGCTTCTTTCCGCGGACGGCAAGACCACCCAAAGCATCATTGATGACAATTCGTATTATATTCAAGCGCTGAAATACTTCTACAAGGCCAATCAGATGGGTCTGGTTGATCCGGAATCCACCACCCAAAACTACGACACCATGTATGCGAAATATCAGGATGGACAGATTTTGTATTCCCCCTGGCCGTGGCTCGGTCAGGCAGCGTACAACACCACCGCTCACAAGGCGGAAGGCAAAGGCTTTATGCTGGCTCCGGTAAAAAATCTTAAGATTTTCTCTTACGGCTGCAATCCTTACGGCAACAAATACTGCATCGCCGTCGGCTCCAAGGCAAAGGACCCGGAGCGTATGCTCGACTTCATCGACTGGCTGTATTCCCCCGAAGGGGTTGAACTTTCCTGCTCGCAGACCTCCGGTTCCTGCGGCCCGAAGGGCTTAACCTGGGAAATGAAGGACGGCAAGCCGGTTCTGACGGATTTCGGCAAAAAAGCCTTCTCCGGCGAAACCATTAATGTTCCCGCTGAATATGGCACGGGCACCTGGAAAGACGGTATTTCTCAGATGAACTATCAGGCCGTACTTTCCATCGATACGGACCCGAATATCAACGCACCTTACAACTATACCATGTGGGAATCCTACCTGGCGGACAACAAGACCCCGCTGGATACCTCTTGGCAAACCACAATGAAAGCGAAAACCACTCTGGACTATCTGCAGCAGCACAACGCCTTCTGCGTGGCCCCCGGCAACGCTTACATTCCAGAAGCGGCCGGTTCCGAAATTGATACCATGCGCAACCAGTGCAAAGCGATTATCGTTCAGGATTCCTGGAAGATGGTATTTGCCAAAAATGAAAGCGAGTTCAATTCCCTGCTGAAACATATGCAGACCACGGTCAAGGGCCTTGGCTACGATAAGGTTCTTGCGTTTGACCAAAAGATTTCCGACAAATACAAGGAAGCCCGTGAAAAAGCCGCAAACGAATAATTTCACAGGATAGCAAGTCCAATCAAAATGGAATAAACGACAGAAATTCCCCCTGGATCCTCCGAGGGGGAATTTCTTCTTTTTATCTCACTTTTCCGCTCGCCGTAGTAACGAAACGATTTTTACATCAATGCTGTTATTCTTCCATTGTTTCAGTGGCTTCAATATGCTTTCGGTACTCCGTGGGACTTTCGTTCATGTACTTATGAAACTTGATATAGAAATAGTCAATGTTTTCATATCCAACCCGTCTTGAAATCTCATAAACCCTTAAGTCCTTTTGTGCCAGAAGCTTCTTGGCCTTTTCAATTCGGATGCGGTCCAGATACGAATTGAAATTTTCCCCGGTGGTGTTTTTAAACAGCTTTCCAAGATACGCGCTGTTATAGCCGAAGGACTGTGCGAGCAGCTCCAACTTTAAATTCGAACCGTAATTCTTTTCTATGTAATGTTTCACACGCTCTACAATGTTATTGCACCGCAGACCGGAGAGCCCCTCGTCCATTCGGCGCAGGCCGTCCTTCATATAGTCAATAATTTCATAAAGACGCTTTTTCCGGCTGATCTCCGCGATAATCTCCGCGTCGCTTCTTTCGGCGGACTCATTCAGTTTGTATTCTTCCCATACAGCATGCTTGACCCGCGTGTAAATGTTGATTAGGTAATTCACCACATCATCCTGCTTCACATCCATTTCTTTAATCCGATGGTGCAGCCGTTCCAGTTCCGCGCAGGCAGACTCTAGATTCCCAGCCTGTAAAAAGGCAAACAGTTTTTCTGCGCATTCTTTCAGATTCATATTCCCAATTTCACAGGGTTTTAATTCTTTTGGCAGATCTTTCGGACGGAACACGAACCGATTCCGGTCGAAGAAAAACCGGCGCGCAAAAATTCTGCATGCATCCTGATAAGAAAGGCAGATTTCCTCCGCATTTTGCACCGTTCTACCCACGGCAAGGAACCGCCCTTTCCCGGATATGGTTTGGGTAATGCTCTCAAATTTCCGGATGGTATCGGAGCCCCTTAGCAAAAACACGTTCATCTCGGGAAGTCTCAGCCGCTCCGCCATCGCCCCCTGTAACAGGCGCTCCAGCTGCAAAGAATCGCTGTACGGCGACGGACCGTCTTCCTCCCGCTCCAGAATAACTGCCTGATAGCCATCTTCATGGAAGCCCAGAATCTCCGCATTTTCGCCGCTGCCTGAATTCACCTTCCCGGAAAGCAGGTCCGTTAGAACCGTTTTCCGCGCCTTTTCCATCGCAAAATTCATACGCTGGAACTGCCGGCGCTCCTTCTCAATCTTTTCATGGATTTTGCGGACCGCCTCCTCCAGTTCCGTTTCGTCAATCGGTTTCAGCAGATAGGTTTCCACCCCGCAGCGAATCGCATCCTGCGCGTACTGAAAATCGGAATAACCGCTCAGAATAATGATTTTGCCGTTCCATCCCTGTTCCCTTGCTGCTTTGGCGCATTCCAAGCCGTGCATTTTCGGCATCCGGATGTCCAGCAGAACCAGTTCCGGATTCAGGCGGACCATTTTCGTCAGGCACTCCTCCCCATTCGAGGCCTCTCCGCAAATATCAAATCCTAGGGCATGCCAGTCGATAATTTGTTTCAGCCCCATTCTCACGTCCGGTTCATCGTCCGCTACCAATACTTTCATGATTGCAACCATCCTTTCTCCGAAAATATCAATGGGCTCGGCTCACAGAATTATAGCTCAGCGCGGTGGATGGAATCACCCCTTCCGCCGGAAACAGCATTCTTAGACCTCTCCTTTTCCCTGCATTGGCAGCAGAACCGTAACCTTAGTCCCTGAGCCCGGTTTGCTGGCAATCGTCAGGCCATACTTTTCCCCATAAAACAGCTTTAGCCTGCGCTGTACATTATGCAGTCCCATTCCTTCCGCCGCGTTTTCATTGAGAGAATTGATTTTTTCCATCAGCTGAGCCAATTCCTGCTGCGCTATCCCGCAACCGTTGTCCGAAATGGAAATGGAAAGGTCACTGTCCCTTTTTTCCACGGAAATTTGAATAAACCCGCCGCTCTCCGTTTCTTCCAGCCCATGCAGCACAGCGTTTTCCACAATCGGCTGCAGCAAAAGCGGAAGCACCATGCACTCGCCGCAGTTCACCCCGTTCGAAACCGAAAAGCCGTAATTGATGCGGTCTTTAAACCGTACCTTCTGAATTTCAAGGTAAATGGTAATGTACTCTAGTTCCGACTGGAGGGTAACCATGGAATCGCTCTTCTCGAGCACATAGCGCAGGGATTTTCCAAGGAGCTTCACTGCGTTCGCAACCTCAATATCCTGATTCATATAGGCCTTCATGCGGATGGATTCCAACGTATTATACAAGAAATGCGGATTAATCTGGCTGGACAGCATTTTGAATTCCATTTTTTGCTGATGGTTAATCAGGCGCTGCTTCACCATTTTGGTTTCATAAATTTCCTGGTCCCGGCTTTTGATGCTTTCGATCATCGTCTGCAGGTTGGTGAACAAATCCATAAGTTCTCCATTGCCATTGTAATCCTGAATAATATCGTAATTTCCCTGCCCCACCTTCTGCATTTCCCGGCACAGGGTTGTGATTCGATCGCTGAATGTTTTGGAAAAGAAGAACATCATAATAAACGGAACCAACAGGCTGAACAGTACAATCAGCAGGCAGTTGAAAAGAATGCTTTTCATGTTGGGAAGAGCATCGGTGTCCACCGTGGCTATGTAAATCTTATCGTTGGAATAAACCGGGACAAACGTGGAAACCTGCAGCAGCTGAATTTTCCCGTCAAACGGGAAAATTCCTGCACAGCGGAAAACATCCTGTGTGCGGTCAATCGCCATGGGCATGTTCTTTCCAGTAAGGCTGCTGTTGGTGGAATAAAACACCGGGTCGTCGTTCACGGATATCACCGTTTCCATCGGGTCGGCGCTGATTCCCGAATTCAAATGGTTGTTGTTCACATCCACCGCCAGAATGGCAAACCCGCCCGTGCTCACCACCGAAACGCGGTAAACCACCCGCAGTTGGACAATCCGGTTCCCCCGCTGATCGTTGTAAATCCATGTCATCCAGTGCGGAATCGGGCTTTTTGAGGCTTCCTGGTACCATTTTGTTTTTTTGTCCTGCTCCGTGGCCACTTTAATGCGCCCATAATCCGACATAGTGGGGTTGTTGCAGTAAAGGGTAATGTTTGACACCTCGGCGTAACCGCTGTAATAAGAATCCAGTTTATTGTAATTGCGGCACACTTCGTGAAACTGCTCGTCCGACTGATACCGGGTGGACAAAAGGGTTTGCAGCTGGTCATCGGTGACAATGCTGGCGGCAATGTTATAAACCGACGTTGTGGCATCCAGAATAATACTTCTGGTTCGCACGTTATAGGCGGCCACAAGCTGGGCGTGCTGCTTCTGCACCATGTTGCGGTTATTAATCACAAGGTAACTGCCGATAATAAAAATTGGGACAAAACCGGCAATTAAAAAAACTAAAATCAGCTGTGAGCGTATTTTCATCCGCTTCATTCGGGTCCTGAAATGCGCGGCTAAATTTCGCATGGTTTCGCCTCTTTCAAACGAATCATGTTTCGAATGGGAAAATGCACGGTTTCAGATTTTTAAACTAATATCATTATATCAGTTTCATAAAATTTGTAAATCTTTCTAAAATTATACAATTCGGACACTGGCAAAAAATAATACACTGAGGAGAATTTTTAAAAAGAATGATTCGCTCCTTAACCCCCGAATAGCCGCTCAGCGCTACAAAATTCCGGAATCAGATATTCTGGCTGATTTCTTTCGCGAAAAGGACTAGTATTTTGCAGAATGGTATGCTATAATATTAGAAAATATGTTCGAATATCCGTCGAAGGCCATTCTAGAAAGGTGTCCTTCCCATAAAACGGTATACCCGGAAGAAGAGTTTTTTCAGAGGCAGGAGTACTCCGCCTGCTGTGGGATGGACGAAGTAAGACCTGAATGGCTTTTATCCCGGTAAACCATATTGGCGGCCTTATATTGTTCGTTTTTTCCGGGTGTGTGGTATAATAGTCAAATCAGCTACGCTGATTTGACTTTCGGAAATTGCTGGGCGGCGCGCAGCGCCTTCCCCCCTTACGGCGGCGCAATTTCTTTTACGATGTTGGCTTTCGGAAATTGCTGGGCGGCGCGCAGCGCCTTCCCCCCTTACGGCGGCGCAATTTCTTTTACGACTGTTGGCTTTCGGGAATTGCTGGGCGGCGCGCAGCGCCTTCCCCCCTTACGGCGGCGCAATTTCTTTTACGACTGTTGGCTTTCGGAAATTGCTTGGCGGCGCGCAGCACCTTCTCGCCTTACGGCGGCCGCCATTTCTTTGGCAGCCGTTGGCTTTGAAATGAAAGCATGAATACGGAAAAACGAACGGATGGAAATAAAACGATGGTTTACCGCAATGGACCGCAGGAAAGACGGAACAATCTTCAAACGGCTGCAGCGAAAGGAAGGGTTTACCCGTGGACAGAACCATCCTGCACTGTGACTGCAACGGTTTTTTCGCTTCCGTAGAATGCATTCTGCATCCGGAATATAAAAAGGTACCCATGGCCGTATGCGGAAATCCGGAAAACCGTCACGGTATTATACTGGCAAAAAACGAGCTGGCCAAAAAGTATGGAATCCAAACAGCCGAAACCATTTGGCAGGCCAAGCGGAAGTGTCCTGAACTTGTGCTGGCAGAACCCCACCACGAAGAATACCAAAAGTATTCCCGAAAAATCAACGCGATTTATCAGCGCTACACCGATCTGGTGGAACCATTCGGCATTGACGAAAGTTGGCTCGACGTTACCGGAAGCCAGCTGCTTTTCGGCGATGGAAAGGACATTGCCGATGAAATTCGCGAAACGGTAAAAAGGGAAATCGGGCTGACCATTTCGGTCGGCGTGTCCTTCAACAAGATATTCGCTAAGTTGGGCAGCGATTACAAAAAGCCGGACGCCACCACGGTGATTGACCGTGCCAACTGGAAAAAGATCCTGTTCCCCCTACCGGCCAGTGCAATGCTTTTTGTGGGAGCAAGTGCGGCAAAAGCGCTTGCGGAGCTTGGCATCCACACCATCGGTGACTTAGCGCAGAGCAACCGCGATTTGATTGTTTCCCGTTTGGGCAAGCCGGGCGGCGAACTGTACGATTACGCGAACGGATTGGATGACAGCCCCGTGCGCAGTGTGGACGACCGCAGGGCGGTGAAATCCGTCGGCAACGGCATGACGTTTAAGCGCGATCTGGTAGGAATGGAGGACATTCGGCTTGGGGTTTTGACTCTGGCCGACAGCGTAGCCGCGCGAATGCGCCGCCAGGGTGTAAAATGCTGGACGGTTCAGGTAACCATCCGCAACCCGAGCTTTAAAACTATTACGCGGCAAAAAACGCTGCGGGCGCCTACCCACCTGGCGAAAGAGCTGGCACGGGAATCGCTGGACCTAATCTGCTCCTCCTGGAACCTGAACGCGCCTATTCGAATGCTGACCGTTACCGCTTCCGGTCTGGTGCCGGAAGACGCCACCGGGGAACAGCTCAGTTTGTTTAAAAAGCCGCAGGAACATGGAATGGAAAAGCAGGAGCACTTGGAAAGCGCGCTGGATTTTATCCGTTCAAAATATGGCAAGACCTCCGTAGCCTTCGGCGGAATTCTGCACAATAATCTGGGAATTTCTGAACCGAAGCATGAAATGGAAAATATCTCCGAAGAAGATTTCCCTTTGTAAAAAGCAGAAAATTTTATCCGGAAAGGAATGAGTATCACAATGAAATACAAACGGTTTGAAAACACGATTGTCGCCCGTATTGACCGTGGGGAGGAAATTCTCACTTCCATCCGGGAAATTTGCCGGCGGGAATCGGTAACACTGGCCAATCTTTCGGCCATCGGGGCCGTCGGGCACGCCGTGGTAGGGCTTTACCAAGTGGAAAAGCAAAAGTATTTGCCCAATACATTCGACCGTGAAATGGAAATGACCTCACTCAACGGCAATGTCACTACCAAAGACGGAGAGGTTTACCTGCATCTGCACGCGAACTTTGCGGATGAAACCGGTAAAGTTTTCGGCGGGCATCTAAACGAAGCGGTCATCAGCGGCACCTGCGAGCTTTTTATACAGATTATAAACGGGACCGTCGGCCGTATGCATGACCCGATAACCGGATTAAATCTATTTGATATTTAAAAAATTAAAAATCGAAAGGAGTTCTAATTCATGGTAAAACACATCGTATTATGGACCTTAAAACCAGAAGAAAAGAAAAACGGAGACGCAATACTGGCTGACCTGCAAAAGCGCTTTAAAGCCCTTTTGGGCGTGGTGGACGGTCTGACTGCCATTGAGGTCGGGAAAAACTACAACGGCGGGAAATTCGACCTGGTCCTTTCCTGCGAATTCACGACCAAGGAAGCACAGGACAGCTACCAGAATCACCCGGCACACGTCGCCATTAAAAATGATATTCACAACGTTGTTTGCGGAAGAGAATGCGTCGATTACGAAGTTTAATTCTGTGCACCTAAAAGACAAAAGGGAGTGCTGCAAAATGAAGAAACTTCATTTTGCAGCACTCCCTTTTGTCAAACACTGCTTACGGGTCATATTGGGACCCACTTTTTATGTTTCGGCTTTTACACGGATCCCTGCATCTGCCAAAGCGCGGCGAAGTTCCGCAATGTCCTGCCCATAGCAGAACCCTGGCATTCCCAATTTTCGCGCCGCCTCAATATTATCCGGATTATCGTCAATAAAAAAGCACTCCTCCGGGTTCAGGGCAAAGCGCTGAAAGAATAAGCGGTAAATTTCCGGATCCGGCTTAATCCGGTGAACTTCGGCGGAAAGAAACTCACCGTCAAAGTTATCGATGGCCGTAATGGTTTTGCGGAACTCATAATAGCGCGTGCTCACATTGGAAAGCAGAAACAACCGGTACCCACATCGCTTCAGTTCCATGGCCAACTGGTTTGATTCTGGAATCGGCGTTAAATATAAAATCCAGTTTTTCCAGACCTGTTCCGCGGCATGGTACAGCCTTTCCGGCGTGCGGGACCGAATCCGTTCCAGAAATTCCTCGTAAGTAACCGTTCCCCGGTCGTTGTCCGGCCAGTCGGGCGCATCAAAAATCGCGTTGAGAAGCAGCCTTTGGTCCGCCTCCTCTTTAACAAAGGGCTTCACATATTCAGGCGGCTGGTAATGAATCAGCACCCTTCCCATATCAAATACAATATTTTGAATCAATTAGCAATGCTCCTCTCCTGTTGTATTGCCGCACCCGCTGCCAGCGAACCCGGCAGAGTCGCTACAACCGATTAAAACGCATGCTTCGTCATTTTCCATCGGAATCACAAAGGAATCCGCCCAGGATTTCTGCGGTTCGTCGTGAAAGCTGCGACACCGGCCATCCATCAAAATAGCGGGGCAGTTTTCACAAACACTGTTCCGTCCTTTTAACGCGCGGTAGCAAAGCTCTCCCTCTTTTGCGCCGGGAGCAGCAGCTTTCAGGGAGGGGTTCACATATTTCAGTTCCCAGCTGTCTGGTTTTACTACATAAAGGCACAGGCCGAGTCGTTCTTGTACACGGTGCAGATAATTCAGTTCCTGCTGAATTTTTTCATTCTTCCGATATTTTATGATATACAGACCGATAATTTTACAGAGATCTGTCAGGATACGGCGCTCTTCAATCGGCCAGGGAAACGCGCCTTCCAAACCAATCACGCCCACCAAACGATTCGCAAGGAAAAGCGGATACAGAAAAAAGGTTCTCACACCGGAACTCTTTAAGGCGTGATGCATCTCTGTTTCCATTTCTTCCAGTGACAAATCGGGACAGTAATAATACCCATCTTCTTGAAAGCGGCACAGCGCAAAGCTGAAATCCCCATACGGGCTCGGGGTAATCATCGGTTTCTTATTCTCCGCATACCATTCAAATGTTTTGCGGTAGGAACCCTTTCCCTGTTCAAAAATAAAAACCCGGCCGGCCAAAAATTCATGGCCAAGCATCCGCAAAACCATCTCAAACGCGCCGCCAGCATTCTTCGCTTCGACAAGCATCGTGCAAATATCGGTTACAATGGATTGCGGCGCGCGGATATGTATTCTACCCGCCGAGGCGGGTTGCACCGTACTCTGGAGTTTTCCGGTCTGATCCAGGCCAGTCCTTCCGTAAATCACAAAACCGTCTTTTCCACGCTGCTTCGCCTGATACAGCGCCGTGTCGGCTTGCTGAAACAAATCATAAAAATTGCTTCCGTGTTCCGGGTAAATCGAAACGCCCACGCTTCCTGAGATTTTGTAGTCCTTATTGACTCCGGTGTAGGTTTCCCGGAAGATATCGCAGACAGTGCCCGCTTTCTGAGCAATCTGCTGAACACTGCCGATATTTTTTAAAAATACAATAAATTCATCGCCACCAAAGCGGCCTATAATATCCGAACTGCGGAACAGGGCCCGCAGTTTGGAAGAAATCTCCGTCAGAACGGCATCCCCAAACAGATGCCCGAGCGTATCATTGATCCTCTTAAAATTATCCACATCGATAATCATCAACGCATGGCGCATGCTTTCGTCCGAAACACGCAGGCAGGAACGGATATAGGATTCCACCGCAATCTTGTTGTAAAGGCCGGTCAGTGGTTCCCGCTGTGCGTTGGAAATCAGCTTTTCCCGTTCTCTCTTTCGGTCATCAATATTGCTGATTTTCCCGACCACCTTGATCGGATTGCCGTCGTCGCCGCAGAGAATGTTTGTGCTGACGCTGACCCAGATATATCCGCCGCCCGCCTTGCGAACCCTCAACTCCAGTTCGCTGGTCGCGATTCCGTGATTTGCCCGCTCAAAAATCTGCGAAATGATTTCCTTATCGTCTTCATACACATAGTCGCCGGAAAAAATATTGAAAAGCACGTTCTCCCCTTTCAGGGGGTATCCAAAAATTTTCTCCCATCCGGAAGAAGCGGTCATGGTATCCGCAGCAAAGTCATATTCGAAAAACACATCGTTCAGCTGTTCCGTAACGGTGCGATAGCGTTCCTGTTGGATTTGAAGCTCCCGCTGGACGTTTTTTTCCTTGGTAATATCGAAAAAGAAACAGCAAACCGCACCGGAAAGAACTTTCGGCACGGCGAGCACACTCAGCCGAATCCACCTGTGTTCTCCGTTTTTGCTCCGAATTCGAAATTCCGGCCTATTTTCGCTTTCGCCGCACCCGTCAATCTGCTCTGTAAATCTTTGATAATCCTCCGGAAGAACCAGTAGCTCCAGAACAGCCATTCCTGACTTTCCTGATAAATCTTCACGGGTGTAACCAAAAATACGGTAGAAAGCTTCGTTCGCATACAGCACGGTCAACTCCGCGTTTCCCGCAAACAAAGCAACACCTTCAGGAATCCCGTGAATGATCGCCTGCAATTGTTCCTTGGTCATGTTTGCCACGATACAGTGACTGCCTTGATCCATGATCTAATCCTTTCGCTTTCCAAGCAAGACGTTCTTAAAAGTAGTGATACGTTTTAACTAAATTTTGCTGATCTAATACATTCTTGGTTTTCATAGGGGGTAAGAAACGCACACTAGAAATTCCAAAGAATTTAAATGAATAAATCCGCGCTTTCCATAGTGCAGGAGCGAATTGACTTGACATACAACTTGACATATATATATTGTTATAACATAGTTCGTAAACTTTTACAATCATTTCGTAAGGGTTTTGCTTTCATTTCTACGGTTTTATCACGTAGGTTCCTCCGTTTCAAGCTTCTACTGAAAAAAGAAACGGCCTGGCAGAACAGTTCTGCCAGGCGCTTTACTGACGTTCCGCAATTTCCAGCATCAGGGGAACGCTGGAGGTAACCTGGGAAAAGTCGCCTCTAATTTGTTTTAACACCGTTTTTTCGTTATAGATTTCTTCCGAAGTGCGGATTCCGAGGCTCCGGATCAACGGAAGCGAAGGACACCATCCGTGAAGCGCATGCTTCATCAAAGAGCAGCCTGCCGCTCCGGCAAGAATTAGACCCCATTTGCACTTGGTAAGCGACAGTACGGTTCCGGCCAAAACCAGGCCGGCACAGTACGCTTCCAAAACCCGTTCGGTATCCCACTCCTCGTTCAGTTCGCGGATCCGCTCCGAAATCATGGAAGCGTCGTCGTCCACATCGTCGTTCAATCGCTGTATGGTATCTCTGCGTATTTTCTGATTAATTTTCTCACTGGTATGGTCGGATACGCGATGCACCGTATCCGGCGGATTTTTACAATCCATAATTCTCCTCCTTCCAGGCATGAAAACGCGTGCACAACAGTAGTATGCCTGAAAGAGGGATTTTCATTCGAGTGGCCGGGTTCGCTTGTTTTATGGGGCGGGTGGATTCTCGTCATGGCTTTCTGTTTTTTCTTCGGTCGTACAAGAACTATGCTGCGTGCAGGCGGAACAGTCACCGCAGCAGCGTTTTCTGCGACGGAACGCGTACCGAACGGCAAGAATGGCCAAGACCAGAACTCCAGCTAAAATCAAATAGTCCGATAATCCCATAAACACTCCTTTCTGTCCGCAGATTCCCTTACGAACGGATTTCAGGCCAACAAACAGACAACTTCGGGTTTTTAAGAAACAAAAAGCAGTCCAACATGATACACAAGGAATGCCACGATCCATGCAATACCGGTCTGATAAAACACGACTGCAGCCGCATTTTTTGCACTGTTCATTTCACGTTTTACCGCACTGATTGCCGCCACGCACGGGGTATAAAGCAGTGTAAAGATCAAGAACGACCACGCGGTCAGCGGGCTGAACATGGAAGAAAGCGCCGTTGGCAGGTCGGCGACGCTGGTACCTGTTAGAACCGCCAGCGTGCTGACCACCGCTTCTTTCGCGGTAAAGCCAGTAATCAGCGCCGTAGAAACGCGCCAGTCGCTGAAGCCGAGCGGTGCAAAAATTGGGGCAAACAAACGCCCGATTCCGGCAAGCATTCCGTTTGTGCTGTCTGTTACAACATTCAGTCGTGTATCAAAGTTCTGTAAAAACCATATGATAATGGTTGCCACAAATATGACAGTAAATGCACGGGATAAAAAATCTTTTGCCTTATCCCAAATCAACAATCCGACCGTTTTCGCACTTGGCATACGGTAGTTGGGCAGCTCCATAACAAACGGAACCGGCTTTCCGTGGAACGCTGTCCTATTCATAATGAGTCCGCTGATGATGCCAACCAATATTCCGGTAACATAAAGCGCAATCATCACCAACGCGCGGTATTTTGGAAAAAATGCCATGGTAAATACGGCATAAATCGGAAGCTTTGCACTGCAGCTCATAAACGGAGTCAGCAAAATCGTCATTTTTCGATCCCGTTCGCTGGAAAGGGTGCGGGTCGCCATAATGGCGGGCACAGAGCACCCAAACCCGATCAGCATTGGCACGAAGCTCCGCCCGGAAAGCCCGATTTTACGAAGCAGCTTATCCATAACAAACGCCACACGAGCCATGTACCCGCTGTCTTCCAGCAAAGAAAGGAAAAAGAAGAGGGTGACAATAATCGGAATAAACGAAAGCACGCTGCCGACCCCGGCGAACACGCCGTCAATAATCAGGGAATGCACCACCGGGTTGATTCCATACGCGGTCAGTCCCGCGTCCACTGCGCCGGTAACCAAGTCGATCCCCTTAGAAAGCAGATCGCTCAGCGTACTGCCAATCACCCCGAAGGTCAGCCAGAAAATCAGCATCATGACAAGTAGAAAAATCGGAATTGCTAAATATTTATGTGTGAGAATATTATCGATTTTTACACTGCGCCGGTGCCCAATCGATTCCTCCGGCTTTACCACACTGTCTTTGCACAAATGGTCAATAAAGGAATAGCGCATATCCGCCAGCGCCGCTTCCCGGTCAGTCCCAAGCTCATGCTCCATTTCGGTCACGCTGTGCGCAATCATATCTTTTTCATTGTCGGAAAGGCCGAGCGCCTCCATCATCGGCTCGTCGCCCTCCACCAACTTTGTGGCGGCAAACCGGGACGGCACATGAATGCGGTCCGCGTGATCCTCCAACAGATGGGTAATGGAATGAATCGCTCTATGCACGGCACCGGAACAAAAGTCCTGGCGTTTGGGCAGCTGCTTTGCCTGTGCCACTTTCAACGCGGTATCAATCAGTTCGTCAATTCCCTCGTTTTTACTGGCGGAAATAGGAACAACCGGAATCCCAAGCTCCTGCTGGAGCTTTTCGATTTTGATGGTGCCGCCGTTGGCGCGAACCTCATCCATCATATTCAGCGCGATCACCATAGGAAGATTCAGTTCAATCAGTTGCATGCTGAGGTACAGGTTCCGCTCAATATTTGTGGCATCTACAATATTAATGATGCCGTCTGGATGGTCTTTCAGCAAAAAATCACGAGTTACGATTTCTTCGTTGGTGTATGGGGAAAGAGAATAAATACCGGGAAGGTCCACAACCATTACATCGCTGTGGTCGCGGATCATTCCGTCTTTGCGTTCCACAGTAACGCCAGGGAAATTCCCAACATGTTGGTTGGAACCCGTCAGTTGATTAAATAGCGTTGTCTTTCCGCAGTTTTGGTTTCCGGCCAACGCAAAAATCATGGTTAGGCCTCCTCAATTTCAATATTTTTTGCATCATCCAGGCGGATGGTAAGTTCATAACCACGCAACTGCAACTCAATCGGGTCTCCCATCGGTGCCTTTTTCCGAACCATTACTTCAGTATGAGGCGTCAGCCCCATATCCAGTAGCCTCCTTCGCAATGCGCCCTGTCCATTTACCGCAATAATTCTGGACTTGCTGCCAATTCTCAGTTCATTCAGCGTCATATGCATGACCATCCTTTCGCCGCGGTTCGGAAGATTTGTCCTTTCCCACCCGGATGCCGGGAGGGAAAGGACAAACCTTCCCGTTTGAAAATTCAATCAAACGTTCCCCCACAATTTTTCTGTTTTATTGCAAGTAGTTAGCCTTTGCTAACATCCTAATATTATTGTACCTGTGCAGGCCTTATTTGTCAAGTTTCCAAGCGTATTTTGCCGGACCAATTTTGAATATTTATCCTCCTTATTTTGTGTATTTTCACTTCCAAAAAAAGAATCAAAAAAGCCGATTTAAAATCCGCAATTCGGACAAACTATAAGGAACGAAACCAAAAGGAGGTAATTCATTGAAAAAGGAAAAATACTGGCCTTATGAACATGACGAAGATTCCTTTTTTGATTCGGAATCCGTCGTTTCTACCACAGAGTGCACCGGACTGATACCGGATTCACCGGGTTCCGATAATGAAGTAGAGTCTTATACCGATATCTATGATATTCCCCAGCCAAAAGACAAGGTGAATAACGGTCTTCAGCACGAATAATAAAAAATAAAAAAAGACAGATCCAAACGCGGGTCTGTCTTTTCCTATTAGTATTTTAGATTATTTTTTATACAATTAGTCTAATAAAATTGAAACAGCTTTTTCAGGCGCATCAAGGTCAGCCGGTTTCTTACATACGGCGAAAGCCGAATGGATTTTTCCAAAATTTGCGGATCAAGCCCGATTTCCCCAAGGCTGGTTTTGCAGCCCGCCGCGGTCAGGAGCCGCCGAACCTCTTCCGGCAACGGAAGTTCGGATAGGATTTGGACAATTCCAGGAATCGCCGCTTTCAATCGGTCTTTGTCAATGGACGCAAGCGGGTCAGGGGTATTTTCCCGAATTAATTCCTCCCGCATGGCGGCGGATGGAATTTCCCGATTCAGCAAACCCATTTCCAGTCCGGAGTAATCGGCCCAACGGTATTTTCCCGCGGCAAGCGCTTCCCTTGCACGGCGGTACTCTTCGACGGCAATCATCAGTCCAACGGATACCTTTTCCCCATGATATGCGTCAATCGGACCGTTTATCAATTTCATTTCCCAAAGATGGGAAAAGTGATGCTCCGCCCCGGAAGCCGGGCGTGAATTTCCTACCATCTGCATAGCAAGGCCGGAAAGGAGCAGCGCGTACATCAGTTTCTCGCAGGCTTCCTCGTTGCCTGCGCGAATTTCCTGCAGTACCCCACACACCTCACGCATCGCACGGTACTCCAGGGAACACACGCGATCGCAAAGATATTCCCCGGTGACCAGATGAGAAATCTTCCAGTCCGCAAGTGCGGTATATTTTCCTAGTAAATCGGATACGCCGGACGCGGTAAGCCGGGCAGGCGCTTTGGAAAATACGGTGCTGTCGGCCACCACACAAATGGGAGAAACCGCTGGGAACGTCTTTTTAAAACCATGCCAGGTCATGGCCGCAACGGTGGAAACAAAGCCGTCCACGCTGGCCGCTGTGGGAACTGAAACAAACGGAATACGCCGCTTGTTCGCACAGTAGCGCGTGATATCGTGTATGGTTCCGGAACCAACCGCCAAAAGCACATCTGTTTCCGGATTCATACCGGATTCGGCCTGAGCCACTCCATGTTTGTCGGCATGCAGTCCGTCCGGATTGAGGCGAACGCACGCCGCATGCGGAAAGAGCTTCTGCACGTCATGACCAGCCGCAGAATATGTATTTTCGTCACAAATAATGGTCGGCTGCCGAAACCGCCCACAGGAAAAAAGCAGTTCTGGAAGGTGCTGCAGCGCGCCTTTTTCCACCATGATTTTCTTTACTTCGATTTGATGTGTACGGCCGCAACTACACGGTTTGGAAAATTCACGTATATCCAGAAACATTGCGAGTCACTCTCCCTATCTTATCCGGTGAAGTCCTTGAGTTGTACGCTTTCCCCGAATACCGAGTTAATATCCTCCACAATCGAGCCTTCGATCAGTCCCCTGTTCACCATGCCGCGCATCAACGTAATGGTCTGACCATGGGACAAACCCTGACGGTACGGTCGGTCCTCCGTCAGCGCCTGGTAAATATCGATGCATCCCAGAATCCGGGAATTAAAATCCAGGAAGGAAGCATCCAGTCCATATGGATACCCTTTTCCGTTCAGCTTTTCGTGATGGTTGCCCGCCCAGTCCGCGATTTTTTCGAATCCGGAGATGACCTCCAATGCCCGCCGGGTATAAAACGGATGCGACTGAACGATTAGAATCTCCGTAGGGGTAAGGGAGCCGGGCTTGTCCAAAATCTGGTTTGGAACCATCAGCTTCCCCAAATCATGCAGGTCCGCCGCGATGCGCATTTTCCAGTAGGTATCCTCATCATACTCGTAGTACCGGCATAAAACCCCTGTTTTTGCACTGATTCCCCGGGAATGCGAGCCGGTAAAGGGCGATTTGGCATCGATAATATTACTAAAGATCTGAGAAACGGATCGCATTTCACGGTAACTGAAATTCCGGACAACACTCGGCATTACTTTATTCAGCGCTCCGAAGACAAACATATCATTCATATTCAGCCAGAATTCCGCATTGTGCCCCAACTCATACACCGCCGCCAGAAGAGTCGGGTCAAAAAGGCGGCTGGATTTTTTCAAGCTTTCCAGAATTTCCGTATAGGTTTTCTGTTCCGAATAGATAACGGCAATAAAATCGGCCAGCCCGATAATGCGGGAATAAAGCGGAATGTCATCCCCGCTCACACCAAAAAATCCGCTGCCGTCATACCGCTCATGGTGGTACAGGATCACGTCCGGGACACGGTGGAAAAACGGGAAAGCCTCAATGTTGCTTTCCCCTTCGATGCAATGCATACGGTTCAGTTCTGCCTGATAGAACTCATTCATGTTAGAAGCGTGAAGTAGGGATTTGGTAACACCGTTATCGTGCAGCAACGCGTAAGAAATGAGGTCAAACAGATCATGGCCGGTAAACTTCATCATCATTCCGATGCGGGCGGAAATATAAGCTACCCGTCTTCCATGATTGGTAACATTTTTCAGCAGTCCGCCCTCCACACAATCAAGCGTGAAGGAGAGGGAATTCAGTAACTCGTTTACGTTAAAATTCATTGCTCTAATCTCCATGTCATATATAGGTAGATTATAGCATTTAGTACTGAAAAAATAAACCAGCAACAAGAAAGAGGGAAAAAAATACATTTTTCGGACTGCTTTCATTCCTACGAATCGACCCTTTATTATCGCGGCAGGTATGGCATCGGGCAAGAAATTACACATCTTAAATTGCTACCTTATGCCTTAATATAAAATTAAAAACAGGATGGAAAAAAATGCGCTGAAAACCGAGAGAACAAGCAGCATCAGTTTCAGCCCAACCCCATAGCCTGTATGGTTTTCGCTTACATGCAGGGAAGTGATTAGACCGATGATTGAGAGACACAGAGTCAGTCCCGCTACAATTTTCATTTGGAGTACCGTCCTTTCGCTGCCGGCCAATAGCGCTTAGAAGCTTGCGGTTGCGTCTTTCTAAGACACGGAAATTTCAGCGTACAGAAAAACAAAAAAGACTTTTTCCCATTACCCATAACTACTTCCGAAAAAGGAAGTTTATTCATTCCCACAGGATTCTTCGCAGAACGATTTTATTGAAATTACATGTTGAATCCGATATAATTAATATGTTACTCATCTGCAGTTCTTCCCTGGGTTGGGAAAGAAAACACATCCGTGGCTATGGTTTTCCTTCCCGGAAAAGGAGCAATTTTGAAAAAGCACTACTTGTCCGCTTATGCGGGACTTCCGAAGGAAGTTTATCTTCTGTTTCTGGCAAGAATTATCAACTGCATGGGCAGTTTCATTATGCCTTTGCTGACGTTGATTTTAACCCAAAAACTCGGGATTTCCAAAGCGGATACCGGAACCTTTACCGCCCTGCTAACCCTTACGCAGGCGCCCACCCTGATGCTTGGGGGCAAACTAATCGACACCATCGGAAGAAAAAAGATCTTAATTCTCTGCAACATTGTGGGTGCATTTTTTTATGCCCTGTGCGGAATTGTTTCAAACCACACTGCGATGATTGCGTTTATTGTCATCGCCTCAAACATCTATATTATGGCCGACCCCGCGTTCGACGCTATGCTGGCCGACCTGACCACCCCGGAAAACCGGAAGGCCTCTTATTCCCTGATGTACCTCGGCATAAACATTGGCATGACATTCAGCCCAATTATCGGCGGGCAGCTGTTTCAAAACCACCTTTCCCTGCTGTTTCTTCTGGACGCCATCACGACCATCGCCTTTACCATCGTAATTGCACTGGGCATTCCGGAAGTATACCATCGAAATTCCCAAAAAGAAAAGCAGACCGGCACGGAGCGAAAAAAGCAGTCTGCCTTTTTCGTACTGAGGGCCGTTCCGGTTCTGCTGATGTTTATTGTTCTAATGTTTACTTATGATTTTTGCTATTCCCAATGGAACTTTATGCTTCCCATTCAATTTGGGGATTTGTTCGGCGACAGCAGCGCGGAGTTCTACAGCCTACTCAGCGCATCAAACGCTTTCACCGTCATTGTGCTAACCCCTCTTGTCACTTCGCTGACGCACCGGTTTCGTCCGCTCGCCGTCGTGGCGTTCGGCGGATTTCTATACTTTGTTTCCTACCTTGGGTTCAGTGTGGGAAACAGCCTGATTCTGTTCTGGATCAGCACGGAGCTGTTTACGCTTGGTGAAATTGTCACCACCATCAACATTGGCACCTTTTTGGCCAACCATTCTCCCGCCGATTACCGCGGTCGAATCAACGCATTCAGCAGTTTTGTCCGCGGAGCAGCCAGAGCAGCGGGACCGTTTCTTATGGGCCACGTGCTTTCCGTGCTGAACTACCATACCAGTTGGCGAATAGTTGCAGTGGTGGTTCTTACCGGCTCTCTGGGGATGTTTATCCTATATCGTAAGGAGAAAATGACCTCCGTCTATGAGGAAACGGAAAAAGCCGCACTTTAAGATTCAAAAATCATCCTTTTCGGAGCAACCATTTCGACTGTGCCGTACTGAATGTATTTTCCGCTGCGGGTAATGCCGTCGTGAATGAAGTAAATGACCGGATATCCCATGCTTTTTAAAACCTCGGCCGCGGTAAAGCCCGTATCTACATTGCCGAACCGCATTACAAAATCGACCATGTTGCGCCTCCGTTCCAACTGCAGAGAAAAAGAATACTTCCCTTCCTGAATGTATTCTATGCCGACGCATTCTGCGCTGTTCCAAGAAGACAAAGCAAAAAACTCCGCCTTGGCAGAGTTTTTCTTTTCTAACCGGCAGAAACCGATATTATTTTCAACCCTGGGCGCGGAAATTTTTTTCACTACCCCACAAAATTGTCTCCAGTTGTGTGAAGCTGTCGATATTGTAATCAGCATATTCATAGGTTTCTTTCGAATCGTCCTGAAAAAAGCAGGAATGAACGCCCGCGTTTTTCGCGGCTAAAATATCCAGGTCACGGTCACCGATCATGATGGTCTGCTCCGGGTTCAAATCATGTTTCTGAATCAAAAACATGAGCGCATCCGGGCTGGGTTTTCGGGCAAACCCGTGCCGCTCAGTAATAAAATCCGTAAAGAAGTCGTACATGCTGTACTGCTCTAACAGCAGCAGTGCGGAATCCCCACGGTGCGTATACAGAAAGTTCTGCCCGCCCGTTTCTACAATCCGCCGGCAAAGTTCCGGAATCCCGGGGTACGGGCCGCAGCGTTCCAGCTCCAGCGCACGGCGGCTTTCTTTATAGTGCTCCAGAAAAGCCTCATTAATCCCATACTTTTGCCGGTAATATCGAAACGCGTGGGACATCGATTTTTTCATTTGCCGGTAAATTTCCAAATACGGCTCCTGTATCCCTATCTCTGCCAGCTGCTTGTGGAAAAGCCCAGCCATAACTGGGTACGTGTCGAACAGGGTGCCGTCAAAATCCCATGCCACAAACCGATACAAAACGTTTCCTCCTGTTGGAAAAAAATAAACCCCGCCCGAAAACGGACGGGGTAAAAATTAAGCCGCCAAAATCAGATGGAAACAACATGTGCAATGTCGTAAAGATCTTTGTCGAAGGTGCGCTTCATATTCAGAGCTTCGGTAATATCGAAATCCGTAATCTTGCCGCCCTGCATGACAACCACGCGGTTGCTCTTGCCATCTTTCAGCAGTTTGGTCGCGTAATAACCCATGGCGCTGCCGGCTACACGGTCACGCAGTGAGGGGGAACCACCACGTTGAACGTGGCCGAGCACGGTTGCTCTTGTTTCAATTCCGGTCTGCTTTTCAATTTCTTTCGCCAAATCTGCCACACCGCCGACACCTTCGGCAACTACGATGATAAAATGCTTTTTGCCTGTTTTCTGGGTAAAACGCATCCGTTCAATAATATCGCGCTGGAAATCGAACGGCACTTCCGGCACCAAAATGGAGGTTGCGCCGACCGCAATACCGGTCTGCAGGGCCAAGTCGCCGCAGCGTCTGCCCATTACCTCAACCACACTGCAGCGGTCATGAGATTCTGTTGTATCGCGCAGGCGGTCAACCATTTCCACCGCAGTATTCATAGCGGTATCAAAGCCAATGGTGTATTCGCTGGAAGCAATGTCGTTGTCGATGGTACCCGGAACGCCAATGCAGGGAATGCCAGCTCCGGTCAGGTCACGCGCGCCACGGAAGGAACCGTCGCCGCCAATGACCACAACACCGTCAATGCCAAGCTCACGACAGTGGTCAGCTGCCTTCTTTACGCCCTCCGGCGTATTAAATTCTGGGCTGCGTGCGGTAAACAGCATGGTGCCGCCGTGGTGGATAATATCAGAAACACTGCGCAGATCCATTTCCTGCACATCTTTATTCAAAAGGCCGTTATATCCTCTGTGCACACCAAGAACGCGCATACCGAATGAAATACCTGTTCGAACCACCGCACGAATGGCTGCGTTCATGCCTGGAGCGTCACCGCCGCTGGTTAAAACAGCAATCGTTTTTTTACTCATATAATCCCCCTCTTTTCAAAACAAGCATAACGCTACTTACAATATTATAGTTGATTCGACAAATAATAATCAACTGAAAAGTATGGATTATTTTTCCTGAATTATGGATTTTTATTGCAAATCCTCAACTAGAACAACATTTTCCGGTCCAAGCAGTTTATTCAGTTCGCGCAGCAGCACGTCGTTCACGCTGACCCGCATGGAAAGCGGTGCACGCATCAGCTTTTTGGTGTCGTTGAAATAGAGGTACAGCGGCGTAGTTCCGTCGAAGATCGCCAGATATTTTTTCGCCCGATCGTATTCTGCGCTGTCTATACCCGGCACCTTAAGGTACAGCCCCGGGTGCTTTGCCTTTTTGTGAGGAGTTTCTTCTTTTCCGCCGGAATCGGCGGAGTTGGCCCGGTCGGCAGGTGCAACCGATTCGCAAATGAGTTTGGCATCTTCGTCTTCACGGATGCTGACGCGGCCGGACAAGCGGACAATCCGTCCCTCTGAAATCCATTCACCGTATTGGGCAAGGGTTTTGGGAAACACCAAAACTTCCATGGAGCCAAACATATCTTCCAGAATCAGAAACGCCATCGTGCTGTTACTCTTGGTAACCTTCATGCGAACACTGGAAAGAATGCCAAGAAGGGTAACCCGGTCCCCGTCATGAAAACGTCCTCCCTCTTCGCGCACGTCATCCAGGATGTCCCCGGTGCGGCTGGCGTGAATCTTGTCATACTGATCAATATATTCCGCCATCGGGTGGCCGGAAAGATACATCCCGGTTACTTCCTTTTCCATCGCCAACTTATCCGCTGTGCTCAGGTCGGGCATATCGGGCACCGAATACTCCTGTTCTTCGGCAACGGCCGGGTTATCAAAAAAGCCCATCTGTCCGTCCACATTACGCTTCTGGTCCGCGTCCAGAAAATCCAGCACGCCGTTCACGCTGGCAAGCATTTGATTTCGATTCAGGCCAAGTCCGTCCAGTGCGCCGCATTTCACCACGCTTTCCAGCGAACGACGGTTCAGTTCACCAAACAGCCTCTTGCTGAAATTATAAAAAGAGCTAAACGGGCCGTTTTCCTGCCGGTCGCGCAGCAGGGCGAGTAAAAAGCCCTTGCCCAGGTTGCGCACCGCAAGCAGGCCGAAACGGATGTCTTTTCCGGTAACGGTAAACCCAAGTCCGCTTTCATTCACATGGGGCGGAAGCACCCGGATGCCCAGGCGCAGACACTCCGCAATGTAGCCCGCCAGCTTATTGGTATTGTCGAGCACGCTGGTCATCAGCGCCGCCATATATTCGCGAGGATAGTAGCATTTCAGCCATGCCGTCTGGTAGCTGAGCAGCGCGTACGCGGCCGCGTGGGATTTATTGAACGCGTAGGAAGCAAAGCTCGCCATCTCGCCGTAAATCGCCTTCGCGGTTTCCTCGTCCACGCCGCGGCGGATGCAGCCATCCACCTCCACTTCTCCCTGCTCGTTTTTCAGGCCGTAAATAAAAATCTTGCTTTCCTGCTCCATAACCGCCGCTTTTTTCTTGCTCATGGCACGGCGGACAATATCCGCGCGCCCCAGCGAATAACCGGCAAGGCTTCGAAAAATCTGCATGACCTGTTCCTGGTAAATAATGCAGCCGTTGGTCACATCCAGAATTGGTTTCAGGAGCGGATGGCGGTAAGTCACCTTTTCCGGGTGGTTCCGGTTTTCCACATAGCGCGGGATACTTTCCATCGGCCCCGGGCGGTACAGGGAAATTACCGCAATCAGGTCTTCGATGTTAACCGGGCGAATCTGCATAATCAGACTGCGCATACCGCCCGATTCAAACTGGAATACGCCGTCCGTCATACCGGCGGTCAGCATGGCGAACACTTTTTGATCGTTTAGCGGAATGTTCTCAATCCGGAACCCCGGCTGCTTTTTCGCAATCATCTCCTGCGCGTCGCGGATCACCGAAAGGTTCCTCAGGCCAAGAAAGTCCATTTTCAGCAGTCCCAGTTCTTCCAGCGTGGTCATAGTGTACTGGGTGACTGTGGAATCGTTGTTTTTGGCAAGCGGAACATATTCGGCAACCGGGCGGTCGGTAATGACAACACCCGCCGCGTGCGTGGAAGCGTTGCGCGGCATGCCTTCTACCTTCCGTGCCATGTCGATGAGGTCGTGAATCTGCGGGTCAGTGTCGTATCGCTGCTTCAGTTCGGGGGAAAGCTGCAGTGCGCGGTCCAGCGTCATATTTGGTTCCATGGGCACCAGCTTGGCGATTCCGTCCACCACGGCGTAGGGAATTGCCATGGCGCGTCCCACGTCACGGATGGAACCGCGCGCCGCCATGGTACCGAACGTAACAATCTGCGCCACATGGTCGGCGCCGTACTTGTGCACAACATATTCAATCATTTCCGGGCGGCGTTCATCCGCAAAATCAATGTCGAAGTCCGGCATACTGACGCGTTCTGGGTTCAGAAAGCGTTCAAACAGCAAATTGTAGCGGATGGGGTCGATTCCGGTAATACCGATGCAGTAGGCGGCAAGGCTGCCGGCACCGGAGCCTCTCCCCGGGCCGACGGGAATGCCTGCCTCTTTTGCGTAGCGGACGAAATCATGCACAATCAGGTAGTAATTGACATATCCCATCTTCTCGATGGTGTTCAACTCGTATTCTAGCCGGTCAATCAGCGCCGGGTCAGGGTTTTCGCCGTAATGGCGGTATAACCCTTTGTAACACTGTTCGCGGAAATAAGCGGTATTTTCCTGCCCATTCGGCGTGTCGAAATGCGGCAGCTTGGTTTTTCCAAATTCAAACTCCACGTTGCACCGCTGTGCGATACGTACGGTATTATCCGCCGCCTCGGGGTGGTCCGGGAAAAGCGCGCGCATTTCCTCTTCGGTTTTATAGTAAAACTGATCGGTTTCAAACTCCATGCCGTCCTTGTCCTCAATGGTATGGTTTGTTTGAATACAGAGCAGAATATGGTGCATTTTGCTGTCTTCCCGGCTGATGTAATGGCAGTCGTTGGTCACCACCAGCGGGATGCCCGTTTCCTGCGAAAGCCGGATGATGGACGGGTTGATGCGTTTTTGCTCCGGAATGCCGTGGTCCTGCAGCTCCAGATAAAAATTACCCTGTCCAAAAATTTCGTTATAGCGAAGCGCGGCTTCTTTCGCGCCCTGATAATCGTTCGCGTTCAAGGCACGCGGAATTTCCCCAGCAAGGCAGGCAGACAAGGCGATCAGCCCTTCATGATGCTTTTCCAGCAGGTCAAAATCCACGCGTGGCTTGCTGTAAAACCCCTCCGTCCACGCTTTGGAAACCATGGCAATCAGGTTCTGGTATCCGGTGTTGTTTTCGCACAGCAGAACAAGGTGGCGGTTTTCCCCGTCCAATTCATGCACTTTGTCAAAGCGGGTACGCTGCGCGACGTAGACTTCACACCCGATAATCGGTTTTACACCCTGCTTTTTTGCGGCCTTGTAAAAGTCAACCGCACCGTACATGACCCCGTGGTCCGTCACGGCAACTGCAGTATCCCCCCGTGCGGCCGCGGTTTCCACCAATTGATTGATGCGGCACGCGCCGTCCAGCAGGCTGTATTCACTGTGCAGATGTAAATGAACAAACATCGCGCACTCTCCTTTCAAATTGCTCGGAACCGGCGACGAGCCGCCTTACTTTACAAATTCCTGCACTTTTTTCATCAGCTCCGGCTGAATTTCAGGATAGGTGAGATTTTCTGGCATATTGGGGAACAGAACGACCTGCTCCATTTCAAAGTCGGGCAGTTCCTGAAATCCATAAATCTCGGCAAAGTAAAGCATTCCGAACGTTTCGGAATCGTCGTGCAGCCCTTCCGTTACGGAATACACACAGACCGGCCGAATATGAAACCGCACCGCTCCGGTTTCTTCATAAAGCTCCCGCACGGCGGCGGCCCGAATTTCCTCGCATGGCTCCCGATGACCGCCAGGCACTTCATAGGTGGTTCTGTTCTTGTGCCTGCAGAACACCCACGCACCGTTATACCGGCAGACAATCACAGCGAATTTTAGGAGCGTATCATCCACATGATCATAAAATTTTACTTTCTGCATCCGAATTTTCCCCCTGTCAGTAGTTCTATTTTACTCCGCGGCAAGTCCGGTGGAAAGAGTTTTTTCCTCATTTCTCATTAAAATGTAATCGCGGAACTTTTCCAGGGCGGAATTTCCTTTCGCCCCTTTCCGTGTAATCATGCAAAGCTCCCACTGGTCTGCTCCAATCAGCGGCAGAAAGCGAACCCGGTCGTAGGTCAGCCTGTTTTCCAGGCAGAGCAGCGTAAAAGCGATCCCCTGATTCGACTGGCAAAGCTCCAAAACAGAAAGCAGTTCCGGCACGGTAAATGCAATATCCGGATAAATCCCCTCCCGGTAACAGCGCCGAATAATGTTGGTATAACACTTGTTCCGCTCATCCAAAAGAATCAGCTTCTGCCCTTTTAAATCCGCAAATTCCAGCGTGTCCTTTTTGGAAAGCGGATTGTCCCGGTTTACCAGCACACAGACCGGTTCGGAAAAAAGAGACATTTTTTCAAAAACGGATTCGTCCACCGGCGCGACGGTAATCGCCAAATCGGTAACGCCGCTGCGGACGTCCTGTTCGCAGTGCAGGTCGGAGCCCTCCGTTACCCATACGGAACATTCCGGGAAAGTATTCGTGAACCGTTCCAAAAGATCTTCTGCAAGAACCAGACGCATGCCGTTGGACAGGCCGAGGCGAAGTGTGTGCTCCTGCCGCATGGCGTGCAGGTGGTTCACCGTTTCATCCAGCCCAATCAAAAGGATTTCACTGCGCGTTTTCAGATATTCCCCTTCCGGCGTTAGGGAAATGCCCGCAGCAGAACGTGAAAAAAGCGGTACTCCCAGTTCTTTTTCCAGTTGGCGGATGGTTTTGCTGACACCCTGCTGGGTCATAAACAGGTGTTCTGCCGCTTCGGAAAAACTATGATATTTACAGGTCTCATAAAAACACTTGATCTGCTTCAGTTCCAAAGCGCCCGCCTCCTGTTCTGCGAACCGTGCATTACAACTCCCGGTTGTGATTCGACAACTTTTCGTTGCTTTTTTCGGCTCCGAAAGATACGCTATAATAAATATATAATATAAGAAACTGGTTCATCCGTACGGCCGTTCCGATGAAAGCGGAAACGCACCAGTGGGTTCGCCGAACCGGCGGAATGGAACCGCCAAGTTCCCCCCAGGAAATAGAATGGCCGCAGCTTGAAAAAATGAAAGGAGTTTTTAAATGAATTTATTTGATTTGACCGGAAAGGTCGCCGTCATTACGGGCGCTTCCAGCGGCCTCGGCGCAGATGCAGCGAGAGCTTATGCGGAGCACGGCGCGGACGTGGCGCTTCTGGCACGCCGAAAAGAGAAACTTGCCAACGTGGCCAAGGAAATTGAAAGCATGGGCCGCAAAGCCATTGCCGTTCAGTGCGATGTTTCCGACGAGGAAAGCGTGAAAAACGCGGTTGCACAGGTTCTTGCCGCTTATGGCAAAATCGACATCCTGCTGAACAACGCAGGGGTCGCGTACGGCGGTTCCGTTGAAAACCTCGACGAGCAGACCTGGGACAAGGCCATGAACACCAACGTAAAGGGAATTTTCCTGATGTCCAAGTACGTTGTGCCGGGCATGAAGGAACGCAAATACGGAAAAATTGTCAACATCGCTTCGGTCAACGCCATTGTCGGCGACAAGGCTCCTGCTCTGGTGCGCCATGTTTATAACGCCTCCAAGGGCGGCGTAATGGGACTGACCGTCGGCATGGCTGCTTCCCTTATGCAGTACGGCATTACCGTAAACGCTGTGGGACCCGGCTTGTTTGAATCGGAAATGACTGCCGATACCCTGTTTAAAGCGCAGGATTTCATGAATATGTACAACGCGCTCTGCCCTGCCTCCAGACCCGGACGCCGTGGAGAACTGAGCGGTACAATCCTGTACCTTTCCAGCGACGCTTCCAGCTATGTGGCCGGCCAGACTATTTTTGTGGATGGCGGATTTACCGTCACCTGATGAATCGGCCGATTTTCAAAGCACTCCCCGCATTTTTGCGGCGGAGTGCTTTTTTCGTCTGGAACCCGTATCACTCCAAATAATAACGCCGCGCGTACGGGCACACAAAGATGCACTGTCCGCAAAGTGTAATTTCCTCATAGATGGTTTCCGCCGCCAGCTTTCGCGCCGCTGAACGGCACTTCAGTGCATGAAAAAAGGTTTCCCGGTCTTTTCGCGGCTCCCACAGTTCCCCGGTGATCGCCTTTCCGGGGCAGGCATCGGCGCAGGCCGTGCAGTTCCCGCACTGGGAATGAACAACCGGCTCCGCGCAATCCAGCGGCGCGTCGGTCAGCAGGGAGGACAACCGCACCGCGGGGCCGTACTCTGGGGTGACCAAAAGGGCGGATTTTCCAATCCATCCCAGCCCCGCACGGGTTGCCACTGTTTTATGGGGCAGCCTGGTCCGGTAATCCTCCGTTTCCGTTACCACGTCCGTTGTCTGCGCAAAGGCCCGGAACCCCTTCTGCCGCAGGAAATCGGCACCCGCGGTCACCAAACGGTCCAGCTGTGCGTTCAAACGGTGATACGATTCAAAATAAGAACGTGTCGGCCCATGTTGAATCGAGCGGACCACCTCTTTGGGAAGGGCAACTGCAACGGATACGCCCCGGTTCATCCCGTCCCAGCCGAGTGCGGTTAAATCGGCAAAGCCCACCAAAGAAGCGCCCATAGCTAACAGTCGTTCCCGCAAATCTTCTTCCAGCTGTTTCAATCTAATCACTCCCGTTTACAATTCTTGAGCCAGCTCTACAATTCGCTGCAGCCGGTGGTTGATACCGGAACGGCTGAGCGGTTCGGATAAGATTTCCCCCAGTTCACGCAGCGACATTTCCGGGTTCCGGTAGCGGAGCATGGCCAGCTCCTGAAGCTCCTCCGGCAGGAAGGACAACCCGTCGGCAGAGTTCAAAATTTTCTCAATGGCCAGCACCTGCTCGGCGGAAGCCTTAGCGGTTTTTCCCAGATTTGCCGTTTCGAAATTTGTTTTGCGGTTTACGTTGTTGCGCACTTCCTTAACCATCTGCGTCTGCATCAGCTCCATGGCGGCGTTCCCCGCGCCAAGGTAAGCAATCAGGTCGGCGACTCGTTCTCCGCCTTTCAGGTAAACCACATACGCTCCGCGCCGGTGGGTCAATCCTGGCTGAATGCCAAGCTCCACCACCTCGCCTATCAGCGCCTGCAAGTCCTTAGCCAGATTCATATACGGCACCACAAATTCCAGCTGATAGTCCTTCCGCGGATCGGTTGCCGTACCGCAGGAAAGAAATGCGCCGCGCAAAAAAGCGGAAATACAGCACTCGTTTTCCAAATTGGCGTACTGAATGCGCTGGCTGACCTCGTTGCCCGAAAGGCCAAAGCAGCTCAGCACTGCCCGGCGCTGGTCATCCCCGGGTACGGTCACCAGAAAAGACGGCTGGCTTTCCTTGTGCGGGCCGGACAATCTGTGTAAGGAATACTCCGATACCTCCGTAAACGCGCCCGCAATTTCGGCAATCAGCTGTGCGGCATGGTGGGCCGCCTCGCGGTTCGCACATTTCACAACCATTTCAGATTTGGTAAAACTGCGCCCAAATAAAAGCAGGCCGTAGCACTCCGCCTTTCGACAGCAGGAGTTCTGCGGCATGTTTCGGCTTAATTCTGTTTTTACTCCGGACGAAAATGACATTTCCGTTTCCTCCGTTTATGCTTCGTTACTGCTTGTGGATGTCGCGGTGATGAACACTTGTCCTCATATTCTTTTCAATCAGGTGGTCATACAAAAGCTGAGCCAGCGTAACCGAACGATGATGCCCGCCCGTGCAGCCGACTGCGATGACCAGCTGACTTTTCCCCTCGTTGCAATACAGGGGAATCATGTAATCCACCAGGTCGAGGAAACGTTTGACAAACCCCTTGGTCTGTTCCCATTTCATAACATAATCCCGAACCGGTTGGTCTAGCCCGGTAAGGTGTTTCAGTTCGTCCACATAGTAAGGATTCGGAAGGCAGCGCACGTCAAATACTAGGTCCGCCTCCGCCGGCAGTCCAAATTTAAACCCGAACGATTCACAGTGAATCATCAGCGCATCGGAAGAATCGCCCAGGAATAGGCCCGAAATACGCTCTTTTAGCTGCGCGGGTGACAGCAGGGAGGTATCGATAATATAGTCCGCCTTTTCCCGCACTGGTTTCAGCACATCCCGTTCCAGGCGAACGGCCTCCTCCAGGGAGCCAAGGCAGTTGTCCGCCAACGGGTGCTTGCGCCGGGTTTCCTTAAACCGGTTGATTAATACGTTGTCGCTGGCATCCAGAAATAACATTTTATATTCCTTGTTGTCGGATTTCAAATTTTCCAGTGTTTGGAACAGGCTGGAAAACATATCGCCCCCGCGGATATCGGTCACGACCGCCACCCGGGAAAGCGCACCCTTGGCCTGCCGGGCGAAGTCATAAAAGGTTTCGATTAGTTTAGGCGGAATATTGTCCGCACAAAAAAATCCGATATCCTCCAGGGAATGTACCGCACGGGATTTCCCAGCTCCCGAAAGACCTGTTACGATTAAAAATTCCATTGTTCTTTCATTACCCTCCAAAATGCTGCAGGCCTTCAGGCCCCGTTGGAAAAATCAAAGCACCTGTCCGTTTTGGCAAACGCCGCGCCGGCTAGCGCAGAGTTCGCCAAAAATCCGCCGTCTTTTATGGATAAAGCAAAGGCCTAAGAAACCACTTCATCCGCGGCTTCTTAACGGAAGATCCTTACTTCGCATTCCAGCATAACGCCCGTCTGCCGGAATACCGTTTCCTTAATATAATCGATTAGTTTTAGAACGTCATCGCAGGTAGCACCGCCCACATTGACAATAAAACCCGCATGCTTTTCGCTCACCATTGCGCCGCCGAACCGTTTTCCCTTCAGGCCGCAGCCCTCAATGAGGGCACCTGCAAAATGCCCCGGCGGGCGTTTGAATACGCTTCCCGCGCTGGGAAGCTCCAGCGGCTGCTTGGATTTTCGCCTGCTGTACAAGTCATCCATGACCCGCCGAATCTGATCCTTTTCCCCTTTCCGCAGGGAAAAACGAGCCGAAAGAATCGTGCTGCCATTGTCGGTATAAGCACTGTGGCGGTAACCAAATTCCAGTTCATCCCCCCGCAGGGTTCCGACTTCGCCTTCTTTGGTTACATGAGTGCAGGCAGTTATAACATCCTTCATTACGCCGTCATAAGCGCCGGCGTTCATATAGGCGGCACCGCCCACCGCACCGGGAATTCCCCATGCAAATTCCAATCCTGTCAGGGAATGTTCCTGGGCAAACGCGCACACCTGCGCCAGCGTGGCTCCCACGCCGGCCTCGATTTCGGTTTCCCCCGCCAGAGACACTGCGCCGAAGTTCCCGGCAAATGCAACCACCGCGCCGCGGATTCCAGCATCGCTGACCAGCATATTGGAACCGTTTCCAATGGGCAGCACCGGAATTTCCAGCTCATACGCCGTGTGGTATACCTGCTGAGCCCCGGCGCAGTCATATATGGTGATAAATAAATCTGCAGGGCCGCCGATTTTAAACGTGGTGTGCCGCATCATCGGTTCGTCGCGCAGCACCGTGCAGCCGGCCTGTTCGGCCACGGCCGCCAACTGATCCAGTTGGTTCATGATTTCCTCCGAATATTAAAAAAGAATAAATGCAAACACCAAATTTTGCAATGGATTCCAGACGTGAATCAATCCACCCCGAACCCGAAACAAATGTCGAATCTTAAAGAGATGTCAGCGTATCAAACACACCGGTATACTGCTTTACATACTGCTGAAAACGGGCTACACTGGAGTTGACCACCAGTTCCTCCGGAAAATCAATTTCCTGAAGAAGCTTCAGGGAATTTTTAAAACAGCCTACCCGCGTGGAAAAGTGGGCGTCGGAATTGACGATAATCGGCACCCCATGCTTTTTGCACAGCTCCATAATTTTTTTGCAGTTCGGTACGGAAGTACTTCGGCTGACAAAAGTGCCCTCGTTCATCTCCACAAGTTTGCCGTTCCGTCCAAACTCCGGAATCACGCGCTCGTAGTCAAAGGGATAGTCGGCCATTCCGCAGTGGCCAATGACGCGGACATAGCGGTTTTTCGCCACGTTCAGCCATGCGTTCGTAACCAGTTCCACCGTCGGTTTCTGTTCCGGCATACAAACGCCGTGGATGGAAGCAATCACCCAATCAATATCATTGACACAGTCCGGTTCCAAATCGATGGTTCCCTCATAATCGATGAGGTTGGTTTCCACCCCGCGAAGCAGCAGAACCCCTTCCAGCCGATGCGGTAAAATGCGCATATTGTGGAAGTACCATTTTCCCGGCGCACCGGGCATCGCGATTCCATGGTCGGTAATGGCAATCGCGTAAAGTTTTTTCATGGCCGCGGCGTGAACCATTTCCTGCAATGTGCTGTAAGCATGCGTGGAAGCAATCGTATGCGTATGCGTATCCGCTATAATATTCATCCTTATGATTATCCTTTCGCCAATCCAATCCGCCGGTTCCAAAATGGTCTGCCCGTAAAATGATGCCGCTGTTGCAAACCGGCAGAATCGCCATCAAAGCAAAGCGATAAAGCCGGTCAAACCCGGTTTCTGTGGAAATTTGTTTGCAGGCAGGCCCAAAACGGCTTTATATATCAAGTTCCAGTTTCTTTTCCTGCTCCTGCATGGTGCTTAAATCCATGCCAAGGCTCTGCAGCAGTTCCTGCGCTGCATTGTAGCCCATCTTTTTCTGGCGGTTGTTCATGGCCGCTACTTCAATGATGACTGCGAGGTTTCTGCCCGGCTTGACCGGAATGGTCAGCACGGGAACCTTAATGCCCAAAATTTCGGTAAACTCGCTGTCAATGCCCATGCGGTCATAGACTTTTTTGCTGTCCCAAATTTCCAGATTGATTACAAGATCGATTTTTTCGGTCAGCTTAACGGCGCCCATACCGAAGATTCTTCTCGCATTTATAATGCCTATGCCGCGCAGTTCAATAAAATGCCTGATATTAGAGGGAGCCTGTCCCACCAGGGATCTTGCCGAAACCCGGCGAATTTCCACCGCGTCGTCCGCAATCAGCCGGTGCCCGCGCTTAATCAGCTCAATGGCCGTTTCGCTCTTGCCGACGCCGCTGTCGCCCACCAGCAGGATTCCTTCGCCGTAAACCTCGACCAGTACGCCATGGCGCGTGATGCGAGGGGCCAGCTCTACATTCATGAAAGCAACCAGCGCCGCAACCAAACTGGATGTCGTATCCGGCGTGCCAAGCAGCGGAATGTTGTTTCCCTTTACCGCGGCCAGAAGCTCCGGCATGGGCTTAATATTTCTTGCAATAATCGCCGCCGGCGGTTTTTTGGAAAAAATCTCGTTCAGCACCTGCGCGCGCGCTTCCGCTGAAATGGAGTTTAAAAAAGCGGTCTCCGCGTTGCCGAAAATAATAATGCGGCTGCGGTCATAGTAATCATAGAAACGATTCAGTTCCAAGCCTGGGCGGTTTACATCTGGGGAAGAAATCATAATTTCTTCCGGGTTGCCGGGCATATAAATTTCATCCAGGGAAAGTTCTTTGATTACCTTTGCCAAAGATACCGTATATTTTGAATCCATAAAACCCCCGCTCTCCATATTGTTACATTTATTATAGCTCAATCAGCGTCCAGTTTAAAGCATCTAGCAAAATTTGTTTGTCCTCTTTCTGCCCTTTGCCTAGGCTTGCCATAAAGATGACTCCGCCGCGCGCTGCACCTGCTGCCATAAGGTAAAAGTTTTTAGGACAGTACAGATGGGTATCCAAATTCCACCAGCCTTCAGAGGATTACGACTGGCGACGGAATCAGTGGTACACGAGCCGTTCCTGAAAACCCAATCGGCCTTATTAGGCCAATTACGTAAAAAAAGAAACCTGAAAAACCAGCATATGCGGCTTCTCAGGTTTCTTAATTGGTGCGCGAGATGGGACTTGAACCCATACGTCATACAACACACGCCCCTCAAACGTGCCTGTCTGCCAATTCCAGCACTCGCGCGAATCAGCGTGTTTAATTATATCACCACTACTAGACGCTTGTCAACTATAAATTAAAGCTTTTTCTACATTTCTTGCAGTAATTTTTTCCATTTATTCTTGACATGAATTTTAGTCTTCCTCGATGCCAAAACCGCGCATCGCATGGATGATATGAAGTTTCATTGCGGTTTTCGCACCCTCCGCATCCCGCTTCTCCAGGAAATCCATGATAATGTGATGATCGGTCAGCGTATTTTGCACCATTTCCTCCCGGGCATCGGCAAGAACAACTCCTTTGTCAATGGCACGATACAAAATCGGCATGAGACGGTTCATAAACTCGTTGTGGGTCGCATTAGCAATCGCTTTGTGAAACATACGCTCCGCTTCGGTACGGTCCTGCTTCTTCAGAATCAGCTCTTCTTCCAGGCGGCCATAAGATAAAATCCGCTCCAGTTCTCGGTCGGTCGCACGTTTTGCGGCGTAATAGGCGGTCTCCGGTTCAAAAATCAGCCGCATTTCATACAGATCTTTAATATCCATTGGAAAAGCGGACAGCTCTTTCAAACCGATGTTCCCGTCGGCATTCACTCCGTTTTTTACGTAGGTTCCGCAGCCCCGGCGAATCTCCAACACATTGTGGGCAGCCAGAATCCGCACCGCCTCGCGAAGCGTGGTTCGGCTGACCCCTAAGGCAGCGGAAAGTTCGTTTTCATTTGGAAGCTGATCTCCCACCTGAAACTTATGCTCTACTGTAATCATGGATATGATTTCTTCCGCCACGGTCTCCGCCAGGTTTTTTCCTCCTGCTGCCATTGCACATTCCCCCAAATCAGATAATCTTATTATATCCGACCGGGGAAAATCCTGCAAGTGTTACAGAATTCGACGGTCAAAGCCAAATACATATTCTTTCTTGTATGAACGTATTTAAACGCAGCATTCCGGTATATGCCCCTGTACTCCTTTATCACTTTCTTCCTTATAAAGCTCGTTAAGAACATCGACATCGTCATGTCAGTCGAGATCATCTCGGTCATAGCCATATATAATGTTAATTTCTGTTTTATCGTTTCAACGCTTTGGTTTTCCTTTTCAAATTCTTTTGCCATGCGGTGGTATGCGTTAAACGTTGAAATAACCTCAAAACCACCTACCATATTATTGATTACCCCTGTGTACTGCGCTAACGAGAAGGATACGGATAATTTCTTTTTCATGAACTTTTTCCGGAAAAGAAGGTTACACCAATCGATAAAACGGTCATAACCAGAATAACTGTTCCATGAATGATACTTTAAGAAAACAACATTGCTATGGCAACCAACGACATAGTGATATAACTAATCAAACAATGCGTTCAAATAATCCTGTTCATACAAATTCATATCATTTGTTAATATGGATATGTATTCTGAAGTAAGATTGTTATTTTTCATGGCATTTTCCAATATCTTTTGCTTCAGCTGAACCAAAATATTTTTGGTTAATTTAGTCTGAAAGCCTTTTCTTAAACGAGCAACCATTAATACCATAATAAGCAGAGCAACCGATTTTATAATGATCGATAGAAATGATTCATTGGAGTAACCCGACACTCGGTCAATAATCATCTTTACTGTATACGGAAATACAAGACATGTAATCCCATCAAAAATCATAAAAGCAATCGATATAATAGAAAGAAAAACTTTTTAATTTAAACCTCCAATGTGTCAATAACTTATTTTTGTTAAAAAGAAAAGCGCAGGAAATTCCTACGCTTAATCATGACACAAAAACGAATTGTATGTCTAAGCACCGTGGTCATCACTATTTTTGTTCTATTAATAAAAATAAAAAAGATTTGTCAATATGCTTTTAAAGACTTTTGTTCTACTTTTAGTTTCAGTTGTCATAGCATTTAAATGGAGTCAAATAGGATTTGGGTGCAGTAATACAGAAATCCCCGCTAATAGAATCAGCGGGGATTGTTAAGTATTATAAAATAAAAAAGAACGTCTAAATAGACGTTCTTTTGTGTTGGCACCTTCCTATTGTCCCGGGCCGTCGCCAGCCAAGTATCTTCGGCATCGATGAGCTTAACTTCCGTGTTCGGAATGGGAACGGGTGGACCCTCATCATCATCAGCACCAACTGTATTTCG
>DUNN01000026.1 GCA_012839345.1 Clostridiales bacterium | reverse complement strand
TGTATTCACAAATTCCACTGCATCTCTGCGTAGTTTTTCCCGTTCCAGCATCTTTCATCACCTGTCTATATTTTACCATTTTACAACGAAAAAGCCCAGCTTTCACTGGACTTTTTCGACAGGCTGAATGGGAGCAGCTTGATGCTGCTCCCATTTTTTCTATGTTTGGTTTTCTCTCAACAACTGACACAGCGCCATAAAGAATTTGCGCGGTTATCATTTTGAGAACGCCGATACGATGGCCTGCCAAATGGTCGAGAAAATATTCTGTATTCTGGCGAGGGGCGAAACGTAAGCTTCGGCCTGCTCCTGATCCTTAATATTCTGGCTGTTGTCGTCCGTACTGATTTCTTCCGTACGCATAATGATTTGAATACTTTCCGGTGTCGCGTTTTTGGAAGAGGTAAACGAGACCGGTTTCGCCTCTGCATCCAGATTCAGCAGGTTATTCTCGTTTTCATATTTATCGATTTTATCATCGATTGCCTTTTTTATGGTGTTATTTGCATTTTTAATGGTAGATGTGTCTTTTGTCTGGTCAATGGCTTTTTGCAAAACGTCAATCAAGCCGACCAAACTTTTGCGTGTACCTTCGTCCAAGCTGTTGCCGCTGGTACGGAGCATAACTTCCAGAGAAGTAAGGAAATTCTTTGAATCGGAAAGTCCTTGGGAGATGCCGCCTGCCAGCTGTTCCGTGTCCTTCAGCGCCTGCACCGTGCCGTCCTTGTACTGGTTTAAAACGCCGTTTAGTGCGGTGATGCTGTCGATGACTTCCTTCGAGGTGGCAAGAAGGTCCTTTGTACTCGCACCGATTTTATTGGTATCCTTCAGCAGTTCGTCAGCATCGCTCACGCCGCTGTCGAGCATATCTAGATAAGAATCGACCATGGGAACTGTTGCGCTTGCTATTTTATAAACCTCGTTTGCCTTTGTCAGCATATCATTTACTTGAGGAACAACATTTTGCATACTAGTGGTAATCGTTTGCAAACTTTGTAGTGCATTTCCTACCTGTTCTGCGATTGCTGCATTACCTGAAGATAATGCTTTCAAAGTGTATAATGCAGTTCCCAAACTTTCCAAATTAGTCTGCAGAGCAGGATAAACCAGTTCCAGCTGTTTCATAGAGTCATTTATAGTTTTCATATCGGCTGCAAGAGCTGCCGCCGCTGTTTTGCGATTGGTTGTGTTACCATCATAATCATCCAGATTATCACGGATATCGTTCACATCGCTGCGGACCGACCCGATAGCCGAGGAAAGATCAGTCAAGTCCGTACTGACCGTGTTCAGATTGCCAACCATCGCGTTCAAGTTGATATTAATCTCCTCGACCGCTATCTGCGCTTTCTGAAGATGCGGAACCAGCGCGGCGGTTTCATTGGTGATGGTGGTTAAATCTGCAAGTGATTTATCGGCATCGCTGTAAACCTTGCCCTTGGAGGAACTAATCGTTGCGCGGGCATTGTTCAGCGAGGCCAGACCGGATTTGGTCTGTGCCAACCCGCCGGACATTGTTTCCAATGTGGTCAAAAGCTCGTTTGTGCTGTCGTGAATCGAATCCAGCGAATCCTCTACGGTATCCTTTGCATCCTTGATGTCCTTAATGTCTTTGAACTGGTCTATTGTTGCGGGCACCATCATCATCACAACACCGATGGTTTCAAATTTATTGGTGCCTACGCGGATTTTATACTCTTTTTCTTCCCCCGGCAGCCCGGCAAACAGAACCGCCTTGTATTCGCCGATGGACTGCACCTGTGCGCCTTCGGCTTCCACACTCAGCGTATCCTTCATTTTGAACGCAGTACCAACTTCCAAAAGCATATTATTTTTGAAGTAATCGCTTACGTTTTTATTCGGGGTGGCCTTGATATCGATTTCTACCATACCGGAAGCGCCGGCAAGCTTGCTTGCATCGGCCGGTACTCCGTTCAGCTTATAGGACACATCAAACGACCACGGCAAAGCGATGGTGTTGCTTTTCGGGGTACATTCATAGTAGAATCTGTCGACACTATTGGATAAATTCCAGCTTACAGAATCGCCATTGAGAACCGGCTGCGTCTCATCGGTCATATTGGTTACCTTTTCGTAGCTGCCGTAATCGGTAAACGAAGTATTTCCGTTCAGGCTGCACCCTTTTACAATCGTCATCCCATTTGTTTTACCGTAGTAATCCAAATTTACATATACCGCCTCATCGGTTGACACCTTCGGTGCAGCTGCTTCTGCCGTAAAAGAAGAAGATGCGGGCACCAGAATCACCGCCGCCAGAATTCCGGCTATAATTCTATGATAGCTTTTCATAAAACGTAATCCTCCTATCGTGCTGCTTTCCCACAAAAACATCTTAACGTGGGATAATATAAAATCGTGATCAGCCAACTTTAAAATTGAAATTCAGCTTTCCAAGTATCCGATTTTTCCGTTCGCTGCGGCGCTGCGCCGCCTTTTCCCTTAGTCGCTGCATTTTTTCGATATTCTTAAGAATCGGCTTATCGAAAATATAAAGCAGGGTTGGAAGAACCGTTACCACAAGCAGAAGACTTAGAATGGTTCCTCTGCCGATAAGATGGCCGATATCCGCAATTGCCCCGATGGTAGATGTTTTATATAGCGCAAACCCAGCCAGCGTAAGAATCGTAGCAGAGGTCAGCAGCGGCTCAGTGGTATTGGCAATCGCCTCGATGGTGGCTTCCTTTTTATCCATTTGCGTTCGGTATTCCATATAATTGTTGGTCAGCAGAATCGCGTAGTCCACGGTGGCACCAAGCTGAATGCAGCTGACGACCATATAGCCGATAAACATAAGCTTGTCGCCCACCAAGTACGGGAACAGCATATTGACAAAAACTGCAATTTCAATCGGTACCAGAAGCAGCACCGGCAGCAGAAGCGAACGGAAATTCAGCAGGATTACGAGTGCCACGGTCAGAATGGAAATAGCATCGACCGCCTCATAGTCGCTGACGATTGTATCCTTAATATCCTGGGTAAATGTTGTTTGCCCAATTACATAAGCATCCGTGGGATAATACTTCTTTACAATGGACTGGATTTCGTTGGAGCTTTGGAACGCCAAAGCGCTTTCATCTTTTGTATTGGTGTAAAGCAGAATCCGTGCGTAGTTGTCCGTATGAAGCTGGCTTGTAATACTGGAAGGAAGAATGCTTTCCGGGACCCCCGCCGGAACCTTGTTTGCGTACGACGTTACGCTCTTGGTATAACTCAGCTTTTCCAACGCATCGGAAAGCTCTTTTTCTTTTACAACCGAAGTGTTCGGTACAAGAATCAGAAGAAGATTACTGCGGCCGAACTGCTTGTTGATGGCCTGTTCATCCTCATACACCTTCGTTCCTTCCCCCGCGCCGAGCGCCGAACTGCCATAGGTAAAGTTGTTCATCCCTTTTCCTACATAGGCAGGCACGGCAATCAACAGCGCCAACGCAAGGGTTGCATATCTGCACTTAAAGGAACCCCGTGCAAAGGCGTGCATGGATGGAACGAAAGGACGGTGGGATGTTTTTTCAATAATATTCGCCCAGCGCAGAATCAGGGAAGGCATGAGGAACAGAACGGTAATTACGCTGATGGCAATTCCTTTTGCCAGACAGATGCCAAGGTCAAAGCCGATTGAGAACTTCATGAGCGCCAGCGCGATAAACCCAAAGAAAGTTGCAAAACCGCAGGCCAGTATTGATTTTGCGGAATGTCGGATTGCGTTGGTAACGGACTCGGTAAGATCCAGTCCCTTTTTCCGCTCCGCGGTAAAGGAGCTGATCAAGAAGATGGAATAGTCCATGGCAACCGCAAGCTGCAGAATCGCAGCAACGCTGGAAGTAATGAACGAAACCTCCCCGAGGAAGATATTCGAACCCATGTTAATCACGATGGCGATTCCCATAATGAGCAGGAACAACACCGGTAGGAACCAAGACGTCGTCGTGAAGAGCAAAATCAGGAAGATAATTACAATGCAGATGATGGATGCGGAGGCCACTTCCCTGCTCAGGTTCTCATTCAGCGACTTATTCACGACAGCAGGGCCGACAATATGCCCCTTATCTCCGATGATCTGCTTGATCTGGTCAAGCGCTTTGGACGTCAGTTTGGTGGTGTCGCCCTGCTTGAACACAACATCCATCACGGAATATCCGTCTTTGTAGTAATCCTCGATATCCTTGGTACGGATGAAGGAACTGGCCTGATATGCCGGAGAGGCGCTGTCACACCACATGACGGAATCCACGCCGTCCACCGCTTCAATTCGGTCTTTGTAGCTTTTGGCCTCAAAGTATGTAACATTGTCGACCATTACGCGGGCTGTGCCCGGATAGCCGAATTCTTTTTTCAGGACTTTCAGTCCCTGCTGAGATTGCGTTGTACCTGGGAGATACTTGGTAAGGTCATAGTTTACATCCACCAGCAGGTAACAAAACGCACTTAAAACCGTCAAAACCACGAAGAATATCTCGATTCCTCTGCGCTTTTCAATAATAAAATTCACAATGCTGAACGGGCGCCGGCCCGTATGTTTTCCAAGTTTCATGTTGCGCTCTCCCTAAATAGTGAATTCTAAGTCAGGCAATAATCCTGGCAATGGAACGGTACAATTCCGGTTTCATGCTGTCTATGCCAAACGGGGTCTCCAGTACAATCGAGTTGTAACAGACCGCACCGACCATAGAAACGATAATGAACAGCCTGCGTTCGGCCGTTTCCGTATCGGTTCCGTGTGTGTTGAAATGCTGGATAAATGTTTTCACTGCCCCTCCCATTTCTTGGTTTTCCATCGCTTTTTGATAAAGATCCCACGAAAGATTTTTGTAAATCAGTGCGAGCAGCTTTTGGTTATCCTTAAAGAATTCCACAAAATAATCCGCAAACGTAATAACATTGTTTGAAAAATCGTCTTGCCCGACTTTTTGTTTTTCCGCCACCGCCTGCAATGCGTTCTGGATAAGGGCAGTCGCTTTTTTTATGATGATTTTATCAACAAGGTCATATTTATCCTTGAAATACAGGTAGAACGTCCCTTTGGCAACCCCCGCATTTTTTACAATGTCGTCGATTTTTGTGTTATGCACACCAATGGACGTAAAAAGCTCATAGGCCGCGTCATGAAGTTTTTTTATTTTGATACTTTTATTCTCGAGAATCTTACTCTTCATTTCGTCGCTCCCTTCCACTTACCATTCAAAAAATGACTTTTAGTCATTAATTGAGATTATAGTCTGCACCATACCTTTTGTCAAGAAATGCAGTTTAAAAATATGGTGCATTCTTACAAATAAAATTGTACATTTTTATACTATTATTCCATAAGGCGGAACCGACTTATGAGGTTTCTTGACGAAAACGGACGGGCACATCAAAAAGCGGGGCAGGAAAATTCCTACCCCGCTTTCGATTCGATTTCATTTTGGCTTATGACTGATCCTGTACTTCATCGATTTTTGATATTCTTCGATCGGTATGATTCATAAAAGCCAGTGACCGGGCGCTGGTCTATTAATTTCTTTGCTGTTGACTTATTGACTATATAGAATTATAATATGGTGAATTATGGGATAAAGTAATAAGAATATATGAAAAATCCTTTCCAAAAAACCAAATATGTTATTTATGCAGGTCTGTTGTTGCTATTAGTTTTCTGGTTTTTACACGCGACAATTATCCCTGATATGAATATTACAGATGTTGGAATCGTGAAAAAAGGTGTGCGTATCCAATCTGAAGGCTTTGACTTCTCCGCTCAATTGGATTCTGGCTCGGCAGATTGGAGATAACAAGACCTTCCCCTTGTTCAAATGACTGACTTGCAATCATTTTCCCTTGCTGATCTATGATTTGAGCTGCACCAATAAAATGACGTTTCTGAACCATTTGAGCATTTGGAAAATCAAATGCTGTAACTTCTCCACAATGAATGCTGTGTATTACTGGTACTTATAAAAGCTGAGCAAATACAAGAGGTGTTTCAACAGCAAGATGTTGATTATATTTGCGCAAACCTTCTCTACTGGGAGAAGCATCATCGGGCAAGTCCCACAAACATGAGCCAGCTAAAACAACATCTGACTTTCCCAAAAGCCGTCTAACAGTATCATATCTCAGCATTTCCCAACAGAGCGCTACGCCGATGTTACCAATAGGGGTTTGGAGCAGATTGACCGTATCTCCTTTGGTATAATAGCAATTTTCAAACTGTGTAGGTATATCTTTTTATGTGAATACACTTATCCATTAGGGAAAATAAGTTGAAAAACATTATAAGCGTTGCTGCCGTCAAATTGTAATGTTGATCCACCAATTATAATATCATAATGTTTTTGACGGAATTGGTTGGCAAAGCGGCAACTATGATGCCGGAACTGGTGCGACTGTAGGAAAAATAGCTGGAATTGAATATGCAATGAAGGGCGGAGTCGGTAGTTGCGCTTTTCAATACAATGATCTATATGTGGGTGCACAATGAGCTCTGGCAAAGTTGATACAAGGCTTGATGCAGTAGGCATTCTCGCTTGCCGAGCTGTGGAAAGTGCTATTATTGATGCAGTAAAAAGTGCGGATTCATATAGTATTTTTTCGTCTGCTACCGATTTTAAAACGGTGTAATTTATTAGTGTATCATTTGTTTATTGTGATTACCATAATTCGTGTTCTGGAACTTTGCCAACACATGTGGGCGAACAAGGAACTGGATGCGGCGGTATATGACTTTAACTACATTTGCTATAATCATCAGAGCCCACATATCTTTAATCGAGGATTAACACCTTTTGAAGCACGATATTCAATAATCATTAGTTCATTGAGTTATAATTTAGCTACCATTACATAATAAATCCGCAATGCATAAGGCTTGGTGTTTACAAAAAAGAGAGTGTCCCAAAATGGAATTTGAGACACTCCCTTTTTACTGCTGACTTTGTACGACCTCTTATGTATAATCGATCAGATTCCCATAAACACTGTCGCGAAGCCTTCCATCGTCATGCCAAGCCCGGCATACAGCAGGATGGACAGCATATAGCGTTCCTCTTGCGTACGCGCTCTTCGAAATATTAGCCACAGCGCTATGACAAAGCATGGCAGCCCAATGAAAATTGCCGAAATCAAAAACCAGGTGTTGCCGCTGACAATACTGCTCAGCAGGTCTGCCAGGCCAATCATCAGCCAATGCGGCAGCCAGTTCGTGAAAAATGATAGACAAAAAATCTTTACCGGCCAACTAAGCACAGACTTTCTCCACGCGTATACAAACAGCGGCAACGTCAGGAAAAGCAGAATAAAGGTCCCCTGCATGCCTTCAATTCTGGGGAAATTGAGAAAACGGCCGTCTAAGAATAATCCGAAATGCCAGGCACACTCACCAACGCCCTGCCACAGCAGGATGCCTGATATTAATGAAATCCAGAATTGTTTCTTGAAACTCGCACCCTGCACCAGCCGCACAAGCACAAACGACAGAGGAATGACTATCAGCATATAAATAAGACGAATCAGGTTTGGATTTGTCTGCTCATCCCCAATGACCGACACAGGTTGAAGATTGGTAAGGCCATTCTTAGGCCCAATCAGTAATAGAAACTCCATAATAACGATTACCAGGATACCAAACTGAATCAGCGCCGGAACAATGCCTTCACGCCAACCCAGTTTTCTCCGGTTAACAGCATCGATTTTCACGTCCAGTCCCCCTAATAAAATGGATAAATGCGTCTGAGGCATTCTGCTTTGACAAACGATAATAAATTTGCAGTCTGCTACGCTGTACAGTGGGATAAACGGGATAATAATCGGTGTTGATTTTACATATTTTTGATATTCTGGGTCGTTACCGTAACGCTTGTTCTGCCGGAGCTCCAGACGCCGTGCGCCACTGAACATAATATACGTTATGCAGACGAATCCAAGAACCGCGATAAACCATTGAACGACGCCTGTCAGAGCCCCGAATCCGGAGATAAACACACCGACCCACAGAAGAAGCTCACCAAGGTAATTCGGGCAGCGTACAAGGCGAAACAGTCCAGTGTCGCAAAAACGATTCGCGTTCTTCTTTTTCGCTGCGGACTTCTGCATATCGGCAGTCGCCTCCAGCGTTACGCCCAAAAGCATCACAATCAGGCCAAGCCAATGCCAAGCGTTGCTTGCAGTGCCGTTTGAAAGGCGATAAAAAATCGGGGAAACCTGACAGAAATACAGGCAGATGACAGAGATCCAAATCGCACATTTTACGCCGAAGGACATATCGGACCCATCCTTCGTGATTTCCTTGGCTACCTTCCGATAAGACGCGCTCTTAATTTCGCGCATTGTAAGAAATCCAGCAAGCCGGCACGCATAGCCGATCAGCACAATCAGGATAATTACCGTTGCAACAGTAAGCCTGTTCCAGAACATGAAGATCATGGCAATGCCCTCGCCGGCAACAGCAGCGCCGTAGCCAATTGAGATAAACCAAACGAATTTCTTGAACCCAATCGAACACAGGATCGCTGCAACCAACGGCAATACCCACATCATCGGGGGGGAAAGCAATCCGCCACGCTTCAGAAAAGTTCATAATACAACCACTCTCTATTTAATAGTATTTAAGAATTTCTTATTCAAACGGCAGGATTTCAGTTGAAAGCTCCGCGTTTTTAGCCAAACGCCGGCAAATATCGTCGAATATCTTGTGCTCTTCGGTGGTAAGGCATTTCGCATTATTTTCAAGCCATTCATCGTAAATATGTTGTATACCGGAAATCTTTTGGCGTCCCGCTTCTGTTATATTTACAATAACCTTTCGGCGATCGGAAGGATGTGTGTGCCTCTGCACAAGTCCTGCCTTTTCAAGTGGACCGAGTGCCTTTGCCACAGTCGTCTTGCCCATCATCAGCATCAATACAATCTTGTCCTGCTGCAAAGCTCCGTGTCCGCTAAGCAAACACAAAATCAGAAAACTCGTGTTCGTCAAGCCCACGGATCGGATTCGTTCCCGTCCATAGGACTGGGCATATCGGCACAGCAAATTCAGTGTGTGAAACTCCATCGCTCATCACTTTCGTAGATTTTTCAACAGTTGAATTTTCAACTATCTGTAATCAGCTTAGCAAACAATATTCGGATTGTCAATATTAAAATACATACTCTCATGCTGGCATCCGTTATCAGAGCAAATCTGACTTTGACCATTAAGGGAGTCAGACAAGCAAACGGCTTTAATGGCTCTATTGATATTATGGAAGTTATAAATGAAGCAGAAGATCTTGAATAAACCTATGTAGTAGTTAATTAATTTATAACTAATCTCCAACACCGCTGAATTTGGATTGGGGTTTCCAGTGGATTTAGGCAGGGCAAGCGCGGGGAAATTAAAAAACAAGTGGATGAAATTCTTTCCGAGATTACGCGAAATGCCGAAAGGCAGTTCAGTGACAAAGAAATGGACACGCTCTGTAATAAGCTGTTGCAGTTGGGGAATGTTCTGAAGGACTGCCCTGGGAAACTACAATACGGCTGGATTAAAGATTTACAGCTCCGTCTCCAGATTAACGACATCATGGCTGATATAGGAAGGACACCGGCGATTCAGGAACTTTACCGTCTTTACTGCGAGGACCACAAAGAGCGAACTAAAATAATTTTGTCTTTGTATGCGAGCGGCTATTTTAATCAGTAGAATCTAACAAGGCCTCTTATTTCTTACATGAGAGGAAAATAAATATATGGTGTGGAAGAAAAAAATATATATTATTTCTGTGTAGCAATAATCATAATACTTGCTGGAATATTTATATATGACTTACAAAATACTTCAGATAATGCGAATACCAAAGACTATATTTATAAGAAATATTTCCCGTATCTAGCTGTACTACTAGTCTGCATTATGAATACTATAAATATTGCAAAAGGGACAGGAGACTCCCTTATGATGTATGGATAACTGACAGACGAAGAAAAGAAGCTTTATGATATGTCAAAAGTTAGAATATCCCAAATCTTATTTGGTTTATCTTTAATTATTCTAACTGTTCTTGCATTTGTGTCATTGGAAATCTATTCTAGCATCATTACTCCTCCGCTGTTCATAGTACTTTGTCTGATAGAAATCGTAGTGCTTTTTATGTTTTCAAAGACAAAATTGGTAATAAACTGGTTTTGCAGAAAGAAATTAAATTAGCAAATTATTTTGCCTTAAAATAATTGATAAGTGAATATGCTCATAATATCATGATTTTCCAAACGACAAAGGCCATAACTATGCTGAAGAATACATAAATAATCAGTCATCAAGCACCCCAAAATGGGGTGCTTTTTTATTGTATAACGAAAACTCCCGCCTGTGCCGGGAGTTTTCGTTATACAATAAAAGAAGCGGCGACTCTGAAACTCAAAGCCGCCGCTTCGTAGGCGCGTGAAAATATATCCGCTTTACGACGGCTTTTTTCTTATGCCGTCGTCCGGCAGAATGTTATTCAATATTCAATTCAATACTTCCTGTGAAATCCTCACATTCAATACCGATATAGTTTCCACCATCGGGAAGTGTGATTGTATCGCTATATGTTCCGGTTGTTTCAATTAAAGTTACTGCTTCATCGGACCCCGAAAGCCAAAACACTTTTGCAGTGCCATCTGTAACTTTCAGAGTACAAGTAATAAATATATCTTTTCCGGCTTCACGATTTATGGACGTTCCGCCGAACAGATATTCCGTATTTGAAAAATTATTATAATCAGCTTTATAGCTTCCTGTATAATCATCAATTTCTTTTTCCTTTGTACCCTGTAAAGCCAACTTGCCTGTAAGCTCTACAGAACCCGCAGACTGGACGATATTATTATAATGGTTGAGAATTACGTCTTTTGAACAACCGGAAAAAGCGAAACTTCCCAAAAATACAAGTGTTAGCATCAAAACTGCTTTCTTCACAGAAATTATCACCAGCTTTTCTTCGGCGTAGCCTTTTTTGCTTTCTTTTTTGTTTGGGTGGCTTCATTTTCTTTCATGCAGAAAATCAACAGTGCAGCAATGGCAACGACAAACAAAAGACTGCAAATACAGATTCCAATATTCCATTTGACAGCGTTATCATAGCTGCGATAGCCTATCATTCCAAGGCTTGCCGTGATCGGATAGAGATTTGCCAATGTCATATTTCCTGCGGCAAACATCCCGCCATATCCATAGACAAAGGCAATAATTACACCGACTAAAAAGCTGCCTGCTTTCCAGCAGGTAATTACAATAATAGGCAAGACAGCAAGATATAAAAAGAAGTTGACTGCGGTAATCTGTAATATTGCTTTTAAGGCCAATGTGATTTCAAAGCCCGGAAATCCAGCAAGCATTTCAGCTATGATCGTAAATAGACTGCATATTAACCCCAAAACAATGGACAGCGCCCCACACACAATCAGCTTTCCAGTCAATAACCGTTTGAAAGAAATCGGTACCACCAAGATGTTTTTCAATGTATCATCTGTCTGCTCACGGGAAATCATATATCCGGCAATCAAGCTGATACACATCGGGAAAATCATAGACATATTATTTTTGATGACCTGTTCTGTAAGATAAGCAAAATCCCAAACAGAACCATCATTTGCCATAGAGGTAAACAAGGTCAGCAGAACAGAAAGAAGCATAAGTGCAACCCCAGCCCAGAGAATATGATACCTTTTCAATTTATAAAATTCTGTTTTCACAATACGAGCCATGTTTATTCCCCCCTCTGCTTATAAAGTCTGTCGATCAACAAAAACGAAACGACCGCCATAATTCCAAGGATTAGCACAACTTGAAATGTCGAGGGGATTAGTCCTGCCATTTGCTCTAAATCCATTTGGATTCCATGTGCCGCCATATCTCCGGCACTCCAGAATGTAGTCAGCGGCGTAGGCAAAAGCCATAATATCATTTTCGGCAGTGCGTCAAACAACGCGGTTGCGCTCATGTTAAGCACACTGTAAAAGACACACAGCAGAATTGAGAAAACATAGGTTCTGCTGAAAAAAACAACAAGAACAATGAGCGGAAGTGTTCCTGCCGTAATAAAAATTCCTGTTTCAACCGCTAAAAATAACTTGTAGCCAATGCCGTAAACCTCTAATGTTCCAAATCCACAAAGAATTGTTGCAATGGTAGAAGCCACGCAAAAAACAATCCCAAATAGAAACAGAACAAGAATTTTTGCAAGTACCATTTGCGTGCTTGTTACGGGAATGGTACGCAGATTTTTGAATGTGTCATTGTCTCGTTCCATAAAGAACAGCATCGCGGCGATAACTCCAATAATACAGGGCAGTAAAAACTGGATGCCATACCCAAGTACCATATTGAAAAGCCCATCAAAAGCGTCTGCCCGATCCGTGTAGCGATCCATCATAGATGGCGTTGTCATAAGATAGGTCAGAGGAATCGGAAACATAAAAGCAGCCAGAATAATAAGCGGGATAAATTTCTTCCGTTTCAGTTTCATAAATTCACATTTTATCAGTTTAAGCAATTCCCTCGCCTCCCGTCACGCGCTTGAAATAATCTTCAAGGCTTTCTTCACGGGTATGAACCTCAGATACTTCCAAGCCGTTTTCTACAAAGGCGGTCACGATTTTTCCGATAGGTAGTTCCAGATTGTGCAAGCGCAGGTTATGATCGTCCTGTATGGAAAAGTGATTTTCGTGGAAACTCCTCTCCAAAATTCTTGCTGCCTGTGCAGTATCAGAGAGTATAAAATGAATATGCTTGCTGCTTTTCTGTTCCAGTTCAGCAAGGCTTTCTTCTTCGAGCAATGCGCCGTGGTCGATAATTCCAATATCGTCAGCCAGCAGAGAGATTTCCGAGAGAATGTGACTGGAAATCAGAATGGTTTTTCCTCTTGCATCGCAAAGCTCCCGGATAAAGGAGCGCACCTCTGCAATGCCGATGGGATCAAGTCCGTTGATCGGCTCGTCCAAAATCAAAAGCTCCGGATCGTGCATAACGGCAAGGGCAATAGCAAGCCGCTGCTTCATGCCAAGGGAATACTGAGAAAAGAGTTTTTTATCTTTGTAGGGCAGTCCTACCAGATCCAGAGCGTCCTTGATGGCATGATTGTTCGGTACGCCCCGCAGAGTAGCAAAGATACGCAGGTTCTCTGTGCCGGTCAGATTGGGATAAAAGCCGGGGGACTCGATTAGGCTGCCGATACGGGGCAGCAATTTCTTTTCGTTTCCATGCAAAGACTTTCCCCAGATTTTGACCTCCCCAGAAGTCGGCTTCGTTAAGCCCAAGAGCATTTTCATGGTAGTGGTTTTTCCGGCTCCGTTTCTTCCGAGCAGACCATAAATCCTCCCGCGCTTCACATGGATATTTAGGTCAGCCACGCTCTTTTGTAAGCCGTATTGCTTTGTCAGATTTTTGGTTTCAATGATGTAACTTGTGTCCATATTCAAACCTCCTGTTCTGTAAGGCATTCTATCACACCAACCTTGCATTAACCTTGCCGCAACCTTGCATTAACCTTGCAATTTGAAACATGGCACTCTAAAATAGCAAAGGCTCCCGCCGCAAAGGCGGGAACCCTATCAATCTTCCAAAGGGAAAAGCAGGTCAAATTCAGTTCCTTTTCCCGGTGTGCTTTTGACTTCTATACTGCCGTCCATTTTTTCTACGAGTTGACGAACAATGGAAAGGCCAAGGCCGCTGCCTTTTTCAGATCGGCCTTTATCACATTTATAAAGCCTCTCAAAGATATGTTTCAAATCTTCTTTTTCAATTCCCACACCATTATCCTCAAGGCGCAGTTTCATGGTTTTTCCCTGTCTGGACAGGGAAATTTCAATTTTGTCTGCATGGCTGTGTGCAAGTACATTTTGAATGAGATTGTTTACAATCCGCATATAACCGTCCGTATCAAGTTTTACACGGAAAGGCTGTTCGGGAATGTCAATGTTATAATCGAGCTGTTTATCTTCAAATATCGGTATCCAGTCGATCAGGATATTTCTTGTAAGTTCTGCGGCTTCAACGGTATGGATTTCCATAGCGAACTCGTTGGAATTTAGCTTAAACCAGTCAAAGAGAACATCGATGTATTCTTTCAAATCGTATGCCTTTCGACGGGCTGTCTCGATATAGTCATCCCGGTCTTTACCTGTAACAATCCCTTTATGTGCAGCATCAAGATACCCTATTAGGGTTGTAAGGGGTGTTCTGACATCATGGGAAAGGCTTGTCATCAACTGGCGGTTTGTTTCCTCTGTCTGCCGGAAAACAGAAAGCTTATTTTCGTAAGATACAACGATCTCATTGATTTCATAGGCAAGAGGGGCAGCCAGTTCATTTGTATCGGATAAAATACGCCGATTGCCATTTCCGTTTTTTATATCTGCCAGAGCGTCAGTAAATTCTGCTATTTGCCTTTTTACTCGTCGAATCATGGAATAGGAAATGAAAACAGCCAAAACAGCAACCGTTATGGATAAAAAAACGATGATCTCCATAACTATCACACCTCCTTATTAAAGCGATAACCGATCCCCTTTATGGTTTGAATATACTTCGGTTTTGATGGATCGGCCTCTAATTTTTTGCGAAGTCGGCTGATGATTGCCATAATGTTGCTGTCATCATAGAAGTATTCTTCGCCCCAAACTTTTTCATATATCTGCTGTTTGGTCAAAATCCTTCCTTGATTTTTTACACAATATAGTAACAAGTCAAATTCCTTTGGGGGGAGTTCAAAAGTACCATTTCCCGTAGTGATTGAACGATTTTCAAGGTCAATTTGTAGTCCATCAAATACAAGCTGCTGTGCAGTTCCATCTTGCTGATTAAAGCGTGTATACCTGCGGATGAGGGAAACAATACGGGCGATCAGTTCATCCATATCAAAAGGTTTTGTCAAATAATCATCCGCTCCAGCTCGCAAGCCCCGCACCTTAGAAATGCTATCATTTTTGGATGTGAACATCAAAATCGGCAGGCTGTTTTCTTTCCTGATTTGTTCCAGCGTTTCAAAGCCATCCATACCGGGCATCATCACATCCAGTATCACAAGTTGATATTCCGTTTCCTTTAATTTCTGTAAGCCTTCTTTTCCCGTATTACAAAAATTGGCTTCTATATTTTCTGATAGTACACTGCGTTTAATCAAAGCACACAGTTCTCTGTCATCATCTATAATCAAAATTTTATTCATGGTGCAGTCCCTTTTCTTGTTTTGTCCGACCATCAATCGGCTTTTCCGAAGTTAAGGAGATCGGCAATCTCTCGCTCATCATCTACAACAACTATTGTCTCGCATTTATTGCTCATACTCATCATTTCGCTTACCCCCATTGTCTTGTCTATTTTGATATTAGCCAGGCAGTAACTATTTCCTTTCTTGGCGTTCAATTAGTTACCACCCTCCATGATAATACTATACCATAAGCGTTAATATATGGCACCTTTATTCTTCGATTTAAAACCAACCACTACAACATAAACAAAATTCGGTAAATTAGCACGCGAACGCCTATGATAAGCCCACTACTGCTATTCGCAGTTGTGGGCTTATCGAATTACTTTGATTTATCGTTCCTAATCGTCCCGGTTTCGCTTAAGTGGTCTGCTACAATTTTCATTGACTCCTGAAATAGGTGGAAGTAAAATAAAAACGCAAAGGAGTCGAAAAAAATGGGAAACAAAACGGTGTACGACAGAAGCTTCAAGGAAGAAGCGGTAAAAATG